>NZ_SNXG01000001.1:698200-1482135 GCF_004362415.1 Enterobacter sp. AG326 | reverse complement strand
TGATAGGTCGGGTGTGTAAGCGCAGCGATGCGTTGAGCTAACCGATACTAATGAACCGTGAGGCTTAACCTTACAACGCCGAAGCTGTTTCGGCGAAGAGACAGAAGATTTTCAGCTTTGATACAGATTAACAGAATTTGCCTGGCGGCTTTAGCGCGGTGGTCCCACCTGACCCCATGCCGAACTCAGAAGTGAAACGCCGTAGCGCCGATGGTAGTGTGGGGTCTCCCCATGTGAGAGTAGGGAACTGCCAGGCATCAATTAGAAGAACCCCGTACCGTAAGGTACGGGGTTTTTTGCTTTGTGTTTCCCTGTCTGGCCTTTCTCTTAATCCCTTATCCTGCTAATGGAATGTGTGATCTTTGTCTCAATGTTATTTATAACAAAATTATAACATTTCATTTACGAGGTAATTGAGTCTCATGGCTCAATACGCCGCTGTTTATGGCAGGAGCATAATCACAATGACAGAAAGCATTACATCAAACGGGACGCTGGCTAACAGTGATACCCGAAGAAGGGTATGGGCAATCGTCAGCGCCTCTTCAGGGAATCTGGTTGAATGGTTCGACTTTTACGTCTACTCATTCTGTTCACTCTACTTCGCACATATTTTTTTCCCATCCGGCAACACCACAACGCAGCTGCTACAAACAGCGGGGGTTTTTGCTGCAGGGTTTTTAATGCGACCCATCGGGGGCTGGCTGTTCGGTCGCATTGCGGATCGTCGCGGCCGTAAGGCTTCTATGCTGATCTCGGTGTGCATGATGTGCTTTGGTTCTCTGGTGATCGCCTGCTTACCGGGATATGAATCGATTGGTACCTGGGCACCGGCGCTACTTTTACTGGCCCGCTTATTTCAGGGATTATCGGTGGGCGGTGAATACGGTACCAGTGCGACCTACATGAGTGAGATTGCACTGGAAGGCCGTAAAGGTTTTTACGCCTCATTCCAGTATGTCACGCTGATTGGTGGTCAACTGCTGGCCATTCTTGTGGTGGTGATCCTGCAGCAAATTCTGACGGATGAACAACTTCACGCCTGGGGATGGCGAATTCCTTTCGCGATGGGCGCAGTACTGGCGGTTGTCGCACTTTGGCTACGCCGTCAGTTAGATGAAACCTCTCAGAAGGAAGTCAGAACGCTGAAGGAGGCGGGAACATTCAAAGGGTTATGGCGTAACCGTAAGGCTTTCCTTATGGTGCTGGGCTTTACTGCGGGCGGATCTCTCAGTTTTTACACGTTCACGACCTATATGCAGAAGTACCTGGTGAACACCACCGGCATGCACGCAAACGTTGCCAGCGTAGTCATGACCGTGGCGCTGTTTGTCTTTATGCTTATACAACCTATTATCGGAGCGCTCTCGGATAAAATCGGTCGACGTACGTCGATGCTGATTTTTGGCGGGCTGTCGGCGTTATGTACCGTACCTATTCTGTCTGCCCTTCAGCATGTGACTTCGCCGTATGCCGCGTTTGCGCTGGTGATGCTGGCGATGGTGATTGTCAGTTTCTATACCTCTATTAGCGGAATACTGAAAGCCGAAATGTTCCCGGCGCAGGTACGTGCTTTAGGGGTAGGGCTCTCTTATGCGGTAGCTAATGCGTTGTTTGGCGGATCGGCAGAGTACGTTGCGTTATCGCTTAAATCATGGGGAAGTGAAACGACATTCTTCTGGTACGTAACGATAATGGGCGCACTGGCCTTTATTGTCTCCCTGATGCTGCATCGCAAAGGGAAAGGCATTCGACTTTAATAGCGCGCCATCTGCCACACGGCATAGCCGGTCGTTGCGCCGGCGACGTCCCAGGCGAAATCTTTCCAGCTCCAGCCGCTCCCTGCGGGGCGGATATCCCACAGTTCTTTTGATGCTCCAAGACTGACCGAGAACATCAACCCAATTGCCGCACTACGATCCCGGCTGTATCCCTGATGCTGCGCATATTCATTGCCGGCTGCGGACAACATCGCAGAAGCGAGGAAATGCTGTGCTTTATCCTGTCCTGACCAGCTATCGTTGGCCATATGGCTACAGCCGCTCAGAAAGAAGACGCTCAGTAACAGAGGAATACGCATCAACGGGCTCCATAAAAAAGCCCTGCGGGTGGCAGGGCCTGGACATTACAGAATACGGCTGATAAGTCGGTCGATACGAATACGACGTAAGCGGCGGATAAGCTTGCGGACTTTCACCGGATAATCGGCAATGCTCTGCAGTTCGCGGTAGTGATTCACCACAGTGGTATGCGTGCGAATCAGCTCCAGCTCACGCTCACGTTTTGCGGCTAGCTCATGCTGCGGGTCATGGATCAGGATAGCGTTTTCCAGATCCAGTCGCCACGCGCGTGGGTTCAGGTTGTTACCGGTCAGCAGCATCCACTCATCGTCGACCCACATTCCTTTCAGATGGTAAGTGTTGTCTTCGTCTTTCCAGAGACGCACAACCAGCTGGTCAGTGTTTACATAATACTGTAAACGGCTCAGGAAACGGCGCAGGTTAATCTCATAGAGATAAGGCAGCGCACCGATGATTTTGAACGGCTGATCTTCAGGAATGAAGAAGTCGTTTGCGGTTTTATCACCAACGATGATTTCCACTTTTTTACCGTCGCGCAGCAGCTGAATGATATTACGCACCAGCACGGCTGGAAGGTTGAAGTACGGCGTACAGATGGTGAGTTTCTGCTCCGCGCACGGCATCAGATGGAAGATCGTTTTGTTCAGCAGGCTTGATTTGCCGAGCCCTACCAGCGGGGTAACGGATAACTCTTCGTTGTTCGCATCGCCCTGGAAATGATAGACCGCATCACGCAGCTCCTGGCGGAAGGCACGGACATCGTTTTTGATTTCCGGGCTTTTAGGGCGCTCGGGATCGTCAAGGCGATTAACACCGCGTCCATGGACCAGATTTTTATCAACCCAGTTAAACATGATATCGGCCATCTGCGGATTACGGATCAGATGGTAGCGGTCGTAGCGATATTTATCGAGCTGATGAAGGTAAACATCATTCAGACTTGCGCCGCTGTACAGCACGCTGTCATCAATGATGAAGCCCTTGAAATGGAGAACGCCGAGCGCTTCACGGGTATTAACCGGGACGCCATAAACAGGTACATCGACGCCAGGATTTTCCTGCGCCGTGCGGCAATACCAGTCGGCATTGGTGTTTGACGCGGCTGCGCCAATACGACCACGCTGAGCGCGATGCCAGTCTACCAGCACGCGAACATCGAGTTCCGGGCGCTGACGTTTGGCTTCATAGAGCGCGTTCAGGATCGCGCGCCCGCCTTCATCCTGTTCAAGATACAGCGCCACAATGCAAATGCGTCGCGTGGCGCTGGCAATCTTTTCCAGAAGCGTCTCCCGAAAATGAGCGGGAGCGTAAAAGAACTCTACATCATCAACTGACTGAGAAATCTTCGGTAGTTGAGCAAGGTGTTGTTGATGTTTATTACGCTTAAATTTTGACAACATCACAGTGCGTTTCTTCTCTGTTCATTGAAGGGTTGTCTGTACCATGCAAACAACATAAGCGGACAATGATACCACCAGTCCCGTCCAAAGTGGGTAACATTTCCAGTAGCTTACTCGCGTTTGTCTGCTGATGTCAGACTGAGGGACAAGGCCACAATACCTTCGTCCAGCTGAATATCAACGTCAAATCCAAGTTTTCGCGCCAGGGTCACCATACCGCGATTGTTAGGCATAGTAATGCCATTAAGGCGTAACAATCCGTGATCTCGCGTATAACTGATGAGTTTTTCCAGCAGCCGTCTTCCCAGACCCAGGCCTTTAAGATCGGATCGCACCAGCACCGCAAACTCCGCATCGACGTTATCCGGGTCAGAAATCGCACGCGTGACGCCGAGGATCTCATCCCCCTTATCGGAGCGACGAACGGCAACAAACGCCATTTCTCGATCGTAGTCGATCTGGGTCATATTGGCTAAATCATCGTGGGTAAATTCGTTGATTTCGCTAAAATAGCGATAATAAAGATCCTCTTTCGTGACCTGAGAGATAAAGGCCCGCAGCTGGGGCTCATCTTCCGGCAGAATAGGGCGGAACAAGGCGCGTTCTCCATTCTTCATCTCAACCCACTCCTCCAGCTGCAGGGGATACGGGCGGATCGCCAGACGGCTCTCTCTGTCTCCTTCGAATGGTGCGATATCCAGGGTCACGTCCAGCGCCGTAAACTCATTGCCGGAGGCCAGCAGCGGATGAATGTCCAGCCGCTGGATCTCTGCACAATCCACAATCAGGTTAGAGACCTGCACCAGAAACTGGCTTAACCCGGCAATATCAAGCGGGCGCAGCGCACTCCGGCCACGGATCTTTTTACTTTTGATCGCCTGGATGATCAGATAACGCGCCAGGTTCATGTTCAGCGGCGGTAACGCCACCACGGCCTGCTCCTCCGGACGCCACTCAACGCCACCCTCTCCCAGCATGATGAGCGGTCCGAAGACGGGATCGTGTTCGACCACCACCCGTAATTCCTGAGCTCCCGCGCGGTTGGCCATGCTTTGCACCAGCAATCCGTGGATCCTTGCCTGCGGCCAGGCCATTTTGACCCGGTCGAAAATAGCATCAGCTGCCTGCTGCACCTCAGTCGCCGTACGCAGGTATAACATAACCCCCTGAACATCAGACTTATGCGGGATATCCGGGGAGCGGAGCTTCAGGGCCACCGGATAGCCAATCTGTTCGGCTATATGCACGGCCTCTGCGCTGTCGCTGGCGATCCAGGTCGGCAGAGTTTGCATCCCGTAGCTGCCCAGAATGGGCTGAACCTCATGCGTATCAAGCGAGGTCGCGCCTTCTTCAATAGCCTGCTGCAACAGCCGGTGAACGTCGACGGTGTTCGCCGTCAGATTCCCCGGTAAAGCCGGTGTTTCACGCAGCTGTTTCTGGTTGCGGCGATATTCCACCATATGCATAAATGCGGTGATGGTGCCTTCCGGCGTGCGGTAGGTTGGCAGCCCGGCCTCGCTGAACAAGCGCCGCGCCTCCTGAGAGGAAAACTCACCGCACCAGTTGGTGAGCAGGGTAACGTATTTACCGCGCGGATGGTTGCGCACGGCATCAATGAGCGCGCGCGCGCTTTCACTGCCCGGCGCGACCGCGCTGGGAGAGTGGATAATCATCAGCGCATCGAAATCCTGGCTATCCAGCAAAATGGATATCGCCCTGATATAGCGGTCGCTGCTGGCGTCATCACGCAAATCAAGCGGATTGCCGGGCGTCACGCTGGTCGGAAGCGCTTCTTTCAGGCGCTGCAGCGTCTCTTCACTCAGCGTTGCCAGCTTGCCGAAGCGCCGCCACAGCTCGTCCAGCGCGAGCGCGGCAGGCGCCGCACCGTTACTGACAATCATTAGTTTCTCACCGCGCAACGGGCGCATATGGCTTAACGTCTCAACGGCGGAAAAAAGCTCGTGCGTATCCTGTACCCGCAGCAACCCCGCGCGCTGAATGGCGGCGTCCCAGGCGGGATCCATGCCGGAATGAGAATGCAGCAGACGCTGTGCCGCAGGGCTGCGTCCGCTTTTGATCACCAGGATCGGTTTATTGCGCGAAGCGCTTCGCGAAGCCGAGACAAAACGACGCGCGTCGCTGAGGTGCTCAAGATAAAGCAGGATCGCACTGGTTTTGCCGTCGCGCGCCAGAAAATCCAGTAGCTCATCAACGTCGATATCCAGGCTGTCGCCCAGGGCAATGAAGTAGGAGAATCCCATTTCACGCTGCTGCGCCCAGTCGAGGATGGTGTTCGATACCGCAGCCGACTGCGAGATAAATGCGAGTTTGCCTTTGCGGATTGGAACCGGGGAGAAACTGGCATTCAGCCCCTGCCAGGGGGCGAGCAGGCCCAGACTGTTTGGCCCAAGAATTCGCATTTGATAGCGGCTGGCGCAGGCCAACAGCTCGGCTTTCTGTTCAGGGGGGGACGAGAGAATAATGCAGGTTTTACACCCCTTCTTGCCGAGTGATTCCAGCAGTTCCAGGTTACGCTTCGCGTTTGTACAGAGTACGGCAAGATCCGGCACGAAGGGCAAGCTTTGTACGTCAGGCCATGCAAGCACTCCCTGAACGGCCTTATAAGACGGCGTGACGGGCATGACGGGGCCATTAAAGCCCCCGGCCAGCAGATTGCGCATCATCAGATAGCCAGCACGATCCGGTTTCATTGATGCGCCGATAACGGCAATGGATTTAGGACGAAGTAGCGCTTCTAACCCTCGCTGGCTCATGCAGGCCTCCTGTGAATGCAAGCGACCTGATGATTTTAAACGCTTTCTGGCTCGGGCGCTGTGACGCTGCCCTTATGAACGGTTTTTCCCGCCAGATAGCGCTCCCGGAAGCATGAGAAATGGTTGCCCAGGGCACCAGCCGCAGCGGTATCTCCCGCTAAATCCAGAAGCGCAATTGCCACTTCGGCAGTGCAGTATTGCCCGTCAGCATGCGCTTCACGCAGGCGGTAGGCTGAGACGCGGGAAAGGTCGACAGAAATCACCGGCAGCGCGTCGAGATAGGGGCTTTTGCGAAACATTTTTCGCGCTTCGGTCCAAGTACCGTCCAGCATGATAAACAGCGGTGGTTTACCGGATGGCGGCGTTGAAAGCACCTGGCGCTCTGCGCCTGCATAAGACGCGGGGAAAACGACCATAGGCTGATAGTCGGGGCTGGCCACTAAATCGAGCAGGGCCTGAGGCGGCTCCGTACGGGACCACTGAAACGCGGCGGTATCCGGCAGAATATCGGCGATAAGACGCCCCGTATTGCTGGGTTTCATCGGCTCGGTATCGAACATGACCAGACAAAAACGGCTTTCCGCCGTACTCGGAGCGAGCGTCTCGCACAGACAAACCTTCAGCGGCAGCAGGCAGCGCTGACAGCGGCGAATACGGTTGCCACGGGCGAGGAACGGTCGGGTGGCGCGCGCAAGGCGTTCGGCGCGTAATTTAAGGACAGCGTTATCAGTCATGGGCGAAATGCAGGAAAAACGCTATTTTCGCAGAGGCGGGAGCGGGGCACAAGACGTGCCCCGAGAATGTTACAGCGACTCGTTTAACCAGCTTTCAAAAGGCGCTTTTGGAACCGCGCCGTTGAGCATATCGATCACTTCGCCATTTTTGAAAATCATAATGGTCGGAATGCTGCGAATACGAAAACGTGCGCTCAGTTCTGGTTCGGCTTCGGTATTGACCTTAACGAACCGCATTTTTCCGCTGCGCTCTTCGGCCACATCTTCAAAGATTGGCGCGAAGCTACGGCATGGGCCGCACCATGGCGCCCAGAAATCGATCACGACAGGAAGATCGTCCTTGAGGAGTTTGTCCAGCGTAGCACCCGTTGCGTTAATGACATCGCCATCAAATAATTCATGGCCACATCGTCCGCATTTCGCACCATCTTCCATCCGATCGTCCGGAATGCGATTAAGAGCCTGACAGTTGGCACATACGGTATTCATAACTAACCTCTGATAGAGCCGTGGGACAGCGGCAGAACGCCGATAATGTTTCTAATATGTTACATATTATCAATGAGCCTGTTTGAAACAACAATGCGTTTTATTCAATGAGAACAATAGTCACAGGCTTTTGTACGAAATTATGGCTATGCGCTGGCACATCGGGTAATCTGCGCGCTTCGCGCAGCGCTGGTGGAGAAAAGCATGAACGACGAAATGAAAAACAAAAGCGGCAAGGTCAAAGTGATGTATGTCCGCAGTGATGATGACTCTGATAAACGCACCCAAAATCCGCGTACCGGAAAAGGTGGCGGGCGTCCGGCGTCTTCTCGTGCAGACGGTGGCCGTCGCCCCGCCCGCGATGACAGAAATAACCGCGGTGATGACCGCAAACGTGACGATCGCAAACGCGATGACCGTCCGCGTTCTGACCGCCCACGCAGTGACCGTCCACGCGACGATCGTCCGCGTGATGATTTCTCACGTGATAATGCCTCCCCGTGGCGCACCGTTTCTCGCGCCCCTGGCGATGAGACGCCGGAAAAAGCCGATCACGGCGGTATCAGCGGTAAAAGCTTTATCGATCCGGAAGTGCTGCGCCGTCAGCGTGCGGAAGAGACCCGCGTGTATGGCGAGAACGCCTGCCAGGCGCTGTTCCTGAGCCGTCCTGAGTGTATCGTTCGCGCCTGGTTTATCCAGAGCGTGACCCCGCGCTTCAAAGAAGCGCTGCGCTGGATGGCCGCGAACCGTAAAGCCTACCACGTCGTGGATGATGCCGAGCTGACTAAAGCCTCCGGTACTGAACACCACGGCGGCGTCTGCTTCCTGATCAAAAAACGTAACGGCACGACCGTGCAGCAGTGGGTCAGCCAGGCGGATGCCGATGACTGCGTGCTGGCGCTGGAAGATGTGGGCAACCCGCACAACCTGGGCGCAATGATGCGCAGCTGCGCGCACTTTGGCGTGAAAGGCGTGCTGTTGCAGGATGCCGCGCTGCTGGAATCCGGAGCCGCGATCCGTACTGCGGAAGGCGGAGCCGAGCACGTACAGCCAATCACCGGCGACAGCGTTCTGGATGCCCTTGAGCAGTTCCGTAAAGCGGGCTATTCCATCGTGACCACCTCGAGCCATGCCGGTACGCCGCTGTTTAAAGCGACGCTGCCGCGCAAAATGGTGCTGGTGCTGGGTCAGGAACGTGATGGTCTGTCTGATGCGGCGCTCTCCAGTGCGGATCTGAGCGTCTCTATCGACGGAACAGGCAATGTAGAAAGTCTGAACGTATCCGTTGCGACCGGCGTGCTGCTGGCCGAGTGGTGGCGTCAGAACAAGGCATAATCCATTGTGCTTTTTGTATGCCCGGTGAACCGGGCATACAAACTCAAACTACTCGCTCTCTGCCGGTAATACAGGCATCCAGTCAATCGGCGTTTCGCCACGTTTTTCCAGCCATTCATTCGCCAGAACAAAATGATTACTGCCAAAGAAACCGCGATGCGCAGACAGCGGTGACGGGTGCGGTGCTTTCAGCACGTGATGACGCTGACGATCGATAATCGCCCCTTTCTTCTGCGCGTGAGAACCCCAGAGTAAAAACACTACCCCTTCACGATGCTCGTTGATAAGGCTGATGACTTTATCGGTAAACGTCTCCCAGCCCAGACTGGCGTGCGAGTGCGCCTGGCCCGCCCGTACGGTAAGCACCGTATTCAGCAACAGCACGCCCTGGCGCGCCCAGCTTTCCAGGTAACCGTGGTTTGGCCGGGTAAAACCGGGCACGGTTGCTTCAAGCTCTTTATACATGTTGAGCAGAGAAGGGGGGATAGCCACGCCCGGACGGACGGAAAACGCCAGCCCATGCGCCTGTCCGGGGCCATGATAGGGATCCTGGCCCAGAATGACCACTTTCACATCGCTCAGTTCGGTGTAGCGAAAGGCGTTGAACACGTCTTTCTGCGGCGGGTAAATCGTCTGTCCGGACTGACGCTCGGCGGCAACGGTGCTGAGCGTATTGATAAAATAAGGCTGCTGCTTTTCTTCTGCCAGCACGTCATGCCAGGTTAAAGGTGTCGTCATCTCGCTCTCCTGCGAATCTCAATCTCTGACTAGCTTACCTGTTTCACCCCGGTGAGCAAAATTACGCGCTGAAATACGTGCTAAGTGGCTAAATTTATTTTGAAAAGATACAGGGTAAGTTGAATTGGTAAGGTTGTGAAATTGATCTAAAACAATAAACTCAAACCACACTCTTTATGTGGTTGGTGTTTTTGTTGATTTAAATCAATAAATCACCGTGGTGTGAATGTTATATATACACACAAGAAACAATGGTTTTACCAATTGGCCGCGAGAGGCCGACACGAGTTAATGTAGCCTAAGGGAGGCAACACATGATTACAGGTATCCAGATTACTAAAGCTGCAAATGACGATCTGCTCAATTCTTTCTGGCTGCTGGACAGCGAGAAGAACGAAGCGCGCTGCGTCGTTGCGAAAGCGGGTTTTGCTGAAGATGAAATCGTACCGGTAAACAAACTGGGCGAAATCGAATACCGTGAAGTTCCTATGGAAGTGCAGCCGGAAGTGCGCGTGGAAGGTGGTCAGCACCTGAACGTAAACGTGCTGCGCCGCGAAACGCTGATGGATGCCGTTGAGCACCCAGAAAAATACCCACAGCTGACCATCCGCGTGTCCGGCTATGCGGTTCGCTTTAACTCACTGACTCCAGAACAGCAGCGCGACGTTATCGCCCGTACCTTTACTGAAAGCCTGTAACGGCTTCAGCAGGGGGGAATAAAAAAGCCGGGGAAATCCCCGGCTTTTTTTTACTCTTCAGTTTTCGTCTCTGGTGCGGCAGAGCTTGGCTTACGGCGTTTACCAATATTTTTGGTATCGCGGTGGCGCTGCTTCACGCGCGGTTTCTCTTTTTCTTTCTCTTTTCTCTCAGCACGTTTCGCGAGCGCTTTCTTGGACGGTTTACCCGTCATCTTTTCACTCGGCGCGCGCGTGGTCGGGCGGAGTTCGTCAATAACGCGCGCTTTCAACGGCTCATCAACATAGCGGCCAATCTTCTGCAGCAGCAGGTAGTCATGCGCTTCGACGAGTGAAATCGCAATCCCTTTGCGGCCCGCGCGGCCGGTACGGCCAATACGGTGCAGATAGGTATCTCCGCTGCGCGGCATATCGAAGTTAATGACGTGGCTGACGTCCGGGATGTCGATCCCACGAGCGGCAACGTCAGTCGCAACCAGCACGTTAACGCGGCCATCGGTCAGGCGCTTGATGCCTTCGGTACGCTTGATCTGCGCCATCTCGCCTTCAAGATAGCAGTTGTTGATCCCGGCGTTACGCAGCATTTCAGCCAGCTCGTGCACGCGCTCGCGCTTGCGAACAAAAACGATTGTGCGCAGAGCATCTTCCTGCTTCAGCAGATGTTTCAGCAATTCTACTTTGTGCTCGAGGTTGTCCGCGCGGTAGTACCACTGGTGGATCTTCTTACGCTCACGGGTGGACGGCGTCGCCGAGACTTCCACCGGATCTTCCAGCAGGCGCTCTGCGAAGTCTTTGATCGCTTCCCCCTCGAGGGTGGCAGAGAACAGCATCGTCTGGTTACGCCAGCGCGTTTCCCCTGCAATGTGCTCGATATCCTGTGCGAAGCCCATGTCCAGCATGCGGTCGGCTTCGTCGAGGATCAGCGTTTCAACCGCACGACAGTCGAAGTTCTCTTCTTTAATGTACTGCAGCAGGCGGCCCGTCGTCGCAACGACGATGTCCTGGTTTTCGCTGAACACTTCGGCGTGGTTCATGTACGCAACGCCGCCGGTGATGGTGGCGATATCCAGATGAGTATTTGCCGCGAGTTCACGCGCGTGATCGGCAACCTGCATTGCCAATTCGCGCGTAGGCGTCAGGATTAAAATACGCGGCGGGCCAGATTTTTTACGCGGAAAGTCGAGCAGATGCTGCAACACAGGCAGCAAATAGGCTGCTGTCTTCCCCGTGCCGGTTGGCGCAGAACCGAGCACATCGCGGCCCTCAAGCGCAGGCGGAATGGCCGCTGCCTGAATGGCGGTCGGGCGTGTAAAGCCTTTGCTCTCAAGTGCATTGAGCAGGCTTTCATCGAGTTCAAGTTCGGAAAAAGTCGTTACAGTCATGTTCTACCTCTGTGTGGGGCGCTGATTATAGACGTTACGGCTGTAATCTTCATCTGTTTGTATGGATATCGCTTTTCGGCCACTTCGCTTTCCCCTATGCTACTCCAGTTTCACTTAGAAGGTTGCCCCGACATGTCTCAACTCAAAGCGCAGCTGCGCCGCGATGGTTTTACGTTTAAACAATTTTTTGTCGCCCACGATCGCTGTGCCATGAAGGTCGGTACAGACGGTATTTTACTGGGAGCGTGGGCGCCTGTCGCAGGTGTTAAGCGTATTCTTGATATCGGTACCGGCAGCGGGCTGGTGGCCCTGATGCTGGCGCAGCGTACGGAAGAACATGTCATCATTGATGCCGTCGAATTGGACGCGCAGGCCGCAGAGCAGGCGAGTGACAATATGGCCGAATCCCCCTGGGCAGCCCGAATGAAGGTGGAATGCGCAGATGTGCTCGCTTGGGCGCCTGAACAAACCGCGCGTTACGATTTGATCGTCAGCAACCCTCCCTACTACGAACCCGGCGTTGAGTGCGGGACACCCGAGCGTGAACAGGCGCGTTATACCGGCTCCCTCGATCATAAAGCGCTGCTCACCAGTGCGGCAGAACTCATCTCCGAAGAAGGTTTTTTCTGTGTGGTCCTGCCTGAGAGTACCGGCAACACGTTTATCAGTATCGCGCAGGAGATCGGCTGGACGTTACGTCTGCGTACCGATATTTCGGATACGGAAGGACGACTGCCGCACCGTGTGCTGCTGGCGCTCTCGCCAAAAGTAGGGGAATGCTTTAATGACCGGATGGTGATCCGTGGGCCAGACCAGCGTTATTCCGAAGATTACACTGCCCTGACCCAGGCGTTTTATCTGTTTATGTAAACCTGCGGGGCGAGTATCGACGGGCCGGACTCAGCAAGCTGATCCGGGTAGTCCAGGGTATAGTGCAGCCCGCGGCTCTCTTTACGCATCATCGCGCAGCGAACAATCAGCTCGGCCACCTGCACCAGATTGCGCAGCTCCAGCAGGTTATTGGATACGCGGAAATTGGCATAATACTCATCAATTTCCTGCTGCAGCATGGTGATGCGGCGCAAGGCGCGTTCCAGGCGTTTCGTGGTGCGCACAATCCCCACGTAGTCCCACATAAACAGCCGTAGCTCATGCCAGTTGTGCTGGATCACGACCAGCTCGTCCGGGTTATCCACCCGGCTTTCATCCCAGGCTGGCAACTGCTCTGTCTCGCGGGCGTAAGGCATGCGCTTCGTGATGTCTTCCGCCGCTGACCAGCCGTACACCAGACACTCAAGCAGCGAGTTAGAGGCCATACGGTTCGCGCCGTGAAGTCCGGTATAGCTGACCTCACCGATAGCATACAGACCGTCTACGTCAGTACGTCCATGATCGTCAACCATTACGCCACCGCAGGTATAGTGTGCCGCTGGCACAATGGGCACCGGATCGCGCGTTAAATCAATGCCAAGATTGAGCAGCTTCTCGTAAATCATCGGGAAATGCTGGCGAATGAACTCTGCTGGCTTATGGCTGATATCGAGATACATGCAGTCTACGCCAAGGCGCTTCATTTCATGATCGATGGCGCGGGCAACGATATCGCGCGGGGCCAGTTCACCGCGGGCGTCAAAGTCGGGCATAAAACGGGAGCCGTCAGGGCGTTTCAGATAAGCGCCTTCACCGCGCAGGGCTTCCGTCAGCAGGAAGTTGCGCGCCTGAGGGTGGAACAGGGCGGTGGGGTGAAACTGATTAAACTCGAGGTTTGCCACCCGACAGCCTGCGCGCCAGGCCATAGCGATACCGTCGCCGGAGGCAATGTCCGGGTTCGTGGTGTACTGATACACCTTGGAGGCGCCGCCCGTCGCCAGCACCACAGCATTCGCCTGACAGGTCTCCACCTTCTCTTTATTGCGGTTCCAGACCCAGGCGCCCACCACGCGACGCGTACCGGGCAGGCCAATCTTGTCAGAGATAATCAGGTCAACGGCATTGCTTCGCTCGAGAACCCGAATATTAGGATGGTTCAGCGCTTTGCTGACCAGCGTGGTTTCCACTTCTTTTCCGGTGGCATCCGCTGCGTGCAGGATGCGGCGGTGGCTATGGCCGCCTTCGCGAGTCAGGTGGTAGCTCTCTTCACCGTTGGGTTGAACCTGAGTATCGAACAAGACGCCCTGGTCGATGAGCCACTGAACGCAGTGACGGGCATTGCTGGCGACAAACTCTGCGGCGTGTGCATCCACAATCCCGGCCCCGGCAATGAGCGTATCTTCGACGTGAGACGCAATGCTGTCTGTCTCATCAAACACGGCGGCAATGCCACCCTGGGCATAAAACGTAGAACCTTCACTTATCGGTCCTTTACTCAGAACGATAACGTTTTGATGCTCGGCCAGGCGCAGCGCCAGAGAGAGACCGGCAGCACCGCTGCCGATGATCAGTACATCACAATGGAGTTCAGGTGTTGTGTTCATGATTGTTGTTTAATTTACTAAACAGTGTTGGGGCAGAATAGCACCTGAATGCGATATATCGCACGTATTTTTTTAGAGGCTGTCGCAATGGCTAAACGCGTAAGCGGAGGTAAACGGAGGGTAAATGAGTGAAATTATTTTGCGAAGCAGATCGTTAGCGTCAGATTTTGTGGTGAAATAAAGCCTGTGTTGCGTTACTCTTCTGGCGGGAAAAAGATGTTTCTTGTCAGAAAGTGGTGCGTATCGTGAACAGACTTATAATGAGAGAAAATGAACAGTCTGCGGCGCGATGAACAAAAACAAAGGCGTTACGGAACTTATTGAAGATCAGACACTCTAAATGGTGCTTGCTCAAAGTGCGGTATTTTAGAGTGGCGTTTCGATAACGCGTGGAATTTAGGTTTGGGGAGACATTACCTCGGATGAGCGAGCAGTTAACGGACCAGGTCCTGGTTGAACGGGTCCAGAAGGGAGATCAGAAAGCCTTTAACCTACTGGTGGTCCGCTACCAGCATAAGGTGGCGAGCCTGGTTTCCCGCTATGTACCGTCAGGCGATGTGCCTGATGTGGTGCAAGAGTCTTTTATTAAGGCCTATCGCGCGCTGGATTCTTTCCGGGGAGATAGTGCTTTTTATACCTGGCTGTACCGTATTGCGGTCAATACGGCAAAGAATTATCTGGTCGCTCAGGGCCGTCGTCCGCCTTCAAGTGATGTGGACGCAATCGACGCCGAAAACTTCGAAAGTGGCGGCGCATTGAAAGAAATTTCGAACCCTGAGAACTTAATGTTGTCAGAAGAACTGAGACAAATCGTTTTTCGCACGATCGAGTCGCTCCCGGAAGATTTACGTATGGCAATTACGTTACGGGAGCTGGATGGTCTGAGCTATGAAGAGATAGCCGCTATCATGGATTGTCCGGTCGGCACGGTACGTTCACGAATTTTCCGTGCGCGAGAAGCTATTGATAATAAAGTTCAACCGCTTATCAGGCGTTGACGATAGCGGGATACTGGAAAAGGTATTAGGCATGCAGAAAGAAAAACTTTCCGCTTTAATGGATGGTGAAACGGTGGATAGTGAGCTGCTCAACGAGCTGTCTCATTCACCCGAAATGCAAGAGACCTGGGAGAGTTACCATCTCATCCGTGACACCCTTCGCGGTGACACCGGCGAGGTTCTCCATTTCGATATCTCAGCCCGCGTCATGGCGGCGATTGAGAATGAGCCTGTTCATCAGACCACTCCGCTGATTCCTGAAGCTCAACCCGCGCCTCACCAGTGGCAGAAAATGCCGTTCTGGCAAAAGGTGCGTCCGTGGGCCAGCCAGCTTACCCAAATGGGTGTGGCTGCATGCGTATCGCTTGCAGTTATTGTTGGCGTCCAGCACTATAATACTCAGTCTGAAACTAATCAGCAGCCAGAAGCGCCAGTGTTTAACACACTGCCGATGATGGGCAAAGCCAGCCCGGTAAGCCTGGGCGTACCGGCTGATGCATCCGCCAGCGGCGGCCAGCAACAGCAGGTTCAGGAGCAGCGCCGTCGCATTAATGCGATGTTGCAGGATTACGAGTTGCAGCGTCGTCTGCACTCTGAACAGCTTCAGTTTGAGCAGGCGCAGACACAGCAAGCTGCTGTGCAGGTGCCCGGAAACCAAACTTTAGGAACGCAATCGCAGTAATGAAGCAACTTTGGTTCGCCATGTCTCTGATGGCGGGTAGCCTGTTCTTCTCTGCCAACGCCTCGGCTGATGTTTCATCCGGGGCGTTGTTGCAGCAAATGAATCTGGCCAGCCAGTCACTCAATTACGAGTTGGCATTTATCAGCATCAATAAGCAGGGCGTCGAGTCGTTACGCTATCGCCATGCCCGTCTTGATAATCAGCCGCTCGCCCAGCTTCTGCAGATGGATGGCCCGCGTCGGGAAGTTGTCCAGCGTGGTAACGAAATCAGCTATTTCGAGCCAGGCCTGGAGCCTTTCACGCTGAATGGCGACTATATCGTTGATTCCCTGCCGTCACTCATTTACACCGACTTTAAACGGCTTGCCCCTTACTACGATTTTATTTCGGTAGGGCGTACCCGCATCGCGGACAGACTGTGCGAGGTAATTCGCGTTGTTGCCCGGGACGGAACGCGATACAGCTATATCGTCTGGATTGATGCCGAAACCAAACTCCCCATGCGTGTTGACCTGCTCGACCGTGACGGTGAAACGCTGGAACAGTTCCGGGTTATCTCCTTCAGCGTGAACAATCAGGTTGGCAACAGCATGCAGAATCTGGCTAAGGCCAGCCTGCCGCCGCTGCTTTCTGTTCCTGCCGGGGATTCCGTTAATTTCAACTGGGTACCTGCCTGGATCCCGCAAGGGTTTAGCGAAGTGTCCAGCAGCCGTCGTCAGCTGCCAACGATTGAAACGCCGGTGGAATCGCGCCTCTATTCCGACGGCTTGTTCAGCTTCTCGGTGAATATCAATCGCGCAACGGCAAACAGCGCCGAACAAATGCTGCGTACCGGGCGTCGTACGGTGAGTACAACGGTACGCGATAACGCAGAGATCACCATTGTGGGAGAACTCCCTCCGCAGACGGCGAAGCGCATCTCCGACAGCATTAAATTCAGGGCTGCACAATGATCAAAGAGTGGGCGACGGTTGTCTCCTGGCAGAACGGCATTGCGCTGGTAAGCTGCGATGTAAAAGCCTCATGTAATAGCTGCGCATCCCGCGCCGGCTGCGGCAGCCGCGTGCTGAATAAGCTCGGGCCACAAACATCGCACACGATTTCTGTGCCAAGCGAACAGCCGCTGATGGCGGGGCAGAAGGTAGAACTGGGCATCGCGGAAGGCAGCCTGCTCAGCTCCGCTATGCTGGTGTATCTCTCTCCGCTGGTCGGCCTGTTTATCATGGGCGGCCTGTTTCAGATGCTGTTTGGTACCGATGTGGCCGCTATGTGCGGTGCCGCATTGGGTGGCGTGGGGGGATTCTGGCTTGCCAAAGGGCTCTCTCCGACGCTCGCCGCACGCGAGGAGTGGCAGCCTGTTATTCTCAGCGTTGGGCTGGCGCCAGACCAGCTTCGTGTTGAAACGCTCTCTTCTGAGGCCCGGTGATCCATCGGGCTTTATCATTTTTTACACCCTAAAACAGAAAACGGCCTTTCTTCACGCTATACCTGCTTCTAAGTGCATTTCCAGGTAGCGAGGATGTAGTGTAGAATGCTGCGTTTTCGCACTGAAAAACGTCAGGCTAAGAACAGCGGCCTCCAGGAATTCGTAAGGCATAATTATTTAACTATATGAAGAACATACGTAACTTTTCGATCATTGCTCACATTGACCACGGTAAGTCGACGCTGTCTGACCGTATTATCCAGATTTGCGGTGGCCTGTCTGATCGTGAAATGGAAGCCCAGGTTCTGGACTCCATGGACCTGGAACGCGAACGCGGTATCACCATTAAAGCGCAGAGCGTTACGCTTGATTACAAAGCGGCTGATGGTGAAACCTATCAACTGAACTTTATCGACACCCCAGGCCACGTTGACTTCTCCTATGAGGTTTCACGCTCGCTCGCGGCCTGTGAAGGTGCGCTGCTGGTGGTGGATGCCGGGCAGGGCGTTGAAGCCCAGACCCTGGCAAACTGCTACACCGCGATGGAAATGGATCTCGAAGTTGTGCCGGTTCTGAACAAGATCGACCTGCCAGCCGCCGATCCTGAGCGCGTAGCGGAAGAGATTGAAGATATCGTCGGCATTGACGCAACCGATGCCGTGCGCTGCTCCGCGAAAACCGGTGTGGGCGTGACCGACGTGCTGGAACGCCTGGTACGTGACATTCCGGCCCCGGAAGGCGATCCGGATGGCCCGCTGCAGGCGCTGATTATCGACTCCTGGTTCGATAACTATCTGGGCGTTGTATCTCTGGTGCGTATTAAAAACGGCACCATGCGTAAAGGCGACAAAATCAAGGTAATGAGTACCGGACAGGTCTACAACGCCGACCGTCTGGGCATCTTCACGCCAAAACAGGTTGACCGTACCGAGCTGAGATGCGGCGAGGTAGGCTGGCTGGTCTGCGCCATTAAAGACATCCTCGGCGCGCCGGTGGGCGATACCCTGACCGGCGCCCGTAACCCGGCAGATAAAGCGCTGCCAGGCTTTAAAAAGGTGAAACCGCAGGTTTACGCGGGTCTGTTCCCGGTCAGCTCTGACGACTACGAAAACTTCCGTGACGCGCTCGGTAAACTGAGCCTGAACGATGCTTCCCTGTTCTACGAGCCAGAAAGCTCAACGGCGCTGGGCTTCGGCTTCCGCTGTGGCTTCCTCGGTCTGCTGCACATGGAGATCATTCAGGAACGTCTGGAGCGTGAATACGATCTGGATCTGATCACCACGGCGCCGACCGTAGTCTATGAAGTTGAAACCACCTCGAAAGAAGTGATCTACGTCGATAGCCCGTCCAAGCTGCCGCCGCTGAACAACATTCAGGAGCTGCGTGAGCCTATTGCAGAGTGTCACATGCTGCTGCCGCAGGAATTCCTGGGGAACGTCATTACGCTGTGTATTGAGAAGCGTGGCGTGCAGACCAACATGGTTTACCACGGTAACCAGGTGGCGCTGACCTATGAGATCCCGATGGCGGAAGTGGTACTCGACTTCTTCGACCGTCTGAAGTCGACCTCCCGTGGCTATGCGTCACTGGATTACAACTTCAAACGCTTCCAGGCCTCCAACATGGTGCGTGTGGACGTGCTGATCAACGGCGAGCGCGTGGATGCGCTGGCGCTGATCACCCACAACGACAATGCGCCGTACCGCGGCCGCGAGCTGGTTGAGAAGATGAAAGATCTTATCCCGCGTCAGCAGTTCGATATCGCGATTCAGGCTGCGATTGGCAACCACATTATCGCGCGTTCAACTGTGAAACAGCTGCGCAAAAACGTTCTGGCGAAGTGCTATGGCGGTGACGTCAGCCGTAAGAAAAAGCTGCTGCAGAAGCAGAAAGAAGGTAAGAAGCGTATGAAGCAGGTCGGTAACGTCGAGCTGCCGCAGGAAGCATTCCTTGCCATCCTTCATGTTGGTAAAGACGGCAAATAACCCTAAGGAGTTGGCATGGCGAACATGTTTGCCCTGATCCTGGTCATTGCTACCCTGGTGACAGGTCTGCTGTGGTGTCTGGATAA
Source organism: Enterobacter sp. AG326 (assembly GCF_004362415.1). Classification (NCBI taxonomy): domain Bacteria; kingdom Pseudomonadati; phylum Pseudomonadota; class Gammaproteobacteria; order Enterobacterales; family Enterobacteriaceae; genus Enterobacter; species Enterobacter sp. AG326. Next base: position 1,462,856 of record NZ_SNXG01000001.1, on the reverse strand, counting down.
GTTTATCTTCGCCCCAAAACGTCGTGAACGTCAGGCTGCCGCTCAGGCAGCCACTGGAGATGGGATTGACGCGAAAACCCTGAAGAAAGTCGGCCCGAAACCGGGCTGGCTGGAAACGGGCGCCTCGGTATTTCCGGTGCTGGCAATTGTGCTGGTGGTACGTTCGTTTATTTACGAGCCGTTCCAAATCCCATCAGGTTCAATGATGCCAACGCTGCTGATTGGTGATTTTATTCTGGTAGAGAAGTTTGCCTACGGCATTAAAGATCCTATCTACCAAAAGACGCTGATCGAAACCGGTCATCCGAAACGTGGCGACATCGTGGTGTTTAAATATCCGGAAGATCCGCGCCTGGACTACATCAAGCGCGCGGTAGGTCTGCCGGGTGATAAAGTGACTTACGATCCGGTTGCGAAAGAAGTCACCGTTCAGCCGGGCTGCAGCTCCGGTACCGCATGTGAAAACGCGCTGCCAATCACTTACTCAAACGTTGAGCCAAGTGATTTTGTGCAGACCTTCGCCCGTCGTAACGGCGGTGAAGCGACCAGCGGATTCTTCCAGGTACCGAAAGGTGAAACCAAAGAGGACGGCATCCGTCTGGTTGAGCGCAAAGAGACGCTGGGCGACGTGACGCACCGTATTCTCACCGTGCCAATCGCGCAGGATCAGCTGGGTATGTACTATCGCCAGCCGGGCCAGCAGCTGGCGAGCTGGATTGTACCGCCAGGACATTACTTCATGATGGGTGACAACCGCGATAACTCTGCGGACAGCCGTTACTGGGGCTTTGTGCCGGAAGCGAATCTGGTCGGAAAAGCCACCGCCATCTGGATGAGTTTTGAGAAGCAGGAAGGCGAATGGCCGACCGGTGTACGCCTGAATCGTATCGGCGGAATCCATTAATTCTCAATAAATGAACGCGTAGCCGCTTTAATTAGCGGCTACGTGAATTATTTCCACGATAAATCTCTTCGAACTAACGACATCCCCTGTCGTTGTGTATAGAATATTCCCCCGAAGTTTAAGGTTGGCCCTGCAAGGGTGCCACGGCACACGAAACCGCGTTGGTTTTCTCAGGTCGGTTTCGTGTGCTGCATTTTTGACGCATTCATTTATTGGTATCGCATGAACCCCATCGTAATTAATCGGCTTCAACGGAAGCTGGGCTACACTTTTCATCATCAGGAGTTGTTGCAACAGGCATTAACCCACCGCAGTGCCAGCAGCAAACATAATGAGCGTCTCGAGTTTTTAGGCGACTCTATTTTAAGTTTCGTGATTGCGAATGCGCTTTATCACCGTTTCCCGCGTGTGGACGAGGGTGATATGAGCCGCATGCGTGCCACGCTGGTTCGGGGTAATACCCTTGCGGAAATCGCGCGCGAGTTTGAACTGGGCGAATGTCTGCGTCTTGGACCGGGTGAACTGAAAAGCGGCGGCTTCCGTCGTGAATCTATTCTTGCCGATACGGTCGAAGCATTAATTGGTGGTGTGTTCCTGGACAGCGATATCCAGACCGTAGAAAAGCTGATCCTGAACTGGTATCAGACCCGTCTGGACGAAATCAGTCCGGGCGATAAACAAAAAGATCCGAAAACGCGTCTGCAGGAATATTTGCAGGGTCGTCATCTGCCGCTGCCGTCTTATCTGGTGGTACAGGTGCGTGGCGAAGCGCACGATCAGGAATTTACCATCCATTGCCAGGTCAGTGGCCTGAGTGAACCGGTGGTGGGCACAGGTTCAAGCCGTCGTAAGGCTGAACAGGCTGCCGCCGAACAGGCGTTAAAAATGCTGGAGCTGGAATGAGCGAAGAAAAAACCTATTGCGGATTTATTGCCATCGTCGGACGTCCGAACGTTGGCAAATCCACCCTGCTGAATAATCTGCTTGGGCAGAAGATTTCAATCACCTCGCGTAAGGCGCAGACCACGCGTCACCGCATCGTCGGCATCCATACTGAAGGCGCGTATCAGGCGATCTACGTCGATACCCCGGGCCTGCACATGGAAGAGAAGCGCGCCATCAACCGCCTGATGAACAAGGCGGCGAGCAGCTCGATCGGCGATGTAGAGCTGGTGATTTTCGTTGTGGAAGGCACCCGCTGGACGCCGGACGACGAGATGGTGCTGAACAAGCTGCGTGACGGCAAAACGCCGGTCATCCTCGCGGTCAACAAAGTTGATAACGTGCAGGAAAAGGCCGACTTGCTGCCGCATCTGCAGTGGCTCGGTAGCCAGATGAACTTCCTCGACATCGTTCCGCTGTCTGCTGAGACCGGTCTGAACGTTGATACCATCGCGGGCATCGTGCGTAAGCATCTGCCGGAAGCGATTCATCACTTCCCGGAAGACTACATCACCGATCGCTCTCAGCGCTTTATGGCGTCTGAAATCATCCGTGAAAAGCTGATGCGTTTCCTGGGTGCTGAACTGCCTTACTCCGTAACGGTAGAGATCGAGCGTTTCCAGACCAACGAGCGCGGTGGCTACGATATCAACGGCCTGATCCTCGTTGAGCGCGAAGGGCAGAAGAAGATGGTGATCGGCAACAAAGGGGCCAAGATCAAAACCATCGGTATTGAAGCCCGTAAGGACATGATGGAGATGTTCGAAGCGCCGGTTCACCTCGAGCTGTGGGTGAAAGTGAAATCTGGCTGGGCCGATGATGAGCGTGCTCTGCGCAGCCTCGGTTACGGCGAAGACCAGTAACTTAAGACGACGAGCATATGGATGGATGGCAGCGCGCCTTTGTCCTGCATAGTCGTCCCTGGAGCGAAACCAGCCTTATGCTGGACGTCTTCACGGAAGAGTCGGGCCGCGTGCGCCTTGTTGCGAAAGGCGCACGTTCCAAACGTTCTAACCTGAAAGGTGCCCTACAGCCTTTCACGCCGCTGCTGGTACGCTTTGGTGGGCGAGGGGAAGTGAAAACCCTGCGCAGCGCTGAAGCCGTCTCCCTGGCGCTTCCTCTTTCCGGCATCACGCTCTACAGCGGTCTGTATGTCAACGAACTCATCTCACGCGTTCTTGAACATGAGACCCGCTTCTCTGAACTTTTCTTCGATTATCTGCACTGTATCCAGGCGCTGGCTGGCGCAACCGGCACGCCCGAACCCGCCTTGCGTCGTTTTGAACTGGCGCTGCTGGGCCACCTCGGATACGGCGTAGATTTTCTGCACTGCGCGGGCAGTGGTGACGAGATAGAAGACACCATGACCTACCGCTACCGCGAAGAAAAAGGCTTCATTGCCAGTATCGTGATAGACAACAGCACCTTTACCGGGCGCCAGCTCCGGGCGCTGTATGAGCGCGAGTTTCCCGATCTGGATACCCTGCGCGCAGCAAAACGCTTTACCCGGATTGCCCTCAAGCCGTATCTTGGCGGCAAGCCCTTAAAGAGCCGCGAATTATTCAGGCAGTTTGTGCCGAAACGTTAACGTTTTACCCCTCACCCCAGCCCTCTCCCGGAGGGAGAGGGGGAAGAGAAATGAACCAAAATACCGAGGATTGTCATGGCTGAATTACTGTTAGGCGTCAACATCGACCACATCGCCACGCTGCGTAATGCGCGCGGCACGGCGTATCCCGATCCGGTTCAGGCGGCGTTTATCGCTGAACAGGCTGGCGCCGACGGCATTACCGTTCACCTGCGTGAAGACCGTCGCCATATCACCGATCGCGACGTGCGCATTCTGCGTCAGACGCTGGACACCCGAATGAATCTGGAGATGGCGGTCACCGAAGAGATGCTGGCGATTGCCTGCGAGACCCAGCCGCACTTCTGCTGCCTGGTGCCGGAAAAACGCCAGGAAGTAACCACCGAAGGCGGTCTGGATGTGGCCGGTCAGCTCGACAAAATGCGCGATGCCTGCAAGCGCCTGGCGGATGCCGGTATCCTGGTTTCTCTGTTTATCGACGCCGATTTCGCCCAGATTAAAGCGGCGGCCGACGTGGGCGCACCGTATATCGAAATCCACACCGGCTGCTATGCCGATGCCAAAAATGATGCCGAACAGGCCAAAGAGCTGGAGCGTATTGCCAAAGCGGCCACGTATGCTTCAAGTCTGGGACTGAAGGTGAACGCCGGTCACGGCCTGACCTACCATAACGTGAAGGCCATTGCCGCTCTGCCGGAAATGCACGAGCTGAACATCGGCCACGCAATCATTGGCCGCGCGGTGATGAGCGGCCTGAAAGAGGCGGTTTCAGAAATGAAACGCCTGATGCAGGAAGCGCGTCAGTAATGGCCATTCTGGGCTTAGGCACCGATATCGTTGAAATAGCCCGCATTGAAGCGGTGATCGCCCGTAGCGGCGATCGCCTCGCAAGACGCGTGCTGAGCGATAACGAGTGGGCCATCTGGGAAGCGCATCAGCAGCCGGTGCGTTTTCTGGCAAAGCGCTTTGCGGTAAAAGAGGCGGCGGCCAAAGCCTTCGGGACCGGCATTCGTAACGGCCTGGCGTTTAATCAGTTCGAAGTGTTTAACGATGAGCTGGGCAAACCGAGCCTGCGTCTGTGGGGAGAAGCGCAAAAGCTGGCGGAAAAGCTGGGGGTGAATCACATGCACGTGACGATCGCGGATGAACGCCACTATGCCAGCGCGACGGTGATCATCGAAAGTTAAAGCTTGTCCGCGTGGTGCATCAGGACAAACTTATCCCATAGCTGCTCTTCGCTCTCGACGTGGGCCGGATCCTTCAGGATGGTATTCGGGATCGGGCACACTTTTTGACAGGTCGGCGTTTCATAGTGGCCGATGCATTCCGTGCAGCGGTCGCTGTTAATCTCATAAATGCTGTCGCCCATCGAAATCGCCTGGTTCGGGCATTCGGGCTCGCACATATCGCAATTAATGCATTTTTTGGTAATTAACAGCGCCATCAGGAAATTCTCAGAAACAACACAAACCGGGCGGGCATTATACGCGTCAAACCAGTTTCTTTACCAGTTCTTCGCTGTGACGAATGCGCTCGGGTGCGCGCTCCAGATCCTGCTGCACCAGCGCCATAAACAGCAGGTCCGTCAGCATCATTTGCGCGCTGGTGGACGAGATAGCCGCGCTGCGCGTGGCCTGCTCTTCGGCAATGGTATATAAACAGCGCGTTGCCCGCTGCTGCAGGGCATTCGGCGTAAAACCGGTGATCGCCAGAATTTTACCGCCGACGCGCAGCGCTTCATCGGTTGCCATGTTGATTTCACGGCGCTCGCCGGAGTAGGAGATGGCCAGCAGCAGATCGTCAGGATCCATCGCCTGTACGGTCGCCAGCAGGGCGTGCATATCCTGCTCGACGATGGCGTTAAGCCCAATTTTCGTCAGCTTCCAGCCAAAGTTACGCGCCACAAGTCCGGACGCGCCGATACCGGTCAGAATGATCCTCCGCGCGCCCCGCAGCATCGCCACGCTCTCCAGCAGCTTTTCTTCGGTGTTCACATCGAGCGTCGCGTGCATAGCCGCCACGTTCTCTTTGATCAGCTTTTCGCCAACCAGCCGCATCGGGTCATCGCCGCGGATCTGATTATGCACCGGCATTGACTGCGGGTTGGGGTTGCTCACCAGCGCTTCGCTTATCGCCAGCTTGAGGGCGGGGAACCCCTTAAAGCCAATCTTCTGGGCAAATTTCACCACGCTGGACTGGCTCACGCCGGCTTCACTCGCCAGCTGCTGCGAGCTGAGGTGGCGCGCGCGATCGGGCTGAGAAAGCAGAAAATCCGCCAGCTTCTTGTCGCTTTGGGCAAAGCCTGCATAGCGCTGGCGAATGCGAATTAAACAGTTCATACGGTCTCCTGGCGAAAATGTGATTATCTGCGCAAATACGAATTTTGCTCGCCTGAATGAATTTTATATTCCATTATAGTGTGATTACTATGAATTAAAAATTCTTGAGGTACAAAAATGAATCTTGGCTCACTTGTTTCTGAAACGCGTAACCCACAAACCATGGATCTGGATGCGCTCTCCACCCTGGAGCTGGTTAACCGCTTTAATCAACAGGATACGCTGGTCGCGCAGGCAGTGAAAGAGACATTACCCGAGGTGGCGAAAGCGGTCGATGCGGCGGCGGAAGCCCTCAAGGCCGGCGGTCGCATTATCTACATGGGGGCGGGCACCAGCGGGCGTCTTGGGGTTCTGGATGCGTCAGAATGTCCGCCCACCTTTGGGGTGCCGCACGGTCTGGTCGTTGGGCTGATTGCCGGTGGACCCGGCGCGCTGCTGAAAGCCGTTGAAGGAGCGGAAGACAATGCACAGCTGGGCGAGGATGACCTGAAGGATCTGAATCTGACCGCGAAGGATCTGGTGGTCGGGCTGGCGGCATCCGGGCGCACCCCGTACGTCATTGGCGGTCTGGAATACGCCAACCGGACGGGCTGCACGACGGTCGCCATCTCCTGTAATCCGGGCTCCCCGATTGCGCAGGTGGCCGCTATCGCCATCTCTCCGGTTGTCGGACCGGAAGCGCTCACCGGCTCCACGCGCCTGAAATCCGGGACCGCGCAAAAGCTGGTGCTCAATATGATCTCCACCGGCGCGATGGTGAAGTTCGGCAAGGTGTATCAGAACCTGATGGTGGATATGCAGGCCACCAACGTCAAGCTGGTGGACAGAGCCTGCCGCATGGTGATGGAGGCAACAGGCGCAGGCCGTGAAGAGGCAGAAGCGGTCCTCAAGCAGACCGATCACGATGTTAAACCGGCCATTCTGATGATCTTAAGCGGGCTGGATGCGGCGGCCGCGAGAGCCAAACTCGCTGCGCATAACGGCTTCTTACGGGCGGCATTAGAAAACTAACAGAGGCGTCTATGGACAAAACAGCAGCGCTCGCCAGCGATATCCTGCAGGGGATTGGTGGGGAAAAAAATATTCAGCGTCTCGAAAACTGCATGACGCGTGTGCGCGTCGAGGTGCATAACGACGACCAGCTTGACGTGCCGCGCCTGAAGCAACTGTCCGGCGTCAGCGGCTACGTGAAACAAGGGCAGCAGCACCAGCTGATCGTCGGGCCGGGGAAAGCGGCGCAGGTTGTCGATGCCATGCGCGCGCTAATGGGCGTTAGCGCGAGCGCGTCGATGGACGATGCGGAGCGCACCAAAGCGCAGGCAAAGGCCAAATACAAAGCCCCCATGAGCGATGCGCTGCGTCAGCTGGCAAACGTCTTCATTCCGCTAATCCCGGCGTTTATTGCCTCAGGCCTGATCACCGGGATCATCAACATCCTCAAGCGACCGGATATTGTGGGGGATTTCGCCATGCAGTATCCGAACCTGCTGGGGATTCTCGGGATCTTCGGCAGCGCTGTTTTCGCCATCATGAACATTCTGGTCGGGGTGAATACCGCGAAGGTGTTTGGCGGATCGCTGGCGATGGGCGGGGTAATGGCGGGCATCTTGTCCAGCCCGCAGCTGGCGCAGATAACGCTGTTTGGCGAGGCGCTCCAGCCCGGGCGCGGCGGGGTGATTGCCGTGCTGCTGGTGGTCATCCTGATGTGCTGGATCGAGAAAAGGCTGCGCGCGATCCTGCCTGGCTCGATCGAGCTGATCCTCAACCCGCTGCTGACCACGTTAATTACCGGTAGCGTAGCGATTGTGGCCCTCCAGCCGTTAGGCGGGTGGATCTCTGAAGCCATCGCTCACGGTGCGTCTCTGGCTATTGACCGCGGCGGGCTGCTGGTTGGCGCTGTGCTTTCCGGTACCTTCCTGCCGCTGGTGCTGACCGGCCTGCACCAGGGGCTGGTGCCGATCCACGTCGAGCTGGTGCAGTCGCACGGCTACAACGCGCTGCTGCCTATCCTGTCGATGGCGGGCGTGGGGCAGGTCGGCGCGGCGATTGCCGTACTGATGAAAACCCGCAACGCGCGTCTGAAAAAAATGATTAAAGGCGCGCTCCCGGTCGGACTGCTCGGCATCGGTGAGCCGCTGATTTTCGGCGTTACGCTGCCGCTGGGTAAACCGTTCCTCGCCGCCTGTCTGGGCGGCGCGGTGGGCGGGGCGCTCATTAGCTACTGGAAAGTCGCTACCGTTATCACCTTTGGGCTTTCCGGTTTACCGCTGGCATTAACCATCGTGACCGGAAAAGTGATGCTCTATCTGTTAGGCTATTTAGTAGCGGTGATCGCCGGGTTCCTGTTTACCTGGCTGTTAAGTTTCAACGACCCAGAGGAGTAAGGTTTGGCAAATCACGGGCGTCGCGTTGTCTTTTTCGACCTGGATGGAACGCTGCATCAGCAGGATATGTTTGGTACGTTTATGCGTTACCTGCTGCGGCGTCAGCCTTTGAATGCGCTGCTCGTGCTGCCTCTCTTACCGGTTATCGGTATCGCGCTGCTGGTGAAAGGCCGGGCCGCGCGATGGCCGATGAGTCTGCTGCTGTGGGGATGTACCTTTGGTCACAGCGAAGCGCGGCTCAAACAGCTCGAAAAGGATTTTGCGCACTGGTTTCGCGGCCACGTCGCCGCCTTTCCGGTGGTGCAGGCGCGCCTGACCAGCTACCTCGATGCGAACGATGCCGACATCTGGCTGATTACCGGCTCCCCGCAGACGCTGGTGGAGCAGGTTTATTTTGATACCCCCTGGCTTCCGCGCGTGAATCTTATCGCCACGCAAATTGCCCGCGGCTACGGCGGCTGGGTGCTGACCCTGCGCTGCCTGGGGCATGAAAAAGTGGTCCAGCTGGAAAAACGCATCGGTACGCCGCTGCGCCTGTACAGCGGCTACAGCGACAGCAAGCAGGACAATCCGCTGCTCTATTTTTGCCAGCACCGCTGGCGCGTCACGCCATCAGGCGAACTTCAGCAACTCGAATAGTCTTCTCTAAAACTGGCGTGTATAATGCCGCCCGCTTTTCGACTGGAGTATCAACCGTTGTCCAACCCTGAACACAATCATGAATACTGGATGCGCCACGCGCTGACGCTGGCTCAACGCGCCTGGGAAGAGGGCGAAGTGCCCGTGGGCGCGGTGCTGGTTCATAACAACCAGGTGATTGGCGAAGGGTGGAACCGTCCTATTGGTCGCCACGATCCTACTGCGCATGCCGAAATCATGGCGCTTCGCCAGGGCGGTCTGGTGCTGCAAAACTATCGCCTGCTTGATACCACGCTGTACGTGACGCTGGAGCCGTGCGTGATGTGCTCCGGCGCGATGGTGCACAGCCGGATCGGGACGTTGGTCTTCGGGGCGCGGGATGAAAAAACCGGTGCGGCCGGTTCGCTGATGGACGTGCTGGGTCACCCGGGGATGAACCACCAGGTGAAGACTATCGGTGGGGTGCTTGCACCAGAGTGTTCGGGGCTATTAAGCGATTTCTTTCGAATGCGCCGTCAGCAGAAAAAGCAGCAAAAGGCAGAATTGAAGCTGTCGGACGATTGAGCTCGTCCGGCGCCACCACCGGGTAACTTTGAGCCAGCTGTTTGGCCTCCGTCGCCTCTTTCTCTTTCTCCAGCAGATACCCGACCAGGCTAATCTGATATTTACGGATATTTTCAACGTAGGCGTAGGCTTCATGTCCGCGCGCGTAGCCGTATGTCAGCTTGTTATACCATGGCTTCTGGCTCAGCAGCGGCAGGCGCTGCTTCACGTCTGACCAGCTGTCCGGATTACCTTTCGTTTTGGTCGTCAACGCTCGCGCATCAAGCATATGCGCGTAGCCCATATTGTAGGCCGCCAGCGCAAACCAGATCCGCTCTTCCTCCGGCACCGTTTCCGGTACTTTGGCCATCATATCCTGCAGATAGCGCGCGCCGCCGCTGATGCTCTGTTCGGCATCGGTACGGTCATTGACGCCCAGGCTCAGCGCGGTATTTTTGGTTAACATCATCAAACCGCGTACGCCCGTGGGCGACGTGGCCTGGGTGTCCCAGTGGGATTCCTGATACGAAATAGCCGCCAGCAGCTTCCAGTCAATCTCCTGGGCGTATTTTTCGAACAACGGCTGCAGGTCCGGCAGGACGCTGTCTACCGCGCGCAGGAAGCTGCGGGTGTCAACGTAGTCAAAGTCATCGCCGTGCCCGAGGTACTTCTCCTCCAGACGCGCCAGGGTACCGTCTTCATTGATGGTGTTGAAGAAATCAAGCATCGCGGCAGAGAAGGTCTGATCGTCATCAAGCTGGCTAAACCAGGTCACGGGCTGCTCGTCGGTGACGTCCAGCGCTACGGCGATTTCAGGATGAACGCGCTGGAACAGGCTGATCGCGACTGAATCGGCGATGGTGTACGGCACCTTCTGATCTTTTACCTGCTCCAGCAGCTCCGTCGTGCCGAGTTTCGGATCCACCGTCCAGCTCAGGTCGGGATATTTCTTCTCCTTAAGCTCCCGCAGATCGTCAATCACCACGTGGCCGGGCGCAATCGTCAGCTGCCGATCGTTAATCGACGCCAGCGAGCGCGGGCGCAGGCTCCCGACGCGGTAAACCAGCTGCTGCGAAACGGAGTAGTAGGTCGGGCCTGGCTGGTAGTTCTTGCTGCGCTCGCTGTTATACACCAGCCCGTCGGCAAGCATGTCGGCATCGTCGTTATCGAGGTCGTCAAACAGCTCGTTGATATTCTGGCGCACGGTGATTTTAAGCTTCACGCCAAGATAATCGGCGAACTGTTGTGCCAGCTCGTAATCCAGGCCAATGATTTTGCCGTTGACGTCGCTGTAAATCAGCGGGGAGTTGAGGGTACTGACGCGCAATTCCCCCCGCTCCTGAATGGCGGCGATACGGTTTTCGGCTTTGCCGAACCAGGGGATGGAAGGCCAGAGGGCCACTGCCAGCAGCAACGTTACAATGCCGATGAGCAGATAATTAATCTTTAATTTTTTCAATTAGTTAATTCTCTGCGACGCCGGTTGCCTCAGTCTGCTGTAGCCATGTTAATCATAAGGTTTGCCATTGAATGAGCGGCATTTTGCGTAAACTTACGCCACTTGGCAACCAATTAGAGAGACAGGTCACATCTATTGTTAAATCTCTGTGCAAATTTTATTTCGACGCAAACGGTTTCGTCGGCGCTCAGGATTCTCTATAATGACGCCCGTTTTCCCCCCTTGCGCACACTGTAAGCGCCCCGGCGCTTCGAAGACGAGAGACTTATGATGGAAATTCTGCGTGGTTCGCCTGCACTGTCTGCCTTCCGTATTACTAAACTGCTGGCACGTTTTCAGGCGGCCGACCTTCCGGTAAGCAATATTTACGCTGAGTATGTCCATTTTGCTGACCTGAATGCCCCCCTGAATGCAGAGGAGCGCGTACAGCTGGAACGCCTGCTCAAGTATGGTCCAAGCCTGAGCAGCCACACGCCAACCGGCAAACTGATCCTTGCGACGCCTCGTCCGGGCACCATCTCCCCCTGGTCTTCCAAAGCCACCGACATCGCCCACAACTGTGGCCTGAACCAGATTAACCGTCTGGAACGCGGCGTGGCGTACTACGTGGAAGCCTCTACCCTAAGCGAGGCGCAGTGGCAGGCGGTTGCAGCTGAACTGCACGATCGCATGATGGAGAGCGTATTTGCCTCTCTCGATGACGCGCAGAAGCTTTTCTCTCACCATCAGCCTGCGCCGGTACAGAGCGTAGACCTGCTGGGGCAGGGCCGTCAGGCGCTGATTGACGCCAACCTGCGTCTCGGCCTGGCGCTGGCAGAAGACGAAATCGACTACCTGCAGGATGCGTTTGTTAAGCTCAACCGTAACCCGAACGACATCGAACTCTACATGTTCGCGCAGGCTAACTCTGAGCACTGCCGCCACAAGATTTTCAACGCCGACTGGATTATTGACGGCGAACAGCAGCCGAAGTCGCTGTTCAAAATGATCAAAAACACCATGGAGCAAACCCCGGACCACGTGCTGTCTGCCTATAAGGACAACGCCGCGGTAATGGAAGGTTCCGAGGTGGGTCGCTTCTTCGCCGATCGCGAAGCAGGGCGCTATGACTTCCATCAGGAGCCCGCGCATATCCTGATGAAAGTGGAAACCCACAACCACCCGACGGCGATCTCCCCGTGGCCGGGTGCGGCGACCGGCTCCGGCGGTGAAATCCGTGATGAAGGTGCGACCGGTCGTGGCGCTAAACCTAAAGCGGGTCTGGTCGGTTTCTCCGTCTCCAACCTGCGTATCCCGGGCTTTGAACAGCCGTGGGAAGAAGATTTCGGCAAGCCAGAGCGCATCGTGACCGCCCTGGATATCATGACCGAAGGCCCGCTGGGCGGCGCGGCGTTTAACAACGAATTTGGTCGTCCGGCGCTGAACGGTTACTTCCGTACCTATGAAGAGAAAGTGGACAGCCACAACGGCGAAGAGCTGCGCGGCTACCACAAGCCGATCATGCTGGCGGGTGGGATCGGCAACATCCGTGCCGATCACGTGCAGAAAGGCGAGATCGTCGTCGGCGCGAAGCTGATCGTACTGGGCGGCCCGGCGATGAACATCGGTCTGGGCGGCGGCGCTGCCTCTTCTATGGCCTCCGGCCAGTCTGATGCGGATCTTGACTTCGCCTCCGTGCAGCGCGACAACCCTGAGATGGAGCGCCGCTGCCAGGAAGTGATTGACCGCTGCTGGCAGCTGGGCGATGCCAACCCGATCCTCTTCATTCACGACGTGGGCGCGGGCGGCCTGTCCAACGCCATGCCGGAGCTGGTGAGTGACGGCGGCCGCGGCGGGCGTTTCAACCTGCGCGATATCCTGAGCGATGAGCCGGGCATGAGCCCGCTGGAAATCTGGTGTAACGAATCCCAGGAGCGCTACGTGCTGGCGGTTGCTGCGGATCAGCTGCCGCTGTTTGACGAGCTGTGCCGCCGCGAGCGCGCGCCGTATGCCGTCATCGGTGAAGCGACCGAAGAGCAGCACCTTTCCTTAAGCGACACCCACTTTGATAACCAGCCGATCGATCTGCCGCTGGACGTGCTGCTCGGTAAAACGCCGAAGATGACCCGCGACGTAACCACCCGTAAAGCGGCGGGCAAAGCGCTGGATCGTCAGGGCATCACCGTGGCAGAAGCGGTCAACCGCGTGCTGCACCTGCCAGCTGTGGCAGAGAAAACCTTCCTGGTGACCATCGGCGACCGCACCGTGACCGGTATGGTATCGCGCGACCAGATGGTCGGCCCGTGGCAGATCCCGGTCGCTAACTGCGCCGTAACCACCGCGAGCCTCGACAGCTACTACGGCGAAGCGATGGCTCTCGGCGAGCGTACCCCGGTGGCGCTGCTGGACTTCGCCGCTTCTGCCCGTCTGGCGGTCGGTGAAGCGCTGACCAACATCGCCGCGACGCAGATTGGCGATATCAAACGTATCAAGCTCTCCGCAAACTGGATGGCCGCTGCCGGCCACCCAGGCGAAGATGCTGGCCTGTATGAAGCCGTGAAAGCGGTGGGCGAGGAACTGTGTCCTGCCCTCGGCCTGACCATTCCGGTGGGCAAAGACTCCATGTCGATGAAAACCCGCTGGCAGGAAGGCAACGAGCAGCGCGAGATGACCTCTCCGCTGTCGCTGGTCATCACCGCGTTTGCCCGCGTGGAAGACGTGCGCCACACCGTTACGCCGCAGCTTGCGACCGAAGACAACGCCCTGCTGCTGATTGACCTGGGTAAAGGTCACAACGCGCTGGGTGCTACCGCGCTGGCGCAGGTTTACCGCCAGCTCGGCGACAAGCCAGCCGACGTGCGTGACGTGGCCCAGCTGAAAGGCTTCTACGACGCGATTCAGGCTCTGGTGGCGCAGCGTAAGCTGCTGGCCTACCACGACCGTTCCGACGGCGGCCTGCTGGTGACCCTGGCAGAGATGGCCTTCACCGGCCACTGTGGCGTGGAAGCGAACATTGCGACGCTTGGCGAAGACCGTCTGGCGGCGCTGTTCAACGAAGAGCTGGGCGCCGTGATTCAGGTGCGCGCGGCGGATCGCGACGCGGTTGAAGCGATTCTGGCGAAGCACGGTCTGGCAGACTGCGTGCACTATCTGGGTAAGGCCGTTCAGGGCGACCGCTTCGTCATTGAAGCAGACGGTCACGCCGTGTTCAGCGAAAGCCGCACCACGCTGCGCATGTGGTGGGCGGAAACCACCTGGCAGATGCAGCGCCTGCGTGATAACCCGGAATGTGCCGATCAGGAGCATAACGCAAAAGCGAATGACCAGGATCCAGGCCTGAACGTGAAGCTCTCCTTCGACATTAACGAAGACATCGCTGCGCCGTACATTGCGACCGGCGCGCGTCCAAAAGTGGCGGTGCTGCGCGAGCAGGGCGTTAACTCCCACGTTGAGATGGCGGCTGCCTTCCACCGCGCGGGCTTTGACGCTATCGACGTCCACATGAGCGACCTGCTGGCCGGGCGTACCGGTCTGGAAGATTTCCAGGCGCTGGTGGCGTGCGGCGGCTTCTCCTACGGCGACGTGCTGGGCGCGGGCGAAGGCTGGGCGAAGTCCATCCTGTTCAACAGCCGCGTGCGCGACGAGTTCGAAACCTTCTTCCACCGTCCGCAGACCCTGGCGCTGGGCGTGTGTAACGGCTGCCAGATGATGTCTAACCTGCGCGAGCTGATCCCGGGCAGTGAAGCCTGGCCGCGCTTTGTGCGCAACCAGTCTGACCGCTTCGAGGCGCGCTTCAGCCTGGTGGAAGTGACCCAAAGCCCGTCTCTGCTGCTGCAGGGGATGGTCGGTTCTCAGATGCCAATCGCCGTTTCCCATGGTGAAGGTCAGGTAGAAGTGCGCGACGCTGCGCATCTGGCTCAGCTGGAGAGCAAAGGACTGGTGGCGCTGCGCTTTGTCGATAACTTCGGTAAGGTGACAGAAACCTACCCGGCTAACCCGAACGGCTCCGCCAACGGTATTACGGCGGTGACCAGCGAAAGCGGTCGCGCGACCATCATGATGCCGCACCCGGAACGCGTGTTCCGTACCGTGAGCAACTCCTGGCACCCGGAAAACTGGGGCGAGGACAGCCCGTGGATGCGTATCTTCCGCAACGCGCGTAAACAGTTGGGTTAAGTTTTAGCCCCACACCCTTCCAGGCCCGGTAAGCGAAAGCTCCACCGGGCTTTTTTATTTGTGTCGCAATTACGCGACAGACCCGCAATATGACTGTCTCCAAAAGGAGACATTTAACTCATTGATTTATATGTGGCAGTAAAGGTTCCCGTTAAGGTGTTGCTTAATAGCGACACTTAGCCTGGAAATCATTCAACCGATAATTAACAGGCTAAACGAGTAAAACTCATATATTTCAAACTGTTAATATTTTGTTTTGCATTCTGGCACGGGTGTTGCATAATATTAACCAGTGGCTCATTCACCTTCTTATGTCAGCCCCTTCGGGACGCGCTACATAAACTTCGAATGACGCACAAAAAGGTGCCTGCCGTCCAACTACTGATCATAGCGATGCTTTATCAGGCCAGGGCGAAACGTCGAGTTAGGCACCGCCTCATTCCATGACAAAGCCGGGTTTTTACCCGGCTTTGTTGTATCTGAAGGGCAGACTCAGTTACGCTCTGCGTAAATCCCCATTAAGAGAGTAATGCGTTGAAACGCTGGCCCGTTTTCCCCCGCTCCCTGCGGCAGCTCGTCATGATGGCCTTCCTGCTGATCCTGCTGCCGCTGCTGATCCTTGCCTGGCAGGCGTGGCAAAGCCTGAACGCGCTGAGCGCGCAGGCGGCTTTGACCAACCGCACGACGCTCATCGACGCCAGACGCAGTGAAGCGATGACCAACGCCGCGCTGGAGATGGAGCGTAGCTATCGTCAGTATTGCGTGCTTGACGATAGGACGCTGGAAAAGGTTTATCAGAGTCAGCGTAAACGCTACAGCGAAATGCTGGACGCTCATGCGGGGGTTTTGCCTGACGACAAGCTCTATCAGGCGTTACGTCAGGATTTGAACGATCTCGCGCAGCTGCAGTGCAGTAACAGCGGCCCGGATGCCGCCGCCGCCGCGCGCCTTGAAGCTTTTGCCAGCGCCAACACCGATATGGTGCAGTCTACGCGCGCGGTAATTTTCTCTCGCGGCCAGCAGCTCCAGCAGGAGATTGCCGAGCGCGGCCAGTTCTTCGGCTGGCAGGCGCTGGTGCTGTTCCTGGTGAGTCTTGGGCTGGTTCTGCTCTTTACCCGCATGATCATCGGCCCGGTGAAGGGCATTCAGCGTATGATCAACCGCCTGGGGGAGGGGAAATCGCTCGGGGATACGGTCGCCTTTAAAGGTCCCCGCGAGCTGCGATCCGTGGGCCAGCGCATTATCTGGCTGTCCGAGCGCCTGGCGTGGCTCGAATCACAGCGCCATCAGTTCCTGCGCCATATCTCTCATGAGCTTAAAACGCCGCTGGCCAGCATGCGTGAAGGAACGGAGCTGCTGGCGGACGAAGTGGCCGGGCCCCTAACGCCAGAACAGAAAGAAATTGTCGAGATCCTGGATAACAGCAGCCGCAATCTGCAAAAGCTGATTGAGCAACTGCTGGACTACAACCGCAAGCTGGCAGACGGGGCGGTAGTACTGGAAAACGTTGAGATTGAGCCGCTGGTGGATATGGTGATCTCCGCCCACAGCTTGCCAGCAAGAGCTAAAATGATGCA
This sequence comes from Enterobacter sp. AG326, assembly GCF_004362415.1. NCBI lineage: Bacteria > Pseudomonadati > Pseudomonadota > Gammaproteobacteria > Enterobacterales > Enterobacteriaceae > Enterobacter > Enterobacter sp. AG326. The sequence goes on along the minus strand of NZ_SNXG01000001.1, from coordinate 1,446,326 downwards.
TACCGGCGTCGAGCTCAATGCGCCTACGTGCCTGGCTGAGCCTATGCTGCTAATGAGCGTACTGGATAATCTTTACTCCAATGCGGTGCACTATGGTACTGAATCCGGTAACATTTATATCCGAAGTAATACGAATGGTTCACGGGTGTTTATTGACGTCGCAAACACCGGCACCCCGATCCCCGATGACGAAAAAACCATGATCTTCGAACCCTTTTTCCAGGGGAGTCATCAGCGGAAAGGCGCGGTTAAAGGAAGCGGTCTGGGCTTGAGCATCGCCCGGGACTGCATACGACGCATGCAGGGTGAGCTAAACATTGCCGCGGACGAACGTTCAGATGTTTGCTTCCGTATCGAACTGCCCCTGAGCCGGAAAAATCAATAAAATGAATCTATGTCTGGTGAGTATGTCACACGTCTTTTTCCGCGCCGTACGCGCGGTGTTTTCCAGCAAAACGCTTCGCCTGAGCCTGCCCTGTTTATTTCTGGCAGGGTGTGTTTCCCATGCGCCACAAAGTGCCATTAGCGATAAACAGGAAGATAAATGGCCCGATAACCAGCTGGCAGATTTCCTCTCAACCCGCTGTGACGACATCTGGAACCTGTCAGGACATGACGTTGAAAGCAACCCGCTGTTCTGGCTGCGTGGAATAGACTGCGCCCAGCGTCTTGCGCCGGTAGACGCCCGCTCGAAGGCGGCGATGCTGGATGACGACACCTGGCAGGACGCTTTCAAGCGTGGGATTTTACTCGCAGATGCGAAAATCACTCCCGTTGAACGCCGCGTCAATGTGACCCGACTGGACACGTACGTGGTCAATCTTCCGGTGCAGGTACGTCCGGTATACCAGCTCTGGCGCGACGGGCAGACATTACAGCTTCAGCTGTCTGAAGAGCGCTCCCGCTACAGCAAGCTGCAACAGTCAACCGACAGCGAGCTTGATACGCTGCGTCAACAGCAGCAACATTTACGTACGCAGCTGGATACCACGACGCGCAAGCTGGAAAACCTGACCGATATCGAAAGGCAGCTCTCGTCGCGTAAATATCAGCCGGGGAGTTCATCCGCGGCACCGGACAGCGATACGCCGAAACAAGAGGATGTGAAGCATGACGAGCCGTAAACCTGCCCATCTGTTACTGGTGGATGACGATCCCGGGCTGTTAAAGCTGCTGGGGATGCGTCTGGTGAGCGAAGGCTACAGCGTCGTCACCGCTGAAAGCGGGCTGGAGGGGCTCAAGATCCTCAGCCGCGAGAAAATAGATCTGGTGATAAGCGACCTGCGGATGGACGAAATGGACGGCCTGCAGCTGTTTGCGGAGATCCAGAAGCAGCAGCCGGGTATGCCCGTGATTATCCTGACGGCGCACGGGTCGATTCCGGATGCGGTTGCCGCGACCCAGCAGGGGGTCTTCAGCTTCCTGACCAAGCCGGTGGACAAAGACGCGCTTTATAAAGCTATCGACAGCGCGCTGGAACATGCTGCCCCGGCGGGGGATGAAGCGTGGCGGGAGTCCATCGTCACCCGCAGCCCGATTATGCTGCGTCTGCTTGAACAGGCCCGGATGGTGGCGCAGTCCGACGTCAGCGTGCTCATCAACGGCCAGAGCGGAACCGGAAAAGAGATCCTGGCCCAGGCGATCCATAACGCCAGCCCGCGCAGTAAAAACGCCTTTATCGCCATTAACTGCGGCGCGCTTCCGGAACAGCTGCTCGAATCTGAACTGTTTGGTCACGCCCGCGGCGCATTCACCGGCGCGGTTAGCAGTCGGGAGGGGCTGTTCCAGGCCGCGGAAGGCGGCACGCTGTTCCTGGACGAGATTGGCGACATGCCCGCACCGCTGCAGGTTAAACTTCTCCGCGTGTTGCAGGAGCGAAAAGTTCGCCCGCTGGGCAGCAACCGCGATATCGATATTAACGTGCGCATTATTTCCGCCACCCACCGCGACTTGCCAAAAGTGATGGCGCGCAACGAGTTTCGCGAAGATCTCTACTACCGTCTGAACGTGGTGAATCTGAAGATCCCCGCGCTGGCGGAGCGTGCGGAAGACATTCCGCTGCTGGCGAACCATCTTTTGCGCCAGGCGGCCGATCGCCATAAACCGTTCGTGCGCGCGTTTTCCACCGATGCGATGAAGCGGCTGATGGCCGCAGGCTGGCCGGGTAACGTGCGCCAGCTGGTGAACGTGATTGAGCAGTGCGTGGCGCTGACCTCCTCACCGGTGATCAGCGATGCGCTGGTGGAGCAGGCGCTGGAAGGGGAAAACACGGCTCTGCCGACGTTTGCGGAAGCGCGGAATCAGTTCGAGCTGAACTATCTGCGCAAGCTATTGCAGATTACCAAAGGCAATGTGACCCACGCGGCGCGCATGGCCGGACGCAACCGCACCGAGTTCTACAAGCTGCTGTCGCGCCACGAGCTGGAAGCAAACGATTTTAAAGAGTAATGCCGTATGGTACTGTGAGCAATCGATTACGAGGCAGCTTACAGGCAAGAGTTTAAGGACCCACCATGAAAAAGATTGATGCGATTATTAAACCTTTCAAACTGGATGACGTGCGTGAAGCGCTGGCGGAAGTCGGCATCACCGGGATGACCGTGACGGAAGTGAAAGGTTTTGGTCGTCAGAAGGGCCACACCGAGCTTTACCGTGGCGCAGAGTACATGGTCGACTTTCTGCCGAAAGTAAAAATTGAAATCGTGGTCAGCGACGATATCGTCGATACCTGCGTGGATACCATTATCCGCACGGCGCAGACGGGCAAAATCGGCGACGGTAAAATCTTCGTCTTTGACGTGGCGCGCGTGATCCGTATCCGTACCGGCGAAGAAGACGACGCCGCGATTTAACATTGCCAACGGTTTTGTAGGCCGGGTAAGGTGCAACAACCCGGCGAAAAAAAGCCCCTCGAACGAGGGGCTTTTTCATTACAGCACCTTATGGGGCCCGAAACATTCGTAGTGAATATTGTCTTTGTTCACACCCAGCTCCACCAGCTGCTTCGCGGCATACTGCATAAACGCCACCGGCCCGCAGACGTAGAACTGCATGTCCGGCGCGCTAAACGCCCCTTCCATCAGGCTTAAATTCATCAGACCTTCGCTGTCAAACCGCGCGGCCGCGCGGTCTTTATCCGTCGGCAGGCGATACCAGGTGTGCGCGGTGAAGCGCGGCAGGGAGGCTCCGAGCGTTTTCACTTCATCCGCAAAGGCGTGCACATCGCCGTTTTCCGCAGCGTGGAACCAGTTTACCTGCGCCCCGTGGTTTGCTTTCGCCAGCGTATCGAGCATCGCCAGCATTGGCGTTTGGCCGACGCCCGCAGAGATCAGCGTAACCGGGGTATTCGCTTCAACCGCCATGAAGAAATCACCCGCCGGCGCGGCCAGATGAACCACGTCGCCCACGTTAGCTTCGTTGTGGAGCCAGTTGGAGACCTGACCGCCGTCCTCACGCTTCACGGCAATGCGGTAGCCTTTGCCGTTTGGCTTGCGGGTAAGAGAATACTGGCGGATCTCCTGATGCGGGAAACCTTCAGGCTTCAGCCACACGCCCAGATACTGGCCTGGCTGGTAATCGGCAACCGGCTGTCCGTCCACCGGCTCAAATTCAAAGCTGGTAATCAATGCACTGCGCGGGGTTTTCTCGACGATGCGGAAGGCGCGCGTGCCTTCCCAGCCGCCGTTCTTGCTGGCGTTTTCGCTGTAGATCTGCGCTTCGCGGTTGATAAACACGTTTGCCAGCACGCCGTAGGCTTTACCCCACGCGTCCAGCACCTCCTGGCCCGGGCTGAACATCTCGTCCAGCGTGGCCAGCAGGTGGCCACCCACAATGTTGTACTGCTCGGGCTGGATCTGGAAGCTGGTGTGCTTCTGCGCGATTTTTTCCACCGCGGGCAGCAGCGCAGCCAGGTTTTCAATATTGCTGGCATAGGCCGCGATGGCGTTGAACAGCGCTTCGCGCTGATCGCCGTTACGCTGGTTGCTCATGTTGAAAATTTCTTTGAACTCCGGGTTATGCGTGAACATGCGATCGTAGAAATGGGCGGTGAGTTTAGGGCCGGTTTCCACCAGCAGGGGAATGGTGGCTTTAACGGTAGCGATGGTTTGGGCGTCGAGCATGAGCGCATCCTTCTGATGTGACTTTAATGATGTATTTTAAATGCATCTTATAAAAAATACCCCTGCGTTGTAAATGGTTCTTTGCAAGATGAAAAATATGCATCACAAACCTGAAAAGAAATCCGCTGGAAAGGGCGAGAGCTTTATTCCTCAAACCCTTGCGTGGCGCGCAGGAAAACGTTTGCGTAAAATCGTTTGTCAAGACCTGTTATCACAGAACTAATCAGTTATACTGTTGCCCGTCGTCCAACAGGACTGCCTTTTCAGGCCAAAATTTACTTGTTAGCTGAGTCAGGAGATGCGGATGTTAAAGCGTGAAATGAACATTGCCGATTATGATGCCGAACTGTGGCAGGCTATGGAGCAGGAAAAAGTACGTCAGGAAGAGCACATCGAACTGATCGCCTCCGAAAACTACACCAGCCCGCGCGTCATGCAGGCGCAGGGTTCTCAGCTGACTAACAAATATGCTGAAGGTTACCCGGGCAAACGCTACTACGGCGGTTGCGAGTACGTTGATATCGTTGAGCAGCTGGCTATCGACCGTGCGAAAGAACTCTTTGGCGCTGACTACGCGAACGTGCAGCCGCACTCTGGCTCTCAGGCTAACTTCGCGGTCTACACCGCGCTGCTGCAGCCGGGCGATACCGTTCTGGGTATGAACCTGGCGCAGGGCGGCCACCTGACTCACGGCTCCCCGGTTAACTTCTCCGGCAAACTGTACAACATCATCCCTTACGGTATTGATGAGTCCGGTAAAATTGACTACGAAGACATGGCGAAGCAGGCTAAAGAGCACAAACCGAAGATGATCATCGGTGGCTTCTCTGCTTACTCCGGTATCGTTGACTGGGCAAAAATGCGTGAAATCGCGGACAGCATCGGTGCTTACCTGTTTGTCGACATGGCGCACGTTGCGGGCCTGATTGCCGCTGGCGTTTACCCGAACCCGGTTCCACACGCTCACGTTGTGACCACCACCACCCACAAAACCCTGGCGGGTCCACGCGGTGGCCTGATCCTGGCGAAAGGCGGTGACGAAGAGCTGTACAAAAAACTGAACTCCGCCGTATTCCCAAGCGCGCAGGGCGGCCCGCTGATGCACGTTATCGCGGCTAAAGCGGTAGCGCTGAAAGAAGCGATGGAGCCAGAGTTCAAGGTTTATCAGCAGCAGGTTGCTAAGAATGCCAAAGCGATGGTGGAAGTGTTCCTGAATCGTGGCTACAAAGTGGTATCCGGCGGTACTGAAAACCACCTGTTCCTGCTGGATCTGGTTGATAAGAACCTGACCGGTAAAGAAGCTGACGCAGCCCTGGGCCGCGCCAACATCACCGTGAACAAAAACAGCGTGCCAAACGATCCGAAGAGCCCGTTCGTGACCTCCGGTATCCGTATCGGTTCTCCGGCCGTAACTCGCCGCGGCTTTAAAGAAGCGGAAGTGAAAGAGCTGGCTGGCTGGATGTGTGACGTTCTGGACAACATCAATGACGAAGCGGTAATCGAGCGCGTCAAAGGTAAAGTTCTGGATATCTGCGCACGCTTCCCGGTATACGCATAATTCCTCTGCCTGGCAGAAATAAAAAAGGCCGCACTTGCGGCCTTTTTTTATGGCTTAACGCCGGTCGAGGGAAATGGCTCCAGGTCCGACAATCGCCAGCAAAATAAAGGCGCCAGCAATACTGACGTTCTTATAGAAGTTAATCATATTCGGCACGACCGCATCACCGGTCATATCCCAGTAGTGGTGACCGATAATCGCCGTGCCCAGCGTATAGAATACAAACAGTACCGCGAGAGGGCGGGTGAAAAAGCCCAGGACGATCAGGATAGCGGCAGGCACTTCCATCACCACCGCAATAATGGCCGCCAGCATGGGCATCGGCGTACCCAGCGAGGTCATATATTGTACGGTGCCGCTAAACCCCGTCAGTTTTGGATAACCAAAGATAATAAACAGCACGACAAGCGCGATGCGGCCAATCAGCAGCAGCAGGTGACGTGACTGACCGAAATCGAAATAACGTAGTGAGTTCATGGCAGAAAAACCTCTGCAAGTGGAGTAATTTAAACGTAATACATATTTTCATTCCCTGCCATAAGCCAGACGACTGCACAAGATGTTAATTTTTCGTTAATTTATAGCAGGCTATCTACTTGCTTAATTTTTATATTCTCGCCAGACTATGGCCTCGATTTCGGGAGGGATTCATGGTCTTGCATTCCACGCGCTGGCTGGCGCTCAGTTATTTCACCTATTTCTTTAGCTACGGTATTTTTCTGCCTTTCTGGAGCGTCTGGCTCAAGGGTATCGGCCTGACTCCTGAGACCATCGGTGTCCTGCTGGGGGCAGGGCTGGTGGCGCGTTTCCTCGGCAGCCTGCTGATTGCCCCGCGCGTCAGCGATCCCTCCTTGCTGATCAAGGCCGTGCGCATTCTTGCTCTGCTGACGCTAGTCTTCGTTGCCTGCTTCTGGGTCAGCCACCAGTTTGCCTGGCTGATGGTAGTGATGGTCGGCTTTAACCTGTTCTTCTCACCGCTGGTACCGCTGACGGATGCCCTGGCGAACACCTGGCAAAAGCAGATCACCATGGACTATGGCCGCGTGCGCCTGTGGGGCTCTATTGCCTTTGTGATTGGCTCCGCGCTGGTGGGCAAACTGGTCAGCCTTTACGATTACCGCGCCATTCTCGCCCTGCTAAGTATCGGTATTGCCTCAATGCTGCTGGGCATGCTGCTGCGTCCGTCGGTGATGCCGCAAGGGGAAAGCCGCCATCAGGAGAGCGCAGGCTGGCCCGCCTGGCGGAGCCTGGTGGCCCAGAGCTGGCGTTTTCTGGCCTGTGTCTGTCTGCTTCAGGGAGCGCATGCGGCGTACTATGGGTTCAGCGCCATCTACTGGCAGGGGGCGGGTTACTCAGCTTCCGCAGTGGGCTATCTTTGGTCGCTGGGGGTAGTGGCCGAAGTCATTATCTTCGCCCTGAGCAAGCAGCTGTTCCGTCGCTTTGGCGCGCGAGACCTGCTGCTGCTTTCCGCCGTGTGCGGCGTGGCGCGCTGGGGCATTATGGGCTGGACGACCGACCTGCCGTGGCTGATAGTGGCGCAAATTCTTCACTGTGGCACCTTTACCGTGTGTCATCTGGCGGCGATGCGCTATATCGCAGCGCGCGAGGGCGGAGACGTTATTCGCCTGCAGGCCGTCTATTCGGCGGTGGCAATGGGGGGAAGTATCGCGATCATGACGGTCTTTGCGGGGTTCCTCTACCAGCATCTGGGGCATGGCGTCTTCTGGGTGATGGCGCTGGTCGCCTTACCCGCGATCGTTGTTCGCCCTAAAGTGGCCGCTCGCGCGTCGCTATGATTCCAGCATGGCGCGAATATGTTCTTGCTGCTGCGCGTTCAATGTCTCAACGGCATGAATCAGCGGCGGCGAGAACAGCGGCAGGACGGTAGGGTAGGGGGTGATAACCAGAGCGGCCTCGCGCGGTGCCCCCTCTTTCTGGAAGGCCTGCAGCGTCAGATAGCGAATGTTGAGCGGCAGCAGCGTCAGCTCGCGAAGCTGCTGTTCAATCAGGTCCTCGGTGGCTTTATCGTCTCCCGTCAGCAGAATCACCTGTTTTTCGTGCAGATCGGTCTCCTGCATCAGCCAGGCACCGAAAATCACCGCGACAAGACTCATCTCTTCATCAGAAAAACGCAGCCCGAACTCCGCCTCCAGCTCAAACAGCGCTTCCTTCGTGGTGCGTAACAGCCGGGGATAGAGACGATGGATCTCCTCCGGCAGGCTATTGTCGATGCCAATCTCAAACAGCGAGCGGTCCAGCGCCTGAGCAAGATGGATATACAGCTGATCGGTCAGCCCTTGCTCGTCGCTGAAGTTCATTCCGGTCTGCGAGCGAAAACGGGCGACCATGCGCACGATGGCCCGACGCAAGCGCTGATCCTGCTGGTGTTTATCGAGCACCGGATCGGGCGTGCGGAGCATCATAAACAGCAGCGCCAGAAACAGCTGTTCATCCCCGTGCGCTCCCTGCGGAACGCGCCGTTTCCAGTGCCGCACGATCTCCTGGGCCGTAAAATATTCCCCTCTCGACTGGGTCCAGCTGCGCTGAACGTGAGAAAACTGCGGCGTATTCCCGAGCTGGTGCTGAATAAGACAGTATTGCAAATAGAGCTGTAAAAACTGGACGTCGCGGCATTCAAACTGACGCTGCAGCTTGCGGGAGCAGAAGCCGATCAGCGCCCGCAGGTTCGCATCATCGTAAAGCGGCCGCGCAATGCCGTGTCGTTTAAGCGCGGTTTTTAATGCGGGGGTAAACTGGTGCGAGACAAACTGCGGGCAAAGCCGCAGCGCCCGGCGCAGCCAGTGCAGCAGGCATAAACGCTGATTCAGGGATGTGCCTTCAATCCGGTAGCTGCCGTCGTGGTGCGTAACGATGTCCAGCCGGTGATAGCGCTGGATTTCATCGCGCGTCTCGGCTATATCTTGCCGTGCCATCGCGTCGTCCACCCCGTTGGCAGCAATTATGCTCTGTGCGGTGACGGCAGCATCGGGCAGGTAAAGCATCAAGAGCACCTGGCAGCGGCGCTGCGAACTGGAAAGCACAGATGGAATTTCAAGCGTCGTCATCATCTGTCGGGTATCCAGTGTGAATGTTTGATAAGAATAGCTAAAGGATGAGCGCTGAAAAGCGCGCCGGCAGGCCTTTCACTCAGGATTGCTGGGGAACATCACAGAATTTTTGACGTGAGGAAATGATGCAAACAGTTAAACAAAGTGCGATGGCGTTATTTTTGGCGGTTATCAGCTTCACCGCCAGCGCACACCCTCACAGTTTTATTGACCTCCAGACCGAGCTGGTTACCGACGGCACGCAGCTGAGCGGCCTGAAGATGCGCTGGACGATGGATGAAATCACCTCGGCCGATCTGCTCTATGATGCGGGAAACGCGAAGCCTGGCGATGAAATCTGGAAAAAGCTGGCGGCGGAAGTGATGGCTAACGTGCTCGGCCAGCACTACTTCACGGAATTCTGGCACAACGGGCAGAAGGTCAAATTTCTTAACCGGCCAACGGAATACGGTATGACGCGTGACGGGCATCAGGCGGTGCTGACCTTCGTGCTCCCGCTGGCGCATCCGCAGCCGCTGGCGGGGCAAACGTACCGTTTTTCCACCTTTGACCCTACCTACTATGTCGACATGCGCTATGACAAAGACAGCGACGTACGGCTGCCGGACGCTCTGCAAAAAAACTGCAAAATTGGCGTGCATACACCGAAACCCAGCGAAGAGACGCTGAAATTTGCGGTCTCGCTTGATAAAGAAGATGCACCGCCTGAGGACATGGAGTTGGGTAAACAGTTCGCGCAGGAGGTGACGTTACAATGTCAGTGATCTCTTCTCCGCTTCGGAAACCGCGCCGATGGCTGCATCTCTGGCCCCTGGCGCTCTTTCTCCTGCTAGCCGTCTGCGTTTCGCTCTGGCTATGGCAGGCCTGGCCGCAGGTGATGATGAAAAGTATTGTCTGGCAGCGTGAGGTCAACCAGCAGATGAGCAGTCTGCTGAAGGCGGTGGCGGAGAACCCGACCAAAGCGGGTGGTTCCCTGCTGGCGTTCAGCTTTATCTATGGTGTTCTGCACGCGCTTGGGCCGGGGCACGGCAAAATCGTGATAACGACCTGGCTCGCCACCCATCCGTCGAAGCTGAGATCGAGTATCGGCCTGACGCTGGCCTCCTCGCTGCTTCAGGGCGGCGTGGCGATTGCGCTCGTCGTGGTGGTGCTTTCGCTGTTACAGCTTCCCGCGCGCCAGCTGCACTTGAGCAGCTTCTGGCTGGAGAAGGGGAGTTACTCGCTGGTTGGCGTGCTGGGGCTGATCCTCTGCTGGCGGGCGCTGAAAAAGCTGCGCGTGCTGCTGCAAAAACCGAAATTCAAAACCTTTACGCCGCACCACGTTCATGATGAAAACTGCGGCTGCGGGCATCAGCATTTGCCCACGCAGGAACAATTGCAGAACGGTGACGACTGGCGCGCGCGGCTGATGATTATTCTCTCGATGGGCATGCGCCCGTGTTCGGGGGCAATCATGGTGCTGCTGTTTAGTAAGGTGATTGGCGTGTTTGGCTGGGGAATGCTTTCCGCGCTGGCGATGGCGGCAGGGACGTCTCTCACCATTTCGTCTTTAGCGCTGCTGGTTCACAGCTTCCGTCAGCTTGCGGTCAAACTGAGCGGCAATAAAACGCCGGTGCTGTGGCGACAGGTAGGGTGGACAACGCTTGCGCTGGCGGGCGGGGTGATTCTGCTGGTGGCGGCGGTGACGATGTGGATGAGCGCTGTGCCGGTGGGAAGGGGATTGCGGCCTTTCTAGCGTACTGAGGGATTTTGTAGGCCCGGTAAGCGTGGCGCCACCGGGCTTAACTAACTGGATTAACGCTTCAGCGCATCGCTCAGTTCATCACGCATGTTGGCCAGCATGGCTTTAACAACGCGTGGGTTACCCGCAACGATGTTGCCGGTAGACATATAGTTATGGCCGCCGGTGAAATCACACACGATGGCGCCTGCTTCACGTGCGATCAGCTCGCCCGCAGCAAAGTCCCACGGCTTCAGAGACAGCTCAAAGTAACCGTCAACGCGGCCGGTCGCCACGTATGCCAGATCCAGCGCAGCAGAACCGGTGCGGCGGAAGTCCGCGCATTCGGTAAACAGTTTGCCCAGGATATTCATATAGGTGGTCGCGTGCTGTTTCGCCTTGAACGGGAAACCGGTCGCCAGGATGGTGCCGTCCAGATCGCGTGCGTTGCTGCAGCGCAGACGGTAGCCGTTCAGCTGTGCGCCCTGACCGCGGGTAGCGGTGAACAGTTCGTTACGCATTGGATCGTAAACAACGGCGACTTCAGTACGGCCTTTAATGCGTACTGCGATAGACACAGAGAAGTGTGGCAGGCGTTTAACAAAGTTGGTGGTGCCATCCAGTGGATCGATAACCCATTGAACATCCTGATCGGTACCTTCATGTTCACCGCTTTCTTCGGTGATGATGGTGTGCTGCGGGTAAGATTTGCGGATCGTTTCGATAATAATCGCTTCTGCGGCTTTATCGACGTTAGTCACGAAATCATTGCTGCCTTTCTGGCTGGTTTCTACGGAGTCTGGCGTTTCGTAGTGTTTGGCAATTACATTACCCGCCTTGCGCGCTGCGCGCACGGCGATGGTCAGCATCGGATGCATCGGTCTCTCTCACTGGATGTTAAAGAACAGGAAAATCGGCGCAGAGTATAGCAGTGGGATCGGATTATGTCTCCCGTTTATGATAATATGCCGGAATATTCTTCAGACGCTGAATTCAGACATTAAAAATTATGCTGCAAAACATTCGAATCGTGCTGGTCGAAACATCGCACACCGGCAACATGGGCTCCGTTGCCCGCGCTATGAAAACCATGGGCTTAACGAACCTGTGGCTGGTTAACCCGCTGGTGAAACCTGACTCGCAGGCCATCGCCCTGGCGGCCGGTGCCAGCGACGTGATCGGCAACGCCCAGATCGTCGACACCCTTGACGAAGCGCTGGCCGGCTGCAGCCTCGTTGTTGGCACCAGCGCACGTTCACGCACGCTGCCGTGGCCGATGCTGGATCCGCGCGAATGCGGCCTGAAAAGCGTCTCAGAAGCGGAACAGGCTCCGGTTGCGCTGGTGTTTGGCCGCGAGCGCGTTGGCCTGACCAACGACGAGCTGCAGAAGTGCCACTATCACGTCGCCATCGCGGCAAACCCGGAATACAGCTCGCTGAACCTGGCGATGGCGGTGCAGGTTATCGCCTATGAGGTGCGTATGGCGTGGCTGGCGACGCAGGAGAAACCGGTCGAACAGAAAGAAGAGACGGCCTACCCGCTGGTGGACGATCTTGAGCGCTTCTACGGTCACCTGGAGCAGACGCTGCTCTCAACCGGCTTTATTCGTGAAGGTCACCCGGGCCAGGTGATGAACAAGCTGCGCCGCATGTTTACCCGCGCTCGCCCGGAAAGCCAGGAGCTGAACATCCTGCGCGGGATTCTGGCGTCGATTGAGCAGAAGAATAAAGAGTAGTGTCGATTTCCCCCTCTCCCCGTGGGAGAGGGCCGGGGTGAGGGCATCAGGCCGCACCTGGGTTATGAAGGCACGGAACGTTAAATACCTGACTAAAACAGTCAAGTAAATAGTTGACCATTTTAGTCAGGAATGTCAGACTTGGCCCTGCTATGCAATACCCCCATTTTACAATAAAAAACCCCGGGCAGGGGCGAGTTTGAGGTTAAGTAAGACATGAGACTGACATCTAAAGGGCGTTATGCCGTGACCGCGATGCTGGACGTTGCGCTCAACTCCGAAGCGGGCCCGGTTCCGTTGGCTGATATTTCTGAACGACAAGGGATCTCCCTCTCTTACCTGGAACAGCTGTTCTCCAGACTGCGTAAAAATGGACTGGTTTCCAGCGTTCGTGGCCCAGGCGGCGGTTATCTGCTGGGTAAAGACGCGGGCAGTATTGCAGTTGGTGAAGTGATTAGCGCAGTTGACGAATCCGTTGACGCGACCCGTTGCCAGGGTAAAGGCGGCTGCCAGGGCGGCGACAAATGCCTGACCCACGCGCTGTGGCGCGATCTGAGCGACCGTCTCACCGGCTTCCTGAACAACATCACCCTGGGTGAACTGGTCAATAATCAGGAAGTTCTGGATGTCTCTGGTCGTCAGCACGGTCAGGATTCCCAACGCAGCACCCGCGCGCAGGACGCTATCGACGTCAAACTGCGCGCGTAATAAAACGATAAAGATTTCAGAATCAGGCCGGGGCGGTCACGCCCCGCGTACTCGGTCGTACATCCAGCCGGTTGCCTGATTCCTTGCATTGAAGCGATGTACGGAGTTTAAAGAGCAATGAAATTACCGATTTATCTCGATTACTCCGCAACCACGCCGGTGGACCCGCGTGTTGCCGAGAAAATGATGCAGTGTCTGACCCTGGACGGAAACTTTGGTAACCCAGCTTCCCGTTCACACCGTTTTGGCTGGCATGCTGAAGAGGCGGTTGATATCGCCCGTAATCAGATTGCCGACCTGGTGGGTGCCGACCCGCGTGAGATTGTTTTCACCTCCGGTGCGACCGAATCCGACAACCTGGCGATCAAAGGTGCAGCCAACTTTTATCAGAAAAAAGGCAAGCACATCATCACCAGCAAAACCGAACACAAAGCCGTGCTGGATACCTGCCGTCAGCTGGAGCGTGAAGGGTACGAAGTGACTTACCTGGCGCCACAGAGCAACGGGATCATCGACCTCAAAGAGCTCGAAGCGGCCATGCGTGATGACACCATTCTGGTTTCCATCATGCACGTCAACAACGAAATCGGCGTGGTACAAGACATCGCGACCATCGGCGAAATGTGCCGCGCGCGCGGTATCATCTATCACGTTGACGCGACCCAGAGCGTGGGCAAACTGCCTATCGACCTGAGCCAGCTGAAAGTGGACCTGATGTCCTTCTCCGGCCACAAAATTTATGGTCCGAAAGGGATCGGCGCGCTGTACGTTCGTCGTAAACCGCGTATCCGCATCGAAGCACAGATGCACGGTGGCGGTCACGAGCGCGGCATGCGTTCCGGCACGCTGCCTGTTCACCAGATCGTGGGCATGGGCGAAGCGTACCGCATTGCAAAAGAAGAGATGGAAACCGAGATGGCGCGCCTGCGCACGCTGCGTAACCGTCTGTGGGACGGCGTGAAAGATATGGAAGAAGTGTATCTGAACGGCGATCTCGAGCAGGGCGCTCCGAACATCCTCAACGTCAGCTTCAACTACGTTGAAGGCGAATCGCTGATCATGGCGCTGAAAGACCTGGCCGTTTCTTCCGGTTCTGCCTGTACGTCTGCAAGCCTGGAGCCATCCTACGTGCTGCGCGCGCTGGGTATGACCGACGAGCTGGCGCACAGCTCTATCCGTTTCTCTTTAGGTCGTTTCACTACCGAAGAAGAGATTGACTACACCATCAAGCTGGTTCGCAACTCCATCGGCCGTCTGCGCGACCTTTCTCCACTGTGGGAAATGTTCAAGCAGGGCGTGGATCTGAACAGCATTGAATGGTCACATCACTAATCGGTACATAAGGAGAATTCAATCATGGCATACAGCGAAAAAGTCATCGATCATTACGAGAACCCGCGCAACGTTGGCTCTTTTGACAACAGCGACGAATCTGTCGGTAGCGGCATGGTTGGCGCACCGGCGTGTGGCGACGTGATGAAGTTGCAGATTAAAGTCAACAATGAAGGTATCATTGAAGACGCGCGCTTCAAGACCTACGGCTGCGGTTCTGCTATCGCGTCCAGCTCCCTGGTCACCGAATGGGTGAAGGGCAAGTCTCTGGACGAAGCACAGGCAATCAAGAACACCGATATTGCTGAAGAACTCGAACTGCCACCGGTGAAAATTCACTGTTCAATTCTGGCAGAAGACGCGATCAAAGCCGCCATTGCGGACTATAAAAGCAAACGTGAAGCAAAATAATTGAGGTTTGAGTATGTCGATTACCCTTAGCGACAGCGCTGCCGCGCGAGTAAGCTCTTTTCTGGCGAACCGTGGTAAAGGCTTTGGCCTGCGACTGGGCGTACGTACCTCCGGCTGTTCTGGTATGGCTTACGTACTGGAGTTTGTTGATGAACCGGCGTCTGATGACACCGTGTTTGAAGACAAGGGCGTGAAGGTGGTGGTCGATGGCAAAAGCCTGCAATTCCTCAACGGCACTCAGCTGGACTTCGTTAAAGAAGGCCTGAACGAAGGGTTCAAATTCACGAACCCGAACGTCAAAGACGAGTGTGGTTGCGGCGAAAGCTTCCACGTTTAACCGCGCGTCATCCGAAACCCCACCGTGGCGTTACCCGCTACGCGTGGGGTTTGTTCTAACAGGCTACCCCTGAGATTGTTATGGATTACTTCACTCTCTTCGGACTACCCGCTCAATACCCGATTGATCTCCAGGCGCTGACGATCCGCTTTCAGGATCTTCAGCGTCAGTATCACCCGGATAAATTCGCCAGTGGTACTCAGGCAGAACAGCTGGCTGCGGTATCGCACTCTGCGACCATCAACCAGGCCTGGCAGACGCTGCGTCATCCGCTGAGCCGTGCCGAGTACCTGCTCTCGCTCCACGGTTTCGATCTGGCTAGCGAACAGCATACCGTGCGCGACACCGCGTTTCTGATGGAACAGCTGGAACTTCGCGAAGAGCTGGATGAGATTGAACAGGCCAAAGACGAAGCGCGTCTGGAAAGCTTCATCACGCGCGTGAAGGGCATGTTCGATACCCGCCATCAGCAGATGGTGGAGCAACTGAACAACGAGACCTGGGACGTGGCGGCAGACACTGTGCGCAAACTCCGTTTTCTCGATAAACTGCGAAGCAGTGCTGAACAACTCGAAGAAAAGCTGCTCGATTTTTAATTTCGGAAGCAATTATGGCCTTATTACAAATTAGTGAGCCTGGCTTAAGTGCCGCACCGCACCAGCGTCGTCTGGCGGTGGGTATCGATCTGGGCACCACCAATTCCCTCGTGGCGACCGTGCGCAGCGGCCAGGCGGAAACGCTGGCCGACGAGCAGGGCCGCCATCTGCTGCCTTCCGTAGTCCACTACCAGCAGCAGGGTCACGCGGTCGGCTATGACGCCCGCGCCAACGCCGCGCGCGATCCGGCCAACACCATCAGCTCCGTAAAGCGCATGATGGGCCGCTCGCTGGCCGATATTCAGACCCGCTATCCGCATCTGCCGTATCAGCTGCAGGCCAGTGAAAACGGCCTGCCGATGATTGCGACCGCGGCCGGTCTGCTGAACCCGATTCGCGTTTCCTCCGACATCCTCAAAGCGCTGGCGGCGCGCGCTACGGCGACGCTCGGCGGCGATCTGGACGGCGTAGTCATCACCGTTCCGGCCTATTTTGACGATGCACAGCGTCAGGGCACCAAAGACGCCGCGCGTCTGGCGGGCCTGCACGTGCTGCGTCTGCTGAACGAACCGACGGCGGCGGCGATTGCCTACGGCCTCGACTCCGGTCAGGAAGGGGTCATTGCGGTTTACGATCTCGGCGGCGGTACCTTTGATATCTCGATCCTGCGCTTAAGCCGCGGGGTGTTTGAAGTGCTGGCGACCGGCGGGGATTCCGCGCTGGGCGGCGATGACTTCGACCATCTGCTGGCGGATTACATTCGCGAGCAGGCGGGCATCAGCGATCGCAGCGATGCGCGCGTGCAGCGTGAGCTGTTGGATGCGGCCATCGACGCTAAAATCGCCCTGAGCGATGCGCAGACGGTTACCGTAAACGTTGCGGGCTGGCAGGGTGACATCACCCGCGACCAGTTCAGCGATCTGATTGCCCCGCTGGTGAAGCGCACCCTGCTGGCCTGCCGTCGCGCATTGAAAGATGCGGGCGTTAAGGCGAACGAGGTGCTGGAAGTGGTCATGGTGGGCGGTTCGACCCGCGTGCCGCTGGTGCGCGAGCGCGTGGGCGAATTCTTTGGCCGCACGCCGCTGACCTCCATCGACCCGGACAAAGTGGTTGCCGTGGGCGCCGCAATCCAGGCCGATATTCTGGTCGGCAACAAGCCGGACAGCGAAATGCTGCTGCTGGACGTCATCCCGCTGTCGCTGGGTTTAGAAACCATGGGCGGCCTGGTGGAGAAAGTGATCCCGCGTAACACCACTATTCCGGTGGCGCGCGCGCAGGAGTTCACGACCTTCAAAGACGGTCAGACCGCGATGTCCATCCACGTAATGCAGGGCGAGCGCGAGCTGGTGCAGGACTGCCGCTCTCTGGCGCGCTTTGCGCTGCGCGGCATCCCGGCGCTGCCTGCGGGCGGGGCGCATATTCGCGTCTCCTTCCAGGTGGATGCGGACGGTCTGCTGAGCGTCACGGCGATGGAAAAATCCACCGGCGTGGAATCGTCCATTCAGGTGAAGCCGTCCTACGGCCTGACCGATGGCGAAATCGCCTCCATGATTCAGGACTCAATGAGCTACGCCGAGCAGGATGTGAAGGCGCGTATGCTGGCCGAACAGAAAGTTGAAGCCGCACGCGTGCTGGAAAGTCTGAACGGCGCGCTCGCTGCCGATGCCGCGCTGTTAAGCGCCGCTGAGCGCCAGGTGATTGATGATGCTGCCGCGCGCTTAAGCGCAGTAGCAGAAGGCAATGACGCTGACGCAATAGAAGAAGCCATTAAAAACGTTGATAAACAAACCCAGGACTTTGCTGCTCGCCGCATGGACAAATCTGTCCGCGTCGCGCTGAAAGGCCAGTCCGTGGACGAGGTTTAATATGCCAAAGATTGTTATTTTGCCTCATGCGGACCTTTGTCCGGATGGCGCTGTTCTGGAAGCGAAGACCGGTGAAACCATTCTCGATGTTGCCCTGCGTGCAGGTATCGAAGTGGAACACGCCTGTGAAAAATCCTGTGCCTGCACCACCTGCCACTGCATCGTGCGTGAAGGTTTTGACTCTCTCGCCGAGAGCACCGAAGACGAAGACGACATGCTGGATAAAGCATGGGGTCTGGAGCCTGACAGCCGCCTGAGCTGCCAGGCCGCGGTGACCGATGAAGATCTGGTCGTGGAATTCCCACGCTACACCATCAACCACGCACGTGAGCATTGATATGGGACTGAAGTGGACAGACAGCCGTGAAATCGGCGAAGCGCTCTACGACGCGAACCCGGATCTCGATCCGAAGACCGTACGATTCACCGACATGCACCAGTGGATCTGCGATTTAGAGGATTTCGACGACGATCCAAACGCATCCAATGAAAAAATTCTGGAGGCGATTCTGTTAGTCTGGTTAGATGAAGCAGAATAAATAACATAACGGGCTGCCTTCAGGCGGCCCGTTTGCTAGTTGCTAATAAGGAAAAATAAAATGACCGAAGCGATGAAGATTACGCTCTCGAATCAGCCTGCTGACGCACGCTGGGGCGAAAAAGCCACCTACAGCATTAACAACGACGGTATTACCCTGCACCTGACGGGCAAAGACGATCTGGGCCTGATCCAGCGCGCCGCGCGTAAAATTGATGGCCTGGGCATTAAGCATGTCTCCCTGGAAGGCGAAGGCTGGGACACAGACCGCAGCTGGGCATTCTGGGCTGGCTACAAAGGGCCGAAAGGCACCCGCAAAATTGAGTGGGCGAACCTTGACGCTGCCGGTCAGAAAGAGCTGGAAAGCCGCCTGCAAATCATCGACTGGGTGCGCGACACCATCAACGCCCCGGCGGAAGAGCTTGGTCCGGAGCAGCTGGCGCAGCGCGCGGTTGACCTGCTGTGCGGCGTGGCGGGCGAGAAAATGTCCTACCGCATCACCAAAGGTGAAGACCTACGCGAGCAGAATTACATGGGCATCCACACCGTGGGCCGTGGTTCTGAACGTCCTCCGGTCCTGCTGGCGCTGGATTACAACCCAACCGGCGATAAAGCGGCGCCAGTATTTGCCTGCCTGGTGGGTAAAGGCATTACCTTCGACACCGGCGGCTACAGCCTGAAGCAGAGCGCGTTCATGGACTCCATGAAGTCCGACATGGGCGGCGCGGCAACCATCACCGGCGCGCTGGCGTTCGCCATCACCCGCGGTCTGAACAAGCGCGTGAAGCTGTATCTATGCTGCGCGGACAACATGGTGAGCGGTAACGCCTTCAAGCTGGGCGACATCATTCGCTACCGCAACGGTAAAAACGTCGAAGTGATGAACACCGACGCCGAAGGCCGTCTGGTGCTGGCCGATGGCCTGATCGACGCGTCTGCGCAGAAGCCAGAGCTGATTATTGACATGGCGACCCTGACCGGCGCGGCGAAAACCGCCCTGGGCAACGATTACCATGCGCTGTTCAGCTTCGACGACAAGCTGGCCGCTCGCCTGCTGGCAAGCGCCGCTGCGGAAAACGAGCCGTTCTGGCGTCTGCCGCTGGCCGAGTTCCACCGCAGCCAACTGCCGTCCAACTTTGCCGAGCTGAACAACACCGCGAGCGCGGCGTACCCGGCGGGTGCAAGCACGGCGGCAGGCTTCCTGTCCCACTTTGTTGAGAATTATCACGAAGGCTGGCTGCACATCGACTGCTCCGCAACCTACCGTAAAGCGGCGGTTGAGCAGTGGTCCGCGGGCGCGACAGGTCTGGGCGTGCGTACCGTGGCGAACCTGCTGACGGCTGAGTAATGCTCTTTGCCCTCACCCTAACCCTCTCCCATGGGGAGAGGAGATGGTTTGCTCCCTCTCCCTTGAGGGAGAGGGCTGGGGTGAGGGGGAAATTCGACATCTGGAATTGTTATGTCCGAAACCAAAAACGAATTAGAAACCCTGCTGGAGCAGGCGGCGACCGAGCCCGCCCATCGTCCGGCATTTTTCCGCACGCTGCTGGAATCCACCGTCTGGGTGCCGGGCACCGCGGCGGAAGGTGAGCTGGTCGTAGAAGACAGCGCGCTGGATCTGCTGCACTGGGAGAAAGACGACGGCACGTCGGTGATCCCGTTCTTCACCTCGCTGGAAGCCCTGCAGGAAGCGGTAGAAGACGAACAGGCGTTCGTGGTGATGCCGGTGCGTACCCTGTTCGAAATGACGCTGGGCCAGACGCTGTTCCTTAACGCGAAGCTGCCGACCGGGAAAGAGTTTACGCCGCGTGAAATCAGCCATCTGATTGGCGAAGAGGGCAACCCGCTCAGCACCCAGGAAGTGCTGGAAGGGGGCGAAACGCTGCTGCTGTCTGAAGTAGCCGAGCCGCCCGCGCAGATGATTGATTCCCTGACGACGCTGTTCAAAACCCTGAAACCGGTTAGACGCGCGTTTCTCTGCTCCATTAAAGAGCGCGCGGACGAGCATCCGGTACTGCTGATTGGTATTGAGGCGGACGGCGATATCGACGAAATCATTCAGGCGGCGGGAAGCGTGGCGACCGACACGCTGCCGGGCGATGAGCCGATTGATATCTGCCAGGTGAAGAACGGTGAGAAGGGCATCAGCCACTTTATCACCGAGCACATCACCCCGTTCTACGAGCGTCGCTGGGGCGGCTTCCTGCGCGATCTCAAAACTAACCGCATCATCTGATTATGGCGGGGTGAATATCACCCCGTTGCTTCCAGCAGCAGTAAATCCATCAGCAGCACCAGATTCGACTCAAACGACGTCACCCCCGCGGCTTCGGCGGCGAAGTGTACCGCTTCGTCATAGAGGGCAAAATGCACGTCCGCCATCCCCGCCAGCGTATTGGCCGAGGCGCGGGTAAACGCGACGATCGTCATACCGACGTTTTTGGCAATCCGCGCTTTATCCAGCACCTGCTCCGTTTCGCCGCTGCGCGAGACGGCAATAAACACCTGATAGCGTGAGGCGTTGCTGAGGAAAATATTCCGGCTGTCTCCCGGCCCGGAGATAAACGCCGTTTTGCCCAGCACCTGCAGCTTCTTGGTCAGGTACTCCGCAAACAGATAGGAAAACCCGGCCCCGTAGAGAAAGAAGCTCTCTTTCTGGCGCAGCAGGTCGGCAAACTGCTGGCGCTTCTCCTGTGTGACCCACTGGAAGGTGTGCTGATAGTTGGCGATAAACTGATTAAACAGCGCCGGGAGTTCTGGAAGGGAGGGAGCCTGGGTGGCAATATGCGGCGTGTCGGAGAGCAGCTGCTTGCAGTGCCAGATAAACTCGCTAAAGCCGCTAAACCCCAGCTTCTGACACAGCCGCATGATGGTGGCGGTAGAAACAAATGTCGCCTGCGCCAGCTCGCGTACCGTGATGTTGCCCACCAGAAGCGGGTGCTCCGTGAGGTGGGCGAGGACGCGATACTCCGCGCGGGTCAGCGACGCCCCGCGCGTTAACAGCGTGGCCAGGCGGTTATCCATTATTTCGCGGGTTCGACAGGGAGATCGTCTCGCGCACCCCATTCGCTCCAGGCGCCGTCGTATAGCGTGACGTCGTTCGCGCCGAGCGTGGCGAGCGCCAGGATCACCACGCAGGCCGTGACGCCGGAGCCGCAGCTGGCAATAATCGGACGATGTAAATCCACGCCTGCACGGTCAAAAATGGCGCGCAGCTCGTCGGTGGTTTTCAGCTCGCCCTCAAACACCAGGTCGCCCCACGGCACGTTCAGCGCCCCCGGAATATGTCCGCGCTTCAGCCCCGGACGCGGTTCATCCGCTTCGGCATTGAAGCGCGGAGCAGGACGGGCATCGACGATTTGCGCCGTTTTTTCATGGCTCACGACCAGCACGTCGGTCAGGCGTTTCACCACGTGCGCGTCGAACGTGGCATCGAATTCGCCTTCCGGCAGCGTCACGTCGCCCTGCTGCAGCGGCAGCTCGTCACGCTTCCAGCCCGCCAGCCCGCCCGCCAGAATAGAGACTTTTTCCACGCCGAAGTTTTTCAGCATCCACCACGCGCGCGGTGCGGAGAAGAGGTTCCCTTCATCATAGACAACAAGGTGTTTGTCTTTGCTGACGCCCAGCTCGCGCATCGCCACGGAAAATGCTTCCGGGCGCGGCAGCATGTGCGGCAGGGGAGAGTTGTGATCGGAGAGGGCTTCGATATCAAAAAATACCGCGCCAGGAAGATGTCCGGCACGGTATTCCGCGACCATATCGCGAAGGTGTTCCTGCCCGGCCGGGGCCATACGCGCGTCAATAATCTGAACTTCCGGATCGTCACCGTGCTCAATCAGCCAGTCGGCGGCGACAAAATATGAGGTGGACATGGGTTGCCTCCATTCTTTTCCGTAAAAAAGGATTGTCGGTGTTTTTTATGACACCGACAAGCAAACCACGTTCAACTCGCGAGCAAGCCCCTATTTTTTCACCGTTTCGCCGTCCTGCCAGGCTTTTTGCAGCGCAGGCCAGTAGTCGCGGTTGGCCTCGATCATCTCATCCAGAATCGCTTTTGCATGCTCCATGGTCGGCACGGTGCGGTTGAGGGTAAACGCCTGCAGTGCTTTCTCATAGCTGCCCTCGATGGTTGCCTCCACCAGCAGCTGTTCAGACGCCAGCTGCTGTTGCAAAAGTGTCTGATGAAACAGAGGTACCTGACCGATGCGAATCGGTTCCGGGCCTTCGGAGGTGATATAAGCGGGCACTTCCACCACGGCATCGTACGGCAGGTTGGTAATCGCCCCGCGGTTTTCCACCATCACCAGGTGGCGGCTCCGCAGGTTAAAGGCCAGCGAGCAGGCGACATCGACGATAAACTCGCCGTGCACGCCCACGTGGAAGGCGTCCGGCAGGATCCCGGTGCGCTTATATTCTTCTGCTGCGGCAAACAGCTTTTTCTCGCGCCCGTCCATGACTTCATTGGCGCGGGTATAGTCCGGGTTCTGATGCTCCACAATCTGGTTCGGCATCAGGTAGTACTGCAGATACGGATTCGGCAGATACTCCGGGAAGTTGTCCATGATTGGCTTAATGTTGCGCCAGGTTTTTACCCACGAAGGATCCGAGTGCTGCGGGTCGGTTTTGGCCGCATCTTCCGTCAGCAGGCCAAACTTCGCGATATGCTTACGCAGCTCGGGCAGCTTGTCTTCGCCGTCCACCAGCACGCGGGTAAACCAGCCGAAGTGGTTCAGGCCGAAGTATTCCACCTCCAGCCTGCGGCGATCGACACCCAGAATCGCCCCCATATTGCGCATCGCGGCGACAGGCATATCGCAGATGTTCAGCACCCGCGCATTTGGCCGCAGCCGGCGCACGCCCTCTGCGACAATCGCCGCCGGGTTGGAGTAGTTCACGATCCAGGCTTTTTCGTGCGCGTAGCGATCCACCAGATCGATAAGCTCCACCATCGGCAGGATCGTGCGCAGCCCGTAGGCCAGCCCGCCGGGTCCGCACGTTTCCTGGCCGACCACGCCGTGGCGCAGCGGGATCTTTTCATCCTGCTCGCGCATTTTATACTGGCCGACGCGCATCTGGGCGAAGACGAAATGCGCGCCGCTGAAGGCCACTTCCGGGTCGCTGGTGACGGTAAATTTGATGCTCTGACTGTGGTCGCGAATGACCTTCTCGACGACGGGCGCAATGGTGTTCTGACGCGCCTCGTCGATGTCATAAAGGCGGATTTCGGCCAGCGGGAAATCCTGCAGGCGCACCATCAGGCTTTTCACAATACCCGGCGTGTAGGTGCTACCGCCGCCGGCAATCGACAGAATGAATGGGGGTGTAAACATCTTTAGCTCCTTTCAGAGAAACGTCTCAACGGCTTCTCGCATTTTTTTGACGTGCAGCCCGTAGACCACCTGAACGTTGTTACCTTGTTTGATAATTCCTTTCGCGCCGGTCGCCTTCAGGCGCGGCTCGTCGATGATGTCGACGTCCTTCACCGTGACGCGTAAGCGGGTGTAGCAGTTGTCCACCACCTCAATGTTTTCCCGGCCGCCCAGACCCGTCACGATGGATTCGCCCAGCCCGTCGTTATTGCCCTTCGCCTGGTACTCCTGCTTGCTGTAGAGGCGCGTCTCCCGATCGTCATCCTCGCGGCCCGGCGTTTTCATGTTGAAGCGCAGGATCAGGAAGCGGAACACCACGAAGTAGAGGGCAAACATGATCAGCCCGACCACGATGTACATAGGCCAGTTGGACTTCTCCGTGCCGAGCGGCAGGTTGTAGAGGATGAAGTCGATAATCCCGTTGGCGCCGATGGCGTGAACGCCCAGCAGCGAGAACAGCATCATGCCGATGCCGGTTAGCACCGCGTGCACCACGAAGAGCAGCGGGGCGACGAACAGGAAGGAGAACTCAATCGGCTCGGTTACGCCGACCAGCAGCGATGTCAGCGCCGCCGGGATCAGAATGGCTTTCGCAATGGCTTTACGCTCTGGCTTTGCGGTCATATACATCGCCAGGGCTGCGGCAGGCAGGCCGAACATCTTGCTGATGCCGCGCGCGTCCCACACCACGGTGTTGCTGAGCTGCTTCACGTCCGGGCAGGCCATCTCGGCGAAATAGATATTGCGCGCGCCCTGATAGGTTGCGCCGCACACCTCCTGCGTGCCGCCCAGCTCGGTATAGAGGAACGGGGTATAAACCAGATGGTGCAGGCCGGTGGGGACCAGAATACGTTCCAGGAAACCGTAGATTGCCACGCCAAACGGCCCGGAGCCTTTGATGGCCAGCGCCAGGGCGCTAATGCCGTGCTGGGCAAACGGCCACAGTTCACTCATCACCACGCCGAGCAGCATGGAGACGGGAAGCATGACGATGGCGACAAAACAGTGGCCGGAGTAAATCGCCATCGCGCCGTTAAACTGTACGCCGGAGTATTTGTTGTACAGATATCCGGAGAGCGCCCCGGTCAGGATCCCGGCAAAAACGCCCATCTCCAGCACCTGCACGCCCAGTACCATGGCCTGCCCGGCCGCTTTCATCTGGGCCGCTGGCGCCAGCGCGCCCTGCAGCTGTAGCGTGACGTTCATGGCGTTGATGAACACGACGAAGGTCACCAGACCAATCAGCGCGGCATAGCCTTTATCACGCGTCGCCAGACCAATCGGGATCCCGACGGCAAACACCAGCGCCAGGTTAACCAGCACCGACACGGCAGATTTAGCGATAAGCTGACCAGTATGCTGAATCAGCGGATGGCCCAGAAACGGCAGGTATTCAGCGAGATTACCGTTACCCAGCACGTTACCAAAGGCGATAAACAGACCGACGATCGGTAAGATAAGTACCGGTCCGTACAATGATTTTCCGAAATTTTGTAGGGCGTTCACGGCTCGTTTCATGGCTTTCTCTCTTTTTGAACCGCGCACTCGAGGTGCGTCATGGTCATAAAACTAGCAGCCTTCAGGCGAGTTTAGCCAGCTATCTTATTGTTTTAAAAACAAATGACTTGAAAGGTAACATGTGACGTTATGTGCTGTGATCGCGGTTCCATCACGGTGTAGCGACGTGATGCCATTCTGCGAGGCGCTTTCCAGATTTTAAAATTGACCTTTTTGAATTAATGAAACTTGCGGATAATACTTATCCGGACGACGACCAACAGGCTCCATGGGCCAGGGATAAAGGATGAAACCGTTTCGCTTAGCCGCGCTCTCTCTTGCGCTGCTTACCACGTTTACGCTTGTCGGCTGTGATAACAGCGACGATAAATCTCAGGCTGCGGCTCCCGCGGCATCCACCGCATCTACACCGAAAGCTGCAGAAAAGCCTAATGCTGAAACGCTGGCTAAACTGGCTGCCCAGAGTCAGGGAAAAGCGCTGACGTTGCTGGATACCTCAGAAGTTCAGCTCGACGGTGCCGCCACGCTGGTGCTGACCTTTTCTGTTCCGCTTAATCCCGATCAGGATTTCGCCAAAACGGTGCATGTCGTGGATAAGAAAAGCGGTAAGGTTGACGGGGCGTGGGAACTTGCGCCTAACCTGAAAGAGCTTCGACTGCGCCATCTGGAACCTAACCGTAACCTGGTCGTCACCGTTGAACGTGACCTGCAGGCGCTGAACAAGGCGACGTTTGGCATTGATTATGAAAAAGCCCTGACCACCCGGGACATTGAACCGACCGTTGGTTTTGCCAGCCGCGGCTCGCTGCTGCCGGGTAAGGTGGTGGAAGGTCTGCCGGTGATGGCGCTCAACGTCAACAATGTCGATGTCAACTTTTACCGCGTGAAGCCGGAATCGCTGGCCTCCCTTGTCAGCCAGTGGGAGTACCGTAACTCGCTGACCAACTGGGAATCCGATAACCTGCTGAAGATGGCGGAGCTGGTTTACACCGGTCGATTCGATCTTAATCCGGCACGCAATACGCGCGAAAAATTGCTGTTGCCCCTGAAGGATATTAAACCGCTCCAGCAGTCTGGCGTTTATATCGCGGTCATGAACCAGGCAGGGCACTACAACTACAGCAACGCCGCAACGCTCTTTACCTTAAGCGATATTGGCCTGTCCGCTCACCGTTACCATAACCGCCTGGATATTTTCACTCAGAGTCTGGAAAACGGTGCTGCGCAGTCCGGCGTGACCGTCACGCTGCTGAACGACAAAGGCCAGACGCTTGCCGAGGCAAATAGCGACGCTGACGGTCATGCGAAGCTTGAAACGGACAAAGAAGCCGCGCTGATTCTGGCGAGCAAAGACGGCCAGACCACGCTGCTTGATCTTAAGCTTCCGGCGCTGGATCTGGCGGAGTTCGATATTGCCGGTAGCCCCGGCTACAGCAAGCAATTCTTTATGTTTGGCCCGCGCGATCTCTATCGTCCGGGTGAAACGGTGATCCTCAACGGCTTACTGCGCGACAGTGACGGTAAGCCGCTTCCGGATCAGCCCGTGAAGCTTGACGTGCTGCGCCCGGATGGACAGGTCGCGCGTACGATTGTCGTCAAGCCAGAGAACGGGCTCTATCGCTTTAACTATCCGCTGGACAGCGGGGCGCAGACCGGTATGTGGCATATCCGCGCCAACACGGGCGATAACCTACAGCGCATGTGGGACTTCCACGTCGAAGACTTCATGCCAGAGCGTATGGCGCTCAACCTGAGCGGACAAAAAACGCCGGTTTCACCGCAGGATAACGTGGACTTTAACGTGGTGGGCTATTACCTGTATGGCGCCCCGGCCAACGGTAATTCTCTGCAGGGCCAGCTTTTCCTGCGTCCGCTGCGTGACGCGGTGGCTGCGCTGCCGGGCTTCCAGTTTGGCGATATCGCCGAGGAGAACCTGAGCCGCAGCCTGGATGAAGTTCAGCTTACGCTTGATGAGCAGGGGCGTGGGCAGGTTTCTACCGAAAGCCAGTGGAAAGAGGTGCATTCTCCGCTGCAGCTGATCCTGCAGGCCAGCCTGCTGGAGTCGGGCGGCCGTCCGGTGACGCGTCGCGCTGAGCAGGCCATCTGGCCGGCGGCTGAGCTGCCGGGTATCCGCCCTCAGTTCGCCAGTAAAGCCGTTTACGACTACCGAACCGATACCACCGTCAACCAGCCGATTGTTGACGAGAACGGCAATGCCAGCTTCGACATCGTTTACGCCGATGCCAGCGGAGCGAAAAAAGCGGTTTCAGGGTTACAGGTTCGTCTCATTCGCGAGCGTCGGGACTACTTCTGGAACTGGTCTGAGAGCGAAGGCTGGCAGTCTCAGTTCGATCAGAAAGACCTGGTTGAAGGCGAGCAGGAGCTGACTCTCAAGGCTGACGAGACGGGTAAAGTCACCTTCCCGGTGGAGTGGGGCTCATATCGTCTGGAGGTTAAAGCGCCTGATGAGATGGTCAGCAGCGTGCGCTTCTGGGCGGGGTATAGCTGGCAGGATAACAGCGACGGCACCGGGGCTGCGCGCCCTGACCGCGTGACGCTGAAACTGGATAAGCCAGCCTATCAGCCAGGCGATACTATTAACCTGCACATTGCAGCGCCGTCAGCAGGTAAGGGCTATGCGATGATTGAGTCCAGCGAAGGGCCGCTGTGGTGGAAAGAGATTGACGTACCGGCAAACGGGCTCGATCTCGCTATCCCGGTCGACAAAGCCTGGAAACGTCACGATCTCTACCTGAGTACGCTGGTGGTGCGTCCTGGTGATAAATCCAAATCCGCCACGCCGAAACGCGCGGTCGGCCTGCTGCATCTGCCGATGGGCGATGAAAATCGCCGTCTGAACATTGCGCTCGATAACCCGCAGAAAATGCGTCCAAACCAGACGCTCTCGGTGAAGGTGAAAGCCAGCGTGAAAGAGGGGGCGGTGCCGCAGAAAGTGAACGTGCTTGTCTCGGCGGTGGACAGCGGCGTGCTGAATATTACCGATTACGTTACGCCCGATCCGTGGCAGGCTTTCTTCGGCCAGAAGCGCTACGGCGCGGATATCTACGATATCTACGGACAGGTCATCGAAGGGCAGGGCCGCCTGGCCGCGCTGCGCTTTGGTGGTGACGGTGATGAGCTGAAGCGCGGCGGTAAGCCGCCGGTGAACCACGTCACCATTATTGCCCAGCAGGCACAGCCGGTTACGCTGGATGCCAACGGAGAAGGCACAATTACGCTGCCGATTGGTGATTTCAACGGCGAGCTGCGTCTGATGGCGCAGGCATGGACGGAAGACGATTTCGGCAGCAGTGAAAGCAAGGTTGTAGTGGCCGCGCCGGTCATTACCGAGCTTAACACGCCGCGCTTCCTGGCAAGCGGGGACACC
Source organism: Enterobacter sp. AG326 (assembly GCF_004362415.1). NCBI lineage: Bacteria > Pseudomonadati > Pseudomonadota > Gammaproteobacteria > Enterobacterales > Enterobacteriaceae > Enterobacter > Enterobacter sp. AG326. The sequence continues at coordinate 1,418,062 of NZ_SNXG01000001.1, read as the reverse complement.
TCACGGCTGACGCTGGATCTCACCAACCTGACCGACAAGCCGCAAACGCTGAATGTCGCCCTGACCGCGACAGGCAAACTGTCGCTGGAAGGCGGGCAGCCGCAGCCGGTTCAGTTGTCTCCGGGCGCGCGCAGCACCCTGTTTATTCCGGTGCGTGCGCTGGAGGGTTATGGTGACGGTGAGGTGACCGCTCAGGTGACCGGCCTGCAGCTTCCGGGCGAGACTTTCGCACCGCAGCAAAAGAGCTGGAAAATCGGCGTGCGTCCGGCGTTCCCGGCGCAGACGGTGAATACTGGTGCCATGCTGAACCCCGGCGAGTCCTGGACCGCACCGGCGCAGCATAGTAACGGTTTCTCTCCTGCTACCCTGCAGGGACAACTGCTGCTGAGCGGCAAACCACCGCTTAACCTGGCGCGCTACATTCGCGAACTGCAGGCGTATCCGTATGGCTGCCTGGAACAGACCACCAGTGGTCTGTTCCCGTCGCTCTACACCAACGCGGCGCAGCTGACTGCACTTGGCATCAAGGGCGACACCGATGACAAGCGCCGTGCGGCGATTGATATTGGCATCTCTCGCCTGTTGCAGATGCAGCGTGAGGACGGTGGTTTTGCGCTGTGGGATAAAAACGGTCCGGAAGAGTACTGGCTGACGGCCTACGTGACCGACTTCCTGGTGCGCGCGGGCGAGCAGGGTTACAGCGTACCTGCCGATGCAGTGAATAACGCCAATAACCGCCTGCTGCGCTACCTGCAGGATCCGGGAATGATGTCCATTCGCTACAGCGATGATACTCAGGCCAGCAGGTTTGCCGTGCAGGCCTATGCCGCGCTGGTGCTGGCACGTCAGCAAAAAGCGCCGCTGGGCGCGCTGCGTGAAATCTGGGATCGCCACGAGCAGGCGGCTTCCGGGCTGCCGCTGATGCAGCTGGGCATGGCGCTCAAACTGATGGGCGATGCGCCGCGAAGCCAGCAGGCGCTGGATCTGGCGCTCAAAACATCGCGTAACGACAGCAAAACCTGGATGGCCGATTACGGCAGCCAGCTTCGCGATAACGCGCTGATGCTCTCTCTTCTGGAGGAGTACAAGCTGCTGCCTGATGCGCAAAATACGCTGCTGAATGCCCTGTCTGAACAGGCCTTCAGCCAGCGCTGGCTGTCAACGCAGGAGAGCAATGCGCTGTTCCTGGCAGGACGTTCGCTGCAAACCCTGTCCGGTACATGGCAGGCGAAAACGTCTCTGTCTGAGACCGCATCAGGCGGCGATAAGTCACAGGTACAAAACGTGAGCGGCGACCAGCTTGGCGCGCTGCAGGTCACCAATACCGGAACGACGCCGCTGTGGGTGCGTCTGGACAGCACCGGCTATCCGGAATATGCCCCTCAGCCGAGCTCGAACGTGCTGCAGGTTGAACGTCATATCCTGGCAACCGACGGCAGCAGTAAATCGCTCTCTTCCCTGAAGAGCGGCGAACTGGTGCTGGTGTGGCTGGAAGTTAAAGCCAGCCAGAACGTGCCGGATGCGCTGGTGGTGGATCTCCTCCCTGCGGGTCTGGAGCTGGAAAACCAGAACCTGGCGAGCAGCAGCGCCAGCCTGCAGGACAGCGGCAGTGAGGTACAGAACCTGCTCAGCCAGATGCAGCAGGCGGATATTCAGCATATGGAGTTCCGCGACGACCGCTTTGTGGCTGCCGTGCCGGTAAACGAAGGTCAGCCGGTCACGCTGGTTTATCTGGCTCGCGCCGTGACGCCGGGAACCTACCAGGTGCCGGTGCCGATGGTGGAGTCTATGTACGTTCCGCAGTGGCGAGCAACGGGTGCGGCCAGCGGCCCGCTGATTGTTGTTCCGTAATATGCAAATGGCACGTCTGACACGCTCCCGCTGGCTATGGCTGGCGGGAGCGCTTCTCGTTTTATGGGGGCTGATCGTCGCCGCCGACCGCCTGTGGCCGTTGCCTCTGAAAGAGGTTAACCCCGCCCGGGTGGTGGTGGATGAGAAGGGCACGCCGCTCTGGCGTTTTGCCGATAGCGACGGTATCTGGCGCTATCCGGTTACGATTGAAGAGGTCTCTCCCCGCTATCTTGAGGCGCTGATCCAGTACGAAGATCGCTGGTTCTGGGATCATCCTGGCGTAAACCCGCTCTCTGTTCTGCGCGCCGCCTGGCAGGATCTCAGTTCTGGCAAAGTCGTCTCTGGCGGCAGTACGCTCACCATGCAGGTGGCACGCCTGCTGGACCCGCATCCGCGCACCTTTGGCGGCAAAGTTCGTCAGCTCTGGCGGGCGATGCAGCTGGAGTGGCACCTCTCTAAACGCGATATCCTGACGCTCTATCTCAACCGTGCCCCCTTTGGCGGCACGCTGCAGGGCGTTGGGGCGGCAAGCTGGACCTATCTTGGCAAACCGCCGTCGCAGCTCAGCTATTCCGAAGCGGCGCTGCTGGCGGTATTGCCGCAGGCACCCAGCCGCTTACGTCCGGACCGCTGGCCTGACCGGGCCGAGGCGGCGCGCAACAAAGTGCTAGACCGCATGGTAACGCAGGGCGTCTGGTCCGCGAAGCAGGTCATAGAATCACGGGAGGAGTCGGTATGGCTGGCGCCCCGGCAGATGCCGCAGCTGGCGCCGCTCTTTGCACGCATGATGCTAGGCAAAAGCCGCGACACTAAAATTGTCACCACGCTGGATGCCGGACTACAGCGGCAGCTGGAAGAACTGGCGATGAACTGGAAATCTCGCCTGCCAGCACGCAGCTCGCTGGCGATGATCGTCGTGGATCACACCGATATGAAAGTGCGTGGCTGGGTCGGCTCGGTGGATATTAACGATGACACGCGTTTCAGCCACGTGGATATGGTCAATGCGATCCGATCCCCGGGATCGGTGTTAAAGCCCTTTATTTACGGTATGGCGCTGGACGATGGCTTGATCCATCCCGCCTCGCTGCTCCAGGACGTTCCCAGAAAAACCGGTGATTATCGCCCAGGGAATTTTGATAGCGGGTTCCACGGACCGGTCAGCATGAGTGAAGCGCTGGTGCGCTCCCTCAACCTGCCCGCGGTACAGGTACTGGAAGCCTACGGGCCAAAACGGTTTGCCGGGATGCTGAGCAACGCGGGCTTGCCGCTGATCCTGCCCGCGGGGGCGCAGCCGAATCTTTCTCTGATCCTCGGCGGGGCAGGGGCGCGGCTGGCCGATATCGCCGCTGCCTACAGCGCCTTTGCCCGACACGGTAAGGCGGGAAGGCTGCGGTTACAGCCGGGCGATCCGCTGATTGAACGTCCGCTGCTGTCGAAAGGCTCGGCGTGGATTATTCGCCGTATTCTGGCGAACGAGGCGCAGCCGCTGCCGGATAATGCGTTACCGCAGCTCGCGCCGCTGGCGTGGAAAACCGGCACCAGCTACGGCTACCGCGATGCCTGGGCCATCGGTCTGAATGCCCGTTACGTGATTGGCATCTGGACCGGACGACCGGACGGCACGCCCGTAGCGGGGCAGTTTGGTTTCGCCAGCGCGGTTCCGCTATTAAACCAGGTCAATAATCTGCTTCAGTCGCGCTCAACGGTAGACGAGGCCCGCCTGCCGCGCGACCCGCGTCCGGAGAGCGTCGGGCGGGGCGTGATCTGCTGGCCGGGCGGCCAGTCGCTGCCGGAAGGGAGTGAAAACTGTCGGCGTCGCCTGTCGACCTGGCTGCTGGAAGGGAGTGAGCCGCCCACGCTGCTATTGCCCGAACAGGAAGGGATACGCGGCATTCGTTTTCCGGTCTGGCTGGATAAAACGGGTAAACGCGTGGCGGCAGATTGCCCTGATGCAACTGAAAAAGTCCTTGATGTCTGGCCGCTGCCGCTGGAGCCTTGGCTGCCGGCGACCGAGCGTCGCGAGGTACGGGTCCCTCCTTCATCAACCACCTGTCCTCCGCTGTCGCAGGACGCACCTGCGCCACTCATCCTGACAGGCGTGCGCGAAGGGGCCGTCATCAAACGTCTGCCGGGGGAATCCCGCGTTTCGCTGCCGCTTCAGGCGACCGGCAATAGCGGTGAGCGCTGGTGGTTTTTGAACGGTGAACCGCTGAATGTGAAGGGAAGAGTTTACACATTACTGCTTGATAAATCGGGCGATTATCAGTTACTCGTTATGGATGAGACCGGGCAGGTCGCGACGGTGAATTTTACGCTGCAGTGATCTGAAAACAGCTTTCAGATGTGAGCTGTTGCTAAAACTCGTCTTATTTTAAAAAAATGTTACCTGAATCCATAGGCAATGGCGCTATTGCTCATTATAATCCGCGCCACACCATACTCAGGTATGCAAAACAACAGAACATTGACAGAGGTTATCATGGCTATTGAACGTACTTTTTCCATCATCAAACCAAACGCGGTGGCAAAAAACGTTATTGGCAGCATCTTCGCTCGCTTTGAATCAGCAGGGTTCAAAATTGTTGGCACCAAAATGCTGCACCTGACCGTTGAGCAGGCTCGCGGCTTCTACGCTGAGCACGAAGGTCGCCCATTCTTTGACGGCCTGGTTGAGTTCATGACCTCCGGTCCAATCGTGGTATCCGTGCTGGAAGGCGAAAACGCAGTACAGCGTCACCGCGATCTGCTGGGCGCAACCAACCCGGACAACGCGCTGGCAGGTACTCTGCGCGCTGACTATGCGGACAGCTTCACCGAGAACGGCACCCACGGTTCTGACTCTGTTGAATCTGCTGCACGCGAAATCGCTTTCTTCTTCGCAGAAGGCGAAGTGTGTCCACGCACCCGTTAATTTAACGGTTTCGTTTACACATTATTTTCGTAAATGCCGCGTCCAAACGTGGCATCCCTGCGCCAGACTTTGTACAATGCAACGCCCCGGACGAGCAGACTGCTTTCCGGGGCGTTTCTATTCAACCCTCCATGGGCCATAACGTGTAACAACGAGGCCGGAAAATATTATGTCTGAATTAGTGAATACCTCCGAAGTCGCCATTCCTGCGGTTCCCAATAAAAATGGAAAAATCAACCTGCTGGATCTGAACCGTCAGCAGATGCGCGAGTTCTTTAAAGAGATGGGCGAAAAGCCGTTTCGTGCCGATCAGGTCATGAAGTGGATGTACCATTACTGCAGCGACAATTTTGATGACATGACTGACATCAACAAGGTCCTGCGCAACAAGCTTAAGGAAGTGGCTGAAATCCGCGCACCGGAAGTGGTGGAAGAGCAGCGCTCAGCGGATGGCACCATCAAATGGGCGATTGCGGTCGGCGATCAGCGCGTTGAAACCGTCTACATCCCGGAAGAAGACCGAGCCACGCTGTGCGTCTCCTCTCAGGTAGGCTGTGCGCTGGAGTGCAAATTCTGCTCAACCGCGCAGCAAGGCTTTAACCGTAACCTGCGCGTGTCCGAAATTATCGGCCAGGTCTGGCGTGCCGCGAAAATCGTGGGCGCGGCAAAAGTAACCGGTACGCGTCCTATCACCAACGTGGTGATGATGGGGATGGGTGAGCCGCTGCTGAACCTGACCAACGTCGTTCCGGCGATGGAAATCATGCTGGATGACTTCGGTTTTGGTCTGTCCAAGCGTCGCGTCACGCTGTCTACCTCTGGCGTTGTCCCTGCGCTGGACAAGCTGGGCGACATGATTGATGTTGCGCTGGCAATCTCCCTGCATGCACCAAACGACGAAATTCGTGACGAAATTGTGCCGATCAACAAAAAGTACAATATCGAAACCTTCCTCGCTGCGGTGCGTCGCTATCTGGAGAAATCCAACGCCAACCAGGGCCGCGTCACCATCGAGTACGTGATGCTTGACCACGTCAACGACGGTACCGAACATGCGCATCAGCTGGCTGAACTGCTGAAAGATACGCCATGTAAAATCAACCTGATCCCATGGAACCCGTTCCCGGGCGCGCCGTATGGCCGTAGCTCGAACAGCCGTATCGACCGTTTCTCCAAGGTGCTGATGGAGTATGGTTTCACCACCATCGTGCGTAAAACCCGTGGTGATGACATTGATGCAGCATGCGGACAGCTGGCAGGTGATGTTATTGACCGTACCAAACGTACCCTGCGTAAACGCATGCAGGGCGAGACGATCGCGGTTAAAGCTGTTTGATTATTATGCACTCACGGCGCATTATCTGCGCCGTGAAGCATACTCTTACTGAATAATCAGTCAGATTCGTGATGACTGAACAATAATTACGGTGCGTTTCATCCGACTTTCGGGCAGTATGTAACGACGTAACAACAGTTTAGCCGTACGGGCAGGGCTGTACTGTCATCTCCGGGCTGACAGTCTTATACTCTCTGTTCAAGGTTAACTGACCAGAAGTTTCGCGGTGCGGGTGGCGTTGTGACTCACCGGCACCTGAACCCTTATTTTTCACGTACCAGTAGTTGTAGCGAATGAATACTGAAGCCACTCACGACCAACATGAAGCACTCTCCACTGGCGTTCGTCTTCGCAACGCCCGTGAACAACTCGGACTCAGCCAGCAAGCCGTTGCGGAACGCTTGTGCCTGAAGGTTTCCACGGTTCGCGATATTGAAGAAGATAAGGCACCTGCCGATCTGGCTTCAACGTTCTTGCGCGGTTATATCCGCTCTTACGCAAAACTGGTGCATATCCCCGAAAACGAATTACTGCCAATGATGGAGAAGCAGGCACCGGTCCGTGCAGCGAAAGTTGCGCCGATGCAGACCTTCTCCCTGGGGAAACGTCGTAAAAAACGCGATGGCTGGCTGATGAGCTTTACCTGGCTGGTGCTGTTTGTGGTGATCGGTCTGACCGGCGCATGGTGGTGGCAAAACCACAAGGCCCAGCAGGAAGAGATTACTACTATGGCCGATCAATCCTCCGCCGAACTCAACCAGGCCGGAAGTGAGAACGGTCAGAGCGTGCCGCTGAATACCGACGGCGCAGCTTCCTCAAGCGAGCCACAGACCGCAGCGCCAGACGCGTCGGCGACCGATGCTGCACAGGCTCCGGTAGCAACGGCTAACACCGCTGCGCCGCAGGCTCAGGATCTAAACGCGGTTGTTGCCCCTTCTCAGGCTAATGTTGATACTGCGGCGAACGCGCCTGCGGCTACTCAGCCTGCAGACAATAGCGCAGCGAATCTGCCAACCAGCCCGGCAGGTACGGCGACAGCAGCCGATCCCAACGCACTGGTGATGAACTTCAGCGCCGACTGCTGGCTGGAAGTGACTGACGCGACAGGTAAAAAACTGTTCAGCGGCCTGCAGCGTAAAGATGGCACGTTAAACCTAACCGGCCAGGCTCCCTATAAACTTAAAATCGGCGCTCCGGCAGCGGTACAGATCCAGTATCAAGGAAAACCTGTCGACCTGAGCCGCTTTATCAGAACTAACCAGGTTGCACGTCTTACCGTTAATGCCGAACAATCAGCAGCACAGTAACAGACGGGCAACGCGGGAGATTTTTCATGCATAACCAGGCTCCGATTCAACGTAGAAAATCGAAACGGATTTACGTTGGGAATGTGCCAATCGGCGATGGGGCACCTATCGCCGTTCAGTCGATGACCAATACGCGCACCACCGATGTGGAAGCGACGGTCAATCAAATCAAAGCATTAGAACGTGTAGGCGCGGACATTGTTCGCGTCTCCGTCCCGACCATGGATGCCGCTGAGGCGTTCAAACTGATCAAACAGCAGGTCAGCGTTCCGCTGGTGGCTGATATCCACTTCGACTATCGCATCGCACTGAAAGTGGCCGAATATGGCGTTGATTGCCTGCGCATTAACCCGGGCAACATCGGTAACGAAGAGCGTATCCGCATGGTTGTGGACTGCGCCCGCGATAAAAATATTCCTATCCGTATCGGCGTTAACGCCGGTTCCCTGGAAAAAGACCTGCAGGAAAAATACGGCGAGCCGACGCCACAGGCGCTGCTCGAATCCGCGATGCGCCATGTGGATCATCTCGATCGTCTTAACTTTGACCAGTTTAAGGTCAGCGTAAAAGCGTCCGACGTGTTCCTGGCGGTTGAATCTTATCGCCTGCTGGCAAAGCAGATCGACCAGCCTCTGCACCTCGGGATCACCGAAGCGGGAGGCCTGCGCAGCGGCTCTGTTAAATCCGCGATCGGTCTGGGACTGCTGCTCTCTGAAGGGATCGGTGACACCCTGCGCGTCTCGCTGGCGGCCGATCCGGTCGAAGAGATCAAAGTCGGTTTCGATATCCTGAAATCACTGCGTATTCGCGCGCGTGGGATCAACTTCATTGCCTGCCCAACCTGCTCACGTCAGGAGTTTGATGTGATCGGGACGGTGAATGCCCTGGAGCAGCGTCTGGAAGATATTATCACCCCGATGGACGTCTCCATCATCGGCTGCGTGGTAAACGGTCCGGGTGAAGCGCTGGTGTCAACTCTGGGCGTGACCGGCGGTAACAAGAAAAGTGGTCTCTATGAAGATGGCGTTCGTAAAGATCGTCTGGATAATAGCGACATGATCGACCAGCTTGAAGCCCGCATCCGCGCCAAAGCCGCCATGATGGACGAAACACAGCGTATCAGCGTTCAGCAGGTTGAAAAATAACGTGATGGGAAGCGTGCCGCTTCCCATGTATGATTGAACCCATTCTTTGGGTTTTTTTTGTATATAGAAAGAGAATAAACGTGGCAAAAAACATTCAAGCCATCCGCGGCATGAACGATTATCTGCCTGGCGAAACCGCCATCTGGCAGCGCATTGAAGGCACACTGAAGCAGGTGCTCGGCAGCTACGGTTACAGCGAAATCCGTTTGCCGATTGTAGAGCAGACCCCGTTATTCAAACGCGCGATTGGTGAAGTCACCGACGTGGTTGAAAAAGAGATGTACACCTTTGAGGACCGCAACGGCGACAGCCTGACCCTGCGTCCGGAAGGTACGGCGGGCTGCGTACGCGCCGGCATCGAACATGGTCTTCTGTACAATCAGGAGCAGCGCCTGTGGTATATCGGCCCGATGTTCCGCCACGAACGTCCTCAGAAAGGTCGTTATCGCCAGTTCAATCAGCTGGGTGTGGAAGTCTTTGGCCTGCAGGGCCCGGACATTGACGCCGAACTGATTATGCTGACCGCCCGCTGGTGGCGAGCTCTCGGTATCGCCGATCACGTTTCCCTTGAGCTGAACTCTATCGGTTCTCTGGAAGCACGTGCTAACTACCGCGATGCGCTGGTGGCGTTCCTTGAACAGCATAAAGAGAAGCTGGACGAAGACTGCAAACGTCGCATGTACAGTAACCCGCTGCGCGTTCTGGATTCCAAAAACGCGGATATTCAGGCACTGCTGAACGATGCGCCTGCGCTGGGTGACTACCTGGATGAAGAATCTCGTGAACACTTCGCGGGCCTGTGCAAGCTGCTGGAAGCGGCAGGCATCGCCTATACCGTGAACCAGCGCCTGGTGCGCGGTCTGGACTACTACAACCGTACCGTGTTTGAGTGGGTGACCTCCAGCCTCGGTTCTCAGGGCACCGTATGTGCGGGCGGCCGTTATGACGGTCTGGTTGAGCAGCTTGGCGGTCGCGCAGCCCCGGCTGTTGGCTTCGCGATGGGCCTTGAGCGACTTGTTTTGCTGGTTCAGGCAGTTAATCCGGAATTTAAAGCAGATTCCGTTGTCGATATATACCTGGTGGCTTCAGGCGCGGAAACGCAGTCTGCGGCGATGCAGCTTGCCGAACGCGTGCGCGATGCGCTGCCGGGCGTTAAGCTGATGACCAACCATGGCGGCGGCAACTTCAAAAAACAGTTTGCTCGTGCCGATAAGTGGGGCGCAAGTATTGCACTGGTGCTGGGCGAGTCCGAAGTGGCTAACAGCGAAGTGGTGGTGAAGGACCTGCGCTCTGGTGAGCAGACAACGGTAACGCAGGACGGCGTTGCGGCGCACTTGCGCACTCTATTGGGCTAAGGAGAAGGACTGCGTGGAAATTTACGAGAACGAACACGATCAGGTCGACGCGATTAAACGCTTCTTTGTTGAAAACGGCAAAGCGCTGGTTGTTGGGGTTATTTTAGGTGTCGGTGCGCTGGTGGGCTGGCGTTACTGGAACAATCATCAGGCGGATTCCGCGCGCGGCGCGTCACTGTCTTATGAAACTACCGTTAGCGCAATTCGTGCCGATCAGCCGCAAACGCTGGCTGCGGCAGAAAAATTTGCGGCTGACAACAAAAACACCTACGGTGCACTGGCTGCGCTGGAAGTGGCTCAGCAGTACGTTGATAAGAACGAACTGGATAAAGCCGCTGCACAGCTCTCGCAGAGCCTTGCTGCGGCCAGCGATGAGAACCTGAAAGCGGTGATCAATCTGCGCCTGGCACGTATTCAGGTTCAGCAGAAGAAAGCTGACGATGCGCTGAAAACGCTCGATACCATCAAAGGCGAAGGTTTTGCTGCCATCGTTGCCGATCTGCGCGGTGAAGCACTGCTGAGCAAAGGTGACAAAGCGGGCGCGCGTAAAGCGTGGCAAGCTGGCGTAGAGAGCAATGCTTCACCTGCGCTGAGCGAAATGATGCAGATGAAAATAAATAATTTGTCCGTCTGAGAGGGACCCGATGCAATTGCGTAAATTACTTCTGCCAGGACTGCTTTCTGTTACGTTATTGAGTGGTTGTTCACTGTTCAGTGGCGAAGAAGACGTTGTGAAAATGTCCCCACTGCCGACGGTTGAAAACCAGTTTACCCCATCCACCGCGTGGGATGTCTCCGTGGGCAATGGGATTGGTGATTTCTATTCCAACCTTCATCCGGCGTATGCAGACAGCGTTGTCTATGCCGCTGACCGCAAAGGTACCGTGAAAGCGGTGAACGCCGATGACGGGAAAGAAGTATGGTCCGTTAACCTGGCGGAAAAAGACGGCTGGTTCTCCCGTAAACCTGCACTGCTGTCTGGCGGTCTGACCGTTGCCGGTGGCCATGTCTACGTGGGCAGCGAAAAAGCGCAGGTTTATGCGCTGAACAGCAGCGACGGTTCTATTGCCTGGCAAACAACCGTAGCGGGTGAATCCTTGTCTCGTCCGGTGGTGAGCGACGGCCTGGTGCTGATTCATACCAGCAACGGCCAGCTGCAGGCGCTGAACGAAGCTGACGGTCTGGTGAAATGGACCGTTAACCTGGATATGCCTGCGCTCTCTCTGCGCGGCGAATCCGCACCGGCTACCGCATTTGGTGCTGCCATTGTGGGCGGTGACAACGGTCGCGTGAGCGCAGTGCTGATGCAGCAGGGCCAGATGATCTGGCAGCAGCGTATCTCTCAGGCCACTGGCTCAACGGAAATTGACCGTCTGAGCGACGTAGACACAACGCCGGTCATCGTTAACGGTGTGGTTTACGCGCTGGCCTATAACGGCAACCTGACCGCGCTGGATCTGCGCAGCGGCCAGATTATGTGGAAACGTGAGCTGGGTTCTGTGAACGATTTCATCGTTGAGGGTAACCGCATCTATATGGTCGATCAGAACGACCGTCTGCTGGCGCTGAGCACCGAAGGCGGCGTCACGCTGTGGACGCAAAGCGATCTGCTGCACCGTCTGCTGACCGCGCCTGCGCTGTACAACGGTAGCCTGGTGGTCGGTGACAGTGAAGGGTATATGCACTGGATCGATCCGGATAACGGCCGCTTTGTTGCACAGCAAAAAGTCGACAGCTCTGGTTTCCTGACCGATCCGGTTGTGGCCGACGGCAAACTGCTGATTCAGGCAAAAGACGGCACGCTGTACGCGATCACGCGTTAATTACCCGGCGGTTGTAGTATACTAAACGGCTCCTGTTCACTCAGGAGCCGTTTTGACATTTTTAAAAACGCCGCGAAAGCGACGTTATTTTGAATTTTATGAGGCTTCAAACATGGTACCTGTGGTCGCGCTTGTCGGGCGCCCTAACGTTGGAAAATCCACTCTTTTTAACCGTTTAACACGCACCCGTGATGCGCTGGTTGCGGATTTCCCGGGGCTGACGCGTGACCGTAAGTACGGTCGTGCAGAGGTGGAAGGACGCGAGTTCATCTGTATTGATACCGGTGGTATTGACGGCACGGAAGACGGCGTCGAAACCCGCATGGCGGAACAGTCGCTGCTGGCGATTGAAGAAGCGGATGTGGTGCTGTTTATGGTGGATGCGCGCGCTGGCCTGATGCCGGCGGACTCCGCTATTGCCAAACACCTGCGTTCACGCGAAAAGCCGACCTTCCTGGTGGCGAACAAAACTGACGGCATCGATGCCGATCAGGCCGTCGCGGATTTCTGGTCTCTGGGCCTGGGTGAAATCTACCCGATTGCGGCATCGCATGGCCGTGGCGTGACCAGCCTGCTGGAAACCGTCCTTCTGCCGTGGGTTGACGAAGTAAACCCGCCGGAAGAAGTCGACGAAGACGCTGAATACTGGGCGCAGTTCGAAGACGGAGAAGAGGGCGAAGAAGAGCCTGAAGACGACTTCAACCCGCAGGATCTGCCAATCAAGCTGGCTATCGTGGGTCGTCCAAACGTAGGTAAGTCTACGCTTACTAACCGTATTCTGGGTGAAGAGCGCGTGGTCGTTTACGATATGCCGGGCACCACCCGTGACAGTATCTACATTCCTATGCAGCGCGATGAGCGTGAGTATGTCCTCATCGACACCGCCGGGGTGCGTAAGCGCGGGAAAATCACCGATGTGGTGGAAAAATTCTCCGTTATCAAAACCCTGCAGGCGATCGAAGATGCCAACGTAGTGCTGCTGGTCATCGACGCACGCGAAGGTATCTCCGATCAGGATCTCTCTCTGCTCGGCTTTATCCTCAATAGTGGGCGCTCACTGGTTATCGTGGTCAACAAGTGGGATGGCCTGAGCAATGAAGTGCGCGAGCAGGTGAAAGAGACCCTCGACTTCCGTCTGGGCTTTATCGACTTCGCCCGCGTGCACTTCATCTCTGCGCTGCACGGCAGCGGCGTGGGTAACCTGTTCGAATCCGTACGTGAAGCGTATGACAGCTCCACCCGTCGTCAGAGCACCGCGATGCTGACCCGCATCATGAACATGGCTGCAGAAGACCATCAGCCGCCGCTGGTGCGCGGCCGTCGCGTGAAGCTGAAATATGCCCACGCCGGTGGTTATAACCCGCCAATCGTAGTAATTCACGGCAACCAGGTGAAAGACCTGCCGGATTCCTACAAGCGCTATCTGATGAACTACTTCCGTAAATCGCTGGACGTAATGGGCACGCCTATCCGTATCCAGTTTAAGGAAGGGGAAAACCCGTTTGCCAACAAGCGCAACACCCTGACGCCAAACCAGATGCGTAAGCGTAAGCGTTTGATTAAGCACATTAAGAAAAGCAAATAAGCTTTGCCTGCTTCACGAAAGCCCGCGTTTATCGCGGGTTTTTTTTGCCCAATCATACAGCCGGTTTTCTCTGTGTGAAGTCAATCACTATTCACTTTTAACCAAGTTTAAATCTAAGAAAGTAGACAATCGTCGAATTTTCATCTTAAAGTCCAGGGTCCGGTACTAGACAAAACTAGCGCCTGGTTATCAAATGGTTAACTAACTTTTCGCCGCATGTAAAAAATCGGCCAGATACGTAACTGGCCGGCGTACCTGCTGGTGTTTACAAGCACGACGACATACCTTTCGGGAGAATTATGCAATCCACTGTTAATCAAAAAGAGAGCCGAACGTTCTTCGGCCATCCGTATCCGCTCGGTTCCCTGTTCTTCACCGAGATGTGGGAGCGTTTCTCGTTTTACGGCATCCGTCCGTTACTGATCCTGTTTATGGCCGCCACCGTCTATGACGGCGGGATGGGCCTGGCGCGTGAAAACGCCTCGGCGATTGTCGGTATCTTTGCCGGTACCATGTACCTGGCCGCGCTGCCGGGCGGCTGGCTGGCCGATAACTGGCTCGGTCAGCAGAGAGCCGTCTGGTACGGTTCGATCCTGATTGCGCTCGGACACCTGTCAATCGCGCTCTCTGCGGTAATGGGGAACAACCTGTTCTTTATCGGCCTGATGTTCATCGTGCTTGGCTCCGGGCTGTTTAAGACCTGTATCTCGGTGATGGTCGGCACCCTGTATAAAAAAGGCGACGCGCGTCGTGACGGCGGTTTCTCGCTGTTCTATATGGGCATCAACATGGGCTCGTTCATCGCGCCGCTGATTTCCGGCTGGCTGATCAAAACCCACGGCTGGCACTGGGGCTTTGGTATTGGCGGCATCGGGATGCTGGTGGCGCTGATTATCTTCCGCGTGTTTGCCGTTCCGGCGATGAAACGCTATGACGGCGAAGTCGGCCTCGACTCCACCTGGAACAGCCCGGTGGTGAAGCGTAACGGCGTGGGCGTTTGGCTGCTGGCGCTGGCAGCAGGCGTGGCAACGATCGTGACGCTGATTGCGCAGGGCGTGATTGTGATTAACCCGGTCGCGGTAGCCAGCGTGCTGGTCTACGTGATTGCGGCGTCCGTAGCCCTCTACTTCATTTATCTGTTTGTTTTTGCAGGGCTGAACCGTAAAGAGCGCGCCAGGCTGCTGGTCTGCTTTATTCTGCTGATCTCCGCGGCGTTCTTCTGGTCCGCGTTTGAGCAGAAGCCAACCTCATTCAACCTGTTTGCCAACGACTACACTAACCGCATGATTGGTGATTTTGAAATCCCGGCGGTGTGGTTCCAGTCAATCAACGCCCTGTTCATCATCCTGCTGGCACCGGTGTTTAGCTGGGCATGGCCGAAGCTCGCGAGCAAAAACATTCGTCCGAGCAGCATCACCAAGTTTGTTATTGGTATTTTGTGCGCGGCGGCAGGCTTTGGCCTGATGATGCTGGCGGCACAAAACGTGCTGAGCAGCGGTGGAGCGGGCGTATCGCCGTTCTGGCTGGTGGGCAGCATCCTGATGCTGACGCTCGGCGAACTGTGCCTGAGTCCGATTGGCCTGGCGACCATGACGCTGCTTGCGCCGGAAAGAATGCGCGGCCAGATGATGGGGCTGTGGTTCTGCGCCAGCGCGCTGGGTAACCTGGCGGCGGGCCTGATCGGCGGCCACGTGAAGGCCGATCAGCTGGATATGCTGCCGGATCTCTTTGCTCGCTGCTCCATCGCGTTGCTGATCTGTGCTGCGGTACTGATCGTCCTCATTGTTCCGGTGCGCCGCATGCTGGAAAATGCGCAGACTAAACCGGCAGCTAACGCCTCATAAACCTCGATCTTGCCGGGGCGGCGTTATGCCCCGGCAATTTACTCAACGAGGTAAGAACATGCTGTTAGGGTTTGTTGGTCTTGGCGCAGTCGTTGAAACAGCTTACCTGCCCGCAATACGAAAACGCTTTGATAATCTCCCTCACTGTCTGGGTTTTGATATCCAGCCCGTAAAACAGCCGGAGGGCGTAACGCGCTGTGCCACACTGGCTGAACTCCTCTCCCAGCCGCTTGATACCCTGTTTATTACCACGGCGTCGCTGCACCATCTTGAGGTGCTTGAACACGCTCTCGCCTCATCGGTTTCCCGCATCGTGGTTGAAAAACCGATTGTCGCCACGCTTCCCCAAATAGAAAAACTCAACGCGCTGCTGGCGAACCCCGACGCCGCCTCCCGCGTGCTGGCGCTCGATCACTGGATGACGCGCATCGAAACGGTGAAGCGGTCGCTTGTAGGCAGCATCTCTGACATCGTCAAAATCGACGGTTTTTTGCAGGAGCCGAGCGGATATAACGCTACAGGGGAGCCCATCGCGCTTAACTTTGCCACGGGAGAGCCGGACGCGCGTACGCTTCTCCACCCTGATGGCGTGATTCTGGATATCGGTACGCACGTGCTGGCGATGCTGCGCGAAACGGTGCGCTATCTGGGCGGGAATGATGAGATGACGCTGCGAGTCGTCACGGCTAAAGACCGCCTGGGTCGCGATATCGCAAAAGGCGACCTGACCACGGCGGAAGGCGAGGCGCATCTTCAGGGAAGCATCAGCGGCGTGCCGGTGGATATCTGGCTTAACAAATACGCGGGACCCGCAGGCGGGCAAAAAGGCTTACGGCTCTATTTGCGCGACGGGCGGACCATCAGCTACGACCGGCGCGGTGCTGAAGATGTACTGGAGCTGATAAATGGCAACACGCGACAATGCTGGGAAATCCCCGGTACGATCTACGAGCACTGTCTTGCAGAGCATATCCTGGGTGCCAACAGCCTGTTTGAGCGGGATCCGCAAGAGGTGAGCCGCACAACGCGCCGCAGGATAGAGGAAGTAACGCTGCTGCTGACGTTACAGCAGCAGCTGCGTGGCCCGCACTGAACGTAACGTGGTAAAATTACCGCAGACCTGAACGCTTTTAAGGAGTCACCATGACGATTACCTGCCCGGAATGCCAGGCACCGCTGGAGCCCCTGAACGGGGTAGCGCACTGCGACAGCTGTAATAAAGATATTGCGCTTGAAGCCCGCTGCCCGAAGTGCCATCAGCCACTCCAGGTATTAAAGGCCTGCGGGGCGGTGGACTATTTCTGCCAGAACGGCCACGGTCTTATCTCTAAAAAACGCGTGGAGTTTGTTCGGGCCGAAGGTTAATCGCAGACGCAGCCTTCGCCTTTCTGCCACAGCTCGACCAGCGACTCGGGCGCTTCCTGCTCGGGCACCAGCACGATGATATCGGCGTAGTGCGCCTGATTTTGCCCGGTCCAGATAATCTGGATGCGGAAATAGCGCTGGTCGCCGCTGCCGGGTGAAGAGGCTTGCCCGGGCGGCTGGCCGCGTGGAAAAGCCTGCTCCAGGATGCTCACCAGGCGCTGGCGCTGGGCCTCATTGAGCGACGAAAGCGCGATGGTGCGCTGTCCGCTCAGCTTGGGAATAAAAGCGACGCCGCCTTCCCGGGCCAGCTCAACCACGGCGTCATCCGTCAGTTCCGGAACCTGCATTTACAACACTCCCACCTGTTCCCAGGCTTGTTTAATGGCCGCACCAGCGTCGCTGCCGGAGCGTTTCTCTCCGTGCGCGATCGTCAATTTTGCGAAGGCCTCAAAATCCGCATCCTGCGCCAGTTTGCGATCGCAAACCGTGTCGTACCAGGCATAACCCGCTTTTTCCCAGGCGTAGCCGCCGATCGCTGTCGCGGCCAGATAAAATGCCCGGTTGGGGATGCCGGAGTTCAGGTGCACGCCGCCGTTATCCTCGCGCGTTTTAATGAAATCTTTCATGTGGGCAGGCTGCGGGTCTTTGCCGAGCAGAGGATCGTCATAGGCGGTGCCGGGTTCAGACATCGAGCGCAGCCCTTTGCCGTTGATCCCTTTCGCCAGCAGCCCTTCGCCAATGAGCCAGTCAGCTTTATCGGCGGTTTGCTTCAGATGGTACTGTTTAACCAGCGAGCCAAACACGTCCGACAGAGACTCGTTCAGCGCGCCCGACTGTTCAAAATAGATAAGCCCGGCTTCGGTCTCGGTCACGCCGTGGCTCAGCTCGTGCGCCACCACGTCGATGGCGATGGTAAAGCGGTTAAATATTTCCCCGTCGCCGTCGCCAAATACCATCTGCTGTCCGTTCCAGAAGGCGTTCTGATATTCCCGACCGTAATGCACGGTGCCGGTCAAAATAAGCCCTTTATTATCGAGCGAATCACGCTGATATTCTTTCCAGAAGAAATCATGGGTGATACCTAAATAGTTATAGGCTTCATCCACCGCCACATCGCCGTTCGACGGCTGGCCTTCGTAACGCACCTGGGTACCCGGCAGCTCCTGGGTCTGCTTCGCGTCGTAAATATCGCGCTCCAGCTGCCCGGCTTTATTCACGTGCGGCGCGGCGGGTTTGCCGGGCATGTGGGCCATCAGCGTCTGGACATGAGTTAACGTCTGACGGGCACAGCGCTGCTGCGGTTCGGAGCCGCTTTCGATAATACGACGAAGAATATAAGGGGGAATAACGCTACGAAGATGGGGCATGCTGCTCTCCTTATTAAAAAAGGGAATAGCAGCAGTATAGTAAGTAACCGGCGAAGAATTATCCGGTTTTACGCTGACGCGTCTTTTTCACCGGTTTAATTGATTTCACTTCGCTTTCTACCCAGCCGTCTGAAAGACGCGTCGTCAGCACATCGCCGGTATTCACCTGTTTGGTCTGCTTCAGCACTTTGCCGTCCGTCGCCGTCGTCACGCTATAGCCGCGCGCCAGCGTGGAGAGGGGGCTGACTGCTTCAAGATGTGTCACCGCATTGCCAAAACGTTCGCGGGTGGTGCTCAGGCGCGCCCGGACAGTTTCCGCCAGACGATACTCTAGCTGCTGGATCCGCGTTTGCGCGCGATAAATTTTCGGCTGCGGGTTCTGCTGATTCAGGCGCTGGGTTACGCGCTGCTGGCGCGATACCGCGCGCTTGAGCTGCGCGTCCACCGCAACGCTCATGCGCTGACGCAGGCGCTCAAGCACGGTCTGCTGACGCGCCAGACGCAGCTGCGGATGCTGCTGCTGAAGACGATGATGAAGCTGGGTAAAGCGGCGGGTACGGTTGGCAATGAAGTAATCCATCGCCATCTCAAGGCGCTGCTGGCCGTTCTGAATCTGACGCAGCAGCTCCAGCTGGTTGCGGCTGACCACTTCCGCCGCCGCCGAAGGCGTAGGCGCGCGCAGATCCGCGACGAAATCCGCAATCGTCACGTCCGTTTCGTGGCCGACGGCGCTCACCACGGGGATAAGGCTTGCAAAGATTGCCCTCGCCACGCGCTCGTCGTTAAAGCTCCACAGGTCTTCCAGCGAGCCGCCGCCGCGCCCGACGATTAATACGTCGCACTCCTGACGGGCGTTCGCCAGCTCAATGGCGCGAACTATCTGTCCCGGCGCATCGTCACCCTGAACGGCGGTCGGATAGATGATGACGGGCAGGGAAGGATCGCGACGCTTCAGCACGTGCAAAATATCGTGCAGCGCCGCACCGGTTTTCGAGGTGATGACCCCAACGCAGTGGGCGGGGGAGGGCAGCGTCTTTTTGTACTGCTGGTCGAACAGCCCTTCGGCAGAGAGCCTGGCTTTTAGCTTTTCATACTTCTGCTGCAGCAGGCCTTCACCCGCAGGCTGCATGCTCTCGACGATAATCTGATAATCGCCGCGCGGCTCATACAGGGTGATATTGGCGCGAACCAGAACCTGCTGGCCGTGCTGAGGGCGAAACGTCACGCGGCGGTTGCTGTTGCGGAACATGGCGCAGCGCACCTGAGCGGTGTCGTCTTTTAAGGTAAAGTACCAGTGACCGGAGGACGGCTGCGTGAAGTTAGAGATCTCACCGCTGATCCAGACCTGCCCCATTTCCTGCTCAAGCAGCAAACGCACCGTCTGATTCAGGCGGCTGACGGTATAAATTGAGGGGGATTGAGAGGATAACATGTGAGCGGGATCAAATTCTAAATCAGCAAGTTATTCAGTCGATAGTAACCTGCTGAGAGGTGAGCGCAAGCATTTTTTTTAAAAAAGTGTGGATGCAATCGGTTACGCTCTGTATAATGCCACGGCAATATTTAACCACCCAGGTCAGAGATATTGCCCATGCTACGTATCGCTAAAGAAGCACTGACGTTTGATGACGTCCTCCTCGTTCCCGCTCACTCCACCGTTCTGCCGAATACTGCCGATCTCAGCACGCAGTTGACGAAAACCATTCGCCTGAACATTCCTATGCTCTCTGCGGCAATGGACACCGTGACTGAAGCGCGCCTGGCTATCGCCCTGGCACAGGAAGGTGGCATTGGCTTTATTCACAAAAACATGTCTATCGAACGTCAGGCCGAAGAAGTTCGCCGCGTGAAGAAACATGAATCCGGCATCGTGTCTGACCCACAGACCGTTCTGCCAACTACCACGCTGCACGAAGTGAAGGCCCTGACCGAACGTAACGGCTTCGCCGGTTACCCGGTTGTGACCGAAGAGAACGAACTGGTCGGTATCATCACCGGTCGTGACGTGCGTTTCGTGACTGACCTGAACCAGCCTGTCAGCGTCTACATGACGCCAAAAGAGCGTCTGGTTACCGTTCGCGAAGGTGAAACCCGCGACGTGGTGCTGGCAAAAATGCACGAAAAACGCGTTGAAAAAGCGCTGGTTGTTGACAGCAGCTTCCACCTGCGCGGCATGATCACCGTTAAAGATTTCCAGAAAGCAGAACGTAAGCCTAATGCCTGTAAAGACGAGCATGGCCGTCTGCGCGTTGGCGCTGCGGTTGGCGCAGGTGCCGGTAACGAAGAGCGCGTTGACGCGCTGGTTGCTGCGGGCGTTGACGTCCTGCTGATTGACTCCTCTCACGGCCACTCCGAAGGCGTTCTGCAGCGTATTCGTGATACCCGTGCTAAATACCCTGACCTGCAGATCATTGGCGGCAACGTGGCCACTGGCGCAGGCGCTCGCGCGCTGGCTGACGCTGGCTGCAGCGCGGTGAAAGTGGGTATCGGTCCTGGCTCTATCTGTACTACCCGTATCGTCACCGGCGTGGGCGTTCCGCAGATCACCGCTGTGTCTGACGCGGTTGAAGCGCTGGAAGGCACCGGTATTCCGGTTATCGCTGACGGCGGTATCCGCTTCTCTGGCGACATCGCCAAAGCGATCGCCGCGGGTGCAGCTGCAGTTATGGTAGGCTCCATGCTGGCCGGTACCGAAGAATCCCCGGGTGAAATCGAACTCTACCAGGGCCGTTCTTACAAATCTTACCGCGGTATGGGCTCCCTGGGCGCGATGTCCAAAGGTTCCTCTGACCGTTACTTCCAGACTGATAACGCCGCAGACAAACTGGTGCCGGAAGGTATCGAAGGTCGCGTTGCCTATAAAGGCCGTCTGAAGGAGATCATTCACCAGCAGATGGGCGGCCTGCGCTCCTGTATGGGTCTGACCGGCTGTGGTACCATTGACCTGCTGCGTACTAAAGCGGAATTCGTACGCATCAGCGGTGCGGGTATCCAGGAAAGCCACGTTCACGACGTGACGATCACCAAAGAGTCCCCGAACTACCGTCTGGGCTCCTGATAAGTTTCCGCGCCCGGCTTCTGCCGGGCGCTCTGTTTTTGTTTCACTTGCCTCGGAATTAGCGTCAATGACGGAAAACATTCATAAACATCGCATTCTCATCCTGGACTTCGGTTCTCAGTACACTCAGCTGGTGGCGCGTCGCGTACGTGAACTGGGCGTTTACTGTGAGCTGTGGGCGTGGGATGTCACGGAAGCACAGATTCGCGAATTCAATCCAAGCGGCATCATCCTGTCCGGCGGCCCGGAAAGCACCACCGAAGAGAACAGCCCGCGCGCGCCGCAATACGTATTCGAAGCTGGCGTGCCGGTATTCGGCGTTTGCTACGGTATGCAGACCATGGCAATGCAGCTGGGCGGCCACGTCGAAGGCTCTAACGAGCGCGAGTTTGGCTATGCGCAGGTAGAAGTCGTCACCGACAGCGCGCTGGTGCGCGGTATCGAAGACTCCCTGACCGCAGACGGCAAACCGCTGCTGGACGTGTGGATGAGCCACGGCGACAAAGTTACCGCCATCCCGTCTGACTTCGTGACCGTTGCCAGCACCGAAAGCTGCCCGTTCGCCATCATGGCGAACGAAGAAAAACGCTTCTACGGCGTGCAGTTCCACCCGGAAGTGACCCACACCCGTCAGGGTATGCGCATGCTGGAGCGCTTCGTGCGTGACATCTGCCAGTGCGAAGCCCTGTGGACCCCGGCTAAAATCATCGACGACGCCGTTGAGCGTATCCGCCAACAGGTTGGCGATGACAAAGTGATCCTCGGCCTCTCCGGCGGCGTGGACTCCTCCGTGACCGCGATGCTGCTGCACCGCGCCATCGGTAAAAACCTGACCTGCGTCTTCGTGGACAATGGTCTGCTGCGTCTCAACGAAGCCCAGCAGGTTATGGACATGTTCGGCGACCACTTCGGTCTGAACATCGTTCACGTGGAAGGCGAGCAGCGCTTCCTGGACGCGCTGAAAGGCGAGAACGATCCGGAAGCGAAACGTAAGATCATCGGCCGCGTGTTCGTTGAAGTGTTCGACGAAGAAGCGCTGAAGCTGGAAGACGTGAAGTGGCTGGCGCAGGGCACCATCTACCCTGACGTGATCGAATCCGCGGCCTCTGCAACCGGTAAAGCACACGTCATCAAATCTCACCACAACGTGGGCGGCCTGCCGAAAGAGATGAAGATGGGCCTGGTTGAACCGCTGCGCGAGCTGTTCAAAGACGAAGTGCGTAAGATCGGTCTGGAACTGGGTCTGCCGTACGACATGCTCTACCGTCACCCGTTCCCGGGTCCGGGTCTGGGCGTGCGCGTGCTGGGCGAAGTGAAGAAAGAGTACTGCGACCTGCTGCGTCGCGCGGACGCGATCTTCATCGAAGAGCTGCACAAAGCTGACCTGTACAACAAGGTAAGCCAGGCGTTCACCGTGTTCCTGCCGGTTCGCTCCGTCGGCGTAATGGGCGATGGCCGTAAGTACGACTGGGTTGTTTCCCTGCGTGCGGTGGAAACCATCGACTTCATGACCGCGCACTGGGCGCACCTGCCGTATGACTTCTTAGGCCGCGTGTCTAACCGCATCATCAACGAAGTGAACGGTATTTCCCGCGTAGTGTATGACATCAGCGGTAAGCCACCGGCTACGATTGAGTGGGAATGATTTCCCGCTGAATTAACAACCAAACCCTCTGCCTGTGCAGGGGGTTTTTTTATTGCCTTACTTCCCCTCTCCCAACCGATACGCCAGCGCCACCACCAGCGACTGCACCAGGCACAGCGTCGCCGACTGGGAGCGAAACGCATCCACCTGCGCCTCTTTCACTACAAAGCAGAGATCGCTGAACGTCGCCAGCGGGCTTATCTGGCTGTCCGTAATCACAATCTGCCGCGCGCCAACGCTGGCGGCGGTTTCGCTGACCATCACCGTCTCTTCCGCGTACGGCGAGAAGCTGATCGACACCACAATGTCGCGCGCCTTAATGCGGCTGATCTGCTCGCGCAGCATGCCGCCCATGCCGTCGAGCAGGATAGGGCGACACTCGAGGTGGCTCAGGGCGTAGGTCAGATACGCGGCAACGCTAAAGGAGCGGCGCAGCCCGGCGATGTAGATGGTGTCGGCGTCAGCCAGCAGCTGTACCGCGCGCTCCAGCATTTCCGGCTCGGCGCGGGCGGCCAGCTGCTGCAGCGCCTGCGCGTTCGAGCGGGCAAACTCCTGCAGGATATCGAGCGGCGTTTCCGGCACGGCCTCGCTCTCCATCTCGCGGAACAGTCGGGCGCGGTCGCTGTAGCTGGCGGTCTCCTCCACCAGGTTCATGCGAAACAGCTGTTTCATTTCGTTGAAGCCGGTGAAGTCAAAGGCGTTGGCAAAGCGGATCAGCGTCGAAGGCGGCACGTCGGCGCGCTCGGCAATGACGGCAACCGTATCAAAGGCCACGCTGTTGGTGTTGTCCAGCACGTAGCGGGAGACCTGCTGCAGCCTCTTGCTGAGGCTATCGTAGCGATCGCGGATTTGCTGCTGCAGTTCGTTCAGGCTGGTTGCTGTCGTCATCTTATCCCCCAAATACAGTCTTATGATTCTAAACGCAAAACCGCGTCTTTTAAATGTCGGCCATCCATCTGGCAGCAAAAATGAAACAGAAACTTCAGTCATTTCCTCGCCCGAAATTCCTTAATAGCGCACGCTGCGTCAGTGTTGTTGCCTGTTAACATAAAAATCCATCCGTGATCACAATAATCATCATTTATTTTATTTCAACTTAAAATGGAATATTTGTTTCATATATAGTGTTCAGTACACAGTGTTCAGGTAACAGTCACGTATCAACAGCGAGAGGTTAAGGATGGAGACGGTAGCGAATTTTATTCACGGCGAATGTGTCACCGGTTCAGGCCAGCGCGTTCAGGCGATCTTCAACCCGGCCACCGGCGAGCAGATCCGCCAGGTGGTGATGAGTACGGCGCGGGAAACCGAGCAGGCGATTGCCGCCGCGCAGCAGGCGTTGCCGGCCTGGGCGCGCCATGCTCCGCTGAAGCGCGCGCGCGTGATGTTCCGCTTCAAGGCGCTGCTGGAGGAGAACATGGATCGCCTGGCCCGCATCATCAGCGAAGAGCACGGCAAGGTCTTCTCCGACGCGGTGGGCGAACTGACCCGCGGCCTGGAGGTGGTGGAGTTTGCCTGCGGCATTCCGCATCTGCAAAAGGGCGAACACTCGGCGAACGTCGGCACGGGCGTCGACAGCCACTCGCTGATGCAGCCGCTCGGGGTCTGCGCCGGGATCA
Source organism: Enterobacter sp. AG326 (assembly GCF_004362415.1). Lineage (NCBI taxonomy): Bacteria > Pseudomonadati > Pseudomonadota > Gammaproteobacteria > Enterobacterales > Enterobacteriaceae > Enterobacter > Enterobacter sp. AG326. The sequence continues at coordinate 1,393,848 of NZ_SNXG01000001.1, read as the reverse complement.
CGCCGTTTAACTTCCCGGCGATGGTGCCGATGTGGATGTTCCCGATTGCGCTGGCGACCGGCAACACCTTCGTGCTGAAGCCGTCGGAAAAAGATCCTTCTCTGGCGCTCGCGCTGGCGCAATTGCTGAAAGAGGCCGGCCTGCCGGACGGCGTGTTCAACGTGGTGCAGGGCGATAAAGAGTCCGTTGACGTGCTCCTGGCCGACCCGCGCGTGCAGGCGGTGAGCTTTGTCGGCTCTACGCCGATTGCGGAATACATTTACCAGACCGCGTCCGCCCACGGTAAGCGCTGTCAGGCGCTGGGCGGCGCGAAAAACCACTGCATCCTGATGCCGGACGCCGACATGGAGATGGCGACCAACGCCATCATGGGCGCGGCCTACGGCGCGGCGGGGGAACGCTGCATGGCGCTCTCGGTGGTGCTGGCGGTGGGGGATAAAACCGCCGATGACCTCTGCGCCCGGCTGGAGAAACAGATTGCCGCGCTGCGCGTCGGGCCGGGCCTGGACCAGTCGCCGGAAAACGAAATGGGGCCGCTCATCTCCTCTGTGCACCGCAGCAAGGTGCTGGGCTACATCGACAGCGGGGAAGCGCAGGGAGCAAAACTGCGCGTGGACGGTCGCGGCTTCAGCGTGAAGGGCCACGAGCAGGGCTACTTCGTCGGGCCGACGCTGTTCGATAACGTCACTCCTGAGATGACCATCTATAAAGAAGAGATCTTCGGTCCGGTGCTTTCTGTGGTGCGGGTAGCAGATTACGCCAGCGCGGTGGATCTGATTAACCGCCATGAATATGGTAATGGCTCGGCGATCTTCACCCGCGACGGCGGCTGCGCGCGCCGCTTCTGCGAAGAGGTGCAGGCGGGCATGGTGGGGGTCAACGTGCCGATCCCAGTGCCGATGGCGTTCCACAGCTTCGGCGGCTGGAAGCGCTCGATTTTTGGCGCGCTCAACGTCCACGGCAACGACGGCGTGCGCTTTTACACCCGAATGAAAACCATCACCGCGCGCTGGCCGGAAATGCAGCAGGAGACAGGCGCTGCGTTCTCCATGCCGACGCTGGGCTGACAGGAGGTTTTATGCAAACCGAACGTATGACCATGGCCCAGGCGCTGGTCCGGTTCCTCAATCAACAGTACGTCAGCGTGGACGGTGACGAAACGCCCTTCGTGGAGGGCGTCGCCACCATATTTGGTCACGGCAACGTGCTGGGTATCGGCCAGGCGCTGGAGCAGGACCCCGGTCATCTGCACATCATGCAGGGCTGCAACGAGCAGGGTATCGCCCATATGGCGACGGGATTCGCCAAACAGCACCGCCGCCAGCGTATTTTTGCCGTCACCTCCTCCGTCGGGCCGGGCGCCGCCAATATGGTCACGGCGGCGGCAACCGCCACCGCAAACCGTATCCCGCTTTTACTGCTGCCGGGCGATATCTATGCAAGCCGCCAGCCGGACCCGGTGCTGCAGCAGATCGAGCAGTATCACGATCTCAGCATCAGCACCAACGACTGCTTCCGTCCGGTCTCCCGCTACTGGGACCGTATTAACCGCCCCGAGCAGCTGATGAGCGCCATGCTAAGCGCGATGCGAACGCTTACTGACCCCGCCAATACCGGCGCGGTGACCATTTGTCTGCCGCAGGACGTGCAGGGGGAGGCCTGGGACTACCCGCTGAGCTTCTTCGCGCGTCGCGTGCACCATATTGAGCGTCGTCCGCCCGATCCGCAGCGTCTGGCGCAGGCGCGGGCGCTGATCGCCCGCAAGCGTCGTCCGCTGGTGGTATGCGGCGGCGGCGTGCGCTATTCCGGCGCGCATGAGGCGTTTCGCGAGTTTGTCGAGACGCTGCGGCTGCCGTTTGCCGAAACCCAGGCCGGAAAGGGGGCGCTGGTAAGTGACCACCCACTTAACCTGGGCGGCGTAGGGGTAACGGGCGGAATGGCCGCCAACCAGCTCGCACCGCAGGCGGATTTAGTGATCGGCATCGGCACGCGCCTGACCGACTTTACTACCGGCTCCAAGGCGCTCTTTTCCCACCCGGACGTTGAGTTTCTGCTGCTGAACGTGGCCGAGTTTGACGCTCTGAAGCTGGACGCCACCGCGCTGATTGCCGATGCCCAAACCGGGCTCCAGGCATTGACCCACGCGCTCGGGGATTATCGCAGCGGTTGGGGAGAGGCGATAGCCGAGGCGAAGTCCGCCTGGCTCGACGAGTGCCGCCGCCTGTGGGATCGTCAGTGGCGTCCTGACGACGCGCCCGAAGTGGCAGGACACCTGGATGCGCAGCTGGCGGAATACGGCGAGACGCTCAACACCCGCCTGACCCAGACGCGGGTGCTGGGGCTGATCAACCAGCATGTTGAAGATAACGCCATCGTGGTGGGCGCGGCCGGTTCGCTGCCGGGTGATTTACAGCGCCTCTGGCAGGTCAAAACGCCGGACAGCTATCACCTGGAGTACGGCTACTCCTGCATGGGCTACGAGATCGCGGCAGCTCTCGGCGCGAAGCTCGCCAGACCCGAGCTGCCGGTGTACGCCATGGTGGGGGATGGCTCCTACATGATGCTGCACTCCGAGCTGCAAACCGCCGTTCAGGAGGGTATTAAGATCACCGTTCTGCTGTTTGATAATGCCAGCTTTGGCTGCATTAACAACCTGCAGATGGGGCACGGCATGGGCAGCTTTGGCACGGAAAACCGTCGGCGCAACCCGGAAACCGGGCGGCTTGACGGGCCGCTGGTGAAGGTCGACTTTGCGCAAAACGCGGAAAGCTACGGCTGCCGCGCATGGCGGGTGAACGATGAGCAAAGCCTGCTGGCGGCGCTGGAGGCATCACGGGCGCATCCGGGCCCGACGCTGCTGGACATCAAGGTGCTGCCGAAGACAATGACCCACGACTACGCCTCGTGGTGGCGAACCGGTGACGCGCAGGTGGCGGCGTCGCCTGCCGTGCGTGAGGCCGCTGAGCAAACGCAGGCGCAGGTGAAAAAAGCCCGTCAGTATTGAGTTTTCCCACCGTAACGAAATTTTCATTTCATTTTCCCCTCACCCTAACCCTCTCCCCAAAGGGGAGAGGGGATAGTTTGGTGCGCGCTTTTCTCCCTCGCCCCATTGGGGAGAGGGCCGGGGTGAGGGGAGTTGCCGCACGTCCTTCCATGTTGTGAGATTGATAACAAAATTTATCTCATTCATCTCAAAAGTGTTAACCCGCACTCAAAAACATAATTTTCACTATTTATAAAAATGAAATAAATGTTTTATTTATAGAGTCGTTAGTTCACAGCATTCACCAACACCGGGAGCCGTTATGTTTAACATTGCTTTACTGGGCGCTGGCCGAATTGGCCAGGTACATGCAGCTAACATCGCCAGCCACGGCGCGACCACGCTCTGGTCCGTGGTTGACCCGAATCAGGAATTTGCCACCCGTCTCGCCGCGCAGTATCAGGCCCGCCAGCAGAGCCTGAACGAGGCGATGACCGACCCTAACGTTCACGCCGTGCTGATTGCCTCCGCCACCGATACCCACGCGGATCTGATTGAAATGGCCGCCCGCCACGGCAAGGCCATTTTCTGTGAAAAGCCGGTACACCTTGACCTCGCCCGCGTGCGCGACTGCCTGAAGGTAGTCAAAGAGTACGACGTGCCGCTGTTCATCGGCTTCAACCGCCGCTTTGACCCGCAGTTTCGCCGCGTGAAAACCGACGTGCAGGCCGGGCGCATCGGCAAACCGGAATCGCTGCTGATCATCTCTCGCGACCCGTCTCCGCCGCCTGCGGAGTACGTGCGCGTCTCCGGCGGCATGTTCCGCGATATGACCATTCATGACTTTGACATGGCCCGCTTCATCATGGGCGAAGAGCCGGTGTCGGTGTATGCCCAGGGCAGCAACCTGGTGGATCCGGCGATTGGCGAGGCGGGGGATATCGATACCGCGTTTATCGTTCTGAAATACGCCTCCGGCGCGATGGCAACCATCGTCAACAGCCGCCGTTCATCTTACGGCTACGACCAGCGCCTGGAGCTGCACGGCTCCGAAGGGCTGCTGTGCGCGGGCAACATTCTTGAAAACCAGGTGCAGCACTACGGCAAACAGGGCTGCACCAGCGCGCTGCCGGAACACTTCTTCCTGCAGCGCTACAAATCCGCTTACGCCGCGGAATGGGAACACTTTGTTGCGGTCCTGCGCGGCGAAGCGGTGCCTGACTGCAGCGGCGATGATGGTGAACGTGCGCTGTACCTTGCGGATAAAGCGCTGGAGTCACTGCGCAGCCAGCGCGAGATCGTCCTCTAAACACAACAACCCTACACAGAGAGACATAATAATGAAAAAACTGATCGTAGCCGCCCTCATCGCCATGACGTCCGGGGCCGCCCTCGCCGAAAACGAGCAAATCGTTTTCAGTACGCCAAACCTGGCCATGCCGTTTGAAGTTCACATGCAGCGCACGGCGGTGAAAGCCGCAAAAGAGATGGGCGTGAAGCTTCAGGTGCTGGACGGGCAGGGCAGCTCGCCGAAGCAGGTGGCTGACCTGGAAAACGCCATCACCCGTGGGGCGCAGGGCTTTATCGTCTCCCCGAACGACGTCAACGCGGTCTCCAGCGCGGTGGATGAAATTCAGGATGCGAAGCTGCCGATCGTCACTCTTGACCGCTCCGTCGACAGCCAGAAGAAAGTGCCGCACTTTGGCGCCAACAACTACAAGGGCGGCCAGGCGGTTGGCGACTTCGTTAAAACCAAATTCCCCAACGGCGCGGACATCATTCTCCTCACCGGTCAGCCGGGCTCCTCTTCCAATATTGAACGCACCAAAGGGATCCGCGACAGCCTGAAGGCGGGCGGGGATAAATACAAGATCGTCGCCGATCAGACCGGCAACTGGATGCGTTCTGAAGGGATGCGCATTGTTGAAAGCGTTCTGCCTTCGCTGCCGAAACGTCCGCAGGTGATCCTCTCCGCCAACGACGATATGGCGCTGGGCGCGATTGAAGCGCTGCAGAGCCAGGGCGTGAAGCCGGGCGAAATCCTCGTGACCGGGTTTGATGCGGTGCCGGAAGCGCTGGCCCGCGTGCGCGACGGCTGGCTGGCGGTAACGGCGGATCAGCGCCCGGGCTTTGCGGTGCAGACGGCGATGAGCCAGCTTGTTGCCAACGTGCGCGAGAAGAAAGCCATTACCGGGGCCGACTATCCGCCGACGCTGATCACCAAAGAGAACCTGCAGCAGGCTGAGCGTATCGGTGAGGCCGGTAACTAATATGTCCCGAGCCGCCTCTGGCGGCTCATCATGAGGAGGAGCAGACTGATGTCGCAACCCTTACTGAAAGTGACCGACCTGGCAAAAAGCTTTTCCGGCGTCTGGGCGCTGAGCAGCGCTCAGCTGACCGTCGGCAGCGGAGAAATTCACGCCCTGCTGGGGGAAAACGGGGCGGGAAAATCCACGTTGCTGAAGGCGCTCGCGGGCGCGCAGCCGCAAACGCGCGGGGATATCTGGTTCAACGGCGAAACGCTGCCGGTGGACGACTCCCCGGTGGCGCGCCAGAACAAGGGCATTATCACCATCTATCAGGAATTCAACCTGCTGCCCAACATGACCGTCGCGGAAAATATGTTTCTCGGCCGCGAGCCGCGCAGGCGTAACCTGATCGTCGACGAAAGGGCGGTCAACCAGGAGGCGCAGGTCATTCTCGATTACCTCCAGCTGAACGTTGCGCCGACCACGCCTGTCGCCCGCCTGAGCGTCGCCCAGCAGCAGATGGTGGAGATCGCACGGGCGCTGACCCTCAACGCCAGGTTAATCATTATGGACGAACCTTCCGCCGCGCTGAGCGACAGCGAGGTGGAAAGCCTGCACCGCGTGGTGCGGGAGCTTAAAAACCGCGGCGTGAGCATTATTTACGTTACCCATCGTTTGCACGAAGTTTTCCAGCTCTGCGATCGTTTTACCGTTTTCCAGGACGGCCGCTTCACCGGCACCGGCGCGGTGGCGGAGACCAACGTCGAACAGCTGATCCGCCTGATGGTCGGACGCGACGTGGCCTTTAACCGTCGCCCTGCCAGCGAAACGCATCATGAAGACAAACCCGTCCGCCTGGCGGTGAAGGGGCTGAGCCGCGAAAAGCCGCCGCTGGATCCGCACGGCATCGCCCTGCACGACATCAGCTTCCACGTCCACGCCGGGGAAGTCTTAGGCATTGCCGGCCTGGTGGGCGCGGGACGTACCGAAGTGGCCCGCTGCCTGTTTGGCGCAGATGCGTTTACCTCCGGGAGCTTTGAGCTGGACGGCGTGCCGTACCAGCCGCGCGACCCGCTATATGCCCTCGATCAGGGCGTGGCGCTGGTGCCGGAAGACCGCAAAAAAGAGGGGGCGGTGCTGGGGCTGTCGATTCGCGACAACCTGTCGCTCTCCTGCCTCTCCTCGCTGCTGCAGTGGCGCTGGTTCGTAAACACCCGAAAAGAGGACGATCTGATTGAGTCCTACCGCAAGGCGCTGCAGATCAAAATGGTCAACAGCGCGCAGGAGGTGCGCAAGCTCTCCGGCGGCAACCAGCAAAAGGTGATCCTCGCGCGCTGCATGGCGCTCAACCCGCGGGTGCTGATCGTCGATGAGCCGACGCGCGGCATCGACGTGGGGACCAAATCGGAAGTGCACCAGGTGCTGTTTGACATGGCGAAAAAGGGCGTGGCGGTGATCGTGATCTCCTCCGATCTCCCTGAAGTGATGGCGGTGTCTGACCGGATCATCACCCTCAGCGAAGGCCGGGTGACCGGCGAGATCCACGGTGACGACGCTAACGAAGAACGGCTGATGACGATGATGGCCATCAACCACAACGCCCTGAACGCGGCATAACGGAGTTTCTCATGACGCAGATGATTTCTAAAACGCAGGCCCCGGTAAAACGCGCCGGACGCATCGATCCCATCGCCTTCTTCGAGCGCTTCGGGGTGCTGATTTTCATGATCCTGCTGCTGATCTTCTTCCAGTCGCAGAACAGCAACTTTTTCTCTGAACGCAATATTTTCAACATCCTGACCGAAGTGTCCATCTACGGGATCATGGCCGTGGGGATGACCTTCGTCATTCTGACCGCCGGGATCGACCTCTCCGTGGGCTCCATTCTGGCGGTGTGCGCCATGACCGCGGCGTACGTGATCAAAGGTGACAACTTCACCACCGTCGACCCGAACGCCTGGGGCGGCATGAGCTGGCTGATCGGGCTGGGGATTTGTCTGGCCATGGGCACGGCGATTGGCTTCCTGCACGGCCTGGGCGTCACCCGCCTGCGCCTGCCGCCGTTCATCGTTACCCTCGGCGGCATGACCATCTGGCGCGGCCTGACGCTGGTGATTAACGACGGCGCGCCGATTGCCGGTTTCGACCCTGGCTACCGCTGGTGGGGACGCGGGGAGCTGCTCGGCATCTCCATTCCTATCTGGATCTTCGCCATCGTCGCCGTCGGCGGCTATCTGGCGCTGCATAAAACCCGCTGGGGCCGCTTCGTCTACGCCATCGGCGGCAACCCGGAGGCGGCGCGCCTGGCGGGGGTGAACGTCAAGCGCGTGCTGGTCAGCGTCTACGTGCTGATCGGCTGTTTGGCGGGGCTGGCGGGCTTCATCCTGAGCGCGCGTCTGGGGAGCGCCGAGGCGGTGGCCGGGATCTCATTTGAGCTGCGCGTCATCGCCTCGGTGGTGATCGGCGGCACCTCGCTGATGGGCGGCTACGGGCGCATCGGCGGCACCATTATCGGCTCCATCATCATGGGCATTCTGATTAACGGCCTGGTGCTGATGAACGTCTCGGCCTACTACCAGCAGATTATCACCGGATTAATTATCGTTCTGGCGGTGGCATTCGATACCTATGCCAAAAGCCGTCGCGGCGCACTGTGAGGATCACGATGAAAGAGGTTCGTATTGGATTAATTGGCACCGGGTATATCGGCAAGGCGCACGCTATCGCCTATGCCCAGGCCCCGACGGTGTTCAACCTGCGCGGCAGGCTGGTGCGCGAGATGGTGGCGGAAGTCACGCCGGAGCTGGCGGCAGAGCGCGCGCAGGCGTTTGGCTTCAACCGCTCAACCGGGGACTGGCGGGCGCTGGTGGCCGACCCGGCCATTGACGTGGTGGATATTTGCTCACCCAACCACCTGCATAAGGAGATGGCGCTGGAGGCGATCCGCCACGGCAAGCACGTCTACTCGGAGAAGCCGCTGGCGCTTAACGCCCACGACGCGCGCGAGATGGTCGACGCCGCGAAGCGGGCCGGGGTGAAAACGCTGGTGGGGTTCAACTACATGAAGAACCCGACGGCGCAACTGGCGAAGGAGATTATCGCCCGCGGCGAGATTGGCGAGGTGATCCACTTCTACGGCACCCACAACGAAGACTATATGGCCGACCCGCTGTCGCCCATTCACTGGCACTGCTTTAAAGAGACCGCCGGGCTGGGGGCGCTGGGCGACCTCGCGGCGCATATCGTCAATATGGCCCAGTACCTGGTGGGGGATATCGAGCAGGTCTGCGGCGACCTGAAGATCGTGGTCCCTGAACGCCCGGCGAAGGCCGGATCGTCAGAGATGATTGCCGTCGAAAACGAGGATCAGGCCCACGCGATGGTGCGTTTTGCGGGCGGGGCGCAGGGCGTGATTGAAACCTCCCGCGTTGCCTGCGGCCGCAAGATGGGACTCTCGTACGTCATCACCGGGACGAAAGGCGCCATCAGCTTCACCCAGGAGCGCATGGCTGAGCTGAAGCTTTATCTGCATGACGATCCGGTGAACCGTCAGGGGTTCCGCACGCTGCTCGTCGGCCCGGCGCACCCGGACTACGCCGCGTTCTGCATGGGCGCGGGCCACGGGATTGGCTTTAACGATCAAAAAACGGTGGAGGTGCGCGACCTGGTGGACGGGATTGCCGCCGACGCGCCGATGTGGCCGGACTTCGAAGAGGGCTGGAAGGTGTCGCGCGTACTGGACGCGATTGCGCTCTCGCACCGGGAAGGCCGCTGGCTGAACGTGAACGACATTGTCTGATGAGGTATCAACGTGGAAAAGCAGTTTGATGTGATATGCATGGGCCGCGTGGCGGTAGACCTCTACAGCCAGCAGATTGGTGCCCGTCTGGAGGACGCGTCGAGCTTCGCCAAATACCTCGGCGGGTCATCGGGTAACGTGGCGTACGGCACCGCGCGTCAGGGTTTACGCTCGTCGATGCTGGCGCGCGTCGGCGATGAACATATGGGCCGCTTCCTGAGGGAAGAACTCAACCAGGTGGGCTGCGATACCAGCCATCTGATTACCGATAAACAACGCCTTACGGCGCTGGTGCTGCTCGGCATTAAAGACCGGGACACCTTTCCACTGATTTTTTATCGCGATAACTGCGCGGATATGGCGATTACCGCCAGCGATGTGGACGAAAGCTACATTGCCTCCGCACGTTGTCTTGCCATCACCGGGACCCACCTTTCTCATCCGCAGACCCGCGAGGCGGTGCTGACGGCGCTGGGCTATGCCCGCCGTCACGGCGTACGCACGGTACTGGACATCGACTACCGTCCGGTGCTGTGGGGGCTGACCGCCTTAGGCGACGGCGAAACGCGCTTTATCGCCGCCGATAAGGTCACCCGCGAGCTGCAGGAGGTTCTGCACCTCTTCGACGTCATTGTCGGCACCGAGGAGGAGTTTCACATTGCGGGCGGCAGCACGGATACCCTCCAGGCGCTGGAGCAGGTGCGCGCCGTCAGTGACGCTGCGCTGGTCTGCAAACGCGGCGCGCTCGGCTGCTCGGTCTATATCGACGCCATTCCGTCCCGGCTGGACGACGGCCTGACGGTGACCGGCGTGCGCGTGGAGGTGCTGAACGTCCTCGGGGCGGGGGACGCGTTTATGTCCGGCCTGCTGCGCGGCTACCTGAACGACGAGGGCTGGGAGCAGGCGTGCCGCTACGCCAACGCCTGCGGCGCGCTGGTGGTCTCGCGCCACGGCTGCGCCCCGGCGATGCCGAGCAAAATCGAGCTGGATGACTATCTTTCCCGCGCTGCGAACGTGCCGCGCCCGGATCTCGACCCGCGTCTTAACCATCTCCACCGGGTGACCACGCGTCGCCGCGAATGGCCGGAGCTGTGCGTGATGGCCTTCGACCACCGCAGCCAGCTTGAGGATATGGCGATGCAGTGCGGAGCGTCGCTTAAGCGCATTCCGGCGCTGAAACAGCTGATCCTGCAGGCCAGCCGCGAGGCGGCGAGCCGCGCCGGGCTGGAGGGCAAAGCCGGTCTGCTGTGCGACGGCACCTTTGGTCAGGACGCGCTGAACGCGATCACCGGGGAAGGGTGGTGGATTGGCCGTCCCATCGAGCTGCCGGGCTCCCGGCCGCTGGAGATGGAGCACGGCAACATCGGCACCCAGCTTATCAGCTGGCCGCAGGAGCACGTGGTGAAGTGCCTGGTCTTCTTCCACCCTGAAGATGCCCACGGCCTGCGCCTGGAGCAGGAGCAGAAAATCGCCGAGGTGTACCACGCCTGCTGCCGGTCCGGGCACGAGCTGCTGCTGGAGGTGATCCTGCCCGCGACCATGCCGCGCAGCGACGAGCTCTACCTGCGCGCTATCTCCCGCTTCTACAACCTGGGTATTTACCCGGACTGGTGGAAGCTGCCGCCGCTCTCGGCCGACGGCTGGACGGCGCTGAGCGAGATTATCGAACGTCGGGACCCGCACTGCCGCGGGGTGGTGATCCTCGGCCTGGACGCTCCGGCGGAACAGCTGCGCGCCGACTTCAAAGCCGCAGCGGGGCAGGCGGTAGTAAAAGGCTTCGCCGTGGGGCGCACGCTGTTTGGCGATGCCTCCCGCGCGTGGCTGAAGCACGATATTGACGATGCGCAGCTGGTGGCGCGCATCCGGGACAACTACCTGCAGCTTATCGCCTGGTGGCGCGAGCGCGGACACGCATAATGGAGACGACAATGAGTGTGCAATTAGGCATTAACCCGCTGACGTGGACGAACGACGATCTGCCTTCTCTCGGCGCGGAGACGTCGCTGGAGACCTGTCTGAGCGAAGGGAAAGAGGCCGGTTTTGCCGGCTTCGAGCTGGGCAATAAATTCCCGCGCGAAGCGCGCCTGCTTGGCCCTATCCTGCAGCGCCACGACCTGCAGCTGGTCTCCGGCTGGTACTCCGGCCGCCTGCTGGAGCGCAGCGTGGAGGAGGAGATCGCCGCCGTGCAGTCGCATCTGACGCTGCTGCGCGAGCTGGGGGCGAAGGTGCTGGTCTTTGCGGAAGTGAGCGGCTGCATTCACGGCGAGCAGCAGACTCCGGTGCATCTGCGCCCGCGCTTCCCGCAGGAACGCTGGAAGGAGTACGGCGAGAAGCTCACCGAATTTGCCCGCTATACGCAGCAGCAGGGCGTGCAGATTGCCTACCATCACCATATGGGCACGGTCATTGAGTCCGCCGAGGACGTGGACAACCTGATGATCCACACCGGGGAGGCGGTCGGATTGCTGCTGGATACCGGCCATCTCACCTTTGCCGGGGCCGATCCGCTGGCGGTGGCGCAGCGCTGGGCGTCGCGCATCAACCACGTTCACTGTAAAGACGTGCGTGCCGACGTGCTGGCGGACGTGAAAAACCGCAAAACCAGCTTCCTCGATGCGGTGCTGAGCGGCGTGTTTACCGTGCCGGGCGACGGCTGCGTCGATTACCCGCCGATTATGCGGCTGCTGAAGGCCCAGGATTATCACGGCTGGCTGGTGGTCGAGGCGGAGCAGGATCCGGCGATTGCCCATCCCCTGACCTACGCCCGTCTGGGGTATAACAACCTGAGCCGCCTGGCGCGCGACGCCGGACTGATTTAAGGAGGGAACATGTCACGTCTGTTATCACGCTGGCAGCAGCCAAACGCGGAGGGGCGCACCCAGTCCGTCACGCCGGAAAGCGCGGGGTGGGGCTACGTCGGCTTTGAGGCGTATGAGCTGCAGGAGGGGCAGACGCTGACGCTGCCCGCCGTCAGCGAAGAGCGCTGCCTGGTGCTGGTGGCCGGGCGGGCCTCCATCCGCACGCCTTCCGCGCAGTTTAACGACATCGGCGAGCGGATGAGCCCGTTCGAGCGCATCAAGTCGTGGGCGGTTTACGTCGCCCCGCAGGAGACGGTGCAGGTGAAGGCGCTGACGAAGCTGGAGCTGGCGGTCTGCGCCGCGCCGGGCAAGGGCACGTATCCGACGCGGCTGATTGCGCCGCAGGATATCGACGGCGAGGCGCGCGGCAAAGGCAACAACCAGCGCTACGTGCACAACATTCTGCCGGAAGACAGGCCCGCCGACAGCCTGCTGGTGGTGGAGGTGTGGACCAGTGAGGGCTGCACCAGCTCGTACCCGAGCCACAAGCACGACACGGATAACCCGCCGCAGGAAACCTATCTGGAGGAGACTTACTACCATCGCCTGAACCCGGAGCAGGGGTTCTGCATGCAGCGCGTTTACACCGACGACAGAACGCTGGATGAGTGTATGGCGGTCTATAACCGTGACGTGGTGATGGTGCCGAAGGGCTACCACCCGGTCGCGACGATGGCCGGATATGACAGCTACTACCTCAACGTGATGGCGGGGCCGGTGCGCAAATGGATGTTCACCTGGGAAGAGGACCACGCGTGGATTAATCGGGATTATCCCGCGGACAGCGGTGGCTAGCGCGGGTTAGCCACCAGAACACCAGCGCCAGCAGGCTGACCGAGGCGCCAAGCAGGCAGACGCCCGGCCAGCCGGCACAGGCATACGTCATCGTTGTGCCGAGCGCGCCGAGCCCGCTGCCGACGGCATAAAACAGCATGTAAAGCCCGACCAGCCGGCTGTGCGCCTCGGGACGGGTGCGGAAAATCATGCTCTGATTAGTGACGTGCAGCGCCTGACCGCCCAAATCGAGCAGTATGATGCCGATAAGCAAGATCCCGAGTGAACGGTCCATCAGCGACAAGGGCCACCAGGCTAACAGTAAGATACTCAGCGCCGCCGCGCTGGTACGTTGGGCATATCCCCGATCGGCCCAGCGTCCTGCCCGGCCAGCCGCCAGCGCGCCCACCGCGCCAGCCAGTCCAAACGCGCCAATCGCTGTATGCGAAAAGTTAAACGGCGGTGCGCTCAGCGGCAGCACCAGCGCGCTCCAGAAAATGTTGAACGATGCAAACATCAGCAGCGCCAGCACGCCGCGTATCTGCAGCACTTTTTCCTGCCGCAGCAGCGTGAGCATTGAGCCAATCAGGCGCGGATAGCTCATCGTGGCAGTGACGGCTGGCAGGGCGGGGAGTCGCCACCACAGAGGTAACGCAATCATGAGCATGAGCGCGGCAGCACAAAGATAAACCCCGCGCCAGCCAGCGATATCGCTGATGCCACCGGCAAAGACGCGAGCGAGCAGCAAACCTATAAACACGCCGCCCTGTGCCGCGCCGACAACGCGTCCCTGTTCATGGGGCGACGCGGCGCTGGCTGCGTAGGCGATCAGCCCCTGCGTCATGGCCGTGCCCAACATACCGGTCGCAAGCATACCGATCAGCAGCGCTGAAGAGGACTGTGCCATGCTGACGGAAACCAGCGCCACCACCAGAGCAATCAGCTGTACTGCCATGAGTCGTCGACGATCCACTTTGTCACCCAGAGGAACGACAAGCAAAAGAGCCAGCGCGCAGCCAATTTGTGTCGCGGTCACCACGCCACCCACGGCCGCATGGCTGATGCCGAAATCGTTCGCCAGCGCGTCAAGCAAAGGCTGGGCGTAATAGACGTTTGCCACGCTTAGGCCGCTGGCGGTGGCGAACAGCCAGACCATGCTGCGCGGCATGTCGGCTGAAGGAAGAGCTGACGTCAGTGACATATTCAAAATCCTCGCCTGTGATAACCTGGTTTTAAAATGAAACTGGTTGAATGCTAGGCTAAGCAGTTTTAAAATGCAACTAGTTATAGGGTGGCCTTTGCGAGGAAAACAGGTGATGTCCCGAAATACGGTAAAAGAGGAATATTGTCCCGTTGCCCGCAGCGTTGACCTGCTCGGGGATCGCTGGTCGCTTCTTATTGTGCGTAATGCGTTTGACGGCATGACGCGCTTCGGGGATTTTCAGCGCAGCCTTGGGGTGGCGCGCAACATCCTTTCTGACCGGCTTCGCAAGCTGGTTGAGGCAGAAATCCTGACGTTACAGGGGGCATCGGACGGCACGGCTTATCAGGAATATGTTCTGACCGACAAAGGCGAACGTCTTTTCCCCGTGATCGTGGCGCTGCGTCAGTGGGGAGAGCAAAATCTGTTTGCGCAGGGCGAGCGTCACTCGCTGCTGGTTGACAGGCGGACGGGCAGGCCGGTTCCCTTTATGGCGCCAGCAGCGCATGACGGCACTGCGCTGCTGCCGGTGGATACGGAAGTGAAGAAGATCGAATGAGTCGCTCCGGTTAATTACTGCTTATCGCCTGCTCAATCGTCCGGGCAACGATCTGCGGCTGGCTCACCATCGACACGTGGCCTGCCGCCACCTCGGCGGTTTTCGCATGGATCGTCTTCGCCATCGCCCGTTCAAGATCGGGGTTGATCATTCGGTCATTTCTGCTGACCACATACCAGCTCGGTTTGTCATGCCACGCCGCGTGGGCGACCTTTTCACCAAACGCCTCGGCCTTAATCGGCCCCTGCGTGGCGGCAATCGTATCTTGAATGTCTGGCTTCACGTCAGGCGCGAAGTCCTTTCTGACGGCTCCTGTCGGCAGGTATAAATAGCCGTCCGCCGTTTTAGCAATGTCCGCGCTGCCCGGCGGGGCAGGGAAGCTTCCTGCCAGATCCGCCGTCGACTGACCGGAATCCGGCGCGAACGCCGCCACGTACACCAGCGATTTTACCCGCGCATCGTTGCCCGCCTCGCTAATTACGGTGCCGCCCCAGGAGTGGCCCACCAGCACCACGTCACCCTTGGCGCGGGCGATGGCCCGCCGCGTGGCCGCAACGTCATCCTTAAGCGAGGTGAGCGGGAGCTGGACGGCAATGACCTCGGCGTGCTGCTTCTGCAACAGGGTAATCACCTTATTCCAGCTGCTGCCGTCGGCAAACGCGCCGTGCACCAGCACGACGCTGGTTTTACTCTGCGCAAAGGCGCTGGCGGAAAGCGCCAGCAGGCCTGCCGTCACTACAGACAGTGCTTTCATCTTCAGACTCCTTAAAAATGGTGGACCGCCGCGTGGGGCGGGACGGTGAATTCAACGGTTTTGTGGTCGAGCGGCTTATGCGTCGGGTCGGCCAGAATAATGGTCACCTTGTGTTTACCGGCGGGCAGCCCCACCAGGATAACCGGCTCTCCGCTGGCGTCAGCCCAGTGCCACGGCGCGTCATCCACCACCACGTGAATGTGCCCGATGCGCGGCGTGACCTTGAGCGCTTCGGGGCCGAATACCGGCTCGATGCGAAGGTTTTCGGCACGGTACTGGATAAACACCGCGCCTTTGCTTAGCGGCCCGGCAAGCGGCGGATCGACTATCAGCCTGGCAGGCGGCTGCGGCTGCGCCAGCGGCGCAACGGCGGCGGGGCCGTTAACGTCCCCGGCGCTCAGGTTGTCCAGCGGTGTGGCCCGGGCATGGGCTACAGATGCCAGGACAAGCAGGGGGATAAGTGCATAACGACGGATCATGGGTTCTCTCCTCATCGGTTCTGAATGGCGACAGGGAAAGAAAACCATTTTTATGTATCGGAGATATTTGCCGGAGGCGGCGTTTTGTACCCCTTTGTCAGCGCAGGGGTCTGGATACAGTGCGATACACTTTGCCTGCCGGGACGGCGCACCATCGCTATCGCCAGCCCGGCAATCACCAGCGTCAGCCCGGTTGAAACCCACATTGCACCCGCGATCCCCAGCGTTTTATTCAGCCACGCATAGGCAAACGGTGAGGCTGCCGCCATCAGCTGGCCGGGGATCAGCAGCATGCCCGTGCGGCGGGCATAGCTTTCGGTGCTAAACAGTTCCAGCGGCAGGGTGGCTTTCACGATGGTGACCAGCCCGTTGATGGCGCCGTAGCCCAGCACAAACCCTGCTGCACACCACATAAACAGGGCGCTGCTCGTCCCCAGAAGAAAGCAGAGCGGCATGGCGAGCGCGGTAAAAAGGGTGAGTTTGAAGGGGGTTAAGCAGGCACCCGCGAGCACTTCCAGCGAGCGAGCGCCCGTCTGGCCGACTCCCCACAGCATGCCGATGGCGACCGGCAGGCCGAAGTGGGCAATAAACTCCGGCAGATGGGTGGACGTACCGTTAGAGACAAAGGTGATGAGGGCAATGAAGGCGGCATAAAGCCAGCCGTTACGCCGCTCGTTGTTCAGCGGCGGCGCGATGACCTTTGTCGTCACCGTCAGCCGCTGCCGGGGAAGCGTTCTTATCAGCGCCGCGCTCAGCAGGCCGAAGAGAGCATAGACGCGCAGCGCCTCCTGCCAGCTCATCACCTGAAGCAGGGCATCGCCCAGCGGCCAGAAGACAGCGGAGGCCAGCCCACCCGCCAGCGTGACGCGTGAGATTGTTCTTCGCGCCTGCTGCCCGTAGAGGTTCACCAGCGCGGCGAACAGCGCGTCGTACAGCGACAGGCGCATCCCGACGCCGGTGACCAGCCAGGCGCAGTACCAGCCAAAAAGCGTCTGGGTATAGGCCATCCCTGCGCAGCTTGCGGCGATCAGCAACGTTCCGCTCATCACCACCGTCTTACCGCCAAAGCGTGCCAGCAGGCGGGCGACAAACGGGGAAACCGCCGCCATGACCAGCATCGCCAGCGTCAGGCCGAGGTAAATCTGCGGTGATGACCATCCCCGGTCGGTTGAAATCGCCAGCGCAAAGGTGCCGGGCATATAAAACGAGATCCCCCAGTTGATGAGCTGATTACATCCCGCCGTGAGGGCGAGGCGGCGTGGCAGGGCGGGTGTTTCCATTGTTTTTCATTCCGTTATGCAGTTGTCCTGAGCATAACTCGCGCGCTATTGTGCTGGCAGGGCAGCAACCTTATGCGCGGTATAAGAGAAACTTTGAATGACATCGCTTAATCTGGGCTATCTCGCCACCTTCCGTCTGGTGATCCAGCGCGGCAGCTTTTCAGCGGCAGCGGATGTGCTGGGCATTTCCCAGCCCGCCGTCAGCCTGCAAATACGTCAGCTGGAGCAGTTTCTGCAAACGCGGCTGGTGGAGCGTACCGGACGAGGGATTAAGGCTACGGCTGCCGGTCAGGCGTTGCTGGCGCACGGGGAGCGTATTCAGCAGGCGGTGGATGACGCTATCCGGTCCGTGAGCGCATTCAGCCACGATGTGAGCGGCACTATTACGCTTGGCACGGGGGCAACGGCCTGCATCCATCTTCTGCCACCGCTGCTGGAGAAGCTGCGCCAGGACTATCCGCTCCTGAGCGTGGGGGTGACGACGGGCAACACCCTCGACATCGTAAGGGCCATCGAAGAGAACCGGCTCGATATGGGGCTGGTGACGCTGCCGGTGAGCGGCAGAGCGCTGGACGTCATGCCGGTGATGGACGAAGAGTTTGTTTTTATCGCGTCGCGGGAGCAGCAGGATGCTTTCAGGACGCTCACCCCGGAGGCGCTGCACGCTCAGCCGCTGATTGCCTTTGAATCAGGCAGCGGTACCCGGGCGCTGATCGATGGCTGGTTTGCGGCTAATGGATTAGCGATCGCACCGGTGATGCAGCTTGGCAGCATCGAGGCGATCAAACGCATGGTTCGCGCGGGGCTGGGCTACAGTATTGTGCCGCGAATGGCGGTCGAACAGGATGCCGATCGCGAAGGGCTATGCGTGATGTCGCTTACGCCCATGCTGCAGCGGCAGCTGGCGGTGGTAATGCGGCAGGATAAAATCCTCAGCAAAGGGATCGCGGCCATTATTCGGCTCGTGCAACATCCTGCGGCTGTTTAGCGATCGGCGGTGTCGACGGTCAGGCTGGATTGCTGCGACTGGGTTTTGTCCTGATGGTGGTACCAGGCGCCAATTGAAGAGTAAACGAAGCGGCCAAAGAAAAACAGGAAGCTGATGAGCAGTATGATGCGGGTCATTCGGGTATTAAATTGATGTCGTTTTCGCATACGCGTGACCTGACTCACTCTGTTTTTCCTGGATAAGCCCTTTTGGGCGACAAGGATATTAAGGCACAGCGGGAAGATGGGGTCAATTCTGATGTGTGTAAATAACCGTCAATGTTTACATTGATTAATGTTATTGAAATTAATTAATGCATTTACCATATTGATAATATGAAGAAAATAATTTCAAAAAAACGCCGCAAAAAGTTATTTGCGTAAAGTAGTTTGATTTAAGTCAACGGCTTCCCGGCCCTGATATTTAAAATCCTTCCTCCATACTGTTCGCCCCGCATGCCGCCGGGCGGCGCGTACGTCAGGTTGGATGCCTGTCTTTATTTTCCCTCTGGAGCGAAAGGGGTTTAACCGGGCATCTATGAACATTCTGGCTTTCCTGAAAAAAAATGAAAACCGCTGGTGGGCATTACCGCTTATTTTGCCTGTGGTTTTACTTCCCGTGCTGAGCGTCGCGAATACATTCACGCAGCTGGGCGACGGCATTGCGGCACTCTATTATTTACCCCTCTCATTTTTGCTTTCGCTGATGATGTTCTTTGGCCTGGAAGCGCTGCCCGGGATCGTATTGTCGCTGTTTATCCGCTATTACCCGTCGGTCGGGATGTTTGAAACCGTCGCGGGGATCCTCCATTTTGTCGTCCCTTTAGTGCTCAGCTGGGGAGGCTACCGGGTGTTTGCGCCCAGACGGAATATGACCGCGTACGGCGACGTGCGACTGATGGCGCAGCGCATCTTCTGGCAAGTCTTCTGCCCCGCGACGCTGTTTCTGGTGCTGTTTCAGTTTGCGGTGTATTTAGGCGTGTATGAGAGCCGTCAGAGCCTTGCAGGATTAAATCCCCTCAACATTCGCACGCTCATCAACTATCAGACGCTGCTGGTCAGCGGGCTGACGGGCGTACCGCTGAGCTATCTGCTGATCCGCCTGCTTCGACATCCGCGCTATATCAAAAGCCTTCTCTCGCAGATCCGTTCCGAGATAGACAAAAAGGTGACGATCGTTGAGTTGTTGCTGTGGGCTATCACGCTCGGCGGGCTGCTTTCGCTGCTGCTGATTCCGATGAATGAGAACAGCTCCATTTTCACCACCAACTACACTCTTTCCCTGCTGATGCCGGTGATGCTCTGGGGCGCGATGCGTTTTGGCTATAAGCTGATTTCGCTTATCTGGACGCCGATACTGCTGGTGTCTATTCACTATTTTTACCGCTATATCCCGGTAAATCCGGGGTATGACATTCAGCTGGCGATCACCTCTTCCAGTTACCTGGTCTTCTCCTTCGTGGTGATTTATATGTCGATGCTGGCAACACGGCAGCGCGCGGCGAACAAACGCTCCCGCAGGCTGGCGCTGCTCGACCCGGTCGTCCATATGCCTAACCTGCGGGCGCTGTCGCGCGATCTGGCGAAAAACCCGTGGTCGGCGCTCTGCCTGCTGCGCATTCCGGAGCTGGAAATTCTGGGCCGAAATTACGGCGTGTTGCTGAGGATTCAGTACAAGCAGCAGCTGGCGCAGTGGGTGAATGGCATTCTCCAGCCCAATGAGCTGGTGTATCACCTGACCGGGTATGACCTGGCGGTACGACTTAACGCGGAATCGCACCAGCAGCGGATTGAAGCCCTGGACGAGCATATCAAGCAGTTCCGCTTTGTCTGGGACGGCATGCCGCTGCAGCCGCAGGTGGGCGTGAGCTATTGCTATGTCCGGTCCCCGGTTAACCATCTTTATCTGGTGCTGGGCGAGCTGGGCGTGGTTGCCGACCTGTCGCTCTCCTCTAACCATCCGGAAAATCTTCAGCAGCGTGGGGCCGTCCATTTGCAGCGCAACCTGAAGGATAAAGTCGCGATGATGAGCCGCCTGCAAAAGGCGCTTGATAACGACGAATTCACCCTGCTGGTTCAACCCGTTCGCGGCCTGCGTGGCGATTGCTATCACGAAGTCCTGCTCCGGATGCCGGATGTAAACGGGCTATTGATCTCCCCCGACCAGTTCCTGCCCGTCGCGCAGGAGTTTGGTCTGTCTTCGCGGGTAGATTTGTGGGTGCTGGAGCACACCCTGCGCTTCCTCGCCGCGCATCGCGAAAGACTGCCCGGCCAGCGCTTTGCCATTAATCTGGCCCCGTCGACCGTGTGTCGGGTGCAGTTTCCGCTTGAGGTGAGTCGCCTGCTGGCGAAATACGCCATTGAGCCGTGGCAGCTGATCTTTGAAGTGACGGAGTGCAGCACCTTTTGCAATGCGGAGCAGGCGCTACACATCCTCCGGCAGCTGCAGAAAATGGGGGTACGTATTGCGATTGATGATTTTGGCACCGGCTATGCGAGCTATGCGCGGCTGAAAAGCGTGGACGCGGATATTCTCAAGATTGACGGCAGCTTTATTCGCAATATCGTCAACAACAGCCTGGATTATCAGATTGTGGCGTCTATCTGCCATCTGGCGCGCATGAAGAAAATGCTGGTGGTGGCGGAGTATGTCGAAAGCGAAGAGATACGTAGCGCGGTTCACGCGCTAGGCATCGATTATGTGCAGGGTTATCTGATTGGCAGACCGGCACCGCTTGAGTCACTGCTGGAGGCAGAGGCGTCCACCGCGGACGCCTGAGCCGTTACGCGGCGACGTCGGCGCTCTCTTCTTCAATTTTGAGCAGCCAGCCGGTGACCGCTTCCCAGTACTGCTGCTCTTTTTCCAGATCCAGCAGGACCAGCGCGTTCTGGCTAAACCAGTCGTGCGGGAAGCTCAGCGTCCAGTGATGGTCGTCTGTTTTCAGTTTTAACGTTGGGGGCGTCGTTGTCGCCTGACGCTGGTTATTGAGCAGCACGCCCAGACGCAGCAGCTGAATAAGCGGCAGGAACTGTTTTTTCTTGAACAGCGTAAAGCGCGGCAGGTCGTCGAGCTTGATGGCTTTGCGGTGATAACGCACCAGGGTCGCCATCATGGTTTGCTGCTCCTGGTTGAAGCCAGGCAGATCGCTGTTTTGCAGAATATAGGCCGAATGGCGGTGCATCCCGCTGTGGTTGATGTTCAGCCCCACCTCGTGCAGCATCGCGGCCCATTTCAACAGCGCGGCAAGCTGCGGGTGCGCGAGCTTCGGATTCTGCTCCTGCCACTGTTCGTACATCTGCACCGTGGTGTCCAGCACGCGCTTCGCCTGTTCACGGTCAATGTTGTACTGGTTGGCCAGGCTTTGCGCGGTGCGGCTGCGAATATCCTGATGGCGGAAACGGCCTTCCATCTCATACAGCACGCCTTCACGCAGCGCGCCGTCCGACAGACGCAGCTCTTTTATGGCGAGGGCATCAAACACGCCGCAGAGAATAGCCAGCCCCGGCACGAATACCGCTTTACGCTCGTCGGAAAGACCCGGCAGGCTTAAGGCGTCAAAACTTTTATGCTTCAGCACTTCTTCGGTCAGCAACGTCAGGCGTTCGGGCGTGATGAACCCGTCTTTTTCACCCATCGCCAGCAGCACTTCATGCGCCGCCTTGATGGTGCCCGACGCGCCCAGCGCCACGTTCCAGCCCTGAATACGGTACTGCCAGGCCAAATTTTCCAGCTTCTGGACAGCCGCCATACGCGCGCGCTGGAAGTTCTCGCGGGTGATGGTGCCGCCCGGGAAATACATCTGCGCGAAGCTGACGCAGCCCATACGGCGGCTTTCCACCAGGCGCGGCTCAAAGTCTTCGCCGATTACCAGCTCCGTTGAGCCACCGCCGATATCGATAACCAGCTTGCGCCCTTTTTCTGGCTGGGTGTGCTCAACGCCCATGAAAATCAGACGCGCTTCCTCGTTGCCGGAGATGATCTCAATCGGGTAGGGGATCACCTTTTCGGCCCGCTTGAGAAACTCCGGGGCGTTCAGGGCCTGGCGCAGTGTGTGGGTGCCCACGATGCACACGCTGGAGGGCGAGAAGCCCTGCAGGCGTTCAGCAAACAGCGACAGGCAGTTTAACCCGCGCTCCATCGCCTCTTCGCTGAGCATGCTGCGTTCATCAAGACCATCCGCCAGGTGTACGCGCTGCTTCAGACGACCGATGATCTGCAGCGCGCCATCCACCTCACGGGCGATGACCATGTGGAAACTGTTAGAGCCAAGGTCGACCGCGGCGAATTCCTGCGGGCGTGGGGTCTTATCATTTATCGGCATAGGTTAATCGGGTTGCTCGAGTGATTTGATATAGTCGTAAATCGCCAGTTGCGACCGCACTTTGCGGCGGTTGCCGCGCGGCACATAGCGGTTACTGAGTTCTTTGTCGATATAGCGTGCTTTCACGGTATCGCTGAACAGAATCTCGATGATGTCGAGGATCTGCTGCTTCAGACGCGGATCCAGCAGCGGTGCCGCGACTTCAATACGGTAGTCAATATTGCGCGTCATCCAGTCTGCCGAAGAGAGATAGACCTGTTTATCACCCGCATTATCAAAAATATAGATCCGATCGTGTTCCAGGTAACGGTCAACAATGCTGATTACGCGAATATTGTCGCTGATGCCTTCCAGTTCCGGGATCAGCGAGCACATGCCGCGGATTAGCAGGTTAACCGGCACGCCGGAGCTGGATGCCGCGTACAGCCTGTCCACCAGCCCTTTGTCGACCAGGTTGTTAAGCTTCAGCGTGATGCCGGACGACAGCCCTTTCTGGGCATTGGCGATCTCTTTATCGATCATATCGTACAGCAGGCGGCGCGAGTTCTGCGGTGAGACCAGCAGATAGTCAAAGCTCACCGGACGGTACGGGTTTTCGATAAAGTTAAAGACCCGGCGCACTTCGTTAGTGATGCGGGCGTCGGCGGTTAAGAGCGAGTAGTCGGTATAAATTCGCGCCGTTTTCTCGTTAAAGTTCCCGGTACCGATGTGGGCATAACGCACCACATCGTCGCCCTCTTTGCGGGAGATGAGGAACAGCTTGGCGTGAATTTTTAGCCCCGGCGCGGAGAAGATGACGTGCACACCGGCTTCCGTCAGACGGCGCGCCCAGTGAATGTTGGCCTCTTCGTCGAAGCGCGCCTGCAGCTCAACCACCACGGTGACTTTTTTGGCGTTGTGCGCCGCATGGATCATCGCGTCGATGATGCGGGAATCTTTTGCCACGCGGTAGATGTTGATTTTGATCGCCAGCACGCTCGGATCGAACGAGGCCTGACGCAGCAGTTCGAGCACGTGCTCAAACGTGTGATACGGATAGTAAAGCAGCACGTCGCGTTCGCGAATGGCGTCGAATCCGTTGCGGAATTTATCGAACCACAGATGGCGCAGGCGCGGCAGCGGCTTGTTCACCAGATTGGCTTTGCCGACGTTCGGGAAGCCAATAAAGTCTTTAAAGTTGTGGTAACGACCGCCCGGCACGATGGAGTCATAGCGCGAAATGGTCAGTTTATCGCGCAGCATCTCCACCATGGCGTCCGGCATATCGCGCTGATAGACAAAGCGCACCGGCTCGGCCGTCAGGCGCTGTTTTAGGCTGGAGGACATCAGTTCCATCAGGCTGGCTTCCATCTCGTGCACCAGGTCATATTCGGCGTCACGGGTCATCTTCATCGAATAGGCATTTAACGCATCGTAATCGAAGAAGCCTTTGAAGATGTCGTCCAGACAGTAGCGCAGGATGTTATCCAGCAGGATCATCGGCTTGCGTCTGCGCGGGGTTTCCGGCGGCAGGTTCACAAAGCGCGGCACCTTGTCGGACGGGATCTCCAGCAGCGCGTAACGGATGGAATCACCGCGAATAATTTCCACCGCCAGGTAGGTGTAGTCATCTTTCAGGAACTGTACCAGATCGGTTTCGCGGTTGATCAGAATCGGGGTAATGTGCTGGCGCAGGTAGTGTTTGAAGTAGTGGCGCAGCCAGTTTTGTTGGTTAACGGAAAGCTGGCGTTCGTTAATCAGGAAGATTTGATTGCGCGCCATCTCCAGCAGCAGTTCGTTATACAGGCCGTCAAATTCCTGATCGGCTTTCAGCACGCGGGACTGGATTTTGCCCAGCAGATGCCGCGAGTGCGAGTTTAAGCCCTGTTCTTCGCTGATGATGATGCGTCTTTTCAGCTCGGCAAAGCGAACCTTGTAGAACTCATCCAGGTTGTTGGAATAAATGCCCAAAAAACGCATGCGCTCGATCAGCGGGTTACTTTTGTCTGCCGCTTCCTGGAGTACACGTTCGTTAAATGCTAACCAGCTTAGCTCTTTCTCGATATATAACTTTTCCTGACCCATTACAGCTCACACTCCAGTTCAATCACAGGACGTGGTAAATCCGTCTCGTCCTTATTATGGCGAGCATTTCCACGATATGTCCAACAGTGCCAGAAAAGTATGACAGTTATTTTTTTTGTTGGGGATTTTAGAAGGTTGGAGAAGGGGATATCGGGTAATGCAATGTACAGGTCGGGTAAGCGCAGCAGCGCCACCCGACATAACAAACTACTCTTCCGCCGCATAACCCTGCGGGGGGAGCTTCACGCCGTCCAGCCAGGCTGCGCCGTCGCGCATCTCGAGACGCCCGTCGACAAACCAGCTGACCACCAGCGGGTAAATGGCGTGTTCCTGGGTCTGCACGCGTTCGGTCACGTCTTCTTCGCTGTCGCCGTCAAAGACCGGAACTTTCGCCTGCAGGATCACCGGGCCGCCGTCCAGCTCGTCGGTAACGAAATGCACGGAGGTACCGTGCTCCTCATCGCCGTTTTCCAGAACCTG
Organism: Enterobacter sp. AG326; assembly: GCF_004362415.1. NCBI lineage: Bacteria > Pseudomonadati > Pseudomonadota > Gammaproteobacteria > Enterobacterales > Enterobacteriaceae > Enterobacter > Enterobacter sp. AG326. Next base: position 1,369,059 of record NZ_SNXG01000001.1, on the reverse strand, counting down.
ACGATGGGTATGCAGGCCGGGATATTTTGGCAGCAGGGAAGGGTGGATATTCAGCAGACGACCAGCAAAGTGTTCGACGAAGGCCGGGCTCAGAATACGCATATAACCCGCCAGCACGACCACGTCCGGCGCGTAGGCATCAATCTCATGCACCAGCTCGCGGTCAAAGGCTTCACGCCCGGCGAACTGGCTGGCTTCCAGCGCGTGCGCGGGAATGTTCGCTTCCCGCGCGCGCTCAAGGCCGAACGCGTCGGCCTTGTTGCTGAAAACTGCCCGAATGGTGCCATTGATTTTCTTCTGTTTGCAGGCGTCTATGATGGCCTGCAAATTGCTTCCGTTGCCGGAAATGAGCACCACGATGTTTTTCATTCAATGACCACACGCTGTTCGGAATCGGAGGCTTTAATCGTACCGATTTTCCACGCGTTTTCACCTTTTTCAGTCAGCAGCTTAACCGCTTTATCCGCTTCGCTTGCCGGCAGGGCGATAACCATGCCCACGCCGCAGTTAAAGGTGCGGTACATTTCGTGAGAGCTCACGTTGCCCGCGGTCCGCAGCCAGTTAAACACGGCTGGCCACTGCCATGACGATTCGTCGATCACCGCCTGGGTGTTATCCGGCAGGACGCGCGGGATGTTTTCCCAGAAGCCGCCGCCGGTCAGGTGAGCGATAGCGTGAACGTCGACGTTCTCGATAAGCTCAAGCACGTTTTTCACGTAGATGCGGGTCGGCGCCAGCAGATGGTCAGCCAGCGGTTTACCGTCAAGCTCGGTCGTCAGCGGGTCACAGCCGCTCACTTCGAGGATTTTACGCACCAGGGAGTAGCCGTTGGAGTGCGGTCCGCTGGAAGCCAGCGCGATCAGCACATCGCCATCGGCCACTTTGCTGCCGTCGATAATTTCTGATTTTTCTACTACGCCGACGCAGAAGCCCGCGACGTCATAATCTTCGCCGTGATACATGCCCGGCATTTCCGCGGTTTCACCACCGACCAGCGCACAGCCGGACTGCAGGCAGCCTTCGGCGATACCGTTAATCACGCTGGCTGCGGTATCCACGTCCAGTTTGCCGGTCGCGTAGTAATCGAGGAAGAACAGCGGCTCTGCGCCCTGTACCACCAGGTCATTCACGCACATAGCGACCAGATCGATACCGATCGTGTCGTGACGTTTTAAATCCATCGCCAGGCGCAGTTTAGTGCCTACACCGTCGGTACCCGAGACCAGAACAGGTTCACGATATTTTTGCGGCAGCGCGCACAGTGCGCCGAATCCACCCAGACCACCCATCACTTCCGGGCGGCGGGTTTTTTTCACCACACCTTTGATTCGGTCAACCAGCGCATTACCTGCGTCAATATCAACACCGGCATCTTTGTAGCTGAGAGAAGTTTTGTTGGTCACGGCTTAAATCCCCACGCGATTGCATAGCTAGTAAGAAAAATCGGCGCAATTCTAACAGTCCAGGCAAACGTTTGCGAGCCTATTCTGGGCGTGGGGATCTTTTTTTCTGTGTGCCTCGTGAATGCAGCCAAACTTGACTCTGTTCACGAAAATGAAACCGGTTTCTGAGAACTGCTTGCAACAGCTATGCCCTTTGCACATCATCGAACTGAAACCGGTTTCTGTAATTGTTTTTGCAGAAAATAACGCAGAATGAGGGAAAGCGAATGTCAGGATTTAAAGCAGATTTTCTGTGGGGCGGGGCCGTTGCGGCGCACCAGCTGGAAGGCGGCTGGAAAGAGGGCGGCAAGGGCGTGAGCGTGGCCGATGTCATGACCGCGGGGGCGCACGGCGTGCCGCGTGAAATCACCAACGGCGTGCTGGAGGGGAAAAATTATCCTAACCATGAAGCCATTGATTTCTACCACCGCTATAAAGAAGACATCAAACTCTTTGCAGAGATGGGGTTCAAATGCTTCCGCACCTCTATTGCCTGGACGCGGATCTTCCCGAAAGGCGACGAGCTTGAGCCTAACGAGGCTGGCCTGAAATTCTATGACGATCTGTTCGACGAATGCCTGAAGTACGGTATCGAACCGGTTATCACTCTTTCTCACTTCGAGATGCCTTTCCATCTGGTCACCGAATACGGCGGCTGGCGCAACCGTAAGCTGATCGACTTCTTCGTTCGTTTTGCAAAAGTGGTGTTCCAGCGCTACCAGCATAAAGTGAAGTACTGGATGACCTTCAACGAGATCAACAACCAGGCTAACTTCCACGAAGACTTTGCGCCGTTCACGAACTCCGGGCTGAAGTACGCGCCGGGTGAAGACCGCGAGCCGGTGATGTTCCAGGCGGCGCACTATGAGCTGGTGGCCAGCGCCCTGGCGGTGAAGGCGGGGCGCGAGATTAACCCGTCGCTGCAGATTGGCTGCATGATTGCCATGTGTCCTATCTACCCGCTGACCTGCGCGCCGGACGATATGATGATGGCGATGAACGCCATGCATCGCCGCTACTGGTTCACCGACGTGCACGTGCGCGGCAGGTACCCGCAGCACCTGCTCAACTACTTCGAACGTCGTGGCTTCGCGCTGGATATAACCGAAGAGGATAAAGCCGCGCTGACGCAGGGCTGCGTGGACTACATCGGGTTCAGCTACTACATGTCCTTCGCCACCAAGGCGACGGCGGACAACCCGCAGCTGGACTACGACGAGAGCAAGAGCCTGGTCTCTAACCCGTACGTACAAAAATCCGACTGGGGCTGGCAGATTGACCCGGTGGGGCTTCGCTACTCCCTCAACTGGTTCTGGGATCACTACCAGCTGCCGCTGTTTATCGTTGAGAACGGCTTTGGCGCGATCGACGTGCAGGAGAGCGACGGCACGGTGAACGACCAGTACCGAATTGACTACCTGGCCGCCCACATTCGCGAGATGAAAAAAGCGGTAGTGGAGGATGGCGTAGACCTGATGGGCTACACCCCGTGGGGCTGTATCGACCTGGTGTCTGCCGGAACGGGCGAAATGAAAAAACGCTACGGCTTTATCTTTGTGGATAAAGACAATGAAGGGAACGGCACGCTGAACCGCAGTAAGAAGAAATCGTTCGACTGGTATAAGCAGGTGATTGCGAGCAACGGCGATAACCTGTAATTGTCGGGTGGCGCTAACGCTTACCCGACCTACAATACACGTAGGCCCGCCTAAGCGTAGCGCCACCGGGCAGAACCCCGCCCCCAAGCCGGAGTCTCACCTCCGGTTTTTTTGTCTCTAAATCACTTTGCTTGATATACGTCAAGCAACATGGGTATGGCCTAATCCGAAAAAAGCGGTATAATCCCGCGATTTTTTTGCGGACGCCACCTCAGAGGAGAAAGAGAATGAAGATTGTGGAAGTGAAACACCCACTCGTTAAACACAAGTTGGGCCTGATGCGTGAGCATGACATCAGCACGAAGCGTTTTCGCGAACTGGCATCTGAAGTCGGCAGCCTGCTGACCTACGAAGCGACCTCTGATCTGGAAACAGAAAAAGTCACCATCGAAGGCTGGAACGGCCCGGTGCAGGTTGAGCAGATCAAAGGTAAGAAAATTACCGTGGTGCCAATCCTGCGTGCTGGTCTCGGCATGATGGAAGGCGTGCTGGAGCACGTGCCAAGCGCGCGTATCAGCGTGGTGGGTATCTACCGTAACGAAGAAACCCTTGAGCCGGTTCCTTATTTCCAGAAGCTGGTCTCTAACATCGACGAGCGCATGGCGCTGGTGGTTGACCCAATGCTCGCGACCGGTGGCTCTATGATCGCTACCATCGACCTGCTGAAAAACGCGGGCTGTAACAGCATTAAGGTGCTGGTACTGGTAGCCGCTCCGGAAGGGATCGCGGCGCTGGAAAAAGCGCACCCGGATGTTGAGCTGTATACCGCCTCTATCGACCAGGGCCTGAACGAGCACGGGTACATCATCCCGGGGCTCGGCGATGCCGGCGATAAGATCTTTGGTACGAAATAATCGAATAACGATAAATAAGCCGACTTTGATAGTCGGCTTTTTTTTGAATAAAACACCAACAATACTACACAGAGGAAAACACTATGACGCGCCGTGCTATCGGGGTGAGTGAAAGACCGCCGCTTTTACAGACTATCCCGCTTAGTTTGCAGCACCTGTTCGCCATGTTTGGCGCAACCGTGCTGGTGCCAATCCTGTTCCACATTAACCCGGCCACCGTGCTGCTGTTCAACGGCATCGGTACGCTGCTGTACCTCTTTATCTGTAAAGGCAAAATCCCGGCGTATCTCGGTTCGAGCTTCGCCTTTATTTCGCCGGTGTTACTGCTGCTGCCGCTGGGTTATGAAGTCGCGCTGGGCGGCTTTATCATGTGTGGCGTCCTGTTCTGCGTGGTGTCCTTCATTGTGAAAAAAGCCGGTACCGGCTGGCTGGACGTGATGTTCCCGCCTGCGGCGATGGGCGCAATCGTTGCGGTCATCGGTCTGGAGCTGGCGGGCGTCGCGGCGAATATGGCCGGTCTGCTGCCTGCTGACGGCCAGTCACCGGATTCCAAAACCATTATCATCTCGCTGGTGACGCTGGGCGTAACGGTGTTTGGCTCCGTGCTGTTCCGCGGCTTCATGGCGATTATCCCGATCCTGATCGGCGTGCTGGCGGGCTATGCGCTCTCCTTCGCGATGGGCGTGGTGGACACCACCCCGATCGCTCAGGCGCACTGGTTCGCCCTGCCAACCTTCTATACGCCACGCTTTGAATGGTTTGCTATTTTCACCATTCTGCCTGCGGCGCTGGTGGTGATTGCGGAGCACGTCGGCCACCTGGTGGTGACGGCGAACATCGTTAAGCGCGATTTAATCCGCGACCCGGGCCTGCACCGCTCCATGTTTGCGAACGGTTTCTCCACCATCATCTCCGGTTTCTTTGGCTCCACGCCAAACACCACCTACGGTGAGAACATCGGCGTGATGGCAATTACCCGCGTCTACAGTACCTGGGTTATCGGCGGCGCGGCGATCATCGCCATTCTGCTCTCCTGCGTCGGCAAGCTGGCGGCAGCGATTCAGATCATTCCTGTACCGGTGATGGGCGGCGTTTCTCTGCTGCTGTACGGCGTGATCGGCGCTTCCGGTATTCGCGTGCTGATTGAATCCAAAGTGGATTACAGCAAGGCGCAGAACCTGATCCTGACCTCGGTGATCCTGATTATCGGCGTGAGCGGCGCGAAGGTGCACATCGGTGCGGCCGAGCTGAAGGGCATGGCGCTGGCGACCATCGTCGGCGTGGGCCTGAGCCTGATTTTCAAACTGATCTCAGTCATCCGCCCGGAAGAAGAAATTCTCGACGCGGACGACAGCGAAAAAGCGCCACATTGATCGAAAAGTCGGGCGAGGGATCGCCCGGTTCTCTCCTTGCAGGTTCCGTGTTAAACTCCATTCCGATTTTACGTAGGATCTCTGGTTGAGGTATTTCTGAACGGACCGGCACAGCTCTCTCTGCCACTCTATCTCCCTGACGACGAAACTTTCGCGAGTTTCTGGCCGGGTGATAACCCCTCTTTACTGGCTGCACTGCAAAACGTGCTGCGTCAGGATCACAGCGGATACATCTATATCTGGTCACGCGAAGGCGCGGGGCGCAGCCACCTGCTGCATGCCGCCTGCGCGGAGCTTTCGGCGCGCGGAGATGCGGTAGGCTATGTGCCGCTGGATAAACGTACCTGGTTCGTGCCTGAGGTGCTGGAGGGAATGGAACATCTCTCGCTGGTCTGCATCGATAATATCGAATGCGTGGCGGGGGATGAGCCGTGGGAAATGGCGATCTTTAACCTCTACAACCGCATTCTGGAATCAGGTAAAACCCGGCTGCTGATCACCGGCGATCGTCCTCCTCGCCAGCTCAATCTGGGGCTGCCGGATCTGGCGTCTCGTCTGGACTGGGGACAAATCTACAAGCTCCAGCCGCTGTCGGATGAAGATAAGCTTCAGGCGTTACAGCTGCGCGCAAAGCAGCGCGGGTTTGAGCTGCCGGAGGACGTGGGGCGCTTCCTGCTCAAGCGCCTGGACAGGGAAATGCGCACGCTGTTTGACACGCTCGATCAGCTCGATCGCGCCTCTATTACCGCCCAGCGCAAGCTGACCATTCCGTTTGTGAAAGATATTCTCAAGCTGTAGTTGTGCCGGGTGGCGGCTGCGCCTTACCCGGCCTACGAAAACTAGACATCCCCCAGCAAGTGCTCAACCAAAAGTGGAATCGGTCTTCCCGACGCCACGCTACGTCCGTTTTCTCGCCACAGCGCCGTACCGCTAATGTCCAGATGCGCCCACGGAATAGCTGGCGGGCAGAAGTGGTGCAGCAGCCACGCCGCCGAGGCGCTGATCGCCGCATTGTTGGTCGGCGTGTTGCACAAATCGGCGATAGCGCTGTCGGTCTGCTTTTTCAGCCGCGCGTCCAGCGGCAGGGACCACACTTCATCACCGCTCTGCTTACCCGCCAGCGTCAGCGCCGCGCGCAGCGGTTCATCCTGCGTCATTAATCCGCTCAATTCATATCCCAGCGCCTTCACGACCGCACCGGTTAAGGTCGCCATATCAATAATATAGCGCGCCTGCGGATGGCGCTGGCTGGCCCAGGCGATGGCGTCCGCCAGCACCAGTCGGCCTTCGGCATCGGTGTTGTTGATTTCAACCGTGGTGCCGTTGCAGGCCGTTGCTACCGTGCCGGGCTGCATGGCGTCCGGACCGATGGCATTTTCCGCCAGCGCCAGCACGCCCATGATGCGAACGGGAAGCCCCAGCTCTGCGACGGTCAGCATCAGGCCCAGCACGTTAGCCGCGCCGCACATGTCGTACTTCATGGTGTACATGCCCGCGCCTTCCTTCAGCCACAGGCCGCCGGTATCAAAGGTAATGCCTTTACCCACATAGCAGCGCACCGGGCCGTCGCTGGCACCATCATAATGGATCGCCAGCAGGCGCGGCGGACAGGTCGCCCCTTTGCCGACGGCGTGCAGCAGCCCCAGACCGTGCTCAACGATCTGCTTTTCATCCAGTGCTTCACACCGCAGGGCAGGAAAGGCGGCACACAGTTTTTGCGCCTCTTCCACTACAAACTCCGGCGTGCAGCGGTCGGACGGGGTATCCGCCAGACGTCGCGCCGCGACCATGCCGCGGGCGATGGCCTGCTGCTGGCGGAAAATAACCGCCAGTCGGTCCTGCTGTTCGGGAAAACAGAGCGCGGTGATGCGTTCAAGACGGACGCTGTCACAGGTTTTCTTTAACTGCAAATCGCTCAGCCTGTGCGCCTGATTAAAGAGAAAGCGCAGCACCTGCGCCAGCACCACATCGTCGATAACAGTAACGTCCAGTATCAGCTCGGGACTGACGGGCGAGGCCAGCAGCGGGCGCAGCGCCGTCAGTAATCCTTCGGTCAGGCTATCCTGCCAGAGCGCATCGGGCAGCAGGGTGATCCGGGCAAACGGGGCGCAGCCAAAGCGGGTGTCAGCGATGCTGGCAGACTCGCGCATTTCCGCGACCAGCGCCGTTTCGGGCAAATGCGTACAGGAGGCGGAGGCAATCAAATGGCTCTGCGGAGCCGCGTCAGAAAGCGCGGTGATAAACTGATACGTAATCATCATGACTCCTCAATCGGCGCGCGGATCCGCGCGGCGTAGGCCTGCATCCACTCATCGTCTACCGCGTGATAATGCGTTTTCTCCCGCAGGCGTTCGGTACGATAAACGGCGAGGGGCTGGCGAGCCGTCGCCACCACGAACGAGAAGGTTTTGATGTTGGTGGCGGCACCGAATTCGCCCCTGTTGTTCATGCACACTACGGAGAGATCGCCCGCGCGGCCAAAGCGCGACATCAGCTTGTCCTCCAGTTCGAATACCACCGAATCCGCCGCCTGCTGCGGGGTCATACCCTGCGCCATGCGGCGGACGATTTCGTAGCTGGTGCAGCCTTTCATCAGATCTTCACCGACGCCCGTGGCGGTGGCGGCACCGGTTTCGCTGTCGCAGTAAAAGCCGGAGCCAATAATGGGCGAATCCCCGAGTCGACCGCGCTTTTTCATGAACAGGCCGCTGGTGGAGGTGGCGACGCTCATCGAGCCCTGCTTATCGAGGCCGATAATGCCGACGGTGTCATGCCCGTCGTAAGGGCTTAAGCCCTTATCCAGCGTTTCGCGGCAGCGTTTGCGGTAGTGCTGCATGGCGCGGTCGGTGAGCATGGTTTTGTCGGCAAAGCCCTGGCTCAGCGCCCATTCCCGCGCGCCCTGGCCGACCAGCAGGCTGTTGTAGCGCTGGCGGCTTAACGCATGCGCCACGCGCACCGGGTTGGCGATATCCACCAGGTTGCCCACGGCGCCAAACGCCAGCGTATCGCCGTCCATGTAGGCGGCGTCCAGCTCCACCTCGCCATTTTCGGTGGGCAGCCCGCCGTAGCCGACGGATTTATAAAACGGAAAGTCTTCGACGGCGGCGACGGCATCAACTACTGCCGCGGAGACCGGTTTCCCCGCAGCCAGCGCCGACGCAGACTCCGTAACGCCTTCAAGCGCCATTCTCCAGGTCGCGATAATTCCCCACATGCTTTACTCCTGTTTTGCAAGGGTGGTGTCGGTTCGCGTAACGGTGGCCATTTCCGCCGCGCGGTACTGTTTGTCCACGATACGCATAAAAGGCAGATACAGCATGGCGCCAATCAGCAGGTTGATAAGCTGCATCACGCTGCCGCTCAGGTGCCCGGTGACGATAAAGCCGCTAATCACCGGCGGCAGCGTCCAGGGAATAAACACCCCGGTGGTGACGGCAACCGCGCCAATCTTCATCGCCGCATACTGCACGGTGACCAGCACCAGCGGTACCAGGTTGAACGGGATGAGCATGATCGGGTTCATGATCACCGGCAGGCCAAACAGGATCGGTTCGTTGATGTTAAACACCGACGCCCCGGCGCCGAGGCGCGCCACTTCACGCATGTTTTTGCTGCGGGCGAAAATCAGCATTGCAATGACCAGCGACAGCGTGGCCCCCGCGCCGCCCATCCAGATCATGTCAAAAAACTGTTCAGTAATAATGTGCGGCGGCGTCGTGCCTGCCTGAATCGCGGCGATGTTGTCGGTCTGGTTCTCCATCCACAGCGGGCGAATGATGCCGTTGATCATCGAGCCGGAGTTAATGCCCACTGACCACAGAATGGTGATGCTGAACACCGTCATCAGCGCGCCAAAGTAAGAGGTGCCGTAGTGGCGCACCGGCGTGGCAACCACTTCGTAAATAAACTGGTGGATGGTGTTGTAGTGGGTGTTTTCAAAAACGATGCGGATACCCAGCACCAGAATCATCACCAGCAGGGCCGGGATCAGCGCGGCGAACGACTCCTGCACCGCCGGAGGCACGCCGTCCGGCATTTTGATCACCAGTTTTTTGCGCTTGAGCCAGCAGAACAGCTCCGTCCACAGCAGGGAACCAATCATCGCCACGAATAGCCCTTTGCTGCCAATCCACTCCACCGGAATGACGGTGATACCGCCGTTTTCCGCCACTTTGATAAAGGGCGTCAGGATGAGAAAGGCAACCAGCGCCAGGATGCCGCAGGAGATGCGGTCTTCACCGTAGTGTTCCGCCAGGCGGAAGGCGACCAGGAAGCTGATGAACAGCGACATGGTGGAGAACACCGCGTTGAACGGGATTTCGATAATGGCGCTCCAGCTTTCACCAAAGGCCTGAGACATAAACTGCTGATAGGCTTGATTCGGGAACGACGAGATCACCAGCAGAATAGAGCCGACGATGATAAACGGCATGAATGACACGTAGGCGCCGCGAATGGCCCCAAGATGACGCTGCTGGGCCGTTTTGGCCGCCAGCGGCATCAGTTTTGCTTCAAGAAATCCCAGAACATTGTTCATTGTGAACTCCGTACAAGATTGAGGGGTGTTGTTTGTGTTATGTCTGGGGATTATCAGTGAAGCACGGCGAGCGAAAGGTGAAATCGGTCACAAAGCAATCGCTGGCGTAGTATAAATCTCATAAGATTGGTTCTAAGGATCCTGCGATGGAAATTAAACTGCATGCTAATGCCACCACGACGCCGCGCATCCGTCGCTATCTTCAGCAGTCAGACAAAAGCGACAGGGATCTGGCCGCTGAGCTGGGCATTTCGGTCACTACCGTCAGGCGCTGGCGCAACCGCGAGCAGGTTTCGGATAACCACACGACGCCAAAAGTGATACACAAAGCATTGAGACAGGAGCAGGTTACGCTGGTCAATGCCCTGCGGGATATCACGGGTGCCCCGCTGGACGAACTGCTGCAGATGGTCAATAACGGACTCGGGATCGCCGTCTCCCGCGCGACCCTGAACCGCTACCTCAAACCGGCTTCGGCTAAGCAGAAGGGCGCGACGTTGCAGGGGAAAAAGGCGCTGAAGGCAGGCATCGTGCCGCAAAAACTCCTGTTACATCATCAGCCTTTGTCGCTGCATATGGACGATGGCGGGGAACAGCATCTGCTCTGGGCGCGTGAACCCGTGAGCGGCTGGTGCTACGCCCGGCTGTACGCGGGCATTTCTCCGCAGCTGCTGGCCCACTGGGCGAACGACGCGCTGGAAGCCTGTCCGGCTGATATTCAATCTGTTGAGACTTTTGGTTTCGAGGTGAAGCTAAAGGAGCGCAATACCACCGTAACGGCGCATCCACGGCAATACCGCGCCGTTCAGGTTGATCTGCCGCTATGTGAAATCATCCCACGTATGAACAGTGAACCGGCAGGCGAGCTGTTGATCCAGCTGTGTGAATTTTACAACCGCGGAAAAGCGCAGAAAAAGCTGGGAGAGAGTACGCCGCAGGCCTTTCTGGAAGCGCTGCGGCATAAGGACTAGAGGATCTCGAGCACGTCTTCCGGCGGGCGACCAATGCGCGCCTGGCCGTTCGCCACCACAATCGGGCGCTCAATCAGCTTTGGATTTTCAACCATCGCCTGGAGCAGCTCAGCCTCGGTGAGGCGGCTGTCATCCAGGTTAAGCGACTTATAGAGATCTTCTTTCTGACGCATCAGCTCTCTTGCACTGCCCATTCCCAGCATGTGCAGCAGCTGGCGAAGGGTTTGCGCGTCAGGTGGGGTGTCAAGGTACAGCACCACCTCCGGCTCAACGCCGTTAGACTTTAGCAGGCTCAGGGTATCGCGGCTCTTGGAGCAGCGAGGGTTGTGATAGATTTTTACGGCGTCGGTCATGACGTGAATTCTCCTTTATTACATCTTCTCGTAAGGCTTAAAGCGCTGCTGCAGGGCGCGCAGCTGATCGATACGCGCGTCGTAACGGGCCTGCTGGAGGCTGCCGAGCTTGACCTGCGAGCTGGCGCTGCTGAGCGTGGAAATCGCCTGATCGAGGCGGCCCACCAGGGCAAAACCTTCGGCACGCGCCGCCAGTTCCTGATCGCGGTTGCCGAGCTGGGCTTCCGCCTGAGCGAGCAGATCCCAGCCGTTTTGATCGTCTTTATTGTTGAAGGTGTAGCGGTTCAGAATGGTTGCCGCTTCGCCAGGCTGACCGCCCTGTAAGTAAGCGTTCGCCAGGTTAAGCTGCAGCACCGGGTTGGTACGGACGTCTTTCGCCCCTTTCAGACGGTTGATCGCATCGGCCGTTTTCTTCTGCCCCAGATCGATATCCGTCGACAGATCGAGGTACCACGGGTTGTTCGGGTCGGCTGCCAGAAGCGGCTGCAGCGCTTTACGCGCCTCGTCGTATTTGCTGGCTTCCATCGCCTGGAGCGCCTGACCATACTGCGCGGCGTTTTTCTCACGCACGTTGCCTTTCGCCAGGGAATCCAGCAGGTCGCTGGTGAGCTGGTTACGCCCGGAGTTGTACATCCCAAGCGTTCTCACTTTCGCCATGTAGAAATCCTGTGATGACTGGACCACGACCGGACGCATCTGGTTGGCACGGTTACGCGCGTCCGACAGTCGGCTTTCAGGTAATGGGTGCGTCAGCAGAATTTCAGGCGGACGGGAAGAGTAACGCGCCTGATCGAGCAGTTTTTCCAGGAAGCTCGGCATGGCCTGCGGGTCAAAGCCCGAACGCTGCAGCACCTGAATCCCGATGCGGTCCGCTTCCTGTTCGTTTTGCTGGGTAAAGCTGATCATTCCCTGGCGCGTTCCCGCCAGCGTACCGGTCAGGGCCGCCATCCCGGCCTGCGGGCTGGCCATCGCCAGCAGAATAGAGCCCAGCGCGCCCACCCAGGTGAGGGGGGCGTTACGTTTCTGGTCTTCCATGGCGCGCGCCAGGTGGCGCTGGGTGACGTGCGAAATTTCGTGCGCCATTACCGAGGCCAGCTGGCTTTCGTTGTCAGAGTAACGGAATAACGCCGAATGCAGCACCACGTTACCGCCAAAGAAGGCGAAGGCGTTGATTTCGTCGTTATTAATTAAATAGAAGTGGAAGGGCGTTTTTACCGAGTCGGCGTGCGAAACCAGACGCATCCCCAGCCCGTTAATGTACTGTACCAGCAAAGGGTCGTTGATCAGCGGGGCGCTGCCGCGCAGCTGGCGAACATAGTAATCCCCCATTTGCATCTCTTGCCCAATAGAGAGCGTGCTTCCTGCTGTGGTGCCCATGTCCGGCAATGAATCGGACGAGTCAGCAAAAGCGGGCAACACCTGACCGACCGTCACCGCGGCAATCAGTGTTGCAACCAGTGTTTTTCTCAACTGCCTGAACATAACCACTGTCCTGTATGTTGGATGTGCTAATTTGACCGATGAACCGGCATAACGTTCATCTCTGCTGCTCTGCGAGTGTAGCCGTGTTACAGCATGAAGAAAATCCCATTCATCAGGCTTTTGCGGATTGCGATCGGGATACAAAAAGCGAAAGTCTTTTTTGTGACAGTTAGATACAATTCACCGTCTCACTCCCGCCATTCGATTCAGGGAAGGGTTGTATGCTCGAAATGTTAATGCAGTGGTACCGGCGTCGGTTCAGCGATCCGGAAGCCATTGCTTTGTTGGTTATTCTGGTTGCCGGGTTCGGCATTCTGTTCTTTTTCAGCGGTCTGCTCGCTCCCCTGCTGGTGGCGATTGTGCTGGCGTACCTGCTGGAGTGGCCAACGGTGCGCCTGGAACACATCGGCTGTTCCCGTCGCTGGGCGACCAGCATCGTACTGGTGCTGTTTGTCGGCATCCTGCTGTTGATGGCTTTTGTGGTGATGCCGGTCGCCTGGCAGCAGGGAATTAACCTGATCCGCGACATGCCCGGCATGTTGAACAAGCTGTCTGATTTCGCCGCCACGCTGCCGCGCCGTTACCCGGCCCTGATGGATGCCGGGATTATCGACGCGATGGCCGAAAATATGCGCGCCCGCATCATGACGATGGGCGATTCGGTGGTGAAGTACTCTCTGGCCTCGCTGGTAGGGCTGCTGACGCTGGCGGTTTACCTTGTGCTCGTGCCGCTGATGGTCTTCTTCCTGGTGAAAGATAAAGATCAGATGCTCAACGCCGTGCGCCGTATTCTGCCGCGCAACCGCGGGCTGGCAGGCCAGGTCTGGGAAGAGATGAACCAGCAGATCACCAACTACATTCGCGGCAAGGTGCTGGAGATGATTGTCGTGGGGGTAGCCACCTGGATTGGCTTCCTGATTTTCGGCCTGAACTATTCGCTGCTGCTGGCGGTGCTGGTGGGGCTGTCGGTCCTGATTCCGTACATCGGCGCGTTTGTGGTGACCATTCCGGTTGTTGGGGTCGCGCTGTTCCAGTTTGGGCTGGGGACAGAGTTCTGGAGCTGCTTTGCGGTGTACCTGATTATTCAGGGCCTGGACGGTAACCTGCTGGTGCCGGTGCTGTTCTCCGAAGCGGTGAACCTGCATCCGCTGGTGATTATCTTATCCGTGGTGATTTTCGGCGGGCTGTGGGGATTCTGGGGCGTGTTCTTTGCGATTCCGCTGGCGACGCTGATTAAAGCCGTGGTCCACGCGTGGCCGGATGTGCCGGCGGTGGAAGAGAAGTAGTTTTTGTGCGGCCTGATGCCCTCACTCCGACCCTCTCCCACGGGGAGAGGGGGAAAACATTAAAAACGGCAACCTGGGTTGCCGTTTTGCTGTTTATCAGGCGCTTGCTTTCAGCCAGTTCAACACCACGTCGTGGTGGTTGCTGGTTTTGAAGTCGTCAAACACATGTTCAACTTTACCGTCAGCGTCAATCAGGAAGCTGATGCGGTGAATACCGTCGTAGGTTTTACCCATAAACGTCTTCTCGCCCCAGACGCCGAACTGCTCGCATACCTGATGATCTTCATCAGAAAGCAGCGTGAAGTTCAGCAGCTCTTTTTCAGCAAATCGTGACAGCTTTTCTGGTTTATCCGTGCTGATACCCAGCACTTCCACGCCGACTTTTTTCAAGTCGTCCATGTTGTCGCGTAAGCCGCAGGCCTGTACGGTGCAGCCGGGGGTCATGGCTTTCGGGTAGAAATAGACCAGAACACGCTGTCCCTGGAAGTCGGTCAAATTTACTTGCTCGCCGTCTTGATCCGGTAAGCTAAATTTCGGTGCGATGTCACCGGCTTTCAGTGGGTTCATTACTCAACTCCATCCTGTTCGTGCTGCGAATAATTGACGACGCTTATACTGCCCTGCGCGTTTAATTCTGTACAGAGGGCTTTGAACGCTTGCTCGATATTTGACGCATCCTGTGAGGCAGGGCTGTGCGCGGTAATTTGAATAAACAGCACCGGAAGACCCTGGTCATCGCTTGTCTGCGTACGGGAAACCAGTTCGGCAATATTCATCTGGTGACTGTCAAAAAGCGCCGTGAAACGCTCAATCAGATGCGGAGAATCAGGCACTTCAACCTGTACCCAGACGGTAGAAGGCAGTGCCGGACGCGGACGCGCGGTGGTGCGCTTCATGACAATCAGCAAATCCAGTTCGGCCCCTTTCAGCGGCAGGGTCGATTCAATCAACGTAATGGCGTTCCATGTCCCGGAAAGCAACATAATAAATGTGAACTCTTCGCCAAGCATCGCCAGACGGCTGTCTTCGATATTACAGCCGCAGCTGCTTACGTGACGGGTGATGGTGTTCACGATACCCGGCCTGTCGGCACCCAGCGCAGTGATAACCAGGTAATGTTGTGATGAGGTTGTCAAACCTGTTCTTCCTTTGCATGGTTAAGTCTTCCTAAGGAAAGCATAAAAAAAACATGCATACAACCGCCTGAGAGCCTCAGGTCGCTTGCTTTTATTACAGTTCCAAACGTAACATTGAGGCTCTTGTTCGCACAGAGGATGGCTCATGTTCACGGGAAGTATTGTCGCGCTTGTTACACCGATGGATGAAAAAGGTAATGTCTGCCGGTCAAGCATGAAGAAGCTCATTGATTACCATGTCGCCAACGGAACCTCGGCGATCGTTTCGGTAGGGACTACCGGTGAATCCGCAACGCTGAGCCACGACGAGCACGGCGATGTGGTAATGCTGACCCTGGAACTGGCTGACGGACGTATTCCGGTCATCGCGGGGACAGGGGCTAATGCAACCGCAGAAGCTATCAGCCTGACCAAGCGTTTTAACGACAGCGGCATCGTTGGCTGTCTGACGGTGACCCCTTATTACAACCGTCCTACTCAGGAAGGTTTGTTCCAGCACTTCAAAGCCATCGCTGAACATACTGACTTGCCACAAATTCTGTATAATGTGCCGTCCCGTACCGGTTGCGATATGCTGCCGGAAACCGTTGGTCGTCTCTCGGAAGTAAAAAATATTATCGGTATTAAAGAGGCGACAGGGAACTTAAGCCGCGTTCATCAGATCAAAGAGCTGGTTTCAGACGACTTTATCCTGTTGAGTGGTGATGATGCGACCGCGCTGGACTTTATGCAGCTCGGTGGTCATGGCGTGATCTCCGTAACGGCAAACGTTGCGGCGCGCGATATGGCAGAAATGTGCAAACTGGCCGCAGCCGGTCACTTTGATGAAGCGCGTGTCATTAATCAGCGTCTGATGCCGCTGCACAATAAATTATTTGTCGAACCCAATCCGATCCCAGTGAAATGGGCATGTAAGGAGTTGGGACTTGTAGCATCCGACACGCTGCGTCTGCCAATGACACCGATTACCGACCACGGTCGTGACATCGTCAGGGCGGCGCTGAAGCATGC
The DNA here is from genome assembly GCF_004362415.1 of Enterobacter sp. AG326. Lineage (NCBI taxonomy): Bacteria > Pseudomonadati > Pseudomonadota > Gammaproteobacteria > Enterobacterales > Enterobacteriaceae > Enterobacter > Enterobacter sp. AG326. Next base: position 1,352,956 of record NZ_SNXG01000001.1, on the reverse strand, counting down.
CGGTTTGCTGTAGAGTTTAGGGAGATTTGATGGCTTATTCAGTACAGAAGTCGCGCCTGGCGAAGGTTGCGAGTGTTTCGCTTGTTATGCTGCTCGCTGCCTGTAGTTCAGATTCGCGCTACAAGCGCCAGGTGAGCGGTGATGAATCCTATCTGGATGCGACCCCGCTTGCTGAACTTCACGCACCGGCTGGCATGATCCTGCCGATTCAGAACGGCGATTATAATATTCCCGTGACCAACGGCAGCGGCCTGGTCGGTAAAGCGCTTGATATTCGTCCGCCAGCACAGCCTCTGGCGCTGGTCAGCGGGGCGCGTACCCAGTTCACCGGTGATACGGCGTCTCTGATGGTTGAGAGCGCGCGCGGTAGCACGCTGTGGCCGCAGGTTGTCAGCGTCATTCAGTCGAAGAACTACACCATCGATAAACGCGATGACGCCAGCCAGACGTTAACCACCGACTGGGTCGAATGGAACCGTCTGGATGAAGACCAGCAGTACCGCGGTCGCTATCAAGTCTCCGTAAAACCACAGGGTTATCAGCAGGCGGTTAACGTTAAGCTGTTGAACCTGGAGCAGGCGGGTAAACCGGTTGCGGATGCCGCGTCCCTGCAGCGTTACAGCACCGAAATGCTGAACGTGATTGCCGCGGGTCTGGATAAGACCGCTACCGATGCTGCCAACGCCGCGCAGAGCCGCAACGGCGCGACTTTCGATGTACAAAGCGGTGCGGATGATACCGGCCTGCCAATGCTGGTGGTGCGTGCACCGTTTAACCAGACCTGGCTGCGTCTGCCAGCGGCGCTTGAAAAAGTGGGCATGAAAGTGACCGACAGCACGCGTTCAACCGGCAGCATGACGGCAACGTATAAGCCGCTCTCCGACAGCGCATGGCAGGAACTGGGCGCGAAAGATCCTCAGCTTGCCTCCGGTGACTACAAGATTCAGGTAGGCGACCTTGATAACCGCAGCAGTCTGCAGTTTATCGATCCTAAAGGTCACACGCTGACCCAGTCGCAGAACGATGCGCTGGTCGCTGTCTTCCAGGCAGCATTGAGCAAATAAATACGAGGGCTGGTGAATCCAGCCCTTTTTATTTTAGTGCTACGCAAACGTGTGCGTGGCATAATATCCCCAGTTTTGAACACAAATCATCACACCAGGAGTAATGAAGATGCAGAAGCAAGCTGAGTTGTATCGTGGCAAAGCGAAGACCGTATACAGCACGGAAAACCCGGATCTGTTGGTGCTCGAGTTCCGCAATGATACGTCAGCAGGGGATGGCGCACGCATTGAGCAGTTCGATCGTAAAGGCATGGTGAACAACAAGTTCAACCACTTCATTATGACCAAACTGGCCGAAGCGGGTATCCCGACCCAGATGGAAGCGTTGCTGTCCGATACGGAATGTCTGGTGAAAAAACTGGATATGGTTCCGGTTGAGTGCGTTATTCGTAACCGTGCGGCGGGCTCCCTGGTGAAGCGTCTCGGCATTGAAGAAGGTATCGAACTGAATCCACCGCTGTTCGACCTGTTCCTGAAAAACGATGCCATGCACGACCCGATGGTCAACGAATCCTACTGCGAAACCTTCGGCTGGGTGAGCAAAGAGAACCTGGCTCGTATGCAGGAGCTGACCTACAAAGCCAACGACGTGCTGAAAAAACTGTTTGATGACGCGGGCCTGATCCTCGTCGACTTCAAGCTGGAGTTTGGTCTGTTCAAAGGCGAAGTGGTGCTGGGCGATGAGTTCTCACCGGACGGTAGCCGCCTGTGGGATAAAGAAACCCTGGATAAAATGGACAAAGACCGTTTCCGTCAGAGCCTGGGTGGCCTGATTGAAGCGTACGAAGCGGTTGCTCACCGTTTAGGCGTTAAGCTCGACTAACTCCCTCACTTGCCAAAGGATGTTCCCATCCTTTGGCGTCTTACCCTTGTTTCCTATGGTAATCTTGCCGTTAACCGCCTACGATCATAGCTATTATAAATGGAATAGTTCGAGGTGGTTATGCGCTGGCAAGGGCGTCGTGAAAGTGACAATGTAGAAGACAGACGCAGTGATGGTGGCGGCGGTCCTTCAATGGGTGGGCCAGGCTTCCGGTTACCCAGCGGCAAGGGCGGTATCATCCTGCTGATTGTTGTTTTAGTCGCGGGTTACTACGGCGTTGACCTCACCGGGTTGATGACCGGTCAGCCGCTGCAGCAGCAGGAGCATTCTCAGCGCTCCATCAGCCCGAATGAAGATGAAGCGGCCAAATTTACCTCCGTTATTCTCGCTACAACAGAAGACACCTGGGGTCAGCTGTTCGAGAAGATGGGGCGTACCTACCAGCAGCCGAAGCTGGTTATGTACCGGGGGGCAACCCGCACCGGATGCGGCACCGGGCAATCTGTGATGGGGCCGTTCTACTGCCCGGCAGACGGCACCGTCTATATCGATCTCTCTTTTTACGATGACATGAAACGCAAGCTTGGCGCTGACGGTGATTTTGCCCAGGGCTATGTGATCGCGCATGAAGTCGGCCATCACGTGCAAAAGCTGCTGGGGATTGAGCCAAAAGTGCGCCAGCTCCAGCAAAATGCGTCTCAGGCGGAAGTGAACCGCCTTTCCGTTAAAATGGAGCTGCAGGCGGACTGCTTCGCGGGCGTCTGGGGCCACAGCATGCAGCAGCAGGGCGTCCTGGAATCCGGCGATCTTGAGGAGGCGTTAAATGCCGCTCAGGCTATCGGTGACGACCGTCTTCAGCAGCAGAGCCAGGGGCGCGTCGTGCCCGACAGCTTCACTCACGGTACCTCACAGCAGCGCTATAGCTGGTTTAAACGCGGCTTCGACAGCGGCGATCCGGCGCAGTGTAATACCTTCGGCAAAGCGATGTAATGCTGGAGTTTGAACAGCTGATAAGCGAGCTTGAGCGCACCGGCCATCGGCGGCTGGTGGTGCTCAGCGGCGAGGCGCAGTGGACGTTAACCCAAGCGCTTGCCCTGCGTGACGCCTTGCCCGGAGACTGGGTAAGGCTTGACGAACATCCTTCAAAAGCCATCAGCGGCCTGCTGGGACGCGAGTTCCGGCATGCCGTTTTTGACGCCAGCGCCGGGTTTGATGTCGCCGCGTTTGCCGCCCTGAGCGGAACGCTGAGCGCCGGAAGCCTTCTGGTGCTGCGGGTTCCGCCGCTCGACGCGTGGTCCGGGTTGCCAGACAGCGATTCACTGCGCTGGAGCGACGGCGCCGAAGCGATAGCCACGCCGCATTTTGTACACCATTTCTGCCGGACGATTGACGCCGATCCCGACGCGATTGTCTGGCATCAGGGCCGCGCGTTATCCCTTCCGCCTTTACCCGACGCGCCTGACTGGCAGCCTGCCAGCGGCGCACCGCAGCGCGAGCAGGCTGAGATCCTGGATGTGCTGCAGGGGATGGCGGAGGGCATCGCGGCCGTCACCGCCGCGCGCGGGCGCGGAAAATCAGCCCTGGCGGGCATGCTGCTGAACCGCATTGCGGGCAGCGCCGTGGTTACCGCGCCGTCGAAGGGGGCGACGGATATCATCGCCCGCTTCGCCGGAGAGCGTTTTCATTTTATGGCCCCGGACGCGCTGCTTGCGTCTTCACACCGGGCTGACTGGCTGATTGTCGATGAAGCCGCTGCGATCCCTGGTCCGCTGCTGGAAAAGCTAGTTGCCCGTTTCCCTCGCGTGCTGTTGACCACCACTGTGCAGGGATATGAAGGAACGGGCCGGGGATTCTTGCTTAAATTCTGCGGTCGGTTTGCCGGGCTGCAGCGCTACAGCCTATCTACACCGGTGCGCTGGGCGGCGGGCTGCCCGCTTGAGCGGGTTGTTGCCAGCGCGCTGCTGTTTGACGATACGCTGATTGACCGCCGCCCGGAGGGAGAGGTGCGTTTAACCTCCCTGACCCCGGAGGCCTGGGAACGCAGTCCGGCGCTTGCAGCGAGCGTATACGAGCTCCTCTGCGCGGCGCACTATCGTACCTCGCCGCTCGATTTACGCCGCATGATGGACGCGCCCGGGCAGCAGTTTGCCGTTGCCGAAACGGACCCGGATATCGCCGGGGCGCTCTGGCTGGTGGAGGAAGGCGGGCTCTCCCCTGAGCTTAGCCGCGCCGTATGGGCAGGGTACCGGCGTCCGCGCGGTAACCTGGTGGCGCAGTCTCTGGCGGCGCACGGCGGCTCTCCGCTGGCGGCGACGCTCAGAGGACGACGGGTGACCCGCATTGCCGTACATCCTCACCGTCAGCGGGAAGGGATTGGCCAGGCGCTTGTTCGCAGCGCCAGCGGCGAAGATTATCTGTCGGTGAGCTTTGGCTATACCGATGAGCTTTGGCGTTTCTGGCAGCAGTGTGGGTTTGTGCTGGTGCGGATGGGCAGCCATCGTGAAGCCAGCAGCGGCTGCTACACCGCGATGGCCTTGCTGCCGCAGAGTCAGGCAGGGCGTCAGCTGTGCGAGCAGGCGCAGCGGCGTCTGAAGCGCGATGCGCGGGTGTTATCAGCCTGGAACGGTGAAAAGATCCCCGTGGAAGACGGCTGGGAAGCTACCCTTAATCATGACGACTGGCTGGAGCTGGCGGGCTTTGCTTTTGCGCATCGGGCGTTTTCAACCTCGGTTGCCGCACTGACGCGGCTGTTGTTAACCGTGGACATGTCGCTTCCGGCCCTGCGTGGGAAAATGGAAGGGAAAGTGGAAGACGTCGGGCGAAAAGCGTTGCTGGCAACGTTGCGGAGTGAGACCGCGCAAGCGATTGAAAGTCTTGACTATCCGCGCTGCCAGCAGCTGAAAGAAGATATTTTGCAATGGCAATTTTTTCAATGACTTCTTCAGTAAAGTGGCATGGTCATTCACGTCCGGAGGCGTAGAATCCAGGTCATCTATTAAGGAGAACACCATGAAACACGACCATTTTGTTGTTCAAAGTCCTGACAAACCGGCTAAGCAGTTACTGCTTCTGTTTCATGGCGTAGGCGATAATGCCGTCAATATGGGTCAGATTGGCAGCTGGTTTGCGCCCGTTTTTCCGGAAGCATTGATTGTCAGCATCGGTGGCGTAGAGCCATGTGGTCCGAACGGACGCCAGTGGTTCTCTGTTCAGGGCGTGACGGAAGAGAATCGTCAGGCTCGCATCGACGCCATCATGCCCACCTTTATCGATATCGTCCGCTACTGGCAGCAGCAGAGCGGCGTGGGTGCAGACGCGACCGCGCTGATTGGTTTCTCGCAGGGGTCAATCATGTCTCTGGAAAGCGTTAAAGCGCAGCCGGCTCTGGTTTCACGCGTCATCGCGTTTAACGGCCGCTTTGCGACGTTACCGACCAGTGCGACCACGCAGACCACGATCCACCTGATCCACGGTGGTGAAGACCGCGTGATTGAGCTCTCGCATGCGGTTGCCGCCCAGGAAGCGCTGATTCGCGAAGGTGGGGATGTGACGCTGGATATCGTTGACGATCTGGGCCATGCGATTGACGACCGTAGCATGCAGTTCGCGCTCGATCGTTTGCGCTATACCGTACCGAAGCACTACTTTGATGAAGCGCTCAGCGGCGGTAAGCCGGATGATGATGATATTGTTGAGTTTATGTGAGGTTTCCCCCTCTCCCAGGGAGAGGGGAAACTTAACGATTACTTCTTCTGGTCCTTGTTCGGCCAGTCGTCGTCATCGTCCCACTTGTCGTTAAAATCACGGTGCGGGGGAAGATCCGGTTTGTTGGCGAGAAATTTTTTATGGTCAACGCGCTTAAGATCTTTAATCACGTTAAGCAATACGCCAACCAGAAAAACTAATACCAGAATCCACCAGTACTTTGAAAGCCAATCCATTCGCTATTCCTCTCAGAGCGTTCGTCAGGCGACGAGTTGCTCCATAATACGTTGATACATACGGGCCAGCAGTTGCAAATCTGCCGCATTGACACACTCATTGATTTTATGAATGGTTGCGTTCACTGGACCCAGTTCGACAACCTGGGCGCCCATACGGGCGATAAAGCGTCCGTCTGAGGTGCCACCCGTTGTCAGCAGCTGTGGCTTAATTTCATTATAGTGCTCGATGGCGTTCACTACCGCATCCACCAGCTTACCGCGCTGCGTCAGGAACGGCTGGCCGGAAAGCCACCACTCCACGGTGTAGCGCAGCTGATATTTTTCCAGCAGGGCGACGACGCGCGCCTTGATCATCTCGTCGGTCAGTTCGGTGCTGAAGCGGAAGTTAAACTGCACGAAGTAATCGCCCGGGATCACGTTGTTGCTGCCGGTCCCGGCCTTGACGTTCGCGATCTGCATGCTGGTCGGCGGGAAGAATTCGTTGCCTTTATCCCACTCGATGCCCACCAGCTCGCTCAGCATTGGCGCAGCGCGATGGACCGGATTATCGGCCAGATGCGGGTATGCAACGTGCCCCTGAACGCCGTGAATGGTCAGGTTACAGGTCAGCGAGCCACGGCGCCCGTTTTTGACCACATCACCCACCACTTCAGTACTGGACGGCTCACCGACCAGACAGTAGTCGAGACGCTCGTTACGCGCCATCAGCGCTTCAACGACCTTCACGGTGCCGTTATGGGCGCTGGCTTCTTCGTCGGAGGTGATTAAAAACGCCAGACGGTTTTTGTGGTTCGGATGCTGAGCCACAAAGCGCTCTGCCGCCACGACCATCGCCGCCAGAGAGCCTTTCATGTCTGCCGCGCCGCGACCAAACAGCATGCCGTCGCGGATGGTCGGTTCAAACGGCGGGTTAATCCAGCGATCCGCGTCACCGGCGGGAACGACGTCAGTATGCCCGGCAAAGGCCAGCGTTTCACCCTGGCCACGCCACGCCCAGAAGTTCTGGGTATCGCCAAAATCCATGCGTTCAACGGTGAAACCGATGGCACGCAGGCGCTCAATCATAAGTGCCTGACAACCTGCGTCGTCCGGGCTAAGGGAAGGACGGCGAATAAGCTGCTGAGTCAGCTCAATGACCGGGCATGACATAAACTACACCTCAACGAAAAAAGTCGGAATAAAGGGTTTCACTGAAACCCAGCAGCATAGGCTGCCCTGGCGCGCAGAGCAATGGGCGTTTGATAATTGCCGGCATCTCGAGCATCAGTTTTGCTGCGCTGTCGGCGTCGTTGATGCTGGCACGCAGAGATTCGTCCAGCTTACGCCAGGTGGTGCCGCGGGTGTTCAGCAGGGCTTCCCACCCCAGTTCGCCGATCGCGCTATGCAGAAATTCTGCATCAAGCCCGTCGGCACGGTAATCGTGGAAGCGGTACTCCACGCCGTTTGCTTCCAGCCAGCGGCGGGCTTTTTTGATGGTGTCGCAATTTTTAATGCCGTACATCACAACCATGGTGAATCCTTTTGACCTAATGATGATTAAATGTTCAGTAAATTCGAAGATATATCCTTAAGTGGAATATAACACATTCAGGAATCGTCTGGATTTACACTTCTTCTTAATTCAACTCACATCTGTACGCTGAATATTCTTTCACCCTTTAAGCATAGATGTCCATAAAGTTTAAATTTCGAATAAACTCAGCGGGTAAAATAAAATTCACCCGTTCGGAGGGTTATTTCAAAATATTGCTAGCCGTCACAAAAAATTGAGGCCTCTCCGTTCATATTTATCATAAATCCCCGCAGGACGTGGGGTACAATCACAGCAATTGGTTAAATAGTCTTCACAATGATGGTCCGTTTTTGTAGAATGCGCATAATAATAAGAGAGGTTGTTATGATTGAACGTGAACTGGGGAACTGGAAAGATTTTATCGAAGGCATGCTTCGTAAATGACATTCAGTAAGAATTGCAAGAGCACTAAAATAAGTAAAATAACCATAGTGTGAATTAATCACACAATAAAAAGGCGGCCGATAAAGCCGCCTTTTTTTATTTCAATCACTTACTCAGCGCGTTCCTTTAACGGGAAGCGGCGACGCACCAGCACAAAGAACAACGGCACGAAGTAAATGGCCAGTACGGTGGCCGAAATCATGCCGCCCATCACCCCCGTCCCGACGGCATGCTGGCTGCTGGAGCCTGCGCCCGTACTGGTTGCCATCGGCAGTACGCCAAAGACAAACGCCAGCGACGTCATCAGTATGGGACGTAAGCGCTGACGGCAGGCGTGCAGCGTGGCGGCCATCAGCTCGTGGCCTTTGGCATTCATCTCGTTGGCAAATTCAACGATCAGAATGGCGTTTTTCGCCGATAGGCCAATCACGGTGAGCAGACCCACCTGGAAGTAAACATCGTTCTCGAGGCCGCGCATCCAGGTCGCCAGCAGCGCACCGATAACCCCAAGCGGCACGACCAGCATGACGGAGAACGGGACTGACCAGCTTTCATACAGTGCGGCAAGGCAGAGGAAGACCACCAGCAGAGAGAGCGCGTAAAGTGCGGGAGCCTGTGCCCCGGAGAGACGCTCCTGGTAGGACATGGCCGTCCACTCCAGACCAAAACCGGCGGGCAGCTGCTGCACCAGTTTTTCCATGGTATCCATGGCGGTACCGGTACTGACGCCCGGCGCGGCTTCCCCGACGATTTCAACCGCAGAGTAGCCGTTATAGCGCTCCAGACGCGGCGAGCCGCTCTCCCAGTGCGAGGTGGCAAACGCGGAGAACGGCACCATGCCGCCAGCGTTATTCCTGACAAACCAGCGGTTAATATCATCCGGCAGCATGCGGAACGGCGCGGCGGACTGGACATACACTTTTTTCACGCGGCCGCGATCCATAAAGTCATTCACATAGCTCGAGCCCCACGCCGTTTGCAGGGTGTCGTTGATATCATTAATCGAGACGCCCAGCGCCTGCGCCTTACGCTGATCGATATCCACCTGCAGCTGCGGGCTGTCGTCAAGACCGTTATGGCGAACGCGGGTCAGGCCTGGATCGTTGCCCGCCAGCGCTAGCAGCTTATCGCGTGCCGCCATCAGCGCCGTGTGGCCCGCCCCGGCGTGATCCTGCAGCTCCATGTCAAACCCGGCGGAACTGCCCAGGCCGCTTATCGCCGGCGGGCTGCTGGCGAAGACGCGCGCCTCTTTAATATGCGCAAAGGCTTTGGTCGCGCGTTCAATGATGGCGAATGACGTTCCGGTTTTGGTATCGCGCTCGTCCCAGTCCTTCAGGCGGACGAACATGCGGGCGACGTTCTGCCCGTTTCCGCCCGGGCCAGAGCCCACGGTGGAGAAGACCGACACAACGTTATCTTTCTCTTTGGTGAAGAAGTACTGCTCCACTTTCTGGACCACTTTCAGCGTCTGCTGCTGCGTTGCGCCGCTCGGGAGCTGCACCGAGGTGGTGAACATTCCCCGGTCTTCCATAGGCAGGAACGAGGTGGGGAGATGCATAAACAGCCAGACCATGCCGCCCAGCAGCACAACGTAAATCATCATCCAGCGCAGGCTGCGATGGAGCACGCCACCAACGGCAGATTCATATCGCGCGGCATTGCGGTTGAACATCCGGTTAAACCAGCCGAAGAACCCTTTTTGCCCGTGCTGCTCCCCTTTGTGCAGCGGTTTCAGAATGGTGGCGCACAGCGCAGGGGTGAGGATCAGCGCCACCAGCACGGAGAGCACCATCGCCGAGACGATGGTTATTGAGAACTGACGGTAAATCGCGCCGGTGGTGCCGCCAAAGAAGGCCATCGGGATAAAGACGGCCGACAGCACCATCGCAATACCGACTAACGCCCCCTGAATTTGCCCCATGGATTTGCGCGTCGCCTGGCGCGGGGAGAGTCCTTCTTCGCTCATGATGCGCTCGACGTTTTCGACCACCACGATGGCATCATCCACCAGAAGGCCAATCGCCAGCACCATCGCAAACATCGTCAGGGTGTTAATGCTGTACCCGAACGCGTAAAGCACCGCAAAGGTCCCCAGCAGCACCACCGGCACGGCAATGGTTGGGATCAGCGTCGCGCGGAAGTTTTGCAGGAACAGGTACATCACCAGGAACACCAGCGCGATGGCTTCCAGCAGGGTTTTCACCACGTCCTCGATCGACGCTTTAACGAAGGAGGTCGTTTCATAGGCGACTTTGTACTCCAGCCCGTGCGGGAAATACTGGGAAAGCTCGTCCAGGCGGTCCAGCACCAGTTTCGCCGTGGCCATTTCGTTTGCGCCGGAGGCAAGCTTTATCCCCAGACCGGAGGCCTGATTGCCGTTAAAGCGGCTCAGGTAGTCGTATTTTTCCGCCCCCATTTCCACCGTGGCGACATCGCCCAGACGCACTTCCGACCCATCCTGATTCACGCGCAGGGTGATGTTGCGGAACTGGTCCGGCGTCTGCAGCAGGGATTGTGAATTGATGGTGGCGTTCAGGGCCTGCTTATCGACGGACGGCGTTCCCCCCAGCTGTCCCACCGCAATCTGGGCGTTCTGGGCCTTGATGGCATTCGTCACGTCGGTTGCCGTCATCTGGACGCTGTTCAGCTTGTTAGGATCGAGCCAGATGCGCATTGAGTATTGTGAGCCGTAGGCGTCGATATCGCCGACGCCGTTAATACGGCTGATGGGATCCTGAATATTACTGGCGACGTAGTCGGCAATGTCCTGCTTATCCATCGAGCCATCTGTCGAGACAAACGCGATGGTCAAAATGTTGGTATCACCGGTTTTACGCACGGTCACGCCCTGATTCTGCACCGCCTGGGGCAGCTTGCGCATGGCCGACTGCAGCTGGTTTTGCACCTGCTGCACCGCTTCGTCCGGGTCGGTGCCCGCCTTAAAGCTCAGGGTAACCGTCGCCTGACCCGTGGCGCTACTTTGCGAGGACATGTACATCAGGTTATCCAGACCCGTCATGTTCTGCTCGATAACCTGCGTCACGGTGTTTTCCAGCGTTTGTGCGGAAGCGCCGGGGTAGTTTGCTGTTACGCGCACGTTAGGCGGTGCCAGATCGGGGTATTGCTCAACAGGAAGTGAAGTAATCGCCAGGACACCTGTCAGACACAACAGGATGGCAAGCACCCAGGCAAAAATGGGGCGATCGATGAAAAAATTCGCCATGAAAGAGTGACCTCGTTTTGCTGCACGTCATTATTGTTTATTGCCCGCATAACTTTAGCGGTAAGGCCCAGGTCAAACGTGGAGAAATAAAGGAGATAATGTAAATTATCATGCGCTTTTTCCTGCGCGTCCTCCTTTACCGTTATTTACCCGTTAACGGCGCGGGCACCGGGAACGTCACGCTGACCAGCGTGCCGCCGTTTTGCGGCTGCGAGAAGTGCAGCATCCCGCCGAGCCGTTGCGCGCGTTCGCGCATAATGTTCAGGCCGTAATGTCCCGGCGGCTCGCTGGCTTCGCCAATCCCGATGCCGTTGTCACGAATGCTGACGCTGTGCGTACCGTCCGGTGCGGTCACGCAGCTTACGGTGATCTCGCTGGCCTGCGCATGCTTAATGGCGTTCAGCACGGCCTCACGCACGATCTGCAGCAAATGCACCTGCTTTTGCGCGTCCAGCGCCAGCGAGGAAAGACGGCAGTCGAGATGCAGCTTCGCCTGCGTCTGGCTCTGCAGGACGTCGAGGGACTCCTGCAGCGCTGCGGGTAAGTTCGCGTGGTTCAGCGTCAGGCGGAAGGTGGTGAGCAGCTCGCGAAGCTGCTGCCAGGCATTGTTCAGCTCGCGGGAGAAGTCGGTGATGATGGTCTGCGCCGGGATATTTTCCTCGGGCACGGCGCGTTTAAGCAGCGCAAGCTGAATGCGCAGATACGACAGCACCTGCGCCAGCGAATCGTGCAGCTCGCGGGCAATGGTGGCGCGCTCTTCCATCAGCAGCAGCTGCTGGTAATGTTTTTGCGCCTGGTTAAAGTACAGCCCGCGCCCGAGCATGGTTGCCACGCTTCTCATCAGCGGAAGGGGAACGCTGTCCGTCTCGCTTTGCCAGCGCAGCTCGCCATAAAGGGTGTCCTGCATCAGTACCGGCAGGTGCTGCAGAGGAATGCCATGTGACTCCGTCCCTTCAGACAGCCGCCAGTCGTCGCTGGTGCGCAGTTCGAGATAATTCATCTGCGTATAGTCATGGACAATCTGCAGGATATGCCGAAAGCAGTGGCTGTCTATCTGGCCGGTATTCAGAGCCTGAGAGCATTTGAACAGCATGTCGAGCTGCTGGTGGGCTTCATGCAAATGCCGCGTCTTTTCCGCGACCGAGGCTTCGAGCGAACGGTAGAGCGTAGCCAGCTCGGCGGACATGTGGTTGAAGGCGCGGGAGAGTTGGCCTAGCTCGTTCGGCAGGGCGGTATCCGGCGCCGGGGTTGTAAATTCGCCACGCTCAACCCGTTCGCTGGCCGCCACCAGATTGTTAAGTGGCAATACCACCTGGCGACGGATGCGTCGCAGGGTAAACAGCGTCAGCAGCAGGATCCCGAGAGCACCCGCCAGCGAGAGCAGGGTCACCGTCTGAATTTTATGTTCGGTGTAGTGCTGAAGGGCGAGCACAAAGGCATCAATGCGGCCGACAAAATCCTCAATGTGGGTTTGATACCACGCGCTGTCGCCACGGGCGATGTGCGCATCCATTTCCAGCCAGGCCACGTGGAGCTGCTGGTAGCGCGCTTTTACATCGTCCGGGACGTACCAGCGGTTTAGCTTCTGCAGGGCAGGCGCGTTCAGCGTCTGTTGCCAGCTGTCGCGATGCGCGGCAAGGGAAGGGCTGTTGCGCTGCATCTCGTAGCCCAGACGATAGCTCTGCATGCGCAGCGAACCCGCGATATTAATAGCTTCGGCGTCACGCTGGCTGCTGGCAAGCGTCAGCAGCGCGACGGTGCTGGTCAGCACCGATAAGGCAATTATCGAAAAGAAAGCCCAGGCAAGGCTTCCGGAAACGGGTCGTTTGACGGTCACAGAACGGCTCTCTGAATAAAATTGATCTGCTACAGGTTCACTGTAAATAATTCGGCATTCCGGGCATTTGAACATTGCCCGATCGCGCCGTGATGCGTAAATACCATATTCATACAAAGAATAAGGTTATTGAACCAAAAACAGGTGTGGTTATGAATCGTTTTATTATGGCTAACAGCCAGCAGTGCATCGGGTGTCGCGCCTGCGAAGTGGCCTGCGTGATGGCGCACAACGATGAGCAGCACGTCCTGAGCGAGCGCCATTTTCATCCCCGTATTACGGTCCTGCGAGCCGGCGAGAAGAGTAGCCCCGTCACCTGCCATCACTGTGAAAACGCGCCCTGCGCGCAAAGCTGCCCGAATGGCGCCATCAGCAAATGCGATGACAGCGTACAGGTGAATCAACAAAAATGCATCGGCTGTAAGGCCTGCGTGGTGGCCTGCCCGTTTGGCACGATGGAGATTATCGTCACCCCGCTCGACAGCGGCGGCGTGAAGGCCTCGGCGAATAAATGCGATCTCTGTCTGACGCGACCACACGGCCCGGCCTGTATCGAGAATTGCCCGGCAGGTGTTCTGTCACTGGCGACGCCTGCTGTCCTTGATACTCTGGCGAAATCGCGCCGACAGCGCACGGCCTGCCTGGAGGCGCAGCCCTGGCACGCGGAAGCCGTCAGAGAAGACGCTTCGCGCACCAAACTGCAGCAGATGCAAACAACCCCGCCGCGCGGCGAGCCCGATAAACTCGCTGCCGCAGAGCGCGTGAGCCATTTTAATGAAATTTACCTGCCGTTCCGGGACGGGCAGGCCGCCCGCGAGGCGTCGCGCTGCCTGAAATGCGGCGAGCACAGCATTTGCGAATGGACCTGCCCGCTGCATAACCACATCCCGCAGTGGATCGAGCGCCTCAACGCGGGGGACATCGTCGGCGCGGTCGAGCTTTCTCATCAGACCAACTGTTTACCTGAAATTACCGGCCGCGTCTGTCCGCAGGACCGATTATGCGAGGGAGCCTGCACAATACGTGAAGAGGCGGGATCCGTGACCATCGGTAACATCGAGCGCTATATCTCCGATCGGGCGCTGGCGATGGGCTGGCGGCCGGATATGTCCGCCGTCACGCCGACAGGTAAGCGTGTTGCGATCGTCGGCGCGGGGCCCGCCGGGCTGGCGTGCGCCGACGTGCTGGCGCGCAGCGGCGCGAGTGTGACGGTCTATGACCGGCATCCGGAAATTGGCGGATTGCTGACCTTTGGCATCCCGGCATTCAAGCTGGACAAATCGCTGCTCGCGCGGCGCAGAGAGATATTTACCGCGATGGGGATCCGCTTCGAGCTGAACTGCGAGGTGGGCCAGGACGTGTCGATGTCGCAGTTAAAGCACGATTACGACGCCCTGTTTATTGGCGTGGGAACCTACCGCTCGATGAAGGCAGGCATACCGCATGAAGACGCGCCGGGGGTCTATGACGCGCTGCCTTTCCTGGTGGGCAACACGCGGCACGTAATGGGGCTGGAGGCGACGGCCAGCGAGCCGTTCATCGACACCCAGGGTTTAAACGTGGTGGTGCTTGGCGGGGGGGATACCGCGATGGACTGCGTCCGCACCGCGTTACGCCACGGCGCGGCGAAGGTGACCTGCGCCTATCGTCGGGATGAGGCCAATATGCCGGGCTCGAAGAAAGAGGTGAAGAACGCCCGAGAAGAGGGCGCGGCGTTTGAATTTAACGTACAGCCGGTTGAGTTGACGCTGGATCCTGACGGAAAGGTCAACGGTATCCGGATGCTGCGTACCGAGCTCGGTGAACCGGACGCGCAGGGACGGCGTCGGCCCGTTCCGGTAGCGGGCAGCGAGTTCGTGATGGCGGCAGATGCGGTCATCATGGCGTTTGGTTTTAACCCGCACGCGATGCCGTGGCTGCAGGCGCAGGGTGTCGAAACGGATGACCGGGGGCGGATCGTTGCTTCGGTCGAGAGCCGCTACCGTTATCAGACGACTAACCCACAGATCTTCGCCGGGGGCGATGCGGTACGCGGTGCGGATCTGGTGGCGACCGCCATGGCGGAAGGGCGTCATGCGGCGCAGGGGATACTCGACTGGCTTGGGGTTAACGCGCCAAATCATCATTAAACCGGCGGGCGACAAAGCGGGATTCACGGCGTAGTATAGGACGACTCATTGTGTTGTGGAGCCCGTATGACCCTGAAAATTGACGTTATCAAAGACAAAATTCTCTCTGAAAACTACTTTGTCCTGCGTAACATCACCTATGACCTTACGCGTAACAACGGTGAGGTTATCCGCCACAAACGCGAGGTCTACGACCGCGGCAACGGGGCAACCATTCTGCTCTATAACCGTGAAAAGCAGAGCGTGGTGCTGATCCGTCAGTTCAGGGTGGCGACATGGGTTAATGGCAACCCTGACGGACGTTTGATTGAAACCTGCGCGGGCCTGCTCGATGATGATGAGCCGGAAGTTTGTATCCGCAAAGAGGCCGTGGAAGAAACCGGCTTCGAAGTGGGCGAGGTCAAAAAGGTCTTCGAGCTGTTTATGTCGCCGGGCGGCGTAACGGAAATTGTGCATTTCTTCATCGCGGAATACAGCGACGCGCAGCGCACTCACCGCGGCGGTGGCGTGGAGGATGAAGATATCGAAGTGCTGGAGCTTCCTTTTGCCCGGGCGCTGGAGATGATGCGTTCAGGCGAAATCAGGGATGGTAAAGCGGTGATATTACTGCAGTATTTACAGACAACCGGGCTGATGAACGCTGATTTCGAACGGAAGTAGCGTGTTTTTCGGGTATATCTGATAAATCCGATTGAGCAACCCCGGCGGGAACACGAAGATACTGCCCAGTTAAGCGTTTTCGTTCCGGGATTGTGTCATTCATGCGCTACAGCGTCTTTTTGTTTTACCTGTTTTGTGTGCTCCTCGCGCCGCAGGTGCGGGCAGCACCTGCCCAGCAAGCCTTCTCCGACTGGCAGGTAACCTGCAATAACCAGAATTTTTGCCTCGCACGCAATACCGGTGAACACCGTGGTCTGGTCATGACGCTCACCCGTAGTGCCGGGGCGAAAACGGACGCCACGCTGCGTATCGATCTCGGCGGTCTTGATGCGCCTTCGGTCAAAGAGCCAGAGATTGTCCCCCGGCTGCTGCTGGATAACGTTCCCCTGAAGCTGGACAAACAGCGCTGGCAGCTCACGTCCTGGCATCTTAAAACGGACGATGCGGCCACCATCACCGCCTTTCTGAAAAACATCCAGGAAGGGAAGGCCCTGACCCTGCGCGACGGTAAGCAGGTTATTTCACTGAGCGGTCTGAAAGCCGCGCTGCTGTTCATTGATGCGCAGCAAAAGCGCGTCGGCAGCGAAACCGCATGGATCAAGAAAGGTGACGATCCGCCGTTAAGCGTTCCGCCTGCTCCTGCCCTTAAAAAGGTGGCGGTCGTCAACCCGACCCCGACGCCGCTCTCTCACGCCGAACTGAACGACCTGCTGGACTATGGTACCGGGCGGATGAACGCAAGCCAGTGCTCGCTGGATCCTAACCGCCGGGAAGTGCGCGTCACCGCGTTAACCGATGACAAAGCGCTGCTGATCGTCAGCTGCGAGGCGGGGGCCTATAACACGGTCGATCTGGCGTGGCTGGTATCGCGTAAAAAACCGTTCACCGCACGCAGCGTCAGGCTGCGTCTGCCGTTTACGCCGTCAGGCGACGGGAGCGAAATGGAGTTGATGAACGCCAGCTTCGATGAAAAGACGCGCGAGCTGACAACGCTCGCGCTGGGGCGCGGTTTGGGTGATTGCGGGATCCAGACGCGCTGGCGTTTTGACGGCCAGCGTTTCCGCCTGGTGCGCTACGCTGAGGAGCCCAGCTGCGACAACTGGAACGGGCCAGATGCCTGGCCCACGCTGTGGATCACGCGGTAGTTTTAAGCCGGGTGGCGCTGTTGCTTACCCGGGCTACGGTTTGGCGGTTTTGTAGGCCGGGTAAGGCGTAGCCGCCACCCGGCAACGCAGACCGCACTAGATCACGCTCAGCGCCTTCTCCACCACGTTCTCAACGGTAAAGCCGAAGTACGGGAACAGCTTATCGGCAGGGGCGGATTCACCGTAGCCCCTCATGCCGACAATCGCCCCTTTGAGCCCGACATATTTGTACCAGTAGTCGGCAATACCGGCCTCCACCGCCACGCGAGCCGCGACGCTGGACGGCAGGACCGATTCCCGGTACGCCTCGTCCTGGGCGTCGAAAATGTCCGTTGAGGGCAGGGACACCACGCGCACCGCGTGGCCTTCGGCGGTCAGTTTCTCCGCCGCTTTCACCGTGATTTCCACCTCGGAACCGGTCGCAATCAGGATCACGTCCGGCTTGCCGCCGCTGTCCTTCAGGATGTAGCCGCCGCGGGCGATGTTTTTCACCTGCTCCGGGGTTCGCTCAATCTGCGCCAGGTTCTGGCGTGACAGAATCAGTGCCGTTGGTCCGTTGTGGCGTTCCACCGCCAGCTTCCAGCCCACCGCCGCTTCGACCTGATCGCACGGACGCCAGGTGCTGAAGTTGGGCGTCAGACGCAGGCTCGCCAGCTGTTCAACCGCCTGGTGCGTAGGCCCGTCTTCCCCGAGTCCGATGGAGTCATGGGTATAGACCATAATCTGCCGCGCCTTCATCAGCGCCGCCATGCGCGCCGCGTTGCGGGCGTATTCGACGAACATCAGGAAGGTAGCGGTGTACGGCACAAACCCGCCGTGATGGGCGATGCCGTTGGCAATGGCGGTCATACCAAACTCGCGCACGCCGTAGTGGATGTAGTTCCCGGCAATGTCCTCTTTCAGCGATTTTGAGCCCGACCAGATGGTCAGGTTGCTGGGCGCCAGATCCGCCGAGCCGCCGAGCAGTTCGGGCAGGAGAGGGCCGATTGCGTTCAGGGTATTTTGCGACGCCTTGCGGGTGGCGATCTTCGCCGGGTTGGACTGCAGGTTTTCAATCAGCGCCTGGGTTTTATCGTCCCAGTCCTCCGGCAGGCCGCCGCTCATGCGGCGGGAAAAC
This sequence comes from Enterobacter sp. AG326, assembly GCF_004362415.1. Lineage (NCBI taxonomy): Bacteria > Pseudomonadati > Pseudomonadota > Gammaproteobacteria > Enterobacterales > Enterobacteriaceae > Enterobacter > Enterobacter sp. AG326. The sequence goes on along the minus strand of NZ_SNXG01000001.1, from coordinate 1,335,057 downwards.
TCGGCGGCGAGATCCGGGTGCGCTTTTTTGTAGGCGGCAAACTTCTCGTTCCAGGACTGCTGGGCCTTTTCACCCGCCTCACGGGCATCCCAGGCTCTGTAGATCTCTTTCGGGATCTCAAACGGTGGATGTTTCCACCCCAGCTTTTGCCGGGTCAGCGCGACTTCCTCCTCGCCCAGCGCCGCGCCGTGCGCCTCCTCTTTGCCCGCCTTGTTCGGCGAGCCGAAGCCGATGACCGTGCGGCAGATAATCAGGGACGGTTTATCCTTCACGCTCTGCGCTTCCTGAATCGCTTTTTTCACCGCTTCAGGGTCGTGGCCGTCGATCTCGTGCACCACGTGCCAGTGATAGGCTTCAAAGCGTTTTGCCGTGTCGTCGGTAAACCAGCCCTCGGTCTCCCCGTCGATGGAGATGCCGTTGTGATCGTAGAAGCCAATCAGCTTGCCGAGCCCCAGCGTGCCCGCCAGGGAGCAGACCTCATGGGAAATCCCCTCCATCAGGCAGCCGTCACCCATAAACACGTAGGTATAGTGGTCGACAATCTCGTGGTCCGGCTGGTTAAACTGCGCCGCCAGCGTGCGTTCGGCAATTGCCAGCCCAACCGCATTGGCCAGCCCCTGACCGAGTGGCCCGGTCGTCGTTTCCACGCCCGGCGTATAGCCAATCTCAGGGTGCCCCGGCGTTTTGGAGTGCAGCTGGCGGAAGTTTTTCAGCTCCTCAAGCGGCAGATCGTAGCCGGAAAGGTGCAGCAGGCTGTAGAGCAGCATTGAGGCGTGACCGTTGGAGAGAATAAAGCGGTCGCGATCGTACCAGGTGGGGTCATTGGGGTTGTGCTTCAGAAAGTCGTTCCACAGCACTTCGGCAATATCAGCCATGCCCATCGGCGCGCCGGGGTGGCCGGAATTGGCTTTTTGCACGGCATCCATGCTGAGGGCGCGAATGGCATTGGCTAGCTCTTTACGGGACATAGTTCACTCCGTGGCAAGGTTAAAGTTTGGCGGCGAGAAGATCTTCAAGTTTGCGCTGGTCGACGGCGAACTGGCGGATGCCGTCCGCCAGTTTTTCCACGGCCATGGCGTCCTGATTGTGCTCCCAGCGGAACTCCGCTTCGGTCATGGCTTTCGGTTTTGGCAGAACGGTGGAGGTCGGCACCAGCTTGCGGATCACCGTTTCTTCTTTGTCCTGTAGCTCCTGGAGCAGGTTAGGGGAGATGGTCAGACGGTCGCAGCCTGCCAGGGCGAGGATCTGCTGGGTACGGCGGAAGCTGGCCCCCATCACGATGGTTTCGTAGCGGTGCTGTTTGTAGTAGTCGTAGATATTACGGACCGATTTCACGCCCGGATCCTCATCCACTACGTACGGATCCATTGGCTGTTTCGCCTGATACCAATCGTAGATGCGCCCGACAAACGGCGAGACGAGGAACACGCCCGCTTCAGCGCAGGCGCGCGCCTGGGCAAACGAGAACAGTAGGGTCAGGTTGCAGTGGATGCCCTCTTTCTCCAGCACCTCTGCCGCGCGGATGCCTTCCCAGGTGGACGCCAGCTTGATCAGAATGCGTGATTTATCGATCCCCTGCTCCTCGTACAGTTCCACCAGGCGACGCGCCTTATTAATGCTCTTTTCTTTATCGAACGAGAGGCGGGCGTCGACTTCGGTCGAGACGCGGCCCGGGATGCTTTTAAGAATTTCCGCACCAAAATTAACCGCCAGCTTGTCGCTGGCTTCGGCGACCTGCTGCTCCTGCGTTTTTCCGCGCTGTTTACCGTAGGCAATGGCGTCATCAATCAGATGGCTAAAATGGGCAAGCCCTGCAGCTTTGAGCAGTAGCGAAGGGTTAGTGGTCGCGTCCTCCGGCTGATAGTGGCGAATCGACTCGATATCGCCGCTGTCTGCAACCACGGTGGTGAATTTTTTGATGCCGTCTAGCTGGTTCATAAATGATTACTCCTTGGAAATAAAAGAGTTAGATGAGTGCGTTAGTTCACACTTCTGGAAAAATCATGATGGACTTAACAAAAAAGCATAGCAGACGGGGGAGGCATTGCTTTTGAGACGGGTAACATGGCTGTTATAAATTGATAACAATTTTTAATGTGTGATGGTGAGAGTTTGGCTGCCTTCAAAGTTTAGGAGGCGGCCTGAGGCGATACTAGGCGGCACACCAGGGTGTGCATCAGGATCGCTTACGTCACCCTTTTGACTGATACGTGAAAGGAAAAATAAGATGGATGAGCAGTTGAAACAGAGTGCCCTCGATTTTCACGAGTTTCCTGTCCCGGGGAAAATCCAGGTCTCCCCAACCAAGCCGCTGGCAACCCAGCGCGATCTGGCGCTGGCCTATTCGCCGGGGGTGGCTGCACCGTGTCTGGAAATCGAAAAAGACCCGCTGGCGGCCTACAAATACACCGCGCGCGGCAACCTTGTCGCCGTGATCTCTAACGGCACGGCGGTGCTGGGGCTGGGCAACATCGGCGCGCTGGCCGGTAAGCCGGTGATGGAAGGGAAGGGGGTACTGTTCAAGAAATTCGCCGGTATCGACGTGTTCGACATCGAGGTGGATGAACTCGATCCAGACAAATTCATCAACGTGGTGGCCGCGCTGGAGCCGACCTTCGGCGGGATCAACCTGGAAGACATCAAAGCGCCGGAATGTTTCTATATCGAGCAGAAGCTGCGCGAGCGTATGAACATTCCCGTGTTCCACGATGACCAGCACGGCACCGCGATTATCAGCACCGCCGCGATTCTCAACGGCCTGCGCGTGGTAGAGAAAAATCTCTCCGACGTGCGCATGGTGGTCTCTGGCGCAGGCGCCGCGGCCATCGCCTGTATGAACCTGCTGGTGGCGCTGGGTATGCAGAAACACAACATTGTGGTCTGCGACTCCAAAGGCGTTATCTATAAAGACCGCGAGCCGAACATGGCGGAAACCAAAGCGGCGTACGCGGTCGACGACGACGGTAAACGCACCCTGGACGACGTGATTGACGGCGCGGATATCTTCCTCGGCTGCTCGGGTCCGAAAGTGCTGACCCAGGAGATGGTGAAGAAGATGGCGCGTGCGCCAATGATCCTGGCCCTGGCGAACCCTGAGCCCGAAATCCTGCCGCCGCTGGCGAAAGCGGTGCGTGAAGACGCCATCATCTGTACCGGCCGTTCGGACTACCCGAACCAGGTCAACAACGTGCTCTGCTTCCCGTTCATCTTCCGCGGCGCGCTGGACGTCGGCGCAACGGCGATCAACGAAGAGATGAAGCTTGCCGCCGTTCACGCCATCGCGGAGCTGGCGCACGCCGAGCAGAGCGAAGTGGTCGCGTCTGCGTACGGCGATCAGGATCTGAGCTTCGGACCGGACTACATCATTCCAAAACCGTTCGACCCGCGTCTGATTGTCAAAATTGCCCCAGCGGTGGCCAAAGCGGCGATGGACTCCGGCGTGGCGACGCGTCCGATCCAGGATTTCGACGCGTACGTCGATAAGCTCACCGAGTTTGTCTATAAAACGAACCTGTTCATGAAGCCGATCTTCTCCCAGGCGCGCGCCGACGCGAAGCGCGTGGTGCTGGCGGAAGGGGAAGAAGCGCGCGTGCTGCACGCTACCCAGGAGCTGATCACCTTAGGCCTGGCGAAACCGATCCTGATTGGTCGTCCGAGCGTGATTGAAATGCGTATCCAGAAGCTGGGCCTGCAGATTAAGCCGGGCGTCGACTTCGAGATCGTTAACAACGAATCCGATCCGCGCTTCAAAGAGTACTGGAGCGAATACTACGCGATCATGAAGCGCCGGGGGATCACCCAGGAGCAGGCGCAGAAAGCCGTCATCAGCAACACGACGGTGATCGGCGCGATCATGGTGCATCGCGGCGAGGCGGATGCGCTGATCTGCGGCACCATCGGCGATTACCACGAGCACTTTAGCGTGGTGCAGGAGATCTTCGGCTATCGCGACGGCGTCCATACCGCCGGGGCGATGAACGCGCTGCTGCTGCCAAGCGGCAACACCTTTATTGCGGATACCTACGTTAACGACGATCCGACCCCGGACGAGCTGGCGGAAATCACCGTGATGGCCGCCGAGACCGTGCGTCGCTTTGGCATCGAGCCGAAGGTGGCGCTGCTGTCGCACTCTAACTTTGGTTCGTCTAAATCCGCGGCGGCCTGCAAAATGCGTCAGACGCTGGAGCTGGTGCGCGAGCGTGCGCCGGAGCTGATGATTGACGGGGAAATGCACGGCGATGCCGCGCTGGTAGAGAGCATCCGTAACGAACGTATGCCGGACAGCCCGCTGAAGGGATCGGCGAATATACTGATTATGCCGAACGTGGAAGCGGCGCGTATCAGCTATAACCTGCTGCGCGTCTCCAGCTCTGAAGGGGTGACCGTAGGACCGGTACTGATGGGCGTGGCGAAACCGGTGCATGTGTTAACGCCGATTGCCTCCGTGCGTCGTATCGTGAACATGGTGGCGCTGGCGGTGGTTGAGGCGCAGACGCAGCCGCTGTAATTTTTACCCTCACCCTAACCCTCTCCCAAAGGGAGAGGGTTAATGCTCCCTTTCCCTTTGGGAGAGGGCCGGGGTGAGGGGAGGGTTACACCCAGTCCCGAACCTGAATAAACTCACGCAAGGCAGCCTCCGGGCTGCCTTCTTTTGGTTCGTAGCAGTACTCCCAGCGCACCAGCGGCGGCATCGACATCAGAATCGACTCCGTGCGCCCGCCGGTCTGCAGGCCGAACAGCGTCCCGCGATCCCACACCAGGTTGAACTCCACGTAGCGCCCGCGGCGGTAGAGCTGGAACTCACGCTCGCGTACGCCGTAGTCGGTATTTTTACGGCGCTCGACAATCGGCAGATAGGCGTCGGTATAGCCTTCGCCTACCGCACGCATAAAGCTGAACGCGGTATCAAAATCAGGCGTGTTGAGATCGTCAAAGAACAGCCCGCCGATGCCGCGCTGCTCGTCGCGGTGCTTCAGGTAAAAGTAGTCATCGCACCACTTTTTAAATTTCGGGTAGACGTCTTCGCCAAACGGCAGACAAAGGTCCCGTGCGGTGGTGTGCCAGTGCACGGCATCCTCTTCGAAGCCGTAGTAGGGCGTTAAATCGAAACCGCCGCCGAACCACCAGACCGGGTCGGCGCCCGGTTTTTCCGCAATGAAAAAGCGCACGTTGGCGTGGCTGGTGGGCACAAACGGGTTATGCGGGTGCACTACCAGCGAAACGCCCATCGCCTCGAAGCTGCGGCCCGCGAGTTCAGGACGATGTGCCGTCGCAGACGCGGGCATGGCGTCGCCGTGAACGTGGGAAAAATTCACGCCCGCCTGTTCGAAGATGCCGCCGTTTCGCAGCACCCGGCTGCGCCCGCCGCCCCCGGCCTCGCGCTGCCAGTTATCTTCCTGAAATTCACCGCCGTCTGCGGCAGCCAGTTTCTGGCAGATTTCATCCTGCAGCTGCAGCAGGAAGGTTTTGACCAGTTGAGCATCGGGTTTCATCAACGTTTCCTGGAGTGCGCTTTCTGGTTATCGAACCAGTTGAAGTAACTGATAATGCCGGAGGCGATGGCGTTGGCGATCTTCTGGCGAAACGCCGTGGTGCCGAGGAGCCGCTCTTCTTCCGGGTTGGTAATGAAGGACGTTTCCACCAGCACGGACGGGATGGACGGTGACTTCAGCACCACGAACGCCGCCTGCTCGGTGCCTTTGCTGTGCAGACGATGCACCGGCTTAATCTTCTTCAGAATATGCGAGCCGAGCGTCAGGCTGTTTTTGATCGTATCCGTCTGCACGAGGTCGAACAGCACCTGCTGTAGCAGGTGGTCTTTGTCAGTGGCTTTCTTCCCGGCGACTTCATCCGCCCGGTTTTCGCGGTCGGAGAGGTATTTTGCCATGGCGCTACTGGCGCCACGGTTGGAAAGCGCAAACACCGAGGCGCCGGCTGCGGAAGGGTTGGTAAAACCGTCGGCGTGAATCGACATAAACAGATCCGCACCGTGCTGGTGGGCGATCTCAACGCGGTCATACAGCGGAATAAAGGTGTCGCCAGAGCGCGTCAGACGGGCGTCAATGCCGTTGCTGCGTAAAATTGCGCGCACGTTTTTTGCAATTGCCAGCACGACGTGTTTTTCTTTCGACCCGTTTTTGCCGATAGCGCCGGTATCAATACCGCCGTGGCCCGGATCGAGCATCACCAGACGCTTCGCGCCCGGCTTTTTGGTTTTCGGTTTGCTGTGTCCGTTACTGGTTTTGAGCGTGCTCTCGTCTTTCGCCTGAGCCTGCTTTGCGATGCCCGTTAACGTTAAGGCCGCCAGCCCCGCTTTGAGAACCTGACGACGCGATGTGAGTGCTTTTAATGGTTTGAATGTGCTCATGCGGCCTGAATACTAAAAAATGGGGTCCTGGTGTTATATCGTATCGTGTTTCCCGTTACGACAGTCCATATTGAGAATTGTTTTACTTTTCATTTCAATACGTGACAAAGTGACATTATGCCAAATTTTGGCGAGATTTTCCCCGGTTATTGGCGAAAGGCGAGCTTCGCGCCATAATCACTGTTTTTAAACCCGAAAAGGCGGTTAATACCATGGAGATACGCGTTTTTCGCCAGGAAGATTTCGAAGAGGTGATCACCCTTTGGGAGCGCTGCGATCTGCTGCGTCCGTGGAACGATCCGGAAATGGATATCGAACGTAAGGTGAATCACGACGTCAGTCTGTTTCTGGTCGCGGAAGTCAACGGTGAGGTTGTGGGGACGGTAATGGGCGGTTACGACGGCCACCGCGGCTCGGCCTATTATCTGGGCGTCCACCCGGAATACCGTGGCCGCGGCATCGCCAATGCGCTGCTGAACCGGCTCGAGAAGAAGCTGATCGCCCGCGGCTGCCCGAAAATCCAGATCATGGTGCGGGAAGATAACGACGTGGTGCTGGGCATGTATGAGCGTCTGGGCTACGAGCATTCCGACGTGCTGAGTTTAGGAAAGCGTCTGATCGAAGATGAAGAGTACTGAGATCCACCCGGCAGACTATGACGCGCAGGGCCGCGTCAGGCTGCCCTTTTTATTCTGGTGCGTTCTGCTGCTCCAGGCCCGCACCTGGGTGCTGTTTGTAATGGCCGGAGCGTCGCGCGGGCAGGGCGATACGCTGCTGAATCTCTTCTATCCCGATCACGATGCATTCTGGATCGGATTACTGCCGGGCATTCCGGCCGTACTGGCTTTTTTGGTCAGCGGACGGCGGCATTTGATACCACGCTTTTGGCGCGCGCTTCGCTGGCTGCTGATCCTCGCCCAGGTTGCGCTGCTCTTCTGGCAGCCGGTACTCTGGTGGTACGGTGAACCGCTGACGGGCACCGGCGTTGCGCTGGTGGTTGCCGATATTGTGGCCCTGCTGTGGCTGCTGACCAACCCGCGTCTTCGCGCCTGTTTTGCGCATCAGGATGATTAATCCGGCACTTTTTGCCGATGTCGCACTCCAACAAGCGTTGATTTAACAAGAAAGGACGTTTCAATGAAATCGCTGCGTTTACTTTTATGCGCTCTCCCGCTGGCGTTGACCGGCTGTTCGACGCTCTCCTCCATTAACTGGTCCGCCGCGTATCCGTGGAACTGGTTTGGCTCATCAACGGAAGTGACCGAGCAGGGCGTGGGGAAAATTACCGCCGCGACGGCGCTGGATCAGAATGCTATTCAGGATGCGCTCAGCGGCGATTACCGCCTGCGCAGCGGCATGAAAACGGAGAATGGCAATATTGTTCGCTATTACGAAGCGCTGAAGGGCGACAAGCTGGCGCTGGTGATCAACGGTGACAAAGGCACGGTAAACCGAATTGCCGTTATGGATGAAGATATCCCGACGGCGAGCGGTGTAAAGGTGGGAACGCCGTTTAGCGAGCTTTATAAGCAGGCCTTTGGCAACTGCACCAGCGTGCCGTCTGACGACAAGGTCGCGGTGGAATGTAAGGCTGAAGGCAGCCAGCACATCAGCTATGTCTTCACCGGAACCTGGAGCGGTCCGGAAGGTCTGATGCCGTCTGACGACACGCTTAAGAGCTGGAAAGTGAGCAAAATACTCTGGAAGCAGTAATTTGCGCCTGAACAAACCGCCTCGCTGAAATCCGGGTATAATAGCCGCCATCAATGCCACGCTGACGTGGCATCTTTATTTCAGGAGGAGCGATGTCTCAGGTTCAGAGTGGCATTTTGCCAGAACATTGCCGCGCGGCGATTTGGATTGAAGCCAATGTTAAAGGGGACGTGGATGCCCTGCGTGCGGCCAGTAAAGCGTTTGTTGATAAGCTGGCGACCTTCCAGGCCAAATTCCCGGAAGCCCACCTCGGCGCCGTTGTTGCCTTTGGCAATAACGTCTGGCGTCAGCTGAGCGGTGGCGAAGGGGCGGAAGAGCTGAAAGACTTCATCCCTTACGGCAAAGGTCTGGCTCCGGCAACCCAGTACGACGTGCTGATCCACATTCTCTCCCTGCGTCACGACGTGAATTTCTCCGTTGCCCAGGCGGCAGTAGCGGCCTTTGGCGACAGCATTGAGGTACAGGAAGAGGTTCACGGCTTCCGCTGGGTGGAAGAGCGCGATCTGAGCGGCTTCGTCGACGGCACCGAAAACCCGGCGGGTGAAGAGACGCGTCGCGACGTGGCGGTGATTAAAGACGGCGTGGACGCGGGCGGCAGCTACGTGTTCGTGCAGCGCTGGGAGCACAACCTCAAGCAGCTTAACCGCATGAGCGTGCACGACCAGGAGATGATGATTGGTCGTACTAAAGAAGCCAACGAAGAGATCGACGGCGACGACCGCCCTGTGACCTCTCACCTGACCCGCGTTGACCTGAAAGAAGACGGTAAAGGGCTGAAGATTGTCCGCCAGAGCCTGCCGTACGGCACGGCAAGCGGCACGCACGGCCTTTACTTCTGCGCCTACTGCGCGCGCCTGCATAACATTGAGCAGCAGCTGCTGAGCATGTTCGGCGATACCGACGGCAAGCGCGACGCCATGCTGCGCTTCACCAAACCGGTGACCGGCGGCTACTACTTTGCGCCGTCCGTTGAGCGTCTGCTGGCGCTGTAATGTCCTTTCTCCCTCTCCCTGCGGGAGAGGGCTGGGGTGAGGGCATCAGGCCTCACCCTTATTCCCTTTTCTGCTTCTAAATCACCAAACGGTATATAAAACCGTTACTCCTTTCATCCCCGTTATAAATATTATGACTATAAGATAGTCATCACATTTATAAGGGTGCGCAATGGCCGTTACTGTACTGAAAAAAGGAACTCTGGCGCTGGCAGGTTTACTGCTGGTGGCACAGGCGCAGGCGACTGAACTGTTAAACAGTTCGTATGACGTCTCCCGCGAGCTGTTTGCCGCCCTTAATCCACCGTTCGAACAGCAGTGGGCAAAAGACAATAACGGCGACAAGCTGACCATCAAGCAGTCCCACGCCGGGTCGTCCAAGCAGGCGCTGGCGATTTTGCAGGGCCTGAAGGCGGATGTGGTGACCTACAACCAGGTGACTGACGTGCAGATCCTGCACGACAAAGGCAAGCTGATCCCAGCGGACTGGCAGAGCCGACTGCCGAACAATAGCTCACCGTTCTATTCCACCATGGGCTTCCTGGTGCGTAAGGGCAACCCGAAGAATATCCATGACTGGAGCGACCTGGTGCGTTCCGACGTGAAGCTGATTTTCCCGAACCCAAAAACCTCCGGTAACGCGCGTTATACCTATTTAGCGGCGTGGGGCGCGGCGGACAAGGCTGACGGTAACGATAAAGCCAAAACCGAGCAGTTCATGACCCAGTTCCTGAAAAACGTCGAAGTGTTTGATACCGGCGGCCGCGGGGCGACCACGACCTTCGCAGAACGCGGTCTCGGCGATGTGCTCATCAGCTTCGAATCGGAAGTGAATAACATCCGTAAACAGTACGAAGCGCAGGGCTTCGAGGTCGTTATCCCGAAAACCAACATCCTGGCCGAATTCCCGGTGGCGTGGGTGGATAAAAACGTGCAGGCAAACGGTACCGAGAAAGCGGCAAAAGCCTATCTCAACTACCTGTACAGCCCGCAGGCGCAGACCATCATTACCGATTACTACTACCGCGTGAACAACCCGGACGTAATGAACAAGCTGAAAGATAAGTTCCCGCAGACCGATTTGTTCCGCGTGGAAGATCATTTCGGCTCCTGGCCTGATGTGATGAAAACGCATTTTGCCAGCGGCGGTGAGTTAGACAAACTACTGGCGGCGGGGCATAAGTAATGTTTGCAGTTTCGACAAAACGCGTGCTGCCGGGCTTTACCTTAAGCCTCGGGACCAGCCTGCTGTTCGTCTGCCTGATCCTGCTGTTGCCGCTAAGCGCGCTGGTGATGCAGCTTGCTCAGATGAGCTGGGCGCAGTACTGGGACGTGGTCACCAACCCGCAGGTGGTGGCGGCCTATAAGGTGACGCTGCTGTCGGCGTTTGTCGCCTCCATTTTTAACGGCGTGTTTGGCCTGCTGATGGCGTGGATCTTAACCCGCTATCGCTTCCCGGGCCGCACGCTGCTTGACGCCCTGATGGATCTGCCGTTTGCGCTGCCGACGGCGGTGGCGGGCTTAACCCTCGCGTCGCTCTTCTCCGTGAACGGGCTGTACGGCGAGTGGCTGGCGAAATTTGACATTAAAGTGACCTACACCTGGCTCGGTATCGCGGTGGCGATGGCCTTTACCAGCATCCCGTTTGTGGTCCGTACCGTGCAGCCGGTGCTGGAAGAGTTGGGTCCGGAATACGAAGAAGCAGCGGAAACGCTGGGCGCCACGCGCTGGCAGAGCTTCCGCAAGGTGGTCCTGCCGGAGCTCTCTCCGGCGCTGATGGCGGGTGTTGCGCTGTCGTTTACCCGCAGCCTCGGTGAGTTCGGCGCGGTGATTTTTATCGCCGGGAACATCGCCTGGAAAACAGAAGTCACCTCGCTGATGATTTTCATCCGTTTGCAGGAGTTTGATTATCCGGCGGCGAGCGCAATTGCCTCGGTGATCCTGGCGGCCTCGCTGCTGCTGCTGTACTCGATTAACACTCTGCAAAGTCGCTTTGGTCGACGTGTGGTAGGTCACTGATGGCGGAAGTTACGCAATTGAAGCGATACGATGCACCCCGTATTAACTGGGGCAAATGGTTTCTGATTGGGGCGGGCGTGCTGGTTTCCGCCCTCATTCTCGTCGTGCCGACGGTATATATCTTCGTTCAGGCGTTCAGCAAGGGGCTGATGCCTGCGCTGGAAAACCTGGCGAACCCGGATATGCTGCATGCCATCTGGCTGACCGTGCTGATTGCGTTGATCACCGTGCCGGTGAACCTCGTGTTCGGGACCCTGTTGGCCTGGCTGGTGACCCGCTTTAACTTCCCGGGACGTCAGCTGCTGCTGACCCTTCTGGACATTCCTTTCGCCGTATCGCCGGTGGTGGCGGGTCTGGTGTACCTGCTCTTTTACGGCTCCAACGGTCCGTTGGGCGGCTGGCTGGATGAGCATAACCTGCAAATCATGTTCGCCTGGCCGGGCATGGTGCTGGTCACCATCTTCGTGACCTGTCCGTTTGTGGTGCGTGAGCTGGTGCCGGTGATGTTAAGCCAGGGGAGCAACGAAGACGAAGCGGCGGTGCTGCTGGGCGCGTCGGGCTGGCAGATGTTCCGTCGCGTGACGCTGCCGAATATCCGCTGGGCGCTGCTTTACGGCGTGGTGCTGACCAACGCCCGCGCGATCGGTGAGTTCGGTGCCGTTTCCGTCGTCTCCGGCTCCATCCGGGGTGAAACCCTGTCGCTGCCGCTACAGATTGAACTGCTGCAGCAGGACTACAACACCATCGGCTCGTTTACTGCCGCAGCGTTGCTGACGCTGATGGCCATTTTGACCCTGTTTTTGAAGAGTGTGGTGCAGTGGCGTTTAGAAAATCAGGAAAAACGTCAGCATCAGGAGGGAAATCATGAGCATTGAGATTGCCAATATTAAGAAGTCTTTTGGTCGCACCCAGGTGCTGAATGATATCTCGCTGGATATCCCTTCCGGACAAATGGTGGCGCTGCTGGGGCCGTCTGGCTCGGGTAAAACCACGCTGCTGCGTATCATCGCCGGGCTTGAGCATCAGACCAGCGGGCACATCCGCTTTCACGGCACCGACGTCAGCCGCCTGCACGCCCGCGATCGTAAAGTAGGATTTGTATTCCAGCATTACGCACTGTTCCGCCACATGACCGTGTTCGACAACATCGCGTTTGGCCTGACCGTGCTGCCGCGTCGCGAGCGCCCGGATGCGGCAACCATTAAGGCGAAAGTGACCAAACTGCTGGAGATGGTGCAGCTGGCTCACCTGGCGGACCGTTTCCCTGCCCAGCTGTCCGGCGGGCAGAAACAGCGCGTGGCGCTGGCGCGCGCGCTGGCCGTTGAGCCGCAAATTCTGCTGCTGGATGAACCCTTCGGCGCGCTGGATGCGCAGGTGCGTAAAGAGCTGCGCCGCTGGCTGCGCCAGCTGCATGAAGAGCTGAAATTCACCAGCGTCTTCGTGACCCACGATCAGGAAGAGGCGATGGAAGTTGCGGATCGCGTGGTGGTCATGAGCCAGGGCAACATTGAGCAGGTTGACGAGCCGGAGCAGCTCTGGCGTGAACCCGCGACCCGCTTCGTGCTGGAGTTTATGGGCGAGGTAAACCGTCTGCAGGGTACCATTCGCGGCGGTCAGTTCCACGTCGGCGCGCACCGCTGGCCGCTGGGCTATACCTCCGCGCATCAGGGGCCGGTCGATCTTTTCCTGCGTCCGTGGGAAGTGGACGTGAGCCGCCGAACCAGCCTGGATTCACCGCTGCCGGTGCAGGTGCTGGAAGCTAGCCCTAAAGGTCACTACACCCAATTGGTGGTACAGCCGCTGGGCTGGTATACCGAGCCGCTGACCGTTGTCATGCGCGACGACGTGCCGCCGCACCGGGGCGAGCGCCTGTTTGTTGGGCTGCAGCATGCCCGGATTTATCACGGGAAGGAGCGCATCGAGACGCGCGAGGATATTGCTCTGGCGGAGTCAGCCTGATAGGTTATTAGGATGTTTATCGCCCGGTGGCGCTGCGCTGACCGGGCCTACAGTTATCACTGCGTCTTGTAGGCCGGGATCGCTGCGCGCGCCCCGGCTTTTTTATTGAGTAAAAATCGTGAATACACTCGAACACACCATCGGCAACACTCCTCTGGTCAAGCTTCAGCGCATGGGGCCGAACAACGGCAGCGAAATCTGGGTCAAACTCGAAGGCAATAACCCGGCGGGGTCGGTGAAAGACCGCGCGGCGCTGTCGATGATTGTCCAGGCCGAAAAACGCGGAGAAATTAAGCCAGGCGACGTGCTGATTGAGGCCACCAGCGGCAACACCGGTATCGCCCTGGCGATGATTGCGGCTCTGAAAGGCTACCGCATGAAGCTGCTGATGCCGGACAACATGAGCCAGGAGCGCCGCGCCGCGATGCGTGCCTACGGAGCCGAGCTGATTCTGGTGACCAAAGAGCAGGGAATGGAAGGCGCGCGCGACCTGGCGTTAGAAATGGCCGAGCGCGGTGAGGGTAAACTGCTGGATCAGTTCAACAACCCGGACAACCCGTACGCGCACTACACCACCACCGGCCCGGAAATCTGGCAGCAAACCGACGGGCGTATCACCCATTTTGTCTCCAGCATGGGCACCACCGGCACCATTACCGGGGTATCGCGTTTTCTGCGCGAGCAGGAAAAAGCCGTCACCATCGTTGGCCTCCAGCCGGAAGAGGGGAGCAGCATTCCGGGCATTCGCCGCTGGCCGGCGGAGTATATGCCCGGCATCTTTAATGCGCAGCTGGTGGACCAGGTGCTGGATCTTCACCAGCGCGAGGCGGAAAATACCATGCGTGAGCTGGCCGTGCGCGAAGGTATCTTCTGCGGCGTCAGCTCGGGCGGCGCGGTAGCGGGTGCGATTCGGGTAGCGCAGGCAAACCCGGGTGCCGTAGTGGTGGCGATTATTTGCGATCGCGGCGATCGCTATCTGTCTACCGGTGTCTTTGGTGAAGAGAGTTATTCGCAGGGGGCGGGGATTTAAGCGTCATGGAGATGATTCTATTCCGGGATAACACCCGGGCGCAGCAAACCGATATTGTCGCCGTGCAGTCACAGGTGGTTTACGGCAGCGTGGGGAACAGCATTGCGGTACCGAATATTCGTACCCACAGGCTGAACGTTACCGCCGTGCCGACGGTACTGTTTAGCAACACGCCGCACTACGACACGTTTTATGGTGGAGTGATCCCCGACGAGTGGTTCAGCGGCTATCTTAAGGCGCTGGAAGAGCGCGAGATCCTGCGCGAGCTTAAAGCGGTCACCACCGGCTATATGGGCAGCGCCAGCCAGATCGTCCTGCTGGCTCAATGGCTGAAGGCGGTCAAAGCGCAGCATCCTGACCTGCTGGTGTTGGTCGACCCGGTTATCGGCGATATCGACAGCGGTATGTACGTTAAGCCTGAGATCCCGCAGGCGTATCGGGAACACCTGCTGCCGCTGGCGCAGGGGATTACGCCGAACGTCTATGAGCTGGAAGTGTTAAGCGGCAAACCGTGCCGTACGCCGGAAAGCGCCATCGCGGCGGCGCAGGGACTGCTCTCCGAGAGCCTGAAATGGGTGGCGATCACCAGCGCGCCGGTGGCCGATGACCCGGAAAACATCCACGTAGTGCTGGTGACGAATGAAGGCGTGACCGTCAGCGCACATCCGCGCGTAGAAACCGATCTGAAAGGGACGGGCGATCTGTTCTGTTCAGAGCTGGTGAGCGGAATTGTAGAGGGGAAAACCATTGCCGATGCTATTCGCATGGCCGGCGATCGGGTGACTGATGTGATGCTTTATACCCAGTCGAAAGGCTACGACGAGCTTATCCTCCCCGCATAAACAAAAATGGCGCCCGAAGGCGCCATTTTTCTGTGCGGCAAGAATTACTTCTTGATGCGGATAACCGGGGTTTCACCCACGGTGACGCTGCCAGACAGTTTGATCAGTTCTTTGATTTCGTCCATGTTGGAGATAACAACCGGCGTCAGGGTAGACTTGGCTTTTTCTTCCAGCAGTGGCAGATCGAATTCAATTACCGGGTCGCCAACTTTAACACGCTGGCCTTCTTCCGCGATACGTTTGAAGCCTTCGCCTTTCAGTTCAACGGTGTCGATACCGAAGTGAACGAACAGTTCGATACCGCTATCAGATTCGATAGAGAACGCATGGTTGGTTTCAAAAATTTTACCGATGGTGCCGTCAACTGGAGCAACCATTTTGTTGCCAGTTGGTTTGATAGCAATGCCATCACCAACGATTTTCTCAGCAAACACTACATCCGGCACGTCTTCGATGTTGACGATCTCGCCGGAGAGCGGAGCAACAATCTCAATAGTTCCGGAGTCTTTTTTATCATCAGAAACCAGAGATTTCAGTTTATCGAACAAACCCATGATCTTCTCCTAAGCAGTAAATTGGGCCGCATCTCGTGGATTAGCAGATTGTTTTTTCTTCAATGAACTTGTTAACCAGCGTCATTAACTCGTCCGTTGTCGGTTGAGCAAGAGCCTGCTCTGCTAATACCTTCGCATCTTCGAAGTTCGTGTTACGGATAATCTTCTTAATGCGCGGGATGGAAATGGCGCTCATAGAGAATTCGTCCAGACCCATACCCAGCAACAGAAGTGTAGCACGTTCGTCGCCTGCAAGCTCACCACACATGCCAGTCCATTTACCTTCTGCATGAGAAGCATCAATAACTTGCTTGATCAAGTTCAGTACGGACGGTGACATTGGCTGGTAGAGATGTGAAATCATATCATTACCACGGTCAACTGCCAGGGTGTACTGCGTTAAATCATTGGTGCCGATACTAAAGAAATCAACTTCTTTGGCTAAATGACGCGCAATGGTCGCCGCCGCAGGTGTTTCCACCATCACGCCGATCTCGATTGACTCGTCAAACGCTTTACCTTCGTCGCGCAGTTCCTGTTTGTAGATTTCGATCTCTTTCTTCAGTGCACGCACTTCTTCAACAGAGATGATCATCGGGAACATGATGCGCAGTTTACCGAAAGCAGAGGCACGCAGGATCGCGCGAACCTGGTCACGCAGGATCTCTTTACGATCCATCGCGATACGGATTGCACGCCAGCCCAGGAACGGGTTCTCTTCTTTCGGGAAGTTCATGTACGGCAGCTCTTTGTCGCCGCCGATGTCCATGGTACGGACGATAACCGCCTGAGAGCCACACGCTTCAGCCACGGCTTTATAAGCAGCAAACTGCTCTTCTTCCGTTGGCAGCGCGTCGCGGTCCATGAACAGGAATTCTGTACGATAGAGACCGACGCCTTCCGCACCGTTGCGCTCTGCGCCATCAACGTCGCGGACGGTACCGATGTTTGCGCACACTTCTACCTGATGACCGTCCAGGGTGATGGCTGGCAGGTCTTTCAGCTTAGCGAGTTCCGCTTTTTCAGTCGCAACCTGCTCCTGAACCGCGCGCAGTTTATCGATCTCTTCATTGGTTGGGTTGACGTAAACCAGATTGTTTACGGCATCCAGAATCAGATAGTCGCCGTTTTTCACCTGAGAGGTGACGCTACCGGTACCCACGATGGCAGGGAGTTCCAGAGAGCGCGCCATGATAGAGGTGTGGGAAGTACGGCCACCCGCGTCGGTGATGAAACCGAGGACCTTTTTCAGGTTCAGCTGTGCGGTTTCAGACGGGGTGAGGTCAGCGGCAACCAGGATAACTTCATCCTGAATCGCGCTCAGGTCGATGATGGCCAGACCCAGGATGTTGCGCAGCAGGCGCTTACCGATGTCACGTACGTCAGCCGCACGCTCTTTCAGGTATTCATCATCCAGTTCTTCCAGGGCAGTTGCCTGACCTTCGATAACTTCATGCGCAGCCGCGTCGGCCGTCATGCCTTTATCTTTAATCAGGGCTATGATTTCCTGCTCCAGCTCCTCATCTTCGAGCAGCATGATGTGCCCTTCGAAGATGGCTTCTTTTTCTTCACCGAAAGTTTCGCCAGCTTTAGTTTTGATTGCTTCCAGTTGCGCAGATGCCTTGGCACGACCGCTCAGAAAACGTTCAACTTCCTGATCAACCTTGTCGGCAGAAATTTTTTTCCGGTCGATGACGATCTCGTCTTCTTTCAGCAGCAGTGCTTTGCCGAAAGCGATACCCGGGGATGCTAAAATGCCTGAAATCATAACCCTACCTTACTTGTGACTGATATTTAAAAGAACCCGGAAACTTACTCGAGCTCAGCCATCAGTTTTACCAGATGCTCAACTGCTTTCTGCTCGTCTTCACCTTCTGCAGAGATGGTGACAACGGTGCCCTGAGTCAGGCCCAGAGTCTGCAGTTTGAACAGGCTTTTTGCGCTCGCGCTTTTGCCGTTGGAAGTCACAGTGATTTCAGAAGTGAAGCCTTTTGCTTCTTTAACAAACTGAGCAGCAGGGCGGGTGTGCAGACCGTTCGGAGCGGTAATGGTAACTTCTTGCTGGAACATTGTATTTCCCCAACTTATAGGTTTAGTGTTGTGGAACTAAAGTCTAGCCTGGCGACTGAACTTTAGCCTGTATTGTTAGCGCTGACGTTTCGATCGTCATTAAACATTATGCAGCGAAAGCAAGACTTGAACCAAATCATAAAATCGATTCAGCAAGGCTATTTCATTCACCGATTAATTTCACGCATCAAAATAATTGCTGGTTTAAATACCAGACCCAACGGGGTGAAGCAATGCCAGGAGGGGCAAAAGTTTGAAGCAGGCCACAAAAAAGCACCTGAAAAGGTGCTTTTTTACGCGTTATTAACATGCTGGCACTACTGTTGCAGTTCTTTTTCGGTAAACAGATCGGCAAACAGTGCGGTGCTCAAGTAACGCTCGCCCGAAGAAGGAAGGATAACCACAATATTCTTGTTGGTAAAGGCTTCATCTTCCTGAAGCTTGAGAGCTGCCGCAACGGCTGCACCGGAAGAGATACCCGCCAGAATGCCTTCTTCATCCATCAGGCGACGCGCGGTAGAAATGGCTTCTTCGTTAGTGATGGTCACCACTTTATCGATCAGCTTCAGATCCAGGTTGCCCGGAATGAAGCCTGCGCCAATACCCTGAATTTTATGCGGACCTGGTTTAAGCTCTTCGCCCGCCAGTGCCTGGGTGATAACCGGTGAGTCAGTTGGCTCAACGGCAACGGTGATCAGGTCTTTTTTACCCTTTGTGCCTTTAATATAGCGTGACACACCGGTCAGCGTACCGCCGGTACCTACGCCGGAGATAAAGACGTCAACCTGGCCGTCGGTATCTTCCCAGATTTCCGGACCGGTGGTCTTCTCGTGAATTTCCGGGTTAGCCGGGTTGCTGAACTGCTGCAGCAGCAGATATTTCGCCGGATCGCTGGCCACAATCTCTTCAGCTTTCTGAATGGCGCCCTTCATGCCCTTCGCGCCTTCGGTCAGCACCAGGTTCGCGCCCAGCGCTTTGAGCAGCTTACGACGCTCGATGCTCATGGTTTCTGGCATGGTCAGCGTCAGCTTGTAGCCACGCGCGGCAGCCACATAGGCCAGAGCGATACCGGTGTTCCCGCTGGTCGGTTCCACCAGCTCAACGCCAGGCTTCAGCACGCCACGTTTTTCAGCATCCCAAATCATGTTTGCACCGATACGGCATTTTACGCTGAAGCTCGGGTTACGTGATTCGACCTTCGCCAGAATGCGTCCATTACCGATACGGTTCAGTCGAACCAGGGGCGTATGACCGATAGTCAGCGAGTTGTCTTCATAAATCTTACTCATGGCCTGTCCTTAACTGTATGAAATTGGGATACCGACCCAGCATACCTGTTGAGCAGGTAGGGGGAAGTAAGGAATTCGCATATCTATATACTGCAAGGAAATAATGGGGATCAGTATGGAATAAGGGGCGGCATAAGCCACCCCTGCTTTACACATTTTTGCATTATTTCCATAACGCGTGCTTAGCACGGTAGCAGTCGACCCACATCGCCGTCGCGCCGCAGACGGCGACGGGCATGATGAACAGATTCAGGAAGGGAATCATGGTGAACAGGCTGGTCAGCGCGCCAAACTGCATATTGGCGACCTTCTGGCTGCGCAGGGCGGTGCGCATCTCTTTAAACGGCACCTTGTGATTATCGAACGGATAGTCGCAGTACTGGATGGCCAGCATCCAGGCGCTGAACAGGAACCACAGCACCGGCGCTACCGTCTGGCCAATGCCTGGCACAAAGTATAGGATAAGCAGCACAATCGCGCGGGGCAGGTACCAGGCAAACTTCTGCCACTCGCGCTTCATGATGCGTGGCAGGTCTTTCATGATCCCCAGCACGCCCGTGTCCGGAGGCGTCGCGCCGGTAAGCCGCGCTTCAAGCTGTTCCGCCAGCAGACCGTTAAACGGTGCGGCGATCCAGTTCGCAATCGTCGAGAAAAAATACCCAAATACCAGCAGCACGGAGATTACCGCCACCGGCCAGAGCAGGTAGTTAAGCCACTGCAGCCAGTCCGGCACGTAACTCATCAGCGACGGGATCCAGCTCTCCAGCTTTGTGAATAACCACCAGAACGCGCCGCCCATCAGAATAATGTTGATCAATAGCGGCAGAATGACGAAGCGTCGAATCCCCGGCAGGGAGACCAGTTTCCAGCCCTGAGAAAAATACCAGACGCCGCTGCGCGGGGGAGAAGAAGATGTTGAAACCATAGCCAGGCTGTACTCCTTTTTACACAACCAGTGGAATTGCCCGCCTATATTATCCACTTACGGAGCAATGACCAGTTCGGAAATGTTCGAAAAACCAGCAAAAAGCACGATTTCCTTCATCTTTATGCTGTGAATGCTCTGCACACACTTGCACTTGACGTAAACGGCAAATACTCTTAGTGAGTAAATGTTTGCCGTGGTGGCAAGGTGTTAGAACAACAGAGAATATAATGATGCAGGATTTGCGTCTGATATTAATCATTGTTGGCGCGATCGCCATAATCGCTTTACTGGTACATGGTTTCTGGACCAGCCGTAAAGAGCGTTCCTCGATGTTTCGCGATCGCCCACTGAAGCGCATGAAGTCCAGTCGTGACGACGATGACAGTGAAGATGACATCGACGGCAGCGATGACGACGGCGTGGGTGAAGTTCGTGTTCATCGGGTCAATACTGCGCCCGGCGCAGGCCATGGGGAGCATGAAGCGCCTCGTCCTTCGCAGCACCAGTATCAACCGCCGTATGCTTCTGCACAGCCGCGCCAGCCAGCGCCGCAGCCTGTGGAAGAGCCGGTGCGCCAGCCGCCGCAACAGCCTGTCTATCAGCAGCCTGCTGCGCCACAGCCGGTTCAACAGCAGCCGGTGCAGCAGCCCGTGCAGCAACAGCCTGCTCAGCCGGTACAACAACCGCAGCAGCCTGTTCACGCACAGCCTGCGCCTCAGCCTGCTCCGGCCCCGCACGTTGAGCCTGAGCCCGTTGTAGAGCCAGAGCTGGTTGTTGAAAAACCACAGCGTAAAGAAGCGGTGATCATCATGAACGTGGCCGCGCATCACGGCAGCCATCTCAACGGTGACGTGCTGCTCAACAGTATTCAACAGGCAGGATTCAAGTTTGGCGATATGAACATTTTCCATCGCCATCTGAGCCCTGACGGTAGCGGTCCGTCGCTGTTCAGCCTGGCCAACATGGTTAACCCTGGCACCTTTGATCCGGAAATGACCGGTGATTTCGTGACCCCGGGCGTCACTATCTTTATGCAGGTGCCTTCTTACGGCGACGAACTGCAAAACTTTAAGCTGATGCTGCAGTCCGCTCAGCACATCGCTGACGAAGTCGGCGGCGTGGTGCTCGACGATCAGCGTCGAATGATGACCCCGCAGAAGCTGCGCGAGTATCAGGACCGCATCCGCGAAGTTAAGGAAGCTAACGCGTAATCGTCGCGTTTACTTCAACTCCTCCTCAACCCCCGCCTGTCGGGGGTTTTTTCTCATTGATGGTGCGATATGGACTCAATCGAACAACAACTCACTGAACTGCGAACCACGCTTCGCCATCATGAATATCTCTATCATGTTATGGACGCGCCGGAAGTCCCGGATGCCGAATATGACCGCCTGATGCGCGAGCTGCGCGAATTAGAGGCGCAGCATCCGGAGCTTATCACGCCGGATTCACCCACCCAGCGCGTCGGCGCTGAGCCGCTGGGCGCTTTCAGCCAGGTGCGCCATGAGGTGCCGATGCTGTCGCTGGATAACGTCTTCGATGAAGAGAGCTTCCTCGCGTTTAACAAGCGCGTGCAGGATCGCCTGAAAAGCAGCGACTCCCTCACCTGGTGCTGCGAGCTCAAGCTGGATGGCCTGGCGGTCAGTCTTCTCTACGAAAACGGCGTGCTGGTGCGCGCCGCGACGCGTGGCGACGGCACGACGGGCGAAGACATCACCACCAACGTGCGTACCATCCGCGCGATCCCGCTGAAGTTGCAGGGTGACAACATTCCCGCGCGTCTGGAAGTGCGCGGCGAGGTGTTCCTGCCCCAGGCGGGCTTCGAGAAAATTAACGAAGAGGCGCGTCGCACCGGCGGGAAGGTGTTTGCTAACCCGCGTAACGCGGCGGCGGGCTCTCTGCGCCAGCTTGACCCGCGTATTACCGCGAAGCGACCGCTTACTTTCTTCTGCTACGGCGTCGGTATTCTTGAGGGCGGCGAGCTGCCGGACACGCACCTCGGGCGTCTGCTGCAGTTTAAAGCGTGGGGCCTGCCGGTGAGCAACCGCGTTCAGCTCTGCGACTCGCCGGAAGCGGTGCTGGCGTTCTATCACAAGGTGGAAGAGGACCGTCCGACGCTCGGGTTTGATATTGATGGCGTCGTCATCAAGGTGAATTCACTGGCGCTGCAGGAGCAGCTGGGCTTTGTGGCGCGCGCGCCGCGCTGGGCGGTGGCGTTTAAGTTCCCTGCTCAGGAGCAGATGACCTTCGTTCGCGACGTGGAGTTCCAGGTCGGCCGTACGGGGGCCATTACCCCGGTTGCCCGTCTCGAGCCCGTGCAGGTTGCGGGCGTGCTGGTAAGTAATGCCACGCTGCATAACGCCGATGAAATCGAACGTCTGGGCCTGCGTATTGGTGACAAAGTGGTGATTCGCCGCGCGGGCGACGTTATCCCGCAGGTGGTTAACGTTGTGGAGTCAGAGCGTCCTGCCGATACGCGCGAGATCGTCTTCCCGACCCATTGCCCGGTGTGCGGCTCCGACGTTGAGCGTGTGGAAGGTGAAGCGGTGGCGCGCTGTACGGGTGGCTTAATCTGTGGCGCGCAGCGTAAAGAGTCGCTGAAGCACTTCGTCTCCCGTCGGGCGATGGACGTCGACGGCATGGGCGACAAGATTATCGATCAGCTGGTTGAGAAAGAGTATGTCCATACGCCAGCGGATCTCTTCAGGCTGACGGCAGGTAAACTGACCGGTCTGGATCGCATGGGGCCAAAGTCAGCCCAGAATGTGGTTAACGCGCTGGAAGCCGCAAAAGAGACGACCTTTGCCCGCTTCCTGTACGCGCTGGGCATCCGTGAAGTGGGTGAGGCGACGGCGGCGGGCCTGGCGGCGTACTTTGGTACGCTGGAGGCGCTGGAAAAGGCTAGCATCGACGAGCTGCAGAAAGTCCCTGACGTTGGCATTGTGGTCGCCACGCACGTATTTAACTTCTTCGCCGAAGAGAGCAACCGTGAAGTCATCGGCAAGCTGCTGGAAGAGGGCATTAAGTGGCCCGCGCCGGTAGTGGTTAACGCCGAAGAGATCGACAGCCCGTTCGCCGGTAAAACGGTAGTCCTGACCGGCAGCCTGAGCCAGCTTTCACGCGACGATGCGAAAGCGCGCCTGGTGGCGCTGGGGGCCAAAGTGGCGGGCAGCGTGTCGAAGAAAACCGACCTGGTGATCGCCGGGGAAGCGGCGGGCTCGAAGCTGGCAAAAGCCCAGGAGCTCGGCATTGCTGTTATCGACGAAGCGGAAATGATGCGTCTGTTAGGAGAGTAACGTGGAGAAAGAACAGCTCGTTGAGATCGCCAATACGGAGATGCCGTTCGGTAAATACAAGGGCCGCAGGCTGATTGATTTGCCGGAGGAGTATCTGCTGTGGTTTGCCCGCAAGGATGAATTCCCGGCAGGGCGGCTGGGCGAGCTGATGGCTATCACGTTACTGATCAAAACCGAGGGGCTGACCCAGCTGGTTCAGCCCCTTAAACGTCCTTAAGCCTTCGCGGCGCGGGTCTCTTCCTGCGCCAGCTTTTCGGTCTGGCGCTTGTAGCGACGCGCCAGCACCGCGCAGACCATCAGCTGGATCTGGTGGAAAATCATCAGCGGAAGCACCATCATCCCAATCACCGAGGTCGGGAACAGAATGTTGGCCATCGGGATACCGTTCGCCAGGCTCTTTTTGGAACCGCAGAAGACAATGGTGATTTCATCCGCTTTGCTGAAGCCGCACCTGCGTGCCACAAAGACGTTTACCGCAATCACAATCGCCAGCAGTACGAGGCTGACCACCACGATAAATAGCAGCGAGCCTGCGCCTACCTTATGCCAGATCCCGTTCACGACCGCTTCGCTGAAGGCGGAATAGACCACCAGCAGAATCGACGACTGGTCGGTTTTTGAGATCCATTTCTTGTGCTTTGCCACGAACGCCCCGGTCCATGGACGGGATAAATGCCCCAGGACAAACGGGAGCAGCAGCTGCAGGCAGATTTTTCCAACCTGCTCAAGGTTACCTTCCGCACCGTGCATGTTCATCAGCAGGCCCACCAGCAGTGGGGAAACGAAAATCCCTAACAGGCTGGATGCCGATGCCGAGCAAACCGCGGCCGCAACGTTTCCTCCCGCGAGAGAGGTAAAGGCAATGGCGGACTGCACGGTAGCCGGAAGAATACAGAGATACAGGAAACCGGTGTAGAGCGCCGGGTCGACGTTAACCGGCGCCCACCAGGCAAACAGCACCCCGAGGATTGGGAACAGAATGAACGTGCTGCACATTACCCAGAGATGCAGCCGCCAGTGGCTACCGCCGGCAATAATGGCTTCGCGGGAGAGTTTTGCACCGTGCATAAAGAACAGCAGTGCGATGGCGGCCGTCGTCAGCCCTTCAAAGAACGGGACGAAAGCGCCACGGGCCGGGAAAAACGAGGCCAGTAAAACGGTAACCACCAGGGTAAGCGTGAACGGATCAAGAATACGAAATAGTTTCATAATGACTCCTGAAATCAGATGTCGCTATTGTGCTTTTTTCTATTTGAGAAATAAAATTGATTTATTGCATCCATTCATGAATGAAACAGATGAATTATTCCTTACGTCAGCTTCGTATTTTCGTCACCGTCGCTCACGCCCGCAGCTTTAGCCGGGCAGGGGAGACGATCGGCCTGAGCCAGTCGGCGGTCAGCCACAGCGTGAAAGAGCTGGAGAATCAGACCGGGGTGAAGTTGCTTGACCGCACCACGCGCGAAGTGGTGCTTACCGAAGCGGGGCAGCAGCTCGCCCTGCGTCTTGAACGATTGCTGGATGAGCTAAACAGCACGCTCAGAGACGTGGGGAGGCTGGGGCAGCAGCTTTCGGGGACCGTGCGCGTCGCGGCCAGTCAGACAATCTCTGCGCACCTTATCCCGCAGTGTATTGCCGAGGGCAGTCATCGCTACCCGGACATTGATTTTGTCCTGCATGACAGGCCGCAGCAGTGGGTGCTGGAGAGCATCCGCCAGGGCGATGTGGATTTTGGTATTGTTATCGATCCCGGTCAGGTGAGCGATCTGGCGTGCGAAAGCGTACTTTCTGAGCCCTTTTTGCTGCTCTGCCGTGACGACGACCCGCTGGCCAGGTTGCCGGAGGTCAGCTGGCAATCCCTGCAGGGCGCGAACCTGGTTTTACAGGATTATGCCTCGGGCAGCCGTCCGCTGATTGATTCCGCGCTGGTGAATCAGGGAGTAAAGGCAACTATCGTGCAGGAGATTGGCCACCCGGCGACGCTGTTTCCGATGGTAGAAGCCGGCATTGGCATCAGCGTCTTGCCCGCCCTGGCGCTTCCCCTGCCGCAGGGAAGCCGGCTGGCCGTCAGGCGATTAACGCCCGTTGTCGAGCGAAAGCTGATGCTGGTGCGGCGAAAAAATCGCTCACTCTCGGGGGCGGCGCAGGCTATCTGGGAAGTGGTGCGTATCCAGGCACAACGATTAACCGAAGCCCGCATACGCGACCCACTGTTTAACGCATCAGGAGATTAGATGTAGATATCAATCTGATTAGTGTCTGACGGGCTATTTACCCCTTCCACTTTGCCCAGCTTTTGATCCTGCTTCTTCTGGGCCTCTTCGGCCTGCTGGCGCTGCAGCGCGGCGAGCTGCGCCTGCAGCACTTTGATCTGG
Organism: Enterobacter sp. AG326; assembly: GCF_004362415.1. Taxonomy (NCBI): domain Bacteria; kingdom Pseudomonadati; phylum Pseudomonadota; class Gammaproteobacteria; order Enterobacterales; family Enterobacteriaceae; genus Enterobacter; species Enterobacter sp. AG326. The sequence continues at coordinate 1,309,623 of NZ_SNXG01000001.1, read as the reverse complement.
GTCTGAATAAGTTCCTGCTGCTTCTTCTTCTCATCGGTGCTGACAGGGCTGTTCGCCAGCTCTTTTAACTGTTGAGTCAGCTTTTTGATCTTGTCGAGAATGCGGGTGATTTGCGCAGAGATATCGTTACTGCTCGAAGTTCCACTCGCGCCGCTGGTTTGAATCTGTTGGGTTGAAGCCTGAATGGTCGTCATACTTTTTCCTCGCGTTATAAAACAGAGGTATCGGCACCGACGGGATTAGCTTGAGCAAAACTGCCATATCTGGCAGGGAGTTGCATCGATACACAATCAGTATTGATGGTGCGGTAAAGTTACTGGAAGCCGGAAGTAGACAAACTGCAGATAGCAAAAAGGCGCCTTTAGGGCGCCTTTCTACATTGGTGGGTCGTGCAGGATTCGAACCTGCGACCAATTGATTAAAAGTCAACTGCTCTACCAACTGAGCTAACGACCCGAAATGGTGGGCGATGACGGGCTCGAACCGCCGACCCCCTCCGTGTAAAGGAGATGCTCTACCAACTGAGCTAATCGCCCATTTCGGAACTGCTGCGATAAGGTGAGAATGGTGGGCGATGACGGGCTCGAACCGCCGACCCCCTCCGTGTAAAGGAGATGCTCTACCAACTGAGCTAATCGCCCAATCTCAATTCTTATCTACACTGCGAGTCTACCGAAGTAGATGGTGGGTGATGACGGGCTCGAACCGCCGACCCCCTCCGTGTAAAGGAGATGCTCTACCAACTGAGCTAATCACCCCCGCTGTGTGGAGTCGCATTATAGGGAGAGTTGAAAATGAGTCAACGCATTTTCTAAAGTTTTTATTCGTTCGTCGTAAAATTAAACAAAACGATCGCGAAACGGGCTGTGGCGCATGATTTCTAAACAAAAATCGCAAACTCGGTCACGATAAAGGGATCAACATTGAGGATTCCCCCCACAGTGATAGAATATTGCCCATCGTTTTTTCCCCAGAATTTGCCGATTGCCGGCATCTTTATAACGTAAGGCCATTTCATGAAAATCAAAACTCGCTTCGCGCCGAGCCCGACAGGCTATCTGCACGTCGGTGGTGCACGTACCGCTCTCTATTCCTGGCTTTTCGCACGCCACAACAAAGGTGAGTTCGTGCTGCGTATTGAAGACACCGATCTTGAGCGCTCCACGCCAGAAGCAATTGAAGCCATTATGGATGGGATGAACTGGCTGAATCTGGAATGGGATGAAGGTCCTTACTTCCAGACCAAACGCTTTGACCGCTATAACGCCGTCATTGATGAGATGCTGGTCGCGGGCACGGCGTATAAATGCTACTGCTCTAAAGAGCGTCTGGATGAACTGCGTGAAGCGCAGATGGCTAACGGTGAAAAGCCGCGTTATGACGGCCGCTGCCGCCACGACCATAGCGAGCATGCTGCTGATGAACCTTGCGTGGTGCGTTTTGCTAACCCGCAAGAGGGATCGGTGATCTTTGACGACCAGATCCGTGGCCCAATTGAATTCAGCAACCAGGAGCTGGACGATCTGATCATCCGTCGTACCGACGGTTCTCCAACCTACAACTTCTGCGTTGTGGTTGACGACTGGGATATGGAAATTACCCACGTTGTCCGTGGTGAAGACCATATCAACAATACGCCACGCCAGATTAACATCCTGAAAGCGCTGAACGCCCCTGTGCCTGTCTATGCGCACGTCTCCATGATCAACGGTGACGACGGGAAAAAACTGTCTAAACGTCACGGTGCGGTAAGCGTTATGCAGTATCGCGACGACGGCTATCTGCCGGAAGCGCTGCTGAACTATCTGGTGCGTCTGGGCTGGGCCCACGGTGACCAGGAGATCTTTAGCCGCGAAGAGATGATCGAACTGTTCTCTCTGAGCTCTGTAAGCAAATCAGCGAGCGCATTTAATACCGACAAGCTCCTGTGGCTGAACCATCACTATATCAATACCATGCAGCCTGAATATGTAGCGACGTATCTGCAGTGGCACATTGAGCAGGCAAAGATTGATACCCGCACTGGCCCTGAGCTGGCGGACCTGGTGAAACTCCTCGGCGAGCGCTGCAAAACGCTGAAAGAGATTGCCGAAAGCTGCCGCTACTTCTATGAAGAGTTTGATGAGTTCGACGCGGACGCCGCGAAGAAGCACCTCCGTCCGGTTGCGCGTCAGCCGCTGGAAGTGGTGCGTGACAAGCTGGCGGCCCTTACCGAGTGGACCGCTGAGAATGTGCATCACGCCATTCAGGCGACGGCAGACGAACTGGAAGTCGGTATGGGTAAAGTCGGCATGCCACTGCGCGTTGCGGTGACCGGGGCGGGTCAGTCTCCGGCGCTGGATGTGACGGTTCACGCGATCGGCAAGTCACGCAGCGTGGCGCGCATTAACAAGGCGCTGGACTTTATCGCTGAACGTGAAAATCAGCAGTAATTAGGCCTCAGATAAAAAACGGCAGGGTAACCTGCCGTTTTTTTATGCCTCTTTTTCCGTGAGACCGAGCCGCGTAAGAAAGCCGTGTATGCCTTCGCGTTTCAATAAGGCGTCCAGACGCCTCTGCTCTGGCTGAGTCATACTCTCCAGCGTCTCAATAATGCCCGGAGACAGGTTTGAAGAGGGTTCACTGTATGAAGCGGTGACCTCAGCGAGATGGTAAACCGCCTGACGGTTACGGATCGCCGGGAGGCTCATAATATGTTCCTTCACGCGCGCATCAATATGAATGAGCCGCGCGCGACCACCCTTCACGCCGTTCAGGGCTTCGGTTTTCCATCCCTGCTGACGTATCCAGCGATTAACCGTTTGTCTGGCAACGCCCAAACTCTCCGCCAGCTCTTCCGTGGTCATTTTACTGCGTAGTTTTTTCATATCAGTTCTGATCGCGAATCCCTAAACGTTGCAACAAGCCGGTAATCCCTTCCCGCATTAACAGCGATGTCATCTGCTTCTGCTCTTCCGGCGTCATTTCATTGGCCAGCGTCAGGAGCAGCGTGTGAAGCGAACTATCATGACTGACGCCTTCTGGCAGTTCGGACGTTTCACTTGCCCGACGTGCGCTGCGGATAAAGTCACGGACTTTTTCGTTCACATGTACCAGGCGAGCTTTCCCGCCCTGGACGCCTGGTTTTGGTGATGTAATCCAACCCTCTTTGCGTACCCATTTATTGATGGTCTGGCGGCTATAGCCAGTGAGGAGGGCTAACTCTTCTGGCGTCATTCGTTCCTTGATCATGCAATTTCCTGAATATCAGTGGGGTTAATTAACGGCTCATTTTATAGCACCGTTTTACGTGAAAACGTGACAGGCTTAACTCCTGGCTGCGAGCAGGCTCGCAAAGTGATTCATTTGCATGATTTTTCGGCGATTGAATGGCTGGGATTGATTTTGCCGTTGACACTCCGCGGCGGAATTCATATTATGCCGCCCGTCAACATGACAGCTTTACGATGGGGCTATAGCTCAGCTGGGAGAGCGCTTGCATGGCATGCAAGAGGTCAGCGGTTCGATCCCGCTTAGCTCCACCAAACTCTGAAGCCAACAGAGTGCGGTCAGTAAAGTAACATGTGGGGCTATAGCTCAGCTGGGAGAGCGCTTGCATGGCATGCAAGAGGTCAGCGGTTCGATCCCGCTTAGCTCCACCAAAATTGTAAACCCTCGTCAAAAGACGAGGGTTTTTTTTATGTGTTTGTAACACCCGCCACCCTATTTTGTTATCAAAAAGAAGGTATTTCTGTACCTCACCTCAATCGGCATCAATAAACCAGTCTAAAAATAGACTTGAACTTGATTCGCGCAATTAATAAACATATTATCCATCCGGTCAATAATTCTCTCGGAAAATAACGCCCTGGTTAATGAATAGAAAAACTTACAATAATGTAAAGATATTTATGATTGCCCTGGCTCTGTGCCTGATTTCGGTACCTGTCTCCCGTTATCTCTCTCCCCGCGCAATTGTTAATGGTCACGACGTTTATTTAGCATGGTTACCTTTAAGCGTAATGCTGGCGGTGATTCTGCTATTTGGGCGCAGGGCTATTCTTCCTATTTTGTTAGGTTTTACTGTCACTAATTTATTCTATGTGAATTTAGCACCGCTACAATATTCAGTATTACTGTTCTGTCAGACCTTTGCGTTGTTCGCGGCGTGCGGCCTTCTGCGTATCATGCTGGGTAAGCGTTGGCGTTACTGCATCCCTAACAAGCACATCGGATTACGGATATTCTGGCTCGGTTTTATGGTGCCGATAGGTATTAAGCTGTCGATGTATTTGGCCGGCTATTTGTTTGATTTTCCGGTGACAATTTCGACCTTTTTCGGCGAAGGGACGGTTATTTATAACGTTGTGGATATACAAAGCCTGATATGTGCGGCATTGATTTTTACCATGATGTTCTATTACCCGTTAAGAATGATAATTAATCCTCGTTATGCAATAAATTTCTGGCGACGAAGCGTGAAGTCCGTGTTTTTTCACAAGAATTCATTATATATTTTTGTCTGGCTGATGCTTTTAAGTTTCATTCTCGTCATTTTATGTGGTCCTTTTGAATCTCCCGTCATTGCGGGCTATTTGATGCCGCTGATTTTTATTCTTTTTACCTTAGCGATAAGCCGACTGACCTATGCGTTAATTTCTCTGCTGTGGGCTGTATCTGCACTCCTGCTGTTGACCTACAACTACAACTTCCTTAACGGGGTGGAATCGGGCCATTCGCTCTCTTTTATTCTGTCCGTGCTTATCTCGTTCGCGATCTGTCTGCTTTACATGTCGCGCATTTATCAGCGCAGCGAGTGGCTTAAGCGGGGCTGGCAGGGGAGGGCACTCACCGATCCGCTGACCGGATTGCCCAATATTCGTGCGCTGGAGGATTATCTTGAGATTCACCCTGATGCAAAAGTTAGCATTCTGCGTATGGATAACCTGGAATTTTTGAGCCGCCATTATGGGATCCTCATGCGGGTCCATTGCAAACGTACGATCGCAACGTCGCTGCAGCCTCTCCTGCAAAAAGATGAGACGCTCTTCCAGCTTCCCGGAAGCGAGCTTGTGCTGGTATTACTGGGCCCGGGAACCGCTGAGCGCCTCCAGCATATGGTTGATCGACTGAACAGCCGTAAGATTTTCTGGAACAACACCGGGCTGGATATTGAATTTGGCGCGTCCTGGGGAATGGTGGAAAACGGCGAAAAGTTGCACCACACGCTGGGGCAACTGAGCTGGCTGGCTGAGCAATCCTGCGGAACAACAAACAACGTGCTTGCGCTCACGAATAGCCTTGAGGCGGCATCAGGGCAGACGACAGAGCGAGTCCTGATGCTGGCGCGGATTAAGCATGCGCTGGAGGTGGGCCAGTTCCATTTATACGCGCAACCGATCCAGAAGGCGGACGGGAGCGGCTACTACGAAATTCTGGCGCGTATGGAGAGCGAGGGCGAGATCTTCACTCCTGACCGCTTTATTCCGTTGATTGCCCAGTTCAACCTCAGCCACCGGTTTGATATGTGCGTCATGGAGAAATTACTGCTGTGGCTGCGCGATCACCCTTCAACGCAGGCTGGCGCCCGTTTCTCCGTTAATCTGATGCCGCTCACGCTGATGCAAAAAGAGGTGGCGTCCGAGATTTGTGCGCTCTTTGAACGGTATGGCGTTGCGCCTCAGTCCGTCGTGATTGAGATTACCGAAGAGCAGGCCTTCTCAAATTCAGGCTGCAGCATCCACAATATTCAGCAGCTGCGGGATTACGGTTTCCGGATTGCCATAGATGATTTTGGTACCGGCTACGCCAACTACGAGCGCCTCAGACGCCTGCAGGCAGACATCATTAAAATTGACGGCTGCTTTATTAAAGACATTTGTACTGATGATATGGATGCGATGATCGTGCAGTCGATGTGTAATCTGGCGAAGACGAAATCGCTGTGCGTCGTAGCGGAATACGTCGAAACACCGGCGCAGCGGGAGATGCTGCTTCGTTTCGGCGTGGATTACCTGCAGGGCTACCTGATAGGCAAACCCAAACCGCTGGAAGAATTGCGGGCATAAAAAAACCGGGAGCCAGGCTCCCGGTTTTGTTTAACGCTAAACGTCAGAGTACCAGTGCTGCGATAGAAGCAGACAGAACGCTCACCAGCGTAGAGCCGTAAACCAGCTTCAGGCCAAAGCGAGAAACCACGTTGCCCTGTTCTTCGTTCAGACCTTTAATTGCGCCCGCGATAATCCCGATGGACGAGAAGTTCGCGAAGGAAACCAGGAACACGGACAGAATGCCTTCCGCGCGCGGAGAGAGCGTGCTGGCAATTTTCTGCAGATCCATCATCGCAACGAATTCGTTAGAAACCAGTTTGGTTGCCATGATACTGCCCACCTGCAGCGCTTCGTGAGCAGGAACACCCATCACCCATGCAACAGGGTAGAAGATGTAGCCCAGAATACCCTGGAAGGAGATACCCAGCACCGCAGCGAACAGAGCGTTCAGCGCAGAAATCAGCGCAATGAAGCCGATCAGCATGGCGGCAACGATAATCGCCACTTTGAAGCCCGCCAGAATGTACTCACCCAGCATTTCGAAGAAGCTTTGGCCTTCGTGCAGGTTTGACATCTGAATGTTCTCTTCGCTTGCGTCAACGCGGTACGGGTTGATCAGCGACAGAACGATAAAGGTGCTGAACATGTTCAGAACCAGCGCCGCAACAACATACTTTGGCTCCAGCATGGTCATATACGCGCCCACGATAGACATGGACACGGTAGACATTGCGGTTGCCGCCATGGTGTACATGCGGTTGCGGGACATTTTGCCGAGAATATCTTTATACGCGATGAAGTTCTCAGACTGACCGAGGATCAGGGAACTGACGGCGTTGAAGGATTCCAGCTTGCCCATGCCGTTCACTTTGGATAACAGGAAACCAATTCCACGAATAACGAACGGCAGAACGCGGATGTGCTGCAGAATACCGATCAGCGCGGAGATGAAGACGATAGGGCAGAGCACCTTCAGGAAGAAGAACGCCAGACCTTCGTCGTTCATTTTACCGAAGACAAAGTTGGTCCCTTCATTGGCGAATCCGAGCAGTTTTTCGAACATTTCGGAGAAGCCTTTTACGAAGCCGAGGCCTACGTTGGAGTTCAGGAAGAACCACGCAAGTAAAACTTCAATGACCAGCAGCTGGACAACATAACGGATACGAATTTTTTTGCGGTCTGTGCTGACCAGCAATGCAAGTGCAGTAACGACAACAAGTGCCAGGACAAAATGAAGGACGCGGTCCATATTTGCTCCAAATATGAGGCAGGTTTAATTTTCGTGCACATTCTATGTAACAAGCGAAAAGAAAACGAGATCGAGGACACACTATAGTTACATCCTGTGACGAGTCTCAAAAATAGTGATCCACAATACATTTTTGTTATGTTAGGTAAATGAGTGAAAAGTTAAGTTTGTGTGCTAGTCTTCACAAAAGCGCGCGCGATTTGAGTTTCTGTTAGATCGCCCCACTTACCCGCCCGTCTATCGTTCAAAACTATCAGAGAAATCACTGTAAACATCACAAATGATCTTGATAATCATTCTCATTTTGATAGCATTAAACATAGCAAAGGCTATATTTCAGAGGCAGAAATGACAAACAGTCGCGTAGAGGGTAGCAGTGGCAGAGCCGCGCGCAAGTTGCGGTTCGCATTAATGGGACCTGCGTTCATCGCTGCCATTGGCTATATCGATCCAGGTAACTTTGCGACCAATATTCAGGCCGGGGCCAGCTTCGGCTATAAGCTGCTGTGGGTGGTCGTCTGGGCTAACCTGATGGCGATGCTGATTCAGATGCTCTCCGCAAAGCTGGGGATTGCCACAGGTAAAAACCTGGCAGAGCAAATTCGCGACCATTATCCGCGTCCGGCCGTCTGGCTCTACTGGGTTCAGGCGGAAATCATCGCCATGGCCACTGATCTCGCTGAATTTATCGGCGCAGCGATCGGCTTTAAGCTGATTCTGGGCGTGTCGCTGTTGCAGGGGGCGGTACTGACCGGGATTGCCACTTTCCTGATCCTGATGCTGCAGCGTCGGGGTCAAAAGCCGCTGGAGAAGGTTATCGGCGGTCTGCTGCTGTTTGTCGCGGCGGCCTATATCGTCGAGCTGATTTTCTCACAGCCGAATCTGGTGCAGCTCGGGAAAGGAATGGCAATCCCAAGCCTGCCAACCTCGGAAGCGGTGTTCCTGGCCGCCGGGGTGTTGGGGGCGACCATCATGCCGCATGTGATTTACCTGCACTCCTCGCTGACTCAGCATCTGCACGGCGGGACGCGCAAAGAGCGTTACTCCGCCACCAAATGGGACGTGGCGATTGCCATGACCATCGCGGGGTTTGTAAATCTGGCGATGATGGCTACCGCTGCTGCCGCTTTCCACTTTAACGGCCACACCGGTATTGCCGATCTCGACCAGGCTTATCTTACGCTGGAGCCCTTACTGAGCCATGCTGCCGCCACGATATTTGGTCTCAGCCTGGTGGCTGCCGGTCTTTCTTCTACGGTGGTGGGCACGCTGGCAGGCCAGGTGGTGATGCAGGGGTTTGTCCGCTTCCATATTCCGCTGTGGGTTCGTCGCTCCGTCACCATGCTCCCGTCATTTATCGTGATCCTGATGGGGCTCGATCCTACGCGAATTCTGGTCATGAGCCAGGTGCTGCTGAGCTTTGGTATCGCGCTGGCGCTGGTGCCGCTGCTGATTTTTACCAGCAACAAAAACCTGATGGGCGAACTGGTCAACTCAACGCTGGTGAAACGGGCCGGATGGGCCATCGTGGTAGTGGTAGTGGCGCTGAACCTGTGGCTGCTGGTTGGCACCGCGTTGGGACTCTAAAAGAAAAAGGAGCCGGGAGGCTCCTTTTTGCATTAATGATGACCGTGGCCATGACCGTGGCCGCCGCGTCCTCTTCCGCCGCGATCCCAGCCGCCACGATGGTCGTCACGATCGTTCCATCCTTCACGGTAGCCGCGCTCATACGCGTTGTCTTTATACCAGCCGCGGTGTCTGCCGTTATCATGTTTCCACCAGCGGTCTCCGCGCCACTCATAGTGACGGTTCCAGTAGTCACGGTCGCGCCAGTAGCCACCGTCCCAGTATCTGCCGTAGTCGTCACGATCGCCAATTTGTAATTTTACTGATGGCAACAGGGTGATTTCGCCCGCATTGGCGATCAGCGGGGCTGAAGCCAGTAATACCGCTGCAAGAATCAGTGACCTGAACATACTCTTTCTCCTTCACGATCGGGGCCCTTGTGGGGCCTGTTAACGCAATATTACGAGTTGGTAAAGCCTCGTTTCATCGCCTCAACTCCGAATTGCGGAATGAGAGCACTTTTTGCTAAAAGTGATTTTAATTTGAGCTGTTCAGGATCGTATCAATACGGACCAGTTCTTCAGCAGAGAAATGGCGGTTTTGCAGCATCCCCACGGCGTCATCAATCTGAGCCGTTTTACTTGCCCCAATCAGCACTGACGTCACGTTCTCATGGCGTAATACCCAGGCCAGAGCCATCTGGGACAACTTCTGACCGCGCTCTTCCGCCATGGCGTTTAGCTTTCTTACCTTCTCCAGTTTCTCTTCGGTGATCTGGTCAGGGTTCAGGAACTGACTGGCGCTTGCCGCGCGTGAGTCTGCCGGAATGCCGTTGAGATAGCGGTTGGTCAATTGTCCACCGGCCAGCGGCGAGAAAGGAATGCAGCCGACCCCTTTTTCCTGCAGCACGTTCAGCAGTTCCTCTTCCGGCGCTCGTTCAAAAAGGGAGTATTTCGGCTGGTGGATCAGGCAGGGCGTACCCAGATCGTCAAGGATATCAATGGCCTTGCGGGCCAGTTCCGCAGGGTAGTTGGATAACCCGACATACAGGGCCTTTCCCTGGCGCACCGCATGGTCAAGCGCTTTCATGGTTTCCAGCAGCGGCGTTTGTGGGTCAGGACGGTGATGATAGAAGATATCCACATACTCCAGCCCCATGCGCTTCAGGCTTTGATCGAGGCTTGCCAGCAGATATTTGCGTGACCCCCAGTCGCCGTAAGGGCCTTCCCACATGGTATAACCTGCTTTGGTAGAGACGATCAGCTCGTTGCGCCAGGGCAGGAAATCCTCCTGCAAAATACGGCCGAAATTACGTTCGGCCGATCCCGGCGGCGGGCCATAGTTGTTGGCAAGGTCGAAATGCGTAATGCCCAGATCGAACGCGCGCTGTAAAAGTTGACGGCTGTTTTCGATAAGCGTGGTGTCGCCAAAGTTATGCCACAGCCCAAGCGAGATGGCGGGCAACCTGAGTCCGCTTTGCCCGCAGCGACGATACTCCATTGTCCGATAACGATTTTTGTCCGGCTGATAACCCATTCTCATGACCTCTGGCGCTAAAGAAAAAAATCAGTGTATGCGTTTACATTAACGTGAAAAAAAGCAGCATAGCGCAGCATTTTTTGTAAAGCATTCTTTCCATGCTCTTCTTATCGCCAATTCTGGACAGTCATCACGCTTATTTAATACTCAAGGTGAGGTCAACATTAGAAGGATACCTGTTCATGCGTACCCCATACTGCGTCGCCGATTACCTGCTGGACCGTCTTACAGATTGTGGAGCCGATCATCTGTTTGGCGTGCCGGGCGACTATAACCTGCAGTTTCTCGACCATGTGATAGACAGCCCGGATATCTGTTGGGTGGGCTGTGCCAACGAGTTAAACGCCTCCTATGCCGCGGACGGATACGCCCGATGTAAGGGCTTTGCCGCGCTGCTGACGACATTTGGTGTAGGAGAGTTAAGCGCCATGAACGGCATTGCGGGCAGCTACGCTGAGCACGTTCCGGTATTGCATATTGTAGGCGCGCCGGGTACGGCGTCACAGCAAAGAGGAGAGTTGCTGCACCATACGTTGGGCGACGGTGAGTTTCGTCATTTTTACCATATGAGCGAACCGATCACCGTTGCACAGGCGATTCTGACCGAACAAAACGCCTGTTACGAGATTGACCGGGTATTAACTACCATGCTCCGGGAGCGTCGCCCAGGCTATCTGATGTTGCCTGCGGATGTGGCAAAAAAAGCCGCCACGCCTCCTGTAAACGCTCTCACTTTCAGGCACACGCATGCCGATAGCGCCTGCCTGAAAGCGTTCCGGGACGCCGCTGAGAACAGGCTGGCCATGAGCAAGCGTACGGCGCTGCTGGCCGATTTCCTTGTCCTGCGCCATGGCCTGAAGCATGCCCTACAGAAATGGGTCAAGGACGTGCCGATGGCACACGCCACTATGCTGATGGGTAAAGGGATATTTGACGAACGTCACGCCGGGTTTTACGGCACGTATAGCGGTTCGGCAAGCGCCGGTGCCGTTAAAGAGGCGATTGAAGGGGCAGACACGGTACTGTGCATCGGGACGCGATTTACCGATACCCTGACCGCCGGCTTCACGCATCAGCTAACCCCGTCACAAACAATTGAAGTACAGCCTCATGCCTCACGCGTCGGTGACGTCTGGTTTACCGGCATCCCCATGCTTCAGGCGATCGAAACGCTGGTGGAGCTGTGTAAACAGCACGTGCACGATACGCCTGTACCATCGTCTCAAAGCGCGATGGCATATCCGCAGCCTGATGGCTCGCTGACGCAGGACAATTTCTGGAAAACGTTGCAGACGTTTATCCGCCCGGGAGACATCATCCTTGCGGATCAGGGCACCTCGGCCTTCGGCGCGATCGACCTCCGTCTTCCGGCTGATGTGAATTTTATCGTCCAGCCGCTGTGGGGATCGATCGGCTACACCCTGGCCGCAGCGTTTGGCGCGCAAACCGCCTGCCCAAACCGGCGCGTGATTGTGCTGACGGGGGATGGCGCGGCGCAGCTCACCATACAGGAGCTTGGCTCGATGCTGCGGGATAAACAACACCCGATCATTCTGGTCCTTAACAACGAAGGGTACACGGTGGAAAGAGCGATCCACGGGCCGGAACAGCGATATAACGATATTGCGCTATGGAACTGGACGCAAATCCCGCAGGCTCTGAGCCTTGATCCTCAGGCCCAGAGCTGGCGAGTCAGTGAAGCGGAGGAACTGGCGGACGTACTGGAAAAAGTCGCGCACCACGAGCGGCTCTCGCTGATTGAGGTGATGCTGCCGAAGGCCGATATCCCCCCGCTGCTGGGGGCGATTACTAAAGCGCTGGAAGCGCGCAATAGCGCCTGATTACTTGTCGTTTCGCCAGGCCATCATCATCGGTTTGCCCGCCAGCAGGAGCCAGGCGGGCAACATCACGATACAGAGCAGGGGGAAAAGCGTCGAATCGGGTACCACTACCGCCGCCATAAACAGGCTGAGCCAGGCGTCGCGTGTGACCACCAGAACCAGCCCCAGAATAGAGCAAGAGACGGTAATGGCCGCAGGCACCGCATCGACGTGTTCGTGCAGCATCAGCCCCAGCGCTACGCCGACAAAGACCACCGGGAAAATGCGTCCTCCGCGGAAACCGCAGGCTGCAGCCACCACCAGCGCGGCCAGCTTAATCAAGGCAAACAGCAGATAGTCGGAGACGCTAAACACCTGGCTGAAGGCCAGCTGCTGCATCTCATCCAGACCTTTGAACAACGTCACCGTCCCGCCGATTGCCCCTAAAATACCGAGGATCAAACCACCAGCCCCCAGAACTAACACCGGGTGTTTGAGTTTATGCATCAGCCGGTGCAGGCGAGGAAGACACCATACCGCCACCATTCCCAGCGCGATGGCGATCGCGACGACGATGGCGCCGCTGAAAATATCGGCTATCTGCATTTGGCCGTAGTGGGGGAGGGAGAGTGAGAAGTGGGGATGGAAAAACAGGCTGGTCGTCAGCGCGCCAGCGGCTGCTGCCATCAGCGGGGCAAACAGCTTATCCCACAGCGGGACGTCGTTATTGCTGCTGAGCGTCTGAGAAAAGATCAGTGCGGCAGCGACGGGCGTGCCGAAAAGCGCCCCGATGGTGCCTGCGGAGGCGAGGATGGTCCAGTCCAGCGCGCCGACGCGGGGCAAAATGCGTGAACCGAGGAAAACCGCCAGGCCAATATTCACCGCCATTATCGGATGCTCCGGCCCCAGGCTGACGCCGCCGGCCAGACCGATAATCAACGCAATGAGCAGCCCGGGCAGTGCCGAAGGGGGAACCGGGGCGCCAATCAGCGGTTCCTGCGCCGGATCGGGGCCGGCATGGCCGGGACTGAAACGGATCACCAGGCCTACCGCAATACCGGTCAACGTCAGCATCACAATGATCCAGGCAGGAGAATCAGCGCTGACCCCCAGTTTTGTCGGAAGCGCCGTCCATAACATGGCTTGCAGCACCGACGCGACTTTCATCACGACAATGAGCACCAGACTTGAGGCCACGCCAATAATTAGCGCCGGAATTGCCAGCAACAGCATGGTTCTGGCTCGCGGGTGGAGCATGATGATTTCCTTGTACAAAACGGTATTACGTTACTTTGCACATTAAGCTTTATGGCAATAGTGCAAAAGGTGCTGAAACGGTAAAGTTATTCTGTGACGAAGATCGATAATCCATGGGCATTCACCTTATGGCCGTTGTTGTTATCACGCCTTGAATTTACAGTGTCCCAAAGATTTATTCTGACTTTAGCGGAGCAGTAGAAGAATGACAAAGTATGCTTTGGTAGGTGATGTGGGCGGCACGAACGCGCGCCTCGCATTGTGCGATGTTAGTAGCGGTGAGATTTCCCGGGCGAAAACCTATTCCGGGCTGGATTATCCAAGCCTTGAAGCCGTTGTCCGCGTCTATCTGGAAGAGCATCAGGTGAGCGTTGAAGATGGCTGCATCGCGATAGCCTGCCCGATAACCGGCGACTGGGTCGCAATGACCAACCATACCTGGGCATTCTCCATCGCCGAGATGAAAAAAAACCTCGGTTTTTCGCACCTTGAAATCATCAATGACTTCACCGCGGTGTCTATGGCGATCCCGATGCTGAAGCCAGAGCATCTGATCCAGTTTGGCGGCGCTGAACCGGTCGAAGGCAAGCCGATTGCGGTTTACGGTGCCGGTACCGGCCTCGGCGTGTCGCATCTGGTGCATGTTGCTCAGCGCTGGGTAAGCCTGCCGGGTGAAGGCGGCCACGTAGACTTTGCGCCTAACAGCGAAGAAGAGGGCATTATCCTCGAAGAGTTACGCGCTGAGATCGGCCACGTCTCCGCGGAGCGCGTTCTTTCAGGTCCGGGACTGGTGAATCTGTACCGCGCGATTGTGAAATCAGACGGTCGTCTGCCGGAAAACCTGCAGCCAAAAGACGTCACCGAACGCGCGCTGGCGGACAGCTGCATTGACTGCCGTCGTGCCCTGTCGCTGTTTTGCGTGATCATGGGACGTTTCGGCGGCAACCTGGCGCTGACGCTGGGCACCTTCGGTGGGGTCTATATTGCGGGCGGGATCGTACCGCGCTTCCTCGACTTTTTTAAAGCCTCGGGCTTCCGCGGCGGGTTTGAAGATAAAGGGCGTTTCAGAAGCTACGTGCAGGACATTCCGGTTTATCTGATCGTGCATGACAATCCAGGACTGCTGGGTTCCGGGGCCCATCTGCGTCAGGTTCTCGGTCAAATCCTCTGACGCAGAGCCCTCTCCCGCAGGAGAGGGCGTTTTCTTTACAGGTGCATCAGCTGACGAAACTCTTTCACTTTGCTGCGGCTTACCGGCACCTGAAAATCCAGATCCTTCAGACGCAAAATGTAGGTGTTGTTAAACCACGGTTCGATCTCGCGGATCTTATTTAAATTCACGCAAAACGACCGGTGGCAGCGGAAAAAGTGGGCAGCCGGGAGCTTACTGCAGAATTCGGTAATGTTCATCGCCATCACGTACGATTCCCGTCGGGTATAGACAAACGTCATCTTTTCGTGCGCTTCGGCGTAGTAGATATCGTTGACCGGGGTCACGATGATGCGCTCGTCTTTGACCAGATTTATGGTGTCGTTTTCGCGTACCGTCGGGCTGGCGGGGGCGGTTTGCTGCTGCCAGGCGGCCTCCAGCTTTTGCAGCATGCTGACAATCCGCGACTCCTGATAAGGCTTAAGAATATAGTCAAACGCCTCCAGCTCGAAGGCCTCTACGGCGTGCTCTTTCCAGGCGGTAACGAACACAATAAACGGCTTATGGGCAAACTGATTGATGTTTTGCGCCAGCAATACGCCATCCAGCGACGGGATATTGATATCCAGGAAAATCGCATCGACCCGGTTATGCTGCAAAAATTTCAGCACGTCCAGACCATCATCAAATGTACCCACAATCTCCATCTGGCTGTGGGTTTTGATAAGCCAGGTGAGCTCCTGTTGAGCCAGGAATTCATCTTCTACGATGATAACTTTCATGGGTTACTCCACCTGGGGCAATAGTGATGTCGTCGTATGCGCGCGGGAGCGCTCATTCGGGACGTAAAAAGCAATTTCGGTACCCGGCTCAAGACGTTGAATATGCAGCCCGTCGCCGTAAAGCAGCTTGACCCGGTGGTGCACGTTCAGCAGACCGATTTTATTCCCCGGCATTTCGTTAGACTCCACGCGCTCAATGACTTTTGGATCAATCCCATGGCCGGTATCGCGCACGGCAATCCGCACCCGGTTGCCGCTTTCGGTGACGCTGATGGTGACGACGCCTTTGCCTTTACAGGGCTGAATACCGTGAACAATCGCGTTTTCGACCAGCGGCTGGATAAGCAGGCTCGGGATCACGCAGTTGACCTCTTCATCAATATCGTAAATGACCGTGAGCTTGTCGCCAAAGCGGGCCTGCTCAATCGCGATGTAGTCCTTGATCTGATAAAGCTATTTTTTGATGTCGATCTGCTCGTCATCTTTCAGCTCGATGTTGTAGCGCAGATAGCGCGACAGGTTAAAAATCAGCTGGCGCGCGGTGTCCGGATTAAGGCGAATGGACGAGGAGATAGCGTTCAGAGCGTTAAACAGGAAATGGGGATTAATTTTACTCTGCAGCGCGCGCAGTTCAGCCTTATTTGCCATCTCGCGCAGCTGTTCCGCCCGCGAAACCTCAAGCTGGGTGGAGATAATCTGCGACAGGCCGATGGCCATCTCCTGCAGCGTCGAGGTGATCTGATGCGCGTGGCAGTAATAAATTTTCAGCGTGCCCGTCACGACGCCTTTCTCCCACAGCGGGATCACCAGCATCGAGTGAATTTCCGGCGTTCGGTGGGCTTCATCATTGTTTTTAATAATGATTTTACCGTAGTTAATCGCTTGTCTGGTGGTTGGGCTTATGGTGTCATCGTTGTCGCGATAGTTGTGCTCCCCGACGCCAACGTAGGCCAGCACGTGGTCAATATTGGTGATGGCGACGGCGTCAGCGTGGATGTCGTGGCGGATAATTTCGCAGACCTGACGCAACGATTCCGCGTTAACGTGGCGGAAAAGCGGCAGCGTTTTGTTGGCGATATCCAGCGCCAGCTTGGCCTGACGGGCGGCACTGGCCTCTTTTTCCCCTTCAACGCTTTGCACCAGCAGCACGATAAAGCCGATGCACACGCTGCCCAGTATCATCGGAATACCGATTTTCGAAACGATATCCAGCCCCAGCGCGGTGGTGGGGGCCCAGACGACGACAAGGATCATGGTCAGCGTTTCGCACACCATGCCTGCGACGATCCCGGCGCGCCAGCGCTGTTTTTTCGGGATTTTGCGGCTGATCCAGCCGGAAAGCACCCCGGCGATAATGCTGGTGATAAAGCACGGCACCGCCGTTACGCCACCGATATCAATCAGGTAGCGGTGCGTCCCGGCAATCAGGCCGGTGATGACGCCCACCCACGGACCAAACAAAATCCCGCCGGACATGACGGCGATAATGCGCACGTTAACCAGCGAACCTTCTACCGGCACGCCGGACCAGGTGCTGAACAGGGCGAACAGCGAAAAAATGGCGGTAACGGCCAGCAGCTCTTTTGGCGAGTGGGCTGATTTGTGCAACAGCTCGCGAAACAGGCGAATGCGAATGAGGAAGAACAGGCAAATCAGCATTAATGCCGCGCGGTCAAAAACCGCCAGCAGCATAGTGAATATTTCGTGCACGAGTAGACCTGGGAAAACGGGAAAGAACCATGATAAAAAACCTGGCGCGTATTGACCAGCTATCCGTCAGGTTTATCAAATGAGGAAAAACCATAATTTTGAAAGGGGATTATATGGCGATGACCGAGGCGTCCTGTTTTTTTTCTTACCGGCGCATCGTCAGGTAACTGGCTTGATATCATTCTGTTAAATAACAGCTATCAGAAAGCCGATCCCGAAACAGGGGCTTCCGCTTTTAGGCGCAGCCGGGTTCCGGTTTTCAGGCGATCGCTTTTTTTTCATTTCCCTCTCGACAGCATGATTTTTTTCAGGTTATTTTCTAAACATGCCACATCGGTGGCAGCGTCGCTCGGACGGTCCGGGCGCTAACGTTAATCTGAGGAATCTATGGCTGAATTCAGTCCTGAACGCCGTTTTACGCGTATCGATCGTCTCCCCCCTTATGTTTTCAATATCACTGCTGAACTGAAAATGGCTGCGCGTCGGCGCGGCGAAGATATTATCGATTTCAGCATGGGTAACCCTGACGGCCCAACGCCACCACATATCGTTGAAAAGCTCTGCACGGTAGCACAGCGCCCGGATACGCACGGCTACTCAACCTCTCGTGGTATTCCCAGGTTACGTCGCGCGATCTCGCGCTGGTATCAGGATCGCTATCAGGTTGATATCGATCCGGAAAGTGAAGCGATTGTCACCATCGGCTCGAAAGAGGGGCTGGCACACCTGATGCTGGCTACGCTGGATCATGGCGATACGGTGCTGGTGCCTAATCCAAGCTACCCGATCCATATCTACGGCGCGGTGATTGCCGGTGCGCAGGTCCGTTCTGTGCCCCTGGTGGAAGGTGTCGATTTCTTTAACGAACTGGAACGTGCGATTCGCGAAAGCTATCCGAAACCCAAGATGATGATCCTCGGTTTCCCCTCGAACCCAACGGCGCAGTGCGTGGAACTCGATTTCTTCGAGAAAGTGGTAGCCCTGGCCAAGCGTTATGACGTGCTGGTGGTTCACGATTTAGCCTATGCTGATATCGTCTATGACGGCTGGAAAGCCCCGTCTATTATGCAGGTCCCGGGCGCGCGTGATGTGGCGGTAGAGTTCTTCACCCTGTCAAAAAGCTACAACATGGCGGGCTGGCGTATTGGCTTTATGGTGGGTAACAAAACGCTGGTGAGTGCCCTGGCGCGCATTAAGAGTTACCACGACTACGGTACCTTTACGCCGCTGCAGGTCGCGGCTATCGCTGCCCTGGAAGGCGATCAGCAATGCGTTCACGAGATTGCCGCCCAGTATAAGCGCCGCCGCGACGTGCTGGTAAAAGGGCTGCATGAAGCGGGCTGGATGGTGGAAATGCCGAAAGCGTCCATGTACGTCTGGGCGAAAATTCCGGAGCCGTATGCGGCGATGGGATCGCTGGAGTTTGCCAAAAAACTGCTGCAGGATGCGAAGGTGTGTGTGTCACCAGGCATTGGCTTTGGTGATTACGGCGACACGCATGTGCGTTTTGCCCTGATTGAAAACAGCGACCGTATCCGTCAGGCGGTGAGGGGCATCAAGAGCATGTTCCGGGCCGACGGTCTTCTCACCTCAAAGAGCGTCGCTGAACACCCCGCGTCGTCATGACATAAAAAAACAGGAGCCGATGGCTCCTGTTTTTTTGACAGCATGTTCTTCACTAGATCATCAGGGCAAAGGTTCCGGCCCAGACTAAAACAATCACCGAAATGCCCATAAAGAAATATTTCACGTTTCATCGCTCCGCGTATCTTGTGGTACGCATTTAAAAACAGAGTCCACCTGATTATAGAGAACTGAAATCCGGTCCAAACGGAAATGAGAATTTTCCCGTTACGCCGTCAACTCCAGCTCAGAATTCTGTGCTTTCCTGTTGCCAGACGGCGCTAATGTACGCTTAAAAATGAGGGGTGACAAGAGGGATTTTTTTAAATAATTTCCGTTACTTACGAGTGTCGTGGAACGGCGACAGTTTGATTTCGCTTCGCAATAAATTCACTTTGGGCGACGCATTGAAAAGACGCTTACTCAGCGGAAGGACAGGTGATTGAAAAGGTTAGTTTCTTAGCGAAACTAACCTTCATGAAGGGTTAAATATAGAGCGAGGTTTCGCCAAGAGGGCGGGTTTTGAAACGACGGTGCATCCACAGATACTGCTCTGGCGCGCGCATGATTTCAGTTTCGATGACTTTATTGATAAACGCTGCGGCTTCGCATTCGTTTTCCGGATAGTTAGCCATTTCAGGGGAGATGTGCAGACGATAACCTGACTTATCTGCTTTTCTCACCATCGTCACGGTCAGCATGGAGGCACCAGACAGACGTGAAATGACAAAAGTACCGTTAGTCGTCGCAACGTCTTTCACCGCAAAGAAAGGCGCAAAGCTGCTGCCTTTACGTCCATAATCCTGATCGGGGGCAAACCAGACGGCCTCTCCTTTCTTGAGAGCACCGACCATACCGCGCAGGTTATTACGGCTGATCATCGCCTTATTGGAGCGCATGCGGCCTCGCGTCTGCACCCATTCCATAAGCGCACTGTTGTGCGGTCTGTAGGTTGCCATCATTGGCTGGCAAAGCCCCATCACGCGGCCGCCCAGCTCCAGTGACATAAAGTGAACGCCGACGACCATCACGCCGCGTTTTTGCATCTGCGCGCGTTTAAGGTTATCCAGCCCTTCAACATCAAACCATTTGCGGACACGCTCATCCGGCCAGAACCAGGCCATGCCGGTTTCAAGCAGCGCCATGCCGATAGACTTGAAGTTTTCAGCGATGAGTTTCTCACGCTCTTCTGCATTGTACTGCGGGAAACAAAGCTCAATATTTTTACGCGCGATGGATTCACGACGTTTCAGGAAAACGCGGGAAGCGCTGCCCAGTTTCGACCCCAGCAAGCGCAGGACAGGGTACGGAAGTTGAACCAGCAGCCAGAGTACGCCAAGACCAAACCATGTAAACCAGTAACGCGGGTGTAAAAACGCACGTTGAAATTTGGATTGAGACAAAATAGTAGAACCTATGTGAAGCCTGTAAAGGTAGCGCAGAGTTTGCGATACGACGTGCCGATAAGACCGTTCTTCAAGGTGATGGTTGCAGACTTTACCGAACTTTACGGCGTTGCCTGGCCACTGCTGATTTGGGCGGGCGGCGTAATGTAGCACCGTTATACGATATGTGCTATTACTCGTTTTTGATTAAAAAAGCGGCGATTCGGAGGTGTTTGATTTTACACTGTATAAATTCCAGAAGTAAGAGCAGCCTTCATGCCTGAGGGGAGAACTGAAGCCTTTGCGTAAGCAGGAGTAGGCCGACAAAAGAGCAGCAGTGTTTATTTTCGGACCTGCATATGCGTTTTATTTTCCCTTCGAATAATAGATAAGAATTTTCTTTGTGAAAATTCTTATCTATTATTTATGCCATCAATCAATTCGTCGCTTATATTTATTCATTAACCTCTGCCTTTTATCTTCTCGCAATAACCTGTCGCTGTTCATTCGTCTTTTTTTGATATCATGTCGTGATATAAATCAAAACAAGATGGTTTTATTAGCATCTCTCTGTTTGCGATCCTTTTTACGATACAAATATTCGCTTCGCATGAAGAAAGCAGTGTCTTTTACTAAGGCAAATGGATAATTCGCAATAATGTCTTGGTGGAAAATTCTTAAGAAATTTCTCATTGCGGATAAATGATCTGTATATTTGATTTTACGTCGATCATTATTCTAATATTGCGCATCAAGAACCATACCGTGAAGTTGGCGTAGCAAAAACACAGAGGGATGATGAAATGGCTGACAGTTTTCAGAATGAGGTGCCTAAGGCACGTATAAACCTGAAGCTTGACCTGCATACGGGCGGGGCAAGCAAGAAAATGGAATTACCGTTGAAATTACTGGTTGCGGGTGATTTCAGTAATGGTCAGGAGTCTGCTCAAATATCTGAGCGTGAGAAGGTTAACATCACGAAAAATAATTTCGACAGCGTTCTTTCTGAATATTCCCCAAAACTTAATCTAACCGTTAAAAATACGCTGTCTGAGGATGGTGGTGAGGACTCTATTCAGCTGACTTTTCAGAGCATGAAAGATTTCACGCCAGAGCAGGTGGCTGCTCAGATACCTGTTCTGCTTTTTATTGATGAAGCGCATACCATCATTGGCGCAGGTAATCAGGCGGGTGGTGCAGATGCGGCCAATCTGCTGAAACCGGCACTGGCGCGTGGCGAACTGCGTACTATTGCGGCCACCACCTGGTCTGAATACAAACAATACTTCGAGCGTGACGCCGCCCTGGAACGTCGTTTCCAGATGGTAAAAGTGGATGAGCCTGACGATGACACAGCTTGCCTGATGCTTCGTGGCCTGAAATCCCGCTATGCCGAACACCACAATGTGCATATTACCGACGATGCGGTTCGTGCGGCAGTTACTCTTTCGCGTCGTTATCTGACCGGACGTCAGCTTCCTGATAAAGCGGTCGATCTGCTGGACACCGCTGCCGCCCGCGTGCGTATGAGTCTCGACACCGTACCGGAACAGCTAACCCGCCTTCGCGCGAGTATCGCTGCGCTCGACATGGAGAAGCAGGCGTTACTGGAAGATATCGCCATTGGCAATCAATGTCATGCCGAGCGTTTGTGCGAAATTGAGCAGGAAGAGGTGCGCCAGATAGTGACACTCGACGAACTGGAAACTCAGTACGGTCAGGAGATGAAACTCACCGAGCAGCTACGCGAAAGCCGTCAGGATATATCACGCCAGCGTGACACTCACAGGCTGCAACAGGAGCTTAACGAGATGCAGCGCAGCAACCCGCTGCTCTCCCTGGATGTGGATGTCCGCACCGTTGCCAACGTGATTGCCGACTGGACAGGCGTGCCGTTGTCATCACTGATGAAGGACGAGCAGACCGAACTACTGACTCTGGAAAATGAAATCGGTAAACGTGTGGTTGGGCAGGATGTGGCGCTTGAGGCCATCGCCCGGCGTCTGCGTGCGGCAAAAACGGGTCTCACGTCTGAGAACGGTCCGCAGGGCGTATTCCTGCTGGTAGGGCCGAGCGGTGTGGGGAAAACCGAAACCGCGCTTGCGCTGGCCGATGTCATGTACGGCGGCGAGAAGTCACTCATTACTATTAACCTTTCTGAATACCAGGAACCGCACACGGTTTCCCAGCTGAAAGGCTCGCCGCCGGGCTATGTGGGTTACGGTCAGGGCGGTATCCTCACCGAAGCTGTGCGCAAGCGTCCGTACAGCGTAGTGCTGCTGGATGAAGTGGAAAAAGCGCACCGTGACGTGATGAACCTCTTCTATCAGGTTTTCGACCGCGGATTTATGCGCGACGGAGAAGGACGCGAAATCGACTTCCGCAACACCGTCATCCTGATGACCTCTAACCTCGGAAGCGACTACCTGACGCAGCTGCTCGATGAAAAGCCGGATTCCACCGAAGGGGACCTGCATGAACTGCTGCGTCCAATACTGCGCGATCACTTCCAGCCGGCGCTGCTGGCCCGATTCCAGACCGTGATTTACCATCCTCTGGCGGAGGCGGCTAGCCTGCTGCCTGACGCGGCGATGAACATTAAGCCCGATGCAGGAGCTGGGCAGCTGGGCCGCACCGCAGTGATGCGGCCGCTGAATGCAGCGAACACCGTCACGCACTCCAAAACCATAACCATCAATCTTGGCCGCTATGAGCGGGTACAGGAAAATATTCACCGCAGGGAGACCGATGAAGATGGCGATTACCGCTGGTAAATTTCCTCTGGCTGCACTTGCCACTGGTATCACCTTGATGCTGGCTGGCTGTGGGCTGACTCAAAAAGTAACAGATGGCACCGTTGCCGTTACCAAATCGATTTTTTATAAGCAGATAAAGACCCTGCATCTGGATATTCGAGCCCGTGAGGCCGTTAACAGCAATGCTGGCGGCGTGGCACTGTCGACGGTGGTGCGCATCTACCAGCTTAAGGATCGCAAAACGTTCGACAGTACTGACTATCCGTCACTGTTTAAAGAGGACAGTCAGGTCATCAAAGCAGACCTGCTGGTGGAGAAAGATATCCTCCTGCAGCCGGGCGGGGCGGTCACGGTCGATATGCCAATGGAGGAAAATGCGCAGTACGTGGCGGTGGCCGGGATGTTTATGTCACCGGACCAGGAGAACAATACCTGGCGTGTGGTAATGAGTCGCGATGACCTTGATCCGGATAAGGCTCGCGTCATTGAGGCGGGGAACAACCAGCTGACCATGCAGGCGCTGAAAGATGAATGAGACGCCCCGTTCCTCGCTGTACGAGACGCTATTTGGCAATTTTACCGGTGGGTTCGATCTGCATCAGGTCAGTGAAGAAAACCAGGTCATCCTTTCGGTTCTGGACAACATGCAGCGCGTTCTCAACTGTCGCGCCGGCACGCTGGCGCATCTGCCTGATTACGGGCTGCCTGATATGACGAAAATCCTGCAGGGCATGCCGGGAACGGCTCATGAGCTCATGGGCACATTGTCTGCCGTCCTGCTCAAGTATGAACCGCGCCTGAAAAAGATAGACGTTGTTCTGCTGGAGCAGAACATTCCCGGCGAGCTGCGCTATGCCATTGACGCTGAACTTAAAGGGATTGGCCTGGTGCGCTACGGGACTGAGTTTATGCCCGAAGGACGGGTCCTGTTGCGGCATCTCAGGCAACAGCAGTATCTCGACACAACACCTCGTATATAAGGTCAGTTAACACCATGTCAGTAAAATCACAGTTCCTGAAGAAGTTGCAGGCGCAACAACCTTCACCCGTTCCCGCAGTTAGCAAGAGTCAGGCCGACATTGCAGAGTTTCGCATGCGAATGGCTCAGCTTCAGGATCAAATGGACGCGTGGCTGTCAGATACCGGACTGAATGCAGAGCCACTGACGGTATACGTTCCTGACCTGCTGGTGGAGGGCGGGGCTTTTGATATTTCCGGTATCGTCCTGCGTTATGGTAACCGGGCGGTTAAGTTTATGCCGATATTTCTGTATGGACAGGGAGTTGCAGGCTGTGTCGAAGTGACTGTTTTTTCCGGGTACAGCGTGATTTATCAAGGACGCCTGTTCATGCGGGTGGGGAGCGTAAATGACTGGATCTTTACTCCCCCTGATACATTACCTCAGTCAGGACAACTATTTGATGAAGGTGTTTTTTTCGGTCTGATTTTAGCGCTGCTGCCCTAGCAATAACATTCATTCCTTTATTAGTCATTGCGTTTTTACACGCAAAACTGCCTTACACACCAACTGACGAAATTAACCGACACGAATATGCAGGCCCTGCAGAATGACCACACATATAACGTTAAAAACCGGCGGCGACCCGCGTACGCTGCCAGATTATGCCGCCCTCCGCGATGAACTCAGTAAGCTTACACATCCTGCTCGCCCGGATGTGAACTGGCAATATGTCCAAAGACTCTGTCTCTCAATTTTTGAACAGAACGGTGTGGAGTTGCAGACATCAGCCTGGTACACCCTTGCCCGTACTCACCTGTCTGGATTAGCTGGCCTGAATGAAGGGCTGGCGATTCTGGAGGCCCTGATTAGCCGCCAGTGGGACACCTTATGGCCGAAGACACAACACGCTCGTATGGAAATCCTTAGCGGCCTTAGCCAGCGCCTGCAGCAGCGCATGCGTATGTTTCCATTCAACAGCAGCCATCTTAGTGAGCTTTATCGTGCTGAAGCGTTACTTACCAGCCTGAGCGCGGTGCTCCAGCGCCTTGAGCTTAAACACCTTAGCCAGCTCGATACGTTACGAACGTTGATACGTTCAAATGCTGAACGGCTGGAAAGCAGTAATGACACATCAGATTTGAATGTGAATATGAAGCCCGATAGCGAATCGCCTCTGGAGAAAGCCGAACCGATCGAAGAGGTGAAATGGGTATATGTTGTGCATCAGGAAAATCATCCGAATGGAGAGGATCGCACGACAGCCCCCGTACGTGTCAGACAGTGGAAGCCCTTTTTTGCCGGGATGTGTTCCACGCTGGTGGTTTGTATCGCTGTGGCGTGGGGATGGGTTTCTTTTTCCAGACCCGACCCCCTGGCGACTCAGGCTTTTGCCTCTCTGGCTCCGTTACCCGAAGTGCTCACGCCTGTGCAGCAAAACGCGCTAACACTGCGAGGTACTTTACCGTCCACGTTTATCACAGACACGCAGCAGCAGCTTGCCCGACTGGATAAACTGCCTCCTGACTGGAATCTTTCCTACAGCCTTCAGCTGTTAAAGCAGCTCCAGACATTATGGCCGGAGGAGGCGAAACCGCTCACAATGCAGTGGCAGCAAAAATTTAACGCGGCAGCATTACCTGTCGACGCAATGAACAGCTGGTATCAGGGAATGATGACGCTTCAACAACTGAGTCATCGGCTGAGTAGTCTGGACGAGCAAAAAGGAAAATACATCACGGTAAGCGAGCTTAAATCGGTGGTTTTTTCGACTATACAGTCATTTAACCAGACGATACCGGCTGAAGAACAACTCAGGCGCCTGTCACAGCATCCAGCAGGAGATGCGCTTCCTGAAGCAGAAAAGACTCAACTGGAGTTGCGTCTTAAACAGCTGGCAACGCGTTACGCTCAAATAAAACAGGATTCTTCTGCTCAGTGAATTCTGGCGGTGGACGAACGAATGTACTGGAAAAAGCGGGAGGGTAAAGTGTCCCCTGCAGGAATCGAACCTGCAACTAGCCCTTAGGAGGGGCTCGTTATATCCATTTAACTAAGGGGACGAGGCGGCACGAGTATAGCCTTATTTACACTTTGCGTTAAGCGCATCGCCGCCTGACTGCTCAAAGAGTCACCATTCAGGTCGATTTTTTTGTCGATTTATCATCATTTTCCCGTGCCTTAAGCTCAGCTTTGTGTTTGTTCGACATGTCGTTACGAATTTGGGCATGGCTTAACAGCGCGAAGATAAATGTTCCGCCGCAAATGTTTCCCGCCAGCGTCGGAAGGGCAAACGGCCAGAAAAAATCGCTCCAGTGAAGCGTACCGTTAAAGACCAGATAGAGGATTTCAACGGTACCGACCACAATATGCGTGGTGTCCGCCAGCGCAATTAGCCAGGTCATCAATATGATCACCACAATTTTGGCGCTTCCCGCTGAAGGAAACATCCAGACCATCGTGGCGATAATCCAGCCAGAGATGATGGCGTTTGAGAACATCTCGACTGGCGTGTTTTTCATTACGTCCATGCCGATTTTCACAAACGCATCCCGGGTGGGTTCATCAAAAATCGGCATATATTCAAACGCCCATGCCGCGATGCCCGTGCCGATGATATTACCCAGCAGGACCACGCTCCAGAGCCGCATCAATAAGCCGAAATTACCGAGTGTGGGGTTTTGCATCACCGGCAGAACGGCGGTCACCGTGTTTTCGGTAAACAGCTGCTGGCGGGCCATGATGACAATAATAAAGCCGAAGGTATAGCCGAGGTTTTCCAGTAAAAATCCACCGGGTACGCCTTCCAGCTGCACATGAAATATCCCTTTCGCAAGCAGAGATGCGCCCATTGATAGCCCGGCAGCGATGGCTGACCAGAAGAGGGCCATCGCGTCGCGCTCCATCTCTTTTTCACCATCCTGGCGTATATGCTCGTGGATGGCCATTGCGCGGGAGGGGAGGCGATCTTCATCAATTTCTATCTTCTCGCCGCGCGCTTTCTCCTCGCTTTCAATTTCAAGTTCCTCAGTGCTCTCGCCAATTTTTTCTTCGCCTACATCTTTCATATCTGCTCCCGGAGGTTGATCTTTCTGTTAAGCGTAGCGGCTTTTATCGGGATGCCTGTGGGGATGCTCTTAATTTGGCTGCAATGACAACAAAGGTGATACATCTCTTTCAAAGACATTATAAAATTGCCAGCGAAACGAATTCCTAAAGCCAGGCTATGCTGAGATCAGAGTCACGGTGATTACTGCCCGTAATTGTGCTCATAGACATCGGTAAACGTGCTGTTACAATCGCTTGCACGTTTACAGACGGAGCGTCAACGGCTCCGTTACGGATGGCAATCAACGATAGCCATACTGAACAGGGAGATATTTATGAAACTTCGGCTGTCGGCGCTTGCGCTTGGCGCGACGATGCTTGTGGGCTGCGCCAGCTCCGGTGAGCAAACGGGACGCTCCGATCCTCTCGAAGGATTTAACCGCTCAATGTATAGCTTCAACTACAACGTACTGGACCCGTATGTGGTTCGTCCGGTGGCAGTAGCATGGCGCGATTATGTTCCACAACCTGCTCGTAACGGGTTAAGTAACTTTACCAGCAACCTCGAAGAGCCTGCGGTAATGGTGAACTACTTCCTGCAGGGCGACCCGTATCAGGGGATGGTCCACTTTACCCGCTTCTTCCTGAACTCCATTCTGGGGATGGGTGGCTTTATTGATGTTGCAGGTATGGCTAACCCGAAACTGCAGCGTGAACAGCCGCACCGTTTCGGCAGCACGATGGGGCACTACGGCGTCGGGTATGGTCCGTACGTGCATTTACCGTTCTACGGTAGTTTCACCCTCCGTGATGATGGCGGCGATATGGTGGATACGCTGTATCCGGTCCTGTCATGGCTGACCTGGCCGCTGTCGGTAGGTAAATGGACGGTGGAGGGGATTGAAACCCGCGCGCAACTGCTCGACTCTGATGGCCTGCTGCGCCAGTCTTCTGACCCGTACATTATGGTGCGTGAAGCGTACTTCCAGAATCATGACTTTATTGCCAACGGCGGCAAGCTGAAGCCGGAAGAGAATCCAAACGCGAAGGCGATCGAAAACGAACTAAAAGACATCGATTCGGAATAAATAAAAAAGGTGAGCAATGCTCACCTTTTTTGATTCAAGCGTGATTAGAACGCGTAGTTGAAGTTCATGCCGTACAGCCAGGCCTTACCTTCGGAAGAAAACTCATACGGACCTTCCTTGAAGTTAACTTTTTGACCGTGCATATAAGAGATGCCCGCATCAATAGAGGCATCTTTGTTGAATGCATAGGTCGCACCTGCGCTCAGCCAGAAGCGGTCCTGATCCGGAATAGAGATAGAGCGTTTGTCTGCTGGTACCGGACTATCATCGAAGGCAATACCGGTACGGAATGTCCAGTTGTCATCCATATAGTAGGTTGTCCCCAGCGCGATGCGGTAAGCATCACGGAAGCTCTCATCTTTATAGAAGAGCGTGTCGCCGTTGCTGTTGGTCGCCTTCAGCTCCTGGAACTGGCTCCAGCTGGTATAGGTCAGGCTATAGTGAACTGCCCACTGTGGCGCCACTTTGTTATAACCAGACAATTCCCACATTTCTGGTAAGTGCAGGCTCAGAGAGCCGCCAGTTGTTTGGCCATTGGTCCCCATCGGAAGACCGAAGTTGCCGAGGATCTGGTTATAAGCAGAAGGGAGGCTGCTTTTGTAATCGCCATCAAAGTCGATTTTTACTTCGGAACGGTAGGTAAAGCCGTAACGGTTGTTTTTATCGAGTTCATAGAGGATACCGGCGTTCCAGCCAAAGCCCCATTCGTCGCCCTTCAGATAAGCAATCTGAGTGTCTGCCGGGATACCAGCCACACGCTGTGCCAGGGCTGGTGGAAGTGCGCCTGAGCCAGCGACGACTTTGCCCAGGTCGCCCGCGTAACGTTCGATCTTCGCTTTAGCATACACAGCGTCAAAGCCAACGCCGAAACTCCAGTGATTATCCAGACGGTAAGCACCGCTCAGGTTCAGGTTCAGGGTTTCCAGGTCGGTTTTACCGCCAAACGCCCCAGCTGCATAGTCGTTATTGAACTCGGTTGCTAAACCGTAGTTAGAGGTCACGGATGCGCCCCAGCCGAACTGGTCGTTAATCGGCGCCACGAAGTGCATGTTTGGAACCCATGCCGTTGGGGCAATGTTATCCGATTTCAGATCGGCACCTGTCGGAGAACGGCCCGAGATATCAACACCTGGATCGACAAAAATTGCACCGGCAGAGAAAGTCGGACGATCGAACATCATGATCAACGCGGGGTTACGACTCGCGTTACCCGCATCATCAGCAATAGCGCCTTCCCCGGAATACGCACGGCCAAGGCCAGAGGAAGAAAATTCGTTTAACTGAAAGCCCGCTGACCAGGCGGAAGTGGAGACGAGTGCCACTGCGACTGCCAGCGCAGTCTTGTTGAACAGGGTTTTCTGGCTCATGACCATAACCTCATTGAGTTATTTTTATTCAATAATTGTTACATACCGTAACAGGAGCGCGAAGTGTAGGGTCTGAGGTATGACAGACAAATCAGACCAGTGGCCAGAGTATAGGTCTGACCAGCCGGAATGTTGCAAGTTTGTTTATTAATATTTTCAAACATGTTTCGTGAAACGAGATCTGGTTGGCAAAATTGTGACCATCACGACTCACCCAAAAGGGTGGTTTTTGTTTTAGATCATTTTTTAGTGTGATATTGGTCACTTATCCCCTTTTGCGCCATTAACGGCTGGAGAGCGCCCGCGCCGGGGCGTAAAATAGCAGCATCGTGTTTATCTCGCGCGCTGCGCGAATACAGAGGAAATTGAGCTATGAGTAAATGCAGTGCTGATGAAACCCCGGTTTGCTGCTGTATGGATGTTGGGACCATCATGGACAACACCGATTGCACCGCCTCTTACAGCCGTGTATTCACCAACCGTGCCGAAGCGGAAGAGACCCTGACCGCGCTGAGCAAGCGTGCGCGTGACGTTGAATCCGATCCGTGTGAAATCAAGTCTACCTTTACCGAAGTGGAAGGCGGCGTGAAGCTGGACATCGACTTTGTCTTTGCCTGCGAAGCAGAAACGCTGATTTTCCAGCTGGGCCTGCGTTAATTTCTGCGGCCTGAAGCCCTCACTCCGACCCTCTCTCACGGAAGAGGGTGCAAACATTAAAAACGGTAACCTACGGGTTACCGTTTTGCTTTTACCTTGCGCACCCGGCAACAAACCGCACAAATGCCTCTGCTATGCAGGGACATTTTCTTTTTCTTCTCTGTGTTTTAGCTCGCACTTTTTCGTTTCCCCGATTGGCTGAATGTAAAAAAATGGTTAAGACTATTATCAGGTCAGACCACTTTATTTTTGCGAAAATTTTTTACAGGGGAGTGTTATGAGTCAGGCATTACCGCTTATTACCCGTCAGGGCGATCGCATTGCCATAGTCAGTGGATTGCGCACGCCATTTGCGCGTCAGGCAACGGCGTTTCATGGCATACCGGCCGTCGACCTGGGGAAAATGGTAGTGGGGGAAATGCTGGCTCGCAGCGAAATTCCGCCTGAGGTCATTGAACAGCTGGTATTTGGTCAGGTTGTGCAGATGCCTGAAGCCCCCAATATTGCGCGTGAAATCGTCCTCGGTACCGGGATGAACGTGCATACCGATGCCTACAGCGTCAGCCGCGCCTGCGCAACCAGCTTCCAGGCCGTGGCTAACGTCGCCGAAAGCCTGATGGCGGGCACGATTCGCGCCGGGATTGCGGGTGGGGCGGACTCCTCTTCGGTGCTGCCGATTGGGGTCAGTAAAAAACTGGCGCGCATCCTGGTGGATGCCAATAAAGCCCGCACGACGGGTCAGAAACTCAAACTCTTCTCACGTTTACGCCTGCGCGACCTCATGCCTGTACCACCTGCCGTCGCGGAATATTCCACCGGCCTGCGCATGGGCGATACCGCCGAGCAGATGGCTAAAACGTATGGCATCACCCGTGAACAGCAGGATGCTCTGGCGCATCGTTCGCACCAGCTCGCTGCGAAGGCCTGGTCGGAAGGCAAACTTGCCGACGAGGTGATGACGGCTTACATCCCGCCTTACCGTGAACCGCTCGCGGAAGATAACAATATTCGCGGCACCTCGACGCTGGCGGATTACGCAAAGCTGCGCCCGGCGTTTGACCGCAAGCACGGCACGGTGACGGCGGCGAACAGTACGCCGCTGACGGATGGCGCAGCCGCCGTGATCCTGATGACCGAATCCCGCGCGAAGGAGCTGGGCATCACTCCCCTGGGGTATCTACGCAGCTATGCCTTCACCGCCATTGATGTCTGGCAGGACATGCTGTTAGGTCCGGCGTGGTCCACGCCGCTGGCGCTGGAGCGCGCGGGGCTGACGCTGGCTGATTTAACCCTGATTGATATGCACGAGGCGTTTGCCGCGCAAACTCTGGCAAACGTTCAGCTGCTGGCAAGCGAGCGTTTCGCGCGCGATGTGCTGGGCCGCGCTCATGCCACTGGCGAAGTGGATCAGAGTAAATTCAACGTGCTGGGCGGCTCTATCGCCTATGGTCATCCATTTGCCGCCACGGGGGCAAGGATGATCACGCAAACATTACATGAACTTCGTCGCCGTGGCGGCGGGTTTGGCCTTGTTACCGCCTGTGCGGCGGGTGGCCTTGGCGCGGCAATGGTTCTGGAGGCTGAATAATGGATATGCCATCTGCATTTAATCTGACGGTTCGCCTCGATAACGTGGCCGTTATCACTATTGATGTGCCTGATGAAAAGATGAATACCCTGAAGGCCGAATTTGGTGTTCAGGTGCGCGCGATGCTAAAGCAGATCCGCGACAACAAAGCCATCCGTGGTCTGGTATTTATCTCTGCCAAGCCGGATAACTTTATCGCCGGGGCCGATATCAACATGATTGCCCGGGCGCAAAGCGCTCTGGAAGCCGAAGAGCTGGCGCGTCAGGGCCAGCAGGTGATGGCGGAGATTAACGGCCTGCCGATCCCGGTCATTGCCGCGATCCACGGCGCCTGTCTGGGCGGCGGGCTAGAGCTGGCGCTGGCCTGTCACAGCCGGATTTGTACTGACGATGCGAAAACCATTCTGGGTCTGCCGGAAGTGCAGCTGGGCCTGCTGCCAGGCTCCGGCGGAACGCAACGACTGCCGCGTCTGGTGGGCGTCAGCGCGGCGCTGGAGATGATCTTAACCGGTAAACAGCTGCGCGCCCGCCAGGCGCTGAAGGCCGGTCTGGTCGATGACGTCGTGCCTCACTCCATTTTGCTGGAGGCCGCGGTTGAGCTTGCGCTGAAAGGGCGTCAGGCAAGACGGCCTCTGCCGGTACGTGAGCGCGTGCTGGCCGGCCCGCTGGGGAGAACGCTCCTGTTCAGCATGGTGGGCAAAAAGACCGAACAAAAAACCAAAGGCAATTACCCGGCGGCAAAGCGGATCCTGGAAGTGATCGAAACCGGGCTGTCGCAGGGCAGCAGCAGCGGCTATGCCGCGGAGGCCAAAGCCTTTGGCGAACTGGCGATGACGCCGCAGTCACAGGCATTGCGCAGCATCTTCTTCGCCAGCACGGACGTGAAAAAAGATCCGGGCAGCGAGGCGCAGCCTGCGCCGCTGCGTGCCATTGGCGTACTGGGTGGGGGGCTCATGGGCGGCGGAATCTCTTTTGTTACCGCCAGCAAAGGCAAATTGCCTGTACGAATCAAAGACATTAATCCTAAGGGGATCAACCACGCGCTGCAGTACAGCTGGCAGAACCTTGATCAAAAGGTCAAGCGCCGCCATATCAAGGCAAGCGAGCGTGATAAAACCCTGGCGATGATCTCCGGTACGACGGATTACAGCGGTTTTGCGCACCGCGATCTGGTGATTGAAGCCGTGTTTGAAGATCTGGCGCTTAAGCAGCAGATGGTGGCAGACGTTGAGCAACATTGCGCCCCGCATACCATTTTTGCCTCCAATACGTCGTCATTGCCGATTGGCGATATCGCGGCGAAAGCCGCGCGTCCGGAGCAGGTGATTGGGCTGCACTTCTTTAGCCCGGTCGAAAAAATGCCGCTGGTGGAGGTGATTCCGCACGCGACAACCAGTCCGCAAACTGTTGCCACCGTGGTGAAGCTGGCGAAAAAACAGGGCAAAACCCCGATAGTGGTAGCGGACAAAGCTGGCTTCTACGTTAATCGCATTCTGGCTCCCTACATTAATGAAGCAATGCGGTTGCTGACGGAAGGCGAGAAAATCGAACATGTCGACGAGGCGCTGGTAAAGTTTGGTTTCCCCGTTGGCCCAATCCAACTTTTGGATGAGGTGGGAATAGACACCGGCACTAAAATTATACCAGTGCTGGAAGCAGCATATGGCGATCGTTTTAGCCCACCAGCAAACATTGTTTATGCGATTTTGAAGGACGATCGCAAAGGCAGAAAAAATGAACGCGGTTTCTATCTTTACGGCGCGAAAGGGCGTAAAAGCAAGAAACAGGTCGACCCTTCGGTATATGGACTCATTTCGACCACAGGTCAGGGAAAACTGTCCGCCGTTCAGTGCGCTGAGCGCTGCGTGATGATGATGCTCAATGAAGCGGCGCGCTGCTTTAATGAGCAGGTGATCAAGAGTGCACGCGATGGTGACATCGGCGCGGTATTTGGCATTGGTTTCCCGCCGTTCCTTGGCGGCCCGTTCCGTTACATGGATACGCTCGGCGCGGGTGAAGTGGTTGCTATCCTGCAACGTCTGGCTTCGCAATATGGTCCACGGTTTACACCGTGTGACGAATTATTGCAGATGGCGGAACGCGGCCAGACATTTTGGCCTGCAAGGGAAACTGTCCTCGTAAGCTGAGGTCAAAGAAGGGTAAATCCTGAAGTGAATGGACCTGTTCTGGCGATTTTGTAAACAGAGATTGACTATACTTACGCCATTGAGGTAAAAAACAGCGTTTCATTCACCGAATGGATCAGGCACAATGCCCGGCCATCGGGTTTTCTACCTCATAGCATTTATCGCGGGTAGTTAACGCCGGTGATTCTGGTTAACAAAAGCGGTGCAATATGCAAGTTTTTATCATGCGTCACGGCGACGCGGCACTCGATGCCGCCAGTGACTCAGTACGTCCTTTGACCGTCTGTGGCTGCGACGAATCTCGTCTGATGGCGACCTGGCTTAACGGTCAAAAAGTGGACATCGAACGCGTTCTGGTGAGTCCGTTCCTGCGTGCAGAACAGACGCTGGATGTGGTAGGGGAGTGTATGAACCTGCCGACCAGTGTGGATGTTCTCCCTGAACTCACCCCGTGTGGCGATGTAGGCCTTGTCAGCGCTTATCTTCAGGCGCTGTGCAATGAAGGTGTCGCTTCCGCGCTGGTCATTTCCCACCTGCCACTGGTTGGCTATCTGGTATCTGAGCTGTGTCCGGGCGAGACACCGCCGATGTTCACGACATCCGCCATTGCCAATGTTTCTCTCGACGAAACGGGCAAAGGTGTCTTCAACTGGCAAATGAGTCCGTGCAACCTGAAGATGGCAAAAGCGATCTGACGTGACGTGCGATATGGCGGGGCGCAATGTGCTTCCCGCCATTCTGTCAGGGCAACTCTGGCGGCTGCCACTCTTCCACTTCAATCAACACCAGCAACGCGGCATCTCCGCCGTACTCTTTCGGTGCCTGATGAAAAGCCATGACGTGTGGGTGCTGAGCCAGCCACAGCGGCGTCTGTTGCTTAAGGATATGTTTACCGTGGCCGTGCATCACGCAGGCGCAAAAAACATGTTCACGGCGACAGGCGGCGATCAACGCCCCCAGCTCCTGTTTCGCCTGCATCTGCGTTAAACCGTGCAGATCGAGAAACAGCTCCGGCGAATAATCTCCGCGGCGTAATTTTTTCAGCTCAAAATGGCTGACGTCTTCGCGTACGTACTTCACAGCCCCCTGCGTGTTGAGCAGCGGCTGAAATTCATCTGAAAAATAGTGGCTGTTATCGGCCTGCTCCTGCAGCAGGCGTTTGACCGGTACTTCGCTGATTTTTTTACGCAGCGGGCGATGGACGATGGTGTCCTGCGTGATTTTACGCGTCCCGGTCATCAGCTGACGGAAGAGCGCCTGATCCTCCTCGCTGAGCGATGTTTTCTTTTTCATTCGTCATTCTCATCTCGTATTTCCGACAGTGTACCCGACTAAACGCATTTTTTAACCTCAAGCGCGACGCGTCATTGCTGATTTATCGCCGTCTTCATGGCAAACTAGCCGCCGAAAATTATGCGAGCATGCCCTGGAGGAAAGAGTGGATAAAATATTTGTCGATGAAGCAGTAAACGAGCTGCATACCATACAGGACATGTTGCGCTGGTCGGTTAGCCGCTTCAGCGCCGCCAATATCTGGTACGGTCACGGTACCGATAACCCGTGGGATGAAGCCGTGCAGCTGGTGCTGCCGTCCCTCTACCTGCCGCTGGATATCCCGGAAGACATGCGCACCGCGCGCCTGACCTCCAGCGAAAAACACCGCATCGTTGAGCGCGTGATCCGCCGCGTGAACGAGCGCATTCCGGTCGCCTACCTGACCAACAAAGCCTGGTTCTGCGGCCACGAGTTCTATGTCGATGAACGCGTGCTGGTGCCGCGCTCACCGATTGGCGAGCTGATCAACAACCACTTTGAAGGTCTGATCGGCCATCAGCCGCAGCACATTCTGGATATGTGTACCGGCAGCGGCTGCATCGCGATTGCCTGCGCGTACGCCTTCCCGGAAGCGGAAGTGGACGCCGTCGATATCTCCACCGACGCGCTGGCCGTGACCGAACACAACATCGAAGAGCACGGCCTGATCCATCACGTTACGCCAATTCGCTCCGACCTGTTCCGCGATCTGCCGACGCTGCAGTACGATCTGATCGTCACCAACCCGCCGTACGTCGATGCGGAAGACATGTCCGATCTGCCGAACGAATACCGTCACGAGCCGGAGCTGGGTCTGGCGTCAGGCTCTGACGGCCTGAAGCTGACGCGCCGCATTCTGGCCTGCGCGCCGGATTACCTAACCGACGACGGCGTTCTGATTTGTGAAGTGGGCAACAGCATGGTACATCTGATAGAGCAGTACCCGGATGTGCCGTTCACCTGGCTTGAGTTCGACAACGGCGGTGACGGCGTCTTTATGCTGACCAAAGCGCAGCTGCTCGACGCGCGCGAACACTTCAGCATCTATAAAGATTAATCCAGCGGGCTTCGGCCCGTTTCACAACGCTCAAACACAAACAACAACATCGGAGCCGTGATGGCAGGAAACAGTATTGGACAGTTATTCCGCGTGACCACCTTTGGCGAGTCGCACGGGCTGGCGCTGGGCTGTATCGTTGATGGCGTACCGCCAGGCATCGAACTGACCGAAGCCGATTTACAGCACGACCTCGACCGCCGTCGTCCGGGCACCTCGCGCTACACCACGCAGCGTCGCGAGCCGGACCAGGTCAAAATTCTCTCCGGCGTCTTTGAAGGTCGCACCACCGGGACCAGCATCGGTCTGCTGATCGAAAACACCGATCAGCGCTCCCAGGACTACGGCGCCATCAAAGACGTCTTCCGTCCGGGCCACGCTGACTACACCTACGAACAAAAGTACGGCTTCCGCGACTATCGCGGCGGCGGACGTTCTTCCGCGCGTGAAACCGCGATGCGCGTGGCGGCAGGGGCGATTGCTAAGAAATACCTGCAGCAGAAATTTGGCATCGTTATCCGCGGCTGTCTGACCCAGATGGGCGACATTCCGCTGGCGATCAAAGACTGGGATCAGGTTGAGCAAAACCCGTTCTTCTGCGCCGATGCCGACAAGCTTGAGGCGCTGGATGAACTGATGCGTGGCCTGAAAAAAGAGGGCGACTCCATTGGCGCGAAAGTGACCGTGGTGGCCGGCGGCGTCCCGGCTGGCTGGGGCGAGCCGGTATTTGACCGTCTCGACGCTGACATTGCCCACGCGCTGATGAGCATCAACGCGGTGAAGGGCGTAGAGATTGGCGACGGCTTTGACGTGGTTCAGCTTCGCGGCAGTCAGAACCGTGACGAAATCACGAAGGCGGGCTTCCAGAGCAACCATGCGGGCGGCATCCTGGGCGGTATCAGCAGCGGGCAGCAGATTGTTGCCAATATCGCGCTGAAGCCAACTTCCAGCATTACCGTGCCGGGCCACACGATTAACCGCGATGGCGAAGAAGTTGAGATGATCACCAAAGGACGTCACGATCCGTGCGTGGGGATCCGCGCGGTGCCGATCGCAGAAGCGATGCTGGCGATCGTGCTGATGGATCACTTCCTGCGCCAGCGCGCGCAGAATGCGGATGTGACGACCACCATTCCACGCTGGTAAACATGAAAAAAACCGCAATTGCTCTGCTGGCGCTGCTTGCCAGTGGAGCCAGTCTGGCCGCGACGCCATGGCAAAAAATCACCCATCCGGTGGCGGGGAGCGCGCAGTCCATTGGCGCCTTTTCCAACGGCTGTATCGTCGGTGCCCAGGAGCTTCCTCTCCAGTCTGATACCTATCAGGTGATGCGCACCGATCAGCGACGTTATTTCGGCCACCCGGACCTGGTGCTGTTCATCCAGCGTCTGGGCAATCAGGTGCATAACCTGGGGCTGGGCACGATGCTGATTGGCGATATGGGAATGCCTGCCGGCGGTCGTTTTAACGGTGGGCACGCCAGCCACCAGACCGGACTGGATGTTGATATCTTCCTGCAGCTGCCGAAAGCGCGCTGGACCTCCGCCCAGCTGCTGAAACCGCAGGCGCTGGATCTGGTGGCGAGCGACGGTAAGCGCGTTGTGCCATCACTCTGGACGCGAGATGTTTCCAACATGATCAAGCTGGCGGCTGAAGATAACGATGTCACGCGGATTTTCGTCAACCCTGCCATCAAGCAGCAGCTCTGCCTGGATGCCGGAACCGATCGTGACTGGCTGCGCAAAGTGCGCCCGTGGTTCCAGCATCGTGCGCACATGCACGTTCGTCTGCGCTGTCCGGCGAATAGCCTGGAATGTGAAGATCAGCCGCTACCACCGCCAGGCGATGGCTGCGGTGCGGAACTGCAAAGCTGGTTTGAGCCGGCAAAACCTGGAACCTCTAAGCCTGAGAAGAAGACACCGCCTCCGTTGCCGCCTTCCTGCCAGGCGCTACTGGATGAGCATGTACTTTAATGGATAATTTCGTCGATCTGTTTATGGTGTCACCGCTGCTGCTGGTGGTGCTGTTCTTTGTGGCCATGCTGGCCGGTTTTATCGACGCGCTCGCGGGCGGCGGCGGGTTGTTAACCGTGCCCGCTCTGCTGGCGGCGGGCATGAGCCCGGCGCAGGCGCTTGCCACCAATAAGCTTCAGGCCTGCGGCGGCTCGCTCTCGGCGTCGCTCTATTTTATCCGCCGTAAGGTGGTGAGCCTGGCCGATCAGAAGCTCAATATCCTGATGACCTTTATCGGCTCCACGTCGGGCGCGCTGCTGGTTCAGCACGTGCAGTCCGATATTTTGCGCCAGATCCTGCCGATTCTGGTCATCTGCATCGGGCTTTACTTCCTGCTGATGCCAAAGCTCGGTGAAGAAGACCGCCAGCGTCGCCTGTACGGCCTACCGTTTGCCCTTATTGCCGGTGGCAGCGTGGGTTTTTACGACGGTTTCTTCGGGCCGGGGGCGGGTTCATTTTATGCGCTGGCGTTCGTGACGCTGGCCGGGTTTAACCTCGCCAAATCCACCGCCCATGCCAAAGTGCTCAACGCGACCTCAAACGTCGGCGGTCTGCTGCTGTTTATCATCGGCGGTAAGGTCATCTGGGCAACCGGATTTGTGATGATGGCAGGGCAGTTCCTGGGCGCGCGCGCGGGCTCGCGACTGGTGTTAAGCAAAGGACAAAAACTTATTCGCCCGATGATCGTCATCGTCTCGGCCGTAATGAGCGCCAAACTTCTTTATGACAGCCATGGACAGGAGATCCTCACCTGGTTGGGGATGCACTAATGAACAGTACGCATAAATACGAACAGCTGATTGAGATTTTCGACGGCTGTTTTGCTGACGATTTTAATACCCGTCTGATTAAAGGCGACGACGAACCGATCTATCTTCCTGCTGATGAAGAGGTTCCGTATAACCGCATCGTCTTTGCCCACGGCTTTTATGCCAGCGGCTTGCACGAGATTTCGCACTGGTGCATTGCGGGGAAAGCGCGGCGCGAGCTGGTGGACTTCGGTTACTGGTACTGCCCCGACGGACGTGATGCCGCCACTCAGGGCCAGTTTGAAGATGTGGAAGTGAAGCCGCAGGCGCTGGAATGGCTATTCTGCGTCGCGGCGGGTTTCCCGTTCAACGTCAGCTGTGACAACCTCGAAGGCGACTTCGAGCCGGACCGTATCGTCTTCCAGCGCCGCGTTCACGCGCAGGTGATGGAATATCTTGAGAAAGGCATCCCGGAACGTCCGGCACGCCTGATCGAGGCCTTACAGAATTATTACCACACGCCGGTTATCACGGCGGAATGCTTCCCTTGGCCGGAAGATCTTTAACAGAGGAAAGAAGATGATCGCAGAATTTGAATCACGCATTCTGGCGTTAATTGATGACATGGTGGAACACGCCAGTGATGATGAGCTGTTCGCCAGCGGTTATCTGCGTGGTCACCTGACGCTCGCGGTAGCCGAGCTGGAAGCGGGGGACGATCACTCTGCCGACGCCGTTCACGCTGAAGTCACTCGCAGCCTGGAAAAAGCCATTCTGGCCGGGGAGCTCTCTCCGCGCGACCAGTCGCTGGTGCTGGGCATGTGGGACACTTTGTTCCAGCAGGCTAAAGCGAAGTAAGTGTTTCCTCCCCTCTCCCTGTGGGAGAGGGTTAGGGTGAGGGCACCAGACCGCACCCTACTTGACCTTCTTCCCCTTCAGCAGTTTCCGTACCCACAATCGATTCGGATTCAGCCCTGCAAGCGTAACCCTGTCCAGCGGAATCGGCTCGTCGCTCATTTGCGCGGCTAACACTTCCGCCAGCAGCGGTGCGGAACACAGCCCGCGAGACCCTAATCCACCCAGCATATACAGCTCAGGATAAACCGGCGCGCTTACCGCGTTATCCCGGTTATCAGCAAGATCCTGATAGGCCTCAAGCGTCGCGTCGTAGTCAGGCACATTTCCCGCCATCGGCAGATGATCGCGGGTGGCACAGCGCACGCCGCAGCGCGCGTTACCCTCGCTGACGTCAACCTCTTTCGCCCACGCCGCATCCGGGAAACAGTCAATCAGGCGCTGGCGGTTCTGCGCCTGATCCGCGTCGCTGTAGCGCATATCCGCTTCGCCACGATGGTAGCTGGCCCCGATGCAGTGATGGCCGTTAGACGGATTTTGCGGCGTAAGATAGCCGTCATAGCACAGCACCTGACGCAGTTTGCTCAGTTCAGACGCGGAAGGAATATGGCTTACCTGGCCGCCGACCGGATAAACCGGCAACGTCTCTGTCTGGATAAACTGGCTGATGTTATGCCCGTTTGCCAGCACAACGCTGGCATGGCTCGCCTCTTTGCCATCAGCAAAACGCAGATTCCAGCGTTCTGTCCGGCTCAACGATTCAACCTTGTGAGCATAATGCGCCGTCAGCCCGCGCGACTGCGCCAGGGCAATGGCTGCGGCGGTCAGTTCAGCCGGACACAGCCAGCCGCCGAGCGGATACTGAATGCCCCCACAGCCGGTTTCAACGCCAGCGGTGTCTGCCACCTCTTGCGCACTTACCGCACGGGCAATCTCGTCAGGCAGACCCAGCGACAGCATCTGCGTGATTTTTTGCTGGCTCTTTTCATCCCAGCCGAGCTGCGTCACGCCGCACCAGTCATGGTCGAACGCCACCGGCACGGCGTCGTACAGGCGACGGGCGAAGGTAAATGCCGCCGGGAAAAACCGGAACAGGGCCGGGTCGTGCGCGCTTAAAAGCGGATAGAGCGCTCCCTGGCGGTTGCCGGACGCGCCGCTTGCTGGCGCGTCGTCAGCACAGTAGAGCGTGACCTGCCAGCCGCGGTGGAGAAGCGCGAGGGACAGCAGGGCGCTGGCAATCCCCCCGCCGACTATCGCTACCTCACGTGATGCGCTGGCGCGGCGCGCAAACCAGGGCGCCTGTGCGGGAACGTCCAGCGTCTGCTCCATTCTGCCGACCAGCATGTCGCGCTTGCGGCCAAAGCCTTTGGTTTTCTGCATGGTAAAGCCCGCCTCCTGGAGTCCGCGACGGACAAAGCCTGCCGAGGTGAAGGTGGCAAGCGTTGCGCCCGGGCGCGCCAGCCGCGCCATCGCGCTAAACAGATGCTGGCTCCACATGTCCGGGTTTTTGGCGGGGGCAAAGCCGTCAAGGAACCACGCGTCCACCGTCTGATTCATCGAATCGTCGAGCGTATCGGTCAGGTCATTGATGTCGCCAAGCCATAAATCCAGCGTCACGCGTCCGCCGTCCAGAATCAGACGATGGCAGCCGCCGATGTGGGGCGGCCACTGCGCCTGAAGCTGCTCCGCCCAGGCGGCAAGCTCTGGCCAGCGCTGATGAGCGAGCCGCAGATCGTGCGCGGTGAGCGGGAATTTTTCAAAACTGATGAAATGTAATCTTTGTAGCGTAGCCTCAGGGTGGGCAGCGTGAAACTGGTCAAACGCCTGCCAGAGGGTCAGAAAATTGAGCCCGGTGCCGAATCCGCTTTCCGCGACCACAAACAGGCTCCGCGGATGCTCCGGGAAGCGGGTGCTGAGCTGGTTTCCGTCGAGGAAAACATAGCGAGTTTCTTCGAGTCCGTTATCATTAGAAAAATAGACGTCATCAAAATCTCGGGAAACAGGTGTACCCTCAGCGTTGAATTCGAGGTTGGCGGGTTGTATAGCGTTTTGTTTCACGTAAGTTACTCGTCTGACAGGCAGTGGCACGATCTTAACGATGTGAGTCCATCGGTGCAAATTTCCGCAGAAAATGTCTGATCGGACTTGTTCGGCGTACAAGTGTACGCTATTGTGCGACTCGAAACTTACTATAGTGCGACTTACAGAGGTATTGAATGAAACGTGCAGTGATTACTGGCCTGGGCATTGTTTCCAGCATCGGTAATAACCAGCAGGAAGTCCTGGCATCTCTGCGTGAAGGACGCTCCGGGATCACTTTCTCTGAAGAGTTTAAAGATTCAGGTATGCGTAGCCACGTATGGGGTAACGTCAAACTGGACACCACCGGTTTGATTGACCGCAAAGTGGTTCGTTTCATGAACGATGCCTCTATTTATGCTTATCTCTCCATGCAGGAAGCGATCAAAGATTCCGGCCTGAGTGAAGAGGTTTATCAGAACAACCCGCGCGTGGGTCTGATCGCCGGCTCCGGCGGCTCATCAAAAGCGCAGGTATTCGGCGCTGACGCAATGCGTAGCCCGCGTGGTCTGAAAGCAGTAGGTCCGTACGTGGTCACCAAAGCCATGGGTTCTGCGGTTTCCGCGTGCCTGGCGACCCCATTCAAAATCCACGGTGTGAACTACTCCATCAGCTCCGCGTGTGCGACTTCCGCACACTGTATCGGTAATGCTGTTGAGCAGATCCAACTGGGTAAACAGGACATCGTATTTGCTGGCGGCGGCGAAGAGCTGGGCTGGGAAATGGCCTGTGAATTCGACGCGATGGGCGCACTGTCCACCAAGTACAATGAAACCCCGGATAAAGCCTCCCGTACCTATGATGCGCACCGTGACGGTTTCGTTATCGCGGGCGGCGG
The DNA here is from genome assembly GCF_004362415.1 of Enterobacter sp. AG326. Taxonomy (NCBI): domain Bacteria; kingdom Pseudomonadati; phylum Pseudomonadota; class Gammaproteobacteria; order Enterobacterales; family Enterobacteriaceae; genus Enterobacter; species Enterobacter sp. AG326. The sequence continues at coordinate 1,267,000 of NZ_SNXG01000001.1, read as the reverse complement.
CGGTATGGTTGTGGTTGAAGAGCTGGAGCATGCCCTGGCACGTGGCGCGCACATCTACGCTGAAATCGTGGGCTACGGTGCAACGTCTGACGGCGCCGACATGGTTGCGCCATCCGGCGAAGGCGCGGTGCGCTGCATGAAGATGGCGATGCACGGCGTTGACACCCCAATCGACTACCTGAACTCCCACGGTACCTCTACTCCGGTAGGCGACGTGAAAGAGCTGGGTGCGATCCGTGAAGTCTTCGGCGACAACAGCCCGGCGATCTCCGCGACCAAAGCCATGACCGGTCACTCTCTGGGTGCGGCTGGCGTGCAGGAAGCGATCTACTCTCTGCTGATGCTGGAAAACGGCTTTATCGCGCCAAGCATCAACATTGATGAGATGGACGAGCAGGCTGCTGGCCTGAACATCGTGACCAAACCAATGGACGCGACGCTGACCACAGTCATGTCAAACAGCTTCGGCTTCGGTGGCACCAACGCCACGCTGGTTATGCGTAAGCTGAAAGCATAAGTTTTACGTTTGATTCCGGAAGGGAGCCATAAGGCTCCCTTTTTTTATGCATTGACAAGCGGCTGATCTCACAGGCAAACTTCACCACTCAACATTATCCTCACGATAATGCGTAAGCGTTTAACGTCAACCAACGCACCTTAATCCTGATTATCAGGTAGAGGGGGCGTGGCATTTCCCCGCCTTACTCTTCATTTCGGAGTAAAGCATGACTGCAGTAACTCAAACAGAAACAACCCCTTCAGCGAACGTCTCGCTGTTCCGTATCGCTTTCGCGGTATTTCTGACCTATATGACCGTTGGCCTGCCGCTGCCGGTGATCCCGCTGTTCGTTCATCAGGAGCTGGGCTATGGCAACACCATGGTCGGCATTGCCGTGGGCATTCAGTTTTTAGCCACGGTATTGACCCGCGGTTACGCCGGACGGCTGGCGGATCAGCACGGTGCAAAACGTTCGGCGTTACAGGGGATGTTTGCCTGTGGGCTGGCGGGCGGCGCATGGCTGCTGGCTGCTCTCCTGCCCGTAGACGCCGCGTATAAATTTGCGCTGCTGGTGCTGGGCCGTTTAATCCTTGGCTTTGGTGAAAGCCAGCTGCTGACCGGTACCCTGACCTGGGGAATGGGGCTGGTGGGGCCAGCACGCTCCGGCAAGGTGATGTCCTGGAACGGCATGGCCATCTATGGCGCGCTGGCCGCAGGCGCACCGCTTGGGCTGCTGATTAATAGCCAGTTTGGATTTGCGGCGCTGGCCGCAACCACGATGGTTTTACCCCTGCTGGCGTGGGCGTTTAACGGCTCGGTGCGTAAGGTGCCCGCGCACAAAGGCGAGCGGCCTTCTCTGTGGAGCGTGGTCGGCCAGATCTGGCAGCCGGGTCTTGGCCTGGCGCTGCAGGGCGTGGGTTTTGCGGTGATTGGTACCTTCGTCTCGCTCTATTTTATGAGCCGCGGCTGGGCGATGGCCGGTTTTACGCTTACCGCGTTTGGCGGCGCGTTTGTGCTGATGCGTGTCTTCTTCGGCTGGATGCCGGATCGCTTTGGCGGCGTTAAGGTGGCGGTGGCGTCGCTGGTGATAGAGACCGTGGGTCTGCTGCTGCTGTGGAATGCACCCGTGGCCTCCGTTGCGCTGCTCGGCGCGGCGCTGACCGGGTGCGGCTGTTCACTGATCTTCCCGGCGCTGGGCGTTGAAGTGGTGAAGCGCGTGGCCCCACAGGTGCGCGGTACGGCGCTGGGCGGCTATGCGGCGTTTCAGGATATCTCATACGGGGTAACCGGGCCGCTGGCAGGGGTGTTAGCCACCTCGTTTGGTTATCCGTCCGTTTTTCTGGCCGGTGCGGTTTCTGCGGTGGTGGGGATCGTGGTCACGCTGGTGGCGTTTCGCAGATCGTAGTTTTGCCCGGTGGCGCTTCGCTTACCGGGCCTACAACCGCACTAGCCGTAGGCCGGGTAAGGCGAAGCCGCCACCCGGCAGTGTTAAGCAACCAGCCAGAAAATCGCCAGCGCAATCAGTAGCGCAATAAACATCAATCCCGGACGCGCAGAGAGCGTTCTGAACGTCTCGACGACTGGCGCAAACAGCGGGCTGTAGATCGGCTGAATGTTTCTCACCTCCGGCACGCCGCCTTCGCGCTCGGCGCGGCGAACGAAGATTTGATTGAGCAGATCCTGCACCTGCGCGGTGGTCAGTACCGTTTGCGGCGTGGCCTGCCAGTTTTGCTGGGCGTAATCCCGGATGACTTCAAACTCGTGCGGCTCAAGCGGCTGCTTCAGTGCCGCCTGGACGGTATGCAGGGTAGGGGCATTCTGGGTGCTGAGCGTCTGGCGCGCCTGGAGCCAGGTCACCAGATGAGTAAACTGTTTGGCCGGGATTAACTCACCCGCCTTCACGCCGGACAGCTCCAGCATGGATTGCCAGATAAGCTTCGTCGGTTCGCCGGTGGCCGCAGCCAGCTTCGTCACCATCTGCTTGAGCGTGTTGTGCTCGGCGGGCAGCAGCGGACGCTCGGTCGCCGGGCGCACCTGAGGCTGCGGAATCGACAGCTCGTTGTTCTGCAGCAGGGTCAGCACGGTTTTGAGCTGGTCGGGCGTCAGCTGCCCCAGCGCGGTCTGACCATACTGCTGGCGAATAAAATCGCTCACCGCCTGCCGGTTATTGCCCTGGCCCAGCAGCTCCGTCAGCTGAGCGACAATCTGGCGCGTGGTATGGTTCTGCTGCGCGGTATTAATACGCTGGTTCAGGTTTTGCTCGGCCGCAGGAAAATGGCGCGACTGCAGCGGTGCGTCGTTCCTCACGCCTAAATCATGCTTTACCCCGGCCCAGACTTCCGCATTTTGCTGTGAAGTCAGCGCAATCAGGCGCGTGATCAGTCGCTCCAGCACGGTGCGCTGTTGCGTGGATAGCGGTTGTTCACCGGCAACGTTTGGCGTGACGGGGCCTTCACCCGGAGGGCGTGGCGGCGTACCTGAAATGGGCTGCATCGTCAAAAATCCTTAAAGTCAAAACTCAGCGTAAACCAGGCATACATATATGCCTGGCGGCCAGATTATGGCACACTTGGCAGGTTTTCTTCCTCTCAAACAGGTACTCAGACGTGAAAATCCTCGTTGATGAAAATATGCCTTACGCCCGTGAGCTGTTTAGCCGCCTGGGTAACGTTAAGGCTGTCCCTGGTCGCCCGATCCCGGTCAACGAACTGGATGACGCAGACGCGCTGATGGTGCGCTCGGTGACCAAAGTAAATGAGGCATTGCTCGCCGGTAAAGCGATTAAGTTTGTCGGAACCGCAACGGCAGGGACCGATCATGTGGATGATAAATGGCTGAAGCAGGCCGGAATCGGTTTTTCCGCCGCGCCGGGCTGTAACGCCATCGCCGTTGTGGAATACGTTTTCTCCTCTCTGCTGATGCTGGCCGAGCGCGACGGGTTTGCGCTGAAGGACCGCACCGTGGGGATTGTCGGCGTGGGTAACGTCGGCGGGCGCCTGCAAAAGCGCCTGGAAGCGTTAGGGATCCGCACGCTGCTGTGCGATCCGCCGCGTAAAGACAACGGCGATGACGGCGATTTCCGCTCGCTGGATGAGCTGGTCGAACAGTGTGACGTGCTGACTTTCCACACGCCGCTGTTTAAAGAGGGGCCGTACAAGTCGCTGCATCTTGCTGACGAGGCGCTGATCCGTCGTCTGAAGGCTGGCACTATTCTGATAAATGCCTGCCGTGGTCCGGTCGTAGATAACGCCGCGCTGCTGACATGTCTGAATGAAGGACAAGACCTCAGCGTGGTGCTGGACGTCTGGGAGCCGGAGCCGGATCTCAACGTTGAGCTGCTTAACAAGGTGGACGTGGGCACGGCGCATATCGCCGGTTATACCCTCGAGGGGAAAGCGCGCGGTACGACGCAGGTCTTCGAGGCCTACAGCGCTTTTATCGGCCATCCGCAGCAGGTAGCGCTCGATACCTTACTCCCCGCGCCTGAATTTGGCCGCATTACCCTGCACGGCCCGCTCGATCAGGCAACGCTGAAAAGGCTGGTGCATTTGGTGTATGATGTGCGCCGCGATGATGCGCTGCTGCGTAAAGTGGCGGGGATCCCGGGTGAGTTTGATAAGCTGCGCAAGAACTACGTTGAGCGCCGCGAATGGTCTTCCCTGTATGTGATGTGCGACGACGCGTCGGCGGCGACGCTGCTGCATAAGCTGGGATTTAACGCCGTTCATCACCCGGCGCATTAATGTCTTCTTAATGCTCCCTGTCGGATACTCCGACAGGGACGCTTTTTTATTTCTGGAGTAAACCACCATGTCTGAAGGCTGGAACATTGCCATTTTAGGTGCCACGGGTGCCGTGGGCGAAGCCCTGCTCGAAACCCTTGCTGAGCGTCAGTTCCCGGTGGGCGATATCTATGCGCTGGCCCGTACCGACAGCGCAGGTGAGCATCTGCGTTTTAACGGTAAATCCGTCATGGTCCAGGACGCGGCCGCGTTCGACTGGACGCAGGCGCAGCTGGCGTTTTTCGCCGCGGGCGCTGAAGCGACTGCTGCTTACGTTGAAGAGGCGACTAACGCTGGCTGCCTGGTGATCGACCTGAGCGGTCTGTTCTCAATGGAGCCGGATGTGCCGCTGGTGGTGCCGGACGTGAACCCGTTTGTGCTGGCTGACTACCGCAACCGTAACGTTATTGCGGTTCCGAACAGCCTGACCAGCCAGCTGCTGACCGCCCTGAAACCGCTGATCGACGACGGCGGCCTGTCGCGCATTACCGTCACCAGCCTGCTGTCGGCGTCCGCGAACGGTAAAAAGGCCGTTGACGCGCTGGCCGGGCAGAGCGCGAAGCTGCTGAACGGTATCCCGATTGACGAAGATGATTTCTTTGGCCGCCAGCTGGCGTTCAACATGCTGCCGCTGCTGCCGGACCGCGAGGGCTCCGTGCGCGAAGAGCGTCGTATCGTCGATGAAGTGCGCAAAATTTTGCAGGACGATGGCCTGATGATCTCCGCGAACGTCGTGCAGTCCCCGGTCTTCTACGGCCACGCGCAGATGGTCGGCTTTGAAGCCCTCCGTCCGCTGGCGGCAGAAGAGGCGCGCGACGCGTTTGGCCGCGGTGAAGACATCGTGCTCTCTGAAGAGAGCGAGTTCCCGACCCAGGTTGGTGATGCCACCGGCAGCGCGCATCTTTCCGTTGGCTGCGTGCGTAACGATTACGGCATGCCGGAACAGGTTCAGTTCTGGTCCGTTGCCGACAACGTCCGCTTCGGCGGCGCGCTGATGGCGGTCAAAATCGCTGAAAAACTGGTGCAGGAGTACCTGTACTGATGTCAGACGTGGAACAAAAGCCGGTCCATAGAATTGCCCTCGGAATTGAGTACGATGGCAGTAAATATTATGGCTGGCAGCGTCAGAACGAGGTGCGCAGCGTCCAGGAAAAGCTGGAAAAAGCGCTCTCTCAGGTGGCAAACGAGCCGATTAACGTCCTGTGCGCGGGACGTACGGACGCGGGTGTTCACGGTACGGGGCAGGTGGTTCACTTTGAAACCACCGCCTTGCGTAAGGATGCTGCCTGGACCCTGGGTGTAAATGCGAATTTGCCTGGTGACATTGCGGTGCGTTGGGTAAAAGCTGTGCCGGATGATTTTCACGCGCGCTTCAGCGCCACAGCGCGTCGCTACCGTTATGTCATCTACAACCAGCGCCTGCGTCCGGCGGTGTTAAGCCAGGGCGTGACGCATTTTTATGAACCGCTTGATGCGGAACGTATGCATCGCGCGGCGCAGTGTCTGATTGGTGAAAATGACTTTACGTCGTTTCGTGCGGTGCAGTGTCAGTCCCGCACGCCGTGGCGCAACGTCATGCACATAAACGTCAGCCGTTTTGGCGCGTATGTGGTGGTGGATATCAAAGCCAATGCCTTTGTACATCATATGGTTAGGAATATTGTGGGCAGCCTGATGGAAGTGGGTGCCGGACACCAGCCGGAGAGCTGGATTGCAGACCTGCTGGCAGCGAAGGACAGAACGCTTGCGGCAGCCACGGCGAAAGCGGAAGGATTGTATCTGGTCTCAGTAGACTATCCGGATCGATTTGACCTGCCGAAACCGCCAATGGGTCCGCTTTTTTTAGCGGACTAAACAAAGGTGCAATTAGGGCTTAGACAATATGGACGTAATTCGTTTTTTGATTGATTTCATTCTGCATATTGATGTTCACCTGGCGGAGCTGGTCGCGCAGTATGGCGTCTGGGTTTACGCCATTCTGTTCCTCATTCTGTTTTGTGAAACCGGTCTGGTCGTTACCCCATTCCTGCCGGGGGATTCACTGCTGTTCGTTGCCGGGGCGCTTTCGGCGTTACCCACTAACGATCTGAACGTGCATCTTATGGTTGTGCTGATGGTGATTGCCGCCATTGTCGGTGATGCGGTCAACTATACGATTGGACGGGTATTCGGTGAGCGGCTTTTCAGCAATCCTGATTCGAAAATTTTCCGCCGCAGCTATTTAGACAAAACCCATGCGTTCTATGAACGCCATGGCGGAAAAACCATTATCCTTGCGCGTTTTGTGCCTATTGTGCGCACATTTGCACCGTTTGTGGCGGGAATGGGGCATATGTCCTATCGTCATTTTGCGGCATACAACGTGATTGGCGCGCTGCTGTGGGTACTGCTGTTTACCTATGCAGGCTACCTGTTTGGCGATCTTCCGATCGTTCAGGAAAATCTTAAGTTACTGATTGTAGCGATTATTGTGCTTTCCATACTGCCGGGCGTTATCGAAATCATTCGTCACAAACGCGCGGCGGCAAATCAAGCGAAGTAAATGCACGCTGGCGGTTCGACCACTTTTTTATCCAAAGTTTCGGGCTGTTATGTTTTAATGTGCAACATTCATGGTCTGTTGGAGGCAAAAATGGCATTATTCGCCTCTTATAGCAAAACTGGCATACGACCAGGTTCAGGCAGAAAGGTTATCAATGAGCTGGATTGAACGAATTAAAAGCAACATTACCCCAACGCGCAAAGCGAGCATTCCTGAAGGGGTATGGACGAAGTGTGATAGCTGCGGTCAGGTTCTGTATCGCGCAGAGCTGGAGCGCAACCTTGAGGTGTGTCCGAAGTGTGACCACCATATGCGTATGTCGGCGCGCAACCGCCTGCATAGCCTGCTGGACGAAGGCTCTCTGGTAGAGCTGGGTAGCGAACTCGAGCCAAAAGACGTGCTGAAGTTCCGCGATTCCAAAAAATACAAAGATCGTCTGGCCTCTGCACAGAAAGAGACCGGCGAGAAAGACGCGCTGATCGTCATGAAAGGCACCCTGCACGAGATGCCGGTTGTTGCCGCTGCGTTTGAGTTCGCCTTTATGGGCGGCTCTATGGGCTCCGTGGTCGGTGCGCGCTTCGTGCGTGCCGTAGAACAGGCGCTGGAAGACAACTGTCCGCTGATCTGCTTCTCTGCCTCCGGCGGTGCACGTATGCAGGAAGCGCTGATGTCGCTGATGCAGATGGCGAAAACTTCTGCTGCGCTGGCGAAAATGCAGGAGCGCGGTCTTCCGTACATCTCCGTGCTGACCGACCCAACCATGGGCGGCGTCTCCGCGAGCTTCGCGATGCTGGGCGACCTGAACATCGCTGAGCCAAAAGCGCTGATCGGCTTTGCGGGTCCTCGCGTTATCGAGCAGACCGTTCGTGAAAAACTGCCGCCGGGCTTCCAGCGCAGTGAGTTCCTCATTGAGAAAGGCGCTATCGATATGATCGTCCGCCGTCCGGAAATGCGCCTGAAGCTGGCGAGTATCCTGGCGAAGCTGATGAATCTGCCAGCGCCGAACCCGGATGAGCCGCGCGAAGGCGTGGTGGTACCGGATCAGGAACCCGAGGCCTGATAACTGAAAAGGGCAGGGCCGGTTGGCGCTGCCCTTTTGCTTTCTAATCTGTTAATGACAACCGGGCATTATGGAAAATAAAAGCATTCCCCAAGCCACGTCGCCCCTGGCCGCGTGGCTTTCTTATCTGGAAAACCTGCACAGTAAAACCATCGATATGGGGCTTGAGCGCGTAAGCCAGGTCGCCGCGCGTCTTGATGTGCTCAAACCGGCACCTTTCGTGTTCACCGTCGCGGGTACCAACGGTAAAGGCACGACCTGCCGCACGCTGGAATCTGTCCTGATGGCCGCGGGTTACAAAGTTGGCGTGTACAGCTCTCCACACCTGGTCCGCTACACCGAGCGCGTTCGCGTGCAGAACAGCGAGCTGCCGGAATCGGCGCATACGGCGTCGTTCGCGGAAATTGAAGCCGCGCGCGGCGAGATCTCATTAACCTATTTTGAATACGGTACCCTGTCGGCGCTGTGGCTGTTCAAACAGGCGCAGCTGGATGTTGTGATCCTTGAGGTCGGCCTCGGCGGACGTCTTGATGCGACCAATATGGTGGATGCGGACGTGGCGGTGGTCACCAGCATCGCGCTGGACCATATCGACTGGCTGGGACCGGATCGTGAAAGCATTGGCCGCGAGAAGGCCGGTATTTTCCGGGCGAATAAACCCGCCGTGGTCGGCGAGCCGGACATGCCGCACACCATTGCTGACGTGGCAAACGAGAAGGGCGCGCGTCTGCTGCGCCGCGGCGTTGACTGGCAGTATGAGGTTCAGGAAAACGGCTGGCGCTTTAGCGATGCGCAGGGCGCGCTGGACAACCTGCCGCAGCCGCAGGTACCGCAGCCGAACGCGGCAACCGCGCTGGCGGCACTGCGCGCCAGCGGCCTCGTGGTCAGCGAGCGGGCGATCCGCGACGGTATTCAGAGCGCAATTCTGCCCGGGCGTTTCCAGATTGTCAGCGAGTCACCGCGCCTGATTCTGGACGTGGCGCATAACCCGCATGCTGCGGCGTATCTCGCCGGACGTCTCAAATCGTTACCAAAAACCGGGCGCGTGCTGGCGGTTATCGGTATGCTTCATGATAAAGATATCGGCGGGACGCTGGCCTGCATGGAGAGTGTGGTCGATAGCTGGTATTGTGCTCCTCTGGAGGGGCCGCGCGGCGCGACGGCTGAGCAGCTGATGGAACATCTCGGCAAAGGCGCAATCTACAGTAGCGTCGCTCAGGCCTGGCATGCCGCGATGGCGGATGCTAAACCAGAAGATACCGTGCTGGTGTGTGGGTCATTCCACACGGTGGCACATGTCATGGAAGTGATGGACGCGGGGAGAACCGGTGGCGAGTAAGTTTCAGAACCGTTTAACAGGAACCATTGTGCTGGTCGCGCTCGGGGTGATTATTCTCCCGGGTCTGCTCGACGGGCAGAAAAAGCATTATCAGGACGAGTTTGCCGCTATTCCGCTGGTGCCGAAACCGGGTGACCGCGATGAGCCGGATATGCTGCCAGCGGCGACGCAGGCGCTGCCTGCCCAGCCGCCGGAAGGTGCGGCGGAAGAGGTGCGTGCAGGCGATGCCGCCGCCCCGTCGCTCGATCCGTCACGCCTGGCGGCAGCGAGCAACAGCGATATCGATCCGGTGCCGGTAGAGCAGCCTAAACCTGTTGAAAAACCGAAGCCGGTTGAGAAGCCGCAGCCGCAGCCGAAACCGCAGCGGGATAAAGCCGCAGAGCAGCTGGCTGCCGCATCAGAAACCCCACCGCCGGCAAAACAAGACGCGGCACCGACCGGAAAAGCTTACGTTGTGCAGCTCGGCGCGCTGAAAAACGCCGATAAAGTCAACGAGGTCGTGACCAAACTGCGCAGTGCGGGATATCGTGTTTACACTTCACCTTCCACGCCGGTGCAGGGTAAAATTACCCGTATCCTCGTGGGGCCAGAAGCGTCCAAAGATAAGCTTAAAGGTTCGCTCGGTGAGCTGAAGCAGATCTCCGGCCTGAGCGGTGTGGTGATGGGCTACAGCGCGAACTAAGTACGACCTGCTCCTTAAAGAGAGAGGCGATAAGCCACAGCGTTGAACATTTTTTCAGCGCCTTTTTTATTTACGCGCGGGAAGGAAATCCCTACGCAAACGTTTTCTTTTTCTGTTAGAATTCGCCCCGAACTGGATGACAGGGCGTTAAATCGTGGGACACATATGGTCTGGATTGATTACGCCATCATTGCGGTGATTGGTTTTTCCTGTCTGGTTAGCCTGATCCGTGGCTTTGTTCGTGAAGCGTTATCGCTGGTAACCTGGGGTTGTGCTTTCTTTGTTGCCAGTCATTACTACACTTACCTGTCTGTCTGGTTCACGGGCTTTGAAGATGAACTGGTCCGAAACGGAATTGCTATCGCGGTGCTGTTTATCGCAACGCTGATTGTCGGCGCTATCGTGAATTACGTGATAGGTCAGCTGGTCGAGAAAACCGGTCTGTCAGGAACGGACAGGGTGCTCGGGATCTGTTTCGGGGCGTTACGAGGCGTGCTGATTGTGGCCGCGATCCTGTTCTTCCTGGATACCTTTACCGGGTTCTCCAAAAGCGAAGACTGGCAGAAATCGCAGCTCATTCCAGAGTTCAGCTTCATCATCAGGTGGTTCTTTGACTATCTGCAAAGCTCGTCGAGTTTTTTGCCCAGGGCATAAACCCTGAGATGTGGCTTAACGAGGAAAAGACGAATGTGCGGTATTGTCGGTATCGCCGGTTTCATGCCGGTAAACCAGTCGATTTATGACGCGTTAACGGTGCTTCAGCACCGTGGGCAGGATGCTGCGGGTATCATCACCATTGATGCAAACAACTGCTTCCGTTTACGCAAGGCAAATGGCCTGGTAAACGATGTGTTTGAAGCCCGCCATATGCAGCGTCTGCAAGGTAATATGGGGATCGGTCACGTTCGTTATCCTACTGCTGGCAGTTCCAGCGCCTCTGAGGCACAGCCTTTCTACGTCAACTCACCGTATGGCATCACCCTTGCTCATAACGGCAACCTGACCAACGCGCATGAGCTGCGTAAAAAGCTGTTCGAAGAGAAACGTCGCCACATTAACACCACCTCTGATTCTGAAATCCTGCTCAATGTGTTCGCCAGCGAGCTGGATAACTTCCGTCACTACCCGCTGGAAGCAGACAACATCTTTGCTGCCATTGCCGCGACAAACCGCCAGATCCGCGGCGCGTACGCCTGCGTAGCGATGATCATCGGTCACGGCATGGTGGCCTTCCGCGATCCAAACGGCATTCGTCCGCTGGTGCTCGGCAAACGCGACCTCGGCGATGGCCGTACCGAATATATGGTTGCCTCTGAGAGCGTGGCGCTGGATACCCTGGGCTTCGAGTTCCTGCGTGACGTTGCGCCGGGCGAAGCGGTCTATATCACCGAGAAGGGCCAGCTGTTTACCCGCCAGTGTGCCGATAACCCGGTCAGCAACCCGTGCCTGTTTGAATACGTTTACTTTGCCCGGCCAGATTCCTTCATCGACAAGATTTCCGTCTACAGCGCGCGCGTCAACATGGGCACGAAGCTGGGCGAGAAGATTGCCCGCGAGTGGGACGATCTCGACATCGACGTGGTTATTCCTATCCCGGAAACCTCCTGCGATATCGCGCTGGAGATCGCCCGAATTCTGGACAAGCCATACCGTCAGGGCTTCGTGAAGAACCGCTACGTTGGCCGCACCTTTATCATGCCGGGCCAGCATCTGCGCCGTAAGTCCGTGCGCCGCAAGCTGAACGCCAACCGCGCGGAATTCCGCGACAAGAACGTTCTGCTGGTGGATGACTCCATCGTTCGCGGCACCACCTCCGAGCAGATTATCGAGATGGCGCGCGAAGCGGGTGCGAAGAAAGTCTACCTGGCCTCTGCAGCGCCGGAGATTCGCTTCCCGAACGTGTACGGCATCGATATGCCAACCGCCAACGAGCTGATCGCTCACGGCCGTGAAGTGGATGAAATTCGCCAGATCATCGGTGCCGACGGCCTGATTTTCCAGGATCTGAACGATCTCATCGACGCGGTGCGTGCCGAGAATCCGGAAATTCAGCAGTTTGAATGCTCCGTGTTCAACGGTATTTACGTGACCAAAGACGTTGACCAGCAGTACCTCGACTATCTTGATTCGCTGCGCAACGACGATGCAAAAGCCGTTCAGATGCAGAACGATCTTGAAAGCTTAGAGATGCACAACGAAGGTTGATGCTCCGGCAGGTGAGGGCGAATGCCCTCACTTGCAACTCCCCGCAAAATCCTGCACAGTCTGCCCTGAAATCAGTAAGGGCGAAAATCATGAAACGACTCATTGTTGGGCTCAGCGGCGCCAGCGGCGCGATTTACGGCGTACGTCTGTTACAGGTTCTGCGTAACGTGGCGGAAGTCGAGACCCATCTGGTGATGAGCCAGGCGGCGCGGCAGACCCTCTCTCTGGAAACCGATCTCTCCCTGCGCGATGTTCAGGCACTGGCGGACGTGGTTCACGATGCCCGTGATATCGCCGCCAGCATCTCCTCAGGCTCGTTTAAAACGGCCGGCATGGTTATCCTGCCCTGTTCAATTAAAACGCTCTCCGGCATTGTGAACAGCTATACCGACACCCTGGTGACGCGCGCGGCGGATGTGGTGCTGAAGGAGCGTCGTCCTCTTGTACTCTGCGTGCGGGAAACGCCGCTGCACCTCGGCCATCTGCGTTTAATGACCCAGGCCGCTGAGCTTGGCGCCATCATCATGCCGCCGGTACCGGCGTTTTATCATCGCCCGTCCTCGCTGGATGACGTGATTAACCAGACCGTTAACCGCGTGCTGGATCAGTTTGACATCGACCTGCCTGAAGATCTTTTCACCCGCTGGCAAGGGGCCTGATTCTGTGCACAAACAGAGTGCATGAAAAGAGACGTTGCCCTGTTTCAGGGCAATTATGCAACGGCGATCATATCCTCGACATTTAATTCGTTTTTTCCCTTTTTCTCTTTCCGGTTCGTTCGGCAGACCTGCTATCTTTCACCATTAAGGCAATATCGCAACGTTTTATTAACATATTTAACGTCGAAGTTTTGACCAGACGGCAATGTGGCATAAGACCTGCAAGATGAAGCCTGCAACACAACACACAACACAATACATAATAAAATCACGGTACTTGAGGGTAAATGTATGAAGAAGACGGTTCTGGCTCTGTCTTTGCTCGTGGGGTTAAGTGCGGCAGCAGGTAGCTACGCAGCGCTTCCACAAACGGTTCGTATCGGTACAGACGCAACCTACGCGCCATTCTCTTCCAAGGATGCGAAAGGCGATTTCGTGGGGTTTGATATCGATCTGGGAAATGAAATGTGCAAACGCATTGCGGTGAAATGCACATGGGTGGGCAGCGACTTTGACGCGTTAATCCCGTCGCTGAAAGCCAAGAAAATCGACGCCATTATCTCTTCTCTCTCCATCACCGAAAAACGCCAGCAGGAGATTGCCTTCTCTGACAAGCTCTACGCCGCGGATTCTCGCCTGATTGCGCCAAAAGGCTCCCCGATTAAGCCAACCATCGACTCGCTGAAAGGCAAGCATGTTGGCGTGCTTCAGGGGTCGACGCAGGAAGGTTATGCCAATGCGACCTGGCGTGAGAAGGGTGTAGACGTGGTGGCTTACCAGAACCAGGATCTGATTTACTCTGACCTGGCCGCAGGCCGTCTGGATGCGGCATTCCAGGACGAAGTCGCCGCGAGTGAAGGCTTCCTGAAACAGCCTGCGGGTAAAGACTACGCCTTTGCGGGCCCGTCGGTAAAAGACAAAAAATACTTTGGTGACGGCACCGGTATTGGCCTGCGCAAGGATGATACCGAGCTGAAAGCCGCCTTCGACAAAGCCTTTGCAGAGCTGCGTAAAGACGGTACTTACGACAAACTGGCGAAGAAATACTTCGACTTCAACGTATACGGTGAATAATACCTGGCGCTAACGCACCGCAAAGGTGCGTTACGGGAGCGGTTGACTCATTACGGTGCATTTGTTGCACCGTATTGGATCGCTTTGTGCATACTTACGCATTTATAATGCAAAAATTCCCGCCTGAAGGGCATTAGTCTTTGCCTGACAGAGGGGATTGATGGCACATTAGCACCACCCCGTCGTCGTAAAAATCCCGTATGAAGACAGTTTGTTGAGGACAAATATGAAAAAACTCGTGTTGTCACTATCTCTGGTACTGGCCTTTTCCAGCGCCACCGCGGCATTCGCAGCCATTCCGCAGAAAATTCGGATTGGTACCGATCCAACCTATGCGCCGTTCGAATCGAAGAATTCAAAGGGTGAACTGGTCGGTTTTGACATCGATCTGGCCAATGAGCTGTGCAAACGCATCAAAGCACAGTGTACCTACGTTGAGAACCCGCTGGATGCGCTGATCCCGTCCCTGAAAGCGAAAAAAATCGACGTGATTATGTCCTCGCTCTCCATCACCGAAAAACGTCAGCAGGAGATTGCCTTCACCGACAAACTCTACGCGGCAGATTCACGTCTGGTAGTGGCTAAAGCTTCTGATATTCAGCCAACGCTGGAGTCCCTGAAAGGTAAACGCGTCGGCGTGCTGCAGGGCACCACGCAGGAAACCTACGGCAACGAACACTGGGCGCCGAAGGGGATTGAAATCGTCTCCTATCAGGGCCAGGAAAATATCTACGCTGACCTGACGGCAGGCCGAATTGATGCGGCATTCCAGGATGAAGTCGCGGCAAGCGAAGGCTTCCTGAAAACGCCGGTGGGTAAAGATTACAAGTTTGGCGGCCCGTCCATTAAGGACGTGAAGTTGTTTGGTGTGGGCACCGGTATGGGCCTGCGCAAAGAAGACAACGAGCTGCGTGAGGCGCTGAACAAAGCGTTTGCTGAAATGCGCGCTGACGGCACCTACGACAAGCTGGCGAAAAAGTACTTTGATTTTAATGTTTACGGCGGCTAATCGCCCCGTCAAATAACGTGCGGCCCCTCCCACGTTGGGAGGGGAAAAGACACGGTTCCACCACTCACGATACGACAGGGCTCGCGGTATGCTGTACGGATTTTCTGGCGTTATTTTACAGGGCGCGCTTGTCACCCTTGAGCTGGCTATCAGCTCCGTGGTGCTGGCGGTGCTGATAGGTCTGGCGGGCGCAGGGGCGAAGCTTTCGGCTAATAAACCGCTGGCGCTCATATTTGAAGGCTACACCACGCTTATTCGCGGCGTTCCCGATCTGGTGCTGATGCTGCTTATCTTTTACGGTCTGCAGATTGCGCTGAACAGCGTAACGGACGCGATGGGCATGGGACAAATTGATATCGACCCGATGGTGGCCGGTATTATTACCCTCGGTTTTATCTACGGTGCCTACTTCACCGAAACCTTCCGCGGTGCCTACATGGCCGTGCCGAAGGGCCACATTGAGGCGGCAACCGCATTTGGTTTTACCTCTTCACAAACGTTTCGTCGGATTATGTTCCCGGCCATGATGCGCTACGCGCTGCCGGGCATCGGTAACAACTGGCAGGTTATCCTCAAAGCGACAGCGCTGGTCTCGCTGCTCGGTCTGGAAGACGTCGTGAAAGCGACTCAGCTGGCGGGCAAGAGCACCTGGGAGCCGTTCTACTTTGCGGTGGTCTGCGGCGTGATTTATCTGGTCTTTACGACCGTCTCCAATGGTGTGCTGCTTCTGCTCGAGCGTCGCTACTCCGTGGGTGTGAAGAGGGCTGACCTGTGATTGAGATTATTCAGGAATACTGGAAATCCCTGCTGTGGACGGATGGCTACCGCTTTACCGGCGTGACGATTACGCTCTGGCTGCTGATCTCCTCCGTGGTGATGGGCGGCGTTCTGGCGGTGTTTCTTGCCATTGGCCGCGTGTCGAACAATAAATTTATCCAGTTCCCGATCTGGCTGTTTACCTACGTGTTTCGCGGTACGCCGCTGTACGTGCAGCTTCTGGTGTTCTATTCGGGGATGTATACGCTTGAGATCGTAAAAGGCACTGAGATGCTGAATGCGTTCTTCCGCAGCGGTCTGAACTGTACGGTGCTGGCGTTGACGCTCAACACCTGCGCCTATACCACCGAGATTTTCGCCGGGGCAATTCGCTCTGTCCCTTACGGTGAGATTGAAGCGGCGCGCGCGTACGGCTTTTCCTCAGTGAAGCTTTATCGCTGCATTATTCTGCCGTCGGCGCTGCGTATCGCGTTACCGGCGTACAGTAATGAAGTGATTTTGATGCTGCACTCCACCGCGCTCGCCTTTACCGCGACGGTGCCGGATCTGCTCAAAATCGCGCGCGATATTAACTCCGCGACCTATCAGCCGTTTACCGCGTTTGGCATTGCGGCGGTGCTCTATTTAATTATCTCTTATGTTCTGATTAGCCTGTTCCGTAAGGCTGAAAAACGCTGGTTGCAGCATATAAAACCTTCTTCGACGCACTGAGAAAGATGATGGCTGAGAACAAATTAAACGTTATTGATTTGCACAAACGCTACGGCGAACATGAAGTGCTGAAAGGGGTGTCGCTGCAGGCGAATGCGGGCGACGTGATCAGTATTATCGGCTCATCCGGCTCGGGTAAAAGTACCTTCCTGCGCTGCATTAACTTCCTCGAAAAGCCGAGCGAAGGTTCGATTGTGGTGAGCGGGCAGAATATTAACCTGGTCCGTGACAAAGACGGCCAGCTGAAGGTCGCGGATAAACACCAGCTGCGCCTGCTGCGCACGCGCCTGACGATGGTGTTCCAGCACTTCAACCTCTGGAGCCACATGACGGTGCTGGAGAACGTGATGGAAGCGCCGATTCAGGTGCTGGGCCTGAGCAAGCAGGAAGCCCGCGAGCGTGCGGTGAAATACCTGGCGAAAGTGGGTATCGACGAGCGCCAGCAGATGAAATACCCGGTGCATCTCTCCGGCGGTCAGCAGCAGCGCGTCTCCATCGCGCGTGCGCTGGCGATGGAACCGGAGGTGCTGCTGTTCGACGAACCGACCTCCGCGCTGGACCCTGAACTCGTTGGCGAAGTGCTGCGCATCATGCAGAAGCTGGCCGAAGAGGGCAAAACGATGGTGGTGGTGACGCACGAGATGGGCTTCGCCCGTAACGTCTCGAACCACGTGATTTTCCTGCATCAGGGGAAAATTGAAGAGCAGGGCCACCCGGACGAGGTGCTGGCGAACCCGCAAAGCCCGCGTTTGCAGCAGTTCCTGAAGGGGTCTTTGAAGTAGAGTTTGCCCTTCTCCCTCTCCCTGTGGGAGAGGGCTGGGGTGAGGGCATCAAGCCGCACCACACTCCAGCCGATACACCCAGTCGTCATAGCGCACGCCGTCAATTTCATACGCCTTTTCCAGCACCTGCGTACGCACAAACCCTGCTTTCTCCAGCACCCGCACCGAACCGCCGTTATCCGCCAGCACGTACGCGTTAATCGCTTTTACGCTGGTCTTGTTAAACGCGTAATCGCACACCGCGCGCAGCGCCTCGCTGGCAATCCCTTTTCCCTGCGCGGCAGGCACAACCGTATAGCCGATATCGGCCTCTTCACGATTCTCAGGGCTGATTTGCAGGCCAATATCGCCCAGCGGCGTACCGTCCTCCAGAGAGCGGATCACGAAGACATGCTCCGCCATCAGGCGTGCGGCAAACACGCGTCGGGTCTCTTTTTCCGGCGCGATGGCGGCCATGTAGCGCATGATGCTGCGATCTTCACGCAGCGAGCGGAAGAAGGCCCAGTCGGTGGGTTCGAAAGGAGTGAGGTGAAGCCGGGGAGTGGTGATTGTTGCCATTGTTACGCCATATCTTCGGAACATGGCCTGTCACTGTAACATATTCACCGCACCACATCCCCCAGCGCCTCTTCTAATTCATACCAGCGGAACGCAAAGCCGGCTGCTTCCAGCCGTTTTGGCAGCGCCCGCTGTCCGCCTAATACCAGCACAGACGCTTCACCCATCATCAGGCGAATGACCGTGGCAGGCACGCGCAATATCGCCGGGCGGTGCAGGGCATGCCCCAGCGCGTGGGCAAACTGTTCATTACGCACCGGATACGGCGCAACCATGTTAAACGGCCCGCGCAGATCGTTATCCAGCAGCCAGAGAATCCCATTGACCATATCGTCGATATGGATCCACGCCAGGTACTGACGACCATTGCCGATGGGGCCGCCGAGTCCGAGCCGGAAAGGGGGAAGCATCTTCGCCAGAATACCGCCTTTCGGCGCAAGCACGACGCCGGTCCGCAACAGGCAGACGCGGGTACGATCGCTCTGCGCCGCACAGGCGATACGCTCCCACTGGGCGCAGAGCTTATGGGTAAACTCGTTATGGGGCGGCTCTTCCTCGGTCACCACCACCTCGCCGAGATCGCCGTAATAGCCCACCGCTGAACCCGAAATCAGCACCGAAGGCGGCGTGTGGCTATTGCGGATCAGCTCGACCAGCTTTTCGGTAATGTTCCACCGGCTGCTGCATAACAGCTGCTTTTGCTCTTCCGTCCAGCGCTTATCGGCGATGGGTTCACCCGCGAGGTTAATAACGGCGTCGAAGCCGTCCAGATTTTGCTGCTCGGCCAGATTTTTCCAGATATCGATACCCGCCCCCAGCACCTGGCGCGCCTTCTCAGGGCTGCGCGTGACCACGGTAATGTCGTGATGCAATGCCTGCAGACGCGCAATCAGGTGACGACCAATCAGGCCTGTGCCGCCGGTCAGCAAAATCTTCATACAACCTCCAGGTTTACGCCTGGCGTCGCCAGCTTAGCGTCATGGAGACGGAATCGGCGTAGCGCAGGGCGTGAAGTTTATCGATCTCAACTTCAGCATAAGTGACCCAGTGATGTTCGCGTGCGATATCGAGCACATCCTGAGTTAATTTTTCCAGCAGAGAGAAGCGGTTATTCTCCACATACTGAATGATGTTTTTGGTGATTGTGCGGTAGTTCAGCGCGTCGTTGATGTCTTCGCTGGCCCGCGCTTTGTCTGCGGGGTAGTGAATCACCACGTTAATGACAATATCCTGACGGTTGGCGATCTCTTCCTCTTTGATACCGATGAAGGTACGCAAGCGTAAATTTTTTATACGAATAACAGCATCTGGCTGTGACATTGCAGGTCTTCTCCGTGTCAGTATTTCCCGCTCATCATACATGAGAGGCTCGCGGGCACCCAGCCTCATAGAGGGTTAAATTTGCTGGATTTTTTGCATCGCTCGCTCGGTGGCCGGGCGGGTTCGAATGCGCTCAAACCAGTTGTTCACCGCCGGGTAAGAGGCCAGGTCAATGCGGTGTTTTTCATGCGTATTCACCCACGGCCAGCAGGCGATATCGGCAATACTGTAATGATCGCCCCCGAGCCACGGCGTTTTCTCCAGCCGACGGTTCAGAACGTCATACAGCCGTTGAGTCTCAACCTGATAGCGTTCTATCGCATAAGGAATGGGCTGCGGGGCGTAAGCGGTAAAGTGATGATTTTGACCCAGCATGGGCCCCAGCCCGCTAGCCTGCCAGAAGAGCCATTGCAGGGTATGATGACGCTCTCGCAGTTCGCCGCTCAGCAGTTTGCCGGTTTTCTCCGCCAGGTAGAGCAAAATTTCGCCGGATTCAAACAGGCTCAGCGGTCTGCCTCCGTCCGCCGGCTGGTTATCGATAATGGCCGGGATTTTATTATTCGGCGAGATAGCCAGGAAGAGAGGGCTGAACTGATCGCCTTTGCTTATATCAACGCGAATGATCCTGTAATCCAGCTCGGCTTCTTCAAGAAAAAGGGTGATCTTATGGCCGTTTGGGGTAGGGGCGTAATAAAGGTCGATCATTCTCAACTCCTGTCCATGCGAATAGTGGTGCCATGACAAATGAGTATAGGTGGTTGTTGTAAATCGTGAGTTTTCATCAAGTGACAGCGAGGCAAAGAGATTATATGTTGAGTAAAAACCGATCAGCCTATGAGGATGTTATGAACCAGCCCGTCATCACGTTGTGGTCCGATGCGAATTTCTTTTCTCCCTATGTTATGAGCGTATACGTTGCGCTGGCCGAAAAAGGGCTCACTTTTACGCTGAAGACCGTCGATCTTGACGGCGGTGAACATCTCAAACCGCAGTGGCAGGGTTACGACCTGACCCGACGGGTGCCGGTGCTGGAGATTGACGGTTTTGCCCTGAGCGAATCGTCGGCGATTGATGAATATCTCGAAGATCGGTTCGCGCCGCCCGAGTGGGAGCGCATCTATCCTCACGACCTGCAAAAACGCGCGCGGGCGCGGCAGATCCAGGCGTGGCTGCGAAGCGATCTGATGCCGATTCGCGTGGAACGCGCGACGGACGTCGTGTTTGCCGGGGTCAAAAAGCCAGCGCTCAGCGCAGAAGGCCGTGAAAGCGCGCAAAAACTGATTGAAACCGCCACCTCGCTCCTCGCCCATGGCAACCCGAACCTGTTCGGCGAGTGGTGCATTGCCGACGCCGATCTGGCGTTGATGCTTAACCGCCTGATCCTCAACGGCGATGAGGTGCCGCAGCTGCTGGTGGATTATGCCGCGTTTCAGTGGCAGCGCGCCTCCGTGCAGCGCTATGTGGCACTCTCGGCCAAGCGCGCGGGCTGATAAGCCCTGACGCTTCAGGTATGATGGGGGCAGTTTGTTTTCCCGAGGAGTGACTGATGAAACTGATGTTTGCGTCGGATATCCATGGATCGCTGCCCGCTACCGAGCGTGTCCTTTCCCTGTTTGCACAAAGCGGCGCGCAGTGGCTGATTATTCTGGGGGATGTGCTCAATCACGGCCCGCGCAACGCGCTGCCGGAGGGCTACGCTCCGGCTCAGGTCGCGGAAAAGCTCAACCCGGTTGCCTCGCGCATTATCGCCGTTCGCGGCAACTGCGACAGCGAAGTGGACCAGATGCTGCTGCATTTTCCTCTTACCGCGCCATGGCAGCAGGTGCTGCTGGAACAAAGCCGCCTGTTCCTGACGCACGGGCATCTTTTTAGCCCGGATAATCTCCCGGCGCTCGCGGCTGGCGATGTCCTGGTTTACGGTCATACTCATATTCCGGTTGCTGAAAAGCGCGGTGAGATTTATCACTTCAATCCGGGTTCGGTCAGCATACCTAAAGGCGGTTATCCAGCGAGCTATGGCATGCTGGATGGAAATACCCTGCGCGTTATCGCACTTAATGATCAGCAAGTTATTGCGCAGGTAGCGATTAATCCGTAAGTTACACCTCAACTGCAAACGCGCCGAAAGAGCGCTTAGAAGAGAAGGTTTCCCGATGGTGGAGCAGAGTCATTTGGCAAGTACAGAGTGGGTTGACATTGTCAGCGAAGAGAATGAAGTGATCGCGCAGGCCAGCCGCGAACAAATGCGTGCGGAGCGTCTGCGCCACCGCGCAACGTACATCGTTGTGCATGACGGTATGGGCAAAATTCTGGTCCAGCGCCGTACGGATACCAAAGATTTTCTCCCGGGTATGCTGGATGCCACCGCAGGTGGGGTTGTCCAGGCAGATGAAGTGCTGCTGGATTCCGCGCGTCGTGAAGCGGAAGAAGAGTTAGGCATCGCCGGCGTGCCGTTTGCCGAGCACGGTCAGTTCTATTTCGAAGACGAAAACTGCCGCGTCTGGGGCGGGCTGTTTAGCTGCGTCTCCCACGGCCCGTTCGCTCTGCAGGAAGAAGAGGTGAGTGAAGTCAGCTGGATGACGCCGGAAGAGATCACCGCGCGCTGCGACGAGTTTACGCCGGATTCGTTAAAAGCGCTGGCGCTGTGGATGACCCGCAACGCCAAAAACGAATCGACCAAATCAGAAAAAGAGGAAGAGGCTGAGTAAGATTCAGCAACTCTCTCTCAGACACAGACTGGACGCGATGGGCTTTTGATCGCGCCAGTCACCGTCATTCAGACGCTCCAGCAGCGCTTTTCCGGCTTCAATTCCAATCTTACGATGCGGCACCGCCATCGTCGTCAGCGGCGGCTGACAGACGCGGCTCACGTCGCTATCGCCAAAGCCTACCACCGCCAGATCGTCCGGCACCTTGATTCGCCTGCGCTGGCACTCGTACAGCGCGCCGCATGCCAGCTCGTCAGAGACGCATACCAGCGCATCCAGCTCTGGCCATGCCAGCAAAAACTCAGGCAACTGCGCGGCACCCGTGGAGAAGCTCGGCGGCATCGCCGCGTTAATCACACGGTTCGGCGACATATGGTGGCGAAGCATGGCTTTGTACCAGCCCTGCAGATGCTGCTGGAAAATCCACTGCTCCTGGTTGGCGCACAGCAGGCCTATATTTTGGTAGCCGCGCTTAATCACCATTTCCGTGAGCTCATACATGGCCGCTACGTTATCAATCCCGATATTCATATCAATCGGGTCGGCGCGCATGGCGCCCATCTCCATCACCGGAATAGAGGCGTTTTTCAGCCAGTGGCGAACGGTGTCGGTATGTTCAACGCTGAGCAGGATAGCGGCGGCAATATTTGACGCCAGCAGCGTCTCCAGCAATTTCTCCTCCTGCTCAAGACGATGCTGGGATTCTGCCAGCATGATCTGATACCCGGCAGGCTGTAGCACCTGCTGTAGCCCGGCGAACATCTCCGAGCAGCCAGCTTCGGAGAGGTTAGGCACCACCATGGCTATCGTCCACGACGACGCCGAGGCCAGCGCGCTGGCGGCAAGATTAGGCATATAGCCCAGCTCCTGCACGGCAGCTTCAATTTTTTCTCGTAGTTTATCGGAAACCTGCTCGGGTGT
The DNA here is from genome assembly GCF_004362415.1 of Enterobacter sp. AG326. NCBI lineage: Bacteria > Pseudomonadati > Pseudomonadota > Gammaproteobacteria > Enterobacterales > Enterobacteriaceae > Enterobacter > Enterobacter sp. AG326. The sequence continues at coordinate 1,244,372 of NZ_SNXG01000001.1, read as the reverse complement.
GCGGAGTGCACGGGACACGGTCATCGTGCCCACACCGGCAAGCTGTGCGACATCGGCGAGTGTCACTTTACCAGTACTGCGCCGTTTTCGGGTTAGAGACATACACCTTCCTGCTGACCAGACGCGTTCTTCATTTCCTTCGCTTCACGTGACAGGCAGTATACGCCTTAAATCCCTTTTTTTGCTGTGATTTAGCGCCGTGATTGCAATTTGATAGCGCTATCACATTTCTGCATGTTAAGCATTGGTAGCGCTATCTTTGTGATCGCGATCGCAGTCATCCAGCGATGTGTTGAATAAAGTTTGCTCATCTTCAAGCGTGTAGCGGGAGTGAAAAGTGCTCAAAAAATGGATATATGATACAACCATCACGCTGCAGGATAGCGTGGAAACCTGGCCGCAGGCGCTGGAGCTGTGCGCGAAGCCGCTTCTGGATTTGCAGGTGATTGAGCCTGAATACGTCACGGCCATCATCCAGCAGCACCACACGTTAGGACCTTATTATGTGCTGGCACCGGGGCTGGCGATGCCGCATGCGCGGCCGGAGGAAGGCGCCAAAGGACTGGGGTTGTCTTTATTAAAACTAAAACAGGGCGTCTCGTTTGGTGCCGGTGAGTTTGACCCTGTCGATGTCATTATTATGCTCGCGGCACCCGACAAAAATAGCCATATTGAGATGATCTCATCGCTGGCTGAATTATTTTCCAGCGATGCAGATATGGTTGAACTGCATCAGGCGAATACCCTGGAGGAAATTAAAAAGATTATTGACCGCTTCTGATTTAATTCTTTAATCCGATTATTCACAACATTACGCGCCAGCGTGATGGGGCGTGCTCTACTCAAAATAAGGGGACAACAATGAAAATCATGGCTATTTGCGGCTCCGGCCTGGGCAGCAGTTTTATGGTCGAAATGAATATTAAAAAGGTGCTTAAAAAACTGGAGATTGAGGCTGAGGTTGAACATTCCGACCTCTCCTCGGCCACGCCGGGTGCGGCCGATCTTTTCGTGATGGCAAAAGACATTGCGGCCAGCGCCAGCGTGCCGGAAAGCCAGCTGGTGGTGATTAACAACATCATCGACATCAACGAACTTGAAGCGCAGCTGCGCGCCTGGTTCGAAAGACAATAACCCTGATAAGGCGAGGTGGATATGTTTATCCTTGAAACGCTGAATTTCGTTGTTGATATTTTAAAAGTCCCTTCGGTACTGGTCGGTTTAATTGCGCTTATTGGTCTGGTTGCGCAAAAGAAAGCCTTTTCGGACGTGGTGAAAGGAACGATTAAAACCATTCTTGGCTTTATTGTGCTGGGCGGCGGTGCAACGGTGCTGGTGGGGTCATTAAATCCTTTGGGGGGTATGTTTGAACACGCCTTTACGATTCAGGGCATTATTCCAAACAATGAAGCGATTGTGTCAATTGCGCTGGAGAAATACGGCGCAGCGACCGCCCTGATTATGGCTTTCGGCATGGTGGCGAATATTATCGTCGCGCGCTTTACCCGCCTGAAGTATATCTTCCTGACCGGGCACCACACGTTTTATATGGCGTGCATGATTGGCGTGATCCTTACGGTAGCGGGCTTTGAGGGCGTGGGTCTGGTCTTTACCGGCTCGCTGATCCTCGGCCTGATCATGGCCTTCTTCCCGGCGATTGCCCAGCGCTACATGAAGCGCATTACCGGCAACGATGAAATTGCCTTCGGCCACTTCGGCACGCTGGGCTACGTGCTGTCCGGCTGGATTGGCAGCAAGGTCGGCAAAGGCTCCCGTTCAACGGAAGAGATGAACCTGCCGAAGAACCTGAGCTTCCTGCGCGACAGCTCGATCTCCATCTCCCTGACCATGATGATTATCTACCTCATCCTGGCGGTGAGCGCCGGGCGTGAGTACGTGGAGGCCACCTTCAGCGGCGGTCAGAACTATCTGGTCTACGCCATCATCATGGCCATCACCTTCGCGGCGGGCGTGTTCATTATCCTGCAGGGCGTGCGCCTGATTCTGGCGGAGATCGTTCCGGCCTTTACCGGCTTCTCGGAAAAACTGGTGCCGAACGCGCGTCCTGCGCTGGACTGCCCGGTGGTCTATCCGTATGCGCCAAACGCGGTACTGATTGGCTTCCTGTTCAGCTTCCTCGGCGGGATTGTGGGGTTGCTCATCTGCGGTCAGTTTAGCTGGGTGCTGATCCTCCCGGGCGTCGTGCCGCACTTCTTCACCGGCGCAACGGCGGGCGTGTTCGGTAACGCCACCGGCGGACGCCGCGGGGCAATGATTGGCGCCTTTGCTAACGGCCTGCTGATCACCTTCCTGCCGGTCCTGCTGCTGCCGGTGCTGGGCGCCATTGGCTTTGCCAACACCACCTTCTCGGACGCCGACTTCGGCGCGGTCGGGATTGTCCTCGGCAACCTGGCGCGCTTCCTGTCGCCGCTTGCCATCACCGGACTGGTCGTGGCGTTGTTCTCTCTGCTGGTGGCGTACAACGTCTTCGCGAAAAACAAACCTGCAGGCGGTAACGCGCAGGAAAACACCGGAGCCAAATCATGAATGAGAAAGAGATAACCGAACTCGCGCGTCAGATCCGTCTTGAGACGCTGAAATCCCTGACGCAGCTGGGCTTTGGGCACTACGGTGGCAGTATGTCGGTGGTTGAAATCCTGGCCGTGCTGTACGGCGCGGTGATGAAAATCGACCCGGCGGATCCGGACTGGCCGGAGCGAGACTATTTTGTCCTGTCGAAAGGCCATGCGGGCCCGGCGCTCTACAGCACGCTGGCGATCAAGGGCTACTTCCCGGTGGAAGAGCTGAGCACCCTGAACCAGAACGGCACGCGCCTGCCAAGCCACCCGGACCGTCTGAAAACTCGCGGCGTGGACGCCACCACCGGTTCGCTGGGGCAGGGGATCTCCATTGCCGGCGGTATGGCGCTCTCGCACAGGCTGGCGGGGCGGCCGAATCGGGTCTTCTGCATCGTCGGTGACGGCGAGCTGAACGAGGGGCAGTGCTGGGAAGCGTTCCAGTTTATCGCCCACCATCGCCTCAACAACCTGACGGTGTTCGTGGACTGGAACAAACAGCAGCTCGACGGCGAGCTGGACGAGATCATCAGCGCGTTCGACCTGGAGGGGAAATTCCGCGCCTTTGGCTTTGACGTGGCGACGGTGAAGGGCGACGACGTTCCGGGTCTGCTGGCGGTGACGTCGCGGGTCCCGGCTGCCGATGCGCGTCCGTTAGTCGTCATCCTCGACAGCATCAAAGGGCAGGGGGTGCCGTACCTGGAGCAGCTGAGCAACTCGCACCACCTGCGATTGACCGCAGAGAGCAAAGCGGCCCTCAACGAGACGATTCGCCAACTGGAGGCTTCACATGATTAAGGTTGCACCGGCAGGACAGAAAGACGCCGTTGAGATGCGTAAGGTCTACGCGAGCTTCGTGGCAAAGCAGATTGAGGCAGGAAGCGAGATTATCGCCCTGGAAGCGGATCTGATGAGCTCGATGGCGATGGACGGCGTGGCGCGCGATTATCCGCAGCACGTGATTAACTGCGGCATTATGGAGGCCAACGTCATCGGCACCGCGGCGGGGTTGTCGCTTACCGGGCGTAAGCCGTTCGTGCATACCTTCACCGCGTTTGCCAGCCGTCGCTGCTTTGACCAGCTGTTTATGTCCCTGGACTATCAGCGCAACAACGTGAAGGTCATTGCCTCGGATGCGGGCGTGACGGCCTGCCACAACGGCGGGACGCATATGTCATTTGAGGATATGGGCATTGTGCGCGGCCTGGCGCACTCGGTGGTGCTGGAGGTGACCGACGCGGTGATGTTCGATGACGTGCTGCGCCAGCTTATCGACCTCGAAGGCTTCTACTGGGTGCGGACCATTCGTAAGCAGGCGCCGAGCGTGTATGCCCCGGGGTCAACCTTCACCATCGGCAAAGGTAACGTGCTGCGCGAAGGAACCGATATTACCCTGATTGCCAACGGCATCATGGTGGCGGAAGCGCTGGAAGCGGCGCGCCAGCTGGAGCAGGAGGGGGTAAGCGCGGCGGTCATCGACATGTTTACCCTGAAGCCTATCGACCGGATGCTGGTGAAAAACTACGCCGAGAAAACCGGACGCATCGTCACCTGTGAAAACCACAGCATTCACAACGGCCTGGGGTCGGCGGTGGCGGAAGTGCTGGTGGAAACCTGCCCGGTACCGATGCGGCGGGTGGGCGTCAAGGAGCGCTACGGCCAGGTGGGGACGCAGGATTTCCTGCAGAAGGAGTATGGCCTGACGGCACATGACATTGTGTCGGCGGCGAGAGAGCTGCTGTAAATAAAAAAGGCGACCCTTTGTGGTCGCCTTTTTGTTGCCCGGTAAGCGCTAGCGCCACCGGGCTTTTTGACATTACTGCTGCTGCGAAGACTGAATCGCGGTCAGAGCGATGGTGTAGACGATATCGTCAACCAGCGCGCCACGAGACAGGTCGTTCACAGGTTTGCGCATGCCCTGCAGCATTGGCCCGATGGAGATCAGGTCTGCTGAACGCTGCACCGCTTTGTAGGTGGTGTTACCGGTGTTCAGATCCGGGAAGATGAACACGGTAGCGCGACCTGCAACCGGCGAGTTCGGCGCTTTGGATTTCGCAACGTCGGCCATCACGGCGGCGTCATACTGCAGCGGACCGTCGATCATCAGGTCAGGACGTTTTTCCTGCGCCAGACGGGTCGCTTCACGTACTTTCTCTACGTCGCTACCTGCACCAGAGGTACCGGTGGAGTAGGAGAGCATCGCTACGCGCGGTTCGATACCGAAGGCAATCGCGGAGTCCGCGGACTGGATAGCGATTTCTGCCAGCTGCTCTGCGGTTGGATCCGGGTTGATCGCGCAGTCGCCGTAAACGTAAACCTGTTCAGGCAGCAGCATGAAGAACACGGAAGAAACCAGAGAGCTGCCCGGTGCAGTTTTGATCAGCTGCAGCGGTGGGCGGATGGTGTTCGCCGTGGTGTGAACCGCACCGGAAACCAGACCGTCAACTTCGTCCTGCTCCAGCATCAGCGTACCCAGCACCACGTTGTCTTCCAGCTGTTCGCGTGCAACGGCTTCGGTCATGCCCTTGCTCTTACGCAGCTCAACCAGACGGGCAACGTAGCTTTCGCGAACCACTTCCGGGTCAACGATTTCGATGCCAGCGCCCAGCTCAACGCCCTGAGACGCCGCAACGCGGGTGATCTCATCCGGGTTACCCAGCAGCACACAGGTCGCGATGCCGCGCTCTGCACAGATAGCAGCTGCTTTAACGGTACGTGGTTCGTCGCCTTCTGGCAGAACAACGCGTTTGCCCGCTTTACGCGCCAGCTCGGTCAGCTGGTAACGGAATGCTGGAGGAGACAGGCGGCGGCTGCGCTCGGAGGTCGCAGTCAGGGATTCGATCCAGTCTGCGTTGATGTAGCCCGCAACGTATTCCTGAACTTTCTCGATACGCTCGTGGTCATCAACCGGCACTTCCAGGTTGAAGCTCTGCAGGCTCAGGGAGGTCTGCCAGGTGTTGGTGTTCACCATGAAGACCGGCAGACCGGTAGCGAACGCGCGTTCGCACAGCTTGCTGACGCGTGGGTCCATCTCGTAGGCACCGGTCAGCAGGATCGCACCGATTTCCACGCCGTTCATCGCGGCCAGGCAGGCTGCAACCAGCACGTCAGGACGGTCTGCGGAGGTGACCAGCAGGGAACCTGCGCGGAAGTGTTCCAGCATGTGCGGAATGCTGCGCGCACAGAAGGTCACGGACTTCACGCGGCGGGTGTTGATGTCGCCTTCGTTAACGATGGTAGCGTTCAGGTGACGCGCCATATCGATTGCACGGGTGGCAATCAGATCGAAGCTCCATGGCACCGCGCCCAGTACTGGCAGCGGGCTGGATTCCTGCAGCTTAGCCGGGTCAACTTTGATGACTTTCGCTTTGGAAGAGTCGTCGAAGATCTCGGACAGGTCAGGGCGAGTACGGCCCTGCTCATCCACCGGTGCGTTCAGTTTGTTCACGATCACGCCGGTGATGTTGGTGTTTTTCGCGCCGCCGAAGCTGCTGCGCGTCAGTTCGATACGCTCGTTCAGCTGCTCTGGGGTGTCGGTGCCCTGAGACATCACGAAAACAATCTCTGCGTTCAGGGTTTTCGCGATTTCAAAGTTCAGAGACTGGGCAAACTGGTGTTTGCGCGTCGGGACCAGACCTTCAACCAGCACCACTTCCGCGTCTTGCGCGTTAGCATGGTAGTTGGCGATGATTTCTTCCATCAGCACGTCTTTCTGGTTGCTGGACAGCAGAGATTCAACGTGGCTCATCTTCAGCGGTTCAGCCGCTGGCAGATTGGAGTTCTTGCGAACGATGGTGGTGGTCTGGTCTGGCGCATCGCCACCGGCACGTGGCTGGGCGATTGGCTTAAAGACGCTCAGACGAACGCCTTTGCGTTCCATAGCACGGATAACGCCAAGGCTGACGCTGGTCAGGCCGACGCTGGTTCCGGTAGGGATCAGCATAATAGTACGGGACACGGTTTATCCTCTTTCGTTACCGCCGCGATTGGGCGGGTTACAAAACAGCACCGCCAGCATTGCTGGCGGTGTGGAATCAGGCAGTCAGGCGGTGCGCGTCTTGCGCAATGACCAGTTCTTCGTTAGTTGGGATAACGAGAGCAGGGCGGGTGCCTTCTTTGTTGATGAAGCCAGACTTGCCGAAGCGGGCAGCCAGGTTACGCTCGTGATCAACGTCGAAGCCCAGAACGCCCAGTTTGCCCAGGGACAGTTCACGAACCATTGCCGCGTTCTCACCGATACCACCGGTGAAGATAACCGCGTCCAGACGGCCTTCCATCAGCGCAGTGTAAGAGCCGATGTACTTCGCCAGACGGTGGCAGTAAACGTCCATTGCACGTTTAGCGTCTTCTTTCTCTGCGTAGTTGTCTTCAACGTAACGGCAGTCGCTGGTGACTTCGGTCAGACCCAGCAGGCCAGACTCTTTAGTCAGCATTTTGTTGATCTGGTCAACGCTCATGCCCAGGGTGTCGTGCAGGTGGAAGATGATCGCCGGGTCGATGTCACCGGAACGGGTACCCATCACCAGACCTTCCAGCGGGGTCAGACCCATAGAAGTATCAACACATTTACCGTTGCGGATAGCGGAAACAGAACCACCGTTGCCCAGGTGGCAGGTGATGATGTTCAGTTCTTCAACCGGCTTGTTCAGAACTTTTGCGGCTTCCTGAGTCACATAGAAGTGGCTGGTGCCGTGCGCGCCGTAGCGACGTACGCCGTGTTCTTTGTACAGGCTGTATGGCAGGGCATAGAGGTAAGACTCTTCCGGCATGGTCTGATGGAACGCGGTGTCGAATACGGCCACGTTTTTGTCTTTCAGATTTGGGAAGGATTTCAGCGCTTCAGCGATACCGATCAGGTGAGCCGGGTTGTGCAGCGGTGCGAAGGACGCAGAGTCCTTGATGCCCTGGATCACAGATTCGTCGATCACGACGGAGCTGGTGTATTTTTCGCCGCCGTGGACGATACGGTGACCAATCGCAGTCAGCTGAGCAGACAGTTCTGGTTTTTGTGCCAGAATAGTGTTAACGATAAAGTTCAGCGCTTCACTGTGAGCGGCGCCTGCACCTAAAGCCGCTTCTTGTTTGCTGCCGTCCATCTTCCACTTGATACGTGCTTCAGGCAGATGGAAACATTCGGCCAAACCAGAGAGGTATTCGTCACCGTTGAGCGCATCGATGATGGCGAATTTCAGTGAGGAGCTACCGCAGTTCACAACCAGTACTAACTTACTCGACATGGAAGTACCTATTATTGATACGTGGCTAAAAAAACGTCAGTGAGTCTAACAGCGTAACGCATGATGACTCAGACATTTATGATTAACATCATGCCAAACGAACATTGTGGCATGATGGAAGAAATAACTATGATTTTATGCCATTTTGCACAATTTTCAGCCAATGGCATAATATGCAATAATTTGACGAGTTAATGATTCTCGTCTAAGGCCCTATCAGGCTGGCACAGGATACCCGATACGGGGTAGAGATGACAAAATATTTTGAACGTTGTCATAGCTTGTTGTGGTTTTGCACGAAAATTTTAATTTTTATATGTGAAGTTGAGGTACAGCCATGTCGACACCAGAGAACCCGTCCCTAAATTTCTTTAGTCTGTTTCGTCGGGGACAGCATTACGCAAAGACGTGGCCGATGGAAAAGCGCCTTGCGCCGATGTTCATTGAGAATCGCACCATCCGCGCCACGCGCTATGCGATTCGCTTTATGCCGCCAGTCGCTGTCTTTACGCTGTGCTGGCAGATTGCGTTGGGCGGGCAGCTTGGCCCTGCCGTCGCGACAGCGCTCTTCGCCTTAAGCCTGCCGATGCAGGGCCTGTGGTGGTTAGGTAAACGGTCTATCACCCCACTTCCCCCTTCTATTTTACACTGGTTTTATGAAGTGCGCGGAAAACTGGAGGAGGCCGGGCAGGCGCTCGCCCCGGTTGAAGGCAAGCCGGATTACCAGGCGCTGGCGGACACGTTAAAGCGCGCTTTTAAGCAACTGGATAAAACATTCCTCGATGACTTGTGATTGATCATCGAAACGACGACGAAAAGAAGGCACAGTAACAATCAGTTACCGTGTCTTTTTTTTAAAGTGCAATGCGCTACAGGAGTCGAAAGATGGAAATGACCCATGCTCAACGTCTGATTTTGTCTAACCAGTACAAGATGATGACTATGCTTGATCCCGATAACGCTGCGCGCTACAGCCGCCTGCAAACCATCGTAGAACGCGGTTTTGGTTTGCAAATGCGCGAACTGGACCGCGAGTTTGGCGAGCTGAAAGAAGAAACCTGCCGCATCGTGATCGACATTATGGAGATGTATCACGCCCTGCACGTGTCCTGGACGAATCTCAAAGATCAGCAGTCCATTGACGAGCGCCGGGTGACCTTCTTAGGCTTTGATGCCGCAACGGAAGCGCGTTATCTGAGCTATGTTCGCTTTATGGTGAATACAGAAGGGCGCTATACCCACTTTGACGCGGGCACCCACGGCTTCAACGCGCAGACCCCAATGTGGGAGAAATATCAGCGTATGCTAAGCGCGTGGCACGCCTGCCCGCGTCAGTACCATTTAAGCAGCAACGAAATTCAACAAATCATTAATGCCTGACGGAGGTGCGTGTGCAGTGTAGAGGTTTTCTGTTTGATCTGGACGGTACGCTGGTAGATTCGCTGCCGGTTGTGGAGCGTTCGTGGTGCCATTGGGCTGACCGACATGGCATCGACCATCAGGACGTGCTGAATTTTATCCATGGCAAACAGGCCATCACCTCGCTACGGCACTTCCTGGCCGGACGCTCTGAGGACGAAATTCAGGCGGAGTTCAAATACCTGGAACACATTGAAGCCACGGATACGGACGGCATCACAGCCTTACCGGGCGCGCGCGAGCTGCTTGAGCATCTGAACGAGGCGCAGATCCCGTGGGCTATCGTTACCTCAGGCTCCATTCCCGTCGCCCACGCCCGTCATAAGGCGGCAGGTTTACCGAAACCGGAAGTGTTTATCACTGCGGAGCGCGTAAAGCGCGGTAAACCGGAACCCGACGCGTTTTTACTGGGCGCTGAACTGTTGGGCCTCGCGCCCGCAGAGTGCGTGGTGGTGGAAGATGCGGCCGCTGGCGTACTGGCCGGGCTGAACGCCGGAAGCCACGTTATCGCGGTGAATGTTCCGGCGGGATCTCCCCGCCTGGAGGAAGCAGATTTTGTGCTGGATTCACTGACGGCGCTGGCTGTTTCGAAAGCCTCTGACGGGGTTGTAACCGTCTCGCTAAAAATGTAATCACATGATATAGCCCCACATTGCTGGGGCTTTTTTATGGCAAAATTCCTCATCTCCCACTGACAAGGACATGTTGTGAACGGTGAACTGATTTGGGTCCTGAGCCTGCTTTTAATCGCCATCCTTCTTTTTGCAACGGGCAAGGTACGCATGGACGCCGTCGCCTTGTTTGTCATCGTCGCGTTTGTGCTGAGCGGTACGCTCACGCTGCCGGAAGCCTTCTCCGGGTTTAGCGATCCCAACGTTATCCTGATTGCCGCCCTGTTTATTATCGGTGATGGGCTGGTGCGTACCGGCGTGGCAACCATCATGGGGTCGTGGCTGGTGAAGGTGGCGGGCAGCAGCGAAACCAAAATGCTGATCTACCTGATGGTGACCGTCGCCGGGCTGGGGGCGTTTATGAGCTCAACGGGCGTGGTCGCAATCTTTATACCGGTGGTGCTGAGCGTCTCCATGCGGATGCAGATCTCGCCGTCGCGCCTGATGATGCCCCTGAGTTTTGCCGGTTTGATCAGCGGAATGATGACGCTGGTAGCAACGCCGCCGAACCTGGTCGTCAACAGCGAGCTTATCCGGGAAGGATTTCAGGGCTTCAGTTTTTTCAGCGTCACCCCGCTTGGGCTGGTCATTCTGGTCCTGGGCGTGGTCTACATGCTGCTGACCCGCTTTGCCCTGAAAGGTGAAAAACAGGACAAAAATAAAGAAGGGTGGAAGCGACGCACCTTCCGCGATCTGATTAAAGAGTACCGTCTCACCGGGCGCGCGCGCCGTCTGGCTATTCGCCCCGGCTCGCCGATGGTGGGACAGCGCCTGGACGACCTGAAGCTGCGTGAGCGCTATGGCGCAAACGTGATCGGCGTAGAGCGCTGGCGTCGTTTTCGCCGGGTGATCGTCAACGTCAACGGAGTGTCGGAATTCCGCGCGCGGGACGTCCTGCTGATTGATATGTCCACCGCGGACGTGGATCTGCGCGAGTTTTGCAGCGAACAGCTGCTGGAACCGATGGTGCTGCGTGGGGAGTATTTCTCCGATCAGGCGCTGGATGTCGGCATGGCCGAAGTATCACTGATCCCGGAATCGGAACTGCTGGGCAAAACCGTGCGGGAAATGGGATTCCGAACCCGTTATGGCCTGAATGTTGTGGGGCTGAAGCGCGATGGCGTGGCGATGGAAGGGGCGGTGGTGGATGAGCCGATCCTGCTGGGCGATATCTTCCTCGTTGTCGGTAACTGGAAGCTGATTAGTCAGCTCGGGCAGAAAGGGCGTGATTTTGTGGTGCTCAACATGCCTGTTGAGGAGAGCGATGCTTCCCCGGCGCACAGCCAGGCGCCCCACGCGATTTTTTGTCTGGTGCTGATGGTGGCGCTGATGCTGACCGATGAAATCCCCAATCCGGTTGCGGCAATTATCGCCTGCCTGTTGATGGGCAAATTCCGCTGCATTGACGCCGAAAGCGCGTATAAAGCCATTCACTGGCCGAGCATTATCCTCATTGTCGGGATGATGCCTTTTGCCCTGGCGCTGCAAAAAACCGGCGGGGTGGATCTGATCGTTAAAGGCTTAATGGACGTTGGCGGCGGGTATGGGCCGTACATGATGCTGGTCTGTCTGTTTATCATGTGCGCCACCATCGGTCTGTTTATCTCCAATACCGCGACGGCGGTACTGATGGCGCCGATTGCGCTGGCGATGGCCAAATCCATGGGCGTGTCGCCGTATCCTTTTGCGATGATGGTCGCAATGGCGGCCTCCGCGGCGTTTATGACGCCAGTATCTTCACCGGTGAATACGCTGGTGCTGGGGCCCGGGAATTACAGGTTCAGTGATTTCGTGAAGCTGGGCGTGCCGTTCACCGTGCTGGTGATGCTGGTATGCGTGGTGTTGATACCGGTCCTGTTCCCGTTCTGAGCATTTTGCCGGGTGGCGGCTGCGCCTTACCCGGCCAACAACCCGTAGGCCCTGCAAGCGCAGCGCCGCTGGGCAAACAGATTACAACGGTGAATCCTGGCTAATCTCATCCAGCGACAGATGGAAGCTCGGCACAAACACCTGCATAAAATAGTCCATCTCTGCGCTGCGGCGGGATTCCAGCGTTTTTTCCAGACGCGTTTTCGCCAGTAAAAATTCGTTATTCCCTGCAGACAGCTCTTCCAGACACTTCAGGTAGGCGCAGAGCGCGTCGGCCTGTTTGACCAGCGACTTTTCATCTTCCGTGTACTGATGCTCATCGATGAGCGGCTCAAAGATGTCGCGCAACTCGTCCGGCACCATGTCAATCAGCTTCTGCTGGGCAATCTTTTCGATGGCCTTGTATTCCTGCGCAATTTGCGAGTTGAAATATTTCACCGGCGTGGGCAGGTCGCCGGTCAGCACTTCCGACGCATCGTGGTACATCGCCAGCAGTGCGATGCGCTCTGGATTGACCTGGCCGTTGAATTTGCGGTTTTTAATGGCGGCCAGCGCGTGAGCGACCATCGCAACCTGCAGACTGTGCTCTGAGACATTTTCCGTGCGGACATTGCGCATCAGCGGCCAGCGATTGATGAGTTTCAGGCGGGAGAGGTGGGCGAAGAAATGACTCTGACTCATAGGTTACCTTTTGTCTTCACTGCGACAGGCGTTCATTGTGCGGGGAGGGGAGGGAAGATGCAAATCAGGCTACCGAAGTAGCCTGATTTTAAGATTACTGATGGTATCCGGACAGGAAGCGCCCGAAGCGGCTGATGGCCATTTCGAGGTCATCTTCGCGCGGCAGCGTCACGATGCGCACGTGATCCGGCCACGGCCAGTTAAACGCCGTCCCCTGAACCAGCAGCACTTTTTCCTGCAGCAGGAAATCGAGCACCATTTTCTGGTCGTCGTGAATATTAAAGCGCTTCGCGTCAATTTTCGGGAACATATAGAGCGCGCCATTCGGCTTCACGCAGGAGACGCCCGGGATATCGTTGATCAGCTCCCACGCGCGGTTGCGCTGTTCGTACAGGCGACCACCGGGAACGATGAACTCGCTAATGCTCTGATAACCGCCGAGAGCCGTCTGGATCGCGTGCTGCGCCGGAACGTTGGCACATAAACGCATGGAGGCCAGCATCTCCAGCCCTTCGATATAGCCTTTGGCGTGCTTTTTCGGACCGTTCAGTACCATCCAGCCCTGGCGGAAACCGGCCACGCGGTAGGTTTTAGACAGGCCGTTAAAGGTGACGGTCAGCAGATCCGGGGCCAGCGCAGCGATTGAGTGGTGCTGCGCCGCGTCGTACAGGATCTTGTCGTAAATTTCGTCGGCAAAGATGATCAGGTTGTGCTGGCGGGCGAGCTCGACGATCTCCATCAGCAGCTCTTTTGAGTACACTGCGCCCGTCGGGTTATTCGGGTTAATGATCACGATGCCGCGCGTGCGGGGCGTAATTTTGGCGCGAATATCATCGAGGTCCGGGAACCAGTCAGAGGACTCGTCGCAGAGATAGTGCACGGCTTTACCGCTCGACAGTGATACGGCAGCCGTCCACAGCGGATAGTCCGGCGCAGGTACCAGCATTTCGTCCCCGCTGTTCAGCAGCGCCTGCATCGCCTGCACGATCAGTTCGGAAACGCCGTTGCCGATATAGATATCTTCAACGGTAACATCACGCATACCGCGTGCCTGGTAGTGCTGCATGATGGCTTTACGTGCGGAGTAAAGTCCTTTTGAATCGCAATAGCCTTGTGCAGTAGGAAGGTTGCGGATCACATCAACCAGAATTTCATCCGGCGCTTCAAAACCAAATGGCGCAGGGTTACCGATGTTGAGTTTCAGAACCTTATTGCCTTCCTCTTCGAGGCGTTTTGCCTCTTTCAGAACCGGGCCGCGGATGTCATAACAGACGTTATCTAGCTTGCTGGATTTTTCGATAGGGGACATGAACCTTTAACCTTTTTGCTATTATTGCCACTCCCTGCCGTGGAAGTCAGCACGGAATAATGTACTCCCCCCTCGCTTCGTTTTGAAGGGTTTGCAGTAGAAGATTTTGTGTCGGGAACAAAATTCTGATAAATCTTTTTCGCTGTTCGTAAGCTTTTTCACTGTCTTAAAGTTGTGCGCATAGCATGATGACAGGTTAAATGTGCTATTCATTTGTCAAAATACTGTATATTGTGCTGATGAAAATAAGTGGTGAACCTGACAGTGGAAGCAATCACCCTGAGTGACTTTTCGTAAAACCTGAATGCTTGATACATGTTCCTGTAAAAGCGTAATGTGGCTAAAAGTTACTCATGTGAAATTAATGTTAAGTGCCATTAATGAATGGTCTTAATCTAAATTAAAATTTATTTATTATTAACCTATAAAATGCAACTTTAGTTAATTTTAATAAAATTAGTTTAGAAGCTTAACATTCTTCTTTAATCCTCAATATTGCAATAAGACTTATAAATAAAGTGGATTTGGGTTAAGATGTCTTTCAGGAAAGCAGAGAACAGATGCAAGAATTTTGTATATCTGGCACTGACTTTTCGAATTAATTGATTGTTATTGTTGGAGTTATCTCTGGCTGGAATGTGTCAAACATCTCCTGCTACGTTGACAGCGCTGCGATAAAGATGGCAGAAAAGGTGTTATACCTTTAATGTAATTTACATAAACCTGCGAACATCTAAATATCCTGAACGTTTAAGAGAATAAAAATAACGTCATGAAACGTGCTTTCTGACTGTTGATATAAAGCAGCACAATAACTATCTGTCAGGCAGTCTGCCGGGCCGGGATGCGAGGGAAAACCTTCAGAGGGAATTGCTTAACTGTTACACACAGCTTCAACCCGGGCAGCTCCGCACGAGCAACCTGAAAGTGAATAGATATGATAAATGCAAATCGTCCGATAATGAATCTCGACCTCGATCTGCTGAGAACGTTTGTTGCGGTCGCCGATCTCAACACTTTTGCAGCTGCTGCTGCCGCCGTTTGCCGAACTCAGTCCGCCGTTAGCCAGCAAATGCAGCGGCTGGAGCAGCTGGTCGGTAAAGAGCTTTTTGCACGTCACGGGCGTAATAAGCTCTTAACGGAACACGGTATTCAGCTACTGGGTTATGCCAGGAAAATTCTTCGCTTTAATGATGAAGCATGTATGTCATTAATGTTTAGCAACCTTCAAGGGGTGCTAACGTTAGGCGCATCTGATGAGTCAGCGGATACTATATTGCCGTTTCTTCTCAATCGTATTAGTTCGGTTTATCCGAAGCTTGCGCTTGACGTTAGCGTAAAACGTAATGCCTTTATGGTTGAGATGTTAAATGAGCATAAAGTCGACCTGGTGGTGACGACGCATCGTCCCGGGCAGTTTGATTGCCTGACGCTGCGCACATCGCCTACGCACTGGTATTGTGCAGCCGAGTACGTGCTGCAAAAAGGGGAGCCGGTTCCGCTGGTATTACTGGATGACCCGAGCCCGTTCCGCGATATGGTGCTCACGGCGCTGAATGAGGCCAACATTCCGTGGCGTCTGGCGTATGTGGCTTCCACGCTGCCAGCGGTTCGTGCCGCCGTGAAGGCTGGTCTGGGTGTAACGGCCCGTCCGGTAGAGATGATGAGTCCCGATCTGCGCGTCCTGGGGAAATCCGATGGTCTTCCTGCGCTGCCGGATACGGAGTATCTGCTCTGCCACAATTCGTCCAGTCATAACGAGTTGGCAAAAGTGGTGTTCGAGGCGATGGAAAACTACCATAACCCATGGCAGTTCGAGCGCGTTACCTCCGAAGGGGGGGATGATTCCCTGATCGTCGAAGGGGATTTTGAGTGATCGATAGCTCAATATTCTGGTAACAAAATGTAAGTGTAGAAAAAAGCCACTCATGTGATTTTCACATGCAGTGGCTTTTTTTAAGCAATAATACCCGCTTATGGTGCATGGATTTTCAGGATATTATATTACTTATCAATAAGATGAATGCTTTAGCTTAAAACTTGTCCATTTTCCGTTCTAACTTCATCCATATCCTTCTCATGTTAAAAAAACAGGAAATATGTTGCCGTTTTCCATGTTGAATTAACAAAAGCGTGTCGCAGATCAAGAAAATACTCCTATTTGGGGGGAGGAATCGTTGGCAAATCCTGTCAAAATAGGAGGGTTATTTTTTTTACTTCCGAAACGGACACGATTCAACAACATACATTTGACGGAAAGTCATGCACCCACCAGGGTTAAAGGGCACCAAATGTTAATGAGAATCGCTCGATGTAATTTAATGTGAAGAAACCTTTGTTAAAGTTGACAATAGGTTATAGAAAGGAGTAAAAAACCCCATCATTTTGCTGTCTACGTCTCATTTCCGACAGTTAGTGTAAGGTTATTTGTTCCTCCCCATGAATCGATGTGATGCCCATCTGCCAGCAAGAGCAGTGTCGTTGGTATCACTTTTGATGAGTAAGCAATGAGTATGTCAACATCCACAGAAGTCATCGCTCATCACTGGGCATTCGCAATCTTTCTTATTGTAGCCATTGGCCTGTGCTGCCTGATGTTAGTCGGCGGCTGGTTCCTGGGCGGTCGCGCCCGTGCAAGGCACAAAAACACACCTTTCGAATCAGGTATTGATTCAGTAGGTTCCGCTCGCTTACGCCTGTCTGCCAAGTTCTATCTGGTAGCCATGTTCTTCGTCATCTTTGACGTGGAAGCGCTTTACCTTTTCGCATGGTCAACGTCCATCCGCGAAAGTGGTTGGGTGGGCTTTGTCGAGGCCGCAATTTTCATTTTAGTGCTACTGGCCGGTCTGGTTTATCTGGTGCGTATTGGCGCGCTTGACTGGACGCCTGCGCGTTCACGTCGTGAACACATCAACCCGGAAAACAGTATCTCTAATCGTCAGCAGTAACAGCGAGGCAATAAGATGGATTATACGCTCACCCGCATAGATCCTAACGGTGAGAATGACCGTTACCCCCTGCAAAAACAGGAGATCGTAACCGACCCCCTGGAGCAAGAAGTCAATAAAAGCGTGTACATGGGCAAACTCGAACATGCCATGCACGATATGGTCAACTGGGGTCGTAAGAACTCCATCTGGCCTTACAACTTTGGCCTTTCTTGCTGCTACGTTGAAATGGTGACGTCATTCACTGCGGTGCATGACGTTGCGCGTTTTGGGGCCGAGGTACTCCGTGCTTCCCCGCGTCAGGCTGACCTGATGGTGGTTGCCGGTACGTGCTTTACCAAGATGGCACCTGTTATTCAGCGTCTTTATGACCAGATGCTGGAGCCAAAATGGGTTATCTCCATGGGCGCATGTGCAAACTCTGGCGGTATGTACGACATTTATTCCGTCGTACAGGGCGTAGATAAGTTTATTCCAGTGGATGTGTACATCCCAGGTTGTCCGCCACGTCCGGAAGCCTACATGCAGGCGCTGATGCTGCTGCAGGAATCTATCGGTAAAGAACGTCGCCCACTGTCGTGGGTTGTTGGCGATCAGGGTGTGTATCGCGCGAACATGCAGTCTGAGCGCGAGCGTAAACGTGGTGAACGTATTGCCGTCACCAACCTGCGTACGCCTGACGAAATTTAATTTGCGCCTGTAGGCCTGGAGAACACCTTCGCATATCACTACTCAAATAGCGCGAAGCCAGGCTCAACAGTCACCACGGACCATTTGCAATGGTGAACAATATGACCGACTTAACCGCGCAAGAAGCCGCCTGGCAGACCCGGGATCATCTGGATGACCCAGTCATTGGCGAACTGCGCAACCGTTTTGGGCCGGATGCCTTTACTGTTCAGGCTACCCGCACCGGGGTACCCGTTGTTTGGGTGAAGCGTGAGCAATTGCTGGAAGTTGTCGATTTCCTCAAGAAATTGCCAAAACCGTACGTCATGCTGTTTGACTTACACGGCATGGATGAACGTCTGCGTACCCACCGCCAGGGTCTCCCTGCTGCGGATTTTTCCGTTTTCTACCACCTGATCTCAATAGACCGTAATACGGATATCATGCTCAAGGTGGCATTGTCTGAAAACGACATGCATCTGCCGACGATCACCAAACTTTTCCCGAACGCGAACTGGTATGAGCGTGAAACCTGGGAAATGTTCGGCATGACCTTCGACGGCCACCCGCATCTGACGCGCATCATGATGCCGCAGACCTGGACCGGCCACCCGCTGCGTAAAGACTACCCGGCACGTGCAACCGAATTCGATCCGTTTGAGCTGACCAAAGCCAAGCAGGATCTGGAGATGGAAGCGCTGACCTTCAAGCCGGAAGACTGGGGCATGAAGCGCGGTACCGACAACGAGGACTTCATGTTCCTCAACCTCGGTCCAAACCACCCGTCTGCGCACGGTGCATTCCGTATTATTCTTCAGCTTGATGGCGAAGAGATTGTCGACTGCGTTCCTGACATCGGCTACCACCACCGTGGCGCTGAGAAGATGGGCGAGCGTCAGTCCTGGCACAGCTACATTCCGTATACCGACCGTATCGAGTACCTCGGCGGCTGCGTCAACGAAATGCCATACGTGCTGGCCGTTGAGAAACTGGCGGGTATCGTTACGCCGGATCGCGTTAACGTGATTCGCGTTATGCTGTCAGAACTGTTCCGTATCAACAGCCACCTGCTGTACATCTCCACGTTCATTCAGGACGTCGGCGCGATGACCCCGGTCTTCTTCGCCTTTACCGACCGTCAGAAAATCTACGATCTGGTGGAAGCAATTACCGGTTTCCGTATGCACCCGGCCTGGTTCCGTATCGGCGGTGTGGCACACGATCTGCCGCGCGGCTGGGACCGTCTGCTGCGTGAGTTCCTCGACTGGATGCCAAAACGTCTGGCCTCTTACGAGAAAGCCGCGTTGCGTAACACCATCCTGAAAGGCCGTTCCCAGGGCGTTGCCGCCTACGGCGCGAAAGAAGCGCTGGAGTGGGGTACGACAGGTGCAGGTCTGCGTGCGACCGGTATTGATTTCGACGTGCGTAAAGCCCGTCCTTACTCTGGCTACGAGAACTTCGACTTTGAAGTCCCGGTGGGCGGCGGTGTTTCCGACTGCTACACCCGCGTGATGCTGAAAGTAGAAGAGCTGCGCCAGAGTCTGCGCATCCTTGAGCAGTGCCTCAACAACATGCCGGAAGGCCCGTTCAAGGCGGATCACCCGCTGACGACGCCGCCACCGAAAGAGCGCACGCTGCAACATATCGAAACCCTGATCACCCACTTCCTGCAGGTTTCCTGGGGTCCGGTCATGCCGGCGCAAGAATCCTTCCAGATGATTGAAGCGACCAAGGGTATTAACAGTTACTACCTGACCAGTGACGGCAGCACCATGAGCTACCGTACCCGCGTGCGTACGCCGAGCTTTGCGCACCTGCAGCAGATCCCGTCCGCTATCCGCGGCAGTCTGGTCTCCGACCTGATTGTGTATCTGGGTAGTATCGATTTTGTTATGTCAGATGTGGACCGCTAATTATGCACGAGAATCAACAACCACAAACCGAGGCTTTTGAGCTGAGTGAAGCAGAACGTGCCGCCATCGAGCACGAGATGCACCACTACGAAGACCCGCGTGCGGCGTCCATTGAAGCGCTGAAAATCGTACAGAAACAGCGTGGTTGGGTGCCGGATGGGGCGATCTATGAGATCGCGAAAGTGCTGGGTATTCCGGCAAGTGACGTAGAAGGCGTAGCCACGTTCTACAGCCAGATCTTCCGTCAGCCGGTTGGCCGCCATGTGATCCGCTACTGTGACAGCGTTGTCTGCCACATCACCGGTTATCAGGGCATTCAGGCTGCGATTGAGAAGAAGCTCAATATCAAGCCGGGCCAGACCACGTTCGATGGACGCTTTACCCTGCTGCCAACCTGCTGCCTGGGTAACTGCGACAAGGGGCCGACCATGATGATTGATGAGGACACTCACAGCCATCTGACGCCGGAAGCGATTCCTGACCTGCTGGAGCAGTACAAATGAAAACTGTAATTCGTACTGCTGAGACGCATCCGCTGACCTGGCGTCTGCGCGATGACAAACAGCCGGTATGGCTCGACGAATACCAGAGCAAAAACGGCTATGCCGGCGCGCGTAAAGCCCTTGGCGGCATGGCGCCGGACGACATTGTTAACGCGGTGAAAGACTCCGGCCTGAAAGGGCGCGGCGGTGCGGGCTTCTCCACCGGTTTGAAGTGGAGCCTGATGCCGAAAGACGAATCCATGAACATCCGTTACCTGCTGTGTAACGCCGATGAAATGGAGCCGGGCACCTATAAAGACCGCCTGCTGATGGAACAGCTGCCGCACCTGCTGGTGGAAGGCATGCTGATCTCCGCGTTTGCGCTGAAAGCGTACCGCGGCTACATCTTCCTGCGCGGTGAGTACATCGAAGCGGCGGAAAACCTGCGTCGCGCGATTGCCGAAGCTACCGAAGCGGGCCTGCTGGGTAAAAACATCCTGGGTACCGGCTTTGACTTCGAACTGTTCGTGCACACCGGCGCAGGGCGTTATATCTGCGGTGAAGAAACCGCGCTGATTAACTCCCTTGAAGGCCGCCGCGCGAACCCGCGTTCCAAGCCACCGTTCCCGGCAAGCTCCGGCGTATGGGGTAAACCGACCTGCGTAAACAACGTTGAAACTCTGTGTAACGTTCCGGCTATCCTCGCCAACGGCGTGGAGTGGTATCAGGGCATCTCCTCAAGCAAAGATGCCGGTACCAAGCTGATGGGCTTCTCTGGTCGCGTTAAAAATCCTGGCGTCTGGGAACTGCCGTTCGGTACCACCGCACGTGAAATTCTTGAAGACTACGCTGGCGGCATGCGTGATGGCCTGAAATTCAAAGCCTGGCAGCCGGGTGGGGCAGGAACAGACTTCCTGACCGAAGCCCACCTTGACCTGCCAATGGAATTCGAAAGCATTGGTAAAGCAGGCAGCCGTTTGGGTACGGCGCTGGCGATGGCCGTCGACCACGAGATCGGCATGGTCTCGCTGGTGCGTAACCTGGAAGAGTTCTTCGCCCGCGAGTCCTGCGGCTGGTGTACACCGTGCCGTGATGGTCTGCCGTGGAGCGTGAAGATCCTGCGCGCAATCGAACGTGGCGAAGGCCAGCCTGGGGATATCGAGACGCTTGAGCAACTGTGTCGATTCTTAGGCCCGGGTAAAACCTTCTGTGCCCACGCACCGGGTGCCGTCGAACCTCTGCAGAGCGCGATCAAATATTTCCGCGACGAGTTCGAAGCAGGCATCAAGCAGCCGTTCAGCAATACCCATGCGATTAATGGGATTCAGCCGAACCTGCTTAAAGCGCGCTGGTAACGACAAGAATTTTGATTAACGCTCGGTTTCGACCGAGCCAACTGGAAGCATGCTAATGGCTACGATTCATGTAGACGGCAAAGAATACGAAGTCAACGGTGCGGACAACCTGCTGGAAGCTTGTCTGTCTCTTGGCCTCGATATTCCGTACTTTTGCTGGCATCCGGCGCTGGGCAGCGTCGGTGCTTGCCGCCAGTGTGCGGTGAAGCAATATCAAAACGCGGAAGACACGCGTGGTCGCCTGGTGATGTCCTGTATGACGCCAGCCACCGAAGGCACCTTTATTTCGATTGATGACGAAGAAGCGAAACAGTTCCGCGAAAGCGTTGTGGAATGGTTGATGACCAACCACCCGCACGACTGTCCGGTCTGTGAAGAGGGCGGTAACTGCCACCTTCAGGATATGACCGTGATGACCGGCCACAGCTTCCGTCGCTATCGCTTTACCAAGCGTACCCACCGTAACCAGGACCTGGGGCCGTTCATCTCTCACGAAATGAACCGCTGCATCGCCTGCTACCGCTGCGTGCGTTACTACAAAGACTATGCAGACGGTCAGGATCTGGGCGTATATGGCGCGCACGATAACGTCTACTTCGGTCGTCCGGAAGACGGCGTGCTGGAAAGCGAGTTCTCCGGTAACCTGGTAGAAATCTGCCCGACCGGCGTATTCACGGATAAAACCCACTCCGAGCGTTACAACCGTAAATGGGACATGCAGTTTGCGCCAAGCATCTGCCAGCAGTGTTCCCTCGGCTGTAACACCAGCCCGGGTGAGCGTTACGGCGAGCTGCGTCGTATCGAAAACCGTTACAACGGCACCGTTAACCACTACTTCCTGTGCGACCGCGGTCGTTTCGGCTATGGCTATGTGAACCTGAAAGATCGTCCGCGTCAGCCGGTTCAGCGCCGTGGCGACGACTTCATTACCCTGAACGCTGAACAGGCGATGCAGGGCGCGGCAGATATTCTGCGCCAGTCGAAGAAAGTGATCGGTATTGGCTCCCCGCGCGCCAGCATCGAAAGCAACTTCGCGCTGCGCGAGCTGGTTGGCGCGGAAAACTTCTATACCGGTATCGCTCAGGGCGAGCAGGAACGTCTGCAGCTGGTACTGAAAGTGCTGCGTGAAGGCGGTATTCATACCCCTGCGCTGCGCGAAATCGAATCTTATGATGCGGTCCTGGTGCTGGGTGAAGACCTGACGCAGACGGGCGCACGTGCGGCTCTGGCGGTTCGTCAGGCGGTGAAGGGTAAAGCACGTGAAATGGCAGCGGCGCAGAAAGTGGCTGACTGGCAGATTGCGGCGATCCTGAACATCGGCCAGCGCGCGAAGCATCCTCTGTTTGTGACCAACGTCGACAACACCCGTCTGGACGACATCGCGGCGTGGACCTACTGCGCACCGGTTGAAGATCAGGCTCGCCTCGGCTTTGCCATTGCCCACGCGCTGGACAACAGCTCGCCGGCCGTTGAGCTGGATCGTGACCTGCAGAACAAGGTCGACGTAATTGTTCAGGCCCTGGCAGGTGCGAAAAAACCTCTGATTATTTCTGGTACCAACGCCGGCAGCGCGGAGATCATTCATGCAGCAGCCAACGTTGCCAAAGCCCTGAAAGGCCGCGGTGCGGACGTCGGTGTGACCATGATTGCCCGTGCGGTGAACAGCATTGGTCTGGGTATGATCGGCGGCGGCTCGCTGGAAGCTGCGTTAAGCGAACTGGAATCCGGTGCCGCTGACGCCGTTGTGGTGCTGGAAAACGACCTGCATCGCCACGCCTCTGCCGCTCGCGTTGACGCCGCGCTCTCCAAAGCGCCGCTGGTGATGGTCATTGACCATCAGCGCACCGCGATCATGGACAAAGCGCACCTGGTGCTCTCTGCGGCAAGCTTCGCAGAAAGCGACGGTACCGTTATCAACAACGAAGGCCGCGCACAGCGTTTCTTCCAGGTTTACGACCCGGCGTACTACGACAGCAACACCGTGATGCTGGAAAGCTGGCGCTGGCTGCACTCCCTGCACAGCACCGTGCAGAGCCGTGAAGTGGACTGGACGCAACTCGACCACGTTATCGACGCGGTTGTCGAAAAACTGCCTCAGCTGGCAGGCATTAAAGATGCCGCACCTGAAGCAAGCTTCCGCATTCGCGGCCAGAAACTGGCGCGCGAACCGCACCGCTACAGCGGTCGTACCGCGATGCGCGCCAATATCAGCGTGCACGAACCGCGCCAGCCGCAGGATAAAGACACCATGTTCGCCTTCTCCATGGAAGGGAACAACCAGCCGTCTGCGCCGCGTTCGCAAATCCCATTCGCATGGGCGCCAGGCTGGAACTCCCCGCAGGCATGGAACAAGTTCCAGGCTGAAGTGGGTGGCTCCCTGCGTCACGGCGATCCGGGCGTACGTCTGATCGAAGCCTCCGAAACCGGTCTGGACTTCTTCACCACCGTACCGGCGAGCTTCCAGGCGCAGGATGGCAGCTGGCGTATCGCGCCGTACTACCATCTGTTCGGTAGCGACGAGCTGTCCCAGCGTTCACCGGTCTTCCAGACCCGCATGCCGCAGCCTTACATCAAGCTCAACCCGGCAGATGCCGCGAAGCTTGGCGTTAACGCTGGCGCAAACATTGCCTTTAGCTATGACGGCCAGACAATCAGCCTGCCGCTGATTATCTCCGAAGGTCTGACAGCAGGGCAGGTGGGTCTGCCGATGGGTATGCCTGGCATTGCGCCGGTTCTGGCGGGTGCGCGTCTTGATAATCTGCAGGAGGCAAAAGCATGAGTTGGTTAACGCCGGATCTTATCGACATCCTGCTGAGCATTCTGAAAGCGATTGTTATTCTGCTGGTGGTGGTCACCTGCGGCGCGTTCATGAGCTTTGGTGAACGTCGTCTGCTCGGTCTGTTCCAGAACCGTTACGGACCGAACCGCGTGGGCTGGGGTGGTTCACTTCAGCTGGTCGCGGACATGATCAAGATGTTCTTTAAAGAGGACTGGATCCCGCGCTTCTCGGACCGCGTGATCTTTACTCTGGCACCAATGATCGCCTTCACCTCGCTGCTGCTGGCGTTTGCTATCGTTCCGGTCAGCCCGACCTGGGTGGTTGCTGACCTGAACATCGGCATTCTGTTCTTCCTGATGATGGCAGGCCTCGCGGTTTACGCGGTGCTGTTCGCCGGCTGGTCCAGTAACAACAAATACTCGCTGCTGGGTGCGATGCGTGCTTCCGCGCAGACGCTGAGCTACGAAGTGTTCCTGGGGCTCTCCCTGATGGGCGTGGTGGCGCAGGCCGGTTCATTCAACATGACCGACATCGTCAATAACCAGGCCGACATCTGGAACGTTATTCCGCAGTTCTTTGGGTTTATTACCTTTGCAATCGCGGGCGTGGCCGTGTGTCACCGTCACCCGTTTGACCAGCCAGAAGCCGAACAGGAACTGGCCGACGGTTACCACATCGAATATTCCGGTATGAAATTCGGTCTGTTCTTTGTGGGCGAGTACATCGGTATCGTCACCATTTCCGCGTTGATGGTAACGCTGTTCTTCGGTGGCTGGCATGGCCCGTTCTTACCGCCGTTCATCTGGTTCGCGCTGAAAACCGCGTTCTTCATGATGATGTTCATTTTGATTCGCGCAGCGTTACCGCGTCCGCGTTATGACCAGGTAATGTCCTTCGGCTGGAAAGTGTGCCTGCCGCTGACGCTCGTCAACTTGTTGGTAACGGCGGCTGTCATTCTCTGGCAGCAGCCATAAGGGGCTATAGACCATGACCTTAAAAGAATTACTGGTAGGCTTCGGTACCCAGGTACGCAGTATCTGGATGATCGGCCTGCACGCGTTTGCCAAACGCGAAACCCGGATGTACCCGGAAGAGCCGGTATATCTGCCGCCGCGCTACCGTGGCCGTATCGTGCTGACGCGCGACCCGGACGGTTCCGAGCGCTGCGTTGCCTGTAACCTGTGTGCGGTAGCGTGTCCGGTAGGCTGTATCTCTCTGCAGAAAGCAGAGACGGTAGACGGCCGCTGGTACCCTGAGTTCTTCCGCATCAACTTCTCACGCTGCATCTTCTGCGGTCTGTGTGAAGAAGCGTGCCCAACCACGGCGATTCAGCTGACTCCAGACTTCGAGCTGGGTGAGTACAAGCGTCAGGACCTGGTGTACGAGAAAGAGGATCTGCTGATTTCCGGTCCGGGCAAATACCCGGAATATAACTTCTACCGGATGGCGGGTATGGCAATCGACGGCAAAGATAAGGGCGAAGCAGAGAACGAAGCTAAGCCTATCGACGTCAAGAGCCTGTTACCGTAAGGAGAGGGCAATGGAATTCGCTTTTTATATCTGTGGCCTTATCGCCATCCTGGCTACGCTACGAGTGATTACGCACACCAATCCGGTGCATGCGCTGCTGTACTTAATCATCTCGCTGCTGGCCATTTCCGGGGTGTTCTTCGCACTGGGCGCGCACTTCGCCGGTGCGCTGGAAATCATCGTCTACGCCGGGGCCATCATGGTGCTGTTCGTGTTCGTGGTGATGATGCTGAACCTGGGCGGCTCTGAAATTGAGCAGGAACGTCAGTGGTTAAAACCGCAGGTGTGGATTGGCCCGGCAATTTTGTCGGCCATCATGCTGGTGGTGATTGTTTACGCCATTCTGGGCGTAAACGATCAGGGCATCGACGGAACGCCGATTGGCGCGAAAGAGGTCGGTATTACGCTCTTTGGCCCATACGTTCTGGCGGTTGAACTGGCCTCAATGCTGCTGCTGGCAGGTCTGGTTGTTGCTTTCCACGTTGGCCGCGAAGAGCGTGTTGGCGAGGTGCTGAGCAACCGCACTGACGACCGCGCGAAAAGAAAAATGGAGGAGCGCGCATGATCCCCTTAACACATGGACTGATCCTCGCTGCGATTTTATTCGTCCTGGGTCTGACCGGTCTGGTTATCCGCCGCAATCTGCTGTTTATGCTGATCGGGCTGGAAATCATGATTAACGCCTCCGCGCTGGCCTTCGTGGTCGCCGGAAGCTACTGGGGCCAGACCGATGGTCAGGTGATGTACATTCTCGCCATCAGCCTCGCGGCTGCCGAAGCGAGTATTGGCCTGGCGCTGTTGCTGCAGCTCCATCGTCGCCGCCAGAACCTGAACATCGATTCAGTAAGTGAGTTGCGTGGATGAACATGCTTGCCTTAACCATTATTTTTCCGCTGATTGGCTTCGTGCTGCTGGCGTTTTCTCGCGGCCGCTGGTCTGAGAATCTGTCTGCGACCGTGGGCATTGGCTCCATCGGTCTGGCTGCGCTGGTGACGGCGTATGCGGGTATCGACTTCTTTAACAACGGACGCCAGCCTTTCAGCGTGCCGCTGTGGACGTGGATGTCGGTCGGTGATTTCAACATCGGCTTCAATCTGGTGCTGGACGGCCTCTCGCTGACCATGCTCTCCGTGGTTACCGGCGTTGGCTTCCTGATCCACATGTTCGCCTCCTGGTATATGCGCGGTGAAGAGGGTTACTCCCGCTTCTTCGCCTACACCAACCTGTTTATCGCCAGCATGGTGGTTCTGGTCCTGGCCGATAACCTGCTGCTGATGTATCTGGGCTGGGAAGGCGTGGGTCTGTGTTCTTACCTGCTGATCGGTTTCTACTATACCGATCCGAAGAATGGCGCAGCGGCCATGAAAGCGTTCGTCGTGACCCGCGTGGGTGACGTCTTCCTCGCTTTCGCGCTGTTCATTCTTTACAACGAACTGGGCACGCTGAACTTCCGCGAAATGGTGGAACTGGCGCCGGCGCACTTCGCCGCAGGCAACAACATGCTGTGGTGGGCTACGCTGATGCTGCTGGGTGGTGCCGTGGGTAAATCCGCGCAGCTGCCGTTGCAGACCTGGCTGGCCGACGCGATGGCGGGTCCAACCCCTGTCTCCGCGCTGATCCACGCCGCAACCATGGTAACCGCCGGTGTCTACCTGATTGCTCGTACCCATGGCCTGTTCCTGATGACTCCGGAAATTCTGCATCTGGTGGGTATCGTTGGTGCGGTCACGCTGGTGCTGGCAGGCTTTGCCGCGCTGGTGCAGACCGACATCAAACGCGTCCTCGCGTACTCCACCATGAGCCAGATTGGTTACATGTTCCTGGCGCTGGGCGTTCAGGCGTGGGACGCAGCCATTTTCCACCTGATGACGCACGCGTTCTTTAAAGCGCTGCTGTTCCTCTCATCCGGTTCCGTGATTCTGGCCTGCCATCACGAGCAGAACATCTTCAAGATGGGCGGACTGCGTAAATCCATCCCGCTGGTTTATATCTGCTTCCTGGTAGGCGGCGCGGCGCTGGCGGCACTGCCGCTGATCACCGCGGGCTTCTTCAGTAAGGACGAAATCCTTGCGGGTGCCATGGCGAATGGTCATATCAATCTGATGGTTGCGGGTCTGGTCGGTGCGTTCATGACCTCCCTGTATACCTTCCGTATGATTTTCATCGTATTCCACGGTAAAGAACAAATTCACGCTCACGCAGGGAAGGGGATCACCCACCACCTGCCGCTGATTGTGCTGCTGGTACTGTCCACCTTCGTTGGCGCGATGATTGTGCCGCCGCTGCAGGGCGTACTGCCAGACACCACCGAGCTTGAGCACGGTCGCGTTCTGACGCTTGAAATCACCTCGGGCATGGTCGCTATCGCGGGCATCCTGATCGCTGCATGGCTGTGGCTGGGCAAACGTACGCTGGTGACTGCTGTTGCCAACAGCGCGCCAGGCCGTCTGCTGGGCACCTGGTGGTACAACGCGTGGGGCTTCGACTGGCTGTACGACATGATCTTCGTTAAGCCGTTCCTGGGTATTGCGTGGCTGCTGAAGCGCGACCCGCTGAACAGCCTGATGAATATCCCGGCGATCCTTTCCCGCTTTGCAGGTAAAGGCCTGCTGTACAGCGAGAACGGTTACCTGCGCTGGTATGTGGCGTCCATGAGCATCGGTGCGGTTGTCGTGCTGGCGCTGCTGATGGTGTTGCGTTGATCGTTAAGTGAATTTTATTCGAATTCGTTGAAAATCAGGCCCCTGCTGGGGGCCTTAAAAAGGAATGTAAATCGCCATGTTACTACCCTGGCTAATATTAATTCCCTTCATCGGCGGCTTCCTGTGCTGGCAGACTGAACGCTTTGGCGTGAAGATGCCGCGCTGGATCGCGCTGATCACCATGGGATTGACGCTCGCGCTTGGCCTGCAACTGTGGTTGCAGGGCGGTTACTCACTGACCCAGTCTGCGGGCATTCCGCAGTGGCAGTCTGAGTTCATCCTGCCGTGGATCCCGCGTTTCGGCATTACGATCCACCTGGCGATTGACGGTCTGTCGCTGCTGATGGTGGTGCTGACCGGTCTGCTCGGCGTTCTGGCGGTACTTTGCTCCTGGCGAGAAATCGAAAAATACCAGGGCTTCTTCCACCTGAACCTGATGTGGATCCTGGGCGGCGTGATCGGCGTGTTCCTTGCCATCGACATGTTCCTGTTCTTCTTCTTCTGGGAGATGATGCTGGTGCCGATGTACTTCCTGATCGCGCTGTGGGGCCACAAGGCGTCCGACGGTAAAACGCGTATCACGGCGGCAACCAAGTTCTTCATCTATACCCAGGCGAGTGGTCTGGTGATGTTGATTGCCATTCTGGCGCTGGTGTTTGTTCACCACAACGCGACCGGTACCTGGACCTTCAACTACGAAGATCTGCTGAAAACGCCAATGTCCCACGGCGTTGAATACCTGCTGATGCTGGGCTTCTTCATCGCGTTCGCGGTGAAAATGCCGGTCGTTCCGCTGCACGGCTGGCTGCCAGACGCGCACTCTCAGGCACCAACGGCGGGTTCCGTTGACCTGGCGGGCATCTTGCTGAAAACGGCGGCCTACGGTCTGCTGCGTTTCGCACTTCCGCTGTTCCCGAATGCCTCCGCAGAATTCGCACCGATTGCCATGTGGCTGGGTGTGATCGGTATCTTCTACGGTGCCTGGATGGCCTTCACGCAGTACGACATCAAGCGTCTGATTGCCTACACCTCCGTTTCCCACATGGGCTTCGTGCTGATTGCTATCTACACCGGCAGCCAGCTGGCGTACCAGGGCGCGGTGATCCAGATGATTGCGCACGGTCTGTCCGCAGCCGGCCTCTTCATCCTGTGCGGTCAGCTGTATGAACGTCTGCATACCCGCGACATGCGCATGATGGGCGGTCTGTGGAGCAAAATTAAGTGGCTGCCAGCGCTGTCTATGTTCTTCGCTGTTGCCACTCTGGGGATGCCAGGTACCGGTAACTTCGTCGGCGAATTTATGATTCTGTTCGGCAGCTTCAAAGTGGTACCGGTGATTACCGTGATCTCTACCTTTGGTCTGGTGTTCGCTTCCGTGTACTCGCTGGCGATGCTGCACCGCGCTTACTTCGGTAAAGCGAAGAGCGAAATTGCTGCACAAGAACTGCCGGGGATGTCGCTGCGTGAGCTGTTCATCATCCTGCTGCTGGTCGTACTGCTGGTGCTGCTGGGCTTCTTCCCGCAGCCGATTCTGGATACCTCGCATAGCGCGATGGGTAACATCCAGCAGTGGTTTGTTAATTCTGCTTCTACTACAAGGCCGTAATTCGCCATGACAATAACTCCACAACAACTGATCGCGCTGCTACCGCTGCTGATCGTCGGATTGACGGTGGTGGTTGTGATGCTCTCCATTGCGTGGCGACGCAATCACTTCCTGAATGCCACGCTGTCGGTCATCGGCCTGAACGCCGCGTTAGTCTCTCTCTGGTTTGTTGGCCAGGGTGGGGCGATGGACGTCACCCCGCTGATGCGCGTTGACGGTTACGCCATGCTGTATACCGGTCTGGTGCTGCTGGCGAGCCTGGCAACCTGTACCTTTGCGTACCCGTGGCTCGAAGGCTACAACGACAACAAAGAAGAGTTTTACCTGCTGGTTCTGATTGCCGCGCTGGGCGGCATTCTGCTGGCGAATGCGAACCACCTGGCCGCGCTGTTCCTCGGTATTGAGCTGATCTCTCTGCCGCTGTTCGGCCTGATTGGTTACGCCTTCCGTCAGAAGCGCTCCCTGGAAGCAAGCATCAAGTACACCATTCTGTCTGCTGCTGCGTCCTCGTTCCTGCTGTTTGGTATTGCGCTGCTGTACGCACAGTCCGGTAACCTCTCTTTCATGGCGCTCGGCAAGAGCCTCGGTGACGGCATGCTGCATGAGCCGCTGCTGCTGGCTGGTCTGGGCATGATGATTGTTGGCCTCGGCTTCAAACTCTCTCTGGTGCCGTTCCACCTGTGGACGCCAGACGTATACCAGGGCGCTCCGGCTCCGGTGTCGACCTTCCTGGCGACGGCGAGCAAAATCGCTATCTTCGGTGTGGTCATGCGTCTGTTCCTGTACGCGCCGGTTGGTGACAGCGAAGCGGTTCGCGTGGTGCTGGGCATTATCGCGTTCGTCTCCATCATCTTCGGTAACCTGATGGCGCTGAGCCAGACCAACATCAAGCGTCTGCTGGGCTACTCGTCTATCTCTCATCTGGGCTACCTGATGGTGGCGCTGATTGCGCTGCAGAGCGGTGAGATGTCGATGGAAGCCGTGGGCGTGTATCTGGCCGGCTACCTGTTCAGCAGCCTCGGCGCCTTCGGCGTGGTGAGCCTGATGTCCAGCCCGTACCGTGGCCCGGATGCCGATTCACTGTTCTCCTACCGTGGTCTGTTCTGGCACCGTCCGATCCTGTCTGCGGTAATGACCGTGATGATGCTCTCTCTGGCAGGTATCCCGATGACGCTTGGCTTCATCGGTAAGTTCTACGTGCTGGCCGTCGGTGTGCAGGCGCACCTTTGGTGGCTGACTGCGGGCGTGGTTATCGGCTCCGCGATTGGTCTCTACTACTACCTGCGCGTGGCCGTGAGCCTGTACCTGAGCGCGCCTCAGCAGCTCAACCGTGATGCCCCAACCAACTGGCAGTACAGCGCCGGTGGTATCGTCGTGCTTATCTCCGCGCTGCTGGTGCTGATCTTCGGTATCTATCCGCAGCCGCTGATTGATATCGTGCAGCGAGCGATGCCGCTGATGTAAAAACAAAAAACCCGCCTCGGCGGGTTTTTTTTATGGTTTTCTCCCTCTCCCCGTGGGAGAGGGCTGGGGTGAGGGCACCAGCCCGCACCATGCTTAAGCCAGCTGCTTGCGGCTAATTAACGGCCCGTCAATCTTCTTCATCGAGCGGTCCAGCACTTCCTCAATCACCGACGATAGCTCGTTCAGCTCAAACTTCGCGACGTACCCGTCCGCCTTCACCTTGCGAATATGGTCTTCGTTGGCGTTGCCGGAAAGGGAAGAGTGGATCACTACCGGAATGTCCTTCAATATCGGGTCGGTTTTGATTTTGCGCGTCAGCGTAAAACCGTCCATCTCCGGCATTTCGAGGTCGGTCAGCACCAGAGCGATCTTATCGGTGATGGGAACCCCTTCAGCCTGGGCCTGTGCCGCCAGCACGCCGATTTTTTCCCACGCGTCTTTGCCGGTGATATGCAGCTGCGCGGGGATCTCCATCGCCTGCAGACCTTTCTCCAGCATCGAGCGCGCCACCTTGGAATCTTCCGCAACGATGGCGACAGCGCCCGGCTTGATATGGAATTTGGTGGTCTTCAGATTCGTGGCGTGCAGATCGTGATTGGCCGGGGTGATGTCATACAGGATCTGCTCAACGTCCAGCACCATCGCCAGATCGTTGGTATCGGTCTTCTCGTCAAGACACGCGATGCTGGTGATGTAGCGACCGCTGACGGCGGTTTCCGCCGCATGCACCTGCTTCCAGTCCAGACGCATGATGTTCTCAACCGATTCCACGGCAAACGCCTGCACGCTGCGCGCGTATTCGGTGATCAGCAGGATGTTCAGTCCGGTGGTAGGCTTACAGCCCGCCACGGCGGCCAGGTCAATCACCGGGATCACCTGATCGCGAATATTCACCATTCCCATCAGCGGTGACTTCATCCCAGCGGGTTTCGTGAACTCCGGCATCGGCACAATTTCACGCAGCTTAAAGACGTTAATGCCAAACAGCTCGGATTTATTTTCGTTCAGAGAGGTGCCAAGACGGAACAGCAACAGTTCAAAACGGTTCGACAGGGTCAGATTCGCCCTGTCATCAATATCTTTCTGGAAATTATCCATTCTACCCTCGAGAGAAATGCTGACCTTTTAATCGTTATCGGCATCCTGAGGGAAAAATGAAGGACTAAACGCTAACCTGAGCGAAATCTTCGGCCAGCTCACATTCCGGGAACAGCGCGCGGCACTCTGCCAGCAGGCTTGCGCATCCCCGCGCGTCGTAGCGCGAGCTGACATGGGTGACGATGAGCCGCCCTACGCCCGCGTCACGGGCAAGCTGCGCCGCCTGACGCGTGGAGCTATGGCCCCGGCTGTTGGCTTTCTCTTCCATCGCCGTTTCAAGCGTCGCTTCATGCACCATCACGTCCACGCCCTGAGCCAGCGTGAGCGCCGCCGGGCAAGGGGCAGTATCGCCAAAAATCGCCAGTTTTTTGCCGGGCTGCGGTGCGGAGAGATAATTTTGGCCGTTGATAACGCGTCCGTCCTCCAGCGTGACGGTCTCTCCGCGCTTCAGACGCTGGAACAGCGGCCCGGGTTTTACGCCGTCGGCCATCAGCGCGGCGGCATCCAGCGCGCCGGGTTTATCATGCGCATCAATACGGTAGCCATAGCACTCCACAGGATGATTGAGCGGTTGAGCGGTAACCCGGTAATCCCCGTCATCAAAAACCAGGCCTTCGGCAATCTCAACGACCTCCAGCGGATAATCTGTCCATGACCCGCTCAGGCGTAGCGTAGTTTCAACAAATTCACGAATACCCGCTGGCCCGTAAATCGTTAGCGGGTTGGCGTTACCGGCCATCGAGCGGCTGCACAGCAGGCCGGGAAGGCCAAACAGATGGTCGCCATGCAGATGGGTGATAAAAATTTTATCCAGCTTGCCGGGGTGGTAAGCGGTGTGTAACAGCTGATGCTGCGTCCCTTCACCGCAGTCAAACAGCCACAGCCCGCCGCGGGTGGGATGCTTAAGATCCAGCAGGATCGCCGTCACGTTCCGTGAGCGGGTTGGCACGCCAGCGGACGTACCCAGAAAAATCAGTTCCATAACGCAATCAGCCCTTTGCCGAACGGGGAGGGGTTTAGTATAACGTGATGAACCCCAGGAAGGAGACTGACATGATCCAGTGGCAAGATTTACATCATAGCGACCTCACCGTTCATTCACTTTACGCCCTGCTGAAGCTGCGCTGTGAGGTGTTTGTTGTGGAACAGACCTGCCCATATCAGGACATCGACGGCGATGACCTTGTCGGTGAGAACCGCCATATCCTCGGCTGGCGGGATAAAGAGCTGGTGGCGTATGCGAGGATTCTGAAAAGCGAAGACGATTTTGAGCCTGTCGTCATTGGCCGCGTCATCATCAGCGGCAAGACGCGCGGTGAAAAACTGGGCTATCAGCTGATGGAAAAAACGCTGGAGGCGTGCCATAAACAGTGGCCTGACAAGGCGTTATACCTCGGCGCGCAGGCGCACCTGCAGTCGTTCTATGCCCACTTTGGCTTCACGCCGGTAACGGAAGTGTATGACGAAGATGGCATTCCGCATATCGGTATGGCGCGAGAAGTGAAACAGGCGTAATGGCATCTCGTTGGCTATAGTTAGCGGACTGGTGTACTAACATGGAGAAAAATATGTCATTTCAATCCTGGGATACCCGTATCGACGACGACCTGGCCTTACTGAGCGAAACGCTGGAAGAGGTGTTACGTTCCTCGGGCGACCCTGCCGATCAGAAATATATTGAGCTAAAAGCCCGTGCCGAGCAGGCGCTGCATGAAGTGAAAAACCGCGTCAGCCATGCGTCTGATACTTATTATTACCGTGCCAAAAAAGCGGTGTATCGTGCCGATGATTATGTGCATGAAAAACCGTGGCAGGGCATTGGGGTGGGTGCCGCCGTGGGGCTGGTACTGGGGCTGCTGTTAGCCCGTCGTTAACAGCGTTTTAAACGCTTAACCACTCCCTATACGTGGGTACTGCTATTTATGGTCAGTACCCCGTATAATACGAGGTTTTAACAGGGAGAGGTTCGCGTGAATTCGATTTTCCTCGCGCTGGAGCAACTGCGTACCCAGCTTTCGCAAGCGTTACCCGCAGCACCCGGCATACGTCATTTCGACGTCTCTTTCCCGTTAAACGACGCCTTCGATCCCCTCGCCTGGCTGGGCGAGCAGAAGTGTTATCCGCAGTTTTACTGGCAGCAGCGTAACGGCGATGAAGAGCTGGCCGCGCTGGGGGCGGTCACCCAATTTTCCTCTCTGGCATTAGCCTCGCAGTTTTTGCGCGCACAAAACGCGGCAAGTGATACCCGCATCTGCGGCCTGAACGCCTTTAATCCGGAGCAGGGCAGCCTCTTTTTACCGCGACTGCTCTGGCGACGCACCGCCGGCAACGCCACGCTGCGCCTGCAGCTCTGGAGCGACCGCTCGCTTGTGGAGGATGCCCGCGCCGCGCTGGATTTTTTACAGCAGCTCCGTCCTGCGAGATCTATCCGTCCGCTCTCCGTGCAGGTTGAGCACGAAACCCATCAGCCGCAGCAGGCCGAATGGCTGAAGCTTATCCGCAGGGCGACGGAGACCATCGCGCGCGGTGTGTTTGAAAAGGTTGTGCTCGCCAGGGCAACCGATCTGCAGTTCACGCAGCGCGTTAACCCTGTCGCGCTGATGGCCGCCAGCCGCGCCCTGAATTTACACTGCTACCATTTCTGCATGGTATTCGACGCCAGCAACGCGTTTCTCGGCTCTACGCCCGAGCGTCTCTGGCGACGGCGCGGCAAGCTGCTGCGCACGGAAGCGCTCGCTGGCACCGTCGCCAGCCATACCGAAGATAGCCAGGCGCAGCGTCTCGGCGAGTGGCTGCTGAATGATGATAAAAACCAGCGCGAAAATATGCTGGTCGTGGAAGATATCTGCCAGCGTCTTCAGCGCTCTACGCAGACGCTTGAGGTACTGCCCCCCCAGGTGGTACGCCTGCGTAAGGTGCAGCATTTGCGCCGCTGTATCTGGACCGAGCTCAAACAGGCCGATGACGAGCAGTGTCTGCTCATGTTACAGCCGACCGCGGCCGTTGCTGGATTACCCCGACAGCCCGCGCGCGAGTTTATCCAGAAGGTTGAACCCTTTAACCGCGAGTGGTACGCCGGTTCGGCCGGGTATTTATCCCCCGAACAGAGTGAGTTCTGCGTGGCGCTGCGCTCCGCGCGCGTTCAGGAGGACTCCCTGCGGCTCTATGCCGGCGCCGGTATTGTCAGCGGATCTGACCCGGAGCAGGAGTGGCAGGAGATTGAAAATAAAGCAGCCGGATTGCGCTCTCTGCTCCTAAGGGATTAATACAGATTCGCGCAATCCCGATTCATATCAAAATTCCAATTTTTTCTATTATTTATACTGTGTCGCATTCTTGATACCGGACAATCTCATGTCAGTAAGTTCTTTTAACCGACGCTGGGCGGCGGTGATCCTTGAAGCCCTGACGCGCCATGGCGTCAGGCACGTGTGTATTGCACCGGGTTCTCGCTCAACGCCGCTGACGCTGGCGGCCGCAGAAAACCGGGCGTTCATTCACCACACCCACTTTGATGAACGCGGCCTCGGGCATCTTGCGCTGGGTCTGGCGAAAGTCAGCAAAGAACCTGTGGCGGTGATCGTCACCTCCGGTACCGCCGTGGCGAACCTCTATCCGGCCCTGATTGAAGCCGGGTTAACGGGTGAAAGACTGATCTTACTGACGGCCGATCGTCCCCCTGAGCTTATCGACTGCGGTGCCAATCAGGCCATTCGCCAGCCTGGGCTCTTTTCTTCGCATCCTTCGCAGACGATTTCGTTACCGCGTCCCACCCAGGATATTCCGGCAAGCTGGCTGGTCTCCACCGTCGATCACGCCATGGAGACGTTGCGCAGCGGGGCGTTGCATATCAACTGCCCGTTTGCCGAGCCGCTGTACGGCGAGATGGACGACACGGGTCTTGACTGGCAGCAGTCTCTCGGCGACTGGTGGCAGAGTGAAAAACCGTGGCTGCGCGAGCAGACGCATCTTGAGAGCGCGAAGCAGCGCGACTGGTTCTTCTGGCGGCAGAAGCGCGGCGTAGTGATTGCCGGGCGCATGAGCGCTGCCGAAGGCAGGCTGGTCGCTGAATGGGCGCAAACCCTTGGCTGGCCGCTGATAGGCGACGTGCTTTCCCAGACCGGGCAGCCGCTGCCGTGCGCCGACCTCTGGCTGGGTAATGCCAAAGCGGTCACCGAGCTTGCGCAGGCGCAGATTGTGGTTCAGCTTGGATCGAGTTTGACCGGCAAACGCTTACTGCAGTGGCAGGCCACCTGCACGCCGGAAGAGTACTGGCTGGTGGATTCGCTGGAAGGACGGCTTGACCCGGCGCACCACCGCGGCCGTCGTCTGGTCAGCAGTATCGACGCCTGGCTGACGCTTCATCCGGCTGAAAAACGCAAGCCCTGGGCTGTGGCCATCCCGGACCTTTCGCGTCAGGCGTGGGAGCTGACCAAAGCGCACTGTGAAGCGTTTAGCGAGGCCGGGCTGGCGCACCGCATTCGCCAGTGCCTGCCTGAACAGGGGCAGCTGTTTGTCGGCAACAGCCTTGTCGTGCGGCTGATTGACGCGTTTTCGAAGCTGCCCGCGGGCTACCCGGTGTACAGCAATCGCGGTGCCAGCGGCATCGACGGGCTGATCTCCACGGCGGCGGGCGTGCAGCGCGCCAGCGCGAAATCGACGCTGGCGATCGTGGGCGATCTCTCCGCGCTCTACGATCTCAACGCGCTGGCGCTGCTGCGTCAGGCGTCAGCCCCGTTTGTGCTGATTGTGGTCAACAACAACGGCGGGCAGATTTTCTCCCTGTTGCCAACACCCCAGAGCGAGCGCGAGCGCTTCTATCTGATGCCGCAGAACGTGCAGTTCGAACACGCCGCGGCGATGTTTAGCCTGAAATACCATCGCCCGGAAAGCTGGGAACAGCTGGACGCGGCGTTAAGCAGCGCCTGGAAGCAGCCGGGCGCAACGCTGATTGAGCTGGTGGTGAACGAGGCTGACGGTGCGCAGGCCCTGCATAGCCTGCTGGCGCAGGTGAGCCACCTGTGATCCTCTCTGGCGTGCAGCAGGCTGGCAAACCAGGCTATCCCTTGCTGGTCTTTTTGCACGGTTTTTCAGGCGACCGCCGCGAGTGGCAGAGGGTCGGTGAAGGGCTCAGCGATTATCCCCGGCTGTATCTGGATTTGCCGGGTCACGGTGGATCCCGAAATCTGGGCGTGACGGGGTTTGACGAGATGAGCGCGTTGCTCACCCGAACCCTTCTTAGTTACAACATACTTAAATTCTGGCTCATCGGGTACTCCCTCGGCGGCCGCATTGCGATGTTCCATGCCTCCCAGCAGCCGAAGGGGCTGCTCGGGATGATTGTTGAAGGTGGACATCCGGGCCTGCAGGATGCCGATGCGCGAAATGCGCGGCTGGCGTCTGACCGCCGCTGGGCAACGCGTTTTCGCACCGAACCGCTGGAGAAAGTGTTCGCTGACTGGTACCAACAGCCCGTGTTCGCCTCCCTTACGGACGCCCAGCGCGAGGCGCTGATTACCCTGCGCAGCCAGAACAACGGCGAGACGCTGGCTATGATGCTCGAGGCGACCTCGCTGGCCGTGCAGCCGGATTTGCGTGCCGCGCTTAGCGCACGCGATTTCTCTTTTGACTATCTCTATGGCGAACGGGATGAGAAGTTCGCGGCCCTTGCCGCGGAAATGAACGCCGTTCGCCATGCAATTCCCAATGCCGGACACAACGCCCACCGGGAAAACCCCGATGCGGTTATCGCGAGTCTGGCTCAGATACTGCGTTATCGAATAAAGGACACTCTATGATCTATCCTGATGAAAACATGCTTTACGCCCCGGTTGAATGGCAGGACTGCTCCGAAGGCTACACCGACATTCGTTACCACAAATCCGCCGACGGCATTGCCAAAATCACCATCAACCGTCCGCAGGTGCGTAACGCCTTCCGTCCGCTGACCGTGAAAGAGATGATTCAGGCCCTGGCGGATGCGCGCTACGACGACAACATCGGCGTGATTGTCCTGACCGGCGAAGGCGATAAAGCGTTCTGCTCCGGCGGCGATCAGAAAGTGCGCGGCGACTACGGCGGATACCAGGACGATGCGGGTACCCACCACCTGAACGTCCTCGATTTCCAGCGTCAGATCCGCACCTGTCCAAAACCGGTGGTGGCGATGGTGGCTGGCTACTCCATCGGCGGCGGTCACGTGCTGCACATGATGTGTGATCTGACCATTGCCGCCGAGAACGCCATCTTCGGCCAGACCGGTCCGAAAGTAGGCTCCTTCGACGGCGGCTGGGGCGCCTCGTATATGGCTCGCATCGTCGGGCAGAAAAAAGCCCGCGAAATCTGGTTCCTGTGCCGTCAGTACAATGCCCAGGAAGCGCTGGATATGGGCCTGGTGAATACCGTGGTGCCGATTGCCGATCTCGAAAAAGAGACCGTTCGCTGGTGTCGCGAAATGCTGCAAAACAGCCCGATGGCGCTGCGCTGCCTGAAGGCCGCTCTCAACGCCGACTGCGACGGTCAGGCGGGTCTGCAGGAGCTGGCGGGCAACGCCACCATGCTGTTCTACATGACCGAAGAGGGTCAGGAAGGGCGCAACGCGTTTAACGAAAAACGCCAGCCGGACTTCAGCAAATACAAACGGAATCCGTAATGCGTCGCGCGCAGGTTTACCGCTGGCAGATACCGATGGACGCGGGCGTGGTGCTGCGTGAACGGCGGTTGAAAACCCGTGACGGCTTATTCGTGCATCTGCAGCAGGACGAGCGGGAAGGCTGGGGCGAGATTTCGCCTCTGCCGGGCTTTAGCCTGGAGTCGCTGGATGACGCGCAGTCAGCATTGCTGGCGTGGGCGGACGCGTGGCGTGAGGGCGCGGCTCCGGCGTTGCCGGACGTGCCTTCCGCGGCTTTTGGCATCAGCTGCGCGCTGGCGGAGCTGGACGGCAGCCTGCCTGAAGAGGCTAACTATCGCGCGGCACCGCTCTGCACGGGCGATCCTGACGAGCTGTTCGCGCTGCTCTCCGCCATGCCGGGCGAGAAAGTGGCGAAGATTAAAGTCGGTCTCTACGAAGCGGTGCGCGACGGTATGGTCGCCAACCTGCTGCTGGAGGCGATCCCCGATCTGCATCTGCGTCTGGACGCTAACCGCGCCTGGACGCCGCTCAAGGCGCAGCAGTTTGCAAAGTACGTCAACCCGGCGTACCGCCGCCGCATTGCCTTTCTCGAAGAACCCTGCAAAACCCGCGACGATTCGCGCGCGTTTGCCCGCGAAACGGGGATAGCCATCGCCTGGGATGAAAGCCTGCGAGAGGACGATTTTGAATTTATCGCCGAGCCCGGCGTCAGCGCGGTGGTGATTAAACCGACGCTGACCGGCAGCCTGGCGAAGGTGCGCGAGCAGGTCGCGGCAGCGCACGCCTCGGGGCTGACGGCGGTCATCAGCTCGTCGATTGAGTCCAGCCTTGGGCTGACCCAGCTGGCGCGCATTGCCGCCTGGTTAACGCCGGATACGATCCCCGGCCTCGACACGCTGAACCTGATGCAGGCCCAGCTTATCCGCACGTGGCCGGACAGCGCGCTGCCGTGCCTCGACGTCACGGCGCTGGAGCCGTTGTTATGAGTTTTACCGACTGGCCGTGGCGGCACTGGCGCGCGCAGTTTGCTGATAAACCGGCCCTGAGGCTGAACGACGAGGTGCTCAGCTGGCAACAGCTGTGCGCCCGCGTCGACCGCCTTGCGGCAGAGTTTCACCTGCAGGGCGTGGAGGAGGGCAACGGCGTGCTGCTGCTGGCCCATAATCACCCGCAAACCCTGCTGGCGTGGCTCGCGCTGCTCCAGTGCGGGGCGCGTATTCTTCCCGTTAATCCGCAGCTGCCTCGCCCGCTGCTGGACGTGTTGCTTCCGCAGATGACGCTGCGCTTTGCGCTGGTGCTGGACGGTACCTTTGACGGTCTTCCTGGTCTGAGCATGCGCGAGCGCGCGGGTGAATATCGCGTTGCGTGGCAGCCGGCGCGGCTGGCGTCCATGACGCTGACCTCCGGCTCCACCGGGCTGCCAAAAGCGGCGGTGCATACCTGCGCCGCCCATCTCGCCAGCGCGCGCGGCGTGCTGGCGCTGATGCCCTACGGTGAAGACGACGACTGGCTGCTTTCGCTGCCGCTGTTTCACGTTTCCGGGCAGGGGATTTTATGGCGCTGGCTGCAGGCCGGGGCGCGGTTAACCGTGCGCGAGAAACAGCCGCTGGCGCAGGCGCTGCTCGGCTGTACGCACGCCTCGCTGGTGCCGACCCAGCTCTGGCGCCTGCTTAATACCCACCAGCCTGTCGCACTGAAAGCGGTGCTGCTGGGCGGGGCCGCCATCCCTGTTGAATTGACGCAGCAGGCGCGCGAGCAGGGGATTCGCACCTTCTGCGGCTACGGCCTGACCGAGTTTGCCTCTACCGTCTGCGCGAAAGCGGCGGACGGCGAGCCGGACGTAGGCTATGCGCTGCCGGGCAGAGAGGTGCAGGTGGTTGACGGTGAAGTCTGGATCCGGGCAGAGAGTATGGCCTCAGGCTACTGGCGGGACGGCGAATTGGTTCCGCTGATCAACGCGCAGGGATGGTTCGCCACCCGCGATCGCGGTGAATGGCATGACGGTCGCCTGACGATCCTGGGCCGCATGGACAACCTCTTCTTTAGCGGCGGAGAAGGGATCCAGCCGGAGAGCCTTGAGCGCGTTATCGCCGGCCATCCGCAGATTAACCAGGTGTTTATCGTCCCGCTGGACGACGCCGAGTTTGGACAGCGTCCGGTGGCGGTGGTGGAGTGCGAGCCGGGAACGGATATCAGCTGTTTACCTGACTGGGTCAGGGATAAGGTGGCGCGTTTTGAGCAACCCGTCCGCTGGCTGCTGTTGCCGACCGAACTCAAAAATGGCGGCATTAAAGTCTCGCGCCGCGCGTTGCAGCAATGGGTGAACGCCTCGCTGAAGGGATAATAGCCGTTTCAAATAATTACAATCTACTGACCTGCCGCACGCAGAGTGCTTGATCCCCGGGAGACTCCGGTTAAAATCTCGCGGTTTTGGGACTTCTTTATAATAATTGTGTGGGATCACGACAATGAAAAAAGTGGCATTAGTGGGCTTCGGCCTGATGGTTGTATCTGCGGCGGCTAACGCCATCAGCATTAACGGCTCGGCGGGTCAGGATTATACCCACCTGGGCTTTGGCATGGGTACCGAGACATCCGGTCTGGCGATGACCGGCGGCTGGACGCACAACGATGACGACGGCGACGCGGCGAGCCTCGGCCTGGGTCTGAACGTTCCTCTTGGCCCGTTCCTGGCCACCGTCGGCGGTAAAGGTATCTATACCAACCCAAATGACGGTGACGAAGGGTACGCGGCGGCAGTGGGCGGCGGCCTGCAGTGGAAAATTGGCGACAGCTTCGGCCTGTTTGGTGAGTACTACTATTCGCCGGATTCCCTCTCAAGCGGTATCGAAAGCTATGAAGAGGCCAACGCCGGCGCGCGCTGGACCATCATGCGTCCGATTACCATCGAAGCGGGCTATCGCTATCTGAACCTGGCCGGTAAAGACGGCAACCGCGACAACGCGCTGGCCGATGGCCCGTACGTGGGCGTCAGCGCAGGCTTCTAATCACTCCGGCGCGGCGTTCTGTCGCGCCAGTTTCTCTCTTCTCCACCCCGCGTTTGCGCTATAGTGTTTTGACCAAATAAGCGGGAGAACATAATGATTAACGTGGAGATGTTATCCACCGGCGACGAAGTGCTGCATGGACAAATTATCGATACCAATGCTGCCTGGCTTGCCGATCTTTTCTTTGAGCAAGGATTACCGTTAACGCGCCGCAATACCGTGGGCGACAATCTTGAGTCGCTGGTCGCTATTCTGCGCGAGCGCAGCGAACAGTGCGACGTGCTGATTGTGAACGGCGGACTCGGCCCCACTAGCGACGATCTCAGCGCGCTGGCCGCCGCAACCGCAAAAGGCGAAGGGCTGGTGCTGCACGAGGCGTGGCTTTCGCAGATGGAGCGCTTTTTCTCCGAACGTGGCCGCGTCATGGCCCCCAGCAACCGCAAACAGGCTGAAATTCCCGCCAGCGCCGAGCTGGTCGATAACCCGGTGGGTACCGCGTGCGGGTTTGCCATGCAGCTGAACCGCTGCCTGATGTTCTTCACGCCGGGCGTGCCCTCAGAATTTAAAGTGATGGTCGAGCAGCAGATCCTGCCGCGCCTTCGCGATCGTTTTACCCTGCCTGAACCGCCGCTGTGCCTGCGTCTGACCACCTTTGGCCGCTCGGAAAGCGATCTGGCCCAGAGCCTTGACCCTCTCCCGCTGCCGCCGGGCGTCTCCATGGGCTACCGCTCCTCCATGCCGATCATTGAACTCAAGCTGACAGGCCCGGCCGAGCAGAAAGAGGCGATGCTGGCCCTGTGGCCCGAGGTGCAGCGCGTAGCGGGCGAAAGCCTGATCTTTGAAGGGACGGAAGGACTGCCCACGCAGATTGCGACGCATCTGCAGTCGCGTCAGCTGAGCGTGACCTTAAGCGAGCAGTTCACCGGTGGCCTGCTGGCGCTGCAGCTGTCGCGCGTCAACGCGCCGCTGCTGGCCAGCGAAGTGGTGCCGTTTCAGCAGGAGACGCTGGCGCAGACCGCCCGCTGGGCTTCCGAGAGAAGGGTGAAGCATTTTGCCGGTCTGGCGCTGTTTGTCGGGGGGCTGGACGAGGAATACCTTAACTTCGCGCTGGCGACGCCGGAAGGCACCTGGGCCCTGCGGGTAAAAATGAGCATCACCCGCCACAGCCTGGCGGTGCGCCAGGAGGTTTGCGCCATGATGGCGCTGAACATGCTGCGCCGCTGGCTGAATGGCAAAGAGGTTGCCAGCGAGCACGGCTGGATTAACGTTGTCGAGTCGCTGTTCATCGAGTAAAACCTGTGCCGGGGCCTTTCGCCCCGGCACTGTTTAGCCCAGCGCCTTCGCCAGCAGGGTGATTGGATGTTCGCAGCGCTTGCTGGTGGACATCTCAATCTGCCACTTGCAGGTTTCGCAGTCCGTTACCACGATATCCGCGCCGCTCTCTTCAATCTGACGGAACAGCGGGGCGCCAATTGCCTGTGACGTTTCGTAGTTTTCACGCTTAAAGCCGTAGGTCCCCGCAATCCCGCAGCAGCGCGAATCCAGCACCGTCAGCTCCAGGCCTGGAATTAATCGCAGCAGCTCAAGCGTATAGAGCGACCAGCCCATCTTCTCCATATGACACGGCGTGTGATACACCACTTTCAGCGGTAATGTCTTCAGCGGCAGCGTTTGTCCGCCGTCCAGCTTGCGCCACAGGAAGCGCGTCGCCAGCTCGATGTGCTCGCGCAGGCCGGCGTTATCCACGTCCAGCAGATGCGGGTACTCGTCGCGCAGGGTGAAGGTACAGGTGGACGAGGTCGCCAGCACCGGAATACCTTTATCGACAATCGCTTCACGCAGTGACGCGACATTGCCTTGAGCCTGCCTGCGCGCTTTATCGGTAAACCCGTTGGCGATAAGCGGTACGCCGCAGCACTTCTCTTTGTTCAGTAGCTGAACGCCCGTTCCCATGGCGTTCAGCACCTTCAGCAGATCTTTGCCCAGCTGCGGGTGGTTGTAGTTCACATAGCAGCCGTGGAAGAAGGCCACCTGATCGGCGT
Organism: Enterobacter sp. AG326; assembly: GCF_004362415.1. Taxonomy (NCBI): domain Bacteria; kingdom Pseudomonadati; phylum Pseudomonadota; class Gammaproteobacteria; order Enterobacterales; family Enterobacteriaceae; genus Enterobacter; species Enterobacter sp. AG326. The sequence goes on along the minus strand of NZ_SNXG01000001.1, from coordinate 1,200,383 downwards.
ACTGCGCCTGTTCCGCCGCGACGGATTTGTACCAGCGGCGGAAGGTGCCGTGAGAATATTTTGGCAGGCTGCGGTGATGATCTATCTTCAGCGTCGCATCCAGCAGCTGGCGCACCGGCTTGAGAGAGGTCGCGGCATTCACCAGCGGGGCAAATGGCGTCGAGACGCTGCCCATCAGATCGGTATGGCTCAGGATCGCGTCCCGCAGCGTCGGCTTTTGCGTGCTGTAGCGCGCCCGGGCGCGCTGGATGATATCGCCGATTTTAACATCCGACGGGCAGGCGACTTCGCAGCGTTTGCAGTTGATGCAGTATTTCAGCGCCTCGTCGTACAGCTTGCCGTCCTTCAGACGCAGACGCTCGCCGTCCGGCCCGGCCTGTTTCGGGCCAGGATAGCGTGGGTTCACGCCGCTGACCGGACAGACGGTGGTGCACACCGTGCATTTAATGCAGCTTTCAAAACGGGTGTCGTTCATTGTTCAGCCTCCGTGCGCTGGCTAATCTGCTCTGCCACATACAGCGCCGTGACGGCGCAGACCCCGCCACCGCATCCCTGAGCAATGGGATCGTACCCGCCCAGCAGCGAGCCGATGGCAAAGAGATTACTGACGGGCTTACCGGAAAGTTGCGGATGCAGCTGGCTATCGACAATCACGCCGAACTGCTGCCAGGGCTGCGGCGAGAAGAAATCACTCTGATACCAGTCCGCGCGGGAGGCTCGCTGGCGAACATCCAGCCCCATAATGGCTTCCCGGATGCCCTCCCGGCTGCTCAGCAGCCCGTTGCTGAAGAAGCTGCCGCTTGCCAGCACCGTATAGCGGGCACGAAGCGGAATATCGTCGTGGTTGCGCGTCCAGATCTCGCTCACCGCGCCGTCGGTCAGGGTGATTTTTTTCACCTCATCACCCGCCATCCACACGCCGCCCTGCGCGACAAACTGGCGCTGGAGCTGGGTATGCAGGCGAATGCCGGGTACGGAAGGGGGCAGCGTGGGCAGCAGGCCGAGCGAGCATGGCAGACGATCCGAGAGCCAGCGCCAGAGCCGGTTGTCGCGTAAACCAAAGCAGGCGGGCATCAGCAGGGCGTCGCAGCCGTCGCTGAGCGGCCTGAGCGCGTCATACAGCAGCGGCCATTTGTCTTCGTTATCCAGAAAACGTGCAATATTCACTGCGCGAAACTCACTCGGGTTGTCGCGCAGGACATCAAGCTCAGGCAGCTCTATCTCTGCCGTTTCGGCATTGACGCCCTGGCGACAGAGCGACGCCGCCGTGAGATGGGGCTGAAAATCCAGAAAACCGCTAATACCCACGACCCGCACGCGCGCGGCATTGAAGGGTGCAACGGGTACCTCCTCCGGGCTGAGCCAGGCAGAGCGTAGGGTGCCGAGCGGCGTGACGCGCTGGTGATTGAGCCGGGCGCTTCCCTTCAGACGCGCGCCGCAGTCCGCCAGCAGCGCTTCGGTTTCCAGCGCAAAGCGGTCAATATGCTGGGCGCCAATCAGGTGATACGGGTGCTCCGGCGGCAGCTTATCGCGGTACGCTTCGTCCACCAGATCCAGCGAGCCCGACGAGAAGTGCAGGGCGCTCTGGCCCCGGGTGATAATGGCGCAGCGCAGCCCCTGCTTCGAGAGCTTGATGCCGCAGAGCAGGCCTGCCAGCCCGCCGCCGACGATGACGGTATCAAATTTCATCGCGTTGCTCCTTCTCAAGACCGCAAAGCCCCTGGTAGACCCAGCGGGTAAATTCGCTTTCGCGCAGGGCATCGCCCCAGGCGACAGGCTGAATGCCTTTCCAGCGCTCGTTTAAAAACGCGCTGAGCTGATCGAGCGACTGGGTGGCGGTAGTGGTGTGAAAACGCTGCAGCAGCCCGGCGGCACGACAGGCGCACAGCTCGCCCTGACAGGTCCCCATTCCCACGCGGGTGCGGCGGCGAAGATCGAGCAGGCTTGTGACCGTCAGGCTCTCCACCGCGTACTGCACCTCACCGGCGGTGACGGCTTCGCACTCGCACACCAGGCTGCGGCTCAGTCGTCCTTCACCGAGCCACTGTGGCGTTCTGTCGCCGTGGCGGTAAATCGCGGATCCGCGCAGCGGCGCGGGCAGGGAGATAATTTTTTGCAGCGTTTTTTCGGTGGACTGCCGCGAGCCGGGCAGCGGCTGGTCTGCCGTCACGCATGTTTCGGTATTCCCCAGCTTGCGGCAGACGGCATCGGTCGCCCACTCGGCCATCAGGCGGTAGGTCATCAGCTTGCCGCCGGTGATGGTGATAAAACCGTCCATGCCGTCGCGCTCGGCGTGATCGAGCAGCACGATGCCCCGGCTGACGTTACGCCCGCTCGGGTCGTTGTCGCTGGCGACCAGCGGACGCACGCCCGCATAGGCGCGCAGAATACGCGTCTGGGCCATCACAGGGGCCAGCTTTTCCCCTTCACGCAGCAGGACGTCGACCTCTTCGGCGGTCACGCGGTTGTAGTCAATCTCGCTGTAGTCCACGTGGGTTGAGGTAGTACCGATTAACGAAATGGTGTCGCCCGGGACGAGGATATCGGCGTCGGACGGTTTGCGGCAGCGGTTGATCACGTGGTTATTGATGCGGTGGTCGAGGATCAGCAGCGAGCCTTTTGCCGGGAACATGCGCACCGACAGATCCGCGTATTCCGCGATGCGCTGCCCCCAGATCCCCGCCGCGTTGACCACCACGGCGGCATACAGCTCGCTGTGTTCGTTATATTGCGTATCGAGGATCCGCACGCCGCAGATGCGATTCCCCTCGCGGATAAGCCCGGTCACTTCGTGCCCGGTCAGGATGCGCGCGCCATGCTCGCGGGCGTCCAGCATATTGGCGGCGGTCAGGCGGAAGGGGTCAACGGTGCCGTCAGGCACTTTCACCGCGCCGATAAGCGCCGGGTTAACAGACGGTTCCAGCCGCCGCGCCAGCGCCGGGTCCATTGCCTCCGCCTGAATGCCCGCCGCAGTGCAGGCGGTAATAAAGGTGTCCTGAAAGGCGAGGTCATCTTCGGGAAGGGTAATAAAGAGGCCGTCGGTCGGCTCAATGCAGTGGCGGGCGATACGCTTGAGGATCTGGTTTTCAGCAATACATTCGCGCGCGGATTCACCGTCGGTAACCGCGTACCGCGCGCCGCTGTGCAGCAGGCCGTGGTTACGCCCGGTTGCGCCCGTGGCGATGTCGTGGCGCTCCAGCAGCGTGACGCTTAAGCCGCGAAGGGCGCAGTCGCGTGCGATCCCGGCGCCGGTTGCGCCACCGCCAATGATTATCACATCGCTGTAGCGAGGATCGTGAATGGTCATTGTTTACCCTCTATGTTCGTTTTTTTATCATTTAGCCATATCAATAGTGTGGTTTGTTTGATTTCGAACATAAACGCGCGAAATTCGAAAGTGAAACGTGATTTCATGCGCTTTTTTGCGCATTCTGTCATATTTCTGTAACAATCTGTGCGTTGATTCACAGTAACAATCACCGTGATTTCTTAACATCCCCGCCTCTGGAATTCAGGTGCGAGCCACCTGCTCATTCAATTCAAGGCCACGGAGGCTGTTATGCTCAGTATCTTCAAACCTGCGCCGCATCGGGCGCGTCTGCCAGAGGCAGAAATTGATCCGCTATACCGCCGTCTGCGCTGGCAAATTTTCCTGGGGATCTTCTTCGGGTACGCGGCGTACTACCTTGTACGTAAAAACTTTGCGCTCGCCATGCCGTATCTGGTGGAGCAGGGCTTCTCCCGCGGCGATCTGGGGTTCGCGCTGTCGGGGATCTCAATCGCCTACGGTTTTTCCAAATTCATCATGGGTTCCGTATCGGATCGCTCGAATCCGCGTGTGTTCCTGCCCGCCGGCCTGATCCTGGCGGCCGCGGTCATGCTGTTCATGGGCTTTGTGCCGTGGGCGACGTCCAGTATTGCGATTATGTTCGTCCTGTTGTTCCTCTGCGGCTGGTTCCAGGGGATGGGGTGGCCGCCGTGCGGACGCACCATGGTGCACTGGTGGTCGCAGAAGGAGCGCGGCGGCATCGTGTCGGTGTGGAACTGCGCGCATAACGTGGGTGGCGGTATTCCGCCGCTGCTATTCCTGCTGGGGATGGCCTGGTTCAACGACTGGCACGCTGCGCTGTATATGCCAGCCTTCGGCGCCATCGTCGTGGCGATTATCGCCTTCGCGCTGATGCGCGACACGCCTCAGTCCTGCGGCCTGCCGCCGATTGAAGAGTACAAAAACGACTATCCGGATGATTACAGCAAAGAGCACGAAGAAGAGCTGACCGCAAAACAGATCTTCATGAAGTACGTCCTGCCGAACAAGCTGCTGTGGTACATCGCGGTGGCGAACGTGTTCGTTTATCTGCTGCGCTACGGCATTCTGGACTGGTCCCCGACCTACCTGAAAGAGGTGAAGCACTTCGCGCTGGATAAATCCTCGTGGGCCTATTTCCTGTATGAATATGCCGGGATCCCGGGCACGCTGCTTTGCGGCTGGATGTCGGACAAGGTGTTTAAAGGTAACCGCGGCGCGACGGGCGTCTTCTTTATGACCCTGGTCACTATCGCGACCGTCGTGTACTGGCTCAACCCGCCGGGTAATCCGGGTGTAGACATGGCCTGCATGATCGTTATCGGCTTCCTGATTTATGGTCCGGTAATGCTGATCGGTCTGCACGCGCTGGAGCTGGCACCGAAAAAAGCGGCAGGCACGGCGGCAGGCTTTACCGGTCTGTTCGGCTATCTGGGCGGTTCGGTCGCGGCGAGCGCCATCGTGGGCTACACAGTAGACTTCTTCGGCTGGGACGGCGGCTTTATGGTGATGATCGGCGGCAGCGTGCTGGCGGTACTGCTGCTGATTGTTGTGATGATCGGTGAGAAACGCCACCACGCGGAAGTGCAGGCGCGTCGTCAATAAGGAGCATTGCGATGAAATTATCTTACGTAACAACCGGCCTGCTGCTGGCGGGCCTGATGACAGGCTCCGCGCTGGCGGCGGATAAAATCGTTATCGCCCACCGCGGCGCCAGCGGCTATCTGCCGGAGCATACGCTGCCGGCGAAAGCGATGGCCTATGCCCAGGGCGCGGATTATCTGGAGCAGGATCTGGTGATGACCAAGGACGACCAGCTGGTCGTCCTGCATGACCACTATCTGGACCGCGTGACGGACGTGGCGGAGCGATACCCGGACCGCGCGCGAAAAGATGGCCGCTACTACGCCATTGATTTCACCCTGGCGGAGATCCGTTCCCTGAAGTTTACCGAGGGCTTCGAGATTGAAAACGGCAAGAAGGTGCAGGTCTATCCGGGACGTTTCCCGATGGGCAAATCTGACTTCCGGATCCATACCTTCCAGGAAGAGATTGAGTTTGTTCAGGGGCTGAACCACTCAACCGGTAAAAATATCGGCATCTACCCGGAGATCAAAGCGCCGTGGTTCCACCATCAGGAGGGGAAGGACATTGCCGCGAAGACGCTGGAGGTGCTGAAACAGTACGGCTACACCAGCAAGAAGGACAAAGTCTACCTGCAATGTTTTGACGCCGCAGAGCTGAAGCGCATCAAAACCGAGCTGGAGCCGAAGATGGGCATGAACCTCAATCTGGTGCAGCTGATTGCCTATACCGACTGGAATGAAACCCAGGAGAAGCAGCCGGACGGCAAGTGGGTGAACTACAGCTACGACTGGATGTTTAAGCCGGGCGCGATGAAGCAGATCGCGCAGTACGCCGACGGCATCGGGCCGGATTACCACATGCTGGTGGCGGAAGGCTCAGCGCCGGGCCACGTGAAGCTGACGGCGATGGTGAAAGAGGCGCAAGCCAGCAAGATGCAGGTGCATCCGTATACCGTGCGTGCAGACCAGCTGCCGCCGTATGCCACGGACGTGAATCAGCTTTATGAGGTGTTGTATAACCAGGCGGGCGTGGACGGACTGTTTACGGATTTCCCGGATAAAGCGGTCGAATTCATTCACCGGAAGTAGGTTTAGTAGGTCGGGTAAGGCGAAGACTCCACCCGACAATCAGGCTCTGCGGCCTGATGCCCTCACCCTAACCCTCTCCCACCGGGAGAGGGGATACGGACAACATCACATTTCGATCTCAATATCGCCTTTTGCCCGGCAGCAGCAGGGCAAAATTTCCCCTTCGTTGATAAAGGCCAGCGGCTCGGTCAGCCAGTCCACCTGGCCGGCGACCAGACGGCAGCGGCAGGATCCGCAGTAGCCGGAACGACACTGGTACTCTACTTCTACCTGATGCGCCTCAAGCGCCACCAGCAGAGAAGGGTGCTCCTCCCGACACAGCACCTCAGTGCCGGAAAGACGTAGCGTGACGCGTGACATCAGAGCTGGAAGTTGCTCAGGTCGTCGGTGTTGACTTCAGAATCAATCTGACCGACCAGATAAGAGCTGACTTCCACTTCCTGCGGCGCAACCTGCACGTTATCGGACACCAGCCAGGTGTTGATCCATGGAATCGGGTTAGAGCGCGTCTGGAACGGCAGGTCGAGACCGACGGCCTGCATACGGATGTTGGTGATGTACTCAACGTACTGGCACAGGATGTCTTTGTTCAGGCCAATCATGGAGCCGTCGCGGAACAGGTAGTCTGCCCACTCTTTCTCCTGCTGAGCCGCCAGCACGAACAGGTCGTAGCACTCCTGCTTGCACTCTTCGGCGATTTCCGCCATCTCCGGATCGTCCGTACCGCTGCGCAGCAGGTTCAGCATGTGCTGGGTACCGGTCAGGTGCAGGGCTTCATCGCGGGCAATCAGACGGATGATTTTGGCGTTGCCTTCCATCAGCTTGCGCTCGGCAAAGGCGAAGGAGCAGGCAAAGCTCACGTAGAAGCGGATCGCTTCCAGCGCGTTGACGCTCATCAGGCACAGGTACAGCTGCTTTTTCAGCGCGCGCAGGTTAACGGTAACGGTTTTACCGTTCACGTTGTGGGTGCCTTCGCCCAGCAGATGCCAGTAGCTGGTCATCTGGATCAGCTCGTCGTAGTAGTGGGCAATGCCTTCCGCGCGCTTCTGGATCTGCTCGTTGGTAACGATATCGTCAAACACCACCGCCGGATCGTTCACGATGTTGCGGATGATGTGGGTGTAAGAGCGGGAGTGGATCGTCTCGGAGAACGCCCAGGTTTCCACCCAGGTTTCCAGCTCAGGAATGGAGATCAGCGGCAGCAGCGCCACGTTCGGGCTACGACCCTGAATGGAGTCCAGCAGCGTCTGGTACTTCAGGTTGCTGATGAAGATATGTTTTTCGTGATCCGGCAGCGACTGGTAGTCAATACGGTCGCGGGAGACGTCCACTTCTTCCGGGCGCCAGAAGAAGGAGAGTTGCTTTTCGATCAGCTTTTCGAAGATGTCATATTTTTGCTGATCGTAGCGTGCCACGTTGACCGGCTGGCCGAAGAACATCGGCTCTTTGAGCTGGTCGTTTTTCGTCTGTGAAAAGGTGGTATATGCCATGAGTGTGTCCTGTCTTACGAAATAAAGGCGGGGATATCCCCGCCCTTCATTAGATCTTACATGCGCCGCTTTCGCAGCCATCGTCCTGAATTGACGGTACCATGTCGTCCTGCGCGTCTTCCGCACCGTCACGGGTGTTGTGATAGTACAGCGTTTTCACGCCAAATTTGTAGGCGGTGAGCAGGTCTTTCAGCAATTGCTGCATCGGTACCTTGCCGGAAGGGAAGCGCGTCGGGTCATAGTTGGTATTGGCAGAGATCGACTGGTCGATAAACTTCTGCATGATACCTACCAGCTGCAGGTAGCCGTCGTTGTTTGGCATTTCCCACAGCAGCTCGTAGTTGTTGCCCAGCGTTTCGTAGTCCGGTACCACCTGACGCAGCACGCCGTCTTTCGACGCTTTAATGCTGACGTGGCCGCGCGGCGGTTCAATACCGTTGGTGGCGTTAGAGATCTGCGAAGAGGTCTCGGACGGCATCAGGGCAGAGAGCGTGGAGTTACGCAGGCCATGGGTCTTGATGGACTCGCGCAGGCCTTCCCAGTCGAGGTGCAGCGGCTCGCTGACGATTGCATCCAGGTCTTTCTTGTAGGTGTCAATTGGCAGAATGCCTTTCGCGTAGGTGGTTTCGTTGAACCACGGGCACGCGCCTTGCTCTTTCGCCAGCTCGTTAGAGGCTTTCATCAGGTAGTACTGAATGGCTTCGAACGTCTGGTGCGTCAGGTTGTTGGCGCTGCCGTCAGAGTAGCGCTTGCCGTTTTTCGCCAGCCAGTAGGCGAAGTTGATCACGCCGATACCCAGGGTACGGCGGCCCATCGCACCGCGTTTAGCGGCCGGGATTGGGTAATCCTGGTAGTCCAGCAGGGCGTCGAGCGCGCGAACCGCCAGCACCGCCAGCTCTTCCAGCTCGTCCAGGCTCTTAATTGCGCCCAGGTTGAACGCGGACAGCGTACACAACGCGATTTCGCCGTTTTCGTCGTTCACGTCTTCCAGCGGTTTGGTCGGCAGGGCGATCTCCAGGCACAGGTTAGACTGGCGCACTGGCGCAACTACTGGATCAAACGGGCTGTGGGTGTTGCAGTGGTCCACGTTCTGGATGTAGATACGGCCGGTAGAGGCACGTTCCTGCATCATCAGGGAGAAGAGGTCTACCGCCTTCACGCGCTGCTTACGGATGCTGTCGTCTTTTTCGTATTTGGTGTACAGACGCTCGAACTCGTCCTGATCGGCAAAGAACGCGTCATACAGGCCCGGAACGTCGGACGGGCTGAACAGCGTGATGTCTTCGCCTTTCAGCAGACGGGTGTACATCAGCTTGTTGATCTGCACGCCGTAGTCCATGTGACGCACGCGGTTGCCTTCAACGCCGCGGTTGTTTTTCAGGACCAGCAGGCTTTCCACTTCCAGGTGCCACATCGGGTAGAACAGGGTCGCAGCACCGCCGCGCACGCCGCCCTGAGAGCAGGATTTTACTGCCGTCTGGAAGTGTTTATAGAACGGAATACAGCCGGTGTGGAACGCTTCACCGCCGCGAATCGGGCTGCCCAGCGCACGAATGCGACCGGCGTTGATGCCGATACCGGCACGCTGGGAGACGTATTTCACGATGGCGCTGGAGGTGGCGTTGATGGAATCCAGGCTGTCACCACACTCGATCAGTACGCAGGAGCTGAACTGACGGGTTGGGGTACGCACGCCAGACATGATTGGCGTCGGCAGAGAAATCTTGAACGTGGATACCGCATCGTAGAAACGCTTCACGTATTCCAGACGGGTATCACGCGGGTAGTTAGAGAACAGGCAGGCGGCCACCAGAATATAGAGGAACTGGGCGCTTTCGTAGATCTCACCGGTTACACGGTTCTGAACCAGGTATTTGCCTTCGAGCTGCTTCACCGCCGCGTAGGAGAAGTTCATGTCGCGCCAGTGATCGATAAACCCGTTCATCTGCTCGAACTCTTCTTCCGTATAGTCTTCCAGCAGATGCGTGTCGTATTTGCCCAGCTCAACCATTTTCACTACGTGATCGTAAAGCTTCGGCGGCTCAAACTGGCCGTAGGCTTTTTTACGCAGGTGGAAAATCGCCAGACGTGCAGCGAGGTACTGATAATCCGGTGCTTCGCGGGAGATGAGGTCTGCCGCTGCTTTAATGATTGTTTCGTGGATATCAGACGTTTTGATACCGTCGTAGAACTGAATGTGAGAACGCAGTTCAACCTGGGAGATAGATACGTTGTTCAGTCCTTCTGCTGCCCAGTCGAGAACTCGATGGATTTTGTCCAGATTGATACGCTCGGTAGTACCGTCGCGCTTTGTCACCAGCAGACTCTGATTCATGTGGGTTTTACCTGTCCGTGAAATAAAAAATATCCCCCGCTTATCCACAGATCCGTCTTGTGACTAACTCTGTGGATAAATACTACATATAGGGGGTTTGCGATAAGATAAACGCTATATGGTGAGTATTCTAGTATCGAATCATTTCAGCACAAGGGTTGATTTTGACGTTAAATTGAGGTTGTGAAAGGGTAAAAAAGGCTAAGTCCTCGTACCGTAAGGCCTGGAAGACATGTCAATAATTAAGAAAAAAAATTCAAAATTTGATCGAGTGCTGATTTCTTCAACGGGAGGTCAGAATTGCGCAACATGATGTCGCGCAATCTTTATAAGAATAACGAATGACGTTAGTCGTTTTTGGCGGTTGTGTGCAACATATAGTTAACATCAACGCCCGGTGCGAGTTTGAATTTATCGGTCAGCGGATTGTAGTGCAGGCCGGTGATGTGCTGCTCTTTGAGCCACGTCTGGTCAACCCAGCCTAACAACTCCGCAGGCTTGATGAATTTCTTCACGTCGTGCGTCCCTTTCGGCACCATGCGCAGCACATACTCCGCGCCGACAACGGCCATCAGCCAGGCTTTACCGTTACGGTTGATGGTTGAGAAGAAGACCTGGCCGCCTGGTTTCACCAGTTTTGCACAGGCGTGCACCACCGACTGCGGATCGGGAACGTGCTCCAGCATCTCCATGCAGGTCACCACATCGTACTGATGGGCGTGTTTTGCCGCGTGCTCTTCCACGGTTTCCTGCACATATTCCACCTGTATGCCGGACTCCAGCGCGTGAAGGCGGGCAACCTGCAGCGGTTCAAAGCCCATATCCAGGCCAGTGACGTTCGCCCCTTCGCGCGCCATGCTCTCAGCCAGGATGCCGCCGCCGCAGCCGACGTCGAGCACTTTCTTACCGAACAGACCGCCGGAACGCTCCGCGATATAGCCCAGACGCAGCGGGTTAATGCGATGCAGCGGTTTGAACTCACCTTCGAGATCCCACCAGCGGGACGCCACCGCTTCAAATTTGGCAATCTCTTCGTGGTCAACGTTGTGAGCCACCGGGGATTTTTCGGCATTCATGGGCGCTTTTACTCCTTATTTAGCAAGACAAAGGAGTATATCAGGCAATCCCCGTGAATAAAGCGTATAGGTTTACCTCAATCACCTCGGCTGTGTTATAATTTGCGACCTTTGAATCCGGGATACAGTAGAGGGATAGCGGTTAGATGAGCGACCTTGCGAGAGAAATTACACCGGTTAACATCGAGGAAGAGCTGAAGAGCTCCTATCTGGACTATGCGATGTCGGTCATTGTTGGCCGTGCGCTGCCGGACGTCCGCGATGGCCTTAAGCCGGTACACCGTCGCGTACTATACGCCATGAACGTATTGGGCAATGACTGGAATAAAGCCTATAAAAAATCTGCCCGCGTCGTCGGTGACGTTATCGGTAAATATCACCCGCATGGTGATACCGCCGTTTATGACACCATCGTTCGTATGGCGCAGCCATTCTCCTTGCGTTACATGCTGGTAGATGGTCAGGGTAACTTTGGTTCAGTCGACGGCGACTCCGCTGCGGCGATGCGTTATACGGAAATCCGTATGTCGAAAATCGCTCATGAGCTGATGGCCGACCTGGAAAAAGAGACCGTTGATTTCGTCGATAACTACGACGGCACCGAGCGCATCCCAGATGTGATGCCAACCAAGATCCCGAACCTGCTGGTTAACGGTTCGTCCGGTATCGCGGTCGGTATGGCAACCAACATTCCGCCGCACAATATCACCGAGGTGATCAACGGCTGCCTGGCCTATATCGACGATGAAGACATCAGCATTGAAGGGCTGATGGAACACATCCCGGGCCCGGACTTCCCAACGGCGGCGATCATTAACGGTCGTCGCGGTATTGAAGAAGCGTACCGCACCGGCCGCGGCAAGATTTACATCCGTGCCCGCGCCGAAGTGGAAGCGGACGCTAAAACCGGCCGTGAAACCATCATTGTTCACGAGATCCCGTATCAGGTGAACAAAGCGCGTCTGATTGAAAAAATCGCCGAGCTGGTAAAAGAAAAACGCGTTGAAGGCATCAGCGCGCTGCGTGACGAGTCTGACAAAGACGGTATGCGCATCGTGATTGAGATCAAACGCGACGCGGTGGGTGAGGTTGTGCTGAACAACCTGTACTCCCAGACTCAGCTTCAGGTCTCCTTCGGTATCAACATGGTTGCACTGCACCATGGTCAGCCGAAGATCATGAACCTGAAAGAGATCCTGAGCGCGTTCGTGCGTCACCGCCGTGAAGTGGTGACCCGTCGTACCATCTTCGAACTGCGCAAAGCGCGCGACCGTGCGCACATCCTTGAAGCGCTGGCGGTTGCGCTGGCCAACATCGACCCGATCATCGAGCTGATCCGTCGTGCGCCAACCCCGGCGGAAGCGAAAGCCGGCCTGATTTCCCGTCCGTGGGATCTGGGTAACGTCGCCGCGATGCTGGAACGTGCGGGCGATGACGCAGCGCGTCCAGAGTGGCTGGAACCTGAATTCGGCGTGCGTGACGGTCAGTATTACCTGACTGAACAGCAGGCCCAGGCGATTCTGGATCTGCGTCTGCAGAAACTGACCGGCCTTGAGCACGAAAAACTGCTCGACGAATACAAAGAGCTGCTGGAACAGATTGCTGAACTGCTGCATATCCTGGGCAGCGCAGAGCGTCTGATGGAAGTGATCCGTGAAGAGCTGGAGCTGGTCCGCGATCAGTTCGGCGATGCGCGCCGCACCGAAATCACCGCGAACAGCTCTGATATCAACATTGAAGATCTGATCAACCGCGAAGACGTGGTGGTCACCCTGTCTCACCAGGGCTATGTGAAGTATCAGCCGCTGACCGACTACGAAGCACAGCGTCGTGGCGGTAAAGGCAAGTCTGCAGCTCGTATTAAAGAAGAAGACTTTATTGACCGCCTGCTGGTGGCCAACACCCACGACACGATCCTCTGCTTCTCCAGCCGCGGTCGTCTGTACTGGATGAAGGTCTATCAGCTGCCGGAAGCGAGCCGCGGCGCGCGTGGCCGTCCAATCGTTAACCTGCTGCCGCTGGAAGCGAACGAACGTATCACCGCCATCCTGCCGGTACGCGAGTACGAAGAGGGCGTGAACGTCTTTATGGCGACCGCCAGCGGTACCGTGAAGAAAACCGCGCTGACCGAGTTCAGCCGCCCACGTTCCGCCGGTATTATCGCGGTGAACCTGAACGAAGGCGACGAGCTGATCGGCGTGGATCTGACCTCCGGTTCTGATGAAGTGATGCTGTTCTCTGCGGCCGGTAAAGTGGTGCGCTTTAAAGAGAACGCCGTCCGTGCGATGGGTCGTACCGCTACGGGCGTTCGTGGTATCAAACTGGCTGGCGAAGACAGCGTTGTTTCTCTGATTATTCCGCGCGGTGAAGGGGCTATCCTGACCGTGACGCAGAATGGTTACGGTAAACGTACGGCGGAAGGGGAATACCCAACCAAGTCTCGCGGCACGCAGGGCGTTATCTCTATCAAAGTGACCGAGCGCAACGGTTCCGTTGTGGGCGCGGTGCAGGTGGACGATGCCGACCAGATCATGATGATCACCGATGCCGGTACGCTGGTGCGTACCCGCGTGTCTGAGATCAGCGTGGTGGGGCGTAACACCCAGGGCGTGATCCTCATCCGTACAGCGGAAGATGAAAACGTGGTGGGTCTGCAGCGCGTTGCTGAGCCGGTGGATGACGAAGAGCTCGATTCCATCGACGGTAGCGTTGCGGAAGGCGATGATGATATCGCGCCGGAAGCCGACACCGACGATGACGTAGCGGATGACGCTGACGAGTAATGTCTCCTGATGCAAAAAAGGGCCGGTTTCCGGCCCTTTTCTTTTGCACAAGCAGATAAGTCAACGTTGCGACCTGGCGCGTTTACCGCTACCTTAACCACATTCTTTTTACCCCGACGGCGGAGCCTCGCCCCCTTGAAATACCTCGTCTCCTTTCGTACTACGCTGAAAGTTTCTCGCTATCTGTTTCGGGCGCTGGCGCTCCTGCTTTGGCTGCTGGTGGCCTTGTTCTCGGTGTTTTACATCGTTAACGCGCTGCACCAGAAAGAAGCAGAGATCCGCCAGGAGTTTAACTTAAGCTCCGACCAGGCCCAGCGCTACATTCAGCGAACGTCTGACGTGATGAAGGAGCTGAAGTATATTGCCGAAAATCGTCTGACGGCGGAAAACGGCATCCTTGCGCTTCGCGGGCGGAATGACAATACCGAAGTCCCGGACTTCCAGCCGCTGTTCCCGGACTCCGATTGCTCCACCATGAGCAATACCTGGCGCGGGTCGCTGGAATCCCTTGCCTGGTTTATGCGCTACTGGCGCGACAATTTCTCCGCCGCCTATGATCTTAACCGCGTATTCCTGATTGGCAGCGAAAATCTCTGCATGGCTGACTTTGGCCTGCGCGACGTGCCCGTTGAGCGTGACGATGCGCTGAAAAGCCTGCATGAACGTATTGTGAAATATCGCAATGCGCCGCAGGACGAGCGCGGGAATAACATCTTCTGGGTTAGCCAGGGCCCGCGCCCGGGCGTGGGCTATTTCTACGCCCTGACGCCGGTGTATCTGGGCAATCGCCTGCAGGCGCTGCTGGGGATTGAGCAGACCATTCGCATGGAAAACTTTTTCACCCCGGGCAGCCTGCCTATGGGGGTGACCATTCTGGATGAAAACGGTCATCAGCTGATCTCACTCGCCGGGCCGGATAACCGGTTAAACGTCGAACCGCACTGGATGCAGGAGCGGTCGTGGTTTGGCTATACCTCGGGCTTCCGTGAACTGGTGCTGAAGAAGAGCCTGCCGCCTTCGTCGCTGAGTATTGTCTATTCGCTGCCGGTGGATATAGTGCTTGAGCGGATACGCATTCTCATCATGAATGCCATTCTGCTGAACCTGATTGCGGGTGGGGCGCTGTTCACCCTGGCGCGCATGTACGAGCGGAAAATCTTTATTCCGGCCGAAAGCGACGCCCAGCGGCTGGAGGAGCACGAGCAGTTTAACCGCAAGATTGTCGCGTCGGCGCCGGTGGGGATCTGCATTCTGCGTACCCAGGACGGAACCAACATCCTGAGTAACGAGCTGGCGCATAACTACCTGAACATGCTGACGCACGAAGACCGCCAGAGGCTGACGCAAATTATCTGCGGTCAGCAGGTTAACTTTGTCGACGTGCTCACCAGCACGCACACCAACCTGCAGATCAGCTTTGTGCATTCCCGCTATCGCAATGAAAACGTGGCGATTTGCGTGCTGGTGGATGTCTCCGCGCGCGTGAAGATGGAAGAGTCGCTGCAGGAGATGGCGCAGGCCGCGGAGCAGGCCAGCCAGTCGAAATCCATGTTCCTTGCCACCGTCAGCCACGAGCTGCGAACGCCGCTGTACGGGATCATCGGTAACCTCGATCTGCTGCAGACGAAAGAATTACCGAAAGGAGTCGACAGGCTGGTGACGGCAATGAACAACTCCTCCAGCCTGCTGCTGAAAATCATCAGCGATATTCTCGACTTCTCTAAAATCGAGTCTGAGCAGCTGAAAATCGAGCCGCGGGAGTTCTCGCCGCGCGAGGTCATGAACCACATCAGCGCCAACTATCTGCCGCTGGTGGTGCGTAAACAGCTGGGTCTCTACTGCTTTATTGAACCTGACGTGCCGCTGACGCTGCACGGCGATCCGATGCGCCTGCAGCAGGTCATTTCTAACCTGCTCAGCAACGCCATCAAATTCACCGACGTTGGCTGTATCGTGTTGCACGTTTGCCGGGCGGGGGATTACCTGAGCATTCGCGTGCGCGACACGGGCGTCGGCATCCCGGCGAAGGAAGTGGTTCGCCTGTTTGACCCGTTCTTCCAGGTCGGGACCGGCGTGCAGCGTAACTTCCAGGGCACCGGACTGGGGCTGGCGATTTGTGAGAAGCTCGTCAGCATGATGGATGGTGATATTTCCGTGGATACCGAGCCCGGCATGGGCAGCCAGTTCACCATCCGTATTCCGCTCTATTCGGCGCAGTATCCGGCAAAAGCGACGGTGGACGGGCTGAGCGACAAGCGCTGCTGGCTGGCGGTGCATAACGCCTCGCTGAATGACTACCTGACGGCGCTGCTTGCCCACAGCGGCGTGCGGGTGTGCCGCTATGAAGGTCAAACGCCGGACGTGGACGATGTGCTGATCGCCGACGAGATGCCGGAGCAGCCGTGGCAGGGGAGAGGGTCGGTGCTCTTCTGCCGTCGCCACATCGGTATTCCTGTCGAGCGTGCGCCTGGGGAATGGGTACACAGCGTTGCAACGCCGCACGAGCTGTTAAGCCTGCTGGCGCGCATCTACAAAGTGGAGCTGGAAGAGCGCGACGGCGCGGGCGGATTGCCGTCACCGGAGTCTCTGGCGTCGGTAAATGACGATATGATGATTCTGGTGGTGGATGACCATCCGATTAACCGTCGCCTGCTGGCTGACCAGCTTGGATCGCTGGGCTACCAGTGCAAAACCGCTAATGACGGCGTGGATGCGCTGAATGTGCTGAGTAAAAATCATATTGATATCGTGCTTAGCGACGTCAACATGCCAAACATGGACGGCTACCGTCTGACGCAGCGCATCCGACAGCTTGGCCTGACGCTGCCGGTAGTGGGCGTAACGGCGAACGCGCTGGCGGAAGAGAAACAGCGTTGTCTGGAGTCAGGCATGGACAGCTGTTTGTCGAAACCGGTGACGCTGGACGTGCTGAAGCAGACGTTGTCGATTTACGCGGATCGCGTGAGAAAAACCAGAATATAAAAAAGGCCCGCAAGGGCCTTTTCGCTTTTCATCCTCTCCCCGTGGGAGAGGGACGGGATGAGGGCATCAGGCCGCACACCCGTCCGGGATCAATCCTTGTCCGTTGCGCTCAGCGTAACGGAGGAGAGATAGTTCAGCAGAGCAATATCGTTGTCCACGCCCAGCTTCATCATCGCTGATTTCTTCTGGCTGCTGATGGTTTTAATACTGCGGTTCAGCTTCTTGGCAATCTCGGTCACCAGGAAACCTTCTGCGAACAGGCGCAGAACTTCACTCTCTTTCGGGGACAGGCGTTTGTCACCGTAGCCACCCGCGCTGATTTTTTCCAGCAGACGAGAGACGCTCTCAGGCGTGAACTTCTTGCCTTTCTGCAGCGCAGCGAGCGCTTTTGGCAGATCGGTCGGTGCGCCCTGTTTCAGCACAATCCCTTCGATGTCCAGATCCAACACCGCGCTCAGGATCGCCGGGTTGTTGTTCATGGTCAGAACAATGATCGAGATATCCGGGAAGTGACGTTTAATGTATTTGATGAGCGTGATCCCATCACCATATTTGTCTCCAGGCATGGAGAGATCGGTAATGAGCACGTGTGCATCAAGCTTTGGGAGGTTATTGATCAGTGCTGTAGAGTCTTCAAATTCACCGACTACATTCACCCACTCGATCTGTTCAAGTGATTTGCGAATACCGAACAGTACAATCGGATGGTCATCGGCAATAATTACGTTCATATTGTTCATGTATAAGGCTACCTTGCTACAGCAAGCTTTTGACGTAGGCGTCAATGTCGCTGATGTATTTTTCAATGCCAGAGGCATCTTTCTCACGAATTAGATGTTCCAGCGTTTCACATAACTGCTTGCCGGGAACCAGATTAAGCATGGCAAACACCCCTTTAAGCCGGTGTGCTGTCTGTGCCAGCGCTGCAAAATCATTCGCAGCGGACTCAGTATACAACCGCTTAACATCATCTGGTACTGTATCAACAAAGAGTGAATAGTATCCGCTGGCGTGAAGCTCGGCATTTTCATTGCCGCCTAACGGTGACTCCGTTATCTCTTCCTGCGCCAGCTGCTCTTCTATTAGTTGTAGTACAGCTTCCTGCATCGCATTGCTTATATTAAAGTTGACGCGCAGCTGGCCAGGGCCGATTTTCCGCACGCCTGACTCATCATCGCTTAAAAGCAAGCCGGAGGCAGTAAGATTAGACGGATTATCAGTTAAAAACAGATCAAATTCTTGACTTGCAAGTCTTTCATCCGGGGTGATGCAGGCTGCTCCCCAGTTTTCTAACTGACGAACGACAATATTGCGGATCTCGTTCGAGGTCACATCGACCATCACCACGACGTCATCCAGCAGACGTTCTTCATCCTCTTCCTGCGGATTGGCCGCCATTTTCACATGCAGAGAATAGCGGGTGCCGAGGGATTCACGGGCTTTGATGTTCAGGTGGCCGCCGAGCTTACGCGCCAGCTGATCGCACAGCCAGAAGGTCAGGGCATTGGCCTTGCCGTAGCGATCGCTCTGCGTGTCATTCAGGAACGGGAAGTGCAGATTATCAATTTCACTTGTTGTGACGCCTTCCCCGGTGTCCAGGATGCGGAACGTCAGACGGTCTTCTGCTGACTCCTCGGTGCTGACTTCAAGAGTGATCTTGCCGATCTGCGTGGTGGTGACGGCGTACTGAATAATCATCAGCAGAATGCGGCGCAGCGCTTCGCGATCGCCGTGGCGTTCGTCATTCGCAGGGAGATTGTTATTGATCAGCAGCTGCAGCCCTTTGCGCTTAATAACGGGCAGCACTTCCGGCACCACTTCATCGATCAGATCCTGAATGGAGAAGAGGGCTGGCGTTCCCTTCCAGAAATCATTCTCCAGCATGTTTGCCAGCTGGATCTCATCAACCATTCTGACCAGCGAATCGGCCTGGCAGGCAAGCTGGTGGCTTTCAGAGGTGTTTAACGCCGCCGCCTGGGTCGCCAGCGTTTTTAACGGCTGCTTGAAGGCATCGCCAATGTTCTGCATAAATGCGGCGCGCCCCTGCTGGTTTTTCTCATACAGCCTTTGCGCCTGCTTGAGCTTTTTATTGACCAGCACTTCGCGATCCTGGTCGCGAATAATGAAGATTTGCGTGCGGGGAGCCACCTGGCTGCGGAACTGACGGATCTCGTACAGTTCATTGTTGATGGTGGCCTGAATCACCCCCTGGTGTTGATCCGCCATGGTGGTGATGTTCTGCAGGTTAAGATGCGGCAGCAGATGGTCGGCAATTTTGTTGCTCATCACCGTACGATTCGCCTCCTGGTCGTGAACCAAGACCCCAAGCGGCAGCACGGAAACAATCTCTTCATTCAATGCACGTAATACGCGCAGCTCATTGCTGGTGCCGGCCGGAACCGCAGAGGCGTCGCTCTGACGCCCCGTCTGGAAACGGAAGGTGCTATAGCCAAACAGCGCCAGCGCCAGCAGACCGATATTCAGCAGCAGAGGCAGCAGAATATTTTGCAGGGTATCGAGCAACAGCGTGCCAAACGGCACCTGCCACACCAGACGCATGCCGGTCGAGTTCAGCGATGAGGCAATTTCGATTTTCGAGCCGTTAAAGGAGATCGATACGCTCTCTGCGGCCTCTTTGTCGGACGCCGCACGCATGTTTTGGGTGCTGCTGTCTGGCTCCAGGCGGAAGCTGTCGAGCGGCATATCCGGCGGGATTAAATCATTAATCGGTAAATCGAAGGCCACCACCGTCGCCAGATGCCCTGGCTGGTTGAACGTGGTGCGCAGGGTAAAATAATGGCCGTTTTGCCAGGCCAGACGACGCAGGGAAGAGAAGCTCTCACGTTCATCAAGGGCGTTCGCCTGCTGCAGCATCTCTGCCCGGCGGGAATCGACGATGCTGCCCACGGTTGTCTCTTTAAACCCGGATGAGAGATCTTTTAACGGCAGCGTTGAGATCAGGATCATGCTGTTGTCCTGACCGTTCAGATAGTACATCGACCACGGTACCGTTTCGGCGCCCCAGAGGGTATCCAGATAGGTCGAAATACGCTGCGTCATCTCAAGCGTCGCGCTGTCGTGAGAGCCAAAGATGAGGGCCTCGGTCTTACGCTGCGGTTTTTCGAGATAATAGACATCCTGCTTAAGCCGCGTCTCCTGAAGTCCATCTCCGGACGAGGAGGTCGGGGCTGCCGCGATATTGTCGTAAATCTGCCAGGTGGCGTAGCGCCAGGTATCTATGCGCTTGTGCACGGCGTGGGTGATATCCACGACCTGATAGCTCTTATCCTTCAGCCAGGCGTTAACCGCGCTTTGTACCATCACCCCCATGGTGACTAACAGCACAACGATCAAAAGAAGAAAGAAACGGGTGATGCTCCCGGGGAGAAGGGAGAATTTGCTCGGGGCGGTAGTTTCAGTCTGACTCATTGATATCTTTAACCCGTTATGGTCGTGCTCTGTGGCGATAGGGCAGTATAAAGGGTAATAACTGAATTTCCAGCGCGACTGTCCGGGATGAGGCGACTTTTTCACGGGACAATATCGGCGGTGATGCATGCAGTAAACATGTACAAACTCGCCATACGCGTACAAATAATCAGCCCGCGCAGTCAAAGAATAGCACGAATTAACAAGAAATTAAGTTTTGTACCAATGGATGGATTTCGAAAGATACCCGACGTGAATTTAGTTAATAGTCGTTACAATTACGGTGCGGTAGCACAAAAAAAGAGAAGTTACGTAAAGAAAGGTAAAAAAAACCGAATGCGGAGCATCCGGTTCAATTAGGGATAAACAGACATTCAAAACTGAATGACGGTAATAAATAAAGTTAATGATGATAGCGAGAGTTATTTTAGAGATTAGGCGAGATCTTGTTTTGTCATTCAGTGCTGTAACGGATTTTATTGTAACTCATTGATGTTTATATGGTGATTTTCCTGTTTGATTATAAGTGCTAATTTTCTAAGCTA
Organism: Enterobacter sp. AG326; assembly: GCF_004362415.1. Taxonomy (NCBI): domain Bacteria; kingdom Pseudomonadati; phylum Pseudomonadota; class Gammaproteobacteria; order Enterobacterales; family Enterobacteriaceae; genus Enterobacter; species Enterobacter sp. AG326. The sequence continues at coordinate 1,179,761 of NZ_SNXG01000001.1, read as the reverse complement.
TTTGTGCTTTGTAAAAGTTCCTTGATATTTACATTTTGAAACATGTTGATGGTTAAATGAAACATCTTCAAAGTTTTCGTATCATATTCGCATTGGATTATTCTGTAATTTTGCGGAGAATGAAATTGCCGACTGGTTAATGAGGGTTAACCAGTAAGCAGTGGCAATTATAAGGCATATAACAGAGGGTTAATAAAATGAAAGTTAAAGTACTGTCCCTCCTGGTACCAGCACTCCTGGTAGCAGGCGCAGCAAATGCGGCCGAAATTTATAACAAAGATGGCAACAAATTAGATCTGTACGGTAAAGTCGATGGTCTGCACTATTTCTCTGACGACAAGAGTGCCGACGGCGACCAGACCTACATGCGTCTTGGCTTCAAAGGCGAAACTCAGGTTAACGATCAGCTGACCGGTTACGGCCAGTGGGAATACCAGATCCAGGGCAACACCTCCGAAAGCGAAAATGATGCCTGGACGCGTGTGGCGTTCGCGGGTCTGAAATTCGCTGACGCGGGTTCTTTCGATTACGGTCGTAACTACGGCGTAATCTACGACGTAACCTCCTGGACTGACGTTCTGCCAGAATTTGGCGGCGATACCTACGGCGCAGACAACTTCCTGCAGTCCCGTGCTAACGGCGTGGCGACCTACCGTAACCAGGACTTCTTTGGTCTGGTGGATGGCCTGAACTTTGCCCTGCAGTATCAGGGTAAAAACGGCAGCGTAAGCGGTGAAAACGACACCGGTCGTAGCCTGCTGAAACAGAACGGCGACGGCTACGGTGCATCCGTGACCTATAACCTGGGTGAAGGCTTCAGCATCGGTGGTGCAATGTCTTCTTCCAAACGTACCGCTGACCAGAACAACACCGCTAACCTGGCGCTGAAGGGCGAAGGCGATCGTGCTGAAGTCTATTCTGGTGGTCTGAAATACGACGCCAACAACATCTACCTTGCGGCGCAATACTCCCAGACCTACAACGCAACGCGTTTCGGCAACTCTCAGAGCAGCAGCGACATTTACGGCTTCGCTAACAAAGCGCAGAACTTCGAAGTGGTTGCTCAGTACCAGTTCGACTTCGGCCTGCGCCCATCCGTGGCTTACCTGCAGTCTAAAGGGAAAGACATCGAAGGTTACGGCGATCAGGATCTGCTGAAATATGTTGATGTTGGTGCGACTTACTACTTCAACAAAAACATGTCCACCTACGTGGATTACAAAATCAACCTGGTTGATGAAAATGAATTCACCCGTCAGGCGGGTATCGGTACTGACGATATCGTCGCGCTGGGCCTGGTTTACCAGTTCTAATCGCTTCATCGTGTGACGTAAGGGGCCTGCTGGCCCCTTTTTTGTGTCTCGCAGATTCTCACAACTCACCCGTTTTGGTGTACTCTTGCCGCCCTGGCATGAGGATAATAATGAATGGACATGACTTTTTTACGCGCCAGCTTTCTGGCTATGCTTTTTTTCCTGGCCGCGTGTGACGATTCCGCGCCCGTGGCGAAAGCCGACGCACCCGCCGCGACGGTGCTCGAAGGCAAAACGATGGGCACCTTCTGGCGCGTTAGCGTAATGAACCTCGATAAAACACGCACAGATGAGCTTCGCGGCAAAATCCAGTCTCAGCTGGATGCCGACGATCAGCTGCTCTCAACCTATAAAAATGACTCGGCGCTGATGCGCTTTAACCTCTCCACCAGCACCTCCCTGTGGCCGGTGAGCGAGGCGATGGCCGATATCGTGACCGAATCTATACGCGTGGGTTATAAAACCAACGGCGCGATGGATGTGACCGTCGGACCGCTGGTAAACCTCTGGGGATTTGGCCCTAACAAACAGCCGGTGACCACCCCTGAGCAGGCGGCCATTGATGACGCCCGCGCCAGGACAGGGCTGCAGCATCTGACGGTGATCAATCAGTACGGACAACAGTACCTGCAAAAAGATATCCCCGATCTGTTTGTCGATCTGTCGACGGTTGGGGAAGGCTATGCGGCGGATCATCTTGCAGCGCTGATGGCCCAGGAAGGCATTTCCCGCTATCTGGTCTCCGTGGGCGGCGCGTTAGTCAGCAGGGGGATGAACGCCAGCGATAAGCCGTGGCGCGTAGCGATTCAAAAGCCGACCGATCGGCAAAATGCCGTGCAGGCGATAGTGGATATCAACGGACATGGCATCAGTACCTCCGGAAGCTACCGAAACTATTACGAGCTTGACGGGAAGCGTATTTCACATGTTATCGATCCGCAGACCGGCCGTCCCATCACGCATAACCTGGTCTCGGTGACGGTCATTGCCCCCACCGCGCTGGAAGCGGATGCCTGGGATACTGGCTTAATGGTTCTCGGCCCGGAAAAAGCCAAAGAGGTGGTTCGTCAGGAAGGGCTGGCGGTTTATATGATCACCAAAGAGGGCGACGGGTTTAAAACCTGGAGCTCGCCGCAGTTCAACAGCTTCCTGGTGCGCGACAAAAATTAAAAAGCAAGGTTGCGGGTTTTTTATCAGTGGCACTCAGGCAGGCTCTATGTATGCTTACAAGAGGAGCCGATAATGAGAAACTCAACCTTTATTACCGATGAGGATCGCTGGCAGGCCGTGCTGGCCCGCGATCCGCTCGCTGACGAACAGTTTGTCTTCGCCGTGCAGACCACGGGTATTTTCTGCCGCCCGTCATGCCGCGCCCGCCACGCGCTGCGTAAAAACGTCCGCTTTTATCCCGATGCCCGCCATGCCGTTCAGGCAGGGTTTCGCCCGTGCAAGCGCTGCATGCCGGACAAACGCGATCCGCAGGCGCAGAAGCTGGCAAAAGTGGAACACGCCTGTCGTCTTTTGGAGCAGGAAGCCACGCTAACCCTGGAGGGGCTGGCGCAGCAGGTGGCCATGAGTCCTTTCCATTTCCATCGTCTGTTTAAGTCCGTGACCGGCATGACGCCAAAGGCCTGGCAGCAGGCGGCGCGAGGCCAGCGCCTGCGCACCGCGCTTGCAAAGGGAGACAAAGTTACCGACGCCGTTCTGGCGGCGGGGTTTCCCGACAGCAGCAGCTATTATCGCAAAGCCAACGATGCGCTGGGCATGACGGCCAGGCAGTACCGCAAAGGGGATGCGGCAGTGCGTTATGCCATTAGCGACTGTTCGTTAGGACGCTGTCTGGTTGCAGAAAGCGAGCGGGGGATCTGCGCGATCCTGCTGGGTGACAGCGATGCGGAATTAGCCGAAGAGCTTGCCGCGCATTTTCCAAAAGCAGCGCATGCGCCGCTGGAAGAGGATTTCGCGCGGCGGATCCAGCAGGTGATTGCCAGTATTGATAACCGCGATGTACCGCTTGCGCTGCCGCTGGATATTCGCGGAACCGCCTTCCAGCAGCGCGTCTGGCAGGCCCTTCGCAACATCCCCTGCGGCGAAACGGCAAGTTACCGGCAGGTGGCGCAGGCGATTGGTCAACCCAATGCGGTACGCGCCGTTGCCGGAGCCTGTGCGGCAAACACGCTGGCGATTGTGATCCCCTGTCATCGCGTGGTTCGTAACGACGGCGCGCTGTCGGGTTACCGTTGGGGGACGGCGCGAAAAGCGCTATTACTGAAACGTGAGGCGAAACGCCAGGAGGGATAATGCTCGATCTTTTTGCGGATGCTGAACCCTGGCAGGAGCCGCTTGCGCCGGGGGCGGTGATCCTGCGCCGCTTTGCACTCTCCCGTGCGGCGGCGCTGCTTGCCGGTATCGACGAGGTGACGGCGGTTTCGCCTTTTCGCCATATGGTGACGCCGGGCGGCTACACCATGTCGGTGGCCATGGCAAACTGCGGCGAACTGGGCTGGGCGACGAACGAGCGGGGCTATCTGTATGCCCCGAACGATCCCGCTACCGGCCAGCCGTGGCCCCCGATGCCTGCTGTTTTTCAGGCGCTCTGCCACGAGGCCGCCGTAGCAGCGGAGTATCCTGACTTTCGGCCGGATGCCTGCCTGATTAACCGCTACGCCGTCGGCGCGAAGCTCTCGCTGCATCAGGACAAGGATGAACCCGATCTGCGCGCGCCTATCGTCTCGGTATCGTTAGGTCTGCCTGCCGTCTTCCAGTTTGGGGGATTGCGCCGTAACGACCCGCTCAAGCGCATCATGCTGGAACATGGCGATGTGGTGGTGTGGGGCAGGGCGTCGCGACTTTACTATCACGGCATTCAGCCGCTGAAGCCCGGGGTTCACCCGCTCACGGGTGAGTACCGTTATAACCTGACCTTCCGTCAGGCGGGGTACAGTAAACTAAAATAAGAATTATTCTTGATGTCCGCGCAGGGCAGTTTACACTGCTGGCTGATTTTTATTGTCCGGATTGCCTGCATGCAACTACTTCTCCTTGTCTGGCGTCAGTATCGCTGGCCCTTCATCGCAGTAATGGCGTTAAGCCTTGCCAGCGCCGCGCTGGGTATTGGCCTGATCGCGTTTATTAACGTGCGGTTGATTGAAATGGTCGACACCTCGCTCTCCGTATTGCCGGAGTTTCTCGGCCTGCTGCTCCTGTTGATGGCGGTTACGCTCGGTTCCCAGCTGGCGCTGACCGCGCTCGGGCACCATTTCGTTTTCCGTTTGCGCAGTGAGTTTATCAAGCGGATCCTCGATACTCAGGTAGAGCGCGTTGAGCAGCTCGGCAGCGCTTCCCTGCTGGCGGGGCTGACCAGCGACGTGCGCGCCATTACCATTGCGTTCGTTCGTCTGCCGGAGCTGGTGCAGGGGATCATTCTGACCTTTGGTTCGGCCGCTTATCTCGCCTGGCTCTCCAGCAAAATGCTGGCGGTGACCGCGCTGTGGATTGTCATTACCATCTGGGGCGGCTTTATGCTGGTGTCGCGCGTCTACAAACACATGGCGGTGCTGCGCGAAACCGAAGATAAGCTCTATAACGATTACCAGACGGTACTGGAAGGACGCAAAGAGCTCACCCTGAACCGCGAGCGCGCCGAGCATATCTTTAATCATCTCTATATCCCGGACGCGCGCGAGTACCGCCATCATATTATTCGCGCCGATACCTTCCACCTGAGCGCGGTGAACTGGTCAAACATTATGATGCTGGGCGCCATTGGCCTGGTATTCTGGATGGCAAACGGCCTGGGCTGGGCGGACACCAACGTCGCGGCAACCTACTCGCTGACGCTGCTGTTTTTGCGCACGCCGCTGCTCTCGGCGGTCGGCGCGTTGCCCACCCTGCTGAGTGCGCAGGTGGCATTTAATAAGCTCAAAAAATTCGATCTCGCGCCGTTTAAAGCCGAATTCCCGCGCCCGCAGGCCTTCCCGAACTGGCAGACGCTGGAGCTGCGTAACGTCACGTTCCGCTATCAGGACAGCGCCTTCTCCGTGGGGCCGGTCAACCTGACGATCCGGCGCGGTGAACTGCTGTTCCTCATCGGCGGCAACGGCAGCGGTAAATCTACGCTGGCGATGTTGCTGACCGGACTCTATCAGCCGCAGTCGGGCGAGATTTTGCTGGACGGCAAGGCGCTGAGCGCGGAGAAGCCCGAGGATTACCGCAAGCTTTTCTCGGCGGTGTTTACCGACGTCTGGCTGTTCGATCGGCTGCTGGGGCCGGAAGGGCAACAGGCCAATCCTGCGCTGGTGGAAAAATGGCTGGCGCAGCTGCAGATGTCGCACAAGCTGGAGTTACAGGACGGGAAGATCCTCAATCTGAAGCTTTCCAAAGGGCAGAAAAAGCGCGTGGCGCTGCTGCTGGCGCTGGCGGAAGAGCGTGACATCATCCTGCTGGACGAGTGGGCGGCCGATCAGGACCCGCATTTCCGCCGCGAGTTTTATCAGGTGCTGCTGCCGCTGATGCAGGAGATGGGCAAAACCATTTTCGCCATCAGCCATGACGATCACTACTTCATACATGCTGACCGCCTGCTGGAGATGCGCGACGGCAAGCTGAGCGAGCTGACCGGTGAAGAGCGCGATGCGGCATCGCGTGATGCGGTAGCGCGTACGGCCTGATGCCCTCACCCTAACCCTCTCCCACAGGGAGAGGGGATAGATCGTGGCCGTAATGACGCTTTTTTCTCCATCCCGTCCCGTTGTTTATTCTTATTTACATATCCCCGCGCTATGCTTAACCCCAACTCATTTAATGGATTTATGATTGATGTCGGTATTAAAGAAAAACAGCGCCAGACAGCGTGACCAGGAGCGCGCGCGACTCATCTGGCTTCTCACGACCGATAAAGCGGTCACTTCTACACTATTAGGCAAACTCACCCTGGCTGAGCAATATGATGTCGGCACCCTGGCCGACGATATTGCTGAGGTAGGTGCGCTGGTTGCTCATTTACCCCCGCCGGATCTGGCGGATACCCTTGAAGCGCTTCCCTCAGAAGAACGTCACGCCCTGTGGCGTCTGGTGCAGGATCACGAGCGCGGGCAGGTGCTGCTTGAGGCCTCCGAAAACGTCTGGGACGACCTGATCGACGAGATGAGCGACCGGGATATTCTCGACGCGGTGCAAACCCTGGATATCGACGAGCAGATTTACCTCGTTCAGCACCTGCCGCGAAACCTGACCGGTCGCCTGCTGGCGTCGCTGCCTGCGGAGGAGCGGGCGCGCGTGCGTCAGGTGATGCACTACGAGAAAAACAGCGTCGGCGCGATCATGGAGTTCGGCGTTATCACGGTGCGACCGGACGTGACGCTCGGTACCGTGCAGCGCTATCTGCGTCGCCTGGGCAAGATGCCGGATAACACCGATAAGCTGTTTGTCACCTCCCGGGATAAAACCCTGCTCGGCGAGCTGGAGCTGAAAACCATCCTGCTCAACAGCACCCAGCGGAAGGTGAGCGAGGTGATGGAAAACGAGCCGATGGTCTTCTCCCCGGAAGACGACGCTGAGAAAGCGGCGCGCACCTTCGAACGTGACGACCTCGTCAGTGCCGCCGTCGTGGATTCCGTCGGCAAACTGATGGGGCGTCTGACCATCGATGAGATCGTTGATGTGGTATACGAAGAAACCGACAACGACCTGCGCGCGCTCGGCGGGATCAGCGCCGAAGATGACGTCCATGCCTCCGTCGGCAAGGCGGTGAAAACGCGCTGGGCGTGGCTGGCCATTAACCTGTGTACCGCGTTTATCGCCTCCCGGGTGATTGACGGGTTTGAACACACCATTTCTCAGCTGGTGGCGCTGGCCTCGCTGATGCCGATTGTCGCAGGGATTGGTGGCAACACCGGAAACCAGACTATAACCATGATCGTCCGCGCCCTTGCGCTGGAAAATATTCAGCCAGGTAACTTTTCGTGGCTCATTTTTAGAGAGATGGGCGTCGCGCTAATTAACGGCCTGGTGTGGGGCGGGATTATGGGCGGCATCACCTGGTGGCTGTACGACGATATGGCCCTGGGCGGCGTGATGATGCTGGCGATGGTGCTGAACCTGCTGGTAGCGTCGATAATGGGCGTGATTATTCCGCTGACGATGACCAAACTGGGGCGCGACCCCGCGGTGGGGTCGAGCGTGATGATCACCGCCATCACCGATACCGGCGGTTTCTTTATTTTTCTTGGGCTGGCGACGATTTTTCTGCTTTAAGCCGACGCTTAATACGGGCGGGGAGGAGTGCCATGACGATAATCCCGCCCAGCACGCCAATCGCCAGATTGCCGGTTGATACCGTGGCGGCTACGGTGACCAGCATGACGACCGTTTCTGCAATCGGGGCCGTTTTCACCGTGGCTGGCTGAAGGCTGTGCCAGCTGAAGGTTTTGACGGCGACAATTGCCATAATACCCGCTAGCACCGCCATCGGGATATTGGCCATAACTTCGCTGAGCGCCGTCACCAGGATCAGCAGCACAATGCCCGCCGCAATCGTTGAAATGCGGCTTCGACCTTTCCCCATCTCCACGTTGACGATGGTTTGTCCGATCATCGCGCAGCCTGCAATCCCGCCATAAAATCCGGCCAGAATATTGCCGACGCCTAATCCAATGCTTTCGCGGCGTTTACCTGACGGTGTCGCAGTCAGCTCATCCACCAGCTTTGCCGTCAGCAGGGATTCCAGCAGGCCGACAAAGGCGATGCTCAGCGCGCACGGCCAGATAATGCTCAGCGTCTGCACATTGAGCGGGACCAACAGCTCGGTAAGACCCGGCAAACCGCCGCTCATGGAGCCTTCATCGCCCACGGTCGGCAGGATTTGACCGGTTGAAACGGTGAACACGGTAAGCACAACAATCGCAATCAGCGGGGAAGGGATGCTTTTGATATAGCGCGGCACCCACAGCACGATCAGCAGCGTCAGCACGAACAGGCCTACAATCAGCGGGCTTCTGCTCCAGAAATGCGGCACCTGAGCGAAGAAGATCAAAATGCCCAGGGCGTTAACAAACCCGGTCATGACCGACTGAGGTATAAAGCGCATCAGCCTTGCCATGCCCAGCACGCCAAACAGAATCTGAATCACGCCCGCCATCAGCACGGCGGGAAGAATGTACTGTACGCCGTGCTGATGCACCATTGGTCCAATAACCAGCGCCACGGAGCCGGCCGCTGCCGTGACCATCGCCGGGCGACCACCGAGTACCGACAGGGCAAGACACAGCACCACGGAGGCGATCAGGCTGACCTTCGGGTCAACGCCCGCCACCACCGAAAATGAGATGACTTCGGGGATCAGCGCCAGGGCGGTAATCACGCCTGCCAGCGTTTCACGCGTCAGCTGCTTAGGGGAACGCAGCACGCTGGCTACGCGGTCTTCGGGGGATACGGCAGAATGGGGTAAGGACATAACAGTTCGCTGGTTAGGGCAGGCTTCCGTGCGCGCGATCGCAAAACGCAACATACTAGCCAGTAAAACCGTGCTTTACCAGACGCATCGATAATTCCTCACAAACAATCCATCATTAAATTTCACAATTACAATAATTTCGTAACCTTTAAACAATATTTAAAAGTTGTTACCGTGCCCCCGCAGCTTTTTTCACCTGCAATTTCCACGCATCAAGCACTTTTACACTAAGGCATAAATTATGAAAAAAATGACTGCCATGCTCTTTTCTCTGGCCGTGGGGCTTAACACCGTCTCCATGGCGGCGAAAGCTGACGCACCAAAAGAGCAGGAAACGGACGTCCTTTTAATTGGTGGCGGTATCATGAGCGCCACGCTGGGAACCTATCTGCAAGAACTGCAGCCGGACTGGTCTATGACCATGGTCGAGCGCCTTGATGGCGTGGCGCAGGAGAGTTCGAACGGATGGAATAACGCCGGTACCGGACATTCGGCACTCATGGAACTGAACTATACGCCGCAGAAAAAGGACGGTTCCATTAGTATCGAGAAGGCGGTAGAGATCAACGAAGCATTCCAGGTTTCTCGCCAGTTCTGGTCTCATCAGGTCAACAGCGGCGTGATGCACGACCCGCACTCCTTCATCAACACCGTGCCGCACATGAGCTTTGTGTGGGGTGAGCAGAACGTCAACTTCCTGCGCGCGCGCTACGCCGCTCTGCAGCAGAGCACGCTGTTCCGCGGGATGAAATACTCTGAAGACCACGCGCAGATTAAAGAGTGGGCTCCGCTGGTCATGGAAGGTCGTGACCCGAACCAGAAAGTGGCGGCGACCCGTACCGAAATTGGTACCGACGTTAACTATGGTGAAATTACCCGTCAGCTGGTGACGTCTCTGAAGAAAAAAGAGAACTTCAACCTGCAGCTCAGCACCGAAGTGCGCGGTTTCAAGCGCAACGCGGATAACAGCTGGAGCGTGACCGTCGCCGATCTGAAAAACAACGAAGCCGAGCACGTCATCAAGGCGAAGTTTGTCTTTATCGGTGCGGGCGGCGCGGCGCTGAAGCTGCTGCAGGAGTCCGGTATTCCGGAAGCGGACGACTACGCGGGCTTCCCGGTGGGCGGCCAGTTCCTGGTGTCCGATAACCCGGAAGTGGTGAATCGTCATCTGGCAAAAGTGTACGGCCAGGCTTCCGTTGGCGCACCGCCGATGTCTGTTCCGCATATCGACACCCGTATGCTTGACGGCAAACGCGTGGTGCTGTTTGGGCCGTTCGCGACCTTCTCCACCAAGTTCCTGAAAAATGGCTCCCTGTGGGATCTGCTCAGCGCCACGACCACCTCTAACGTCAAGCCGATGATGGACGTGGGTCTGGATAACTTCGACCTGGTGAAATACCTGATTAGCCAGGTGATGCTCTCTGACGACGACCGCTTCGAGGCGCTGAAAGAGTACTATCCGCAGGCGAAAAAAGAAGACTGGCGTCTGTGGCAGGCGGGTCAGCGCGTACAGATCATCAAGCGCGATCCGAAAGAGGGCGGCGTGCTGCGTCTGGGTACCGAAGTGGTGAGCGATAAGGATGGTACCATCGCCGCGCTGCTGGGTGCGTCACCGGGCGCGTCTACCGCTGCGCCAATCATGCTGCACCTGATGGAAAAAGTGTTTAAAGACAAAGTCGCCAGCCCGGAATGGCAGGCGAAGCTGAAAACTATTATTCCATCCTACGGCACGAAGCTGAACGGCAACGTGAGCGCGACGGAGCAAGAGCTTGAATACACCAGCCGCGTACTGCAGCTGCAATACATCAAGCCACAGGCTGCGGATGCTGCGCCAAAAGCGGAGCTGAAGCCTCAGCCGGAAAACAAACCGGTTGCGGATATCGCGCTGTAAGGTAAAAGCAAAACGGTAACATCCGTTACCGTTTTTAGTGTTTTCTCCCTCTCCCAGAGGGAGAGGGGGGGGTGAGGGCACCAGAGCGCACCCTTTCCGGGTCGGGTAAGGCGAAGTCGCCACCCGACTTATTTTTAACGTACTACCGCTTGTCCGACGTTCTCGTCCGCCTTCCACACGCGATACTTCACTTCCACGTTTTCAGGCGTATAGACCACGATCGGCAGCTTGCTGTTGTAGCGCAGCAGGCTGTTGTTGCCCAGATACGCAGTCACAAATTTCTTCTCTTTCTTGCCGTCCGGGCAGGCCATCATGGTGGAGACCGGAGAGGTCACTTTGTCAAAGACGTAATAGTCGTAACCCCAGCCTTCCAGGGTTTTACTTTCCAGCTGACCGCCCAGACGGTGCTGGTTGCAGTCCACTTCCAGCGTCTTGCCAATTAACAGTTCCACTTTAAAGTTCGCTTCATCCTGCTGAACCGGCAGTTGAATCACCTGACGCTTCATCCCTTTGTCCGCCTGCGGGTACGGAGCCACTTTTTCCAGCGGCTGCTGTTTTGGGGTTTCGCTGGCGAAAGCGCTGCTGCTGACGCACGCGGCGGCGATGAGGGCGATGGCAAATTTAGGTGCGTTTTTCATTGTCATTCCTTTATGTCAAAACGATCCTGCGCAGGTTAACATAACAACGATGAATGACCGGTGTTATTTACTTACATTTTCACTGTCAGTAGCGTTATGCGCTTTTAATTTGCCTTTTTAGTGGTTGTTTATGCTGGTGTGGAGTCGGGTGCCAGTTCGTGTTATTTTAGACCATATATATTGTTATTCATCTGTAAAAGGGAAGAGAGATGGTTCGTGCAAAACTGAAAACGCCTGAAGGCCGCAAGTTCCTCCTGGCGCTGCTGGTCGTATTTATGATTGCTGCCGCGTGCGTGGGGCGGGCAACCATTGTTGGCGTTATCGAACAGTACAATATCCCCCTCTCTGCCTGGACAACCAGCATGTATGTTCTGCAGTCGGCGATGATCTTCGTCTACAGCCTGGTGTTCACCGTTCTGCTGGCCATCCCGCTGGGCATTTTCTTCCTGGGCGGACGTGAGAAGCACTAAGCGCGGACTCGCAATAGCTAAGCCATCCTGCCGGATGGCTTTTTTTATGGTCTCATCCCACTCTCCTCAGGTTTTTTTAATTCGCGATATTCTATCCTGTAAGCATTCAGGCAACTGTTTTTAAAGCAGGAGCGGTAGATGCGTTCCAGATTTCCAGTGCTCAGTCAGATCCCCAAAGGCGTCTGGGTTGTGGGGGGGGGCAGTATGCTGATGGATATCTCGTCAGAGAGTATTCACAGCCTGCTGCCACTTTTTATGATGACCACCCTCGGTACGAGCGTGCTGTTTATCGGCCTGATTGAAGGGCTGGCGGAGGCCACTGCGCTTTTTATTAAGGTCTTTTCGGGGGCGATCAGCGACTACCTGGGTCAACGTAAGGGGTTGGCCCTGTTAGGGTATGGCCTGGGGGCGCTAAGCAAACCTCTTTTCGCATTAGCGTCCTCTTCCGGGATGGTTTTAGGCGCACGTCTCATGGACCGTACGGGGAAGGGAATACGGGGTGCACCGCGGGATGCGCTGGTTGCAGACGTCACGCCGCCGGAAATGCGTGGTGCGGCATATGGTCTGCGTCAGTCAATGGATACCACAGGCGCATTTCTTGGTCCATTACTGGCCGTGAGCTTAATGCTGTTGCTGGACAATGATTTTCGCACTGTTTTCTGGATAGCTCTTATCCCCGGTCTGCTTTCAGTTGCCTTGCTCTATTTTGGCCTTCAGGAGCCGAAAACTCCCCTCGAACATAAACGTACTAATCCCATTAAACGAGAGAATTTAAGGCGGCTGGGGAAAGCGTGCTGGTGGGTGATTGGCCTTGGTGCAGTGTTCACGCTTGCCCGGTTTAGCGAGGCTTTTCTTGTACTTCGCGCGCAGCAGTCGGGCGTTCCTCTGGCCCTTATTCCGCTGGTGATGGTGGTCATGAACGTACTCTATTCCCTCTCGGCTTACCCTTTTGGCAAACTTTCTGATGGCATGAGCCACACCCGACTTCTGCAGTGGGGGCTAATGGTGCTGATTGGTGCAGATGTTGTTCTGGCGCTGAGCAGCCACTGGATGGGAGTCATTTTAGGCGTCGCGCTTTGGGGGATACATATGGGTATGACCCAGGGATTACTGGCGGCAATGATCGCTAAAACCGCACCGCCCGATCTGCGCGGCACGGCTTTTGGTATTTTTAGTCTGGTAAGCGGCGTGGGATTATTAATCGCCAGCGTGGGGGCAGGCGCGATATGGGAATCGTTTGGCGCGGAATATACGTTTTATGCCGGAGCGGTGATTTGTCTGGCTACGCTAGTGTATCTGCGCAAAACGCCGGACGAGGCGAAATAAAAAACCAGCCATCAGGCTGGTTTTCAGTGTGTTTTTGGTCGGCACGAGAGGATTTGAACCTCCGACCCCCGACACCCCATGACGGTGCGCTACCAGGCTGCGCTACGTGCCGACGCATAAAAAGAATACTACTCGATTCCGTTTTGAATGCAAGGGAATCTGTCGCTAACTGGTTTATTATTAATCAGTTAGCGATGAAGCGCTTCTCATCCGTCAGGACCTGAAGCAGCAGGCTCAGCTGCGGTTTCTGATCTTTCAACCGTTCACCCTGCAGATTATACGTCTGATAATTCCCGTTGCTGTTCAGAACCAGCGTCAGCTTCGGCGTGGTGACTACCAGCGTATTATTCCCCGCCGCCGTCACCCAGCTGTGGCGGCGCGCGGCGCTGAAGAGATCCTGCCCCTGCGAATATTCGTTTGCTGGCGTGCTGACGTGCAGCAGGCGTTGCATCAGGGTAGTCATCACATCTTTATGCTCGGTGAGCATATTGATGCGCTGCGCCGGGGTGCCAGGCCAGTGGATCACCAGCGGAACCTGCAGATTCGGGCGAGACCAGCTCATACTCTTCGTCTCGTCACCTAGCGGGATGCCATGGCCCGCGGTCACGATCACCACGGTGTTGTCCAGCTTGCCCGACTCGCGAAGCGCGTCAAGCACGCGGCCTATCTGCGTATCAACGTCGCCAGCCGCGCGACCGTAGCGGCGCGCAAAGTCACTCTTATTGCTGTCAGCAAGCGTTGTGCCGTTAAAGGCAACCCATGAGAACCAGCGGTTATCTTCCTGGGCGTAGCGCTGCAGCCAGTTTATCCATTGGCTGGCGGTCTGCGCATCGGACTGTTTTTGCGCCGTCGGCAGTGAGAAATCGGACAGCAGCGCCTGGCGGTAGAGCGGGCTGTTAAAGCCATCGGAGGAGAACAACCCTAACTGATAGCCTTGCTGATTCAGCCCGGTAATCAGCGCCGCAGGCGTGCGGGTAGACAGTACGCCGTCCATATAGCCGGCTGAAATGCCATAGAAGAGGCCAAAGATGCCCGCATCGGCGGTGTTACCGGAGCTCATATGCTGAGTAAACGAGACGTTTTGACTCGCGAAAGCGGCCAGCGCTGGCATCTGCTTCTCGAAACGGGAATAGTTCAGGCCATCGACGGTGATCAGCAGGACGTTTTGCCCGCGCCCCATATCGCGGTAGTTCAGGTCGCTCAGAGGATACTGAACGCTGACGGCTTCCGGGTTACCCTGCTCGATAAGACGGCGCTGGTACTCCTGCGCATCAAGCAGGCCGTGTTTCTCGAGGAAGCGACGGGCCGTCATCGGGTACGAGAGCGGCAGGTTCGCGCGCTGCATGGTAATAGGGCGATAGAAGTTCGCATCCGCCCAGATATACATGATGTGCGAACTGATAAAGGAGACGAAAAAGAGCGCGGCGACGGGCTTCGCATAATGGCGTCGCCGGGTCAGGCTGCGGAGCTTTTGCCAGCTCCAGGTAGCGAACAGCATCTCAATCAGCAGGATCACCGGGACGCTGATAAACATCAGCTGCCAGTCACGGGCCGTTTCGTTCTGGTCGGGGTTAATCACCAGTTCCCAGACGATGGGGTTGAGGTGCAGGTGGAAGCGGGTGAACACTTCACTGTCGATAAGCAGCAGCGTCATCCCCACCGTCGCAAGAATGGCGGACAAGAACCGCATCAGACGCTGCGACATGACGATAAACGTCAAGGGGAACAGGATCAGCAGATAGGTGGCGAAAACCAAAAAGCTAAAGTGACCGACAACGCTCATCCAGGAGTAGATACGCCCGGTTAGCGTTGTTGGCCAGTCTGCGACAAACAGATAACGACAGCCAATGACCGTCGCCAGCAGAATGTTGAACAGGGCAAACCAGTGCCCCCAGCTGACCATCTGGGAGACTTTTTCACGGTAGCGCTGACGATTCGTCACCATAAACTGTTGTTCGTATCCCTTAATGGGCCGGGTCGTTGCTGACGGACGACTGTAAAGCCTGAGCGAACGATTTTGCGATCGCCTGACGCTGAGCCGGAGCAACGCTGGTGTTAATCAGGTTGGTGACCATATTTCCCAAAACCATCAGGGAGAGATCGGTCGGCGTTTTATGTTTTTCCAGTACGTTGACCAGCTCACTGAGCAGTTGTTCAACGTGTTCATCACTGTAGCGGGAATGTTGTGGCATAAATCAAAATCAGTTTGTTGATGAAAGGGCAACATATTACCGTAGCAACAGCTTTTTTTCCCCTTTTTTATCTGTTGTTGCACACATGTCCTGGTGGTGGTTGAATACCGCCCGGTCTAAAAGGAGAGTTTATCATGAGTCTGGAAATCAACCAGATTGCCTTGCACCAGCTTATCAAGCGTGATGAGCAAACCCTTGAAGTGGTGCTGCGCGATTCGTTACTGGAACCCACGGCGACCGTGGCGGAGATGATGGCAGAGCTGCATCGCGTCTACAGCGCCAAAAATAAAGCCTATGGCCTGTTCAGCGAAGAGAGTGAACTGGCTGAGAGCCTGCGCCTGCAGCGTCAGGGCGAAGAGGATTTCCTGGCGTTTAGCCGCGCCGCCACAGGGCGTCTGCGCGACGAGCTGGCGAAATATCCGTTCGCCGACGGCGGGATCGTGCTGTTCTGCCACTATCGCTACCTGGCGGTAGAGTATCTGCTGGTTACCGTGCTGAATAACTTAAGCAGCATGCGCGTGAACGAGCAGCTGGATATCAGCTCAACGCATTATCTGGATATCAACCATGCGGATATCGTGGCGCGTATTGATTTGACCGAATGGGAAACCAACCCGGAGTCGACCCGCTACCTGACTTTCCTGAAGGGGCGCGTGGGCCGCAAAGTGGCAGATTTCTTTATGGATTTCCTCGGTGCCAGCGAAGGTCTTAACGCCAAAGCACAGAACAAAGGGCTGCTCCAGGCGGTTGACGACTTCACGGCTGAAGCGCAGCTCGATAAATCTGAGCGCCAGACCGTGCGCCAGCAGGTTTACAGCTACTGCAACGAACAGCTGCAGGCAGGGGAGGAGATCGAGCTGGAGTCCCTGTCAAAAGAGCTGGCCGGCGTCAGCGAAGTCAGCTTCCAGGAATTCACCGCGGAGAAAGGCTATGAGCTTGAAGAGAGCTTCCCGGCGGATCGCAGCACGCTGCGTCAGTTAACCAAGTTTGCCGGCAGCGGCGGCGGGTTAACCATCAACTTTGACGCGATGTTGCTGGGTGAACGCATCTTCTGGGATCCGGCCACCGATACGCTGACCATTAAAGGCACGCCGCCGAACCTGCGCGATCAGCTTCAGCGCCGCACCTCGGGCGGGAAATAGCAGCCATAAAAAAACCCCGCAGAAGCGGGGTTTTTTTCGACGTGTTTGCGATTACGCGCGAACGAAGTCGATGTGAGACAGTTTTGGCTTGAACGGGTGACGCTGAACAGCCTGAACTTTCACTTTTTCTTCTTTACCGCCAACAACGATGGTCAGAACTTCGCTGTAGAATTCAGCTTTGGTCTGCAGGTTCCACAGTTTGTCGTGATCCAGTTCGATTGCAACTGGAGCAGCTTCGCCACCGTAAACGATAGCCGGGAACTTGTTAGCGTTACGCAGGCGGCGGCTCGCACCCTTACCCTGCACGTTACGTACTTCTGCTTCGATAGTGAACATTGATTTCTCTCTGTATTTAAAACCCTGCTACAGGCGACCCAGCAGCAGGTGAGTGTTCTGCCTCACGGATGTGAAGCGGGCGGCATTTTATACTCAAATGCCCCTCACATCAATGAAAAGTCCCGCTAACCGCGCAATTCGTTGGCGCGACGAAAGCGACCTTCGTAGTCAAAGAGCTTCTCGCGCACCTGCCAGAACTGGCCTTTCTTACGGGCGACGACAAAATCCGGATGGCGCAATAGCACCTGCTGGCGCACGATATCGGCCACGGTTATCCAGCGCAGGGGCACGCCCGGCGTGCGGGTATGCGGGCGGATAAACAGCTGCTCGAAGGCCATTCGCTGGGCAGGCGTCTGAACCCGGAAGCGCTCGCTGACGTCCGCCCCGTCTTCATCGTAATAGGTGATTTTCAACCACTCGCCTTTTTCATCGGCGCCGGGCTGCAGCGCCATGCCGGAACAGCGCAGCACCAGGGCATCTTTCAGCTTTAGCGCCGCTTTCAGCATGTCGTCCGGGTCAACCAGCACCGTGTCGCATTCCCGGCAGCGGCGGGCGGCAATGTCGTTTTCGGCGTTGCACTGCGGGCAGTTTTTGAACCGAAAGCGGAAATCGCACTGCTCGCGATGCCCGTCATCATCTTCAAACCAGCCCTGACAGCGGCGGCCAAAGTGTTCGATCAGCGTACCGTCGGCGGTGGTTTTTCCCCAGAAGGTGTTGGCAAAACCGCAGGCAGGGCAAAAGACCTGCACGGGCACGTTGTCGCTTTTTCCTTTTGGCGCGCCGACCTCAGGCGTATAGAGATCGTGCGGGTTACCGGCATAATCCAGAATCAGGCAGTCTGTTTTTCCCGGGGCCAGACGCAGGCCGCGGCCAACAATCTGCTGATACAGACTGACCGATTCGGTCGGGCGCAAAATGGCGATAAGGTCGACGTGCGGGGCGTCAAAGCCGGTGGTCAATACCGACACGTTTACCAGATAGCGGAACCGCTGGGCCTTAAACGCGTCAATCAGGCCGTCGCGCTCCGGGCCGGGCGTCTCGCCGGTGATTAACGCCGCGTCACCGGCGGGCAATAACCCGGTGATTTCTCGCGCGTGCTCAACGGTGGCGGCAAAGATCATCACCCCTTTGCGCGTCGCGGCGAACTCCTCTATCTGGCTGATGATATGCGGCGTAATACGCTTCTGCTTTTTCAGCTCCTGGTTGAGATCCGCTTCGCTGAATAAGCCGTTGCTCTGCGCCTGCAGACGGCTGAAATCGTACTGCACCACCGGCATATCCAGCCGTTCAGGCGGCGTCAGGTAGCCATGTTTGATCATGTAACGCAGCGGAAGTTCGTAAATGCAGTCGCTGAACAGGGCCTTGTCATCGCCGCGCACCATGCCGTGATAATGGTAGCGATAGATCCAGCCTTTCCCCAGGCGAAACGGGGTCGCCGTCAGGCCCAGCAGGCGCAGGTGAGGGTTCACCGCTTTCAGGTGAGCCAGGATCTGCTGATACTGGCTGTCGTCGTCATCGCTGATGCGGTGACACTCGTCGACAATCAGCAGCGAAAATTCGCTGCGAAACAGGTCCAGATTGCGCGCCACCGACTGCACGCTGCCAAAGACCACTTTACCGTGGCTCTCTTTGCGCTTCAGCCCGGCGGCGAAAATATCGGCTTCCAGCCCAAGCGCACAATACTTGGCGTGGTTTTGCGCGACGAGCTCTTTGACGTGCGCCAGCACCAGCACGCGACCGCGCGCCAGACGCGCCAGTTCGGCGATGACAAGGCTTTTGCCTGCGCCGGTCGGGAGCACAATCGCCGCTGGCTCGCGATGTTTACGGAACCAGGCGAGGGTGGCGTCAACGGCTTCCTGCTGATAGGGGCGAAGTGTAAAAGTCATGGGGTCTCGGTTTCGTTATTCCGCACATAGTATGCCACGAAACTTTTTCCCTTGAGTGGCGCAACCAGACCATTATACTGAACCGTTCCAGACTGCTTCTTTTTTCGGACCTGTTGTCCGACTTCCAGCACCATTAAGGCTAAAAAGATTTCATGCGACTTGATAAGTTTATCGCTCAGCAACTCGGCGTAAGCCGCGCTATTGCCGGGCGTGAAATTCGCGCCAGCCGCGTTACCGTGGATGGCGACATTGTGAAAGACACCGCTTTCAAACTTCAGCCTGACCATCAGGTGGAGTATGACGGCAATCCGCTGACCCAGCAGCACGGTCCGCGCTACTTCATGCTCAATAAGCCGGAAGGCTACGTCTGCTCAACGGACGATCCGGATCATCCGACGGTACTCTATTTCCTCGACGAACCGGTGGCGCACAAGCTGCACGCCGCAGGCCGCCTCGACATCGACACCACGGGTCTGGTGCTGATGACCGACGACGGGCAGTGGTCGCATCGCATTACTTCCCCGCGTCATCACTGCGAGAAAACCTATCTGGTCACGCTGGAGTCGCCGGTGTCGGATGACACGGCAGAGCAATTCACGAAGGGCGTTCAGCTGCATAATGAAAAAGATCTGACCAAACCCGCCGTGCTTGAGGTGATTACGCCGACGGAAGTCCGTCTGACCATCAGCGAAGGGCGCTACCATCAGGTGAAACGTATGTTTGCCGCCGTGGGGAACCGCGTTGTTGGCCTGCATCGTGAGCGGATTGGTGCGATCGAACTCGATCCCGACCTGGCGCCGGGCGAATATCGCCCGTTAACGGAAGAAGAGATCGCCAGCGTCGGTCTGCCTTCGCACTAATTTCAGGAGAGCTCTGTGACCACCAGGCCACACTCGTCGTTCAAAATTGTCTTCATTCTTGGCCTGCTGGCCATGCTGATGCCGCTGTCTATTGATATGTACCTGCCCGCGCTGCCGGTGATTTCTGCGCAGTTTGGCGTCCCGGCGGGCAGCGCGCAGATGACGCTCAGCACCTATATTCTCGGCTTTGCCCTCGGCCAGCTGTTTTATGGCCCGATGGCGGACAGCCTTGGACGCAAGCCCGTTATTCTGGGCGGGACGCTGGTCTTTGCGGCCGCAGCGGTTGCCTGTGCGCTGGCGCAGACCATCGATCATCTGATTATCATGCGCTTCTTTCACGGTCTGGCGGCGGCTGCGGCAAGCGTGGTGATTAACGCCCTGATGCGCGATATCTACCCGAAGGAAGAGTTCTCCCGGATGATGTCGTTCGTGATGCTGGTGACGACGATTGCGCCGCTGGTGGCACCCATGGCCGGTGGTGCGGTGCTGGTGTGGTTTAGCTGGCACGTGATTTTCTGGATCCTGGCCCTGGCCGCGCTGCTGGCTTCGGCGATGATCTTCTTCTTTATTGATGAAACGCTCCCCGTCGAGCGCCGTCAGAAATTCCACATCCGAACCACAATCGGCAATTTTGCCTCGCTGTTCCGCCACAAGCGCGTGCTCAGCTATATGCTGGCAAGCGGGTTCAGCTTCGCCGGGATGTTCTCCTTCCTGAGCGCCGGGCCGTTTGTCTACATCGAGCTGAACCACGTTTCGCCGCAGCACTTCGGCTATTACTTTGCGCTCAACATCGTCTTCCTGTTCATCATGACCATCATCAACAGCCGTTTTGTCCGGCGGGTGGGGGCGCTGAACATGTTCCGCGCCGGGCTGTGGATCCAGTTTGTGATGGCTATCTGGCTGGTGGTGAGCGCGTTTCTGGGCGTGGGCTTCTGGGCGCTGGTGGTCGGCGTAGCGGCCTTTGTCGGCTGCGTGTCGATGGTGTCATCTAATGCGATGGCGGTGATCCTGGATGAGTTTCCGCATATGGCGGGTACCGCCTCTTCCCTGGCGGGGACGTTCCGCTTCGGCATCGGCGCTATCGTTGGCGCGTTGCTTTCGATGGCTACCTTTATGACGGCATGGCCCATGCTGTGGGCGATGGCTTTTTGCGCAACCAGCTCGATACTCTTCTATCTTTACGCCAGTCGACCGCGAAAAGCGGCCCACTAAAACACAGAGAAGGCCCGGCAGGGCCTTTTTTGTTGATGCATATCAACCAAACTCCCGTTCGTTTATTCCGTGTTTGTTTATTTTATGTAAAATCTATTTGTGTAAAAAGTCACATCATTGTATTCAAAAAGGTTGAGTTAGATCGCAGAAACGGGTACATATAGCGCCGACGCGAGCCAGGAAACGGATAAAAAAGCGCTGAATAGTGCAGGCTGGCGATGATGTGTTACTATAAATGTAAATAAATTGTGAAGTAAATTTTGCTTCCGGGGAACGAACGTGAATACATTACAACTCTCCATTGTCCATCGCTTGCCCCAGAGCTATCGCTGGTCGGCGGGTTTTGCAGGTTCGAAAGTTGAACCGATTCCGCAAAGCGTCGCGGGCTGTGAAAACTGCCTGGTGGCACTCAAGCTGTTGAGCCCGAGCGACGAAAATGCATGGCGGGTGATGGAGCGTCTCAGTCAGGCCCTGACGGATATCGAAGTGGACAGCTCCGTGCTGGAGTGTGAAGGTGAGCCGTGCCTGTTTGTGAAAAGCCAGGACGAGTTTGCCGCCACCTGCCGTCTGAAGAATTTTGGCGTTGCCATCGCGGAGCCTTTCTCCGGCCAGTACCCGTTCTGACCGCTAGTCTGCCGACAACAGCTGGCGCGTGTAGCGCTGCGTTGGCGCGCTAAATACGCGCTGGCACTCACCCTGCTCGACCACTTCTCCCTGTCGCAACACAATTACCTGATGGCATAGCGCCCGCACCACCTGAAGATCGTGGCTGATAAAGATATAGGCCAGCCGGTGCTTTTCCTGCAGCCCTTTCAGCAGGGCCAGGATCTGCGCCTGAACGGTTCTGTCCAGCGACGACGTCGGTTCATCCAGAATAATCAGCTCCGGCTTCAGGATCAGCGCGCGGGCAATGGCGATACGCTGGCGCTGCCCGCCGGAAAATTCCGCAGGGTAGCGGTGGCGCGTCTCGGGATCTAGACCCACTTCGGCCATGACCCGAATGACCTCCTGCTCTCGCTGCTGAGCGCTCAGGCCGGGCTGATGCACGCGCAGACCCTCTTCGATAATCTGTAACACGCTGAGCCGGGGGTTAAGCGAGGAGTTGGGATCCTGAAACACCACCTGCATGCGGGGCCGCACGGGCAGCATCTGGCGGCGGTTCCAGCGGTGCAGCGGCATATCGTCAAAGAAGATCTCGCCCTGGGAGGCAATTAAGCGCAGCAGCGCCAGACCGGTGGTGCTTTTGCCGGAACCGGATTCGCCCACCAGCCCCAGGGATTCTCCCGGGCGCAGCGAGAAGCGGATGTTTTTCAGCACCGGATTCTGGTCGACGATGCGCCGCAGAATACCTTTGCGGATCGGAAACGACACGGACAGATCCTCAACGCGCAGCAGCGGTGTGCTGTCAGCCGCGAGGGGAACCGGGTCGCCGGAGGGTTCGCTGTCGAGCAGGCGCTGCGTATAAGGGTGCTGCGGCGCGCTCAGCAGCGTGGACGCGCTATTCTGTTCAACGCATCGTCCGTTTTGCATCACCGCGACGCTGTCGGCCAGCTTTCTCACAATACTCAGGTTGTGCGTGATAAACAGCAGGCTCATGTTCAGCTCGTCACGCAGTTCCCGCAGCAGCGTCAATATTTGCGCCTGTACCGTCACGTCCAGCGCCGTTGTGGGCTCGTCGGCAATCAACAGCTCGGGTCGCGTGAGCAGGGCCATGGCAATCATCACGCGCTGGCGTTCGCCGCCGGAGAGCTGGTGCGGAAAATCATTTAGCCGTTTGGCCGCATTGCGTATGCCCGTTCGTTCCAGACAGTCCAGAATTTCTCCCCGCGCGGCCTCTTTGCGCATCCCCCGGTGCAGGGAGAGCACTTCATAGAGCTGTTTCTCCAGGCTGTGCAGCGGGTTGAGGGAAACCATCGGCTCCTGGAAGATCATCGCGATTTTGTTGCCGCGAATACCGCGCAGGGTATGTTCGTCGGCATGCAGCAGCGAACTGCCGTGAAACAGAATATCCCCTTGCGGGTAGCTCACCGGTGGGGACGGCAGCAGCCGCAGGATAGAGAGTGCCGAAACGCTCTTGCCTGAACCCGACTCGCCCACCAGGGCCAGCGTTTCCCCGGGCTGGATCTGCAGCGACAGGTCGGTGACTACGGTGCGCGTCTCGCCCTGCGTTGAAAAGGCAATCGACAGGTTATCAATGCTGAGAAGAGGCTGGGTCATTTTATACCGCCTTGTTCGGATCGAAGGCATCGCGCACGGCTTCGCCAATAAAAATCAGCAGCGACAGCAGCACGGCCACGGAAAGAAAGGCGGCGATGCCTAACCACGGCGCCTGCAGGTTGTTTTTGCCCTGCAGCAGCAGTTCGCCGAGCGACGGTGAACCCAGCGGTAGCCCGAAACCAAGAAAATCCAGCGAGGTGAGGGTGGTGATGGAGCTGCACAGAATAAACGGCAGGAAGGTGAGCGTTGCTACCACCGCGTTGGGCAGCATATGGCGGAAGATGATCCCGCGGTCGCTCACGCCAAGCGCCTGCGCGGCGCGAATGTAGTCGAAATTACGGGTGCGCAGAAACTCCGCCCGCACCACGCCCACCAGCGCCATCCAGCCGAACAGGACGGTGATGCCTAACAGCCACCAGAAGCCAGGCTGCACCACGCTGGAAAGCAGGATGATCAGAAACAGCGTTGGCATGCCTGACCAGACTTCAATAACCCGCTGGCCCCACAGGTCAATTTTCCCGCCGTAGTAGCCCTGAACGGCGCCCGCCACGACGCCCATCACGCTTGAGAAGATCGTCAGCATCAGCCCAAAGAGAAGAGAAATTCGCGTGCCATAAAGGATGCGCGCCAGCACGTCGCCGCCGTTAGCATCCGTTCCCAGCCAGTTTTGCGCGGAGGGCGGGGAAGGGAAGGGCGTCGTGGTGGCGAAGTTAATGCTGTTGGCGCCAAAGCGCACCGGCGCCCAGAGCGCCCAGCCGTGCTGCTCAATCTGCTGGCGAAGCCACGGATCCTGATACTCCGCCGGTGTTGCAAACGGGCCGCCGAAGTCGCTTTCGCTGTAGTTGGCGATAACCGGGACGTACCAGCGGTCGTTAAAATGCACCAGAAGCGGTTTGTCGTTGGCGATCAGCTCCGAACACATGCTCAAGGCAAACAGCACGGCAAAAATCCACAGCGACCAGTAGCCGCGGCGGTTGTGGCGAAAGCGGGCCCAGCGGGCCTGGTTGACGGGGCTTAAACGCGGCATCAGCGGCCCTCAAAATCGATTCGGGGATCGACCAGCGTATAGCTGATATCGCTGATGATATTCAGCAGCAGGCCAATCAGGGTGAAAATATAGAGTGTGCCAAACATCACCGGATAGTCGCGCGATACGGTAGCCTCATAGCCCAGCAGCCCCAGGCCGTTGAGCGAGAACATCACCTCTATCAGCAGAGAGCCGGTAAAAAACATGCCGATGAACGTGGCCGGAAATCCGGCGATCACCAGCAGCATGGCGTTGCGGAACACGTGTTTCCACATGATCTGCTTCTCGCTCACGCCCTTGGCACGGGCGGTAACGACGTACTGCTTACGAATTTCATCGAGAAAGGCGTTTTTGGTCAACATGGTCAGGGCCGCGAACCCGCCGATGACCGTGGCCAGCACCGGCAGCGTGATATGCCAGAGATAGTCGGTGATTTTCTGATACCACGGCAGGGAGCTGAAATCGGCGGAGACCAGCCCCCGCAGCGGGAAGAGGTCGAAATAGCTTCCCCCGGCAAAAAAGACAATCAGCAGGACGGCAAACAGAAACGCCGGGATGGCATAGCCGATGATGATGAACGTGCTGCTCCAGATATCAAACCGGCTGCCGTTATACACCGCTTTGCGGATCCCGAGCGGTATAGAGACCAGATAGATAATCAGCGTTCCCCACAGCCCCAGCGTTATCGACACCGGCAGGCTTTGCTTGATCAACGTTAACACTGACGCACTGCGAAACAGGCTGTCGCCAAAATCAAAGCGGATATAATCCCAGAGCATTTTGAAATAGCGCTCGTGAATCGGTTTGTCAAAGCCGTAGCGGTGGGTGATCTCGGCGATCACTTCCGGATCCAGCCCGCGTCCGCCGCGATAATGGCTTTCGCTGATATTCCCTACGCCGGTTCGCGCATGGCTCGCACCCATCCCTTCACCGCCGCCGCCGGGCATGCCGCCGCTGTTGCCAAATTCAATGGCGGCAATTGCCTGATCGACCGGACCACCGGGGGCAATTTGCACGATAAAAAAGTTAATCGTGATGATGGCCCACAGGGTGGGGATAATCAGCAGGAGACGACGGAGAAGATAGGCACCCATGATGATTCCTTATCGCCGCTCAGCGGGAAGTCTGGCGGCTTTGTTAACGTCATACCACCAGGTATCAAAGCCCAGGGAGTAGACAGGGCGCACGGCAGGCACGGAGAACTTGTCCCAGCGCGCAAGGCGATCTTCACCCATATACCACATCGGCAGCATGTAGTAGTTCCAGGTCAGGACCCTGTCGAGGGCGCGCCCGAGCGGCAGGAGCTTTTCTTTATCCCCCTGGGCCGCCACTATTTTCGCAATCAGCGCGTCGATCGCCGGGCTTTTTACCCCTGGCGCATTGTATGAAGAGTCAATGTAGCTGGAGGCCCAGGAAATTTGCAGATCCGAGCTGGGCCACGGCTGCGCGGGCCACAGGCGCTGCATCATGTCGTAATCACGGCTGCGCATGCGGCTGGTGATCTGCGCGTTATCGACCTGGCGAATGTTCATGGTCACGCCCAGCCGCTCAAGGTTGTGCTTAAACGGCAGTACCCACTGATCGTTGCCCCCGGACGAGAGCAGCAGCTCAAAGCTGAGAGGCTTGCCCGTTTTGGCATCCACACGCTTTTGATTTTTCAGGTGCCAGCCCGCATCATCCAGCAGCTTGCTGGCTTTCAGCAGGTTGACGCGGTCGTAACCGCCACCGTTCGACGCGGGCGGCTGAAACACGGTGGTGAACACCTGCGGCGGAACCTCTGCTTTTAGCGGCGCCAGCAGTGCCAGCTCGTCGGCTTTCGGGTAATCGCGAGCGGCATATTCGGTGTTCTGGAAATAGCTGTTGGCGCGGCTGTAAGCCCCGTAAAACAACGCTTTGTTCATCCACTCAAAATCAAAGGCTAGGGAAATGGCTTCGCGCACCCGGCGGTCATTAAATACCGGACGCTGAATATTAAACGCCAGCCAGCGGGTGTCCTGGGCAGACTCATTTTTGTGCTCGTCTTTGACGATATAGCCTTTGGCGAAATTTTTGCCGATATAGCGGGTCGCCCAGTTTTTGGCGCTGCTTTCTACGCGTAAATCGAAGGCGCCGGCTTTGAACGCTTCAAACGCCACGTTATCGTCGAGGTAGTAATCATAGCGAATGGTGTCGAAATTCCAGCGCCCGCGGTTTACCGGCAGGTCTGCCGCCCAGTAGTCTTTGACGCGGGAGTAAACGACATATTGCCCCATGCGCCAGTCGGTGATGCGGTATGGGCCGCCTGCCAGCGGCGGCGTGGAAAGCGGGTCGCTTAGCTTATGATTTTTCCAGAACGATTCAGGCATCACCGGTAGCGAGAACAGGCTGAGCATATTCTCTTTGTTCGGTTCGCTCAGCTCGATGCGCACGGTGAGCGGCGCGATGGCTCTGACGGAAGCCCCTTTGTACACGATGCGGAACTGGGGGACGCCTTCGGTCATGAATTTATGAAAGGTGAACGCGACGTCGCTGGCCTTAACCGGTGTGCCATCGTGAAAACGTGCCCGCGGATTCAGCGAGATTTCCGCCCAGGCGAAGTTATCGGCATAACGCACGTTCTCGGCAATCAGCGGATAGTAGCTGCCGGGTTCATCATCGGACGTGACGAAGAGCGTATCGTAAAGCGATTCCGTTCGCGCGGCCGCCACGCCGCGCAGGGCGAAGCGGTTGAAGTTGTCGAATGTTCCCGTGGCGGAAAGCGTGACCTTTCCGCCCTTCGGCGCGGCAGGGTTAACGTAATCGAAGTGCGTAAAATTGACCGCATATTTCGGCTCGCCAATCACCGAGAAGGCGATATTTTCTTTGATGGCCTGCGCCTGGCTGGACAGGCTCGTTAGTGCCAACATCAGCAACATGAAGCGCATAAGCATCTCGCGGCGGCTCCCTCTTTTACAGTCCGACTCGGTTAAGCTGAATAATAAGTGACGCTACGGGCAATGTGAAATTAATCGCCCTCGGGCGAAATATCAGGCCGCCATTCGCGGAACTGCGCCAGCGGCATCGGGCGGCTAATCCAGTATCCCTGCAGGAAATTAACGCCGTGTTCGCGCAGCCAGGCGGCCTGTTCCGGCGTTTCCACCCCTTCGGCGACGGTCGACATATTCAGTCGTCTTGCCAGCGTCAGGACGGCATCCAGCACCGGCGACGTCACGGTCTCAGTGCCAATGGCATTAACAAAGCCGCGGTCGATCTTGAGGTAGTCCATGGTGAAATGCTCAAGATAAATCAGCGCGCTGTGGCCGGTGCCAAAATCATCAATGGCTATCTCAAACCCTTCGTTGTGTAGCCATTCAAAGAGGCTGTTGGCTTCCCGATGATTGAGCATGTCGCGCTCGGTAATTTCCAGCACGATCTGGAAGTAATCCTGCGGCAGTAGCGCTTTGAAGGTGCGCATATCGTCTTTGAAGCTTTCCGCATGCAGATGCCCCGGCGCAATGTTGATGCCCACCTTTGCTCCCGGAGGTAACAGGGTTTGTAACACGGGTGCATCGTGAATGATAAGGTCAAAGAGATGCAGCGTCAGCGGGACAATCAGCTTCTGCGCTTCGGCAAAGTTGATAAACGCGTCCGGCGGAATTTCCCCCATTGTCGGGTGTTTCCAGCGCATCAGCACTTCAAGCCCGGTCATCTGGAGCGATTTAGCATCGACGACGGGCTGATAAACCACATAAAACTGACCGCGCTTAATCGCGCTTAAAATCTCTTTACCCGGGTTGAGGCGAATGCTGAGGATATAGTAGTTGAGCGATCCGGCACAAATTCCGCATACCAGCCCGAAGAACAGGGCGTAGAGAATTTCATCGCTGGTCCAGGCGTCCGCATACAGGTTTATGGTCAGGGGAACGTCTTTCAGCGTCGCGGTACGGGCCGGAGTTTCATGTAGATCATGCGCAAGGACCAGCGTGCTGGAGCGCGTTGACAGCGCATGATCGCCAATAATGATGGCAATGCCGGCAAATTCGTCCTGGCGCGCGGTGTAGAGCAGATAAGGCGTCAGATTGAGATTCACCGAGGTGAACACGCCGCCGTCCTTCACTAGTGGGTTACGGTACCAGATGGCAATCGCGGGCTTATTGGGCAACATCGGGGTGCCTGGAAGCAATTCCATATCAATCTGTTTGTCGATGTGCAGCTCGGGGATCAGCTCCTCCATGGGGACATTCATCGGCCCCGTGGCAGAAGAGCAGAACGCCATTTTGTCTCTGACCAGCAGGAATGCGCGAACGTTAACGCTAAAGGCAGCGCGCGAGGTAAGTTCCTGATTGACGTCGTGGCAGTTGTTTAACGTGAGCGGCTGGAGCACATCGATAGAATTTTTTAACTCATCGAAGTAGCTCTCCATATAGATGCTCACATCGTGGATCAGGGTGTCGAATTTGACTTCCCGCTTGTGGTAGCTCCAGAAAAATTGCAACGAACCCAGGAGCAGGGCGGCGATCAGGCCTGTGATGATGCTGAGGATCAGTATTTTGCGATTGCTGGAGAAATAGCGGGTGAACATAGACGTCGTGATTCCTGAAATGCCGCTGGATGTATTCAGTGTAACGGGCAAAAAAAAACACTGCCGAAGCAGTGCTTTTTTTCATCATATCGCCAGCCAAGGGATAACCAACGATACGATAGTCATATTAACTGCGGGTCAGTACGCGGCGTGCTTCGTTGTAGCGCTTCTTCCAGTACGGTTCATTCATACTGGAAATGGTCACACCGCTGCTGGTGGAGGCATGTACAAACTGGTCATTACCAATGTAGATGCCAACATGTCGACCTGTAGAACCGGCACGGAACAGGACTAAATCACCGGTGCGCAGTTTGGTTCGTGAAATCGACTTGCCCATCTCCTGCTGTTCATAGGTTGAACGCGGAAGATCTAACCCAAATTGCTCACGGAACGTACGCTGTACAAAACCGGAACAATCAATACCTGTTTTTGTGCTGCCGCCAAGACGATAGCGCACGCCTTTCCAGTCAGCATACTGGTCCATAATGCGGGACTTCACGTCCAGATTACGTACCATATTTTCAAATTCATCCTGAGAGGCTTGCAGTGACGAGGAATCTTCCATTCCCACAACACGCGTCTCAGGATGCATATTCTTTGCGGTGTTCGATGTACTACATGCAGACAACAGTACCGCGACTGCTATCGCCGGGATCCCCCGTAAGATATATCTCAGAAACGGTTGAGATTTGACCATTTTGTTTATTATCCCTTGAAGTCCTTAACGACAAATATCGTTATAAAAATGCCAAACGTGACGAGACTAATTATCTGTTCACATTGAGACAATTCTTTCTGGTCACATTTGTGGCACAGCGCACAAAATTATTCGCCAGTGAAATAATTATCTCTATGGGGCAAAACGAGTTCGAGATTAACCGATTGCCTGGGGTATTGCGAGAAAAAAAAGCCTTTTTTTTATAAGAAAATGTGATACAGAAAGTAAAAACATAGAATTGCTCAAAATAGCGACGGATCCGCTACGCCAGTATGCAATTGCTTCATTTTTATCATGAATATGATGACGAGAATATGACAGTGGGGAAAGATCGCGGCGAGAGCCCTATCAGGGATCATGTCGATCCCTGATAGCTCACGTTAATTTAGGTTAGTTATTTGTTTAATTGTTGTTGCGCTCTGCCGGGAAGATAGCGATCGAACAGCGCTATTATCCTGTCGCTCAATGGGGTCATCAAACACCACGGCAGCGCAATCAGCGCCACGGAGAGCGAACCGACGGCAATATCGGTGAACCAGTGAGCGCCAATCATTACGCGCGGGAAGGCAAAAACCACAAAAATAATCAGGGCTATGGCAAAGGCTTTTCTGCCGAAATAGCGAAGCATAATTGCGGAAAAAATAAGCAGCATCATACCGTGATCGCCGGGGAAACTGTCCTTCGACGCATCTTTTGTTGGAATATGCAGCAGTTCGCTGACGCGATAAATATCGGTGAAGAATAGCGTTGGGCTTGAACGCTTAACCGGAATAATCGCGGTTGCCAGCTGGTTAATGACGACGGCAAACAGCAGCATTACCAGACCGATAATGAGAATACGCCGACGCCCGGCTTTATCCTCTTTCAGCCAGAAAGAGAGCATCAGGCAGCCCATGGCCAGCAGCGAGAAGCCGTCGAAAGCGCGGTTGTTGGTAATTGCCACCAGCCACAGGAACGCGTTGCTCTTCACCAGCTCCTGGTTGAAGAAGTGAAAAATGGCAGAATCCAGCGGGAACCAGAAACCATGATCCGCCGGGATATACCAGGAGAAGAAAAGCGCCAGACCGGCGACATTAAGCAGTAATATCAGGGGAAATCGAGTTGTCATAACGTTCTGCATAGAGTGAAAACTGGGGCAACGTTAGCCGCCCGAACTTAAACGAATCCTCAACAGGCTGGACTGGAGGGCATTCCAGTCGGCGTTAACCGCACTAATTAACTCTATTCGGCTGTCAGGCGGCGCCACATTCTGCGTTTCAATAAAGAAATCCTCGCCCTGACGGTTGATCCTCACCAGCCCGTCCGGCGTGCGCATGATCCCTTTCACGCGATCGACGGGAGCAAGTCGGGCCCACTCCAGGATCCCGATGGTGTCGAAAACGGTTTCAGCATCAAATATCCATCCGCAGGCCTGATATCCCTGGCCGCTGTTCAGGTTACGACGCCAGCGCTGATGTTCCGGCAGGCTGAGAGCAGCTAAACCCTGCTTAACCGGATGACTGTGCGAATGATCCGCGCTGGCAGGCAGTTCGGAGAGGTTCAGACGAGGAAGGTCAAGCAGGGCGCTATCAATATTCCCCTGGGTGGTCTGCACCCGCGTGCGGTTGCCGCCGAAATGTTGCCACCACGCGTCCAGCGCGGCCTGGCTTTCAGCCGTGGCGCGATCTGCTTTATTCGCGACAATAACGTCAGCTGAAGCGAGCTGATCGCGGAAGTTCTCATTGGCCACCGCTTTGTCATCCAGAAGCTGACGCGGATCGAGCAGGCACAGCGTTGCGCGCAGGTCGATCCACGGCTCGTAAACCGGGGCGGTCAGTAAATCGAGGATCTGCTTCGGATGGCCCAGCCCGGTGGGCTCAATCAGCAGGCGGTCGGGTTTGCCCTGACGCAGCAGCGTATTGAGCCCGACCTGCATCGGCAGGCCATTGACGCAGCACATGCACCCGCCGGGGATCTCTTTAATCATTGCGCCGCTGGATGACAGCAACGCGCCGTCAATGCCTACCTCGCCAAATTCATTGACCAGCACGGCCCATTTCTCGGCCGGATCTTTATTCGCCAGCAGGTGGAGAATTGAGGTGGTTTTACCGCTGCCGAGAAAACCGGTGATGAGGTTGGTTTTGGTCACGTGCGCTCCAGATAAGAATGGTGATGCTATAACACTATTCTCTCTATCCTGGCGAAAAACGTGACCGGTGAGAAGGGGAAGGGCGAACGGAGATCTCATCCGTTCGCGTTAAGCGCAATAATCGTTAAATATTTATCGTTTCGATAACAGCCTGACGCGCGCCGTGGCGGGTGATGCGCTGGTATGCCTGGCTAACAGCCTCCACAAATGCGCTGTTTTGCGCGAGATCGTGACCAAAGATCTCGCTCAGCCCCAGCAGGGCGTTAACGCGCTCGGCGTCGCTGCTGGCATTGACCATCGTGCGAATTTTATCGCTGAGGGGATCGCGAACATCAATCGCGTTGCCGCGGTCGTCGGTACCGCTGACGTAGCGTATCCAGCCGGCCACGCCCAGGGCCAGCAGCGGCCACGGTGTTTTTCGCTCAAGATGAACGCGGATCCCGTCCAGCATTCTTTGCGGAAGCTTCTGGCTACCGTCCATCGCGATTTGCCAGGTCCGATGCTGGAGTGCCGGGTTGGCAAAGCGCTCCAGCAGGCTATCTGCGTAGGCGGTGAGGTCGACATCCTTAATGCGTAATGTGGGCGCCTGCTCGTCCAGCATCAGCCGACGGGCGGCTTCGCGGAACGCAGCGTCCTCCATGCATTCATTAATATGGGCATAGCCAGCGAGGTACCCCAGATACGCCAGGAAAGAGTGGCTGCCGTTGAGCATGCGCAATTTCATCTGCTCCCAGGGCAGAACATCCTGCACCATCTGAACGCCCGCGACCTCCCACTCCGGACGGCCGGCGACAAAATTATCTTCCACCACCCACTGAATAAACGGTTCACAGCTGATGGCGCACGGATCTTCAACGCCGAGCGCGTCGGTGATTTCCGCCAGTGAGGCGTCCGTCGAGGCGGGAACAATTCTGTCGACCATCGTCCCCGGGAAGCTCACGTGGCTGTCAATCCATTCAGACAGCCCTGCGGAACGCTTTTGCGCCATGCCCAGCACCGCGTTTTTCACTACGTGCCCGTTATCAGGGATATTGTCGCAGGAGAGCACGGTAAACGCAGGCAAGCCGCGCTCGCGGCGGCGGTGAAGCGCTTCGACCAGGATCCCGGGTGCGGAATGCGGCTCTGAGGGGTTTTCAAGATCGTGAATTATCCGGGCGTTGTGCAGATCGAGTTTCCCGGTCGCGGGATCGATGCAATAGCCTTTCTCCGTGATGGTGAGCGACACAATAGCGACCTGAGGCTCGCAAAATTTCTCAATAATGGCGGGCAGAGAGTCCAGCTTTGCGTTCAGGCATTCATGGACGGCACCGACGATAATCGCCTCATTGCCTTCTGCCCCTTTCTCCAGCACGGTGAACAGGTGATCCTGCGCGCGCAGCTGGCTCATCAGCACGTCGCCGCTGAAAAGGCTAATCTCACAAATACCCCAGTCGCCGCCTTTTTCATTCAGCACCCGATTTGTTAACAATGCCTGGTGCGCACGGTGAAACGCGCCAAAGCCAAAATGGACGATGCGGGAGCGTAATTGCGCGCGATCGTAGCGAGGTTGCTGAATCTGGGCTGGAAGGGCGGTGGAGGCAATTGTCTTCATGAGATACACACCTGATTAACCATTAATTAACAATGCCAGTGTAAAGTTATATGACAGCAAATAAAATTGGTGAGCCGTAAATATCCCCGTTCTGTGAGTTTGATCAATCAATGTGTGGCGGTATGTTGACCCTTGGCGGCAAACATGTATGGTAGTCGTCATTGCAGTAACGCATATTGGTATAACAACTTAAGAGGGTGAGGCAATGGAACAAACCTGGCGTTGGTACGGGCCGAACGATCCGGTTTCTCTTGATGATGTGCGCCAGGCTGGCGCAACGGGTGTCGTCACGGCGCTGCATCATATTCCAAACGGTCAGGTATGGCCGGTAGAGGAAATTCAACAGCGTCAGGCGCTGCTGGCGGAGAAGGGGTTAACCTGGTCTGTGGTGGAAAGCATCCCGGTTCACGAAGACATCAAAACCCATTCAGGGGAGTACCAGACCTGGATTGCTAACTATCAGCAGAGCATTCGCAACCTGGCGGCCTGCGGCATTGATACGGTTTGCTATAACTTCATGCCCATCCTCGACTGGACGCGTACCGACCTTGAATACCAGATGCCGGACGGCTCGAAAGCGCTGCGTTTCGACCAGATCGCCTTCGCGGCGTTTGAGCTGCACATTTTGAAACGCCCTGGCGCCGAAGCGGATTACACCGCGGAAGAGCAGCAGCAGGCGCTCGAATGGTTCAATGCAGCCAACGACGCGGACATCGAAAAGCTGACCCGTAATATCATTGCGGGCCTGCCGGGAGCTGAAGAGGGGTATACCCTGGATCAGTTCCGCGCGCGCCTGGCGGAATACGGCGATATTGATAAGCAGCAGCTGCGTGAAAACATGGCGTACTTCCTGCGCGCTATCGTGCCGGTTGCTGAAGAGGCAGGGGTACGCCTCGCCGTGCACCCGGACGATCCACCGCGTCCTATCCTCGGCCTGCCGCGCATTGTTTCCACTATTGAAGATATGCAGTGGCTGAAAGAGACGGTAAACAGCATCTATAACGGCTTTACCATGTGTACCGGCTCCTACGGCGTGCGTGCGGATAACGACCTGGTGCGGATGATTGAAACCTTCGGCGATCGTATCCACTTCACGCATCTGCGCGCGACCTGCCGCGAAGAAAACCCAAAAACCTTCCACGAGGCGGCGCACCTGGGCGGCGATGTGAATATGGTTGCGGTGGTAGACGCCATTCTGGCGGAAGAGGCGCGTCGCAAGCAGGCGGGCGATGTGCGTCCTATTCCGTTCCGTCCGGATCACGGCCACCAGATGCTGGACGATCTGCGTAAGAAAACCAACCCGGGCTATTCGGCGATTGGCCGTCTTAAAGGGATGGCGGAAGTGCGCGGCGTGGAGCTGGCGCTGAAGATGACGAAGTATCCGGAGCTTCTGTAAGCTCTGTTGCCCGGTGGCACTACGCTTACCGGGCTATAAAAAAACCGGCCTGAGAGCCGGTTTTTGTGTTTTGTCGGTCGGGCAAGGCGAAGCCGCCACCCGACAAACGCTGCAATCAGTCAGCGCGACCCATATAGCGTTTTTCTTCGATATGGATGCGGATTTTCTCGCCAGCGGAGAGGTATTCCGGCACCTGCACAACCAGGCCGGTGGTCAGGGTAGCCGGTTTGTTGCGGGCACTTGCGGATGCGCCTTTGATACCTGGTGCGGTTTCAACGATTTCCAGATCGACGGTCTGAGGCAGCTCCAGCGCCAGCAGAACGCCGTCCCAGGTCAGGACCTGCATGTCAGGCATGCCGCCTTCAGGGATGAACAGCAGCTCTTCTTCAATCTGATCTTTGGTGAAGATGTACGGGGTGTAATCTTCTTTGTCCATGAACACGTATTCGTTGCCGTCGATGTAGGAGAAATCAACGTAGCGACGGGTCAGGGTCACGGTATCGACGATATCGTCACCTTTAAAGCGCTCTTCCACCTTCAGGCCGGTACGCACATCGGCGAAACGCATTTTGTACAGCGTTGCTGCACCACGGGCGCTTGGTGCCTGAATGTCGATATCTTTCACAATCAGCAGTTTGCCGTTGTAATTCAGCACCATACCTTTCTTAATTTCGTTCGCTCTTGGCATTGCAGTAATCCTGTTTACGGGAGGTAAAAAATATCGCGCCAAATTACTCGCGCGCGGCCTTTCAGGCAAGAGGAATTCGTGGCTTTTGCTATCAATACGCAAAAGGTGTTACTGTGCGCGCGATGCCCGACTGCGCGGGCGATCGTCAGCGAAAGAGAGCATTTATGGATTGCCGTCCCGATTGTGGCGCGTGCTGTACTGCACCGTCCATTTCAAGCCCCATTCCAGGAATGCCGGAGGGTAAGCCTGCCAATACCCGCTGTGTCCAGCTCTCGGAAACTAACCTGTGCATGATCTTTGGCTCGCCGCTGCGCCCGAAAGTCTGCTCCGGGCTTCAGCCCACTGCCGAAATGTGTGGCAGCACGCGAGGGCAGGCGATGACGTACCTTCTTGAGCTGGAAGCGCTCACCGCGCCCTAAACGTCTTTAATTCTCGCCAGACAGCCGATCGTCAGCGTACACATCACCAGCGCAATCCAGAACACCGTGTGATAGTTCCAGATTTCGGCAACGACACCGGCCATTGAACCCGCGATAATCCAGCCCACGCGGGTGGTATTAGTATAAAGG
This sequence comes from Enterobacter sp. AG326, assembly GCF_004362415.1. Taxonomy (NCBI): domain Bacteria; kingdom Pseudomonadati; phylum Pseudomonadota; class Gammaproteobacteria; order Enterobacterales; family Enterobacteriaceae; genus Enterobacter; species Enterobacter sp. AG326. Next base: position 1,144,168 of record NZ_SNXG01000001.1, on the reverse strand, counting down.
GTGGTGGCAGAGCCTGCCTGACCCGGCATCAGATCCTGAAAATAGAGCATGCCTATTCCGGCGAGAATGCCAATATAGATGGCGTTCAGCAGCTGTAAAGCCAGCAACAGCCCCGGCGTATGTACCGTCAGCATACCGATATAGAACAACAGACCGGCGACGGCGGCGATGCGCATTAAAAAACGCTTTCCGAAGCGCTTTGCGTAATAGCCCGCAATGAGCATCGTCGGGATCTCAAGCCCGGCCGCGGTCCCCATCATGATGCCCGCCAGCTTCTCCGACAGGTGCAGTTCATCAATAATAAACAGCGGCATATTGATGATATACAGGCTGTTGGTGCCCCACATCAGCGTACAGATAACAAACAGGAGCAGGGCATCGCGGCGGTTACGGCGCGGCGCTTCCAGCACGCCCGTTGCCACTTTGGGCTCTTTGCGCATGGACGGCAGGAAGAACCACACCAGCGCTCCGCACACCACAAACGCGACGGCCGCGCTCAGGTACATCACCGTAAAGCCAAAACCCATCGCCAGCGCGTAGGCTAGCGGCGGGCCAATCACCCATGCCAGCGACACCTGAGCACGCAGGACAGAGCTGAACATCACCGCTTCACGTCCGGTATGGTCCGCGTGTTCGCGGGCAAGGGCGAACAGCTGAGGGTTCGCCGTTGAGCCAAAGCTGCTCAGGAATACTCCGACGAAGAGCAGAATGAAATAGTTGCGGTTCCAGGCGAACAGAACGCAGGCCATGACCCCCAGCAGACAGCAGAAAACGATCAGGCTTTTACGATCGCCTTTTCTGTCGGATCGTCCCGCCAGAAACTGGCTGACCAGGATGCCGATGATGGCGCTTCCGGTAAAAAAGAAGCCCACCATCGCTGGACGGACGTGAACCTCATTTGTCAGGAATAAGCTCAATGTCGGCGTCTGTAACGCACCGGCAATGCCCGTGAAGAAGGCAACAACCAGGAACGCCGCGGAGGTCAAATCAAAGGGCTTCGGCGAGACGGCCGCAGGGGTGTTATGCATGTTTTATAATTAGCGAGTAGCAGAGAGGGGCGGAGTTTACGCCGTCAGCTAAAAAATAAACAGTGGGTGCGGTCAATGATGCCACGAAAAATCAAAATGGCATTTCAACTTACGTCCCGCCCGGCTGACCTTAGCTGAAACTGTCTTGCTGAACTTCAGCAAAATTCAGCTGAACGAAGAAGAAATGTGCTGTATCTCTAAATTCTGATATCAGAAATACGAGTTTACTTGCAAGACATTGCAGAAAGCGCAAGACTTTTTGAAACGTTTCAGCGCTATCTTGTTTTAACAAACGGAGCAGGCTAGCGCATTTTTTCTCATTAAAGCTGAAACGATTCAAGTTCAGCAGGAGTGGAGAACCATGTTCCAGTTATCTGTTCAGGATATCCACCCGGGCGCTCAGGCCGGGGATAAAGAAGAGGCTATTCGCCAGGTTGCCGCTGCGCTTGTGCAGGCGGGTAACGTCGCGGACGGCTATGTCAACGGCATGCTGGCCCGCGAGCAGCAGACCTCAACCTTCCTCGGCAATGGCATTGCCATTCCGCACGGCACAACCGACACCCGCGATCAGGTGTTGAAAACCGGCGTTCAGGTTTATCAGTTCCCGCAGGGCGTGCTCTGGGGCGACGGTCAGGTGGCCTACGTGGCTATAGGTATCGCGGCCAGCAGCGATGAACACTTAGGCCTGCTGCGTCAGCTGACGCATGTCCTGAGCGATGACGACGTGGCTGAACAGCTTAAGTCCGCCACCACAGCTGAAGAGCTGCGCGCCTTGCTGATGGGCGAAAAACAGAGCGAAGCGCTGAAGCTGGATAATGAAACGCTGACGCTGGACGTGGTTGCCTCCGATCTGGTGACGTTGCAGGCGCTGAACGCGGGTCGTCTGAAAGAAGCCGGCGCGGCGGATGCCACGTTTGTGACGCGCGTGATTAACGATAAGCCGTTGAATCTGGGTCAGGGTATCTGGCTGAACGACAGTGCTGAAGGCAACCTGCGCAGCGCTATCGCCGTGAGCCGCGCGGCCAATCCGTTTGACGTAGAAGGCGAGCTCGCGGCCATGCTGGTGACCGTGGCGATGAACGACGATCAGCCGGTTTCCGTGCTGAAGCGTCTGGGCGATCTGCTGCTGAACAACAAAGCTGAAAAACTGCTGAACGCTGATGCCTCCACCGTGCTGGCACTGCTGACCAGTGATGATGCGCCGACTGAAGACGTGCAGACCGCTGAGTTCGTGGTACGTAACGAGCACGGCCTGCATGCCCGTCCGGGCACCATGCTGGTGAATACCATTAAACAATTCGAGAGTGAGATCACCGTGGCGAATCTTGATGGCACGGGCAAACCGGCCAACGGCCGTAGTCTGATGAAAGTTGTCGCGCTGGGCGTGAAGAAAGGCCACCGTCTGCGTTTCACCGCGCAGGGTGCCGATGCTGAACAGGCGCTGAAAGCGATTGGCGATGCCATCGCGGCGGGTCTGGGGGAGGGCGCATAATGAGCAGACGTGTTGCGACTATTACGCTGAACCCGGCTTATGACCTGGTAGGATTTTGCCCGGAAATTGAGCGCGGCGAAGTCAACCTCGTGCGTACCACTGGCCTGCATGCTGCGGGTAAAGGAATTAACGTCGCGAAAGTGCTCAAGGATCTCGGTATCGACGTCACCGTGGGTGGATTCCTCGGTAAAGATAACCAGGATGGTTTCCAGCAGCTGTTCAGCGAGCTGGGCATTGCCAACCGTTTTCAGGTTGTCCAGGGCCGTACCCGCATCAACGTTAAGCTGACGGAGAAAGACGGTGAAGTGACCGATCTGAACTTCTCTGGCTTCGAAGTGACGCCGTCAGACTGGGAGCGTTTTGTTAACGACTCTCTGACCTGGCTTGGTCAGTTTGACATGGTCTGCGTCAGCGGCAGCCTGCCGTCCGGCGTCAGCCCGGAAGCGTTTACCGACTGGATGACGCGTCTGCGCAGCCAGTGCCCGTGCATCATTTTTGACAGCAGCCGCGACGCGCTGGTTGCCGGTCTGAAAGCCTCGCCGTGGCTGGTGAAGCCGAATCGCCGCGAGCTGGAGATCTGGGCGGGTCGTAAGCTGCCAGAATTAAAAGATGTGATTGACGCTGCCCATGCGCTGCGCGAGCAGGGTATCGCTCACGTGGTGATCTCTCTTGGTGCAGAAGGCGCGCTGTGGGTTAACGCGTCTGGCGAATGGATCGCCAAACCGCCGTCAATGGAAGTTGTCAGCACCGTTGGCGCAGGGGATTCCATGGTTGGCGGCCTGATTTATGGTCTGCTGATGCGTGAATCCAGTGAACATACTTTACGTCTTGCCACCGCCGTTGCTGCCCTGGCCGTAAGCCAGAGCAATGTCGGCATTACCGATCGTACCCAGTTAGCCGCGATGATGGCGCGCGTTGACTTAAAACCTTTTAACTAACAGCAGGAGAGGAATAATGAAAACGCTGCTGATCATTGACTCCGGTCTCGGACAGGCCCGCGCCTATATGGCGAAGACCTTGCTGGGCGCGGCGGCACAAAAAGCACATCTGGACATTATCGATAATCCAGGCGATGCAGAACTGGCCATTGTACTGGGCGACAAAATCCCGGCTGACAGTGCGCTGAACGGCAAAAAAGTGTGGCTGGGCGATATTAATCGCGCGGTTGCACATCCGGAATTGTTCCTGAGCGAAGCGAAAGGTCACGCGTCTGTCTATAGCGCGCCTGTCGCGACGGCACCGGCTGCGGCTGCAGGTCCGAAACGCATTGTTGCGGTGACGGCCTGCCCGACGGGCGTGGCTCACACATTTATGGCAGCTGAAGCCATTGAAACCGAAGCGAAAAAACGCGGCTGGTGGGTAAAAGTTGAAACGCGCGGCTCCGTCGGTGCCGGCAACGCTATCACCCCTGAAGAAGTGGCTGAGGCCGATCTGGTGATCGTGGCGGCGGATATCGAAGTGGACCTGGCAAAATTTGCCGGTAAGCCCATGTACCGTACGTCTACCGGCCTGGCGCTGAAAAAGACCGCGCAGGAGTTTGATAAGGCGCTGGTGGAAGCGAAGCCGTATCAGGCAACCGGCGCGCGTCAAACCGCGACGGAAGGTAAGAAAGCGTCTGCGGGCGCCTATCGCCATCTGTTGACCGGTGTGTCTTACATGCTGCCGATGGTGGTTGCGGGCGGTCTGTGTATTGCTCTCTCGTTCGCATTTGGTATTACCGCGTTTAAAGAGCAAGGCACGCTGGCCGCTGCGTTAATGCAGATTGGCGGCGGATCCGCGTTCGCACTGATGGTCCCCGTTCTGGCAGGCTTTATTGCCTTCTCCATCGCTGACCGTCCTGGCCTGACGCCGGGCCTTATCGGCGGTATGCTGGCCGTGAGTACCGGTTCTGGCTTTATCGGCGGTATTATCGCGGGCTTCCTGGCCGGTTACGTCGCGAAGCTCATCAGCTCGAAGCTCAAGCTGCCTCAGAGTATGGAAGCGCTGAAACCGATTCTGATCATCCCGCTGATTTCCAGCCTGGTGGTCGGTCTGGCGATGATTTACCTGATTGGTAAGCCGGTTGCGGGCATTCTGGCGGGTCTGACCCACTGGCTGCAAACCATGGGTACCGCGAACGCGGTTCTGCTGGGCGCAATCCTCGGCGGCATGATGTGTACCGACATGGGTGGTCCGGTAAACAAAGCGGCGTACGCCTTTGGTGTTGGCCTGCTGAGTACCCAGACCTACGCACCAATGGCAGCCATCATGGCGGCAGGTATGGTGCCTCCTCTGGCGCTCGGCCTGGCGACGATTATTGCCCGTCGTAAGTTCGATAAAGCACAGCAGGAAGGCGGCAAAGCGGCGCTGGTTCTGGGCTTGTGCTTCATTACCGAAGGCGCGATTCCGTTCGCGGCTCGTGACCCAATGCGTGTACTGCCGTGCTGTATCGCGGGGGGGGCAGTGACGGGTGCGATCTCCATGGCGATTGGCGCGAAGCTGATGGCACCTCACGGCGGTCTGTTTGTGCTGCTGATCCCTGGCGCCATCACCCCGGTCCTGGGCTACCTGCTGGCCATCGTTGCCGGTACACTGGTGGCGGGTCTGTCATACGCAGTGCTGAAACGTCCGGAAGCGGAAATTGTGGCGAAAGCAGCGTAAGCGATAAACAACAAAAAAGCCGGGTTGCATTATGCACCCGGCTTTTTTTATGCCGCCTGTTCAGCGGTTTGCTGTGCCTTCAGCCAGGCAATCTCTTCTGCCCAGATGTCCGGATTAATGGTTTCCAGCACCATCGGAATACCGTCGAAGCGGGCATCCTGCATAATGAAGCGGAACGCATCGTGGCCGATGTTGCCTTCGCCCAGGCTGTGGTGGCGGTCAACGCGGCTGCCGAACGCACTTTTCGCATCGTTCAGGTGCATGCCGCGCAGGTACTTAAAGCCCACAATGCGCTCGAACTCATCGAACGTGTTTTTCGTTGCCTCGGTGGTGCGCAAGTCATAGCCGGCGGCAAACGCGTGGCAGGTATCAATGCATACGCCAACGCGGGATTTATCCTCCACGCCGTCGATGATCGCCGCCAGATGTTCGAACCTAAAGCCGAGGTTGCTGCCCTGACCGGCGGTATTTTCAATTACCGCGGTGACGCCTTTGGTCTTGTCCAGCGTGATGTTGATGGACTCGGCAATGCGCGCCAGGCAGGCATCTTCATCGATTTGCATCAGATGGCTACCCGGATGGAAGTTCAGCAGCGTCAGCCCCAGCTGTTCGCAGCGCTGTACTTCATCAAGAAACGCCTCGCGGGATTTTTCCAGCGCCTCTTCAACCGGGTGACCGAGGTTGATCAGGTAGCTGTCGTGGGGGAGGATCTGGCCTGGCCCGTAGTGATACTTCTCACAGGCGGCCTTGAAATCATCAATCACCTCAGCGGTGAGCGCTGCGGCGCGCCACTGGCGCTGGTTTTTGGTGAACAGGGCGAAAGCGGTCGCCTCGATTTCGGCGGCGCGAATGGCGGCATTCGCAAGGCCACCTGCAGCGCTGACGTGCGCTCCAACATATTTCATAAAAAAACTCCTGCTAACCCGAAACGCTTATGATAGCGGGTTAGCAGGAGAAGGACGAGATGGTTTATGCCATCAGGCTGTGCACCGCCAGGTTAATCGCTCCGCCGCCGACAATCAGCCAGATGAAGAGCACCAGCGCCATCAGCAGCGGTTTGGCACCGGCTTTTTTCAGCGCGCTGACGTGTGTAGTGACCCCCAGCGCCGCCATGGCCATCGCCAGCAGCACGGTATCCAGCGTCACCAGCATATCGACAACGGCTTTCGGCAGCAGGTGGAAGGAGTTAAAGATAGCAACCACGATGAACAGGATCGCAAACCACGGAATGGTGATTTTGCTTTTCTCGCTGCCGCCTGCCGGTGCCAGCTGCTTAACCCGCGCCGCGAGGAAAATCAGGAACGGTGCCAGCATCATTACGCGCAGCATTTTGGCAATCACCGCCGCGTTTTCAGCTTCCGGGTTAATGGCATGTCCTGCCGCCACCACCTGGGCCACTTCGTGCATGGTCGAACCGATATAGATGCCGTAGGTTTCCGGGCTAAACCAGTGCGCCACCAGCGGATACATAGCCGGGTAGAGGAAGATCGCCAGCGTACCGAAGATCACCACCGTCGCTACCGCCACGGTCACCTTGCTGGCTTCGGCTTTAACGACTGGCTCTGTTGCCAGCACCGCCGCGGCCCCACAGATACTGCTCCCGGCACCGATTAGCCAGCTGGTTTGCTTATCCAGGCCAAAGACTTTCTGGCCGATAAAGCAGGCCAGCAAAAAGGTGCTGGTCAGGGTCAGGACGTCGATGGCAATTCCGCTCACGCCCACGTCCGCAATCTGCGAAAAAGTGAGACGGAAGCCGTAAAGGATGATCCCGAGACGCAGCAGGTGCTGTTTGGCAAAGATCACGCCGCCGTCGCAGGATTTCCAGATATGTGGGTAAACGGTATTTCCCACGACCATGCCCAGCAAAATGGCCAGCGTCAACGCGCTAAAACCCGCGCCTGCGATAGCCGGGATGCTGCCGCCCCATAATGCTACGGCGGTCACTGCTGCGCTAAGCGCAAGGCCCGGCACGAAGTGCCGCACTGTACGATGATGTTGTAGGGTGATTTCTGACATAACCTTCTCCTTTGTCTGGCTAAAGGTTACGGCGCTCTGGCTTAAAAATAAAATTGATTATATACTTATAATCAATCTATATAAGTGGTAAGCAACCATGCACATTACATTGCGTCAGCTGGAAGTGTTTGCCGAGGTGCTGAAAAGCGGCTCGACAACCCAGGCGTCACAAATGCTGGCGCTCTCGCAGTCTGCGGTCAGCGCGGCGTTGACCGATCTTGAAGGACAGCTGGGCGTGCAGCTTTTCGACAGGGTAGGGAAGCGTCTGGTGGTCAACGAGCACGGTCGTCTTCTTTATCCACGCGCGCTGGCGCTGCTGGAGCAGGCTATCGAAATCGAACAGCTGTTCCGCGAAGACAACGGCGCGATCCGCGTCTATGCCAGCAGCACCATTGGGAACTACATTCTGCCGGAAGTGATTGCCCGCTACCGCCGGGATTTTCCCACCCTGCCGCTGGAGATGAGCGTGGGCAATAGCCAGGACGTTATCAACGCGGTGATCGATTTCCGCGTGGATATCGGCCTCATCGAAGGACCTTGTCATAACGTCGATATCATTGCCGAGCCCTGGCTGGAAGATGAGTTGGTGGTGTTTGCGTCCCCGGCCTCGTCGTTATTGCAGGGCGAGGTGACGCTGGAGCGCCTGGCGCAGGCGCAGTGGATCCTGCGCGAGCAGGGCTCCGGCACGCGTGAAATTGTCGATTATTTGCTGCTTTCCCATCTGCCGCATTTCCAGTTAGGGATGGAGCTGGGGAACTCAGAGGCGATTAAGCACGCGGTGCGTCATGGCCTGGGGATCAGCTGTCTTTCCCGGCGCGTCATTGCCGAACAGCTTGAGACGGGGTCGCTGGTTGAAATCCCGGTTCCATTGCCGAAGCTGGTGCGCACGCTATGGTGCATCCATCACCGTCAGAAACACCTTTCCAGCTCTCTGCAGCGTTTTCTGCGCTACTGCGCCATTTAACCTTCCCCGGTGGCGCTTCGCTTACCGGGGCTACGCGCGCCTGTCACCCCACATTTTTATGCTTTACTTATAATCCTGGCCGAGTCATGAAGCTCTCTTATAACTGAGTATTTCTGCCGGAAGGAACGCGGATCGTCTGCTACAATCGCGCCTCATTTATTAAATGGACAGCATTTTCATATGGTTTCAGAAATTAAAACCACAGAAGCGCCCACGCTACGTCGTGAACTCAAGGCGCGTCACCTGACGATGATCGCCATTGGCGGCTCAATCGGTACAGGTCTTTTCGTTGCCTCTGGCGCAACGATTTCGGCAGCAGGCCCGGGTGGGGCACTCTTCTCTTATATCCTGATTGGCCTGATGGTGTACTTCCTGATGACCAGTCTCGGCGAACTGGCCGCGTATATGCCGGTATCCGGTTCGTTCTCAACCTACGGTCAAAAATACGTTGAAGAAGGCTTCGGCTTCGCGCTGGGCTGGAACTACTGGTACAACTGGGCGGTCACTATCGCCGTTGACCTTGTCGCCGCACAGCTGGTGATGAACTGGTGGTTCCCGGATACGCCGGGCTGGATCTGGAGCGCCCTGTTCCTGGCCGTCATCTTCCTGCTGAACTACATCTCCGTACGCGGTTTCGGCGAAGCGGAATACTGGTTCTCTTTGATTAAAGTGGCAACCGTCATCATCTTTATCGTCGTCGGTGTGGCGATGATCGTTGGTATTTTCAAAGGCGCTGAACCTGTTGGCTGGAGTAACTGGACGATAGGCGATGCGCCGTTTGCCGGTGGACTGTCGGCGATGATTGGCGTGGCGATGATTGTCGGCTTCTCCTTCCAGGGGACCGAGCTGATTGGTATCGCCGCCGGTGAGTCAGAGAACCCGGAGAAAAATATTCCGCGCGCGGTCCGTCAGGTATTCTGGCGTATCCTGCTGTTCTATGTGTTCGCGATCCTGATTATCAGCCTGATTATCCCGTACACCGATCCAAGCCTGCTGCGTAATGACGTAAAAGACATTAGCGTCAGCCCGTTCACGCTGGTCTTCCAGCACGCCGGTCTGCTTTCAGCCGCGGCGGTGATGAACGCCGTTATCCTGACCGCTGTGCTTTCAGCCGGTAACTCCGGGATGTACGCCTCTACCCGTATGCTCTACACGCTGGCATGCGACGGTAAAGCCCCGCGTATCTTCGCGAAGCTGTCCCGTGGCGGCGTGCCGCGTAACGCACTGTACGCTACGACGGTGATTGCCGGTCTGTGCTTCCTGACCTCCATGTTTGGCAACCAGACGGTGTACCTGTGGCTGCTTAACACGTCCGGGATGACGGGCTTTATTGCCTGGCTGGGGATTGCCATTAGCCACTACCGTTTCCGCCGCGGTTTCGTTAAGCAGGGTCACGATATTAACTCGCTGCCGTATCGCTCCGGCTTCTTCCCGCTGGGTCCTATTTTCGCCTTCATTCTGTGCCTGATCATTACGCTTGGACAGAACTATGAAGCGTTCCTGGCGGACACCATTGACTGGGGCGCCGTGACGGCGACCTACATTGGTATTCCGCTGTTCCTCGTCATCTGGTTTGGCTACAAGCTGACGAAAGGAACAAAATTCGTTCGCTACAGTGAAATGGAATTCCCGGAACGATTTAAACAATAACCGCACTTCCTCTCTTTTAACCCGCTCATTCGAGCGGGTTTTTTTATGCCCGCATCCTGAAATAAAGATATATTTTTTAACAATTTAATTGATAATAATTATCGTTTGCTTTATCGTTATCAAAAATAAGCGTATCACCGACCCACCGCAGATGTGGGCGGCAAGGAAGACGCTGTGAGCAATGATGATTTGATTTAGTTGTATTTACCTCATGGAGATATGGAATGTTTAGGTTGAATCCCTTCGTCAGGGGAGGACTTTGTGCGTCCGCAATGTCCCTGGCCCTGCCTGTTATCGCAGCGGAATCCGGCGACACAATGGTTGTAACGGCCTCCGCGACCGAGCAAAACCTGAAAGACGCACCGGCAAGCATCAGCGTGATTACCCAGGAAGATTTGCAGCGCAAACCCGTTCAGAATCTGAAAGATGTGTTACGGGAGGTGCCGGGCGTTCAGCTCACGAGCGAAGGGGACAACCGTAAAGGGGTAAGTATTCGTGGACTGGACAGCAGCTATACGCTGATCCTGATCGACGGCAAGCGCGTCAACTCGCGTAACGCGGTGTTCCGCCATAATGATTTCGACCTCAACTGGGTGCCGGTTGACGCCATCGAACGCATCGAAGTGGTGCGCGGACCGATGTCTTCTCTGTACGGTTCCGATGCGCTGGGCGGCGTGGTGAACATTATCACCAAAAAAATCGGCCAGAAATGGACGGGCACCCTGAGCGCTGATTCCACGATTCAGGAGCACCGCGACCGTGGAGACACGTACAACGGCCAGTTCTATACCAGCGGTCCGCTGGTGGACGGCCTGCTGGGGCTGAAAGGCTACGGTAGCCTCGCGAAGCGTGAGAAAGACGGTCAGCAGAAGTCCTCCACCACGGCGAGCGGTGAAACGCCGCGCATTGAAGGCTTCACCAGCCGCGATGCGAATGTGGAATTCGCCTGGACACCGTCTGAAAATCACGACTTTACGGCGGGCTACGGCTTCGACCGTCAGGATCGCGACTCGGATTCCCTCGACAAAAACCGCCTTGAACGTCAGAACTACTCACTCAGCCACAACGGCCGTTGGGGCGTCGGCAACAGCGAGCTGAAGGTTTACGGCGAAAAGGTGGATAACAAAAATCCGGGCAACAGCAATCCTATCACCTCCGAGAGCAACGCGGTGGACGGAAAATACGTGCTGCCGCTGGGCGAAATCAACCAGCTGCTGACCTTCGGCGGCGAATGGCGTCACGATAAGCTGAAAGATCCGGTCAACCTGACGGGCGGTTCCAGCAGCAGTACGTCGACAAGCCAGTATGCCCTGTTTCTGGAAGACGAGTGGCGTCTCTTTGAACCTCTGGCGCTGACCACCGGCATCCGTATGGACGACCATGATACCTACGGCGATCACTGGAGCCCGCGAGCCTATCTGGTTTACAACGCGACCGATACCGTAACGGTGAAAGGGGGCTGGGCCACCGCGTTTAAAGCGCCGTCGCTGCTGCAGCTTAGCCCGGACTGGGTTACCGGCTCGTGTCGCGGTGCCTGTGAGATTGTCGGTAACCCGGATCTGAAACCGGAAACCAGCGAGAGCTTTGAATTTGGTCTGTACTACAGCGGGGAAGAGGGCTGGTTAGAGGGCGTGCAGGCCAGCGTCACCACCTTCCAGAATAACGTGGATGACCGCATCAGCATCAGCCGTACGGCCAATGCAAAACAGGCGCAGGGTTACCCTAACTACGTTGGCCTGAATGCGGACGGTGAACCGATTTTCCGCTACTACAACGTTAACAAGGCGCGCATCCGCGGTGTGGAAACCGAGGTTAAGTTCCCGGTTGCCGAAGACTGGAAGGTGACGCTGAACTACACCTACAACGACGGTCGCGATATCAGCAACGGCGGCAACAAGCCGCTGTCCGATCTGCCGTTCCATACCGCCAACGGTACCGTTGACTGGAAGGCAACGCAGGACTGGTCGTTCTACGTTCAGGGCAACTACACCGGTGAGAAACGCGCGCTGACCAGCAGTGCAGCAACGCCGGGTGGCTATGTCATCTGGAATACCGGCGCCGCGTGGCAGGTAACGAAAGCCGTTAAGCTGCGCGCGGGCGTGCAGAACCTGCTGGATAAAGATCTGAGCCGCGACGATTACAGCTATACGGAAGATGGCCGTCGCTACTTTGTCGGTGTGGATTACAAGTTCTGATGAGGCCAGGGTAAAAGCAAAACGGCAACGTAAGTTGCCGTTTTTAGTATTTGTTCCCTCTCCCTGTGGGAGAGGGCCAGGGTGAGGGCATCAGAGCGCACACACTCGCACTTACCCAAACAAATGCTCCGCGTGGAAGCGGAGATGATCCTCAATAAAGGACGCGATGAAGTAATAGCTGTGGTCATACCCCGGCTGAATGCGCAGCGTCAGCGGCCAGTCCTTCTGGCGTGCCGCTTCTGCGAGCACCGCAGGCTGTAGCTGCCCGGCGAGGAACTGATCCGCATCGCCCTGATCGATAAGCATCGGGATCGCATTTGCCGAGCTGCTGGCCAGCATCAGCGCAAAGCTGTCCCATTCCTGCCATTTTGCTTCATCTTCACCCAGATAGTTCGTGAAGGCTTTCTGCCCCCACGGCACCTGCGTTGGGTTCACAATTGGCGCAAATGCCGACACGCTGACGTATTTTCCCGGATTTTTTAGCGCCATGATTAGCGCCCCGTGTCCGCCCATGGAGTGTCCGCTGATGGCGCAGCGGTCGCTTACCGCAAACCCGGACTGAATCAGCGCGGGCAGCTCGTCGCGAATGTAGTCATACATGCGGTAGTGGCGCGCCCAGGGCTGCTCGGTCGCATTGAGATAAAACCCGGCGCCTTTGCCCAGGTCGTATCCTGCATCGTCGGCCACATCATCGCCACGCGGGCTGGTATCAGGCATCACCAGCGCAATACCCAGCTCGGCGGCAACACGCTGCGCGCCCGCTTTGGTGGTGAAGTTTTCGTCGTTGCAGGTCAGGCCTGAAAGCCAGAACAGAACCGGCGGATTTTCCGTCGGCGGCAGGAAAATGCTGAACGTCATCGCACAGTTCAGGACGGTGGAGTCATGCCGCCAGCGCTGCTGTCGACCTTCAAAACAACGGTGCTCTTCGAGCAGTTCCATGCAGGGCTCCTTAATGAGAATGCGTATTCATAAAAACCATAATACAGCCTTTTCATTGACCTGTGAGTAACTTTCACTTTCGCCAGACGGCGAGATGCTGCATCATAAATTTACTTTTTTTTAACAATTGGGGCGGTCATGGCGCTGCGTATTGCGCTCAGTGGGTTTGTCGTTCTGGTGGTGGCAATGGGGATAGGGCGCTTTGCCTTTACGCCTCAGGTGCCGCTCATGATTGCTGCCGGGCAGCTTACGCTGACCAGCGCGGGTCTGGTCGCGGCGATGAATTATCTGGGCTATCTGGTGGGCGCATGGGATGCCATGCGCGCGCACCGCTTTGTGGAAACGCGCCTCTGGCTTGGCATTACCGGCGCGGTTGCGCTGACGCTGCTCTCCGCGGCGGCGGATAACGCCGTCGTGCACGGCCTGCTGCGCTTCGTGATTGGCTGCATGAGCGGCTGGTCGATGGTACTCATTGCCGCCTGGACCAACGAACGGCTGGGGCAGTTGGGTAAACCGGGCCTGAGCGCCGCCGTGTTTGCCGGGCCGGGGGCGGGCATTGCCCTGAGCGGGCTGCTCGCCGTTTATATTCAGGCGAAATCTCTTTCGGCCGGTGCGGCATGGCAAATCTACGGCGTGCTGGCGCTGGTGCTGATTGCGCTGGTGGCGCGCTACCTTCCGCGATCCGGCCAGCTCCATCGCCCAGGCACCGCGCCGGAGCCGCTGGTGCTGACGGCGGATTTAAAGCGCCTGGTCTGGAGCTACAGCCTGGCCGGGTTTGGCTATATCCTCCCGGCGACATTCCTGTCGCAAATGGCGGCGGTGCGTTTTCCCGGCAGCCTGTTTGCCCAGTTTGTCTGGCCGATTTTTGGCATCGCCGCCGTGGTGGGCATTGCACTCAGTATTCTTTTACGCCACACCTCAACGGCTAACCGCAGGCTGGCTATCGTGCTCTGGTTACAGGGAGCTGGCGTGCTGGCGGCCTGGCTGCTGCCGGGGATTGGCGGTTTGCTGACGGGCGGGCTGCTGGTGGGGGGCGGTTTCCTGTGTGCCGTGCAGCTCTCTCTTTTATACGGTCGCGAGCTGGCGCCAAACCACACGCGCTATATGGCCGGCCTGCTCACCACCGGGTATGCGATTGGTCAGTTGATTGGCCCGATGACCTCGGCGTTATCAACCTGGCTTACCCACCGGCTGGAGCCAGCGCTGGGGCTGGCGGGCGTTGCGCTGTTCGTCGGGGGAGTCCTGGTCTGGAATCGTCACGCTGAAAGGCAACAGCAATTGCAATAATTATCGTCGTGAATACTGGATTATGTGCGCCGCCTCACGCACAATGAGCGCATACTTTTGCCACAACGAGGGCAAAAGACGCCACACCTGCAGGAGAACAAAATGTCATCACTCAGTAAAGAAGCTGCCCTGGTCCACGAAGCCCTGGTTGCGCGCGGTCTTGAAACGCCACTGCGTCCGCCCGTACAGGATTTGGACAATGAAACCCGCAAGCGTCTGATTGCCGGTCATATGACCGATATCATGGAGCTGCTGAATCTCGATCTGAGTGACGACAGTCTGATGGAGACGCCGCACCGCATCGCGAAAATGTACGTCGACGAAATTTTCTCCGGGCTGGATTACGCCAATTTCCCGAAAATCACCGTCATTGAAAACAAGATGAAAGTGGATGAGATGGTGACGGTACGCGATATCACGCTGACCAGCACCTGCGAACACCATTTTGTGACCATCGACGGTAAAGCGACCGTGGCGTATATCCCAAAAGATACGGTGATTGGCCTGTCGAAGATCAACCGCATCGTGCAGTTCTTTGCTCAGCGTCCGCAGGTGCAGGAGCGTCTGACGCAGCAGATCCTGACCGCGCTGCAAACGCTGCTGGGCACCAATAACGTGGCCGTCTCTATCGACGCGGTTCATTACTGCGTGAAGGCGCGCGGCGTGCGTGATGCGACCAGTGCAACGACCACCACGTCGCTGGGCGGCCTGTTCAAATCGAGCCAGAATACCCGCCAGGAGTTCCTGCGCGCCGTGCGTCACCACAACTAAGTCTTACAGGGCAGGAACCATGGAGCGAAACGTCACGCTCGATTTTGTTCGCGGCGTCGCCATTCTCGGTATCCTGCTGCTTAATATCAGCGCCTTCGGCCTGCCGAAGGCGGCTTATCTCAATCCCGCCTGGTATGGCGACATCACGCGCAGTGATGCCTGGACCTGGGCTGTCCTCGATCTCTTCGCGCAGGTTAAATTCCTCACGCTGTTTGCCCTGCTGTTTGGTGCAGGTCTGCAACTGCTCCTCAAACGTGGTACGCGCTGGATCCAGTCGCGCCTGACGCTGCTGGTTCTCCTCGGCTTTATCCACGGCCTGTTCTTTTGGGACGGCGATATTCTTCTCGCGTATGGGTTAGTCGGGCTCATCTGCTGGCGTCTGATTCGCGATGCGCACAGCGTAAAAAGCCTGTTTAACACCGGCGTGATGCTCTATGTCATGGGGCTTGGGGTCCTGCTGCTGCTGGGGATGATCTCCGGCGAGGCGACGAACCGTTCCTGGATCCCGGATGCCGCTAACCTGCAGTACGAACAGTACTGGAAGCTGAAGGGCGGTACGGAAGCGATAAGCAACCGCGCGGATATGCTGGGAGATAACCTCCTTGCGCTGGGCGCGCAATACGGCTGGCAGCTGGCGGGCATGATGCTGATGGGCGCGTCACTGATGCGCACCGGCTGGCTGAAAGGGGAGTTCAGCCTGCGTCACTATCGGCGAACGGGTGTCGGGCTGGTGCTGATCGGCTTGCTGATTAACCTCCCGGCGATAATCACGCAGTGGCACATCCACTGGGATTACCGCTGGTGCGCGTTCCTGCTCCAGGTGCCGCGCGAACTGAGCGCGCCGTTCCAGACCATCGGCTATGCGGCATTGATCTATGGCTTCTGGCCAACGCTTTCCCGCCTGTGGATCGTCAGCGCTATCGCCTGCGTAGGCCGCATGGCGTTGAGCAATTACCTCCTGCAAACGCTTATCTGCACCACGCTTTTCTATCATCTTGGCCTGTTTATGAAATTCGACCGCCTCACGCTGCTGGCGTTTGTTATTCCGGTCTGGGGAATTAACCTGGCGTTTTCTGTTCTCTGGCTACGTTATTTCCGCCAGGGACCGCTGGAGTGGGTGTGGCGTCAGTTAACCGCACATGCTTCAGGGGTATCATTGAGGAACACATCCAGATAACGATCTGGATCACAATCATTAACAAAACGGATGTAAGCGTTTTCATGAGTGTGAGCTTCTTCACGTAGTCCCCTTTCTCTCGCTGCCAAAATAGCCACCTTGCTAAACACAGGGGGTGTCTGTGAGTTGCTGCAATCCTTTGAAGGATGGTGAATATGATCACCATTCGTGACGTCGCCCGTCAGGCGGGCGTTTCTGTGGCTACCGTCTCACGCGTGCTGAACAATAGCGCGCTGGTCAGCCCTGAAACCCGTGAAACCGTAATGAAAGCCGTGACCCAGCTCGGGTACCGGCCAAATGCCAATGCCCAGGCGCTTGCGACGCAGGTCAGCGACACCATTGGCGTGGTGGTGATGGATGTATCGGATGCCTTTTTCGGCGCGCTGGTCAAAGCGGTCGACGTGGTCGCCCAGCAGCATCAGAAATATGTCCTGATCGGCAATAGCTATCATGAGGCGGAAAAGGAGCGCCATGCCATCGAAGTGCTGATCCGCCAGCGCTGTAACGCCTTGATTGTCCACTCAAAAGCCTTGAGCGATGAAGAGCTAACCGGCTTTATGGATCAGATCCCGGGCATGGTGCTGATCAACCGCATCGTCCCCGGCTATGCCCACCGCTGCGTCGGGCTGGATAACGTCAGCGGCGCCATGATGGCGACGAAAATGCTCATAAACAACGGGCATCAGCGGATCGGCTATCTGGCTTCCAGTCATCATATTGAAGATGACGACCTGCGGCGCGAGGGGTGGCAAAACGCCCTGAAAGAGCACGGCATTACGCCGTCAGAAAGCTGGACGGGCACCGGTACGCCGGACATGCAGGGCGGCGAGGCGGCAATGGTGGAGCTGCTGGGCCGCAACCTGCAGCTTACTGCGGTGTTTGCCTATAACGACAGCATGGCGGCAGGAGCTCTGACGGCGCTGAAAGATAACGGCATTGCGGTGCCACAGCATTTATCACTCATTGGTTTTGATGATATTCCGATTGCCCGTTACACCGACCCGCAGCTGACAACGGTGCGTTACCCCATTGCTTCTATGGCGAAACTGGCGACTGAGCTGGCGTTACAGGGGGCGGCAGGGCTGCTGGATCCGGGCGCAACACACTGTTTCATGCCAACTTTAGTGCGTCGGCACTCCGTCGCGGCCCGGCAAATTGTGGTTCCGATCACTAACTGATTACATCAGGTGATGTAACCGTTTTCAATCTGTGAGTAAATTCACAGTATCTTAACAAGGCGCTGACTATGATGTCAGCGTTTTAGGGGCTGAAACGCTATGTAACGGTGATTATTCACTTTCACTATAGCCAATGTGCCGCAAACAACGAATAAAACGCATTTCTGGAGCGTTACCGAACACGGAAGATAGAAATTTTATAAGTGAACTTCGGCTGTCAGTAACGTTTTATTAACACCTGCCCGCCGATCGTTATTCACAAGAACTACCCTGCATAAAAAAAACCGGAGATACCATGAATAAGAAGGTGTTGACCCTGTCTGCCGTAATGGCAAGCATGCTTTTTGGTGCAGCAGCGCACGCTGCGGATACCCGTATTGGTGTGACCATCTATAAATACGACGACAACTTCATGTCTGTTGTGCGTAAAGCGATTGAGAAAGATGCGAAAGCAGCGCCAGACGTTCAGCTGCTGATGAACGACTCCCAGAACGACCAGTCCAAACAGAACGACCAGATTGACGTTCTGCTGGCGAAAGGCGTGAAAGCCCTGGCCATCAACCTGGTTGACCCGGCTGCAGCAGGCACAGTTATTGAAAAAGCGCGCGGCCAGAACGTGCCAATCGTCTTCTTCAACAAAGAACCTTCCCGTAAAGCGCTAGATAGCTACGACAAAGCGTATTACGTCGGTACCGACTCCAAAGAGTCCGGTATTATTCAGGGCGATCTGATCGCAAAACACTGGGCGGCGAACCCGAACTGGGACCTGAACAAAGACGGTCAGATTCAGTTCGTGCTGCTGAAAGGCGAACCCGGCCACCCGGATGCTGAAGCCCGTACCACTTACGTTATCAAAGAGCTGAACGACAAGGGTCTGAAAACCCAGCAGCTGGCGTTAGATACCGCGATGTGGGATACCGCTCAGGCGAAAGATAAAATGGACGCGTGGCTGTCCGGCCCTAATGCGAACAAAATCGAAGTGGTTATCGCGAACAACGATGCGATGGCAATGGGTGCGGTAGAAGCGCTGAAAGCACACAACAAATCCTCCATTCCTGTGTTCGGCGTAGATGCACTGCCTGAAGCGCTGGCGCTGGTTAAATCCGGTGCGATGGCCGGTACCGTTCTGAACGATGCCAACAACCAGGCGAAAGCGACCTTCGATCTGGCGAAAAACCTGGCCGATGGTAAAGGCGCGGCTGATGGCACCAGCTGGAAAATTGAAAACAAAATCGTTCGCGTACCTTACGTGGGCGTAGACCAGTCCAACCTGGCTGAGTTTATCGGTAAATAAGTTAGCGGTACTGTCTCCACTGGGCGCAATTCGTTGCGCCCTTTTATAACGCGATATGCGAGGCCAACAAGGTATAATTATGGTCAGCACAAATACTCAGTCATCCGGTGAATACCTGTTGGAAATGAGCGGTATCAACAAGTCATTTCCCGGCGTTAAGGCACTCGATAATGTTAATTTAAAAGTTCGTCCTCACTCTATTCATGCCCTGATGGGGGAGAACGGTGCGGGTAAATCAACATTATTAAAATGTCTTTTTGGGATCTATCAAAAAGATTCTGGCAGCATTCTTTTTCAGGGGAAAGAGATCGATTTCCATTCAGCGAAAGAAGCACTGGAAAACGGTATCTCGATGGTTCACCAGGAATTAAACCTGGTGCTGCAGCGTTCAGTCATGGATAACATGTGGTTGGGGCGTTATCCAACCAAGGGTGTCTTTGTCGATCAGGAAAAAATGTATCGCGACACCAAAGCGATTTTCGATGAGCTGGATATTGATATCGATCCGCGCGCCCGCGTGGGAACATTATCCGTCTCCCAGATGCAGATGATCGAAATCGCCAAAGCGTTCTCCTATGATGCGAAAATCGTCATCATGGACGAACCGACATCGTCATTAACGGAAAAAGAGGTTAATCACCTTTTTACCATTATTCGTAAGCTAAAAGATCGCGGCTGCGGCATTGTGTATATCTCCCACAAAATGGAAGAGATCTTCCAGCTGTGCGATGAGATTACCATCCTGCGCGACGGTCAGTGGATTGCCACGCAGCCGCTGGAAGGGCTGGACATGGACAAGATCATCGCCATGATGGTCGGCCGTTCCCTTAACCAGCGCTTCCCGGACAAAGAAAACAAGCCGGGCGAAGTGATCCTGGAAGTGCGCAATCTGACCTCGTTACGTCAGCCGTCTATTCGCGATGTCTCCTTCGACCTGCACAAGGGCGAAATCCTGGGGATTGCCGGTCTGGTCGGGGCAAAACGTACCGATATCGTGGAAACCCTGTTTGGCATCCGTGAGAAAGCTCAGGGCACCATTACGCTGCACGGAAAGAAAATTAACAACCACAACGCCAACGAAGCCATTAATAATGGTTTTGCGCTGGTGACGGAAGAGCGTCGTTCGACCGGTATTTATGCCTATCTGGATATTAACTTTAACTCGTTAATTTCTAACATTCGCAATTACAAAAACAAAGTCGGACTGCTGGATAACTCCCGCATGAAGAGCGATACCCAATGGGTTATTGACTCCATGCGCGTGAAAACGCCAGGACACCGCACCCAAATTGGTTCGCTGTCAGGCGGTAACCAGCAGAAAGTCATTATCGGACGTTGGTTATTAACCCAGCCAGAAATTCTGATGCTGGATGAACCGACCCGCGGTATTGACGTCGGCGCGAAGTTTGAAATTTATCAGCTGATTGCCGAGCTGGCGAAAAAGAATAAAGGGATCATTATTATTTCTTCCGAAATGCCGGAATTGTTAGGGATCACGGATCGTATTCTGGTTATGAGCAATGGTCTCGTTGCCGGTATTGTTGACACCAAAACGACAACGCAAAACGAAATTTTGCGTCTTGCGTCTTTGCACCTTTAAGATCAGGGGCTCCTCATGAGTGCGTTAAATAAAAAAAGTTTTCTCACTTACCTGAAAGAAGGCGGTATTTACGTTGTTCTTTTAGTACTGCTGGCTATCATCATTTTCCAGGACCCTACGTTCTTAAGCCTGCTGAACCTGAGTAACATTCTGACCCAGTCCTCCGTGCGTATTATCATTGCGCTGGGCGTGGCGGGCCTGATCGTGACCCAGGGGACGGACCTTTCTGCCGGTCGCCAGGTGGGTCTGGCGGCAGTTATCGCGGCAACCCTGCTGCAGTCGATGGAAAACGCCAACAAGGTCTTCCCGGAAATGGCCACCATGCCGATTTTCGTGGTGATCCTGATTGTCTGCGCCATCGGTGCGGTGATTGGTCTGATCAACGGTATTATCATCGCCTATCTGAACGTGACGCCATTTATCACCACGCTGGGTACGATGATCATCGTTTACGGTATTAACTCCCTGTACTACGACTTTGTCGGTGCTTCCCCAATCTCGGGTTTTGACAGCGGCTTCTCGACCTTTACGCAAGGGTTCATCGCGCTGGGCAGCTTCCGCCTGTCGTATATCACCTTCTATGCGCTGATTGCGGTGGCCTTCGTCTGGATCCTGTGGAACAAAACGCGCTTTGGTAAAAACATCTTCGCAATCGGCGGTAACCCGGAAGCGGCGAAAGTCTCCGGCGTAAACGTTGCCCTGAACCTGCTCTTCATCTATGCGCTGTCCGGCGTGTTCTACGCCTTCGGCGGGATGCTGGAAGCGGGCCGTATCGGCTCTGCAACCAACAACCTTGGCTTTATGTACGAGCTGGATGCAATCGCAGCCTGCGTGGTGGGCGGCGTCTCCTTCAGCGGCGGCGTCGGTACCGTACTGGGCGTGGTGACCGGTGTGATCATCTTCACCGTCATCAACTACGGCTTGACCTATATCGGCGTGAACCCGTACTGGCAGTACATTATCAAAGGCGCCATCATTATCTTCGCGGTTGCGCTGGATTCACTGAAGTACGCGCGTAAGAAGTAATTGCTCCTCGCGTTATCCGGCCCGCTCATCGAGCGGGCTTTTTTATGCCTTATGCCAGCTGTGACTCCTCTCGGGTCACAATGCGCTCAAACCAGTCGAGTTCAGAGAGCTTGCAGGCGACCCACTGTTCGGAAAAAGCGTCGCCCAGGCTGTCGGTGAGGTACTGACAGCGGGCAAAGGTCTCAATCGCCTCCTGCTGAAACAGCGGCAGCTCGGGACGATCGTGCTGCGGTTCGGGCAAATCCTCGTCGTCGGTGTTTTCCAGCCCGTACAGCATACCGGTCAGGATAGTGGCTGCCACCAGATACGGATTGGCATCGGCCCCGGCCAGCCGGTACTCGATACGGCGGTTGTGGTCATCCGAGCAGGGAATACGCAGGGCGGCGGAGCGGGTGTTATAGCCCCAGGAGTTAAATACGGGCTCCGTCAGGTTTTTACGCAGGCGACGAAACGCGTTAACGCCCGGCGCAAGAATGGCGACAGAGGCGGGCATCAGCGCCAGCTGGCCCGCGATGCACAAACGCATCATGCTGTTAAGCGCATTCACCGGGGAAGCAAAGACGTTTTCGCCGTGACGATTGTTCAGGCTGAAATGGAAGTGCAGGCCGCTGCCGGAAAGCTGGCTGAAAGGCTTAGCCATAAAGTTGGCCTGCAGGCCGTGCTTTTCGGCAACGTATCGGGTCAGGCGACGAAGCGCCAGCACGTTATCGCAGACCTCAACGACGCGATGGCTGTGCTTCAGGTTTAATTCGTACTGACCGGACTCGGCTTCCGCCACGATCCCGCACATCGGGATGCGCTGCAGGTGCGCCAGCTGTTCCAGCTCGTCAAACAGCGCCGCGTGGGCTGTCGTAGTATCCATGTGAAAACAGCCCTGATTTTTCGGATCCCGATCGTCATGCCCCGTCAGATAGAACTCGATTTCCGGTGCAATCACCGGGAAGAGGCCGTGCTGATGGAAGCGGGCCAGCACGTTCTGCAGTATCACGCGCGGCTCAAGCGGGCAGGGGGTATCGTCGCTGTCTTTCATCGTCAGCAGGATCTGCGCGTTATGCTGCGGATCCTGCGGACAGGGGCGCAGGGAGCCGGCGACCGGAACGCAGAGTCGGTCCGGCTCATCATGAAGCGGGGCGGCGATTTTTCCTTTCTGATCCATCGAGTAGACCGAAAGGGGAAAATAACAGCCTTTTTCCAGGCTCAGCATGCTCTCCACCGACAGACGCTTGCCGCGCATCGTGCCGTTGATATCGTTCAGGTAAACGTCTACATGTTTCGTCTGCGGGTAACGTTCCAGATAATCTGCCACTTCCACTGAAATGTTGTGCTGCAGGGCGTCAATTTTTTCATCAAGCCAGAGACCGGAATTGAGTGCGCCAGGAAGTGATAAACCGGGAAAGTTAAAATACGGACGGAGACTTTTGAGGAAAAACGCATTCATTATTGAGTTCATAGTCATTCTTCAATGAAGCCGTAGCGGCAGTGAACTCAGCTTAAAAGAGCCGACGTAAAGGGGGGATAAAAAGCGTCAGGCCCGGCGTAAAGAAAGTATAAAGGCGGCCCTGCTATTTCTCTTTTTTCTGCATATCCAGCAGCTGTTCGGGCGTGACGGCCGGGTAACCCTGCGCGTCTTCCGGCACTTCGTGCATCGCCGGAATCGGCACCAGCGGGCCTAAAAAGCGCGGTTCGCGTTTGAAGATATACAGATCGGCCAGGGCGCCAAAACGCGCGCCGAACTCGCGGACGCGCACGCTCAGCATATCTTTTGGCGACGGCACCGCGTAACACTGCGCCTGAATGCCCATATGCAGCGCGATAAACAGCGCGCGCTCGCAGTGGAAGCGCTGGGTGATGATGATGAAGTCGTTGGTGTCGAAGACTTTACGCGTGCGCACGATGGAGTCCAGGGTGCGGAATCCGGCGTAGTCGAGCACGATATCGGCAGGATCCACGCCCGCGGCAATCAGGTCCTTCCGCATCGTCACCGGTTCATTGTAGCTTTGCAGGGCGTTATCGCCGCTCAGCAGAAGGTAGTTCACCTTGCCGCTGTTGTAGGCGTTCAGCGCGCCCTGAATGCGGTAACGGTAATACTGATTAATCACGCCGGTGCGGTAATACTTGGCGGTGCCGAGAACCACGCCAACCTGACGATAGGGCAGGTCCTGCAGGTCATCAAAGATGTAGGGGGCGGTTTTCCAGCTCATCCAGCGGTCGAGACCCAGCACGATCAACAGCAGTATGCCGACCAGGACAGACAGGCTGTAAAAAACGCGCTTTAACATGGAGATGGCTCGTTCGTGGATGAAATTTAACTCAGGCTACTTTACCCGCCTGGTTAGCGCAAGAAACAGCGACTCAACTGAGGGGTTTTTCAGCAAACTGGCGGGCATTTCTGCCCGCCGGAAGGATTACGCAAGCAGTACGCGGTCAATCGTCGTGCAGCCCAGCGCTTTAAGCGTCGCGGCGGTCGCATCCCACTGAATCAGCGGCGCATCGGCAATTTCTGCCAGAATAGCGCGCTGAATGTCCGGATAGTCATAGCCGTTCAGGCTCAGCAGGTTAAGCGCGCCCTGCAGCGGAGGCAGGGTTGGGTTAAACGCGGCGTTTTCCGCGTAGCTGCCGCTAAAGATCCGGCCATCGCGGCACTGCAGCGCCACGCCGCTCGGGGACTTGCTGTACGGAGTGTGGCTTTTGTTGGCCGCGCGAATGGCCGCCTGGTTCAGGTCATCGCCGGACAGGGCGTAACCGTGGTCCTGCTCGTCCATCAGCAGCGTTTTGATCTCCAGATCTTTCGGGCCAAACGCGTCAGGCAGATAATCCCCCAGCGTGTGCGGCGCGCGGCCTGGCAGGTTGATGCGCAGCTGCAGCCCGCTGTTCAACTCGTTCATAAACTGACGGCAGTGACCGCAGGGGGTGTAGTTAACGGTAATGGCGCTCAGGGCTTTTTCACCGCGCAGCCAGGCGTGGCTGATGGCGCTCTGCTCGGCGTGAACGGTCTGCTGCATGGTCGCGCCCAGGAACTCCATATTGCCGCCGAAGTACCAGGTTCCGCTGACGCCGCGCGCAATGGCCCCGACGTTAAAGTGGGAGAGATCGGCCCGCGCGCAGGCGGCAGCCAAAGGAAGCAGTGCGAAAGCCAGCGCGTCTTCGTCCAGTCCCGTTGCCTGTTTCAGCATCGTGACCTGCTCCGCGGTCAGCAGGGCGGGGAAGTGTGCATCTGCCAGAACGGGAGCCAGGGCTGACTGCAAATTCTCTGCAAGCTGGGCGAAAGCAGCTTGAAAACGTGGGTGCATGGCGTTTGCCTCATAAAGGTTAATGGATCGGTAGTTTACGGAGCCGTCAGGGCTTTATATGTGATCCACTTCTCATTGTGTATGCAACTTATGAAATCAAAATGAAATTTGCGCGACGCATCGCAAATTTTAGCCCATCACCGCCAGAATCAGCGGGAAAATGAACGGGGCCAGCAGGGAGGTGATAATCCCGCAGATCACCAGCGCCAGGGAGCTAAACGCCCCTTCCTGATAGTCCAGCTCCGCACAGCGGGCGGTGCCCAGGGCGTGGGAGGCGGTCCCCATTGACAGTCCCCGTGCCGCTTTAGTGTGAATACGCATCCCGTTCAGCAGGGTGTGACCAAACACCGCCCCGAGAATACCGACGAAAATGACGCACATCGCGCTGATGGCCGGGATCCCGCCAAGGCTGCCACCCACTGCCATCGCGATAGGCGTGGTCACCGATTTAGGCAGAATAGAGGCGGCAATCTGCGGAGAGGCCCCCATCAACAGCGCTACCGACGTGCCGGTGATCATCGCCACCAGGCT
This sequence comes from Enterobacter sp. AG326, assembly GCF_004362415.1. NCBI lineage: Bacteria > Pseudomonadati > Pseudomonadota > Gammaproteobacteria > Enterobacterales > Enterobacteriaceae > Enterobacter > Enterobacter sp. AG326. Next base: position 1,119,090 of record NZ_SNXG01000001.1, on the reverse strand, counting down.
GCCCACAAAACAGATGGTAATGATGGATTTCCAGCGGGCGCGGATCTGGTGGAGCTGCTCATATAAAGGAAAGGCGAGCGCCACAACGGCAGGCTGCAGCAGGTCGTTTAAAATTTTGCTGCCGGCAAAGTAACGTTCGTAAGGAATGCCGGTGAGCAGCAGGAACGGAATGATCACCACCATCGCCACCAGAAGCGGGTTCAGCAACGGCATTTTAAAACGTGCGGCAAGCTTGCGCGCGGCGAAGAACACCGCCAGGGTTAACGGCAGCGACCACCAGATATTGGCCATCATTTTTTTGTTTTCTCCCCGACCACGTTACGTTCGCCATGCACCAGATGCGAACTCCAGCTCACCACAAGGAAAACCACCAGCGTACTGACCGCGCAGGAGACCACAATCGGGCCGAACTGGGCCTTGAGCAAGTCAAAATACTGCATGACCCCGACGCCGATAGGCACGAAAAGCAGCGCCATGTAGCGAATAAGGACGAAGCAGCCGGGATTGACCCATTTTGCGGGCAGGATTTGCAGCGCCAGCAAAACAAAGAGGATCAGCATACCGATAATGCTGCCGGGAATGACGATGGGCAGCAGCGACGCGATGAATATCCCGGCATACAGGCAGGCGTATATCAGAACGAATGCGCGCAGATATTGCCAGATAATGTTCAATGATTTGCTCATGGTGATAGTCCTTGCTGAAACGCATTCATCATACAATTAAACCTAAAAATGTGCCACGGATCACATCATGAAATTTGAGCATACCAGACATTCCAGGATGGAACGTCCGGTATCACCGCACAGGGGCAGGCTACAGTTTAGAGGAAAGGGAGTGCGGTGGCGAAGTGACGAGCCAGTGAAATGCCTCTGAGTCAGGCATCGTATTGGGCGGCGAGTTTATCCAGAAAAGAAAACAGCACCTGATTCATTTCGCGATAATCATGCGAGCGAAGTTTTTCCGCCGTTTCGATAAAACGAAATTCAGCCGCGCGGCGGAGATCGTTCTGCGAATGTTCAATCAGCAGCTCAACGACCTCCGGCGTCAGTTCCATATGGCACTGAAAACCGTAAACCCGTTCGCCATATTGCACGATCTGACGGGGACAGCCCTCGCTGTAAGCGAGCACCTTAGCCTGCGGCGTCAACCCTGGCATGTCGTTATGCCAGTGACCGACGTTCAGCTCGTGGCCAAAATCCTCAAACAGCGGGTTCGCCTTGCCTGCATCCGTGAGCCTGACGGGAAATTTGCCGATCTCTTTTTCCGGGCTATGGCAAAACGCTGCGCCCAGCGCTTCACCGATAAGCTGCGAGCCCAGACAAACGCCAATCACCGTTTTACCCGCCTCTATTGCGCGGCCTATGAGCCGCATTTCCGCCTGCGCATCAAACCAGGGGCACTCCTTAAGCGTGGTGGCAGGTGACTGCGGGCCGCCCATGATGATAAGCAAGTCTGTGCTCTGCAGATCCTCGGGTAACGGATCGCCATGATAAACTCTGGAGTAGCTCATACTACAGCCGCGATTTTTCCCCCAGATTTCATAGGCGCCTGGCGCTTCGAAATGTTCATGAATGATAAAATGAATGTGCATTGCGTCTCTCTCCGGTTACGTGTACAAGCAGCATCATAAGAGGAAGGGAGGAATGTGAAATGCCAACCGTTATCGATAAAACGCCAATTCACGACGACGCCATCGGATGGTCCAGAGGGGCAATTAGCTATACGCGCGGCGAAGTGGATCCGCCTCATCGGCATCCACAGGGGCAGCTTTTGTTTGCCATCAAAGGGGTGATGCTGGTCGAAACCGGCAATAAGCGTTGGGTCATACCGCCACAGCGCGCGCTGTGGATCCCTCCCTTTCAGGAGCACACCTACAGCGTGTTATCCACAACGGAGCTCCGCGCGGTCTGGTTTAGCCCGGCGCTGATATCGCAATGCGAGCCTTTTAAACGGAAAGAAGAGGTTCACGTGATTACGGCGACAGCGTTGTTCAAAGAGCTGATTGCCGGGCTGTTCAGTGCGCAATACCAGCCAGCCAGCCAGCGCAGCATGGCCGTTTTGCTGCTCGAAATCCTCAGCGAGGCGCAGCAGATTTCGGCCGAATTACCGATGCCGGTGGATGAGCGGTTACATCGCGTTGCCTGTGACATCATTACCAGCAATCTCTGGGACGTTTCGATGGAAAGGCTGGCGGAACAGGCCGCGATGTCTGAACGCACATTCTCACGCGCGTTTATCAAAGATACCGGCTTTAGCTTCCGGGCCTGGCGACAGCGAGCAAGGATTTGTGCCTCGCTGGACCTGCTCGCCAACGGATACCCGGTTAAACAGGTGGCCTGGATGCTGGGGTTTTCCGGGCAGGCGGCATTTTCGGCGGCGTTTCGCGCCGTTGTCGGGGCAACGCCGGCTGATTTTCTCCCTGAACAGAAGCGCTTCCCAGCGATATAGAGAGCGGCTACTATAGCGCGTCTTTTTTCACAGGTACTGCTATGCGTGTTTTACTGGCCCCAATGGAAGGCGTGCTCGACTCCCTCGTGCGCGAGCTTCTGACCGAGGTGAATGATTACGATCTCTGCGTGACGGAGTTTCTGCGCGTGGTCGATATGTTGTTGCCGGTAAAATCCTTCTTCCGCCTGTGCCCCGAGCTGCACAACCAGAGCCGGACCTCTTCCGGCACGCTGGTGCGTATTCAGCTGCTCGGCCAGTATCCTGAATGGCTGGCGGAAAACGCCGCCCGCGCGGTTGAGCTGGGCTCTTACGGGGTGGATCTCAACTGCGGCTGTCCGTCGAAGCTGGTGAACGGCAGCGGCGGCGGAGCGACGTTGCTTAAAGATCCTGAGCTGATTTACCGCGGTGCGAAGGCGATGCGTGAGGCCGTGCCTTCGCATTTGCCGGTGACGGTTAAGGTGCGCCTGGGGTGGGACAGCGACGCGCGGCAGTTTGAAATCGCCGATGCGGTGCAGCAGGCCGGGGCCACCGAGCTGGTGGTGCATGGCCGCACCAAAGAGGATGGCTACAAAGCCGAGCGCATTAACTGGCTGGCGATCGGTGAGATCCGCAAACGCCTCACCATTCCGGTGATCGCCAACGGCGAAATCTGGGATTACGAGAGCGCGCAGGCCTGTCTGAACGCCACCGGCTGCGATGCGGTAATGATAGGTCGCGGCGCGCTGAATGTACCTAACCTCAGCCGGGTGGTGAAATATAACGAGCCGCGGATGCCGTGGGCAGACGTCGTTACGCTGCTGCAAAAATACAGCCGTCTGGAAAAGCAGGGCGACACCGGCTTGTATCACGTCGCGCGAATTAAACAGTGGCTGAGCTATTTACGCAAAGAGTACGATGAAGCGCTGGGGTTATTTCAGGAGATTCGGACATTACAGACTTCTGCTGATATTGCCCGGGTAATTCAGTCAAAATAATAAGCGTTAAATTGCTCACACTTTTTTAAACCAGAAAACAGTTCAGGTTTTCAACGTGGCGCGACGGTGTTAAGGTGCCACTGTTTTCAACGCAGGATTGTTACTGGTTAACAGGCAAAACCTAAGCGTTTCACAGCTTTCTCGCTGTGGAGCGCTTAGGTTTTTTTTTGCCTGTCGTTTACGCAGGAGAGACATTTGGCTTAGCGCTTTTTACTGATTTTAAAAAAATGAAATATCGACAGGAAATAGAAAGATTTCCTGCGGCCGGTTACGCACAAAATACTCAATCACAGGTTGTTATTATGGCATATAAAAATAAACTCTATGCGTTCGCCTTATTGACGATATCCCCGCTGTCAATGGCGCAGGACTGGAACGGAACGGTATTAGGGTTTGAGGCTCCGCCGGAGCCTGTTCTGGGCGAAATGCTCGGCATACGTAAAATCCTAAACGATAACGGTTTTACCTATAACCTCGGATACCTGAATGAAATTGGCTGGAACGGCGGTGGCGGATATAACCACGACTCCCACGTGGCGTATATCGACCAGTTTGCGCTGACCTTCAACCAGGATCTTGAGCGCTGGAGCGGTATCCCGGACGCGCGTATCGAAGGGAACATCGTCAACCGTAACCACAATGACGACCTCACCACCAAACGCGTGCAGGACCCTCGCGTCAACTTTAACGACCTGACCCAGGAGAGCTGGGGCGGGCAGTCGATTACCCGTCTGGGCTGGCTGACCTTTGCCCGCAGCTTTGATGACCGACGCCTCACCTGGCGCATCGGGATGATGAACAAGGTGCAGACCTTCGATCAAATCATCCCCTGTGATTTCCAGCTGCTTTCGCAGTGCGGCGGGAAGTCAGCCAACTCGCTGACGTGGAACAACTGGAACGTTCACACCTGGGGCACCACGCTTGCCTATAAATTAACGCCGACGCTGACCCTGAAGGGCGGCGTGATGGAGCAAAATCCGCAGGCCTCCAGCCGCAGCCACGCCTGGAGTTGGTCGACGAAGGGCAGCAAAGGGGTTTTACTGCCGGTTGAAATCGAAGCGCGTCCGCTGGTTAACGGCCTGCCGGGCGCGTACAACCTGGGCGTGGTGTTTACCAACGCGCCGCAAACCGATCTCTATCGCGGCAAATCCGGCGGGGCGGGCGCGACGGATCCGGACGGGTTTGAAACCCACAGCCGGACCTGGTTCATGTACGCCGGACTAAACCAGCAGCTTACGCAGCATCAGGACGATCCGAATCGTGGGTTGAGCACCTCTTTCAGCATGAGCCTTGCGGATCAGAGCACTAACTATATGCACCAGGTTTACGCCGCCTCGCTGCGCTACCGCGGGCTGTTTGACGCGCGACCGGAAGACTGGATTGGCTTTGGCTTGACCTGGATTGATATGAGTAGCCAGTACGCCCGCAATCAGCGCTATATGAACAGCCTGAGCGGCGTGTCGGACTATAACGATCCGGCGTATCGTCCGGTGCCGGGCCACTCCCTGAACGGCGAGTTTTACTACCGTTTTCGTCCAGTGCCGTGGCTTGAACTGCAGCCGGGCATTCAGTACTGGCACCATCCCGGCGGCGTCAGTCGCACCCAGGATGCCTGGGTTACCGAGCTGAAAACGGTGGTGAGCTTCTGATATCACCGTAGCAAGTTCGATCCGCGTCACGTTTCTGACGCGTGATGCATTGAGGCTATGAATGAAACTGATAGAGTGCCAGAACTGGATTGTTACTGCTTAGGCAGGCAAAACCTGATTTTCTGGCATCTGCCGGAGGTCAGGTTTTTTTGTTTCTGGGGTTCAGATGAAAATCGCCAAGATACTCAATAATAACGTGGTGGTTGTTCAGGATGAGCGCGGGCGCGAACAGGTTGTGATGGGCCGCGGGCTGGCCTTTCAGAAGCGCGTCGGCGAAGCGCTGGATACCGCGCTGGTTGAAAAGGTGTTTGCGTTACAAAGCGATGAACTGGTGCGTCGACTTGGGGAGCTGCTGAGTCAAATTCCGCTGGAGGTGATGACCACCTGCGACCGCATCATCGGGCTGGCGGCGCAGCGGCTGGGCAAGCTGCAGGAGAGTTTGTATATCACCCTTACCGATCACTGCTACTTTGCGATTGAGCGGCAGAAGAACGGGCTGGCCATCAAAAACGTGCTGCTGTGGGATATTAAACGGCTGTATCCGAAGGAGTTCGAATTAGGGCAGGAGGCGCGGGCCATTATCGCCAGACGCCTGAACGTCGAGCTGGAGGAGGATGAGGCCGGGTTTATCGCGCTGCATCTGGTCACCGCGCAGCTGAACAGCGAAATGCCGGAAGTGATGCACGTGACGCGGGTGATGCAGGAGATCCTGCAGCTGGTGAAGTATCAGCTGCAGCTTGAGTACGATGAAGACTCGCTCAGCTATCAGCGTTTTGTCACCCACCTGAAGTTTTTTGCCCAGCGGATGCTGACCCGCACCGTGGTGGAAGATGACGATGTCTCGCTGCATACCGCGGTAAAAGACAACTACGCGAAAGCGTGGAAATGCGCCGAGAAAATCGCCCAGCACCTGAACAAAAGCTATCAGCGTGAGCTGACGACCGAAGAAATTATGTTCCTCGCCATTCATATTGAGCGGGTGAGAAAAGAGGGGCGTTAAGCCTCAAAACAGGATTGTTACTGCATCTCGCAGGCAAAACCTGAGCGCGGCCTTCGTCAGAAGGTCGTTCTCGGGTTTTTTTATTTTTTATACTCAGTCAACAGGTGCCTGCAGGCATCGGATGTAAGGAAATCGAGATGGAATACCAGGCTTTAGCGAAGGATATTCTCGGCCACGTTGGCGGAAAAGAGAACATCGTCAGTCTTGTACACTGCGCGACCCGGCTTCGCTTCAAACTGAAAGAGAATCAACGGGCGGATGCGGACGGGCTGAAGAAAAACCCGGGCGTGATCATGGTGGTCGAAAGCGGCGGCCAGTTTCAGGTGGTGATTGGCAACCACGTTCACGACGTCTGGCAGGCGGTGCGCAATGAAGCAGGCCTTACCGATGACGCGCCCGTCGCGGAAGAGAGGGGCGAAAAGGGTAATCTGCTGGGCCGTCTGATTGACATCGTCTCGGGGATCTTCACCCCGTTTATCGGCATTCTGGCCGCGTCCGGTATTCTGAAAGGGCTGCTGGCGCTGGCGGTTGTCTGCGGCTGGCTCACCATCGAAAGCGGCACCTATAAAATCTGGTTCGCCGCCAGCGACGCGCTGTTCTTCTTCTTCCCGCTGGTGCTGGGCTATACCGCCGGGAAAAAATTCGGCGGCAATCCGTTTATTACCATGGTGATCGGCGGGGCGCTTACCCATCCGATGATGATTGCGGCGTTTAACGCCAGCCAGCAGCCGGGCGCGGTATCGGACGCCTTTTTGGGCATTCCTGTCACCTGGTTTAACTACAGCTCGTCGGTGATCCCGATTATTCTCGCCTCGTGGGTGAGCTGCTGGCTGGAAAAACAGAGCACCAGGCTGCTGCCTTCCTCGATGAAAAACTTCTTCGCGCCGCTGATCTGCTTAGGATTAACCGTGCCGCTGACCTTCCTCGCGATCGGGCCGCTGGCGACCTGGCTGAGCCAGATGCTGGCGAACGGCTATCAGAGTATTTACGTTCTGGCACCGTGGCTGGCGGGCGCGGCGATGGGCGCGCTGTGGCAGGTCTGCGTTATTTTTGGCCTGCACTGGGGGCTGGTGCCGCTGATGATTAACAACCTGGCGGTGCTGGGGCATGACTCCATGTTGCCGATGCTGTTGCCCGCGGTGTTTGGTCAGGTAGGGGCAGCGCTGGGGATTTTCCTGCGTACCCGCGATGCCCGTCAGAAGATGCTCGCGGGTTCATCGGTAACGGCAGGGATATTTGGTATTACCGAACCGGCCGTTTATGGCGTAAACCTGCCGCTGCGCCGCCCGTTTATCTTTGGCTGCGTGGCGGGGGCTATCGGCGGGGCGATTGTCGGCTTCAGCGATACCCACGTTTACTCCTTCGGCTTCGCCAATATCTTTACCATCGCCCAGATGATTCCGCCGGGTGGGGTAAACGCCACGCTGTGGGGCGGCGTGATCGGCACCGCGGTAGCGCTGGTGCTGAGCTGCGGCCTGACGCTGGCGGCGGGCATGCCGGGACGCGCAGCGCCGGAAGCTGCGGTTACGGCAGGGGAAAACGATGTCTTATCCCCGATGAGCGGGACCGTTCTGGCGCTTGACCAGGTGCCGGATACCACGTTTGCCAGCGGCCTGCTGGGCAGCGGTGCCGCGATTATTCCCTCCGATAACAAAGTGGTGGCCCCGTTTGCCGGCGTGGTGGCCTCTCTGTTCCAGACCAAACACGCCATCGGCCTGCTCAGCACCAGCGGGATTGAAGTGTTGATCCACGTGGGTATCGATACCGTAAAGCTCGACGGCAGGCCGTTTACCGCCCACGTGAAGGTGGGCGACAAGGTGCAGCCCGGCGATCTGCTGCTGGAGTTTGACCGACAGGCGATTATCGATGCCGGATACGACCTGGCGACCCCGATCATTATCAGTAACAGCGATGAGTATCGTGACGTGGTGACCGTGGCGGCAACGTCCGTCAACGCCGGTGCGCCGTTACTCAGCGTAAGCCATCAATAACAGGAGAACGTGATGAAAACTTTCCCGGACGATTTTTTATGGGGCGGCGCGGTTGCCGCGAATCAGGTAGAAGGCGCGTATCTGGAGGATGGCAAAGGGCTGTCCACCTCAGACGTTCAGCCGCAGGGTGTCTTCGGCCCGGTGGTTGAGCGCGTGGCGGGCGACAGCGGCATCAAGGACGTCGCCATCGACTTCTATCACCGCTACCCGGAAGACATCAAACTGTTCGCTGAGATGGGCTTTAGCTGCCTGCGCGTCTCCATTGCCTGGACCCGCATTTTTCCGAACGGCGACGAGCAACAGCCTAACGAAGCGGGGCTGGCGTTTTACGACCGGCTGTTTGACGAGCTGGCCGCGCACAACATCACCCCGCTGGTGACGCTGTCGCATTACGAAATGCCGTGGGGACTGGTGAAGCAGTACGGCGGGTGGGGCAGCCGCCAGACCATTGGGTTCTTCGAGCGCTACGCCCGTACCGTGTTTTCGCGCTACAAGGAGAAGGTGAAGCTCTGGCTGACCTTCAACGAGATCAATATGTCTCTGCACGCGCCGATGACCGGCGTGGGCCTGCCGGAAACCAGCAGTAAAGGGGAGGTGTATCAGGCGATCCATCACCAGCTGGTGGCCAGCGCGCTGGCCGTGAAGGCCTGCCACGAGATTATCCCGGATGCCAGAATCGGTAACATGCTGCTGGGCGGCCTGATGTATCCGCTGACCTGCAAGCCGGAAGATGTACTGGAGACGCTGCAGGAAAACCGCGCGTGGCAATTCTTTGGCGACGTGCAGTGCCGTGGCGCCTACCCGGGCTATATGCAGCGCTTTTTCCGCGACAACGGTATTCAGCTTGAGGTAACGGATGCCGACCGCGAGGCGCTGAAATCGACCGTCGATTTTATCTCGTTCAGCTACTACATGACGGGCTGCGTCACCGCGGATGAGGCCCTCAACCAGCAGGCGCGCGGCAACATCCTGAGCATGGTGCCTAACCCGCATCTGGCAAGTTCCGAATGGGGCTGGCAGATTGACCCCATCGGCCTGCGTACCCTGTTAAACGTGCTCTGGGATCGCTATCAGAAGCCGTTGTTTATCGTGGAAAATGGCCTGGGGGCGAAGGATAAACCGGATGCGAACGGCGTGGTGCAGGATGACTATCGCATCAGCTACCTTAACGACCACCTGGTGCAGGTGCGTGAAGCGATTGACGACGGCGTTGAGGTGATGGGGTATACCAGCTGGGGGCCAATCGACCTGGTGAGCGCGTCTAAAGCTGAACTCTCTAAGCGCTACGGCTTTATTTACGTCGATCGCGATGACAGCGGAAAAGGCACGCTGGCGCGCAGCCGTAAGAAAAGCTTCTACTGGTATAAAGAGGTTATTGCGACGAAAGGGGCTTCGCTGAAAGTCTGATATCAGGGACGTTGCCCGGCGCAGAGCCGGGCAAATAGATCAGAAAATCATCTTGAATACGCCGGTGACCACTAAGAGCCCTATCAGAAATATAATTAAAATAACCCACAGTAATATTTTCATTCCTTTCTCCCGCTCATGTATGTCCTGAATAAGTGTAGCAGCGTATTTATATTTGGCGTGAATGCATTGGATTTAATCATTCTCTTTGGGAATAAATTTCCGGGTATTAAAATGTATGACAATTTGCGGATTGCCACGCGTTACTAAAAAAATGAACGATATCGAGCGTAACGTGCGCCTTTATTTTTTGAGTGTATGGCGTAATGAAACGTTCTCTTATTTTATCTCTGAGCGCACCCTTCGTTTTTATTCTGGCAGCCTGTGCGCCTGAACATGCCACGGTGTCTCCCATTAAAACGCAAACCGCTGCGGCGTCGGTGAATACGGTTCTGAATCATCAGGACTGGCCGAAAAATGAGTGGTGGAAAGCGTATAACGATCCCCAGCTTAACGGGCTGATTGCGAAAGCGTTGAGCGATGCACCTGATATGCAGATTGCCCGCCAGCGCATTACGCTTGCCGAAGCCCAGGCCAAAGCCGCAATGGCCGCTGACGGTCCGCAGATTGATTTTTCCGCCGATGCGGAACGCCAGAAAATGTCCGCCGAAGGGCTGATGGGGCCTTTTGCCCTTACCGACCCGGCTGCAGGCACCACCGGGCCGTGGTACACCAACGGCACCTTCGGCCTGACCGCTGGCTGGGAGCTCGATCTGTGGGGGAAAAATCGCGCCCGGGTCGAGGCCCGGATTGGCAAAGTGAATGCGCAAAAAGCGGAGCTGGAGCAAACCCGCCAGCTGCTGGCCAGCAGCGTGGCGCGGATCTACTGGGAGTGGCAAACTCAGGCCGCCGCGGGGGAGGTTCTCGCGCAGATCAAACATGAGCAGGACAACATAATCGGCGCCGACCGCGAGCTGTATCAGCACGGGATCACCTCCTCCGTGGAGGGTGTGGAAACCGATATCAACGCCAACAAAACCGAAGAGCAGCTGGCAGAAGTCAACGGGAAGATGAAAGCTGTAGAGGCGCGCCTGGTCGCGCTGACGAACTCTTCCTCCGTGACGCTTACGCGGCATGCGCTGCCGACGGTAGACGCCTCGTTACCGCCGACGCTCGGTTATGAACTGCTGGCACGCCGTCCGGATCTTCAGGAGGCGCACTGGTATATCGAAGCCTCCATGAGCGAGGTGGAGGCCGCCAGAGCGGCTTTCTATCCTGACGTGAACCTGATGGCGTTCCTACAGCAGGATGCCCTCCATCTGAGCGATCTGTTTCGCGCTTCAGCGCAGCAGATGGGCGTGACCGCCGGGCTGACGCTGCCGATCTTCGACAGCGGCAGGCTGAACGCCAGCCTGGATATCGCCCAGGCGCAAAATAATCTCTCGGTGGCAAACTACAACAAAGCGGTGGTCGAAGCGGTCAATCAGGTGGCGCGCACGGCCAGTGAAGTCGAAACGCTGACGGCGAAGAACCGCCTTCAGCAGCAGGTTGAAAAAGATGCGGCGCGGGTAGTGACGCTGGCGCAGGCGCGTTTCAGCGCGGGGATCGTTGCGGGCTCGCGGGTCAGTGAAGCCAGGATCCCGGCACTCAGGGAAGACCTCGCCGGATTGTTGCTGAAAGGCCAGTATGTCGACGCCACGCTGCAGCTGACGTCGGCGCTGGGCGGCGGCTATCATCATGGCTAAAAATGGTCATTATCTATACTTACCTCTTTGCAGTTTTTCAGGAGGTGAGTATGACCAGAGTAGCGATAGTGACCGCATCGGATTCCGGGATTGGTAAAACCACGGCGCTGATGCTCGCAGAGCGCGGGTTTGATATTGGCGTCACCTGGCACTCGGATGAAAAAGGAGCGCTGGAAACCTGCCGCGAAGTTGAAGCGCAGGGGCAGCGCGCAGAGGCTATCCATCTTGATTTAAGCACGCTGCCGGATGGCGCAAAGGCTATTGAAACGCTGATTGCGCGTTTCGGGCGGCTGGACGTGCTTGTCAATAATGCGGGTGCGATGACCAAAGCGCCGTTCCTTGAGATGCCGTTTGACGACTGGCGGAACATTTTCACCGTCGACGTGGACGGCGCGTTTCTCTGTTCACAAATTGCCGCCCGGCAGATGGTGAAGCAGGGGAAAGGAGGGCGGATTGTGAACATTACCTCGGTGCACGAGCACACGCCGCTGCCGGAGGCGAGCGCCTACACGGCAGCAAAACACGCGCTCGGCGGGTTAACCAAATCCATGGCGATGGAACTGGTTAAACACAACATTTTGGTGAACGCCGTCGCGCCGGGTGCCATTGCCACACCGATGAACGACATGGACGACAGCGAAGTGAAGGAAGGCTCAATGCCGGAAATCCCGCTGGCAAGACCGGGCCACACCAAAGAGATTGCCAGCCTGGTCGCGTGGCTGTGCGACAGCGACGCCAGCTACACGACGGGGCAATCTTTTATTGTCGACGGGGGCTTTATGCTGGCTAACCCGCAGTTTAAGCCGGAGGGGTAGGTTCCCCCTCTCCCTGTGAGAGAGGGTGTTTTTAGTTCCCTCTCCCTGTGGGAGAGGGTTAGGGTGAGGGCATCAGGCCGCACCCGGCTACTCCTCATCCCGCGTCTTTTCCCGATGCTTCAGCCACAGCCTGACCCCAATCACCGCCACCACCACCAGAATCAGCCACGCCCAGTGCTTCAGGTGCTGGTCGAGATTATGCAGCCACGGGCCAATCACTTCGCCCCCTACGTAGCCGAGCGTCGTAAAGATCAGCGCCCAGGCAATCGCACCAAGAACATTGAGCGGCAGGAAAATTTTTGGCGGCAGATGGCTGGCGCCAATCAGTATCGGCCCGATAATGCGAAAGCCATACATAAAGCGCGTGCCGATGACGAACAGATAGGGATGACGCTGAATGAGCCGTTGAGCACGACGGATTTTCTTCTGATGCTTTGCGAAACGCTTAAGCAGCGTGGGACCGAAGCGCAGCCCGAGAAAGTAGAGCAGCTGATCGCCAATCATTCCGCCGAGCGCGACCGCTGCGACGACCAGCGGGAATTTCAGCAATCCCTGATGCGCGGCGACGCCCCCTAACAGCGTGATGGTTTCACCTTCTGCCACGCTACCGATGACCAGCGCGGCATATCCATATTGTTCAATAAGTGCGTTAATATCCATTACGTGAATGTTATCTCCCTCTGCTTACCTCGTTTAATCATATACCCCATGAATCAACAGCGGGGAAATCAACGGAAATTTCCCACTGTACAGAAAATAATCTAAAGCCTGCATTATACTTAAGGTATCGCTGACGGGCCGACAACAAGGGGGCGCTATGAACCATGTCTGGGGACTTTTCTCCCATCCCGATCGTGAAATGCATGTCATTAAAAGTGAGAACGAAACGGTCTCGCATCATTACACGCACCATGTGCTGCTGATGGCTGTGGTGCCGGTAATATGCGCCTTTATCGGAACAACACAAATCGGCTGGAACTTCGGTGATGGCACCGTGGTTCAGCTTTCCTGGTTTACCGGACTCTATCTGGCCATCGTTTTTTATGGCCTGATGCTGGCGGGTGTGGCGGTAATGGGGCGCGTCATTCACTGGATGGCGCGTAACTACCCGCAACGTCCATCGCTGGCGCACTGTATGGTCTTTGCCGGATATGTCGCGACCCCGCTGTTCTTAAGCGGTATTGTTGCGCTCTATCCACTGGTCTGGCTGTGCGCGCTGATCGGTACCATTGCCCTCTTTTACACCGGGTATCTGCTGTATCTGGGGGTTCCAACCTTCCTGAATATCAATAAAGAAGAAGGCCTGAGTTTTTCCAGTTCAACACTCGCTATCGGGGTGCTGGTGCTGGAGGCGCTACTGGCGCTGACGGTTATTCTTTGGGGTTATGGATACCGTCTCTTCTGAGTTCACTGCATTGCTGGCGTAAATGCCAGCAATGCAGCATCTGTTCACGATTATCCGCTGGCGACAACGCCCGGTGACCGCTATGATGCCGAAGCCAGCCTGTGTTTATCCGTTGATACAGGCGGTGTACGTCATTACGTGCGTGAATAATTATCAGAAGTCTCACCATGCTGAAATTCCGAGTCTCTTTACTTAGCCTGGCGCTGCTGCTGGGCGCGTCCGCTGCCGTGCCGGCCGTCGCTAAAACGCCCGCGGTGACCGCCGCCGCTGCTCAGCCGCAAATTGCGTCCGGCAGCGCGATGATTGTCGATCTCAACACCAATAAGGTGATTTACGCCAGCCATCCGGACCTGGTGCGCCCGATCGCCTCGATTACCAAATTAATGACCGCGATGGTGGTGCTTGATGCACATCTGCCGCTGGACGAAAAATTGAAAGTGGATATCAGCCACACGCCGGAGATGAAGGGGATCTACTCTCGCGTGCGTCTGAACAGTGAAATCAGCCGTAAAAATATGCTGCTGCTGGCGCTGATGTCGTCTGAAAACCGTGCGGCGGCGAGCCTGGCGCACCACTATCCGGGCGGCTACGACGCCTTTATCCGCGCGATGAACGCGAAAGCCAAAGCGCTGGGAATGACCAATACGCATTATGTTGAACCGACGGGACTGTCGATCAACAACGTCTCCACGGCCCGCGATCTGACGAAACTGCTGATTGCCAGCAAGCAGTATCCGCTGATTGGTCAGCTCAGCACCACCCGTGAAGAGATGGCGACCTTTGCGAACCCGGCCTATACGCTGCCGTTCCGCAACACTAACCATCTGGTATACCGCGATAACTGGAACATTCAGTTAACGAAAACCGGCTTTACCAACGCGGCAGGACACTGCCTGGTGATGCGCACCGTGTTTAACGGTAAGCCGGTGGCGCTGGTGGTGATGGATGCCTTCGGCAAATATACCCACTTCGCGGACGCGAGCCGTCTGCGTACCTGGATTGAAACCGGGAAAGTGCAGCCCGTTCCGGCCGCAGCATTGACGTATAAAAAGCAGAAAGCGGAACAGATGGCGACGGCGCAGAACGACTGAGTCGTTTGTGCGCGATGATGCCCTCACCCCGACCCTCTCCCACAGGGAGAGGGAGAAAACACAAAAAACGGTAACCCAGTTACCGTTTTGCTTTTATTCCGGCAGCGTCCAGTCCCCATCGTTGAGCGAGCGCTGCATAATCACCGTATCCCGCCAGTCGCCTTTCTTATAGCCCACGCTGCGCAGCTGACCGACAATCACGAAACCGTGCTTTTTATGCAGCCGCAGCGAGCCGGAATTATTGTTCCCATCTCCCACAACGGCAATCATCTGACGCCACGGGCCTTGCTCGCAGCGGGCGATTAGCGCATCCATTAATGCCGAGCCAAAACCGCGCCCGGTGATGCTGGCATCCACGTAAATCGACTCTTCCAGGGTATAGCGGTAGGCGTGTCGCGGGCGGTAAGGCGTGGCGTAGCAGTAGCCCACCACGATGCCGCGATAAAGCGCGATAAGCCACGGCAAACCGCTCTCAGCCACGCTTTTCATACGCTGACGCATTTCGTCGATGGTAGGGGGGACTTCTTCAAATGACGCGCGCCCGTGCAGCACATGCCAGGCATAGATGGCGGCGATGGCATGCACATCATCGGGAAGGGCATCGCGCACTTCCAGTTCGGTCTCGGATAAAACATCAATAGCCGACATGATGTGCCTGCTCCTCGTTATAGAATGCCGGAGAAACGTTCCTCCGGCGTCAGAGCGTCACTCTATTACGATTAAGGCACGCTAAACAATCTCTCAAATTTGGCTGTAGGAATTAATCAGACGCTTGCGTTACGCGCTGCACCGCATCTGCCTCTTCTTTCCAGTATTTCTTCCGCGTTGTTTTACCAATGCCGGGGTTCATGCTGTTTGTAGGGTCATTCTCGCGATAAAACTGCTTAAGTGCGTCAGGGGCTTTATAAAGATGCCCGACGTTATGTTCCGCAGGATATTGTGCGCCGCGTTCGCGCAGCAGGGCGAGCATCTGCTCCTTCAGTTCGTGCGCATCGACCCCTTTTTTGACGATGTAATCCTGATGGAAGACATAACACATAAAGTGGCCGTAATAGAGCTTGTGCACCAGCTTGCTGTCGATTTCCGGCGGGAGGTGCTCAAACCACTCGGTGTCGTTACGGCGCAGGGCGATATCCAGCGCCAGAATATCTTCCACCTCTTCGGAATGCACCGCCTGATAGCGGATGGCGGCTCCCGCTGCGGCGAAACGGTGCAGGAAGGCTTTGCTGCCTTCTTCCGGCGTACAGGCAAAGAAATCCCCTTCGGCGGTTTTGAAGAATTCGGTCAGCCAGGTCTGCGCTTCGGCAATCCCGTCTCCGGCCATCTTCAGCAGCAGGTGGTGCTCGTACTTATCGCGCCAGGTTTTCATTCGCTCCGGCAGATGCGCCGGGAAAACGTTGCCCAGCTTCTGCATAAAGCGGTCGGTGAAGTGGGGTTTAAACAGCGACACTTTATCGAGCATCGCGTCGGTGCGGCCCTTCATGGTGAAGAAGAACGGCATTTTGTCGGTGCCGAGCTTGTCGATCATCAGGAACGTATCTTTGCCGTAACGCTCGGCGATGTCGTAAATGTCCCGGTGCATATACTCGCCCGCGACCGGCAGATGGGTAAATTCGCCCAGAATATGACGACGAATTTCGGTCAGAACGTCAGGCTGATTGGTACCGATGTAAAACACCTGCTGCTTTTTCTCTGCCGGGAAGGTATCCAGACGCACGGTAAAAACGGCAAGCTTCCCGGCGCAGCCGGAGGATTCAAACAGGCGGTCCGGGTCGGCGTTGTAGCGCGCTGGCGTATCGGCATCGATATCCCGCACGCGGGTCACGTAGTCGTGATCGTGCGCGTGGCGGCCATCGTGCTGCACGTCTTCGTCCTTCACGCGATCGTCGTCAAGCTTGCTGAGGATCTGCTCTGGCGTCACGCCGAGATCGATGCCCAGATGGTTCACCAGCGTCAGCTTGCCGTTTTCGTCAATACGGGCAAACAGCGACATCTCGGTGTAGGCAGGCCCGCGCTGCACCAGCGAGCCGCCGGAGTTATTGCAGATCCCACCGACCACCGAGGCGCCAATACAGGAGGAGCCAATCACCGAGTGCGGCTCACGGCCCAGCGGCTTAAGCGCTTTTTCCAGGGAGTAAAGCGTCGTGCCGGGGAACGCAAGCACCTGCTCGCCTTTATCCAGCAGGTGCAGCTTGTCGAGGCGCAGGGTGCTGATAATCACGATGTCGCGATCGTAATCGTTGCCGTTCGGCGTGGAGCCTTCGGTCAGGCCGGTATTGGCGGCCTGCATTAAAATAATCTTGTCGGCGGCGACGCAGGCGCTCAGGACGCGCCACAGCTCCAGCAGCGTGCCGGGGAAGACCACCGCCAGCGCCTCGCCCTGACCGGAGCGGAAGCCTTTACGGTAGCGGGCGGTTTTGGCCGGGTCGGTAAGCAGGTGAGAGGAGCCAACCAGGCGCGACAGTTCGTTAATAAAAGCCGTGTTATCGTTTGTTCGAACAGAAGTCATCTTCCACTCCTTGTGGTGGGGCAAATTTCTCGCTGTAAAGCATAGCGCGATTAACTGTTAAGCGGTCGAGTATTCACGAGAAAAATCAGAGAATAACCCTGCAACGTTTCGAGGGTTTGTGGCACACTGCGCTTTTCGCACGGTATGGCCGAGATCGTCCGGCGGTTATTGATGAGAGAGTAAAACGACATGAAATGGCTATGTTCTGTAGGTGTCGCCGTCAGCCTGGCGCTGCAACCTGCGCTGGCAGAGGATTTGTTTGGTAATCACCCGCTCACGCCTGAAGCACGGGACGCGTTTGTCACTGAATTGCTCAAAAAAATGACGGTCGATGAGAAAATCGGCCAGCTGCGTCTTATCAGCGTCGGCCCGGATAACCCGAAAGAGGCCATCCGCGAGATGATCAAAGACGGGCAGGTCGGGGCCATCTTTAATACCGTCACCCGCCAGGATATCCGCAAGATGCAGGATCAGGTGATGGATCTCAGCCGCCTGAAAATTCCTCTGTTCTTTGCTTATGACGTGGTGCACGGCCAGCGTACCGTTTTCCCCATCAGCCTCGGCTTAGCCTCCTCCTTTAACCTCGACGCGGTGAAAACCGTCGGGCGCGTGTCGGCTTATGAAGCGGCGGACGACGGTCTGAACATGACCTGGGCGCCAATGGTGGACGTCTCGCGCGATCCGCGCTGGGGCCGCGGCTCGGAAGGCTTTGGTGAAGATACGTATTTAACCTCCACGATGGGTAAAACCATGGTGGAAGCGATGCAGGGCAAAAGCCCGGCGGACCGCTACTCGGTGATGACCAGCGTCAAACACTTCGCGGCCTATGGCGCAGTCGAAGGCGGAAAAGAGTACAACACCGTCGACATGAGCCCGCAGCGCCTGTTCAACGACTACATGCCGCCGTACAAGGCAGGGCTGGATGCGGGCAGCGGCGCGGTGATGGTCGCGCTGAACTCGCTGAACGGCACGCCTGCGACGTCCGACTCCTGGCTGCTGAAAGACGTCCTGCGCGACCAGTGGGGCTTTAAGGGCATCACCGTTTCCGACCACGGCGCGATTAAAGAGCTGATTAAACACGGCACGGCGTCCGACCCGGAAGACGCCGTGCGCGTGGCGCTCAAGTCCGGCATCAACATGAGCATGAGCGACGAGTACTACAGCAAATACCTGCCGGGGTTGGTGAAGAGCGGCAAGGTAACGATGGCGGAGCTGGACGATGCCGCGCGCCACGTGCTGAACGTGAAATACGACATGGGGCTGTTTAACGATCCGTACAGCCATCTGGGGCCGAAGGATTCTGACCCGGCAGATACCAACGCCGAAAGCCGCCTGCACCGCAAAGAAGCGCGTGACGTGGCGCGCGAAAGCCTGGTGCTGCTGAAAAACCGCCTCGACACGCTGCCGCTGAAAAAATCCGGCACCATTGCCGTGGTGGGCCCGCTGGCCGACAGCAAGCGAGACGTGATGGGCAGTTGGTCTGCCGCGGGCGTGGCCGATCAGTCCGTGACCGTGCTGACCGGGATCAAGAGTGCCGTGGGTGATAACGCGAAAGTGGTGTACGCTAAAGGGGCGAACGTCACCAACGACAAAGACATCGTCACCTTCCTCAACCAGTACGAGGAAGCGGTGAAGGTCGATCCGCGCACGCCGAAGGAGATGATCGACGAGGCGGTGAATACCGCGAAGCAGTCTGACGTGGTTGTCGCGGTCGTGGGCGAAGCACAGGGTATGGCGCACGAGGCCTCCAGCCGTACCGACATCACCATCCCGCAGAGCCAGCGCGATCTGATCGCCGCCCTGAAAGCCAACGGCAAGCCGCTGGTGCTGGTACTGATGAACGGGCGTCCGCTGGCGCTGGTGAAAGAGGACCAGCAGGCTGACGCCATTCTGGAAACCTGGTTCGCCGGTACCGAAGGCGGTAACGCCATCGCCGACGTGCTGTTTGGTGATTACAACCCGTCGGGCAAGCTGCCGATGTCCTTCCCGCGCTCCGTGGGGCAGATCCCGGTCTACTACAGCCACCTGAACACCGGTCGCCCGTACAACGCCGACAAGCCGAACAAGTACACGTCCCGTTACTTCGACGAAGCTAATGGCCCGCTGTATCCGTTTGGTTACGGCCTGAGCTACACCACCTTCAAGGTTTCTGACGTGAAAATGTCGGCGCCGACCCTGAAGCGTGACGGCAAAGTTACCGCCAGCGTTGAGGTGACCAACACCGGCAAGCGCGAAGGGGCAACGGTGATTCAGATGTACGTGCAGGATGTGACTGCGTCGATGAGCCGTCCTGTTAAGCAGCTGCGCGGCTTCGAGAAGGTCAATCTGAAGCCTGGCGAAACCCAAACCATCAGCTTCCCGATTGACGTGGAGGCGCTGAAGTTCTGGAACCAGCAGATGAAATACGATGCGGAGCCAGGCAAGTTTAACGTCTTTATCGGGGTGGATTCCGCCCGCGTGAATAAAGGCGAGTTCGAGCTGCTGTAACCTTCCTTCCTTTGCATCCCCCGACTTCCGGGGGATGCGTCTTACGTTATGCTAAAAAGGCATTTTGCCGGGTAAATCCGCTGTTTTAAGCTACGCTTTTCTCTCAAGCCTCTGAAAAAGGCGATAAAAAAATGAGGATAGCGGAATGACGATTGCAAAGGGGATGTTGGGATCTGCGGTGCTGCTGGCGGCGATAAGCCTGCCGTTACAGGCGGCGGAGCCGGTAAAAGTGGGCTCAAAGATCGATACCGAAGGCGCGCTGCTCGGCAATATTATTTTGCAGGTGCTGGAAAGCCACGGCGTGAAAACCGTCAATAAAGTTCAGCTGGGCACCACGCCCGTCGTGCGCGGGGCGATCACCTCCGGCGAGCTGGATATCTATCCGGAATACACCGGCAACGGGGCATTCTTCTTCAAAGATGAAAACGATCCGGCATGGAAAAACGCCAAAGCCGGGTATGAGAAAGTCAAAAAACTCGACGCGGAACAGAACAAGCTGGTCTGGCTGACGCCGGCCCCGGCCAACAACACCTGGACTATCGCCGTTCGCAAGGACGTGGCGGAGAAAGGTAAGCTGACGTCTCTGGCGGATCTCAGCCGCTATCTGAAAGAGAAGGGCGACTTTAAGCTGGCAGCGTCCGCGGAGTTTATCGAGCGTCCTGACGCGCTCCCGGCGTTTGAAAAAGCCTACGACTTCAAGCTCGACCAGGCGCAGCTGCTCTCGCTGGCGGGCGGGGATACGGCGGTAACCATCAAGGCGGCGGCGCAGCAAACTTCTGGCGTTAACGCGGCAATGGCCTACGGCACAGACGGCCCGGTGGCGGCGCTCGGCCTGCAAACCCTGACCGATCCAAAAGGCGTACAGCCGATTTACGCTCCGACCCCGGTCGTGCGTGAGGCGGTGCTGAAAGCCTATCCGGAGATTGCAGAATGGCTCAAACCGGTCTTCGAAAAGCTGGATGAAAAAACGCTGCAGCAGCTGAACGCCAGCATTGCCGTCGAGGGGCTGGATGCCAAAAAAGTGGCCGCCGACTTCCTGAAACAACAAGGGCTTGTGAAGTAACGGGAAAGGGCTGTGCCAATAAAATGTCATAACCGCGTACTGCTGCTGCTGGCCTGCGTGGCCATCGCGGCGGTCGCGCTGCCGTTTGTAAATGTCGCACCTAACCGCCTGATGTCAGGGGAGGGGCGCTATCTCTGGGAAGTGTGGGCGTTCACGCCGCGGTGGCTGGCGGCGGCGCTGGCCGCGTGGGTTGCGCTTTCGCTCTGGCAAGGGCGCACGGCGCAGTGGCTGACGCTGCTCCTCGCTGAAGGGCTGTTTATCATCCTGTTCTGGGGGGCCGGGCAGGCGGCGACGCATATGGCGTCAGCGGAAAGTCCGCTGGCGAGAACCTCGGTGGGCAGCGGCCTCTGGCTGTGGCTGGCGCTGTGTCTGCTGGCCAGCAGCGATGCCATTCGTCGACTCATCTCCAGCGCCGTCTGGCGCTGGGTGCTCAACGCGCAGATATGGTGCATTCCCTTGTTCCTGCTGTTCAGCGGTGAGCTGAACAATCTCTCGCTGCTGAAAGAGTACGCCAACCGTCAGGAGGTGTTTGATGATGCCCTGGCGCAACACCTGACGATCCTTTTTGGCACGCTGATCCCGGCTCTGCTGATCGGGATACCGCTCGGCATGTGGTGCTATCGTCATCCTTCACGCCAGGGCGGGATCTTTGCCGTACTCAACGTGATCCAGACCATACCTTCCGTCGCGCTGTTTGGCCTGCTGATTGCCCCGCTGGCCGGGCTGGTGAAGTCATTTCCGGTGCTGGGAACGCTCGGCATAGCCGGAACGGGGTTAACGCCCGCGCTCATCGCGCTGGTGCTGTATGCGCTGCTGCCGCTGGTGCGCGGCGTGGTCGCGGGCCTGGGCCAGGTCGCGCCGGATGTGCTGGAAAGCGCCCATGCGATGGGGATGAGCGCGCGGCAGTGTTTCTGGAAAATTCAGCTCCCGCTGGCGCTGCCCCTGCTGCTGCGCAGCCTGCGGGTGGTGGCGGTGCAAACCGTCGGCATGGCGGTGATTGCGGCGCTGATTGGTGCGGGCGGCTTTGGCGCGCTGGTGTTCCAGGGGCTGCTGAGCAGTGCTCTCGATCTGGTGTTATTGGGCGTGGTGCCCACGATTGCGCTGGCGGTTGTCGTCGACGCGCTGTTTGCCTTATGGCTCGCGCTGCTCAGGAGAAGAGCCAATGATTGAATTTCACGATGTCAGTAAAACCTTTGCCGGTCGCCCGGCGGCGAGCCACCTGAACCTGAACTTTGCCGAGGGGGCGTTTTCCGTGCTGATTGGCACCTCGGGCTCGGGAAAATCCACCACCCTGAAGATGATCAACCGGCTGGTGGAGCATGACAGCGGGCTGATCCGCTTTGCCGGAGAAGAGATCCGCAGCCTGCCGGTGCTGGAGCTGCGCCGCCGGATGGGCTATGCCATTCAGTCTATCGGCCTGTTTCCGCACTGGACGGTTGCGCAGAACATCGCCACCGTGCTGCAGCTGGAGAAATGGTCGCGGGCGAAAATCGCTGACCGGGTGGATGAACTCATGTCTCTGCTGGGGCTGGAGCCCGCGCTGCGCGATCGCTATCCGCACCAGCTTTCCGGAGGCCAGCAGCAGCGCGTGGGCGTGGCGCGCGCGCTGGCGGCTAACCCGCAGGTGCTGCTGATGGATGAGCCCTTCGGCGCGCTGGACCCGGTCACGCGCGGGGCGCTGCAGGCGGAGATGACCCGCATTCACCGCATTCTCGGACGCACGATCGTTCTCGTGACGCACGATATTGATGAAGCTCTGCGCCTGGCCGACCATCTGGTGCTGATGGATCATGGCGAAGTGGTGCAGCAGGGCTCGCCGCTTGAGCTATTAACATGGCCGAAGAACGACTTTGTGCGCGAGTTTTTCGGCCGCAGCGAGCTGGGCGTGAGGCTGCTCTCCCTGCGGACGGTCAGCGACTATATGCGTCGGGAGGAGGTACCGGTGAGCGGCGAACCGCTGCAGGCGCAGATGAGCCTGCGGGATGCCCTCTCGGCGTTTGTCGCGCGCCAGTGCGAGGTATTGCCCGTCTCGGACTCGCGCGGTACGCCGTGTGGAACCTTACATTTTCGCGATCTGCTGGCCGGGGAGGTGACGCGTGAAGGCTCTGCGTGATCCGCTCCTCTGGCTGGTAGCGCTCTTTGTCGCCTTACTGTTTTTGATGCCCCACAGCGCGGCGCTGTTTAACGCTCTTTTCCCGGGCCTGCCGCGGCCGGTTTATCAGCAGGAGAGCTTTATTAATCTCGCTCTGGCGCATCTCTGGCTGGTGGCGCTCTCAAGCGCCATCGCGGTTGTGCTGGGGGTAGGGGCAGGCATCGCGGTCACGCGGCCTGCGGGCAAGGAGTTTCGTCCGCTGGTGGAGACGATAGCGGCGATTGGCCAGACGTTTCCCCCGGTGGCCGTGCTGGCAATAGCGGTTCCGGTGATGGGCTTTGGTCAGCAGCCCGCCATTATTGCGCTGATTTTATACGGCGTATTGCCGGTGCTGCAGGGCACGCTGGCGGGCCTCGCGGCGGTACCGGCGTCAGTGCTGAGCGTGGCTGAAGGGATGGGCATGAGTCGCGGCCAGCGGCTGCGCAAGGTTGAACTGCCGCTTGCGGCACCGGTGATCATTGCCGGGATCCGCACGTCGGTGATTATTAACATCGGGACGGCGACCATTGCGTCTACGGTCGGTGCCAATACGCTGGGAACGCCGATTATAATCGGCCTGAGCGGGTTTAATACGGCTTACATTGTGCAGGGAGCTGTGCTGGTCGCGCTGGCGGCAATCGTCGTCGATCGCCTTTTTGAGCGGCTGGCGCTGTACCTCAGCCGACACCGCCGCGAACAATAAACGAGTATCCTGCCAGCATCACGCCGCCAATACCGCTCACGGCCATCAGGACAAAAAGGGTAATAATGGCCAGTTTGGTTGCCTTCATCATGTGCTCCTGTTGTTAACGGAACAATTATACGGTGAAGCGCAGCTGTTAATGAACCATTAAATGCCGTTATGGCTCATCCGGGCCAAGGGAATAAACCGGGTAACCATTCTCTCGCCATTCCGTCAGCAGCTGCTGCTGCGTGGCGGATGGCACTTCGCCACACCAGACCAGCAGGGTCTGACCGTCGAAAAACTCGGGCTTAAGCTGCGCCAGCGAGTGCGCCAGGACATCCACGCGCCAGCCCTTCTGGGTCGCAATCCACGCTTCCAGCCACAGGCGGGTGGTATCGTGCACGTTCCAGCCGACCACCAGCGCATCTTTTCCGGCTTTGTTCTTCGCTGAGGCAAGGCAGACGGCAATATAGTTGATCAGCACCCCGTCGAGTATGCTGAGCAGCGCCTGCAGGGTGGACTGCTGGCACTGAAGGCGTCGACGGAGCGGAATGAAAAGATGGCTGATCAGCGTCTGTGCCGGATAGTCGCGGCCCTGCTCTTTTATCCATGCGCGCAGACGCTGAAGATTGCCCGCCTGCAGGAGTCTCAACAGGGTTTCCTGTTGTTCGCGCCAGAGGTGTTGCGTGTCCGGGTCATCATGGCTCAGCAGGGACTTCACCTTGCCGACCTGCACTCCGTTGTCGATCCAGCTTTTAATTTCGCGGATGCGGTCGATGTCGGCCTCATTGAAAAGGCGATGCCCACCGTCGGTCCTCTGCGGTTTAAGCAATCCATACCGTCGCTGCCACGCCCGTAGGGTAACGGGATTGATATCACAAAGGAGTGCCACTTCACCTATTGTGTAAAGCGCCATATTCGCCCCCTGGCTTACGCGTTCCCAGCTTAACTGTAGACCCACTTTGGCGAACCAGGAAGGATTGATTGATTTTTGAACAAACAATGCGAAGCATGCGCGATATTCAGAAAAAGGTGTGATAACGGACACGATTTTCCGCTTTTTTGGGATGCTTCAAAGAAAGTAAACCCGCATCAGTGTATGTTACGCGTTTTTAGCGTGTGCGGTTTTGAGTATGTACGAGTTTAATCTGGTGCTGCTGTTGCTTCAGCAGATGTGCGTGTTTCTTGTCATTGCCTGGCTGATGAGCAAAACGCGCCTGTTTATCCCGCTGATGCAGGTCACCGTACGTCTGCCGCATAAGCTGCTCTGCTACGTCACCTTCTCTATTTTCTGCATCATGGGGACCTATTTTGGTCTCCATATCGAAGACTCTATTGCCAACACGCGCGCGATCGGCGCGGTGATGGGCGGGCTGCTGGGTGGTCCCGTCGTCGGTGGGCTTGTCGGCTTAACCGGGGGGCTGCATCGCTATTCCATGGGCGGGATGACGGCGCTGAGCTGTATGATCTCGACGATCGTGGAAGGGCTGCTCGGCGGGCTGGTGCACAGCTACATGATCAAACGCGGCCGCCCGGATAAAGTCTTTAGCCCGCTTACCGCTGGTGCCATTACCTTTGTGGCCGAAGTGGCGCAGATGGCGATCATTCTGCTCATTGCCCGTCCGTTTGAGGATGCGCTGCACCTGGTCAGCAGTATTGCCGCCCCGATGATGGTAACCAACACCGTAGGCGCGGCGCTGTTTATGCGTATTCTGCTCGACAAGCGCGCCATGTTTGAGAAGTACACCTCGGCGTTTTCCGCCACGGCGCTGAAGGTCGCCGCATCGACCGAAGGGATCCTGCGCCAGGGGTTTAACGAAGAGAACAGCATGAAGGTCGCGCAGGTGCTCTACAAGGAGCTGGATATCGGCGCGGTGGCCATAACCGACCGCGAGCGGCTGCTGGCCTTTACCGGCACCGGGGACGATCACCATCTGCCGGGTAAACCGATCTCCTCAGCCTATACGCTGCGCGCCATTGAAACCGGTGAGGTGGTGTATGCCGACGGTAACGAAGTGCCTTACCGCTGCTCGCTGCATCCGCAGTGCAAGCTGGGCTCCACGCTGGTGATTCCGCTGCGCGGGGAAAACCAGCGGGTGATGGGGACTATCAAGCTGTATGAGGCCAAAAACCGTCTGTTCAGCTCCATCAACCGCACGCTGGGAGAGGGGATAGCCCAGCTGCTGTCCGCGCAAATCCTGGCCGGGCAGTATGAACGGCAGAAAGCCCTGCTGACGCAGTCCGAAATTAAGCTGCTGCATGCTCAGGTCAACCCGCATTTCCTGTTTAACGCCCTCAACACGCTCAAAGCGGTGATCCGCCGCGACAGCGATCAGGCCGCGCAGCTGGTGCAGTTTCTGTCGACTTTTTTCCGTAAGAACCTGAAACGGCCGTCCGAGATCGTGACCCTCGCCGATGAGATTGAGCACGTGAATGCGTATCTGCAGATCGAGCAGGCGCGTTTCCAGTCTCGCCTGCAGGTGTCGCTCTCCGTTCCGGACGAGCTGGCGTATCAGCATCTCCCGGCCTTTACCCTGCAGCCTATTGTCGAAAACGCCATCAAACACGGCACGTCACAGCTTCTGGGGACAGGGGAGATCACCATTGCCGCCAGCCGTTTCAACCACCATCTGGTGCTGGATATTGAAGATAATGCCGGACTTTACCAGCCTTCCGCCTCGGGCGGTTTAGGGATGAGCCTGGTGGATAAACGCCTGCGCGCCCATTTTGGCGACGACTGTGGCATTACCGTCGCCTGTGAGCCAGACCGATTTACCCGTATTACCGTACGACTGCCGCTGGAGGAAAACGCATGTTAAGAGTGCTGATTGTGGATGACGAGCCGCTGGCACGGGAAAACCTGCGCGTTCTGCTGCAGGAGCAGCCTGATATAGAGATTGTGGGGGAGTGCGCGAACGCCATTGAGGCCATCGGCGCGGTGCACAAGCTGCGCCCGGACGTGCTGTTCCTCGATATTCAGATGCCCCGCATCAGCGGGCTTGAGATGGTTGGCATGCTCGACCCGGCGCATCGCCCCTACATCGTGTTCCTGACGGCGTTCGACGAATATGCCGTTAAGGCCTTTGAGGAGCACGCGTTTGACTATTTACTCAAGCCGATTGAAGAGAAGCGTCTGGAAAAAACGCTCACCCGTTTACGCCAGGAGCGAACCGTACAGGACGTCACGCTGCTGCCGGAAAATCAGCAGCCGCTGAAGTTTATCCCCTGCACCGGGCACAGCCGGATTTATCTTCTGCAGATGGATGATGTGGCGTTCGTCAGCAGCCGACTGAGCGGGGTGTTTGTCACCAGCGCGGAAGGGAACGAAGGGTTCACCGAACTGACCCTGCGCACGCTGGAGAGCCGCACGCCGCTGATCCGCTGCCACCGCCAGTATCTGGTGAACATGGCGCACCTGAAGGAGATCCGCCTGGAAGATAACGGCCAGGCCGAGCTGGTGCTGCGTGCCGGGCAAACGGTACCCGTCAGCCGTCGCTATCTGAAGAGTTTGAAAGAGGCGATTGGCCTGTAAAACTGGTACACTGCGCGCCATTGCATCATCGACATTCGAAGGCTCTATGCTAAGTAACGACATTCTTCGTAGCCTGCGCTACACCCTGAAAGCAAACAATAACGACATGGTGCGCATTCTTGCGCTGTCGGACATGGAATCCACGTCTGCAGGTTTCGATACCTGGATGACCAAAGAAGACGAAGAGGGCTTCGTTCGCTGCCCGGACATTATTCTGTCGGGTTTCCTGAATGGCCTGATTTACGATAAGCGTGGCAAAGATCCGGCTGCGCCAGAGCTGGCGCTGGAGCGTCGCGTGAACAACAACACGGTACTGAAAAAGCTGCGCATAGCGTTCTCGCTGAAAACGGACGATATCGTGGCGATCATGACCGAGCAAAAATACCGCGTATCCGTGCCGGAAGTGACCGCCATGATGCGCGCGCCGGATCATAAAAACTACCGCGAGTGCGGCGATCAGTTTCTGCGTAACTTCCTGCGCGGGCTGACTCACCGGGTGCATCACCCGAAGGTGTAAAGTCGGTAGGGGGCGGCCTGATGCCCTCACCCCGACCCTCTCCCACGGGGAGAGGGAGAAAACAAAACGCCATAAAAAAAGCCGGAGATTATCTCCGGCTTTTTTGTTATTTCACCTGCTGGCCAGGCTTCGCGCCTTCGTCAGGGCTTAACAGGAAAATATCTTTCCCGCCAGGGCCTGCGGCCATCACCATCCCTTCAGAGATGCCGAAGCGCATTTTGCGTGGCGCCAGGTTCGCCACCATCACGGTTTGACGACCGATCAGCACCTGCGGGTCCGGGTACGCAGAACGGATGCCGGAGAAGACGTTACGCTTCTCGCCGCCCAGATCCAGCGTCAGGCGCAGCAGCTTGTCAGAACCTTCCACGAACTCCGCGTTTTCGATCAGCGCCACGCGCAGGTCGACTTTGGCGAAATCGTCAAAGGTAATGGTCTCCTGAATCGGATCGTCTGCCAGCGGGCCGGTCACCAGTGCCGCAGCCGCCTTCACCTCTTCTTTAGACGCTTCCACCAGGGCTTCAACCTGCTTCATCTCGATGCGGTTGTACAGCGCTTTAAAGGTGTTCACCTTGTGGCCGAGCAGCGGCTGCGCCATGGCATCCCAGGTCAGTTCAGTGTTCAGGAACGCTTCAGCACGGGCAGCCAGCTGCGGCAGAACCGGCTTCAGGTAGGTCATCAGCACGCGGAACAGGTTGATGCCCATGGAGCAGATGGCCTGCAGGTCAGCATCGCGGCCTTCCTGTTTAGCCACCACCCACGGCGCCTGCTCGTCGACATAGCGGTTCGCCAGGTCAGCCAGGGCCATGATTTCACGTACCGCTTTGCCGAACTCGCGCGCTTCCCAGGCTTCGCCAATGGTTGTCGCCGCGTCGGTAAAGGTTTTGTACAGGGCAGGATCGGCCAGTTCAGCCGCCATCACGCCGTCAAAACGCTTGGCGATAAAGCCCGCGTTACGGGACGCCAGGTTCACCACCTTGTTGACGATGTCCGCATTCACGCGCTGCACGAAATCTTCCAGGTTCAGGTCGATGTCGTCGATGCGGGAAGAGAGCTTCGCGGTGTAGTAGTAGCGCAGGCTGTCCGCGTCGAAGTGGTTCAGCCAGGTGCTGGCTTTGATGAACGTCCCACGGGACTTGGACATCTTGGCGCCGTTCACCGTCACGTAGCCGTGCACGAACAGGTTGGTTGGCTTGCGGAAGTTGCTGCCTTCCAGCATCGCCGGCCAGAACAGGCTGTGGAAGTAAACGATATCTTTACCGATGAAGTGATACAGCTCGGCAGTGGAATCTTTCTTCCAGTATTCGTCGAAGCTGACGGTATCGCCACGCTTGTCGCACAGGTTCTTAAAGGAGCCCATGTAGCCGATTGGCGCGTCCAGCCACACGTAGAAGTATTTGCCCGGCGCGTTCGGGATTTCAAAACCGAAGTACGGCGCATCGCGGGAGATATCCCACTGCTGCAGGCCGGATTCGAACCACTCCTGCATTTTGTTCGCCACCTGCTCCTGCAGCGCGCCGCTGCGGGTCCACGCCTGCAGCATTTCGCTGAAGGACGGCAGGTCGAAGAAGAAGTGCTCGGAGTCACGCATCACAGGCGTGGCGCCGGAAACCACGGATTTCGGCTCGATAAGCTCGGTCGGGCTGTAGGTCGCGCCGCACACTTCGCAGTTATCGCCGTACTGGTCCGGGGATTTACATTTCGGACAGGTGCCTTTGACGAAACGGTCCGGCAGGAACATGCCTTTTTCAGGATCGTACAGCTGAGAGATGGTGCGGTTTTTGATAAAACCGTTCTCTTTCAGACGGGTGTAGATCAGCTCCGACAGCTCGCGGTTTTCGTCGCTGTGCGTGGAGTGATAGTTGTCATAGCTGATGTCAAAGCCAGCAAAATCGGTCTGATGCTCCTGACTCATTTCGGCAATCATCTGCTCCGGGGAGATCCCCAGCTGCTGCGCTTTCAGCATGATCGGCGTGCCGTGAGCATCGTCCGCACAGATGAAGTTAACCTCGTGGCCGCGCATTCGCTGGTAACGGACCCAGACATCAGCCTGGATATGCTCCAGCATGTGGCCGAGGTGGATTGAGCCGTTGGCGTACGGCAGTGCGCACGTTACCAGAATTTTCTTCGCGACTTGAGTCATAGTAGGCATTACTTCTTTTAACTGTGAAAAGGGTTTTTGATATTACCAAAAGGGGCATTATTAAGTAAGCACAAACCACGGGCTTTCAGGTAAACTTGTTCATCTAAGGTCTTATTCACAAGAACAAAGGAGTCGGGATGAGTTCTCAATCCCAGGCCAAATCACCGGAAGCCTTACGAGCAATGGTCGCCGGGACGCTGGCTAACTTTCAGCATCCAACCCTGAAGCATAATCTCACTACGCTGAAAGCGTTACACCACGTTGCCTGGCTCGATGATACGCTGCATATTGAGCTGCAGATGCCGTTCGTCTGGACCAGCGCCTTTGACGCGCTGAAAGAGCAGACCAGCTCTGAGCTGCTGCGCATTACCGGTGCGAAGGCGATCGACTGGAAGTTGAGCCACAGCATCGCCACGCTGAAGCGCGTGAAAAACCAGCCTGGCGTGAACGGCGTGAAAAACATCATCGCCGTCAGTTCGGGCAAGGGCGGGGTGGGGAAATCCTCTACCGCCGTTAACCTGGCGCTCGCGCTGGCAGCGGAAGGGGCAAAGGTCGGTATTCTGGATGCGGATATCTACGGTCCGTCTATTCCGAACATGCTGGGCGCGGAAAACCAGCGCCCAACCTCGCCGGACGGGACCCACATGGCGCCAATTATGGCTCACGGTCTGGCGACCAACTCGATCGGTTACCTGGTGACCGACGATAACGCCATGGTCTGGCGCGGCCCGATGGCCAGCAAAGCGCTGCTGCAGATGCTGCAGGAGACAATGTGGCCGGATCTGGATTATCTGGTGCTGGACATGCCGCCGGGCACCGGTGACATTCAGCTGACGCTGGCGCAGAACATTCCGGTCACGGGGGCGGTCGTCGTGACTACGCCGCAGGATATCGCGCTGATCGACGCCAAAAAAGGCATCGTGATGTTCGAGAAAGTGGAAGTGCCGGTGCTCGGTATCGTCGAGAACATGAGCATGCACATCTGCAGCAACTGCGGTCACCACGAACCTATCTTCGGTACGGGTGGCGCAGAAAAACTGGCCGCGAAGTATCATACCCAACTGCTGGGACAGATGCCGCTGCACATTACCCTGCGTGAAGATCTGGACAGCGGAAAGCCGACGGTGGTCAGCCGCCCGGACAGCGAATTCGCGGAAATGTATCGCCAGCTGGCGGGACGCGTTGCGGCGCAGCTCTACTGGCAGGGCGAAATCATCCCAGGCGAAATCGCGTTCCGCGCGGTGTAATTCCTCAGCTCGAATTGCCGGGTGGCGCTTCGCTTACCCGGCCTAGAAATGGCACCATCACGTAGGTCGGGTAAGGCGAAGCCGCCACCCGACTTTAACCCAACCGATAGTGCATCAGATAGTACTCTCCGTCCGGAGAATCACCCGTCGCCTCAATGTGCCAGCCGTGCCGCTGGTAAAACGCAATAGCCCGCGCATTCTTCACCAGGCACTTAAGCGAACCCGTACTGGTAAACGTTTTCTGTACGTGTTCAAGCAACTCATGCCCGACGCCCATGCTCTGATACTGCGGATCGACAAACAGGTTGTGCAGGAAATTATCGTTCGTCCAGACGGAGGCAAAACCCAGGCGATGACCGTTCTGAGCAGCAACCCAAATCACTTCGTCACGAGTTGCTGCGTCAAAGTCTTCAAGCTGCCAGTCTGCACTGTCCAGCCATGGCCAGGCTTCTCGCCGGGCGTGGAGGTAGAGCGTGCGCAGGAAAGGGCGGTCACTTTCCTGCCAGGGGCGAATCAGAATTGAGTTAGCGGTGATAGAAAATATCTCCATTGTAGGCTTTGTAGATCTTGCCATCAGCATCGCCGATCAGCACGTAGTTCTCACCCATATAGGTCCAGTGGGTTCCGGCATCCGGAGCCGGCAGGTTACGTAACTGGTACTGTTTGATGGTGTACTCCGGCGTTTGATACTGCGCCGGCGCCGTGTCGCCAATCTTGAATTTCGTAAAGTCAGCGATGAACTCTTGTTCTTCATAGGCCTTGATGCCGGATGGCGCAGCGGCCGTTTGCGGGGCAGCGAATGCGGATCCCGCCAGAGACAGTAATACACCCATAAGCAGCAATTTACGCTTAGCCATTTTTTCTCCAGTGATATCGTTACAGATACTTTTCGTCTGCAGGTCGTGCAAAGCGGAGCAGACAGTCCATTTTAAGTATCAACCCAGGGTATGTTTGAAAAAAAATGTAACAAAAGTGGACGGTTTTGTGTAGTCGAATTGGAGGATGTTTATCACTGTGGTGAATATTGTCTGCTCTTTATATTTTTAAAATTTATTATTTCACTAATCAATTGTGAAAATAACTTTCGACGTCAAAATTGGACTGATGTGTGAATGCTTTCCCTCTGAAGACGATTTAATATTACCTTCAGGTGAAGCAGTCTTACTTCCTTTTTTCTTACAGGGTTGAGTATTGCTTTCGTGTTTTAGAGAGCGGGTTGACCACGTTTTACAATGTCAGAATTTCATGTTGCATGAAAATAATCAATTAAATTTCATGGTGTTAGGTTTGGTCTCTTTGCAAGATTGACGATAAGCGCAACGTTAAAAAGAAATATTTATACAAATGAAAAGTACAACTGCATTTTCGCTGTTATTTCTCACCGTTAGTCAGTTAACGGGGTGTGTATTTTCCCCCGGCCAGAACTTAAGTGTGTCCGGCAAAAAAGTCATTGCGGTGGAAGACGTTAATTATAATCTTGATAAGCGCGTGGAAATTTTTCCATTAACGCCAGGATTGATTGAAAAGCTGCGTCCGACCGTATCGAAATCTCAGGCAAATCCTAGTCTGGATGAGCAGATCAAAAACTGGGAATACCGTATTGGCGCAGGCGACATCCTGACGGTCACCGTCTGGGATCACCCTGAATTAACGACGCCCGCGGGACAATATCGTAGTGCAAGCGATGCAGGCAACTGGGTCAACGCCGATGGTACGCTCTTTTATCCCTACGTCGGTAAGCTGCAGGTGGCGGGAAAAACGGTTTCACAGGTACGTGAAGAGATTACAGCGCGACTGGATAAAGTCATTGAGAGCCCGCAGGTGGACATCAGCATTGCCGCCTTCCGTTCCCAAAAAGCCTATGTCACCGGAGAGGTCGAAAAATCGGGCCAACAACCCATAACCAATATTCCTCTGACGGTGATGGATGCGGTTAACGCCGCTGGCGGTCTTTCTGCGGATGCCGACTGGCGTAACGTCGTGCTCACGCATGATGGCAAGGACGCCCGCCTTTCGCTCTATGCGCTGATGCAGCATGGCGATTTGACCCAAAATAAGCTGCTTTATCCAGGCGATATCCTGTTTATTCCCCGGAACGACGCGCTGAAAGTGTTCGTTATGGGCGAGGTGGTCAAGCAGAGTACGCTTAAGATGGATCGTAGCGGCATGACGCTGGCCGAAGCCCTGGGAAATGCCGGTGGACTTAACCAAAATATGGCCGATGCAACCGGCATTTTTGTTATTCGGCAAATATCTAAAAAAGGCGACACGGACAAAATTGCCAATATCTATCAACTGAATGCTGAAGATGCGTCAGCCATGGTGCTGGGTACGGAATTCCAGCTGGAGCCGTATGACATCGTTTACGTTACTACGGCACCGTTATCACGCTGGAATCGCGTGATCACCCAACTGGTGCCTACCATCAGCGGTGTCCATGACCTGACCGAAACCGTTCGTTACATCAGATCGTGGCCGCAGTAATGTTTCAGTCAATTTTAGTGGTCTGCACCGGCAATATTTGCCGTTCACCGATTGGTGAGCGGCTGTTGCGTCAGCAATTACCCGGCAAGCAGGTTACCTCAGCAGGTATTCTGGGACTTGAAGGACGCCCGGCTGATGCGGCTGCGCAGGCTGTCGCCTGGCGTCATGGCGTTTCGCTGGAAGGGCATGTTGCCCGAAAGGTGACGCGCAGCCTGTTGCAACAATCCGATTTGATTCTGGTAATGGAGCCGGAACACCTCCGTTTCATTGCCACAATGACCCCGGAGAACCGGGGAAAATCGCTGCTCTTTGGTCAATGGCTGGAAACCAGGGACATTCCCGACCCGTATCACAAAAGTCGCGAAGTCTATGAATATGTTTTCGAGCAATTGGGGAAAGCCAGTCAGGAATGGGCTCGTCGTTTGAGTCAACAAGGAATGAAGCCGTAATGTCGTCTTCTAAATCAGACAAATATAGTGCTGCGACACCGCAGAATAATGAAATCGATCTTCTTCAGTTGTTTGCTGAGATGTTTGATAACCGGGTGACGATCGCGTGTGTCACGCTCCTGTTCACGGTATGCGCGGGGATCTACGCGTTCAGCGCCACGCCGGTTTATCAGGCTGATGCCCTGGTGCAGGTAGAAGCGAAGCAGAGTAACTCACTGCTCAAGAACCTGACTCCGTTCGGGTCCGAACTCTCGCCAGATGTCGCGCCGGAACTTTTACTCCTTAAATCACGGATGATTCTGGGAGAGACCGTTGATCAATTAGGGCTGACGTACAACGCCAGGCGACGCGTTTTTCCTGTCATCGGGTCTTTGTGGGAACACGTGCGGGGACGTAAATCCGATGAAATAACGATCGGTGCGCTGACTATTCCCCTTCTGGAAGGTAAGCCACAAACGCTTTTACTCACCGTACAGGAAAAAGGGCGGTATCGTCTTGAGGGAAAAATGCTTCAAGCAGAAGGCACCGTGGGGAAAGCGCTGGTTAAAGACGGAATGTCGCTTCTGGTGACATCCCTCAGCGCGGTACCAGGCACCCAGTTTACCCTCGAAACCGTCACAAGGCTTGACGCAATCAATGCCATTCAGAACAGGTTTACGGTTGTTGAGTCGGCGAAACAGAGCGGTATGATCGCATTAACGTTAATGGGTGAAGACCCCGCCAGAATCGCCACGGTACTTAATACCATTGCTGAAAATTTTCTCAGCCAGAATATTGCGCGCCAGGAAGCGAAAGATTCCCGTAGCCTCACGTTCTTACAGGAGCAATTACCTAAGATCAGCCGCGAGCTGGATGAAGCTGAAGCGCGTCTGAATGCCTACAGAGAGCAACGCGATTCTGTCGACTTATCTCTGGAAGCAAAGTCAGTCCTTGATCAGGTTGTTAACGTGGAAAACCAGCTTAACGAGCTGACGTTCCGCGAAGCAGAGGTTTCACAACTTTTCAAAAAGGACCATCCCACCTACCGTGCCTTGCGGGAGAAAAAACAAACGCTTGAACGCGAGCGTGCGCGCCTGAATAATCGCGTCTCAACCATGCCTTCCACGCAGCAGGAAATCTTACGGCTGAGTCGTGACGTTGAATCCGGGCGTACTATATACCTGCAGTTGCTGACGCGTCAGCAAGAGCTGAGTATTTCGCGTTCCAGCACTATCGGGAACGTGCGGATTATTGACCCGGCCGTGGTGCAGCCAGATCCGATCAAACCGCGCAAAGCGCTCATTATCGTACTGGGTATGCTGATGGGGTTGATGCTCTCTGCCGGCATGGTTTTAGTGCGCTCAGCCTTTAATCGGGGCATTACCTCGTCTGAACAACTGGAAGTGCAGGGGATACCGCTTCTGGCGACGCTTCCGCGCTCGGTATGGCTCTGGAAAAAAACGCACCTGCGCAGGAGAACCCTGTTTGCTTCCCACTGGAAGCACAAGACGTCGAACGTCCCTTTTCTGCCCGTTGACCGCCCGGCAGATATGTTTGTCGAGGCGGTACGCGGGCTTTGCACCAGTCTGCATTTTACCATGATGGATGCCACAAACCGGATTGTCATGGTGTCTGGACCCACGCAGGACTGCGGAAAGACGCTGGTCAGTACTTCACTGGCGTCGATTGCCGCTCAGGCCGGACAGCGAGTGCTGTTTATTGATGCAGATATGCGCAAAGGATATGTCCACAATGTTTTCAAACTGAGCAATCATCGGGGATTATCCTGCGTGCTCGGAGGAGCCGTGCAGTGGCAGGAAGCGGTTCAACGCGTTGAGAAAGGCGGTTTTGATGTATTGACCTGCGGACCCCAACCTTTACATCCCGTTGAGCTGCTCATGAATGAACGCTTCCAGGCCGTGATGTCGCAGATAGACAAACTGTACGACATCGTGATTGTCGATACCCCGCCTGTGCTTGCCGTAACGGATGCCTTGCTGATAGCCCGAGCAGCGGCGACCACGCTGCTGGTCGCCCGCTTTGGTAAAACCAGCGTCAAGGAGATCGAGAACTGCCTGAAGCGTCTGCAGCAAATGGGTGTGCAGGTGAATGGCGCGATCCTCAATGATATCGTGAAATCTGCCGTGCTTTATTACAACTCGGGATATAGCCATTACGACTACGGTTATACCCAGGAGTAAACCTGGCGCGACATTTCTTTACAGCGTGATGGCGTATTGCCCGTTAAGATGACCTTCGTTAAAACATGAGGTCATAATGGATAACCGCAAAATCAGTCGACTGCGCCGCTGGGCGCGGGAAGGGATCACACTCGTTCTGCTGACGCTGGCCGTAGTGTGGGGTGTTGATCAGTATCGAAAACCGACACTCCCCGCCAGTTTTAGTGCAACGCCGATGCAGAGCATCGACGGCAACGTTCACGATATCTCGGCCCTGAGCCAGGAACGGCCGCTGCTGATTTACGTCTGGGCCACCTGGTGCAGCATATGCCGTTACACGACGCCTTCCGTTAATCAGCTGGCAGAAGAGGGCGGGAACGTGGTGAGTATTGCCATGCGTTCCGGTGATAACGCAAAGCTTGCGCGCTGGGTTGAAAAGAAACAGCTGAAAATGCCGGTGATAAACGATGAAAACGGTGCGTTGTCGCAGCAGTGGCAGGTGAGCGTAACGCCGACGCTGGTGATTGTGTCGAAGGGCAATGTGGTCAGTACCACCACGGGCTGGACGAGTTACTGGGGATTAAAAACCAGGATGTGGTGGGCAGGGCTTTAAAATAACCCCTCTCCCGGCGGAAGAGGGGTGTTGTATTACTTAGCCAGAACTTCCTGCGCGGTGCGCTCAACCAGAGACAGCAGGATTTTAATATCTTCCAGCGTCACGGTTGGGTTCAGCAGCGTCAGCTTCAGGCAGGTGACGCCGTTATGCTCGGTCACACCGACGTTCGCACGGCCGGATTCCAGCAGCGCATCACCAATTTTCTGGTTCAGCAAGGCGATGCCCGCGTCATCCATCTGCACCTGTCCGCGGAAGCGGAACAGAACGCTTGCCAGCTGTGGCTGCATAACCAGTTCCAGAGCAGGCTGCTCTTTCACGTAGGCCGCAACCTGCTGCGCCAGGGTCACGCCGTGATCGATGATCGCCGCGTACTGCTCCTGACCCAGCGCTTCCAGGCTCATCCACAGCTTCAGCGCGTCAAAACGACGGGTGGTCTGCAGAGATTTGGACACCAGGTTTGGCACGCCTGCCTCTTCGTCGAACTCGGAGTTCAGGTAGGCCGCCTGATAGCGCATCAGCTCATAGTGACGCGCTTCTTTCAGCAGGAACGCGCCGCAGCTGATGGTCTGGAAGAACTGCTTGTGGAAGTCCAGGGTGACGGAATCCACCAGCTCGATGCCGTCCAGGTAGTGACGATACTGCTCAGACATCAGCAGCGCGCCACCCCAGGCCGCATCAACGTGTACCCAGATGTTCTGCTTCGCGGCCAGCTCTGCAATCGCACGGAGCGGGTCAATAGCACCGGCATCGGTGGTACCTGCCGTCGCGACGATCGCCAGAATCTGCTCGCCGTTCGCGTTGCACTGTTCAATTTTCGCCGCCAGATCGGTCAGATCCATGCGGGAGAATTCGTCCGTTTTCACCTGCACCACGGACTGGTAGCCCAGACCCATCAGCGCCATGTTTTTCTGCACGGAGAAGTGGGCGTTTTCGGAGCACAGTACGCGAATTTTGCGCAGATCGCCTACCAGACCGTCCTGCTGAACGGAGTGACCCTGACGCGCGAAGAACGCATCGCGAGCCAGCATCAGGCCCATCAGGTTGCTCTGGGTGCCGCCGCTGGTGAAGACACCTGCGTCGCCGGCCTGATAACCCACGCGGGTACGCAGCCACTCGATCAGTTTGATCTCGATAATGGTTGCGGACGGGCTTTGATCCCAGGAGTCCATACTCTGGTTAGTGGCGTTGATCAGCACTTCCGCCGCCTGGCTTACCACCAGGCTTGGGCAGTGCAGGTGCGCCACACACTGCGGGTGATGAACGGACAAGCTGTCTTTCAGGAAGAACTCCACGGCGCGTTCAATCGCCGCTTCGTTGCCCAGCCCCTTCGGATTGAAATCCAGCTTAATACGGTCGCGCAGTTCCGCGACCGTTTTGCCCTGGTACATCTCAGGCTGTTTCAGCCACTGCATCACAGCCTGAGTGCTTTGTTCAATCGCCTGCTGGTAAGCTTCAATGCTCTGCGCAGAGGAGAACAAAATTGGGTTTGAATCAGACATCGTAATCAATAACTCCGGTTACGCCGGGCGAACGCCCGCAGCAAGCAGTGCCTGCTCAAATTTATCCAGGAAGATTTTCAGCTCTTCGTCGCTGATCAGCAGAGACGGCAGCAGACGCAGAACGATACCGTTACGGCCGCCGCGCTCCAGAATCAGACCGGCTTCGAAGCACTTCTTCTGAATCAGCGCAGACAGCTCGCCGTCGCCCGGGAAGCAGCCCATGTGGTCAGCGGCTTCGTGTGGTTTAACGATCTCAATACCGATCATCATGCCCAGACCGCGCACGTGGCCGATGACAGGATAGCGTTTCGCCATCTCTTTCAGCTGGCCTTTCAGCCATTCGCCCTGTGCAGCCACTTTGCCTGCGATGTTCTGGTCTTTCAGGATTTTCAGCGTCGTCAGACCGGTTGCCATCGCCAGCTGGTTGCCGCGGAAGGTACCGGTGTGGTGACCTGGCGCCCATGCATCGAACTGCTTTTTGATACCGAGTACGGCCAGCGGCAGACCGCCACCCACTGCTTTAGACATCACGATGATGTCTGGCTCAATGCCAGCGTGTTCGAAGGCGAAGAATTTACCGGTACGGGCAAAGCCAGCCTGAACTTCGTCGAGGATCAGCAGAATGCCGTGTTCCTGAGTCACTTTACGGATGCGCTGCAGCCACTCAGCCGGAGCCGGGTTCACGCCGCCTTCGCCCTGAACGGCTTCCAGAATCACCGCTGCAGGTTTACGCACGCCGCTTTCAACGTCGTTGATCAGGTTATCGAAGTAGTAAGTCAGCGCTTTCACGCCCGCTTCACCACCGATACCCAGCGGGCAACGGTACTCGTGCGGGTAAGGCATGAACTGTACTTCTGGCATCATACCGTCAACCGCTTCTTTCGGAGACAGGTTGCCGGTCACGGACAGCGCGCCGTGGGTCATACCGTGGTAACCACCAGAGAAGCTGATGATACCGCTACGACCGGTCACTTTTTTCGCCAGCTTCAGCGCCGCTTCAACGGCGTCAGCACCGGATGGACCGGTGAACTGCAGGCAGTACTCTTTGCCCTGACCAGGCAGCAGAGAGAGCAGGTATTCAGAAAACGCGTCTTTCAGAGGCGTAGTCAGATCCAGTGTATGTAACGGCAAGCCGCTGGTAATGACATTTTGGATGCTTTTCAGCACATCAGGATGGTTATGGCCAAGCGCAAGGGTCCCCGCGCCTGCTAAACAGTCAAGGTATTCTTTATTGTCTGCATCGGTGATCCACACGCCTTCTGCTTTAGTAATTGCTAAAGGCAGTTTGCGCGGATAACTCCTGACATTAGATTCAAACTCGGCCTGACGGGCCAGATAGGTTTCGTTGCTTTTGTGGGCATCTACGGTGTCAATACGGACTTTATCCGTCATCATATCACTCCTACAACCGCCGCTTCGTTATGAGCCACGATTGAATAAAAAGTTAAAAAACAGATGGGGGCCTGAAAAAAACGCCGCCAATATAGAGCCTTTTGCCACGGGGCTCAATGGTTAATTTGTTTACTGTTTTGTGACACGGGGTTGTGGGGAGAAAATATCCCCTTTTATAAAATGAAAATTGCATTTTATGCTAAATAAAAACAGCCTGTTACAGGCTGTTTGTCCGGCGCGTAAAGTTGCAGAAAAGAGTGTGACAAAACGTGCCATCGAAAGGCAAAAAAGGAGGCTGGCTGTCTCTATTCCTGCGTCATGCGCAAAAAGCGGTGCTTATGATGAATGCACAACGGAATCACGCATTAAAAAAGGACTTTCAACGCGCATGGTGTTCTGATGCTCTTCGCCGTTAATAATATGCAAGGCGCTCAGGCGGCCAATTTCATAGTGCGGCAGTTGAACCGTAGTGAGAGGAGGCAGAAACAACTCCCCGATCCCCACCATATTGTCATAGCCGATAACCGCGACGTCTTCCGGTATGCGAAGCCCTTGCGCCAGTAGCGTCTGGTATACCATAAACGCGATACGGTCGTTGCCGCAGATAACGGAATCGAACCCGGGAATGCCATTCTGCATGTGCGCCAGCAGCACTGACGGGATATCACGATAGTGCTCATCCCCTAACGCCATATAGCTGTGCGCCAGGCTGTGCGGGTCGAGGTCCGCTTCACGGCAAGCGCGTTCCAGCCCCTGACGGCGTCGGGTTGTGGCCAAGAGTCCCGCAGGTAAATGCAGGCAGAGAGGTCGTCGATACCCCTGCGCGAGTAATGCCCGCACGGCGGTATACTGCCCCTGTTCATCATCAGGAATATAGCTGGCGACCTTTTCACCGTCACTTTCGCAATTGGCCAGCACGCAGGGAAGGGTGAGGAGTTTGGCCGGGAGAGGAACCTGACGTAACCCCATGGTGGTGTAGATAATCCCGTCAGGGCGATGAGCGAGGAGAAGGTCGACAATAGCGTCCGGGTTGTCATCGGTAAACATATTCATCACGAAGCTGTTCCAGCCGTGCATTCTGGCCGTTTCTTCAATAGATAGCGTGATGTCCACCGAGAAAGGCGTCGTTACCGTATCGAGCGCCAGTACGCCTATGGTTTTCGGCGAGGCGTGCGCGCCACGTATTTTCTTGGCGGACAGGTCAGGAACGTAGCTGGTCTGCTCGATAGCCAACTGAACGCGCGCCAGCGTCTCCGGTTTAAGACGCTCCGGGCTGTTAAGCGCGCGGGAAACCGTCATCAGCGATACGTTAGCCAGCTTTGCGACGTCCTTCAGGGAAGCCATTTTGTTACTCCGTTAGTGCTCTGTGTGAGAGGGTATACAACTAAGTCGCTGATGTAAAAGGAAGGCTGATGCCCTGATTAGGTCAAGCTGATCTCCGTGATGAATATTTGATCGCGATCTCACTCTATCAATGTTAACGTTAACTTTCGTGATTAACATCTTAAATCTTAGCCAGGCAGCGTGAGAAAGAAACAATGTTAACGTTACCATTGCGTCATTACTCCAACACGAGAATGTCATGATGAAAACGCATCGCTCTCACAGCTACCCTTTACTGAGCGCATTACTGTTTTTCTTTTTTGTCACCTGGTCATCTTCCGGCTCGTTACTCTCCATCTGGCTTCATCAGGAAGTGGGCTTAAAAGCGGGGGAAACCGGCGTTATCTATGCCGTGCTTTCCGTCTCCGCGCTTTTTGCTCAAATCTGCTATGGATTTATTCAGGACAAACTTGGCCTGCGTAAAAACCTGCTCTGGTTTCTGACCAGCCTGCTCGTTCTTTCTGGTCCGGCTTTTTTGCTGTTTGGCTATCTGCTGCAGATTAACGTGTTACTTGGCAGCATTTTCGGCGGGATTTTCATCGGCCTGACGTTTAACGGCGGGATAGGGGTACTGGAGTCCTATACCGAGCGTGTGGCCCGCCAGAGCCAGTTTGAATTCGGCAAGGCGAGGATGTGGGGATCGCTTGGCTGGGCGGCGGCAACCTTTTTTGCTGGGCTCCTGTTTAACATTAATCCAAAGCTGAACTTCGCTGTCGCGAGCTGCGCAGGGCTGGTGTTTTTTGTTTTGCTGGCGCGTCTCAGGGTCTCTTCCGCCCCGCACGCCATGCAGGAAGCGGTGTCCGGCGGTAAGGTCACTCTGGAAGATGCCTTACGCCTGCTGACGCTGCCGCGCTTCTGGGCGCTGGTATTTTTCGTTATCGGCACCTGTATTTATGGCGTTTATGACCAGCAGTTCCCGGTCTATTTCTCCTCCCAGTTCCCGACGTTACAGGAAGGAAACGCCATGTACGGCTATCTCAACTCCTTCCAGGTTTTCCTTGAGGCTGCGGGTATGTTTTGCGCCCCGTGGCTGGTGAATCGCCTCGGTGCGAAAAATGGCCTGATTTTCGCGGGAATGGTGATGGCGATGCGTATGGTGGCATCGGGCCTGGTTGAGGGGCCGGTATTGATCTCCATTACCAAGCTATTGCACGCGGTTGAACTGCCCGTTTTGCTGGTCTCAATCTTTAAATATAACAGCCTGCATTTTGATAAGCGGCTCTCTTCCACCCTCTATCTGGTGGGCTTTGCCTGTACAAGCTCGGTGATCGCCTCGGTCCTGTCGCCGCTGGCCGGTTACAGCTATGAGAAATACGGCTTTGCCCAGTCCTATCTCATTATGGGGCTGTTAGTTTTCAGCACCACGCTCATCTCCATCTTCCTGTTGCGCTCGGGTAAGTCCTCTTCTGACCCGTTAATGCCGCAACCTTCCGTTATCTGACTGAAAAGAGTAGACACATGACGTATTCCATTGCCAAAGCTGAACAGGAACTGCAGGCCAGACAAGGCAGTCTTAACCTGCGCTGGTATCCGCGTTACCACCTCGCCGCGCGTGCCGGCTGGATGAACGACCCGAATGGCCTGGTATGGTTTGACGGCTGGTATCACGCGTTTTATCAGCATCATCCATATTCGACCCAGTGGGGGCCGATGCACTGGGGCCATGCGCGGAGCAAGGATTTAGTTCGCTGGGAGCATCTCCCGGTTGCGCTGGCGCCGGAAGGGCCAGAGGACAAAGATGGCTGTTTTTCCGGATCGGCAGTAGTGGATGGCGATACGCTGGCGCTGATTTACACCGGACATAAATTCCACGGCGATCCTGATGATGAGGATAATCTCTACCAGGTGCAGTGCCTGGCCACCAGCCGTGATGGCGTCCATTTTACCCGGCAGGGAACGATCGTTGACACGCCGCCAGGCCTGCATCACTTCCGCGACCCGAAAGTGTGGCGGGAAGGGGGGGATTGGTACATGGTTGTCGGCGCGCGCGACGGCGAGACGGGCCAGGTGCGCCTGTACCGTTCTGCAGATCTGCGCGAGTGGCTGGATATGGGCGTGCTTGCGGTGGCTGAAAAAGAGATGGGCTATATGTGGGAATGCCCCGACTTTTTCACCCTCAATGGTAAACGCGTGCTGATGTTTTCGCCTCAGGGGCTGGCGGCAGAGGGATTCAAAAATCGTAATCTTTTCCAGAGCGGATACCTGCTGGGCGAGTGGCAGCCCGGCCAACCTTTTGTGCGTGAAGGGGAATTTGTGGAGATGGATCGCGGACATGATTTCTATGCGCCACAAAGTTTCCTCACGCCTGATGGCCGCCGCATCGTTATCGGCTGGCTGGACATGTGGGAATCGCCCCTGCCGGAACAGCAGGATGGCTGGGCGGGTATGCTCTCCTTACCGCGCGAGCTGACGCTTAGTGAGGATAACCGCCTGCAAATGCGGCCAGCCAGAGAAGTCGAAAGCCTGCGCGGGGCGTGGTTCCCCTGGCCGATAAGTACGCTTAATAACCAGCAAATCGTTCAGGTGGAAAGCTGCGACGCGCTGGAGGTCATTCTGCGGTGGGATTGCGCTAATAGCAGCGCGGAGCAATACGGTATTTGCCTTGGAGACGGGCTATGCGTCTATGTTGATGCGCAGATGCAGCACCTGGTGCTGGAGCGTCACTATCCGCAGTATGGCCTGTGCGGTACCCGAAGCGTCGCGCTTAACCTGAACGACACGCTAAACCTGCGTCTGTTCTTTGACAACTCGTCTGTGGAGGTGTTTGTCAATGACGGTGACGCGTGCCTTAGCAGCCGCATTTATCCTGAAGCGGGGGCTCGCGAGCTGGCGTTGTTTGCCTGGACGGGGAGTGCGTCGCTCATTGATGCCGGGGCGTGGCAGTTAGAGTAAATGGGTTACGTCAGAAAAATCCACTAAGGTCCGCAAATAATAAAGGCGACGGGTGTCGCCTTTACTATTACTTAATTTTAGTGGCGTAGCCTTCAAATCTTCCTTCTTTACTCACCGCTAATTTGCCTTTAGCGGGATAGTAAATGAAGGTATACAGCCCTTGTGAATAAACCTTTGCCTGAGGCTCGTTTTCATCCAGCGCGCCTAATACGCCGTCAACATCTAATATCTCACCTCTAATCGTAATTTTCATTCCTCCCCATTTAAAGGCGTGCGTTGATTTAGCTGCCTGAGCATGTTGTTTCGCATCTTTCTTAGCCCAGATTCCCGTACCCGCAGCGGCATCACGCGCGTTCGCCCATGCTGCATTTTGTGCGGCTTCATTGTAGGCATTCTGGCGGTTTTGCTCAGCGAGGTAGCAGGTATCTTTGCTAATCCCCTGAAGCTCGCAATCGGCCATGCGCTGAGCAGATGAAGTACACGCAGAAAGAAGGATGGCA
The DNA here is from genome assembly GCF_004362415.1 of Enterobacter sp. AG326. Taxonomy (NCBI): domain Bacteria; kingdom Pseudomonadati; phylum Pseudomonadota; class Gammaproteobacteria; order Enterobacterales; family Enterobacteriaceae; genus Enterobacter; species Enterobacter sp. AG326. Next base: position 1,074,877 of record NZ_SNXG01000001.1, on the reverse strand, counting down.
GCACCAGCTATTAATACCGCCAGTAGTGACTTTTTCATTTCAAAAATACCTTAGATAAAATATGTACGATAGAAGGATATTTAATTGACGCAAATATAATAAGCCTGATACATACTACCTAACCATGCGCCAACGATAATAAGCATTAGGTACAATATTACGGAGATAACAATGTATTTTCTCATGCTGCTTGTTTATTAAAAACCAATCCCTACGCCGACTGAAGCACCCATGTTATTCGCGCTATCATCAGAGAAGCTCACTTTAGCAACCATATGTTCGTTAAAGTTAACAGAGGCCCCAACCGCTAAAGCGCTTTCACCGTTGTAAGTCGCCCCGCCAGCCGAGAACATTACGCGCTGATTCGTTTGCACCTGAGGTAAACCGGCCATCGCCATCGCGCCGCTGATACCTGCGTTTGCTTCCTTCTTATTATTATCGACTTCCTCATGCAGCGATTTAAATTGCTGGTTAGTGTTGTTATTCAGTGCCTGTAATGTCTGTTTGGTTGCCTGCAGCTCCTGAGCCTCGGCCATAAGAGCGTGGCTATTAGTAGCGACTTTAGCCTGTGTTGCCGTGTCTACCTGCGTTCGTGTCACGGTGGTCGTCATGCCATTTTTTCCATCTTTGCCGTCTTGACCGTCTTTACCATTCGCTCCGTCACGTCCGTTAATTCCGGCAACGCCCTGTGCACCTGTCGCGCCGGTATCGCCTTTATCACCTTTCGCACCATCTTTTCCATCTACGCCATTAGTTGGTTTTGGTGCATTCTCAAGAGCTAACAGGCGGCCATCTTGTATACCGTTAGTCGCTTCAACAGTTGCAAGGCGGCTATCTTGCACAGCGTTAACAGTTTCAATATTAGTAATTGCAGTTCCGTTAGTCAGCACGCCCTGTAACGCCGCATCACCTTTTTTATTAGCGGTATCAGCAAGGGCACCAGCTAACTTAGCGTCCTGATCGACGTTAGAAACCGTAGTTTGAAGAGAGGAAATATCAGCGGTGTTAGTGTCGATATTGCCTTTACTTACGTTAATCTCGTCTTGCATACGGTCGCGATCACCTTGCAAGTTATAGATCTGCCCGTCTTGCGTGACGTTTTCAGCTTTCATATTATCCAGATTATAAGCGGTGTTATTTGTACCCTGAATCTGAATAAAAGTACCTGTATTGTAGATATTATCTGTAAGATTTACGTTTACATCAGCTGCGTTAGCTATATTCGTTGAACCAGTGAAAATAACGCTAAGCGCAAAAACAGTCGTTTTAGTAACATTCATTTTAAAGCTCTCATCACACAAAAATTAAAAAATAAAGGCGCAATCCTGGCGGGATGTCATAACTTCTTGTTATGCGTTAATGAAATCATGGTTGGTTACTGCGATTTTGGTTTAATCGATTATTTTGTAACGCGTAATAACTATCTAATATTGTGTAATGATTAATATTGATCTAAATCATAAACGACATGAATGATTAAAGTCGCTGTATGTGGTTGTGTGGGGATTATTTCAATGTTTACATTAACTTATGATGCGCATGGTTGATGCTTGTTTTGCTGGTAAGCTATTGATTGAAGGATCAATGTTTAATAAAGATGGATGTTTTAACCAAGTGCTTATTGTTTCAAGCGAAACAAGCGATCGTAATTAATGAAAGTGAAAGTCAATGGATCACAAACTAAAAAAATTTTGTTTGTGTGGATAATTATCTCAGTGATGAATCGGGTCGTGTTTTTAGGAGGTAATGAATATGTTATAACGGATGGCGTTATATTAAAGAGATAAGAGTAATGTCTTTGCAATTATCAGAGTTGTTCTCCTCATTCCAGGTATCATAACGCAGAACCTGTAGTCCTGGACGAAGAATCGAAACCCAAAAGTGCACGCTTGCTTCAGCAGGCAACTTACCCTAATCTGGCAAAATGTAAGTTAATTCTTACCCAATGACTCGGGGTGCCCTTCTTCGTTGAAGGCTGAGAAATACCCGTATTACCTGATCTGGATAATGCCAGCGTAGTCCTGGCGATTATCCTCATATAAATCAAAAGATTATTACTCCTTTTCGTCCCGTATTGTTCAGCCGTAACACATTGAGGCTCTCCAAATGGGACACAAAGCCATACGCCACACCATTAAACGTAACGGAATCTATTACGTTCGCTTCCGTCTGCCTGATAACAAGTTTTTCCGTAAGTCGTTAGAGACTGACAGCCACACCCAGGCGCAGTTGCTCATGTCTTTTGCTTCTCCTGTAATCCCTCTGGTTCAACGTGGAACCATCCAACCGGATCACTTCGGTAAGCGTCTTTCCGAGTATGGCGATAGCCTGAAGCAGCAGAACGAACAATGGCTGGCGCAACAATTTCTTAGTGAGGAACGTCGCAATCTTCAGCCGAAAGTTGTTCAGGAATACCGCGAGGTTTTTACATATTCTGAAGATGAGGAAGAACAAACAGAAGCACAGGCAAAGGATGTGTTAACACTTGCTGGCGCATGGAACATGTACAAGCAGGAGAAGTCCAAGAACTGGACTAAGGCTATCTCACAAGCCAATGAGCGCTTTATGGAGGTTATGTTTATCGTCCTTGGTGTATCAACCAATGTAACTACGATCACCAAGCAAGACATTAAACAGGTGATGGAAGTCGTTGAAAACTTGCCTAAGCGTGTTGTGCAGCCTTATCGGTCAATGACGGTTCAGCAACTGATCGAGTGTGATGATGTGCCACCTGAAGATTTGGTTGGTGCTGAGTCTATCCACAAGCATTTGAAAATTTACAAATCGTTGTTCAAAACCTTCCTGACTGACAATAAAGATATTCTGGAGAAGTCTCCGACTGATGGAGTAGTCGCCGCACCCTCGAAAGCGAGATTTGGTGCATACAGTACAGCAGAAATGAGAAAGTTTGTGGGCTGGGCGCTCAAGCAGACTGACGGCTGGCAGAAGTGGGTTACTCTGTTGTTGGCGTATACGGGAGCCAGAAGAGGGGAGATCGCCAAGTTGGAGAAATCACAGATCAAATTTGATGAAGATAGCCAGCGGTACTATCTTCTGATCGCGGAAGGAGGGCAGGGTAAAACTGAGAACGCTACAAGGCAGGTAGTGATCCATCCCAAACTGATCGAGTTGGGTTTTCTTGATTTCGTGAATCGGCAGTGGAAAGAGAAAATCTTCTCGCCTGTGTCTGGCAAGAACATGCCGAAGATCGGCAAAGTTTTAGCAGATGTTCGAGACCAGCTTGGTATTCCTTATCTTGATGATTATGGGCAGCGGCGATTGGTGCATAGCTTCCGGCATAGTATGATTTCAGCCTGTTTAGCTGGCTGGGTTAGTAACCTAGCGCACTTGCAACAGGTGGTTGGTCACGAAAAAAGTGGGACAGGTATCACAAAGAGATACATGCATAACTTCCCATTACATACTGTATGTTATGTAATTGATAAACTTAATTGGGTCTAATGAACTAATTCAAAAATATCTTGCTGCCTAGTGTGTTTACAAGACGGTTATTGAGACAATTAGGTGCACAGCAGCGGGAAAGACTAAATAGTTTACAATCTAAATTATTACATTTAAAGGAATATCATGGCTGATTATATCAATAGTAACATTCTTAGCCAATCATACGTTCATGTAGAGCCTGAGTGGCTTGCGACAGTAAAAGGGAAAGAGAAACAAGAGGCTATTGAAAGGATAAAAAATATAATCAAACAACATGCCGAAGAGAGGATGAAGTTCTTTCTTTATGATGATGTTGATATTGATGTTTCCTTTGAAGATGGCTCTATTAAAGCTCGTATTACAGCATATGGTAGTGTTTGTGTTTTATTAAATGCTCTTACTCCAGTCGGCAATTTTGTGACAAACTATTCCTCATATAGGGAAGGAATTAAAACAATAGTTTCTGATGTGGCAAGACTTAGTGATGTTGTCAACGCAGAAGTTTTGTTCCAAACTAAATCAAGGAGTAAAAAAGAAATTATTAGAGTTGAGGCTAGGAAGGGTATTGTTGGTTCGCTTGATAATATTAATAAAAAAATAAATGAAATTAGCTATAAAACAAAAACTCACAAAAAAAATTCAGTCATGTCAATATATAATTCAATCTTGGAATTACATAAAAGCATTCTTGAATTGATGGATAATGTAAATGATGCTGATGATAAAGAACTTGTGAGAACTGCACTTATTGATGGGGTTAAAAATATTAACTTGAGGAAAGGTGCATTTGATCTGACTGACCCAATGTCTCAAAAAATACACGCTGATTTGCTACAAGAACGAAAAGAATTAGTCAGTAATCTAGAAAATTACAAATAGCTTGAGGTTCTTGTGTTAAAAATATTATTCATTTTAGTCTAAAAGAGGTTTTTATGTTAGATCAAAAAATTGTTGAGATTTCCGTATGGAGAGACCGAGAATGTAGCAATCAAATAGTTGAATTTGATTTGCCTGATTCAGTTTGCAACCAAGCTGATATTTTTCTATCTGAAGTAAATCATTTTCTGATTGATAATGAATATATTGAAAATAGTCATCCAAATTTTTTAACAAACTTAGAATTTTCAGAGGTTCTGGCAATTACATGTTCAAAAGAAATAATTTGTGATCATTACAAAGTTGATCGAGAGACAAAAGAACTCGAAAAAGTAATATCTCGATCAAGAACAATGATAATTTGTGCACGTGATAAATCTTAATAGATTGACCTTGATTGCTTATTCAGCAGAATAACAATTAAAGTTTTGTTTAAAAGTGATTTAACTTAGGGGGTGTTCTATGAAATCACGAGAGCTAAAGACTATCCATGATCTGATAATTACAAATTATCAAAAACAAGATTTAGGAAATGGCCGTTATCTGCATACTTTCCAGCCAGCAACAACTGACACTACCTATCAGTTTGAAGCCAACATTGAGGATGTAGTCATCGAAGGAGAAAGATATAATATTGGATTCACTGAGCATAATGGTATAAAGACTATTGATACATCATGTTTGTCAAAGTCATCTGTTCTAGACAAAGACTTTAGCTATCAATATGCCCGTAATATGTCTAAACAGAAACATGATGAAAATAAAGGGAAAAATGATTCAAGGGTCAAACATTCTGAGTCCGATGGCTACTATTGGGGGCGGAAATATGCTTGGCGTGAATTTGGATTAGCTCTCCCTCGAGAGGTCTTTGAGCGCTTCTTAATTGAGTGTATTGGTCATCATTATATCGAATGTCAGGTCATAACAGAAGGATATCCACAAGGTGATGATTCTATCGCTTTTTTAGATGATGGCCTAGCTGATGCCATTGATGATTTAATCCAAACTGCTGTGATTGTTAATAAAGGGCCTTATTTTAAATCACCATTATATTACGGTGGCGAAAAAAGATTTACGATTAAAGGTGTCCCTGCTATAACCGATAAAAAATGATTCATTTTAAAATCAGACTTGCTATATGACGTAAGTCTGATTTTGTCTAAAACTCGAAAAATAGTCTTCTGTATTTTCTCTGCATGAATATATCATCAAGAATGAATGTAATGTGAAAAAACATTTACCTTCGTGATTGCCACCCGGTAATGTATTTTTTTTTGATTCGATTTTCGCCTGAATTTATATTTTTGTCGTGTTCATATTGCTAGTGATTGGATTATGCAAAAGTAGAAAGGCGAGCCCAATGGCTCGCCTTTTAATACTAAATTACTAGTGTGCGCTTTTTAGACAATAGCACACTCAAAGCATATTCAAAGCCGTGTTGCGCCTCCAGACGGCATAGAGTGATATTGCAGATCCCCAACTCTCTACACAGTGCTTTACGGTTTACGACTTCCGCCGCGCCAGATACATAGACTTGACCAGCGCCGGGGATATTGATTGAAACTTTCATGTGTTACCTCAGTGTAAAAGTAAAAATGAATATAACCGGAAGAGATAACCCCCAGCCGGAGCCGGGGGAAATGTGCATTACTTCAGCTTGACGTTCAGCATGTAGTTCGGGCGCAGGTTCAGAGGAATGAAGCTCGCCTCTTGGTGAACGGTCACCATGCCGTAACGGTCAGTCATTACTTTCTGGTAGTAAGGGCTGATCACACCTTTAGCGGCAATATCCTGATTACGGGATGCTGGGCCATGTACCAGTTTGAACGGGTTACGATCTGCTGTATTGAACTTAGGAACGAACAGGCCGGAACCTTCTTCGATTTCGTAGCGGTCATCGTCCGCCAGAATGAAAGTAATGTTGCCAATGCTGAAGGAGTCATAACCCGCAGTGTTAACCGGGATCAGAGCGCCTTTTGCAGCTTCCGCCACTTTGTTGGTGATCAGGCTGGTTACTTCCGGGTGGCTCGCCAGTGCGTCATACAGATCCGGGGAGCAGAAGACAAAGAAGCGATCAAGATAAGAGCGGCTCGCGCCGTACTCTTTAACCAACATGCGGCGAATCTTCGCAAGCTGTGCATACACGTTAGCGCCTGCTGATCCGTCCAGGTCGAAACTCAGCGGATCGGCACCCATCGCCGCGCGAAAGTCGATATCACCGGCGTTAGTTTTAGCCGCTTTGGCGGACTGTTTGAACAGGGCGCGGGCCAGTGTGCTTTCGACTGTTTCCAGATGATAGTTACGCATACGGATAGCTTTATCAGCAATAACAGAGGTGATCGCCTGAGCCTGATCCGGGTTAGCCGGGCTTACCAGGCCTTGCCAGTCAGCGGTTTTTACATCCGCCTCAGTGGCGTAGTGTGGGATCTCCTGGTTACGCAGGATCGTTTTATCCATCTTGATCGCGTTAACTTCGGTGCCATAACGGGCAACCTGTTCCAGTTCGCTAACCTGAGTTTCCACAATATCCACAATCTGGGCGTTTGGAGTGGTTGAGTTAACATCTGAGAAGATACCCAGATCAGTGATCAGGTAATTACCTGCGGGTTGATCTTTGATCGCCGCTACAGTGTCCAGCTTTTCAAACTGTTTAAAATCAATAGCCATTGTGTGATTTCCTTATGCTTTGAAGTAATCGGCGTTGATAGCCAGGCGAATATCACCGGAGGCTGTCAGCGCTTCCAGTGCGGCTTTTTTGCTCGCGGCGTCTTTAGCACGTAGATAGAAATCCGTGATCACAAGGTGTCTGTCACAAATGACTAGGGTTTTAGGCTTGCCAGCGTCAGTGGCGGACATATCGGAAAGGTTAATGATCGGCTTGCCAGCGTCAGCGGCGGCAGAGTCGAACAAGGCAAAAGTTTTGCTGTCCAAGATGTCACCGCAAAAAACGTCAGCAGGCAGTGACGGGGCGGTTACTTCGGTGCGGTCAAACAGGCTGGAGGCGTAATTCACGATTACGTCGCCTTGCGTTACCGGGTAGCGCTCGGAAGTTTTCATAAAGGGTTTCCTTATGGAGGGTTTTAGACGTGGAGAGAGTCCACAGGGTGATCCGGCGTTGCACCGGATATCAGGACAGCCAGAACGGCGGGCCGGAATAGGTTGGAAGATGGGAGGCCGTGGGCTGAATAGAAGAGGGCGGCATCATGCCGCCCTTTCTAATCTGGCTCTCTCTCACCCTCGCTAGGGTAGGGAAGATGCAACACATCTTTTTTGTGGTCACTCACCCGCCAGCGTCACGGGAGCAACCGCCAGCCGATAGGCAAATAACCACAAAAAAGAACCCGGAAAGGAGAGACCGGGAGAAGGCAATGTAACTTACTGTCTGATCACTTGTTTTCCTGTGTAGCCTCAGAGCCTTACATGATTTGCTTTCATGGTTCAGCAAAGAAGCCACAGAGGAAAACGGGACGCAACCAACGCCCCGGAAACCATCGACACAAATCAACAGTTTATCGTTGAGACCAGGTAACCAGCCCGGCCCAACTGTGACCCCGTGGAGGGTCGCTACAATCGAGGAGATCGCTTGTATTCTGAATAGCCGCAGTTAGCGACGCTTTAGAATAGGGCCTGTGGCGCAAGCCCTATGATTAGAGGCGTTTTGAATCGTAGGAGAAACTACAATCGGCGGAACTTGAGGAGAGGAGAGGACCGCACACAAAGCATTCTGGCAAGTGGAGTTGAAAGAACACTTTGGGTGAGGGCCGGGGCGGGGGAGAAGTCCGCCCGGCTCACTCAGTACAGACCCACAGGGGCTGGCTAAAGCACACGTTAATGAAAGTTCTGTACAGGTGCGGGGCGGTAAGCTGCAAAACGGCGATTTCCAGATCTCGATTCGACATACTCACCACATCCCACACCATGTATAATAGTTTAACACGAATGATTATCATTTGCAATAAAAATTAATTGCATTGTGTTGTTTGGTGTGATATGTGAGATCATGGGTAGATCTGGCGGCTGGTACAGGAGAGCCACACAGAAGAGGGGCGGAAGCATCCCACAGGGGCCACAGGAGAGCCTCCACGGGGTTTTAATGGGGTAAGATGATAAATGACCTTGCCACAGTGGCGGACGCGCTGGAGAGCCTTACAGGAGGTTGTAGAGGATAGAGGGATTATTGATTGATAATTGAACAGGTGAGTCTAATTAATTTTAATTGACAGACTATAAAGATCATGTTATTTGCGTGTGCCTACGCACTCACGCCCGCGCCTTCGCGCATACCCACGCGTCTTTTAAATAAAATATTTTTATTATAATCGTTCAATCGGACTTTGACAAGTCCTCTTTCACTCTTAAATAAAAGATCTTTTATATAATATATATCGTTCAATAATTAATCGCTTAGGCTCTTAATTATTTCACTCATATATTATCACCATTAAAACCTTCTCGGCCTGATCGGCCTTACCAGGTTTTAGGCCGGGGGCCTGTTCCCACAGTGTGGAGTCTCGCCCGTGTGGCTCACTCCAGGGGAGGGGTCATATTGGACCCGGTAGGGGGTTCACATTGGACCCGGTAGGGGGTTCACATTGGACCCCAATAATACTAATCATAAGACTAACCCATAACACTAACCCCAGGAGCCAGGTCAAGATCTTTTAAGGGAGTGTTGGGAAATCGTAGATTGATTGGTAAGAGACTGATCTCTTTAAGCGTCCTACAGACGCGCCTCTTTGGCAGCGCTCGCACCAGCGAGCAAGACCCCTTTGGAACACCGCACGTTGTAAGGTGACCTCTGGGCGGCGGGGTGGGGGTCCCCCGGCCCGGTACAGCGTACAGAACCACAAGCAGCAGGAACCCACCTAAACGCGCCGCTGTGGCGCTCTCCCATACGTAGACAAGGAAAGACCCTATAAACGCCCTCCGGCGCTCTGAGAGCTTTACAGCGGCTTTCTATGCCTCTAGCACAATAAACAACTGAGCGCAAGATAAATCAAGAAAGTTGTTGCGAATCATTGTCAAATAGTGTAAAATAGATACTGTGATGAGGCATTTAATCGAATATATAGATCCCAATCATACTATAACCCACCCGAAAGGAGATTGCAATGAGTGTTTACCTCGATGTTGAAAAATTGGTTGAACGTGTAGATCAGCGTGACCTGACCCGTAAGACCCTGACAGAAACCCGTAGCCGAATGAAAGCCGCCGGACGTATGGGAGAAGTTGAAGCGATTACGCAGGCCCTTGAACTGACCAAATCAAAAGCATCCGGCGTCATGCGACAGTCTCAACGTATCGCTGCAAAGGTCACCGAGATGGACGCAGAGAAAGCACTTGAAGTTAAAGCAGCCGTTTCGCTGTTCGCTTCCAAGTCTACAGACATGCAAGCCTCCATTGTGCTGGCGTTCCAATCCCTCTTTGAGGCTAAAGGCGTCCCGATGGAATACGACGAAGTGATGGCCTTTATCATGCTGCAAGCGGCGGATCAGTTTGAGCGTATCACCGGAGAGTTGCCCGTTATCGTTCACTAATTATTCATTTACTTTTTGGAGAGGAAACAATGAGCAAATATCAGCCTTATGCAGATCTGAGTGATTCCCCTGTGTTGTCAGCGTATGCACAGCAGACGATCAACCAGTTGGACCCAACCCTGTACGATGACATTTACGAAATGTTGAAGCAGGTTAGCCCCTCCAAATTGGTGACGATTGGCAACCCGGCGATCACCGCCCCGGCGTCATGGTGGGGTGATTGGTTCGGCCTCAACCTCACCGCTGAAGACATCGCAGAATTAAAGGAGATTGACTTATGAAAATCGACTTTCCGAAAGAGCAAGCCGATCAGCTGTATGCACTGGTAAGGGCGGGCGGTGGCGCTCCCCATACTATCGTTAAACAGGCGTTAGCCGCCTACCTTGAAAACCACCCTCTTTTAGTCGCTTCCGCAGAAGGAAAACAGCAAGATGACCACAGCAAGTAACGGATTTGTAATGTTGGCTAATGACCTTCTGAATATTGAGAAGGTCGCCGGGAAGACTTTCACCGGGAACATGAAGATCATTTATAGCCTGATCCAAGGCTTTGAGAAAAACGGGCAGATCGCCTATTTCTCCCGCGCCACTCTGGAGCGTTATCTCGGGGCCTCCCGCTCTACTGTGAAGCGACTTGTAAACGAGATGGTAGAGATCGGACTGATCCAAAAGGTGGAGAGAAAGCAGGGCGAAACGATAGAGTGGCGCACCTGCCCGATCACCCCGGAAATGGTGGGAACCCCTGAAGCCGCCAAACCTGAAGTAACCAAACCAACCGCAGCATCCCAACCGAAGGAGACCGTAGAGAATGCAGGAACTAACCAGCCTGGAATTGTTAAGTGTGGATCTGACAGCGTACATAGAAGCCGCCCGGCGTCGTCTGGAGTTGCTCCTGTGGACCACAGCGGGGGCGCTGTTCGTCCCGCTCCTGTCCCTGTGCCAGTAGAGCAGGGGGCCGCAAACGATGATTTACGCAACCCTGTTATTAATTTTGTGGCTGGCTCTAATGTGATGATGGTCAACGGCTTGCCTGTTGAATATCTGGAGCCAGAAGAAAGCGCCATTGATCAGTTTGGCGATGCTTTTTAAAAATCTGCAATTGATTTCCCACAAATAACACTCTACACAAAACCCCCGCGCTTTACAACCCTCTGGAGACTCTCGCATGAATGAATTTATTACAACCAAATTCAAAGCCTTATCCTCTGAGGAAGAGGCCGCAGTTAACGCACTGGCTGAGAAATTGGCAGCAAACAAGCCCCGCCGGATCATGGATGAGAGCCACTTAACCCCGGATCAAATCCTGAAGATCAAGCGGGCCTGTATTCAGGGCCACAGCGCTAAAGCCATCCAAGTGGCGTTTAATGTGTCACTGGCTTACGTCCTGAAAGTAAAGCGCAACCACAACCCGCAGAAGTACCAAAAGACCCCGCTAACTTTGGCTGAAAAAGGCGTTATGGCTAAACAGATGGAAGCCGACGGCCTGAGCCTCTCCAAAATGGCGGAACTTCTGGGGATTAACAGTAAGATGGTCTCCCTACTTCTTACCCAACCTTCACCCCGTTACCTGGTGGAGCAAATGCTCCCGTATGACCAAGTTTTGCAGAATCTACGCAGCGCCCGCTATGTAGAAAACCCTGTATACAAAGAGGGGACGAATAAGCGCCGTGTGCGTCTAATCGTTTCTGAAGCACGTCAGCAGACCCGCCAGGCAATCATTAAATCCCGGTAATTATGCCCAACCCAACGGAATGGGGTCTAAAGGATTATTTAGGCTCCAAACTGGTTAAGCGTCAGACAAGACTCTCTAACTTTCTCGCCTCACTCCTCTATATCCCCTTTAAGCCCGCCTCCCTCCTCCTGTGGGGTGTGGTACTCACTTTCATTATAAGGACCCTCTCACATGGAAGCATTTAAGAACCTCCTTAATCAGTTGGAAATTCAACAGGCGGAGCAACGCCAGCGGGAAGCCGAAGAGGCAACCAAACAGAACGAACTCCGCAAGGCACAGGCCGATCTGTCACTGGATGAGGCTATCGCTTTGTACTCCACACAGTTGGAAGCCTCCACCGGGGCCGCAGACAGCGCCCAGAAGGGCCGCGCCATTAAGAGCCGGGGAATTGCTCTGTGTCACAAGGATCAGGGATTCAGCGCCAACGGTCGCCCGGTCTCTCTCCTGACCAAATCCGCAGACCTGCCAGCAGGTCACCGCCGGGTAATCATCAACAAGGCAGCAGGGCGCACCCTGAAGGCTATCAATCTGGAAGGGGCTGAATAATGGCAAGTGGAAACGTGATCATTACGTCTACAGTAAACAAGACCCGTTTTACGGTAGATGGGGCAAGCTACAAAAAGACGGTTGACCGTATCAAACAGGTGGGGAAAGAGTGGGACAAAGTAGCGTCCAGGATGAAACCGCTACGCCTCAAATTTGAGGAAAACGCCTACACCAAGATCCGCCGCAAACAGCAGGACGCCGCCGCAAAAGCAGCACTGGCAGAAGCCAAAGCCAAAGCGGCAGCAGACGCCAAAGCAGCCAAAGCACAGATCGCAGCGGAGCGTAAGATCCAGACAATCCGCGCTAAAGCCATCCGCTTTAATACCGCAGCGGCTAACGCTAACGTGACCCCGGCCCAACGTGCTGGACACCTCCAGGAGTTTGGGCAGCTTACCCGCCAGTATCACGCCGGGTCTATGGCATTGCAGGAATATAATGCCCGTGTGTCACGCCTTCAACAAACCATGCGCCAACAAGGCCGGGTAGGCATGAGGGGAGCAACAATCCCGGTAACCGCCAAAGTAAACAAACTGGATACTAGCATGATCGAGGGTGCAGGCGGAGCGATCACCATTGCCGCAACTGTGGCTTTGAGTGGCAAGATCATGAATACCGGACAGGATTTTGAATCCGCTTTGTCTGGTCTGACAGCGATTACCGGTTCCACAGATAAAGCCGCTAAAGAGTTTGATTATCTCCGTGATCAGTCCAATCGTCTGGGCCTAGACCTCCTGAAAACCTCAAAGGATTACACTCAATTTGCCGCCGCTGTTGGGGATAAACTCCCTAAAGACCAGATGCGATCCATCTTTGAGGGTGCAAGTGAGTGGGGCCTTGTAACTGGAGCTGACGCCGACGCACAAAGCCGCGCTTTGAAAGCACTTAACCAGATGATGTCTAAAGGCACGGTAATGAGTGAAGAACTCAAAGGCCAATTGTCTGAAGCTCTCCCGGGCGCAGTGGGGCTGTTCGTTAAGGCTCTTAACCAGATGAAAGGCCGTACAGACCTGACAGAAAAGGATCTGTTTGACCTGATGCAACAAGGGAAGCTGTTCTCTAAGGACATCCTCCCGGAAGTGGCTAAACAGATGAAAGCCGCAGCCCGTAACGGCGGCGCTCTGGATAAGGCTATGAAGTCCAACCGGGCAAGCTGGCAGCGCCTGCAAACCAGTATGCAGAACGCGATGAACATCTTCTTTACTTCTGGCTTCGGCAACGAATTAACCAGCGCTTTCGACGCTATCAGTGCCGCTGTTAACGGTTCTGGTGGGGCCTTTGAGATGTTCGGGCATATCGCCGGGAAAATCGTTGAGGGTGCCACTGATGCGTTTACAGAGTTGCACGACACTGTGATCCTCACTTTCCGCATTATCGAGTATTACGCCGCTAAGATGGGGATCACTGGTGAGCAGCTTAAATCTTGGGGAGAAATGGCAGCATACGCCGCAGGGGTGGCTCTGTTCGCTGGTTCTATCTGGAAGTTGGGCGGGGCCTTTAAGTGGTTGTTGACCATGCTCAATCCGCTAACTAAATTGCTGGGGGTCATGAAAGGGATCGCCGCTATTGGTGGCATTGAAGCCGCTACAACTGGCGGATCTGGTGGGGAAGGTAAAGACAAGCCAAACAAACCGGGCCGGGGTCCGAAAGTTGGCAAGGTAGGCGGCGCGGCGGCTCTCTCCGGCGGTCCTGTTGGCTGGGGAATTGCGATCGGTTCGGTAGGCGGGGATTATGCCTGGGATAAAGTCATGGACGTTAACGACGCCATGTATGGGCAGGACACCACCGCCGGGGGCAACCTGAAGAAAGATAGCCCGCTGGGTAAACTGTGGGATTTCCTCCATAGTCCAGACCTTCCGACTAATCCAGACTTTGCCAAACCAGCAGATAAAACAGGGTGGGTTAGTTCTTACTCCAATCCTGGTTATGTACCTCCTACGCCGACGATTACAGCGCCAAAGCTTAAAGTTGATATGGCAGGTAATCCACTGATGAAGCCGCCAGCGTGGCTAAACCAGCCGCTAAACGTGAACGTTAATGTGAAAGTGCAGGATGGGCAGGTTAGGGATTTGGTACGCTCTGAAGTTGAGAACAATAACCAGCACGCTTTCAATATGCTGATGCAGGGCGGACAGTAACCGCCCATACAAAAAAGGCTCCCCTAGTGGGAGCCTTTTCTCTTTTATAATTCCTAATATCCGGGCTTTTCATAACAGATCCTCTATTGAATATTTATCACTGAAATCATCTACTTTGCGTTGTGTGGCCCCAATGTAATGGAGCGTACTGGATAACGATTTGTGCCCCAATGCCTTACTGATTACGGCTATATCCTCCCCATTGTCATATCCGATAGTTGGTTTACTCTTCCTCATGCTGTGGGTCGAAAGATTCAGCCCCAGCTTTTCCCCGGCGTAGCTAATTTCCTCATGCAATTTGGAGCGGCTCACAGGCTTTCCCTTGCTCCTGTGGCTGTCCAACTGTAAGAGGTACACATGATCAGGGTTCGCCTCTCTCCGGGCCGCTATGATTCGTTTAGCGGTATCGGTGAGCCTCACCCGGATAGATTCCCCCGTTTTCTGTTGGGACAGGGCAAGGTGATCACCTTTAATGTCGTCATAACGGATTGACCGCAGATCCGACACCCTCAGCATTAATTCATAACCCAGCAACCAGGCGTCACGGTACAGCGTCAGCCCCTTGCCCTGTTTGAGTAGCTCAACCGCTACCGCTTTCACTTCCTGAACTGATTTACAACCCTCTACGAAATTCATTATGTACCCTCCAGATCCTAGCTGTGATTAATTCTTGATCAAAAACAAGCGCTTGTAAACGACAAAAATGATTAATTTTAAGATGTGTCTTTTGAGTGAATTAAATCGGGTTTAATCGCGTTTAATGGCAAAGTAATGACCCAGCAGGGGAGGTAATGGGCTGTTTAAGTAGGTAAATGATGGTTACTTAATATACTATTACCACAGGCCGGATAAGGTGATGTGGCTCCCTCAGCGCTTTTAAGCTACTGTATTTGTGGGCAATTAATTATCATTTCGTTATAGTGTTGCCTGGCAAATTTTCAATTTACCCTCAAGAAAAAATCCCCAGCTTTTTTATTCCCACATGATAATCAATATCACTTGCAAACGATAGTTATTCTCAATACAAGCCGGGTCGAAAGCCTTCGCCCCTCAGAGGGTCTATGTAGGCCCGCTCTCTGTATGCGCCTGTGGCGCTACCACTCTCAACCCTGTGGGTTTGTATGGCTTGCCACAAGATAACGCGCCACAGGCGCACAGGGGAGGCGGACGCCTCCAGGGTGGCCCGGCTGGGCCACTGGTCCACAGGGTAAAGCAACAGAATGGTATTGTGTTGTTATTAAGTAATTGAGAATAAAGGGTTATCTGAGCGAGCGCACTGTAAGAGCGGAAGGTTGGACAATGTTTGACCAGAATGCAGGCCATCCGGTAGGGAGTGCCCCCAGATATTTGGCGAAAATACTCTCATCACCCGGGGCCTCAGATCGAGGGGCCTAGCAACAATATCCAAACTCCCAGATATTTTCCCACCCAACTGGAAGGAATCCGCCCCTATTTTCTGTTCGTGTATAAGTTAGGCTGAGGGAGGCTTGCCAGTGTACACCCCCTGGATTTGGTGATCTGTTAAGTTATTGATTTTGATCGATTTTAGATCAATCATCCGTTGGCGGGAATACCCCCACCCAGACGGATGGCACACAATGAATAACGATAAGTCAAACCACCCTAAACACTTCCAATACTTGGGCCGCATGGTCACTGTTTACCCTACACACATCATTATTGATGGTATAAAGATCAGCCGTTCCCGTCTTTCCTTTGCATTCCAATTGGAATTGGCAAAAGCACTTCGACTGCATGAAGAAAGCGTATGCAGAAAATAGATTCCATTTAAATCATCACGATTGAAATTATTTTCTTAAGCCGCCTTATGGGCGGTTTTTTTGTGCCCGCCATTTATCTGTGGGACACAACGTGAGACACAAACTGGGACACAGAGGATTTTTTAGGGTTGAGTCTTTGGCTTCCCGCTGGCATGATCCAGAACAGGGATTAACGGGACGTTAATCGCAAGCTTTTGATTTTGTAGTACATGACTCGGGGTGCCCTTCTTTGTGAAGGCTGAGAAATACCCGTATTACCTGATCTGGATAATGCCAGCGTAGGGAAGTCAGATGCCTTCCTGGTCATCGCTTCTTCACGCAAGGCAGGAGCGAACCCATGCAGCCTGACCTGCTCGATTTACACGTTTTACACCACTTCCGAACCCGTTCTCCGCTGACCCACTGTATGACCAACGATGTCGTACAGACCTTTACGGCCAACGTTTTGCTGGCGCTTGGCGCATCACCCGCGATGGTGATTGAGGCCGAAGAGGCTGAACAGTTCGCCGCCATCGCCGATGCGCTCCTGATTAACGTTGGTACACTGACCTCGCCGCGTGCCCAGGCGATGCGTCGGGCAATAGAAAGCGCGGTGGCTGCAGACAAGCCCTGGACGCTGGACCCGGTTGCCGCGGGTGCCCTGACGTTCCGCACCCGTTTTTGCCATCAAATCCTTGCCCTGAAACCGGCCGCCATTCGCGGCAATGCCTCTGAAATTCTTGCCCTTGCCGGAATGAGCGCGGGCGGGCGCGGCGTTGATACGACCGATACCGCAGCCAGCGCGGTGCCTGCTGCACGGGCGCTGGCTCGCCAGACCAATGCCGTTGTGGTCGTCACCGGTGAGGTGGATTATATCACTGACGGGCAACGCACCTGCACGGTAACGGGCGGCGATCCGTTGATGACGCGCGTAGTGGGAACCGGATGCGCGCTTTCTGCCGTTGTGGCGGCGAGCTGCTCGCTGCCGGGCGACCGGATGGATAACGTCGCTGCCGCCTGCGGATGGATGAAGCGAGCCGGAACGGTGGCCGTTGCACAGTCACGTGGGCCTGGCAGTTTTGCCAGCGCGTTTCTGGATGCGCTCTATACGCTGGAGGAGCAGGCATGAAACGGATTAACGCCCTGACCATTGCCGGCACCGATCCCAGCGGCGGCGCGGGTATCCAGGCTGACCTCAAAACCTTCTCGGCCCTTGGCGCGTACGGCTGCTCGGTCATAACCGCGCTGGTGGCGCAAAACACGCGCGGCGTTCAGTCGGTCTACCGTATCGAGCCGGATTTTGTTGCCGCGCAGCTGGATTCGGTATTCAGCGATGTGCGCATCGATACCACCAAGATCGGCATGCTGGCCGAGACGGACATTGTGGAAGCGGTGGCCGAGCGGCTTAAGCGCTATCAGGTGCAAAACGTGGTGCTGGATACCGTCATGCTGGCTAAAAGCGGCGACCCGCTGCTCTCCGCCTCCGCCGTGGAGACGCTGCGTACAAAGCTACTGCCGCAGGTGGCGCTTATCACGCCTAATCTTCCGGAAGCCGCCGCGCTGCTGGGCACATCGCACGCGCAAACTGAACGCGAGATGAAAGCGCAGGGGAACGCGCTGCTGGCGATGGGCTGCGGGGCGGTGCTGATGAAGGGCGGTCATCTTGACGACGCTGAAAGCCCGGACTGGCTCTTTACCCGCGACGGCGAAGTACGTTTTACCGCTCCGCGCGTGCAGACCAAAAACACCCACGGCACGGGTTGTACGCTCTCCGCCGCGCTGGCGGCGCTGCGCCCGCGGCATGACGGCTGGGCCGATACGGTGCGCGAAGCGAAAATCTGGCTCTCGGCGGCGCTGGCAAAAGCCGATACTCTGGAAGTGGGTCACGGTATTGGGCCGGTTCATCATTTTCATGCATGGTGGTAACCCAGTATACTGGCAGGAAACACCACGCCTGAGAAAACAGAGATGGAACAAGCGCATACCCGGTTAATCGCTCAACTGAATGAACGGATCGCCGCGCCTGACAACACGCCGCTGTACCTGAAATTTGCCGAAACGGTAAAAAACGCGGTGCGAAGCGGCATGTTAGAGCACGGGAATATTTTGCCCGGCGAGCGCGATCTGAGCCAGTTAACCGGGGTGTCGCGCATCACCGTGCGAAAAGCGATGCAGGCGCTGGAGGAAGAGGGCGTTGTCACCCGCTCCCGTGGCTATGGCACGCAAATCAACAACATCTTCGAATATTCGCTGAAAGAGGCGCGCGGCTTTTCCCAGCAGGTGGTGCTGCGCGGTCAAAAGCCCAATACGCTGTGGGTCAACAAGCGGGTGGTGAAGTGCCCGGAAGAGGTCGCAAACCACCTGTCTATACCTCCTGACAGCGAGGTCTTTTTGCTCAAGCGCATTCGCTATGTGGATGACGATGCGGTGTCGATTGAAGAGTCCTGGGTGCCGGTTGGCCTCATTCCCGATCCCGATGCGATTGGCATTTCGCTGTACGACTACTTCCGCAGTCAGAATATTTTCCCGCAGCGCACCCGTTCACGGGTTAGCGCCCGCATGCCGGACAGCGAGTTTCAGGCGCACATTAAGATGGACGAAAAAATACCGGTGCTGGTGATCAAGCAGGTTGCGCTTGACCAACAGCACCGGCCGATTGAGTACAGCATCAGCTACTGCCGCAGCGATCTATACGTCTTTGTGTGCGAGGAATAATTCGTCGCGAGTCGGGGCGCAGTCCCCGCCGCGGTGGCGGACTACCCAGGACGCCACGGCATTCCCCAGCAGAACGGCATCTGCCAGTGACCATCCCGCCGCCAGCCCGGCAAGCGTGCCGCCCGCGTGACTGTCGCCAGCGCCAATGGTATCCACAACCGTCGCCGGAAACGCCGGAACAACGCCTGAGGTATTACCGTCATACCACGCGGCGCCGTCTTTATCATGGCGCACAATCAGCGCGGCGCCGAAGCGATGCTGCCACTCCACACCCAGGTTTTCAGCCGCTACACCCAGTCGTTCGGCTGCGATCCCCGCTTCCTGACGATTGAGCGACACGATCGGCCTGTGAGCCATAATCCGCGCCATCAGCGCATCGGGAATATCCGCGATGCGTGGGCCGAAATCGATAAATGCCGTCACGTCCTGCAACCCCTCCAGCCAGCGTGTCAGCAGCTCGCCGCACGGTGAGGCCAGCTGATAGCCGGATAAATAGACCAGGCTGTTCGACGGGATGTTGAGCACATCAAGCCAGCGCTGCTGCCACTGGTTCTCCACGCCGCTAAAGGACATAAAGGTGCGCTCGCCGTCTGGCTCCACCAGCGCCAGGCACCAGCCGTTGTCGCCGGTTTCGGCCTCGATGGCGCTGTGCAGATCCTGCTTCGCCATGGCGTTGCGGATGATATCCGCCCACACGCCGTGGCCGACGGGCAGGGCGTTTTGCGCCGTAATGCCGAGCCGTTTCAGGGCGATGGCAATGTTTAGCGCGCAGCCGCCAATATTCACGCCCTGCTGTTTGAGCTCGATATCGCACCCGCGCCAGGGCAGGGCGTAGGCGTCGGCGATAACGTCAATCACCGCCGCGCCCAGCACCGTCACCGGGCGCGTGGCGTGCAGGGTGTCGAGACGTTGGGCAAATGAATTCATACGCCCTCCCTTTGCTCCCGGTAGTGCAGCAGTTTCTCGCAATAGTGGCCGAAATCGAGCCGGTTGACGGCGTCGAGTTCGGTTTTGAGCGCCGGGTCAATCGCCTGCACGCCGTGGAGCGCGCCGCAGATGGCCGTCGCCATTGCACCAATGGTGTCGGTATCGCCGCCCAGGTTGGCGCATAAAATGGCGCAGCGGTTTGGGTTGGTTCCCGCCAGTTCGACCATCGCAATGGCCGCCGGAACGGACTCAATGGTGCTGGTTCCGGCCCCCACGAGCTGGTACACCTGCTCGCTGGCGGATTCAACCCCGTTGGCTTCCCGCACGGTCTTCAGCGCCAGCTCAATACGTGCCGCCAGCGACGCGCTGAAGGTGGTGGTTTTCGCCTCCTGCGCATAGCGGGCGATACCCGGCAGGGCATCGACGATGTTCTGCCAGCTTTCGCCGTCGATAGCGCGGGAAACCGCCCAGGCAATCACCACCGCGCCGGCAATGGCGAGGTCGGATTTATGGGTCGGGCTGGAGGCCAGCGCCACCTGCTCAACAAAGTGTTCCAGACGCGTGGCCGGAAGCAGGCAGCCCAGCGGGGAGGCGCGCATCGCCGCCCCGTTAGTCACGCCGTTGTTGTCCAGTTCGCTAACCGGCTTGCCGTCGCGAATCGCGTTAAGCGCGATTTTGGAGGTCGGGCCGAGCACGTTCTTATTAAACGCGTCGAAATTGAGCGCCCAGCGCAGAATATGCTTGCCGATAACGTCCGCGTTAATCTCCCCGTCGCACTCAACGATCGCATCCGCCAGGCACAGCGCCATTGAGGTATCGTCGGTGAACTCTGCCTGTTTGAAATAGCAGGCCGCATTATTCTCTGCCGGGCCGGGTAAAAAGCGGTCGATCCAGCCGAAGTGCGCCTTGACGCGCTTTCTCGGCCACAGCTCCGACGGCATGCCCATCGCATCCCCTAACGCCTGCCCGTAAAGAGCACCGAGAACACGTTCTTGTTTCATTTAACTTCCCCTTGTGTCAGCGCGGCATCGCTATCAACCACCTCAATTGCGGCGATCTCTTTATCGGATTCGCGGAAAAACAGCATAAACAGCACGGCAATCACGGCAATCATGATTGCACCAAACGTCCACATTCCGGCCCAGTTGAAGGTCAGCCCATTCACCGGCTCTTTGTATGCGAACATTTTTTCCATCATCACGCCGCCCAGGCGGTAGCCTAGCAGGCTACCAAAGCCCTGACAGCACAGCGTAATCAGGCCCTGCGCGGCGGTGCGCATGTGCACCGGCGCTTTTTTGTCCACGTAAATGTACGCGGTGACGTAATAGAAGTCGTAGCTCACGCCGTGCAGCAGAATGCCGAGGAACAGCAGGGCGTAGGTGAAGTACTGTTCCGCTCCGCCGTAAACGAAGAACCCGTAGCGGATGGCGGCGGTGATCAGACCCAGCAGTAAGACCTTCTTAATACCAAAGCGTTTGGTAAAGAACGGCAGGGCGAGCATAAAGAAGATTTCGGAGAACTGGCCGAGCGTCATCCAGCCGGTGGCGTTTTTCATCCCCACTTCGGTGAGATAGCCGTTGGCGAAGATGTAATAGAAGGCCAGCGGCATGGCGAACAGGAACGAGCAGAAGAAGAACACCAGGAAGTTTCTGTCGCGCAGCAGGATCAGCGCGTCCAGCCCGAGCATCACTTTGAAGTCCAGCTTGCCGGTACTTTTCGGCGGCGTATTCGGCAGGAACAGGGCAAAGACGCCGAGCAGGGCGGAGCTGGCTGCCGTCATCAGCAGCGGGATATTGGTATCGGAAATATCGCTGTAGCCCAGCATCTGCGGCAGGAACCCGCACGCCAGCCCGGAGGCGATCCAGCCGATGGTGCCCATCACGCGGATGCGCGGGAAATCGGCCTCGACGTCGTCCACGTTGGCAAAGGCGATACTGTTGGTCAGCGCGATGGTTGGCATATAGGTCAGGGAGTAAACCAGCAGCAGCGGGAAGAAGGTGCTGAACTGGGTTTGCTGTGCGGCGAAGTACATCAGAATGGCTCCGGCGAACATCAGCACTGACAGCACTTTCTGCGCGGCGAAGAAGCGGTCCGTCAGCGAGCCGACCAGAATCGGCGAGAGGATCGCGGCAATGGCGGTACAGGCGTAAGACCAGCCGATTTCCCCGGCGGTAAAACCGCTTTTGCTCAGCCACAGCCACAGCGGCACAAACCACGCGCCCCAGATAAACCATTCAACAAACATCATGAATGACAGTTGGACTTTCGTTTTCATTTTTTAATCCTGCATGTCAGAGAGGGTACGCCTTTAACATACCACTCAATAATACCTTTTAAATACCTTTGTGGCGATTGTTTGATCAATGTAACAGTTTTGTTGTACACGAATCGAGCCAGCAGATTGTGCTGAAAAAAAAAGCAAAGAGTGGAAAATCTGTTAAGTCGGTACCAGGCTTAGTCTGCCCATAAAAGATGGGACTGGATAAACACACACCGACACGATGTCGGACTTACGGGAGTATCACATGACTGATATTGCGCAGTTGCTTGGCAAAGACGCCGACAGCCTTTTACAGCATCGTTGTATGACCATTCCTGCCGACCAGCTGTATCTGCCTGGTCACGACTACGTTGACCGCGTGATGATCGATAACAACCGTCCGCCTGCGGTCCTGCGAAATATGCAGACGCTCTACAACACCGGGCGGCTCGGCGGCACCGGGTATCTCTCTATTCTGCCGGTGGACCAGGGCGTTGAGCACTCTGCGGGCGCCTCTTTTGCGGCGAACCCGCTCTACTTCGATCCGAAGAACATTGTTGAGCTGGCGATTGAAGCGGGCTGTAACTGCGTGGCGTCGACCTACGGCGTGCTGGCCTCGGTTGCGCGTCGCTATGCCCACCGCATTCCATTCCTCGTGAAGCTGAACCACAACGAAACCCTTAGCTACCCAACCGAATATGACCAGACCCTTTACGCCAGCGTCGAGCAGGCGTTCAACATGGGCGCGGTGGCGGTAGGGGCGACGATCTATTTCGGCTCCGAACAGTCTCGCCGTCAGATTGAAGAGATCTCCGCGGCGTTTGAGCGCGCGCACGAGCTGGGCATGGTCACCGTGCTGTGGGCGTATCTGCGCAACAACGCGTTCAAGAAAGACGGCGTGGATTACCATGTATCCGCCGACCTGACCGGGCAGGCGAACCACCTGGCGGCGACCATCGGCGCGGATATCGTGAAGCAGAAAATGGCCGAGAATAACGGCGGCTATAAAGCGGTGAACTTTGGCTACACCGACGATCGCGTTTACAGCAAGCTGACCAGCGATAACCCGATCGATCTGGTGCGCTACCAGCTGGCGAACTGCTACATGGGTCGCGCGGGTCTGATCAACTCCGGCGGCGCGGCGGGCGGTGATACCGACCTGTCAGACGCGGTGCGTACGGCGGTTATTAACAAACGCGCGGGCGGCATGGGGCTGATCCTTGGCCGTAAGGCGTTTAAGAAATCGATGGCCGACGGCGTGAAGCTGATCAATGCGGTTCAGGACGTCTATCTGGACAGCAAAGTCACGATTGCCTGACGCCTCCATCTCCCTCTCCCTGTGGGAGAGGGCATCATCGCGCACCGTGCGAAACATCAGCGCAAAAGCACGCAGTCCGGCGGCAGCCGACACTGCAGCGCGCCGGGCAACACCTCAATGCGGAACTGCGTCCCGCTCAGCGGCTCTCCGTCGAGGTTAAAGGTCATACCGTGCGGAGCATTCACTTCAAACCACGCCGACTTCCCGGCGATGATATTTGGACTCTCTTCCGGCTGCGTCAGCGTGGTAAACAGCGCGGGCAGCAGGCCGTCGCCCGTGAAAATACGCAGCTGGAGCTGACCGTCATTAATCAGCGCCTCCGGGCACAGCTGCTGTCCGCCGCCCGCCTGACGCCCGTTGCCGATGCCAATCACCAGCGCGTCACCCTGCCACTGAAAATCCTCGCCGCGAATTTCGCAGCGGTCAGGCTTGAGGGTGTCCATGCGCATCAGCCCGTGGATCAGGTACGACACGCCGCCCAGAGCCGCCTTCAGCTTTTCCGGCGTTTCGCTGGTGATGCGCGTGCCAAACCCGCCTGTCGCCATATTGATAAAGCAGGTTTTATCATTCACCTGCGCAATATCCACAGCGGTGGCCTTGCCGAGGATTGCCAGCTGGAGCGCTTTCTCCAGCTCTTCCGGGATCCCGGCGCTGGTGGCAAAATCATTGGCGGTGCCGAGCGGTAAAATGCCCATCACCGGCCGGTTTGCCGGGGGCAGGTCGATAAGCGCTGACGCAATCTCATTGATGGTGCCATCGCCGCCGCCGGAAATGATGGTGCTGACGCCAAGCCCGAGGGCTTCATTGATATAGCGTGCCGCGTCGCCTTTTTCCCACGTCACCCTGACGTGGATGCGCGCGCCATCTTCACGCAAACCCTGAATTGCCTGACGCAACAGATCGTTGCCTGCGCTTTTGCCATTGAGAATCAATAAACTGTCTGGATAGGTTGCCATCCGCGCTGCTCCCTTTTTTAGCGTTAGTAAGAGTGTATAGCAGAGAGGAAAAAAGCGGGTAAGAACAGGATGAAAGGAACAAAATAGGCACGAAAGCGCGTTACACTTCAGCGATGACGTTAATGTAATCACAGGAAAGTGATGATGAATAAAATTTTGGTAAGCGCTTGCCTGATGGGCTTTAAGGTTCGTTATAACGGAAGTGAAAAAGCGCGAATGGACGAGCAGCTCAAGCGCTGGCAACAGGAACAGCGTCTGGTTATCCACTGCCCTGAACTTGCGGCCGGGCTGCCTGTACCTCGTCCTCCGGCAGAGATTATGTCCGCTGATGGCAAAGACGTAATGCGCGGGCAAGCCAGAATTAGTGAAAATACAGGTCAGGATGTGACTGAGCAGTATCAGCTTGCAGCCTGGCTCGCGCTACGCGCTGCTCAGGAGTCGGGGTGTAGCGCAGCACTATTAACCGATGGCAGCCCAACGTGCGGCAGTCAGTTTATTTATGACGGATCTTTTCGCGGGATCCATAAAGCGGGGAGGGGTGTTGCTGCATCGTTGCTCGCAGAGCATGGGATAGCCGTCTTCTCTGAGGGGCAAATCGACGAACTGATTGCCTGGGTTGAGGAGAGAGAAGGCAAAAAATAAGCCCGCGTAAGGGAGATTACGCAGGCTAAGGAGGTGGTTCCTGGTACAGCTAGCATTTATGGGTTATGTTTTTCAGCGGGGGGATAATACCCGTATTGAACGAAGCGGTATGTGATCCGATTCTAAGAATTATCCCAGCGCGAAAAAATTTCCCTGCTTAACTATTTGCCGTGTGGGTTTCGGGTGCTTTCACCGTTGAAGTTACGCATCAGCAGCGCGAACTTCAGCTCCACCTCTTCCGGAACCGGCAGCCAGACGGTGTGCCCGTCACCCGGCGCCACGTCAATCGCTTCGCCTTTGCCGTTTTCCAGATGCTCCAGCGTGAAGTTCATGTTGCCCTGCGGGGTCATCAGCTCCAGGCTGTCGCCTTTGGTGAACTTGTTTTTCACCGCGACGGCCGCCAGCGCGCCTTTACGCTCGCCGGTAAAGTCGCCGACAAACTGCTGGCGCTCGGAAACGGAGTAGCCGTGCTCGTAGTTCTGGTAGTCGTCATGGGTATGACGACGCAGGAAGCCCTCGGTATAGCCGCGGTGCGCCAGGCCTTCCAGGGTTTCCAGCAGGCTGGTATCGAACGGTTTACCGGCCGCCGCATCGTCGATGGCTTTGCGGTACACCTGCGCGGTACGCGCGCAGTAGTAATAGGATTTAGTGCGGCCTTCGATCTTCAGAGAGTGCACGCCCATCTGGGTCAGACGCTCAACGTGGGCGATGGCGCGCAGATCTTTCGAGTTCATGATGTAGGTGCCGTGCTCGTCCTCAAAGGCGGTCATGTACTCGCCCGGACGTTTGGCTTCTTCAATCATAAACACGCTGTCGGTTGGCGCGCCGATGCCCAGCGTAGGCTCAACGTTGGTCACCGGGATCGGCTCGTGCTTATGCACGATGTTGCCGACGTCATCCTCTTTGCCTTCCTGGACGTTATATTCCCAGCGGCAGGCGTTGGTGCAGGTGCCCTGGTTCGGGTCGCGCTTGTTGATATAGCCGGAGAGCAGGCAGCGGCCGGAGTAGGCCATGCACAGCGCGCCGTGAACGAAGATTTCGATTTCCATATCCGGCACCTGGGTGCGGATCTCTTCGATCTCTTCAAGAGACAGCTCGCGAGAAAGAATAACGCGGGTCAGCCCCATCTGCTTCCAGAACTTCACCGTCGCCCAGTTGACGGCGTTAGCCTGTACGGAGAGGTGAATATCCATCTCCGGGAAGTTCTCCCGAACCAGCATGATTAAACCCGGGTCCGACATGATCAGCGCGTCCGGCCCCATATCCACAACGGGCTTCAGGTCGCGGATAAACGTTTTCAGCTTGGCGTTGTGCGGCGCGATGTTCACGACCACGTAGAATTTTTTGCCCAGGGCATGCGCTTCGTTGATGCCGAGCTGCAGGTTCTCGTGGTTGAATTCGTTGTTACGCACGCGCAGCGAGTAGCGCGGCTGGCCCGCATAAACGGCGTCGGCACCATAGGCGAAAGCGTAACGCATATTTTGCAGCGTTCCCGCCGGGGAAAGGAGTTCCGGTTTAAACATGTTTGTTCTCGTTCTGATGACAGGTCAGATCCGCGTGCACCAGGTGCAGCGGTAAGGGGAGATCCCCCACTTTAAGGGCGGGCATTGTAGCGCTGCGGGGCAGGGAGGTAAAGTTATTGTGCCGGGTGGCGGCTTCGCCTTACCCGGCCTACATTGACCAGTGGCTGACTAGGCAATCCTGCACGCATCCGCTTCCCAGCGATACCCCACGCCATATACCGCGCGGATAAACGACTGCTCGGCGTCCAGCGCCTCCAGCTTGCGGCGCAGGTTTTTGATGTGGCTGTCGATGGTGCGGTCGGTCACGACGCGGTAATCGTCATACAGGTGGTTCAGAAGCTGTTCGCGGGAAAAGACTTTTCCCGGCTCGTGGGAGAGGGTTTTCAGCAGGCGGAACTCCGCAGGCGTCAGGTCCAGCAGCTTGCTGCGCCAGCTCGCCTGGAAGCGGCTTTCGTCCACAATCAGCGGGCTTTCG
Organism: Enterobacter sp. AG326; assembly: GCF_004362415.1. NCBI lineage: Bacteria > Pseudomonadati > Pseudomonadota > Gammaproteobacteria > Enterobacterales > Enterobacteriaceae > Enterobacter > Enterobacter sp. AG326. The sequence goes on along the minus strand of NZ_SNXG01000001.1, from coordinate 1,048,032 downwards.
GCGTCCAGCACCTGAAGCTCGCGCTGCGGCCTGCAGCGGCGGAGAATGGTTTTCACGCGGGCGACTACTTCACGCGGGCTGTAGGGTTTGCAGATGTAATCGTCCGCGCCAATTTCGAGCCCCAGCAGGCGGTCAATCTCTTCAATTTTGGCGGTGACCATGACGATCGGCACGTCGGAGAAGCGACGAATTTCCCGGCACAGGGTCAGACCGTCAACGCCCGGCAGCATTAAATCCAGCAGGATCAGATCCGGTGGGGTCTGGCGCACGTATGCCAGCACTTTATCGCCGTGACTGATCAGCGACGGGGCGTAGCTGGCCGCGCGTAAATAGTCGATCAGCAGCTGCCCAAGCTTGGGTTCGTCTTCCACGATCAAAATGCGCGGCGTGTTTTCGTCAATCGGTAACTCGGTCATACTTCTCTCGATAAATCCCGTTCCAGAGGTAACTCTACTGTAATGCTAACCCCGCCAAAAGGCGAATGGGCGGCGCGGATCGTGCCATTATGCGCCTCGACGATGTTAACGCAAATCGCCAGCCCCAGGCCGGAACCGCCGCTGGCACGGTTGCGGGAGCCTTCGGTACGGTAGAAACGTTCAAACAGTTTTTCCAGCTGCGCGTCCTGCACGCCGGGGGCGGAATCCGCGAAGGTAAGGGCAAAGCGCCCGTTTTCCTGCCTGCCGGAGATGTGCAGCCCGCCGCCGCTGTCGGTGTAGCGCAGGCTGTTTTCCAGCAGGTTATTGAACAGCTGCATCAGCCGGTCTTTGTCGCCGAACACCACCGCGCTGTCCGGCAGGGAGAGGTCGATTTTCAGGTTGCGGCTGGCAAACCGCTCGCGGAAGGCGCCGCTGATCACTTCCAGAATGTTAATCACGTCCACCGGCGCTTTCTGGTAGGCCAGCGCGCCTTCGTCGGACATGGAGAGCTGGTGGAGGTCATCCACCAGCTTGGTGAGCGTGCCCACCTCCGCCTGCAGAGAGGCCACCGATTCGGGCGTAAACTGGCGCACGCCGTCCTGAATGGCCTCCAGCTCGCCGCGCAGCACCGCCAGCGGCGTGCGCAGCTCGTGGGAAATATCGGCCATAAAGTCGCGGCGCATCTGCTGGTTCTTCTCCAGCGTGCTGGCGAGCTGGTTAAAATCCTGCGCCAGCTTGCCCAGTTCGTCCTGGCTGCGGGTATCGACGCGGGTAGTGAAATCCCCGGCGGCCAGCTTGTGCGTGCCTTCCACCAGCCGTTTCACCGGGGCGAGCAGGCCGCGCGCCAGCGGGAAGGTGGCGAGCGCGGCGAGCAGGGTGGAGAGGGCGACAATCAGCCAGCTTGTCCGACGCTGCTGGCGGTCAAAGTTGATGTCGGTATTGCGCGTCAGGCGCTCCACCGGAGAGGCGATAACCCAGCCGACTGTCGCATTATTGACTTTGATTGCACGACGGGTGCCGTCCGGCGGTATCGGCGCGCGCGGACCCACCAGCGTGCGCATGTCCTGGTCAATCACCCAGAACTGGGTGCGCCAGCCGTGCGGCGGCATGCCCGGCCCCGGGCGATCGTCACCGGTATCGTGCTCCAGCGAGCGCAGGATCTGGAAAATAAAGCGGTCGTTATTGCGCAGAAAACGCCAGTTGCCGTGCTGGGCGTACTGTTCACTCAGCGCATCGCTTAAGCCCTGTAAACGCTGTTCATTGCCATGCTTGATGTAATCAATAAAACCGCGCTCAAAACTGATCCGCACCGCCCAGTGCATGGTGATCAGCAGGACGATACAGGTGGCAAATATCGCCACGAAGAGCTTGCCGGTAATGCCCGGACGCCAGAATTTCATGAACCACTCCTTTTACCGCGCCTAATCACGGCGTTCTTGCTGGTATCATCCGGCACTCTGGCGAAGATGAAAGCGGGCAGGGCGATGATGACCGCCATGCTGAGATAGGTATACAAAAAGACCTGATGCGCCACCGGCGTGTCGACGCTGAGATGGTGCTGGCCGTACATGCCGAGCAGTAAACCCGCGCTGGTCACCCCGACGCTCATTGAGAGTTGCATGATCATCGACAGCAGGCTGTTGCCGCTGCTCGCCAGATCGTCCGGCAGATCCTTCAGCGTCAGGGTATTCATCGACGAGAAGCGCATGGAGTTGACGATCCCCTGGCAGAACAGCACCAGCGGCAGAACGTAGTACCAGCCCATCAACGCCACGCCCATAAACACCAGACTCACCAGCGCCAGCCCCAGCGTGGCGGTCACCAGCACGTGACGGTAGCCAAACCGGTTCACCACCTGCACCACGATGCGCTTCATTCCCATGCTGCCGAGCACCATCGGGATCATCATCAGGCCCGCGTGGAACGGAGAAAATCCCATTCCGATTTGCAGGAAAACGGGCGTCATAAACGGCAGCATGCCGCTGCCGACGCGCCCGGCGAAGCTGCCGAACAGGCCAAGGCGATAGGTAGGGTTTTTAAACAGGTTCAGGCTGAACAGCGCCTTATCGTTACCTCTGGCGTGCCGCAGATACCACAGTATGGCGGTAACGCCGAGCGCGATCAGGAGCCCGAGCGTCAGGGGCGAAATCCCCAGCCCTTTTTGCCCGTCGAGCGCCAGGGTAAGCGTGGCCATGCCCGCCGCCAGCAGGATAAAGCCGAAGAAATCAAAGCGCCGGGTCTGCATTTTATAGTTCGGCATCAGCGTCAGGGTGGCGATGGCGCCGATGATGCCAACCGGGAGGTTGATTAAGAAGATCCAGTGCCAGGAGGCGTACTCCACCAGAATGCCGCCGAGCGCCGGGCCCAGCAGCGGCCCTACCTGGCCGGGCAGGGTCACAAAGGTCATCGCCGCCATAAACTGCTCGCGCGGCACAATCTTCATCACCGTTAGCCGCCCGACGGGAACCATCATCGCCCCGCCGACGCCCTGCAGCACCCGCGCCATCACCAGCTGGTCGAGGGTGTTGGCCTGGGCGCAAAACAGCGAGCCGGTGGTAAACAGCACGATGGCGGTAAAAAAGATATTCCGCACGCCCACTTTGTCCGCCAGCCAGCCGCTGGCAGGCAGCATGACTGCTACCGTCAGCACGTAGGAGACAATCACCATATGCATATGCAGCGGGCTCTCCCCCAGGCTTTTCGCCATGGAGGGGAGAGCGGTGTTGACGATGGTCGTATCCAGCGACTGCATAAAGAAGCCGAAAGCGACTATCCATAACTGCCAGCGAACGTTAGCGGGGAGATCGGTCATTTACTCGGTCACCGTGGTTCTGTTTTTACGCGAGAAGCGCAGCCGCAGGCGGTCGAAGAACAGATAGACCACCGGCGTGGTGTACAGCGTCAGCAGCTGGCTCATGACCAGGCCGCCGACGATGGTGATCCCCAGCGGCTGGCGCAGCTCTGAGCCGTCGCCGCCCGAGATAACCAGCGGCAGCGCGCCAAACAGCGCCGCCAGGGTGGTCATCATGATCGGACGAAAACGCAGCAGGCAGGCCTGGAAGATCGCCTCTTCCGGCGACAGATTGCCGTTGCGCTGGGCGTCCAGGGCGAAATCCACCATCATGATCGCGTTTTTCTTCACAATGCCGATCAACAGCATGATCCCGATGAGCGCGATAAGGCTGAACGGCGCGCCGAACAGCTCCAGCGCCAGCAGCGCCCCCACGCCCGCCGACGGCAGTGTCGAGAGAATGGTCAGCGGGTGAACGTAGCTCTCGTACAGCACGCCCAGCACAATATAAACCGTGGCGATGGCGGCCAGAATCAAAATCACCTGCGAGTTCATCGTCTCCTGGAACACCTGCGCCGTCCCGGCAAAGCTGCCGCGCACGGTGGACGGCACGCCGAGCTGCGTCATCGCGCGGTTGATTGCGTCGCTGGCCTCAGAAAGTGACGAACCGGCGGGCAGGTTAAAGGAGATGGTCGACGCCGCCGAAAGGCCCTGATGGTTCACCGACAGCGGCGCGTTGGCAGGCTGCCAGCTGGCAAAGTAGGAGAGCGGAATCGCCTTGCCGTCGTTGTTAATCACAAACATTTTGTCCAGGGCGCTGATGTCCTGGGTGTAGCGCGGATCAACTTCCATCACCACCTTGTACTGGTTCATCGGCTGGTAGATGGTGGAGATCTCGCGCTGGCCGAAGGCGTTGTTCAGCAGGCTGTTGGCGGCTTCAACGTTAATGCCCAGACGCGACATGGTTTCGCGGTCATAGGTCAGGGCCATCTCGGCGCCGTTGTCCTGCTGATCGGAGTTGACGTCCGCCAGCTCCGGCAGGGCAGCCAGCGCCTTGCGGATCTTCGGCTCCCACTCGCGCAGGGCGGCTAAATCGTCCGAGAGCAACGTGTACTGATAGCTGGCGTTCGCCTGACGGCCGCCGACGCGGATATCCTGAACGGCCATCAAAAACAGGTTTGCTCCCGGCTCTTTGGCGAGCTTCACCCGCAGGCGGTCAATCACCTGCTGGGCGGTTTCGTTGCGCTCGCCGCGCGGTTTCAGGGTAATAAACATCATCCCGCTGTTAACGCGTGACCCGCCGGTAAAGCCGGTGACGTTATCCACGGCTTTGTCTTCACGAATGATCTTCATAAAGTCCTGCAGCTTGCCGCGCATCGCCTGGAACGAAATGCTCTGGTCCGCCTGAATTCCCCCCATCAGCACGCCGGTGTCCTGCTCGGGGAAGAAGGTTTTCGGGATGGTGATGTACATCCAGACGTTGAGCACGATGGTGCCGATCAGCACCAGGCCAACCAGCCGGGTATGGTTCAGCACCCACTTCAGCGATTTGCCGTAGCCTTCCTGCATCGCCATCAGGAGGCGGCCAAAGCCTTTGCGGCGCGGCTGCGAATGGGGCTTGCTGCGCTTGAGCATCCAGCCGCACATCATCGGCGTCAGCGTTAGGGAGATAACCAGCGAAATCCCGATGGCGACGGAGAGGGTGACGGCAAACTCGCGCAGCAGTCGGCCCGGCAGCCCGCCCATCAGCAGCAGCGGCAGGAATACCGCCACCAGCGACAGGCTCATGGAGAGCACCGTAAAGCCCACCTCGCGCGTGCCCTGCAGCGCAGCCTGCAGCGGCTTCACGCCCGCTTCCAGGTGGCGGGAAATGTTTTCCAGCACCACGATGGCGTCATCCACCACGAAGCCCGTCGCTATCGTCAGGGCCATCAGCGACAGGTTGTTGAGGCTAAACCCGCACAGGTACATGGCGGCAAAGGTACCGATCAGCGAGACCGGCACGGCCACCGCCGGAATAAGCGTCGCGCGACCGGATCGCAGGAACAGGAAGACCACCAGGATCACCAGCGCGACGGAGATAATCAGCGTTTGCTCCACCTCTTCAAGCGAGGCGCGAATGGTCGGGGAGCGATCCTGGGCGATTTGCAGATCGATTGCTGCCGGGATGGTCTCCTGCAGGTCCGGAAGACGGGCACGAATGCTGTTCACCGTCTCAATAATGTTCGCTTCCGGCAGCTTGCGGATCATCAGCAGAATGGCCGGTTTAGCGTTGGTCATCCCGGCGTTACGAACGTCCTGCACCGAGTCGGTGACGCTGGCAACGTCGCTCAAGCGCACCGCCGCGCCGTTGTTGTAGTGAATAATGAGCGGCTGATATTCCGCGGCGGTTTTCAGCTCGTCGTTGGTGTGGATCTGCCAGCGGTGGCTGCCGTCCTCAATCGCCCCCTGCGGCTTGCGGACGTTAGCCGTGCTGATGGCGGAGCGCACGTCATCCAGCGACACGCCCTGGTTGAACAGCGCCTGCGGGTTTAGGCCGACGCGCACGGCGGGCAGGGAACTTCCGCCGACGCTCACGTCACCGACGCCGTTAATTTGTGAGATTGTCTGCGCCAGCTGGGTAGATGCAAAGTCGTAAAGCTGCCCCTGCGAGTACGTATCCGAGGTCAGCGTCAGGATCATGATCGGCGCATCGGACGGGTTGGCCTTGCGGTAGGTTGGACGGCTCGGCATCCCGCTCGGCAGCAGGCTTTGCGCGGCGTTGATGGCCGCCTGCACGTCGCGCGCCGCACCGTTAATATCCCGGTCGAAGCTGAACTCCAGAATGATGCGCGTGCTGCCCAGCGAGCTGCTGGAGGTCATCTCGTTGACCCCCGCAATCCGCCCAAGGGAACGCTCCAGCGGCGTGGCAACCGACGAGGCCATGGTCTCCGGTGACGCACCCGGCAGCGAGGCGCTGACCATGATCACCGGGAAATCCACCTGCGGCAGCGGCGCTACCGGCAGCAGCCGGAAGCCCAGCACGCCGCAGAGGGTAATGGCGAGCGAGATTAAAATCGTCGCCACCGGGCGATAAATGAAGAGGGCGAAAAACTTCACTTATGCCTCCTCTTCACGTTTCGGGAAGCGGCTTTTGGTCCACAGCGCCAGGCGGTCAAACAGCAGGTAGATCACCGGCGTGGTGAAGAGCGTTAGCACCTGGCTCACCAGCAGACCGCCGACCATGCCGATACCCAGCGGACGGCGCAGCTCCGCGCCGACGCCGGTGCTGAGCATCAGCGGCAGCGCGCCCAGCAGGGCGGCCAGCGTGGTCATCAGGATCGGACGAAAACGCAGCAGACAGGCCTGGAAGATGGCATCGCGCGGCGACATGCCCTGCTCGCGCTCGGCGGCCAGGGCGAAGTCGATCATCATGATGGCGTTTTTCTTCACGATCCCGATAAGCAGGATGATGCCGATGATGGCAATGACGTCCAGCTCGCTGCCCGCCAGCATCAGTGCCAGCAGCGCCCCCACGCCCGCCGTCGGCAGGGTAGAGAGGATGGTGATCGGGTGGATAAAGCTTTCGTACAGCACCCCGAGCACGATGTACATTGCCACGACCGCCGCGACGATCAGCCAGATGGTGTTACCCAGCGCGGCCTGAAACGCCAGCGTGCTGCCCTGGAACTGGGTCTGAATATCGGACGGGAAGCTGAGCTCTTTTTCAGCAGCCTGAATGGCCTCCACCGCTTCGCCGAGAGAATAATTGTCCGGCACGTTGAAGGAAATGGTGGTGGACGGGAACTGATCCAGATGGTTAATCGACAGCGGGGTATAGCGTTCTTCCACCGTGGCGATAGCGCTCAGCGGCACAATGCCGCCGTCTTTACCGGTCAGGCGCACCGAGTCCAGTGCGGCGAGGCCGGGCGTGTTCTCCGTGTTGTGCTCCAGCACCACGCGATACTGGTTGGCCTGGGTGTAGATGGTGGAGATCAGGCGCTGGCCGAAGGCGTTGTACAGGGCGTTGTCCACGTCCGACATGGTGATGCCCAGACGGCTGGCGGTATCGCGGTTGACGTTCACGTACGCCGCCAGCCCTTTGTCCTGCCAGTCGCTGCTGACGTCGGCGAGCTGCGGCAGGGTGTTAAGCTTATTTACCAGCTGCGGCACCCAGGTGCTGAGGGCGTCCAGCGAAGTGGCCTGCAGCGTGAACTGGTACTGCGTGCGGCTGACCTGGGTATCAATGGTCAAATCCTGAATCGGCTGCAGGTAAAGCTCAACGCCCGGCACGCGCGCGACGGCGTTTTGCAGACGCTCAATGACGGCGTTGACGCGGTCGTCGCGTTCATCCAGCGGCTTGAGGTTGATCTGCAGACGCGCGCTGTTGAGCGACGGGTTGGTGCCGTCGACGCCCACGTAGGAGGTCAGGCTCTCTACAGCCGGATCCTTCATGACGATCTCAGACACCTGCTGCTGGCGCTGGGCCATGTTCGCGAAGGAGACCGACTGCGGGGCCTGAAGCGTGCCCTGAATAATGCCGTTGTCCTGGATCGGAAAGAAACCTTTCGGAATGAAAATCCACAGCATCACGCTAAGTGCCAGGGTTCCCAGCGCCACGCCGAGCGTGGCCCACGGATGGTTCAGAACTTTCGCCAGCACGCGGCCGTAGGCGGCAATAATGCGCTCGAACATCCGCTCGGAAGCGCGCGAGAAGCGGTTTTGCTTGCGCAGGGACTCGTGGCTGAGCATGCGGGCGCACATCATCGGCGTCAGGGTCAGCGACACCACGGCGGAGATCAAAATGGCGACCGCCAGCGTCACGGCAAACTCGCGGAACAGACGTCCGACGATATCGCCCATAAACAGCAGCGGGATCAGCACCGCAATTAGCGAGAAGGTCAGCGAGATAATGGTAAAGCCGATTTCGCCCGCGCCCTTCAGCGCGGCCGCCAGCGGCTTTTCGCCTTTCTCGATATAGCGCGAAATGTTCTCGATAACGACGATGGCGTCATCCACCACGAACCCGGTGGCGATGGTGAGCGCCATCAGCGTCAGGTTGTTAATCGAAAAATCGAGGAACACCATCACCGCAAAGGTCCCGACCAGCGAGAGCGGCACGGCGACGGCGGGAATAACGGTGGCCGGAACGTTACGCAGGAACAGATAGATGATCATGACCACCAGCGCAATCGCCAGCATCAGCTCAAACTGGGTGTCGGTAACCGACGCGCGAATGTTGGTGGTACGGTCGGAAAGCACCTTCACGCTGACCGATTTCGGCAGGCTTTCGATCAGCTGCGGCAGCATGGTGCGGATGCTGTCGGCGGTTTCGATGATGTTAGCGCCCGGCTGACGCTGCACGTTCATCACGATCGCCTGCTGCCTGTTGGCCCAGGCGCCGAGCCAGCTGTTTTCCGCGCCTTGCTCCACGGTCGCCACGTCGCCCAGACGCACCGGGGCGCCGTTCTGGTAAGCAATAATCAGCTGACGGTATTCATCGGCGGACTGCATCTGATCGTTGGCAGAGAGCGTCACGGCGCGGGTGGGGCCGTCCAGCGAGCCTTTTGCCGAGTTAACGTTGGCGCTGCTGATGGCTGTGCGGATGGTTTCGCTGGTCAGGCCCAGCGCGGCAATCGCCTGCGCGTTAAGCTTCACGCGCACGGCGGGGCGCTGGCCGCCCGCCAGCGTGACGAGGCCGACGCCGGAGACCTGTGAAATTTTCTGCGCCACGCGCGTTTCGACCATGTCTTCGACCTGGGTCATCGGCATGGCGGAGGAGGTGACGGCAAGCGTCATGATTGGCGGATCCGCCGGGTTCACCTTGCTGTAAACCGGCGGGTTAGGCAGGTCGGACGGCAGCAGGTTGGTGGCGGCGTTGATGGCGGCCTGCACCTCCTGCTCGGCGACGTCCAGCGACAGCGTCAGCTGGAACTGCAGCGTCACGACGGATGCCCCGCCGGAACTCTGGGAGGACATCTGTTTTAACCCCGACATCTGGCCGAACTGGCGCTCCAGCGGGGCGGTAATGGCGGACGTCACCACGTCCGGACTGGCCCCGGGATAGAGAGTGACAACCTGAATCGTTGGGTAATCCACCTCCGGCAGCGCCGACACGGGCAGGAAGCGATAGCCGATAATCCCGGCGAGCAGGATCGCCACCATCAGCAGCGTGGTCGCGACAGGACGGAGGATAAACAGGCGTGACGGCCCGCCTGTAGAGCCTGGGGGCATAACCTGCATCAGGATTTCTCTCCCTGTTTCGCAGGTTCAACCACTTCCACTTTGGCCCCTTCGGTCAGACGGTCAATGCCGTCGGTAACCACGCGGTCGCCTGCGGAAAGGCCGGCGGCGATGACCACCGTCTGGCTGTCCTGGATACCGGTTTTCACCAGGTGCTTGCTGACCTTATTGTCGTCGTTAAGTACCCAGACGAAATTACCTTCGTTACCCATCTGCAGCGCAGCGGTGGGGATCACCACCGCGTTCTCTTCGGTCGCGACCAGCATGCGCGCGTTGACGAACTGGTTCGGGAAGAGGGCATCGTCTTGGTTGTTAAAGCGCGCCTTCAGCTTGATGGTGCCGGTGGTGGTGTCGATCTGGTTATCCAGGCTGAGCAGGGAGCCTTCGCTCAGCTTCTGCTTGTTGCTGCGGTCCCAGGCTTCAACCACCAGACCTTTACCTGCTTTTTGCGCCTGCACCACGGTCGCAATGTCGCTTTCCGGCAGGGTAAAGACTAAATCAATCGGGTGGGTCTGGGTGATGACCACGATGCCCGTGGTGTCGCCGCTGGAGATCTGGTTGCCGATATCGACCTGCTTCAGGCCCACGCGCCCGTCTATCGGCGCGGTGATGCGGCTCCAGTCCAGCTGCAGCTGTGCGCTGGCCACGGCGGCCTCGTCGGCTTTGATGGTGCCCTGCGTTTCGCTGACCAGCGACTGCTGGGTATCCAGCTCCTGACGAGACACGAGGTTGGTTTTCACCAGCTGCTGGTAGCGCGCCAAATCGCGACGGGCGTTGGCGAGCGTGGCTTTGTCTTTCGCGAGCTGCCCCTGCGCCTGGGCGAGGGCGACCTTAAACTGGCTCGGGTCTATTTCGGCCAGCAGATCGCCAGCTTTAACCTGCTGACCTTCCTGGAAGTGAATGGCCATCAGCTGGCCGTCGACGCGGCTGCGCACCGTCACGGTGTTGGCGGCGGTAATGGTTCCGAGACCGGTAAGGTAGCGAGGAACGGCTTTATTCACCGCCGTCGCCGCCTGGACCGGCGCCAGCGCGCCGCCGCGCATGCCGTGACGCCCTCCGCCTGCCGGGCGCTGTGCCTGACTGCTGGCACCGGCGGGAGCGGCGGAGTTCGCGGATTGACTGTGCCAGTACCAGGCGGCGGCAAGGACCACCACAATGATGCCAGCGGCGATTGCCCAGCGGGATTTGTTACTGCCTTTCATCGTTATACGTTCTCATCCTGAAGACTTCGGGGAATGATACTAGTTTAGTCAGCTAACACAGCGGAAAAATGGAGGAAATATGGAAGACTGTCAGGAATGGTCTGAATGGAGGTAAACGCAAAACGGCAACATCCGTTGCCGTTTTTGGTGTTTTCTCCCTCTCCCTGTGGGAGAGGGCCGGGGTGAGGGCACCAGACCGCACCGCAACAACGCTAGCTAAACATCACCTGCGCCCAGCGCGCCAGACCAGCGGTAACGGAGCCAAAGTCATCCCCACCGGCAATCGGAATGCCCGGCAGCTGTTCCGTCAGCGCTTTTTTGATCAGCGGCGAACGGGCGCTACCCCCGGTCAGGTAAATCACGTCCGGCTTCTCTTTGCCGTTCTCCAGCGCCAGCTGCACCTGCTCCAGAATACGCTGTAGCGGCTGCGCGAGCGCCGTCTCCAGCCCGTCCTGCGAAATCGCGGTGGCCAGATCGTCGCTAATAAACGGCAAGGAGACCGCATGCTCAGCGCGGTCGGAAAGGGCAATTTTGCTCTCTTCGGCAGTGCGCACCACGCGGTAGCTCAGGCGCTGACGCCACACTTTATACAGCAGGGCAACCTTCTCGGCGTCCTGCGCGTCGCGCACCAGATCGTTAAGGAAGCGGCCGTTCGCGGTGCTGTAAAAATCACTCTGCGCAGGCACGTCGTTGATGGCAATCGCGTTCCACCACGGCAGGATCGGCAGGGCGATGCCTTTTTCCGTCTGACCGCCCATGCCGAGCAGCGGCATCAGGCTCTTGAATGCCAGCGCGATATCGAGATCGTTACCGCCTACGCGGCAGCCGCTGTGCCCGAGCAGGCTATTTTCACGATCGCGACGGTTATGCCACTGCGGTCCCATCAGCAGCAGCGAGCAGTCCGTGGTGCCACCGCCGATATCCACGACTAATACGCGCTTCTCTTCCGCCAGCGTGGCTTCAAAGTCCAGCCCCGCGGCAACCGGCTCGTACTGGAACACCACGTCGCGGAATCCTGCCCGGTGCGCCGCGCGTTCAAGGATCCCCTGCGCCTGCTGGTTAGCCTCGTCGCCGCCCAGCCCCTGGAAGTTGATCGGGCGGCCAATGACCGCCTGGGTAATCGCATCGGAGACCTGCGTCTGCGCCTGATTGCGAATATGCAGCATCATCGCGCACACCAGGTCTTCGAACATCGCCACCTGCTGCGGCTTCAGCCCGCTGGCGCCGAGGAAGGATTTTGGCGACTTTACGAAGTAAACCTCTTCAGGATCTTCAATGTAGTGCCCGAGCGAAGAGAGGCCGAACTGCACGCTGGAGGGCGTAACGTCGATGTCTTCCTCGCGGTTAAAGCTGACCGCCCGGCGCAGCAGCGCCTGGGTCTCCGCCGCCGTGGCCGGAACCTGATGGTGGCGGAACAGCCATTCGCTTACCGCTTCACGCGTCGGCGCGCAGAGCATTGAGGGCAGCAGCGTGCTCTCTTTTTCCATTTTCAGGAGCTGTGGCTGCCCGTTTTGCATAATCGCAACCGAGCAGTTTGCCGTACCGTAGTCGAATCCAATAAACACGATAAATCCCCATGCCAGTGAGAAGGGGCGAGACTTTAACGAAATGTCTTCATGGCGACAACAGGAATATGAAAGCAAGGCAATACAAGGTCTTTCCGTTTATGCTGATAAGAACAAAAAAGGAGCAACGATGTACACCCTGAACTGGCAACCCCCTTACGACTGGCATTGGATGTTTGGCTTTCTCGGCGCGCGTGCGGTGACGGGCATTGAAACCGTCACACACGACTACTACGAGCGCAGTTTTGCCTGTGAAGGGCATCAGGGGATATTTCGCGTCACGCCGGATATCGCCACCCATACGCTGACCGTCACGCTCAGTCCGGGGTTAATCCCGGTTGCGCAGACGTGCCTTGAACGCATCGAACGCCTGTTCGATCTCGCCTGCAACCCGCAGCATATCGCGGATACGCTGGGCGATCTCGGTGCTGCCCGGCCAGGCTTGCGTTTGCCGGGGGCGATGGATGCGTACGAGCAGGGCGTCCGGGCGATCCTCGGACAGCTGGTGAGCGTGGCGATGGCGGCGAAACTGACGACGCGCGTGGTGGCGCTGTGCGGCGAACCGGTGGCGGACTGTCCGGGCTATCTCTGCTTCCCCACGCCGGACGCGCTGGCGGCAGCGGACCCGCTGGCGCTGAAAGCGTTGGGCATGCCCGTAAAACGCGCGGAGTCGTTAATTCACCTGGCGCAGTCGGTCATCGACGGGACGTTTCCGCTTTTCCCGCCCGCGAATATTGAGGCCGGGATGAAGGCGCTACAGCAGCGGCCGGGGATAGGGCGCTGGACGGCAAACTACCTGGCCCTGCGCGGCTGGCAGGCGAAAGATGTCTTTCTGCCGGATGATTATCTGATTAAGCAACGCTTTGCCGGGATGACGCCCGCGCAGATTCGGCGTTATGCCGAGCGCTGGCAGCCGTGGCGCTCTTACGCGCTGCTGCATATCTGGTATACCGACGGCTGGACGCCGTCAGTTGATGGCGAAATAGCTGGTGTTGAGCAGTAGATCCAGCGGCTGCGGCTCGGCGATGGTGTCACCAAAGATAAAATCAATTCCGATGCCGGAGAGCGTATCCATCATAATGGGCTGATTGCACGGGCCCGCGATGGTTTTCATCCCCAGACGCTGGGCGTGGCCCTGAACAATGGTCACCATCATCTCATCCATCAGGTTGCCATACACGTTGCTTACCACTTCTGCGTCCAGCATCAGATAGTCGGCCATATTGGCGGTCAGGTGAGTGAAGACGTTCATGTCGTGACCCACCTGGCTGAAGATCACGCGGCAGCCCGCCTGGCGAAGCTTTTGCAGACTCCGCTGCAGGTTTTTATCCGGGCTGCACACCACGTCGGCAGAGATAACCAGATGCAGGAGACGGCCCGGCATCGGGCTTTTATCCAGCAGGTCGAGAAGTTCATCGACCAGCGTTACGCTAGCTAAACCGGCCTCAGAAAGCGGCAGCGCCACTCCCATGCCTTTACTGGCGACCTGGGCGGCAGAGGCGCGGAAAAACTCATTAAAAATGCGCCTGTCGAGGGCGTGCAAAAGCTCAGGCTCGGCCAGGCCCGAGCGGAAGGCATGCTCTTCCTGGACTTCGCCCTGGCTGGTCCACAGGCGTAACGACAGCAGCCAGAAATTACTGCTTTCCGGAATGCGCGGGGAAGCGACGCTGCGGGCGATCATCATCAGGTGATTGTCTTTAATCATGTGCCACTGTTCATCAAGCGACATCATGCTGCGCGTATTGTGATCCCGCTCCTGCTGGGGTTCGTAAACCGTCACCATGCCGCGCCCGCTGTTTTTCGAGGCATAACAGGCTATATCCGCCTGCGACATCACCTCCGACGCCTGATGGTTATTTTCATCAATCAGCGTGATGCCTGCGCTGGCGCCGATCCGGTGCAGGCGGCCTTCCCACATAAAGTGATAGTCATTGATCGTGTGGATCAGGCGCCCGGCGATATAGCGCGCGCTTTCAATATTGCAGTCCGGCAGCAGTAACCCGAACTCATCTCCGCCCAGACGCGCCAGCACGTCGCTGGAGCGGAGCATGGTCAACATCAGAGAAGAGAGTTCCCGCAGCAGGGCATCGCCCGCCGCATGGCCTGCCGTATCGTTGACGGCTTTGAAGCGATCGAGATCGATAAAGACCAGGGCATGACGCTGGCGCGTTTCGCGAACGGTCTGCAGGAGCCGTTTAAGATGATTTTCGAAGCTGACCCGGTTTGCCAGATGGGTCAGGGCATCGTGGGAGGCGCTATAGCTCAGCTGACGCAGCATTTTGCGCGACTCGGTCACGTCCTGAATCACGATAACCGAGCCAATATTCTGCCCGTCCAGCGTGCTGAGCGGCGTAATGCTGTAGTGAATATCAAAATTACCGCCGGTACGGCAGTTCAGCACCACGTCCTGATCAATATCGGAACGGGACATATCGCCGCTGTGAATATTCTCCATCAGCGGCCCTTTTTCACCAAAGGTGATGTGCAACACCTTCAGGATCGGCTGGCCGATAGCCTCGGTCTGCAGCCAGCCGCTCATTTTCTCGGCCACCGGGTTCATAAAGGTGACGTTCATGTTGATATCGGTACACAGCACCGCTTCACCGATGGAGTCGAGGGTAATGTGCAGACGCTCTTTTTCCTGGAAAAGAGCCTCGTTGAGCTGCTTCACCTCGGTCATGTCCATGTTGATCCCGAGCAGCCGTTCGACTTCACCCTGCTTATTGAGCACCCGATTCGCCAGGGAGCGAATATGGCGCACGCCTTCCTTCACGCGGATGCGGAATTCCAGCTTAAACGGCAGGCGGGAAATCAGCGAGTCCCGCAGCACCTGCTCAGCGTGGGCACGATCTTCCGGCAGCATCGTGTCGTGCCAGAGCTGCCAGGTAGGCTTGATGTGCGGCGGGATTTCATATAGCTCAAACATCCGCTTGTCCCAGCTGATAATGTCTGGCTCCAGATCCCACTCCCAGATGCCGATACCGCCCGCTTCGTTAGCCAGCGTAATGCGCTCCATCAGGCGTTTGTTGACCCACTCGGTCTGCTTCAGGTCGTTAATGTCTTCAATCTGGGCGATAAAATAGAGCGGCGAGCCGTCAGCATGGCGCACGACGGAGACGGCAAGGAGCGCCCAGACCACTTCCCCGTTGCGGGTGTAATAGCGCTTCTCGAGGGTATAGGTATTGATGTCGCCGTTGACCAGTTGTTCGAGCTGTTCCAGGTCGGTGTGCAGATCTTCCGGCCAGGTGAGCTGCTGGAAGGTCAGCGACTGAAGCTCCGTCTGGCTGTAACCGAGGAAATTGCACAGCGCCTTGTTAGCCTGCAGCCATTTGCCCTCAATGCTGACCAGCGCCATACCGATGGCGGAATACTCCATCGCATTGCGGAAACGCTCCTCGCTTTCGGTGATGTGCTTGCGCTCTGCGCGGAAGGCGTACATCACCATGGTCATCACGTTGGCAGGCAGGAGCAGCATCAGGAACGGCAGCCAGGGGGCGTTTAGCATCGGCCCGACGTGCTGGGTTGTCAGCGCCACAGGGTTTTGGGCAATCATCAGCGACACAACCATCACCGTAACCAGAAACACCATGAACGCTTCCATCCGCGGCAAGCGCACGGCGCTCCACATAAGCAAAACGATAACGCAGGTGAAAGGCCACGGCAGCCAGGTGATGGCTGCCCAGCTGAGGGCCAGCGTTACGGCCAGCGTGGTCAGGGTTTCAAGCAGCAGTCTCGGGTCACGGTGGCGCAGCAGATAATGCGGTTTGAACAACAGTCCCAACGGTACCACCGCCAGTGCGCCAATAGCTTCGGACAACACCCAGACGAAGAAATTACGCAAGGGTTCAGGGCCGGGAGCCAGCAGAGAGACCAGGACGCCGCCAACCAGCGGCGGTATCACTGCGCTGCCGATGGCCACGCGGACCCAGTCATTCAGATTCTGCAGCGGGTTGTACCATGGGAGCAATTTGCGCAGCAATAGCGCGCCGGTAAAAGCTTCAACCACGTTAATTGAGGTGTAGGTGAGGCTTATCGATCCCCACGAAAACAGCATCCAGGTGGCCAGAATATTGCCGAACGAACAGGCCAGGGCGATTCCCGGCCACATTTTTCCTGCATGGCGGTAAAACGCCACCATCATAATCGCGGTGGGGAACCAGAGCGGGGCCAGCAGGGTGCCGAACCGGGTGAGTTCCAGCGAAAATAAGGTAAAGATAAAGGTGACCAGGCCCAGACAGACAAGTCGTATTAAAGGATGTGGGGTGGTAACCAAAACCCGCTGGTATTGTTTATTCATTACCGCTTTATCCAGAGACGCCATGCCGTCAGGGAAGATGTCCGAACGCGTGAATTTGATAATTTGGTTTATGCTAGTACAAACAATTTACAATTCATATGGTGACCGCTCAGAATTTGACACCACAGACTTATTAAATAGAGGCTCCGTGAAAAAAAACGGTTAAACGCTGAAAAAACGCTCATTTAAATTTCACTCAGGGAATAAAGCGCCTCTTTTCGGCCAGTCTCGCAGAACCTGTGCTTTCGACTGGTATCACGCCCGCGAAATCCCTATAATTGCCGCGTTTGACGCTCCGGCGTCGTCCTTCCTTAACATCCAGGTTAATCAGGTCGCTAAATTTATGACTGATAAGTCTCATCAGTGCGTCATTATAGGCATCGCCGGCGCATCGGCTTCAGGTAAAAGTCTAATTGCCAGTACGCTTTATCGCGAACTGCGTGAACAAGTAGGTGATGAGCATATCGGCGTCATTCCCGAAGACAGCTATTACAAAGATCAATCCCATCTGTCGATGGAAGAGCGCGTCAAAACCAACTATGACCACCCAAATGCAATGGATCACAGCTTGCTGTTCCAGCATTTAGAAGCGCTCAAGAGCGGCCAGGCGATTGAGCTGCCCGTTTACAGTTACGTAGAACACACCCGCACCCAGGAAACCATCCGCATCGAGCCGAAAAAGGTCATTATCCTTGAAGGCATCCTGCTGCTGACCGACGCCCGCCTGCGCGAATCCATGAACTTCTCGATTTTCGTTGATACCCCGCTGGATATCTGCCTGATGCGCCGCATCAAGCGTGACGTAAATGAACGCGGCCGTTCGATGGACTCCGTCATGGCGCAATACCAGAAAACGGTCCGCCCGATGTTCCTGCAGTTTATTGAGCCATCCAAACAATACGCCGATATCATCGTGCCGCGCGGGGGTAAAAACCGCATTGCTATTGATATCTTAAAAGCGAAAATCAGCCAGTTTTTTGAATAAGCCGCGCGAATTGTGTACCGTTCAGAGATAACCTGGTTTTACCCTGAGCGCTTAACGCCTCAGGGTACGATGCATGAAAGGAGAAAGTGCCATGCGTCTTTGTGATCGCGATATAGAAGCCTGGCTGGATGAAGGCCGTTTGTCTATTACCCCACGTCCACCCGTTGAGCGTATCAATGGCGTGACCGTTGATGTTCGGTTAGGCAATAAATTCCGCACCTTTAGCGGCCATACCGCACCGTTCATTGACCTTAGCGGGCCGAAGGACGAAGTCAGCGCCGCGCTCGATCGCGTGATGAGTGACGAAATCGTAATCGATGAAGGCGAAGCTTTTTATCTGCATCCGGGTGAACTGGCCCTGGCGGTGACGTTTGAATCTGTCACCTTACCTCCGGACCTGGTCGGCTGGCTTGATGGCCGTTCTTCGCTGGCGCGACTGGGGCTGATGGTTCACGTGACCGCGCACCGTATCGATCCAGGCTGGTCGGGGCGTATCGTGCTGGAATTCTTCAATGCCGGTAAATTGCCGCTGGCGCTGCGCCCGGGCATGATGATCGGCGCGTTGAGCTTTGAACCGCTGTCAGGCCCGGCAGATCGTCCTTACAACCGTCGGCAGGACGCAAAATATCGCGACCAGCAGGGCGCGGTTGCCAGCCGTATTGATAAAGACTGATCGTTAGCCCATTGAGGATGCCATGAGAAGAGTTCTGACAACGCTGATGATTTTGCTGGTGGTGCTGGTGGCTGGCCTTTCGGCGTTGGTTCTGCTGGTTAACCCCAACGATTTCCGCGCTTACATGGTGCGGCAGGTCGAGGCGCGCAGTGGTTATCAACTGAAGCTTGACGGGCCGCTGCGCTGGCACGTCTGGCCGCAGCTCAGCATTCTCTCTGGCCGCATGTCGCTCACGGCGCCGGGGGCGGCCCAGCCGCTGGTGTCCGCAGACAACATGCGCCTTGATGTGGCGCTGATCCCGCTCATTTCCCATCAGCTGCAGGTTAAGCAGGTGATGCTGAAAGGCGCGGTGATTCAGCTCACCCCGCAAACCGAAGCCGTGCGTGATGCCAGTGCGCCGGTTGCTCCGCGCGAAAATACTCTGCCTGATGATCCGTCCGATACCGGCTGGTCCTTTGATATCGGCAAGCTGAAAGTTGCCGATAGCGTGTTGGTTTTCCAGCATGAGCACCAGGAGCAGGTGACCATTCGCAACATTAACCTGCAGATGGAACAGGATGCTCACCATCTTGCGTCGCTGGAATTTAGCGGGCGCGTGAACCGCGATCAGCGTGATTTGTCCCTGTCGCTGAATGCTAATGTGAACGCCTCAGACTATCCGCACCAGCTTACGGCCGACATCCAGCAGCTGAACTGGCAGCTGACGGGTGCCGATCTTCCCACCCAGGGGATCACAGGGCAGGGAACGCTGCAGGCCGTGTGGCGCGAAGAGCAAAAGCAGCTGGAGCTGGATAATCTCAACCTGCAGGCAAATGACAGTAGCCTGAAGGGGCAGGCGAGCGTCACGCTCGAAGAGAAGCCGAAGTGGGTGCTGAATCTGCAGTTTGACAAGCTCAACCTGGAAAATCTGCTGCCGCCTCTGCCCGCCAGCGCCACGGACAGCGATACCACGCAGACGGGGCAAAGCCAGGCACCGGTATCACGTCCGGTAATCTCGTCTAATCTCGATCAACCTGACTATAACGCCCTGCGCGGGTTCACGGCGGATATTCTGCTGAAAGCCAATAGCCTGCGCTGGCGCGGAATTGATTTCACCGACGTGAGCAGCCAGATGTTTAACCATAATGGTTTGCTGGTGATCTCCGAGCTTAGCGGAAAGATGGGCGCAGGGAACCTCTCGCTGCCCGGCACGCTGGACGTCCGTAAAGACGTTGCCACCGCCGAATTCCAGCCGCGTCTCGACAACGTTGAGATAGGCACCATCCTGAACGCGTTTAACTATCCGATATCCCTGACGGGGCAGTTGACGCTCGCGGGTGACTTCTCAGGCACGAAAATTGATGCCGATGCTTTCCGCCACGAGTGGCAAGGGCAGGCGCATCTTGATCTGAAAAATTCCCGTATGGAAGGGCTTAACTTCCAGCAGCTGGTGCAGCAGGCGGTCGAGCGCAGCAGCGATGTGAAGGCCCAGGATAACTACGACAGCGCCACGCGCCTCGACAGCTTCACCACGGACCTGACGCTGGACAGCGGACAACTTACTCTCGACGGTATGCAGGGTACTTCTTCACTCTTATCAATGACCGGTGAAGGTAAGTTGGATCTGGTGAAAGAGACGGCTGACACGCGCTTTAACGTGCGGGTACTTTCCGGCTGGCAGGGTGAAAGCAAGCTCATCGACTTCCTGAAAGAGACGCCGGTCCCGCTGACCGTATACGGCAAATGGCAGGCCCTGAATTACAGTCTGGAGGTGGATCAGATCCTGCGTAAGCATCTGCAGGATGAAGCGAAACGTCGGCTTAGCGGCTGGGCGGAACGCAATAAAGATTCACAGGACGGTAAGGATGTGAAGAAGCTGCTGGATAAGCTTTAATGTCCGTTGCGCCGGGTGGCGTTGCGGCCTGATGCCCTCACCCCGGCCCTCTCCCACGGGAGAGGGAGCAAACACTAAAAACGGCAACCGGGTTGCCGTTTTGTTTTACCTAAACCTCAAAATCCAGTTCTTCCTCATCCCGCAGCGGAATGAGCTGAACCTTCTGCACGCGATGGTTTTCAATCTGCAGCGTTTTGAGCAGATAGTCGCCAACCTGAACTTCTTCCCCCGGCTGCGGGATACGCTGCAAATACTCCATCAGCAGACCGGCAATAGTGTGATATTCCCGTTTTTCATCCAGCGGTAGCGGCACGTATTGCACCAGGTCTTCCAGCGGCATATGGCCGTTAGCCGTCCACGAACCGTCTGCGTTTTTCTGAATGTCATGGCGGGCATCAATCTCATCCACCTCGTTAGGCAGATTACCGGCAATGGTTTCCATGACGTCGCTGAGCGTGACCAGTCCTTCCACAGAACCAAACTCATCCACCACAAAGGCAAAGTGCGTGCGCGCGTTACGGAATTGCTCAAGGGCGGAGAGCAGCGGTAGTCCCTCCGGGAAAACCAGCGGCTGGCGGACCAGGACGCGCAGATTGAGCGCCTCGCCGTGCAGCTGCTGCTGGAGCAGGTCAATAACATGCACCACGCCCAGCAGCTCTTCTTCCTCTTCACCGCCGGTCACCACCACGCGGGTGTGCTGGTTTTTATCCAGCAGGGCGCGAATGTGCTCTTCCGGTGCCGTCAGGTCGATATGCTCAATGTCATGCCGCGAGGTCATGATGCTGCTGACCGTCCGCTGGTTCAGATTGAGCACCCGCTCGATCATCCGTCGTTCCTGCGGGTCGAAGATCAGCCCGTCGCTGTGATCGGCCAGCATGGCGGAGGATTCGGCATCCAGCTCCGCATCCTCTTTCTTACCGCTTAGCAGGCGCATAACCGTGTCGGCCGTGCGCTGACGCAGGGTCTGATTCGCGGACAGGAAGCGGCGGCGGTTAAATATCGCCAGCTGGTTGAGCGCTTCAATCATGACCGAGAAGCCGATGGCGGCGTACAGGTAACCTTTCGGAATATGGAAGCCAAAACCGTCGGCCACCAGGCTAAAGCCAATCATCAGCAGGAAGCTCAGGCAGAGGATCACGATGGTCGGGTGACTGTTCACAAAGCGGGTCAGCGCCTTGCTGGCCATGACCATCAGCGTGATGGCAATGATCACCGCGGCCATCATCACCGCAAGGTGGTCCACCATCCCGACGGCGGTGATCACCGAGTCGAGAGAAAAGACCGCATCCAGCACCACGATTTGCGCCACCACCGGCCAGAATTTCGCTCCGCGGCGCTGGGTCGGGTTCTCGCTGTCTTTGCCCTCCAGCCGCTCGTTGAGCTCCACCGTGGCTTTGAACAGCAGGAACAACCCGCCGAAGAGCATGATCAGATCGCGGGCGCTAAAACTCAGGCCGTGAATGGAGAACAGAGGCTGAGTGAGCGTCACCAGCCAGGAGATAGAGGCCAGCAGCAGTAAACGCATCACCATCGCCAGCAGCAGACCCGTCACGCGCGCGCGGTCGCGCTGGGAAGGGGGCAGTTTTTCAGCGAGGATGGCGATAAAGACCAGATTATCAATCCCGAGCACGAGCTCGATGACGACCAGCGTAACCAGCCCGGCCCAGATTGAGGGATCGGCAATCCATTCCATAGTAATAGCAATACCTTCTGTTATATGACGAATGTCACACTTCGATCATGGATAAAGCTGGGGGAAATTGCAATGCCGGGCTGAGATTTCTCTTAATACGACGGGTAAAAAAGAGAGCATTCTCAATAGGGTGTAAATAAGCGAAATACGTATATTTAATTACAATGAAGGCATTTTAGGATATATCGCAGGTGATGATTTTTACTCTCATTTTGTCAATATAAAGAAATTCCTAAAAGGTCAAAAATTTGCTCTTAATATTAATCTTAAAAACCGATATTAGGACAGTTGTCTCCTTGCCTGCTATTAGGTTAGCTGCAACAATTCTCCCAGCATCAAATGTTAAATCTCGGTGTTGCTATTAATGTTCGGTCTTCAGGGATGGTTATTCATTATCCGTCGGGTTTCTCAAGCGACTGATATATATCCAGAAGACCTTGCTCAAGAGGGTGTCTATCCATAACACATTGTTTAGTCAGTGGATTGGTAACTGAAAAGCCAAGGGCGGTAGCGTGCCTGAAAGCGTGTGAATCAGCCTCGATTATTCTGTCAATAGCCAATGGATGAATAAGCTTTTTTTAGGACTGATGCCAGTTATATTTCTATTTGATTAACTGCATGCTGAAACCCAATACGACTCGAGCTTATTTAAATTGCACAGGATAATTACTCTGCCAAAGTGATAAATAATCAATGATGAAATCCAAAATGAAATTGATGCCATTATTGGTGTCTGTGACCTTGATGAGTGGTTGCACGGTCTTTCCCGGCAGCAATATGTCAACAATGGGTAAGGATGTGATCAAGCAACAGGATGCCGATTTTGATCTCGACAAAATGGTGAATGTTTATCCACTTACGCCTCGTCTGGTCGAACAATTACGTCCACGTCCGAATGTTGCCCAGCCGAATATGTCGCTGGACCAGGAAATTGCGTCCTATCAGTACCGCGTGGGGCCGGGTGACGTGATCAACGTGACCGTCTGGGACCACCCTGAACTGACCACGCCAGCGGGCCAGTACCGCAGCTCAAGCGACACCGGTAACTGGGTGCAGTCAGATGGCACCATGTTCTATCCCTACATTGGTAAAGTCCATGTTGCAGGGAAAACGCTTGCCGAAATCCGTAGTGATATTACCGGCCGCTTAGCGCAGTACATCGCCGATCCGCAGGTGGACGTTAATATCGCCGCATTCCGCTCGCAAAAAGCCTATATCTCTGGACAGGTGAACAAATCCGGCCAGCAGGCCATCACCAACGTTCCTCTGACCGTACTGGATGCCATCAACGCCGCGGGCGGGTTAACCGACGGAGCCGACTGGCGCAACGTCGTGCTCACCCACAACGGGAAGGAGCAGCGTATTTCGCTGCAGGCGCTGATGCAAAACGGCGATCTGACCCAGAACCGCCTGCTCTATCCGGGCGACATTCTCTACGTGCCGCGCAATGACGATCTGAAAGTCTTCGTGATGGGTGAAGTGAAGAAACAGAGCACCCTCAAAATGGACTTCAGCGGTATGACGCTGACCGAAGCGCTGGGCAATGCTGAGGGTATCGATCTGACGACCTCTAACGCGACCGGCATCTTCGTTATCCGTCCGCTGAAAGGTGAGGGCAGTGCGAAAGGCAAGATTGCCAACATCTACCAGCTGGATATGTCCGATGCGACCTCTCTGGTGATGGCAACGGAGTTCCGTCTCCAGCCATACGATGTGGTGTACGTCACCACCGCGCCGGTTGCCCGCTGGAACCGTCTGATCAACCAGTTGCTGCCAACCATCAGTGGCGTTCGCTACATGACGGATACGGCGCGCGACATTCATACCTGGTAATCCGCGATGTTTAACAAAATTCTGGTGGTATGCGTGGGGAACATTTGCCGTTCCCCTACGGCTGAACGGTTGTTGAAACACTACCAGCCCGAACTGACCGTTGATTCGGCCGGGCTGGGTGCACTGGTCGGTAAAGGTGCCGATGAGCGCGCAACGAGCGTGGCGCGGGATCATCACCTCTCTCTCGACGGCCACGTGGCCCGCCAGGTCACTGGCCGCATGTGCCGGGAGTATGACCTGATCCTGACGATGGAAAAACGCCATATTCATGCGCTGTGCGATATCGCTCCGGAGATGCGCGGCAAGGTGATGCTGTTTGGTCACTGGGACAATGAACGTGAAATCCCCGATCCGTATCGCAAAAGCCATGAGGCCTTTGAGGCGGTTTACACCTTACTTGACCAGTCTGCCCAACAGTGGGCGCAGGCACTGAAAGTTCAGCAGGGATAACAATGACAGAAAAAACAAGACCTTCTGCCGCCCCGACTTCGGGCAGTGATGAAATTGATATTGGGCGCCTGGTCGGCACTGTTGTAGAGGCAAAATGGTGGGTGCTTGGCATTACCGCCGTGTTCGCCGCGGCGGCCGTCGTCTATACGCTGTTCGCCACCCCTATCTACAGCGCCGACGCGCTGGTGCAGATCGAGCAGAATACCGGCAACTCGCTGGTGCAGGACATTGGTTCCGCGCTGGCGAACAAGCCGCCGGCATCCGACGCCGAAATTCAGCTCATCCAGTCACGCCTGGTGCTGGGTAAAACGGTTCACGACCTCGGGCTCGATATCTCCGTCACCAAGAATACCTTCCCAGTCTTTGGTGCCGGCTGGGATCGGTTGATGGGACGAAGCAACGACACGGTAAAAGTCACTGACTTCGTGCTGCCGAAAGGGGCGGCCGATCAGACGTTTACCCTGAAGGTGCTTGGCCCGAAACAGTACCAGCTAACCAGCGACGCAGGCTTTAGCGCCCGCGGTGAAGTGGGGCAGATGCTGACCAAAGACGGCGTCAGCATGATGGTCAGCGCGATTAACGCCCAGGAGGGCGGCGAATTCACCGTCACCAAATTCTCCACGCTGGGGATGATCAACAATCTGCAAAATAACCTGACCGTCACCGAAAACGGTAAGGACACCGGCGTGCTGAGCATGACCTTTACCGGTGAAGATAAGGATCAAATCCGCGACATCCTGAACAGCATTACCCGCAACTATCTTGAGCAGAACGTTGAGCGTAAGTCAGCGGAAGCGGCGAAAAGCCTGGCCTTCCTCGCCAAACAGCTCCCGGAAGTGCGCGCCCATCTGGATGATGCCGAGAACAAGCTGAACGCCTATCGTCAGGATAAAGACTCCGTTGACCTGCCGCTTGAAGCGAAATCGGTCCTCGATTCGATGGTCAACATTGATGCGCAGCTCAACGAGCTGACCTTCAAAGAGGCGGAGATTTCCAAGCTTTATACCAAACGTCACCCGGCCTACCGCACGCTGCTGGAGAAACGCCGCACGCTGGAAGAGGAGAAGGCGAAACTCAATGACCGCGTGACCGCGATGCCGAAAACGCAGCAGGAGATCGTGCGTCTGACCCGCGACGTGGAGTCAGGACAGCAGGTTTACATGCAGCTGCTGAACAAGCAGCAGGAGCTGAAAATCACCGAAGCCAGTACCGTTGGTGACGTGCGCATCGTTGACCCGGCCATTACCCAGCCTGGCGTACTGAAGCCGAAGAAAGCGCTGATTATTCTCGGCAGCATTATTCTCGGCCTGATGCTCTCCATCGTGGGCGTGCTGCTGCGTTCGCTGTTCAACCGTGGTATCGAAAGCCCGCAGGTTCTGGAAGAGAGCGGTATCAACGTCTATGCCAGCATTCCGCTGTCCGAGTGGCAAAAATCCCGCGACAGCGTCAAAACCATCAAGGGCGTCAAGCGTTACAAACAGAGCCAGCTTCTGGCGGTGGGTAACCCGACCGACCTCGCCATCGAAGCGATCCGTAGCCTGCGCACCAGTCTGCACTTCGCCATGATGCAGGCCAAAAACAACGTCCTGATGTTAACCGGCGTGAGCCCGTCAATCGGTAAAACCTTCGTCTGCGCCAACCTGGCAGCGGTGGTCAGCCAGACCAACAAGCGCGTGCTGCTGATCGACTGCGATATGCGTAAGGGCTACACCCACGAGCTGCTGGGTACCAACAACGTTAACGGTCTGTCGGAAATCCTGCTCGGCAAAGGTGAAATCAGCCAGAGCGCGAAACCTACAACGGTGCCGAAATTTGACCTGATCCCACGCGGTCAGGTACCGCCTAACCCGTCCGAGCTGCTGATGAGCGAACGCTTTACCGAGCTGGTGGAGTGGGCGAGCAAAAATTACGACCTGGTGCTGATCGATACGCCTCCAATTCTGGCCGTGACCGACGCGGCCGTTGTTGGCCGCCATGCGGGCACCACGCTGATGGTAGCGCGTTACGCGGTGAACACCCTGAAAGAGGTGGAAACCAGCCTGAGCCGCTTCGAGCAGAACGGGATTGAGGTGAAAGGAGTGATCCTGAACTCCATCTTCCGCCGCGCGACCGGGTACCAGGATTACGGCTATTACGAGTACGAATATAAATCTGACAGCAAATAAAAATCCCCCTCACCCTAACCCTCTCCCCAGAGGGGAGAGCAGCTTTCTCCCTCTCCCTCCGGGAGAGGGGCGGGGTGAGGGATAAGGGGAAGACCATGACCACACAACGCCCTTTAGTTTCAATCTATATGCCGACATGGAATCGTCAGCAGCTGGCGATCCGCGCAATCAAATCCGTCCTGCGACAGGATTACGATAACTGGGAGCTGATCATCGTTGATGACTGCTCTTCCTCGTATGAACAGCTGCAAAAGTTTGTGACTGACCTCAACGACCCGCGGGTGGTCTATACGCATAACGCCATTAACTCCGGCGCATGTGCGGTGCGTAATCAGGCGATTATGCAGGCCAAAGGGCAGTATCTGACCGGGATCGACGACGATGACGAATGGACGCCGAACCGCCTGTCTATCTTCCTGTCGCATAAAGAACAGCTGGTCACGCACGCTTTCCTGTATGCCAACGACTATGTCTGCCAGGGCGAGGTTTACTCGCAGCCCGCGAGCCTGCCGCTGTATCCGAAATCACCGTACTCTCGCCGCCTGTTCTACAAGCGCAACATTATTGGTAACCAGGTCTTCACCTGGGCGTGGCGTTTCAAAGAGTGCCTGTTCGATACCGAACTCAAGGCCGCGCAGGATTACGATATCTTCCTGCGCATGGTGGTGGAATACGGCGAGCCGTGGAAAGTGGAAGAGGCCACGCAGATCCTGCACATCAACCACGGGGAGATGCAAATCACCTCCTCGCCGAAAAAGTTCTCCGGCTACTTCCATTTTTACCGCAAGCACAAGGACAAGTTTGACCGTGCCAGCCGTAAATATCAGCTCTTTACCCTCTATCAGATCCGCAATAAGCGCATGAACTGGCGCACGCTGCTGACGCTGCTGTCCGTGCGTAACGGCAAGCGCCTGGCTGATGGACTTCGGGGGAAATAATGTTTCTGGAAGATTGCCGCGCTAACGGCTGGAGCCTGCGTCCGTGCTGCATGGTTCTGGCGTATCGCATCGCGCACTTTTGCTCGGTGTGGCGTAAGAAAAACGTGCTGAACAATATCTGGGCAGCACCCGTGCTGGTGCTGTACCGCATCATCACCGAATGCTTTTTTGGCTATGAAATTCAGGCCGCTGCCACCATTGGCCGCCGCTTTACCATCCATCACGGCTATGCGGTGGTGATCAACAAGTTTGTGGTCGCCGGGGATGATTTCACCATTCGTCATGCGGTCACCATTGGCAACCGCGGGCCTGACAGCCTGGCCTGCCCGGTCATCGGCAATAACGTCGAGCTGGGGGCGAACGTGGTGATCATCGGTGACATTACGATTGGTAATAACGTCACGATTGGTGCTGGCAGCGTGGTGCTGGACAGCATTCCGGATAACGCGCTGGTGGTGGGAGAAAAAGCCCGCGTGAAGGTGATTAAATGAACATTCTGCAATTTAACGTACGCCTCGCAGAAGGCGGAGCGGCAGGCGTGGCCCTGGATTTGCACCAGCGCGCGCTGCAAAAAGGACTTCAGTCTCGTTTTATTTATGGCTACGGCAAAGGCGGCAAGAAAAGCGTTAGCCACGATAACTTCCCGCAGGTGCACAAGCACACGCCGCGTCTGACCTCGATTGCCAACATTGCGCTGTTCCGCCTGTTTAACCGCGATCTGTTTGGCAACCTGAACAATCTTTACCGCACGGTTACCCGCACCACGGGCCCGGTTGTGCTGCATTTTCACGTGCTGCACAGCTACTGGCTGAATCTGGAAGAGGTGGTGGCGTTTTGCCAGAAGGTGCAGGCCCACAAGCCGGACACCCGATTCGTCTGGACGCTGCACGATCACTGGAGCGTGACGGGCCGCTGCGCGTTTACCGACGGCTGCGAAGGCTGGAAAGATAACTGCCAGAAGTGCCCGACGTTAAGCAACTACCCGCCGGTGAAGGTGGATCGCGCGCATCAGCTGGTGGCCGGAAAGCGTCAGCTGTTCCGCGACATGCTCTCGCTCGGCTGTACGTTTATCTCCCCGAGCCAGCACGTAGCCGATGCCTTCAACAGCCTGTACGGGGCAGGGCGCTGTCAGATTATCAACAACGGCATCGACGTAGCGACGGAAGCCATTCTTGCCGAGCTGACCCCGGTGGCCGAAACCGCGGGCAAACCGAAGATCGCTATCGTTGCGCATGACCTGCGTTACGACGGTAAGACCAACCAGCAGCTGGTGCGCGACATGATGGCGCTGGGTGACAAGATAGAGCTTCACACCTTCGGCAAGTTTTCACCGTTCGAAGGGGCCAACGTGGTGAACCACGGGTTTGAGACCGACAAGCGCAAGCTGATGAGCGCGCTGAATGAAATGGACGCCCTGGTGTTCAGCTCCCGCGTGGATAACTACCCGCTGATCCTCTGCGAAGCGCTCTCTATCGGCGTGCCGGTGATTGCCACCCACAGCGATGCGGCGCGTGAAGTGCTGGAAAAGTCCGGCGGGAAAACCTTCACGGAGCAGGAGGTCCTGCCTCTGGTACAGCTGCCGAAGGCGCAGATTGCTGAGATCGTTTTTGGTACTGACCTGGGATCGTTCCGCAACCGCAGCCGCAAGGCCTACAGTGGACAACAGATGCTGGAGGAATATGTCTCGTTCTATCAGAATCTGTAGTTATCTGCTGCTGCCGCTGATCTACCTGCTGGTCAACGTCAAAATTGCCCAGCTCGGCGAAAGCTTCCCGATAACCATCGTAACCTTCTTGCCCGTTCTGCTTCTGCTGTATGTCGATAAAATCAACCTCAAGAAGCTGATGATTGCCTTAGGGCTGGGCACGGGCCTGACGCTGTTTAACTACATCTTTGGCCAGTCGCTGGATGCCAGTAAATACGTCACCTCGACCATGCTGTTTGTTTATATTGTTATTATTATCGGAATGGTCTGGAGTATTCGGTTTAAAACTATTTCTCCGCACAATTATCGGAAAATCCTTAGGTTCTTTTATATTGCCGTTGCGTTAATTGTTATGCTTGCCGCGCTGGAGATGGCGCAAATTATTCTCACCGGCGGCAGCAGCCTGATGGAGATAATTTCGAAATATCTCATTTACAGTAACAGCTATGTATTGAACTTCATCAAGTTTGGCGGGAAGCGTACTACGGCCCTCTATTTTGAACCGGCGTTTTTCGCTCTGGCGTTAATCTCAATTTGGCTCAGCATCAAACAGTTTGGTATCAAAACGCCTAAGACCGATGCTATGATTCTTGCAGGAATTGTTCTGTCTGGATCGTTCTCAGGGGTAATGACATTTATCCTGTTTTACCTGCTGGAGTGGGCGTTCCAGTACCTGAACAAAGATGCGATTAAGAAAAAACTGCCGCTGGCGATTATCTCCCTGACGGTATTTATGGTAGGCGTGATATTTGCCTTCCCGTACATCTCAGAACGTCTGGGTGATTTGGGAACGGAAGGGTCTTCGTCCTATTATCGCATCATTGGGCCACTGGTGATGGTGGGTTATTCCTTAACCCATATTGATGGGGTAGTAAGATTCGGCTCACTTTACGAATATGTTGCATCATTCGGAATCTTTAACGGTGCGGATGTCGGTAAAACCATAGACAATGGTCTGTATCTGTTAATTATTTATTTTTCGTGGTTCGCCGTACTGTTGACCCTGTGGTATCTGTTTAAAGTTTTCAAAATGATGATTAACGCGTTTGGTGATAACCAGAACTTTCGCGTTCAGCTTTATCTGTTTACTCCGGTGTCGCTGTTTTTTACCGGGTCAATATTTAGCCCGGAATATGCTTTCTTGATTGTCTGTCCGTTTATTCTGCGCAAGGCGCTTAATATTACGAACGTATGACGAAATGAGGTGATTTATGTTTCTTAGCGTCATTACTGTCGCTTTTCGTAATTACGAAGGGGTGGTAAAAACCTGGCGCTCGCTGCGCAACCTGGCGCGCGATCCAAGCCTCACCTTTGAGTGGATTGTGGTCGACGGCGGCTCGAACGATGGCACGGCGGAGTTTCTGGAAAAACTCAACGGTGAGTTCAACTTACGCTACATCAGCGAGAAAGATAAAGGCATCTATGATGCGATGAATAAAGGCATCAGCATGGCGCAAGGCCGTTATGCCATCTTCCTGAACTCGGGCGACATTTTCCATGATGACGTGGCGCTGTTTGCCCGTCAGCTGGCTCGCCAGAAAGAGGACGCCATGTATATTGGCGATGCGCTGCTCGATTTTGGCGACGGACATAAAGTGTGCCGCAGCGCGAAGCCAGGCTGGTATATCTACCACAGCTTGCCGGCCAGCCATCAGGCCATTTTCTTCCCGGTAAAGGGTCTGAAAAAACAGCCTTACGATTTGCAGTATAAAGTGTCTTCCGATTATGCGCTGGCAGCCAGCCTGTATAAATCAGGTTACCCGTTCCGTCGAATTAAAGGCATGGTGTCTGAATTCTCAATGGGCGGCGTGTCAACGTCTAATAATCTGGAATTGTGCCAGGATGCCAAAAACGTACAGCGTAAAATATTACGCGTACCGGGGTTCTGGGCGGAATTATCTTATTTATTACGCCTGCGTACCACAGGCAAAACGAAAACCTTATATAACAAAGCCTGAATATAAGGAAACGCAATGCAGGATTTAAAAGGTTTCTCCGTGCCGAAAGGTTTTCGGGGCGGGAACGGTATTAAGGTACAGCTGTGGTGGGCCGTTCAGGCAACATTATTTGCCTGGTCGCCGCAAATACTGTACCGCTGGCGAGCTTTTTTATTGCGCCTGTTTGGCGCAAAAATCGGAAAAAACGTAGTCATCCGACCTTCTGTGAAAATTACCTATCCGTGGAAATTAACGCTGGGAGATTACGCATGGGTTGGGGATGACGCGGTGTTATATACCCTTGGCGAAATAACGATTGGCGCAAATTCGGTGGTTTCACAGAAGTGTTATTTGTGCACCGGCAGCCACGATTTTATGAGTCAGCATTTTGATATTACCGCTTCGCCTATTGCGATAGGTGAAAAATGCTGGCTGGCAACGGATGTTTTTGTTGCACCGGGTGTTTCTGTTGGCGATGGCACGGTAGTCGGTGCCCGCAGCAGCGTTTTTAAATCGCTACCGGCAAATAAAATTTGCCGTGGCAACCCCGCAGTGGTGATACGCGAACGCGTTGAAACTGATTAAATTCATAAGTAGAGGAATATAAACATGTCTAAAGTCGCTCTCATCACCGGCGTTACCGGGCAGGATGGTTCTTACCTGGCAGAGTTCCTGCTGGAAAAAGGGTATGAAGTACACGGTATTAAACGTCGTGCGTCTTCTTTCAACACCGAACGTGTGGATCATATTTATCAGGATCCTCACGCGGCGAACCCGAAATTCCACCTGCACTACGGCGACCTGACCGATACCTCCAACCTGACCCGTATCCTGCAGGAAGTACAGCCGGATGAAGTCTACAACCTGGGCGCGATGAGCCACGTAGCGGTCTCCTTCGAATCCCCGGAATACACCGCTGATGTTGATGCCATGGGTACGCTGCGTCTGCTGGAAGCGATCCGCTTCCTTGGCCTTGAGAAGAAAACTCGCTTCTACCAGGCATCCACCTCCGAGCTGTACGGCCTGGTGCAGGAAATCCCACAGAAAGAGACGACGCCGTTCTACCCGCGCTCTCCGTATGCGGTAGCAAAACTGTACGCCTACTGGATCACCGTGAACTACCGTGAATCCTACGGCATGTACGCCTGTAACGGCATCCTGTTCAACCACGAATCTCCGCGTCGCGGCGAAACCTTCGTGACCCGCAAAATCACCCGCGCCATCGCCAACATCGCGCAGGGTCTGGAGTCTTGCCTGCACCTCGGCAACATGGATTCCCTGCGTGACTGGGGCCATGCCAAAGACTACGTGAAAATGCAGTGGATGATGCTGCAGCAGGAACAGCCAGAAGACTTCGTGATTGCGACCGGCGTGCAGTACTCCGTTCGTCAGTTCGTTGAAATGGCCGCGGCACAGCTGGGCATCAAACTGCGCTTCGAAGGCACCGGCGTGGAAGAGAAAGGTATCGTGGTTTCCGTGACCGGCCACGACGCTCCGGGCGTGAAGCCAGGCGACGTGATTGTGCAGGTTGACCCGCGCTACTTCCGTCCTGCTGAAGTGGAAACCCTGCTGGGCGACCCAACCAAAGCGCACGAGAAGCTGGGCTGGAAACCAGAAATCACTCTGCAGGAGATGGTTTCCGAGATGGTAGCCAAAGATCTTGAAGCAGCGAAAAAACACTCCCTGCTCAAGTCTCATGGCTACGAGGTTGCCATCGCGCTGGAGTCCTGAGAATGACAAAACAACGTATTTTTGTCGCCGGTCATCGCGGAATGGTGGGTTCCGCGATTGTTCGCCAGCTGGAGCAGCGCGGTGACGTCGAGGTGGTTGTCCGCACGCGCGACGAGCTGAACCTGCTCGACAGCCGTGCGGTACAGGACTTCTTTGCTAACGAACGCATTGACCAGGTGTATCTGGCCGCGGCGAAGGTGGGCGGCATTGTTGCCAACAACACCTACCCGGCGGATTTCATCTACGAAAACATGATGATCGAGAGCAACATCATTCACGCGGCGCATCTGCACAACGTGAATAAGCTGCTGTTCCTCGGATCGTCCTGTATTTACCCGAAAATGGCGAAGCAGCCGATCGCCGAGAGCGAACTGCTGCAGGGCACGCTGGAAGCGACCAACGAGCCGTACGCGATTGCCAAGATTGCCGGGATCAAGCTGTGCGAGTCCTACAACCGTCAGTACAACCGCGACTATCGCTCGGTGATGCCGACCAACCTGTACGGACCGCACGACAACTTCCACCCGAGCAACTCGCACGTGATCCCGGCGCTGCTGCGCCGCTTCCACGAGGCGACCGCCGAGAACGCGCCGGACGTGGTGGTGTGGGGCAGCGGTACGCCGATGCGTGAATTCCTGCACGTGGACGACATGGCTGCCGCCAGCATTCACGTGATGGAGCTGGATCGCGAGGTGTGGCAGGAGAACACCGAGCCGATGCTGTCGCACATCAACGTTGGTACCGGCGTGGACTGCACCATTCGCGAGCTGGCGCAAACCATCGCGCAGGTAGTGGGCTACAAAGGCCGCGTGGTGTTTGACGCGACGAAACCGGACGGCACGCCGCGCAAGCTGCTGGACGTGACCCGTCTGCATCAGCTGGGCTGGTATCACGAGGTGTCACTGGAGCAGGGTCTGGCCAGTACCTACCAGTGGTTCCTGGAAAACCAGCACCGCTTCCGGGGGTAACGATGTTTTTAAGTCAGGAAGATTTTGCCACGGTAGTGCGTTCCACTCCGCTCATCTCAATTGATTTGATCGTGGAGAACGAACGCGGCGAGTTCTTGCTGGGGAAACGAACCAACCGTCCTGCACAGGGCTTCTGGTTCGTGCCCGGCGGGCGCGTGCAGAAGGATGAGACGCTGAGCGATGCGTTTGAGCGACTCACTCTGGCGGAACTGGGCCTGCAGCTGCCGATGGCAGCGGGCCAGTTTTACGGGGTCTGGCAGCACTTCTATGACGATAACTTTTCAGGCACCGGGTTCACCACGCACTACATCGTGCTGGGGTTCCGCCTGAAGGTGAGTGAGGCAGACCTGCGTCTGCCTGATTCTCAGCATGACGACTACCGCTGGCAAACGCCAGAGGCGCTGCTTGCCAGCGACAATGTGCATGACAACAGTCGTGCCTATTTCCTGGCTGAACGTCAGGCCGAGGTGCCGGGCATATGAAGATCCTCGTATACGGAATCAACTACTCGCCGGAATTAACCGGCATCGGGAAATACACCGGCGAGATGGTCGAGTGGATGGCGAGCCAGGGACATGACGTGCGGGTCATTACCGCGCCGCCGTACTACCCGGAGTGGAAAGTCGGGGAGCGCTACTCAAGCTGGCGCTACCGTCGCGAAGAGGGTGCAGCGACCGTCTGGCGCTGCCCGCTGTATGTCCCTAAGCAGCCCTCAACGCTGAAACGGTTACTTCATCTGGGCAGCTTTGCCCTGAGCAGTTTTTTCCCGCTGATGGCGCAGCGTCGCTGGAAGCCGGATCGCATTATCGGCGTGGTGCCGACGTTGTTTTGCACGCCGGGCATGCGCCTGCTGGGCAAACTCTCCGGCGCGCGCACCCTGCTGCATATTCAGGATTATGAAGTTGACGCCATGCTGGGCCTGGGGCTGGCAGGCAAAAGCAAGGGCGGCAAGGTGGCGAAGCTCGCCAGCGCGTTTGAGCGCAGCGGGCTGCACAACGTGGATTACGTCTCGACTATCTCGCGCTCGATGATGAACAAGGCGCAGGAGAAGGGCGTCCCGGCGGAGAAAGTCATTTTCTTCCCGAACTGGTCCGAAGTGGCGCGTTTTCGCGATGTAACTGAGCAAGATGCTCAGGCCCTGCGCGCGCAGCTCGGTTTGCCTGAAGATCAAAAAATCATTCTTTACTCAGGCAACATCGGCGAAAAGCAGGGGCTGGAAAGCGTGATTGAAGCGGCCCAGCTGCTGAGTGAACATCCGTGGACGTTTGTGATTGTCGGGCAGGGCGGTGGAAAAGCGCGGCTGGAAAAAATGGCCGGGGAACGCGGCTTGACCAACGTGAAATTTTTCCCGCTTCAGTCTTACGAGGCATTGCCTGCGCTGCTGAAGATGGGTGACTGCCATCTGGTGGTCCAAAAACGCGGCGCCGCGGACGCGGTGCTGCCGTCCAAGCTGACCAACATTCTGGCAGTGGGCGGTAACGCGGTGATCACGGCGGAAGCCGAAACAGAATTAGGCCAGCTGTGTGACAGCTATCCGGGGATTGCCGTGTGCGTGGAGCCGGAATCGGTCCCGGCGCTGGTAACCGGAATTGAACAGGCACTTGCCATGCCAAAAGTGAACACGGTGGCACGTGAATATGCCGAACGCACGCTCGAAAAAGAGAACGTGCTGAGCCAATTTATTGCAGATATACGGGGATAAATCATGAGTCAAACCACTTTGTATCCGGTTGTGATGGCTGGTGGCTCTGGTAGCCGGTTGTGGCCGCTGTCCCGCGTGCTCTATCCAAAACAGTTCCTCTGCCTGAAAGGGGATCTCACCATGCTGCAGACGACGGTAAACCGTCTGCACGGCGTGGAGTGTGAAAGCCCGGTGGTGATCTGTAACGAACAGCACCGCTTTATTGTTGCCGAACAGCTGCGCCAGCTGAATAAGCTCACCGAAAACATAATCCTGGAGCCTGCCGGACGCAATACCGCGCCTGCGATAGCCCTGGCGGCGCTGGCGGCAAAACGCAGCAGCCCGGACTGTGATCCGCTGATGCTGGTCCTGGCGGCAGACCACGTTATCCAGCAGGAAGACGCCTTCCGCGACGCGGTGCGTGCGGCGATCCCTTACGCCGAGAGCGGCAAGCTGGTGACCTTCGGCATCGTGCCGGATCTGCCGGAAACCGGCTATGGCTATATTCGTCGCGGCAGCGTGACGCCGGGTGAAGGCGACAGCGTGGCGTTTGACGTGGCGCAGTTTGTTGAAAAACCGAATCTGGAAACCGCGCAGGCGTATGTCGCCAGCGGTGAGTATTACTGGAACAGCGGGATGTTCCTGTTCCGTGCCGGACGCTATCTGGAAGAGCTGCGCAAATACCGCCCGGATATTCTGAACGCCTGCGAGAAAGCGATGGCGGTGGTGGACCCGGATCTCGACTTCATCCGCGTGGATGAAGAGGCGTTCCTCGCCTGCCCGGAAGAGTCCATTGACTATGCGGTGATGGAACGTACGGCGGACGCCGTCGTGGTACCGATGGATGCGGGCTGGAGCGATGTCGGCTCCTGGTCCTCCCTGTGGGAGATCAGCGCCCATACCCCGGAGGGTAACGTCCACCACGGCGATGTTATTAGCCACAAAACGGAAAACAGCTACGTCTACGCCGAATCCGGCCTGGTGACCACGGTCGGGGTGAAGGATCTGGTGGTTGTCCAGACCAAGGACGCCGTGCTGATTGCCGACCGTAACGCCGTGCAGGACGTTAAAAAAGTGGTGGAGCAGATCAAGGCCGATGGGCGTCACGAGCACCATATTCACCGCGAAGTCTACCGTCCGTGGGGGAAATATGACTCCATTGACTCCGGTGACCGCTACCAGGTGAAACGCATCACCGTGAAGCCGGGCGAGGGGCTGTCGGTGCAGATGCACCATCACCGCGCCGAGCACTGGGTGGTGGTTGCGGGTACCGCTAAAGTCACTATCGACGGTGAAATCAAACTGCTGGGTGAAAACGAGTCCATTTATATTCCGCTGGGGGCGACGCACTGTCTGGAGAACCCGGGGAAAATTCCTCTCGACTTAATTGAGGTGCGCTCCGGCTCGTATCTGGAAGAGGACGATATCGTGCGCTTCCAGGACCGCTACGGGCGGGTGTAGCACTCTGCATTATGCCCGGTGGCGCTGCGCTTACCGGGCCTGCGAATGACAAAAAAATCAATTTGGCCATTAAGTGGTCAGGGCCGACTGTTGCCTGAAAAAGGGGTCATCATGGAAAAATTAACCTGTTTTAAAGCCTACGATATTCGCGGCAAGCTGGGCGAAGAGCTGAATGAAGACATCGCGTGGCGCATTGGCCGCGCGTACGGCGAATATTTAAAACCGCAGACCATCGTGCTGGGCGGCGACGTGCGTCTGACCAGTGAATCCCTCAAGCTGGCCCTGGCGAAAGGGCTGCAGGACGCGGGCGTGGACGTGCTGGATATCGGCCTTTCCGGGACCGAGGAGATTTACTTTGCCACCTTCCACCTGGGCGTGGACGGCGGTATCGAAGTGACGGCCAGCCACAACCCGATGGACTACAACGGGATGAAGCTGGTGCGCAAGGGCGCGCGCCCGATCAGCGGCGACACCGGCCTGCGCGACGTGCAGCGCCTGGCGGAAGCCAACGATTTCCCGCCGGTGAACGAGGCGAAGCGCGGCAGCTACAAAAAAATCAACCTGCAGAAAGAGTACATCGACCACCTGCTGGGCTACATCAACGTGGCGAACCTCAAGCCGCTGAAGCTGGTGATTAACTCCGGTAACGGCGCGGCCGGCCCGGTGGTGGACGCGCTGGAAGCCCGCTTTAAGGCACTGAACGTGCCGGTGACCTTCGTCAAGGTACACAACACCCCGGACGGCAACTTCCCGAACGGTATTCCTAACCCGCTGCTGCCGGAGTGCCGCGACGACACCCGCAACGCGGTGATTGAGCACGGCGCGGACATGGGGATCGCCTTTGACGGCGATTTCGACCGCTGCTTCCTGTTCGACGAGAAAGGGCAGTTCATCGAGGGCTACTACATTGTCGGCCTGCTGGCGGAAGCGTTCCTCGAGAAAAACCCGGGCGCGAAAATCATTCATGACCCGCGCCTTTCCTGGAACACCGTCGACGTGGTTTCCGCGGCGGGCGGCACGCCGGTGATGTCCAAAACCGGCCACGCCTTCATCAAAGAGCGCATGCGCGAAGAAGACGCCATCTACGGCGGCGAGATGAGCGCCCACCACTACTTCCGTGATTTTGCCTACTGCGACAGCGGGATGATCCCGTGGCTGCTGGTCACTGAGCTGCTGTGCCTGAAGGGACAGACGCTGGGCGAGCTGGTGCGCGACCGCATGGCGGCGTTCCCGGCGAGCGGGGAGATCAACAGCAAGCTGGCGCAGCCGGCCGAGGCCATTGCCCGCGTGGAGCAGCACTTTGCGATCCACGCGCTGGAAATTGACCGTACGGACGGCATCAGCATGGCGTTCCCGCAGTGGCGCTTCAACCTGCGCTCGTCCAACACCGAGCCGGTGGTGCGCCTGAACGTGGAGTCCCGTGCTGACACGGCGCTGATGGAAGCCCGAACGAAGGACATTCTGGCGCTGTTGAATCAGTAATACGAAAACCTTACCCCTCACCCTAACCCTCTCCCCTTTAGGGAGAGGGCCGGGGTGAGGGATGGGGTGTTGGTTGAATAAAGGAACAACGATGACGAATCTAAAAAAACGCGAACGAGCGAGAACGAATGCATCGTTAATCT
Organism: Enterobacter sp. AG326; assembly: GCF_004362415.1. NCBI lineage: Bacteria > Pseudomonadati > Pseudomonadota > Gammaproteobacteria > Enterobacterales > Enterobacteriaceae > Enterobacter > Enterobacter sp. AG326. The sequence goes on along the minus strand of NZ_SNXG01000001.1, from coordinate 1,009,821 downwards.
CTATGGTGCAGCGTTTTTCTGATATCACCATCATGGTCGGTGGATTATGGGCGGTGTGTCGGATCGGCGGGCTGCCGTTCTTATATATGCATCTGCTGATGGCACTCATTGCGCTGGTCGTGTTTCAGATGATCGGCGGGATGACCGATTTTTACCGCTCCTGGCGCGGCGTGAAAATGACCACCGAGCTGATGCTGCTGCTGCAGAACTGGACCCTAAGCCTGATCTTTAGCGCAGGCCTGGTGGCATTCAGCCATGATTTTGATAATCGCCTCGTCACCTATCTCTGCTGGTATCTGCTGACCAGCGTCGGCATGGTGGTGTGCCGTTCCCTTATCCGCTTCGGCGCGGGCTGGCTGCGTAACCGCGGTTATAACCGTCGCTTCGTTGCGGTAGCGGGCGATCTGCCGGTTGGTAAGGTCCTGCTCGACAGCTTCCGCAAAGAGCCGTGGTTAGGGTTTGAAGTGGTCGGGATTTATCACGACGCGAAGCCGGGCGGCGTGCCGTCGGACTGGGCGGGCAATTACGAACAGCTTATTGAAGACGCGAAAGCCGGTAAAATTCACAACGTCTACATCGCCATGCAGATGAGAGACGAATCCCGCATTAAGCAACTGATGCGCGAGCTGGCGGACACCACCTGTTCGGTGATCCTGATCCCGGACGTCTTTACCTTTAACATCCTCCATTCACGCATTGAAGAAGTGAACGGCGTGCCGGTGGTACCGCTGTACGACACCCCGCTGTCCGGGATTAACCGCGTGCTGAAGCGCGCGGAAGATATTGTGCTCTCTTCGCTGATCCTGTTGCTGATTTCGCCTGTTCTGTGCTGCATTGCCCTGGCGGTGAAGCTGAGCTCTCCCGGCCCGGTGATCTTCCGCCAGACCCGCTACGGTATGGACGGTAAGCCGATTATGGTGTGGAAATTCCGCTCCATGAAGGTGATGGAAAACGACAAGGTGGTGACCCAGGCAACGCAGAACGATCCGCGCGTCACCCGCGTGGGGAACTTCCTGCGCCGCACCTCGCTGGATGAACTCCCGCAGTTTATCAACGTCTTCACCGGCGGCATGTCGATTGTTGGCCCGCGTCCGCACGCGGTGGCGCACAACGAGCAGTACCGCTCGCTGATTGAAGGCTACATGCTGCGCCATAAGGTGAAGCCGGGCATCACCGGCTGGGCGCAGATCAACGGCTGGCGCGGCGAAACCGACACGCTGGAAAAAATGGAAAAACGTATCGAATTCGATCTGGAGTACATCCGCGAATGGAGTATCTGGTTTGATATCAAGATTGTTTTTCTGACCATCTTCAAAGGTTTCGTGAACAAAGCGGCGTACTAAGATGAGCTTACGTGAAAAAACCATCAGCGGGGCGAAGTGGTCAGCGATGGCGACCATCGTCATCATTGGCCTCGGTCTGGTGCAGATGACCGTGCTGGCGCGCATTATTGATAATCACCAGTTCGGCCTGCTGACCGTCTCGCTGGTGATTATCGCGCTGGCCGATACGCTGTCTGACTTTGGTATTGCCAACTCGATTATCCAGCGCAAAGAGATTAGCCATCTTGAGTTGACCACCCTCTACTGGCTGAACGTGGGGCTGGGGATTTTCGTGTTCGTGCTGGTGTTCCTGCTGAGCGACACTATCGCCAGCGTGCTGCATAACCCGGATCTGGCTCCGCTGATGCGCACGCTGTCGTTTGCTTTCGTGGTGATCCCGCACGGGCAGCAGTTCCGCGCGCTGATGCAGAAAGAGCTGGAGTTCAACAAGATCGGCATGATCGAGACCAGCGCCGTGCTGGCGGGTTTTACCTTCACCGTGGTGAGCGCCCATTTCTGGCCGCTGGCGATGACCGCCATCCTCGGATACCTGGTTAACTCTGCCGTGCGCACGCTGCTGTTCGGCTACTTTGGCCGCAAGATCTACCGTCCCGGGCTGCATTTCTCTCTCGCATCCGTCTCGTCCAACCTGCGCTTTGGCGCGTGGCTGACGGCGGACAGCATCATCAACTATGTGAATACTAACCTGTCGACGCTGGTGCTGGCGCGTATTCTTGGCGCGAGCGTGGCGGGGGGATACAACCTGGCCTACAACGTCGCGGTGGTGCCGCCGATGAAGCTGAACCCGATAATCACCCGCGTCCTGTTCCCGGCATTCGCCAAGATTCAGGACGACACCGAGAAGCTGCGCGTTAACTTCTACAAGCTGCTTTCCGTGGTGGGGATTATCAACTTCCCGGTGCTGCTGGGGCTGATGGTGGTTTCCAGTAACTTCGTGCCGCTGGTGTTTGGCGAGAAGTGGAACGGCATCATCCCGATCCTTCAGCTGCTGTGCGTGGTGGGGCTCCTGCGCTCCGTGGGGAATCCGATTGGTTCCCTGCTGATGGCAAAAGCGCGCGTGGATATCAGCTTTAAGTTCAACGTGTTCAAAACCTTCCTGTTTATTCCGGCGATTATCGTCGGCGGGCATATGGCAGGCGCCATCGGCGTCACGCTGGGCTTCCTGCTGGTGCAGATAATCAATACCGTTCTGAGCTACTTCATCATGATCAAGCCGGTGCTGGGCTCCAGCTACCGTCAGTACATCCTGAGCCTGTGGCTGCCGTTCTATCTCTCGTTGCCGACCCTGGCGGTGAGCTACGGCCTGGGCATCATCCTCGGCGGCCACCTGCCGCTGGCCGCGCTGCTGGCGGTACAGGTTGCCGCGGGCGCGCTGGCATTTGGCGTGATGATTGTGCTGTCGCGCAATGCGCTGGTGGTAGAGATGAAGCGCCAGTTTTGCCGTAACGAAAAAATGAAAACGCTGCTTCGCGCAGGCTAGTTATTTAAGAGGCCATTATGAAATTATTAATTCTTGGCAACCATACCTGCGGCAACCGTGGCGACAGCGCCATCCTGCGCGGTTTACTGGATGCAATTAACACCCTTAAGCCTGAGACCGAAGTGGACGTGATGAGCCGTTATCCGGTCAGCTCATCCTGGTTGCTGAACCGCCCGGTGATGGGCGACCCGCTCTACAGCCAGATGAAACAGCATAACAACGCCGCGGGCGTGATGGGCCGCGTGAAGAAAGTGCTGCGTCGTCGCTACCAGCACCAGGTGCTGCTTTCCCGTGTGACCGATACCGGCAAGCTGCGCAACATCGCTATCGCGCAGGGCTTTACCGATTTTGTTCGTCTGCTGTCCGGCTATGACGCCATTATCCAGGTTGGCGGTTCTTTCTTTGTCGATCTCTACGGCGTGCCGCAGTTTGAGCATGCGCTCTGCACCTTTATGGCGAAAAAGCCGCTGTTTATGATTGGCCACAGCGTCGGGCCATTCCAGGATCCGCAGTTTAACCAGCTCGCAAACTACGTCTTCGGCCACTGCGACGCGCTGATCCTGCGCGAGTCGGTCAGCCTCGACATGATGAAGCGCAGCGAAATTGACACCTCAAAAGTTGAGCACGGCGTGGACACTGCGTGGCTGGTGGATCACCAGGACGACAGCTTCCAGCCGAGCTACGCGGTGCAGCACTGGCTCGACGTGGCGGCGAAACAGAAAACCGTCGCAATAACCCTGCGCGAGCTGGCGCCTTTTGATAAACGTTTAGGCACGACCCAGGCGGCGTACGAGAAAGCCTTCGCCGACGTGGTGAACCGCGTGCTGGACAGCGGGTACCAGGTGCTGGCGCTCTCCACCTGCACGGGTATCGACAGCTACAACAAAGACGACCGCATGGTGGCGCTGAACCTGCGCAATCTGGTGAACGATCCGTCCCGCTATCACGTGGTGATGGACGAACTGAACGATCTGGAGATGGGCAAGCTGCTCTCCGCCTGCGACCTGACCGTGGGCACGCGTCTGCACTCCGCCATTATCTCCATGAACTTTGGCACGCCGGCCATTGCCATCAACTATGAGCACAAATCAGCAGGCATCATGCAGCAGCTCGGTATGCCGGAAATGGCCGTGGATATCCGTCATCTGCTGGATGGTTCGCTGGGTGCGATGGTGGGGGACACCCTGGGTCAACTGCCTGCCATCAATGAACGCCTGGCCGCGGCGGTGAAAGCCGAGCGCGAGAAGGGCATTGGGATGGTTAAATCGGTACTTGACCGCGTGCGGGAGGGGAAATGAAGGTTGGTTTCTTCTTACTGAAATTTCCGCTGTCGTCTGAAACGTTTGTCCTGAACCAAATCACCGCGTTTATCGATATGGGATATGACGTGGAGATTATCGCCCTGCAAAAGGGCGATACCCAAAATACCCATGCGGCGTATACCCAGTATGGGCTGGAGGCGAAGACCCGCTGGCTGCAGGATGAGCCGTCCGGGAAGCTGAGTAAGCTGCGCCACCGGGCCAGCCAGACCTTGCGCGGGATCCACCGCGCCTCGACGTGGCGGGCGCTGAATGTTTCCCGCTATGGGTCCGAATCCCGCAATCTGATCCTGTCGGCCATCTGCGGGCAAACGGCGCAGCCGTATCGTGCCGACGTGTTTATCGCCCACTTTGGCCCGGCGGGCGTCACCGCCGCGAAGCTGCGCGAGCTGGGCGTGATTGACGGTAAAATTGCGACTATCTTCCACGGTATCGACATCTCCAGCCGCGAAGTGCTGAACCACTACACCCCGGAGTATCAGCAGCTGTTCAGACGCGGCGACATGATGCTGCCCATCAGCGACCTGTGGGCCGGACGCCTGAAAAACATGGGCTGCCCGGGAGAAAAAATTGCCGTTTCGCGAATGGGCGTGGACTTAACGCGCTTCACTCGCCGTCCTGTCAAGGTGCCGGGAAAACCGCTGCAGATCATCTCCGTTGCTCGTCTGACCGAGAAGAAAGGCCTCCATGTGGCCATTGAAGCCTGCCGCCAGCTGAAAGCGCGCGGGGTGGATTTCCACTATCGCATTCTCGGCATTGGGCCGTGGGAGCGTCGTCTGCGCACGCTTATCGAACAGTATCAGCTGGAAGATGTCGTAGAGATGCCGGGCTTCAAGCCGAGCCACGAGGTCAAGGCCATGCTCGACGAGGCGGATGTGTTTCTGCTGCCCTCGGTGACGGGCGCCGATGGCGATATGGAAGGCATTCCGGTGGCGCTGATGGAGGCGATGGCCGTAGGTATTCCTGTGGTATCAACACTGCACAGCGGGATCCCGGAGCTGATTAAGTCTGATCATTCCGGCTGGCTGGTGCCGGAGAATAACGCGATGGCCCTTGCGGATCGATTAGCGGCCTTCAGCGACATCGACCAGCAGGCGCTGGAGCCCGTGCTCCATAACGCCCGACAAAAAGTGGAAACCGATTTTAACCAACAGGTGATTAACCGTCAGTTAGCGAGCCTGCTGCAAACGTTATAACGCCGAGGATGTATGCTGAAAAAGATTACCCGACGCACCTTTGTCTCTTCTCTCTCCGTTCTGGCGGCCACGCCGCTGCTGTCGTCACGCATCGCGCGGGCGGCAAGCGGGAGAACGGTTTCTGTTAATCAGTACAATAACAACGACTGGATCGCCGCCTTTAAGCAGGCGTTCAATGACGGTGACACCGTCGTGGTCCCCGCCGGGCTCACCTGCGAAAACATCAATACGGGCATTTTCATTCCCGACGGTAAAACGCTGCTGATCCGCGGGGCGTTAACCGGCAACGGGCGCGGCCGCTTTGTTCTGCAGGAAGGCAGCAAAGTAATAGGCGAAGGTGCTGGCCGCACGGAGAACATCACGCTCGACGTTCGCGGCTCTGACTGCGTCATCAAAGGGCTGGCCATGAGCGGTTTTGGCCCGGTGACGCAGATCTACATCGGCGGCAAGAAACCCAGCGTGATGCGCAATTTGCTGATTGATAACATCAGCGTAAGCCAGGCCAACTACGCCATCCTGCGCCAGGGTTTCCACAACCAGGTGGACGGTGCCCGCATTACCAACAGCAAATTTAGCCATCTGCAGGGGGATGCGATCGAGTGGAACGTCGCTATCAACGATAGCAATATCCTGATCTCCGATCATGTCATCGACAACATCAACTGCACCAACGGCAAGATCAACTGGGGCATCGGCATTGGCCTCGCCGGCAGCACCTACGATAACGACTATCCGGAGAAGCAAACCGTCAAGAACTTCGTGGTGGCAAACATTACCGGCAGCAACTGTCGCCAGCTGGTGCACGTTGAAAACGGTAAACATTTTGTTATTCGCAATATTAAGGCCAAAAATATAACTCCCGACTTCAGTAAAAAGGCAGGAATAGACAATGCCACGGTGGCCATTTATGGCTGTGATAATTTCATTATTGATAATGTCGATATGGTGAATAGTGCCGGAATGTTAATCGGCTATGGGGTGATAAAAGGCGATTATTTGTCCATCCCGCAGAACTTCAAGCTCAACAATATTCATCTCGATAATCGTCAGCTTGCGTATAAATTGCGCGGAATACAGATTTCATCCGGTAACGCCACCTCGTTTGTGGCGATAACCAACGTGGAAATGCAGCGTGCTACGCTTGAACTGCACAACAAGCCGCAGCATCTTTTTTTACGCAACATCAATGTGATGCAGGAAGCCGCTGTGGGTCCCGCCCTCAAGATCAACTTCGACCTGCGCAAGGATGTGCGGGGTAAATTTATGGCGAAAGATGAGACCTTGCTGTCGCTGGCGAACATTAAAGCGGTGAATGAGAAGGGGCAAAGCTCGGTGGATATTGACCGTGTCGACCAGCAGGTGGTGAATGTGGAAAAGCTTAACTTTGCGCTTCCGCACAGATAATCGACAAATAGCTGTTTTGAGACTATTCCTGGGAAAGAAGCGTGATCTATTCAGATTACAACTACAGAAATTTGTAGGGCTAAGGCGTAACATTACCTGAGGATTACGGCAAATCATGCTGGCGAAAACAGGTTTAAGAGCTATAATTCGTCAACCATTTTAAGGTGGAAGAAATAATGATTAATTTGAAAGCAGTCATTCCGGTAGCAGGCTTGGGCATGCATATGCTGCCAGCCACAAAAGCCATTCCTAAAGAGATGCTGCCGATTGTCGACAAGCCAATGATTCAGTACATTGTCGACGAGATTGTTGCTGCAGGGATCAAAGAAATCGTCCTGGTTACGCACTCGTCCAAGAATGCGGTAGAAAACCACTTCGACACCTCTTACGAACTCGAAGCGCTGCTTGAACAGCGCGTTAAGCGCCAGCTGCTGGCGGAAGTGCAGTCTATTTGTCCGCCAGGCGTGACCATCATGAACGTGCGCCAGGCGCAGCCGCTGGGTCTGGGCCACTCTATTCTGTGTGCCCGTCCGGTTGTGGGCGATAACCCATTCATCGTCGTGCTGCCGGATATCATCATTGATACTGCTTCTGCCGATCCGCTGCGTTATAACCTGGCGGCAATGGTGGCACGTTTCAATGAAACCGGCCGTAGCCAGGTGCTGGCGAAACGCATGAAGGGCGATCTCTCCGAGTACTCTGTGATCCAGACTAAAGAGCCGCTGGAGACGGAAGGGCAGGTGAGCCGCATCGTTGAGTTTATCGAAAAACCGGATCAGCCGCAGACGCTGGACTCAGACCTGATGGCTGTAGGTCGCTATGTTCTGAACGCAGATATCTGGGCCGAGCTGGAAAAAACCGAGCCAGGCGCCTGGGATCGTATTCAGCTGACCGACGCGATTGCCGAGCTGGCGAAAAAACAGTCCGTAGATGCTATGCTGATGACCGGCGACAGCTATGACTGCGGTAAGAAAATGGGTTATATGCAGGCGTTCGTCAACTATGGGCTGCGTAACCTGAAAGAAGGGGCGAAGTTCAGAACCCGTATTGAGAAGTTGCTCGCAAGCGACTGATATTCCGGCCACGATTTGAACAAGCGGCAGTCATTATTTTGGTATGTTGATATCTAACCAAAATGATGACTGCCGTTTTTTGTTATAAATTAAATAATTACATAGAGTTATCGGGTTTAAATCTGGATCGCTTTGTAGCGATTTGTGCTTGTTTCTGAGGTCGTTTAGGACGACAATTAACGCCAGTTTTTTGTCTGTATCCAGACAAGAAAAATCATTTAATCACACATCGCTCAGTGCACTGGTAGCTGTTAAGCCAGGGGCGGTAGCGTGCCTTGTATTCGCAATTGAATATAGAACGAACAGTCGTGCCTATACAGTTTCTCGCGATCCTGCACTCTTCGCAGGCAAAAAATATCAGATAGAGCAGATAGGGGATATCAATGAAAGTATTGGTGACGGGCGGAACCGGGTTTCTTGGTACTGCTTTAGTCCGGACGTTGAAATCATCAGGACACGAGGTGATATTAACAACGCGCAAGCAGGAGAACACTGAACAGGGAATTTACAACCTGGGTGATATCTCAGCCGATACCAACTGGATAAATCTTCTTCAGGGATGCGACACTGTCATTCATACTGCGGGAAGAGCACATATCCTTAATGATGATGCTCAGGACGCTTTAGCGGAATTTCGCCGTGTTAATCACGACGCGACGATGAAATTAGCGAGAGATGCTGCGACCAGCGGGGTTAAACATTTTATATTTGTAAGCTCAATCGGCGTTAACGGTAATGCCACCTCAGGGATCCCATTTACTGAGGCCTCGGAGCCACAACCCACTTCCGATTACGCCATTTCCAAGCGAGAAGCTGAGCAGAGTCTACTTAATCAATTTGCAGAAAGCGATATGGCGATCACCATTGTCCGTCCTGCATTGATTTGTGGTGAAAATGCACCGGGTAATATACAGCGTCTTTTAAAACTGATTTCTAAAAACCTACCGTTGCCATTTAAAAATGTTAGGAACAAGCGAGCACTGGCGTCTCTGGATAATGTTGTCAGTTTCATCAGCGAATGCGTGGTGAATGAGAAATCTAAAAATCAACTCTATTTACTTGCAGATGCAGAACTTCCTTCAACCAAAGATATGATTAATGCCTTTGCTTCAGGAATGGGCATTAAAGCGAAACTGATCTCATTCCCAACGGGTATCTTCAGGTTATTACTTTCTACTGTTGGTAAACGAGGTATTTACGATCAGCTGTTTGGCGATCTGGAAGTCGATGCCTCTAAATCCCGGGAACATTTAAACTGGACGCCCCCGATAACGCTTTATGAAACGATGAAAAAAACGGCGAAATATTATACCGAAGGTAATAAATAATGATGAATTTTGGGATTGTGATATTCGCTTTTTTTGTCTCATGCGCACTGACTTGGGGATTGCGGGGGTATGCCATAAAGCATAATGTTATTGACCGCCCTAACCAGAGAAGTTCTCATTCTGTACCCACCCCTCGAGGTGGTGGGGTAGCGATCGTCCTGACGCTCCTGGTTGCTTTAGTAGGATTTTATCTTAATCATACGCTTACGTTGGAGAGCTTCCTGGGTTTGTTTATTCCAGGGGTAATTGTTGCCATCATCGGTTTCCTTGATGATCATGGTCATATTGCGGCACGCTGGCGTCTATTGATGCATTTCCTGGCAGCAGCAATTGGCATCTATTTCCTGGGATCCTTCCCTGTCATTACGCTGTTTGGTTACGATCTTTCCTTATCCTGGATTGGTATGATTCTGGGCTGTATTTATCTGGTCTGGATGTTGAATTTGTATAATTTCATGGATGGAATTAATGGCTTAGCCAGCGCTGAAGCAATAACATTTGCCGCATGTAGTGCAATGTTGATTGTTGTAAACCAGTACACGGACGCGCCTGGAAGTATTTTTCCGATAACGCTTGCTCTTATCGGTGCCGCGGCTGGCTTTATTGTCTGGAACTTCCCGATAGCAAAAATCTTCATGGGCGATGCCGGAAGTGGTTTTCTTGGGATAACAATCGGGCTGATGATCCTGCATATTGCGAAAGTTGACTCGCATTTCTTTATTGCAGAATTATGCTTGCTGGGCGTATTTATCGTCGATGCCACAACAACTTTGTTGAGGAGGCTCGTAGCAGGTAAAAAGGTCTATGAAGCACATGCCAGCCATGGCTACCAAATCCTCGCAAGAAAATATGGCAGCCACGTTCCGGTGACATCATTGGCGATTGCCGTCAATCTGCTGTGGCTCTTCCCCATTGCCTTTTTTATTGCCTCAGGCAAAATTGATGGTGTTGTGGGGCTGCTCATCGCCTGGTTCCCGATTCTCGTTGTTGCACTGAAATGTGGTGCAGGCGTTAAAGACAAAGAGAGCAACGTCAATGCATGACTTATTGATTTTGGGAGCGGGTGGTCATGGCCGTACGCTGTACGAGACAGCGAGACTGCTTGGATATAGGGATATCGTTTTTCTCGACGATAATGCATCCCACATCCATGACACAAATAAACTCATTATTGGAAAAATTTCTGAACTACATTTACATATCGAAAAGGCCAGTCATGTAGCGATTGGTATTGGAAATAATAAAGTCAGAGAGCAGCTCTATCGGCAGCTTACCAGCTTCGATATTCACCCCGTAAAGCTTATTCATCCCTTTGCATTTGTCAGCCCATCGGCGACGATTGGTGATGGTTCAGTCATATTAGCGGGAGCGGTGGTAGGTGCTAACACAAAATTAGGTACGGGTACGATTGTAAATAGCCATTCGACAGTAGATCATGATTCAACTCTGGGGGATTTTGCTCACTTAGGTGTTGGTGTACATCTTGCTGGAGGCACTGCTATTGGGAAATCGGCGTTTTTGCAGGTGGGTACAGTGTGTGGTTATAATGCAAAAGTAGATGATGACTCAGTGTGTTATGCTGGTACTATTTTATAAACTGAATGCAAGCTTTAACGAGGCGACCAGTTTTTAGTATGCTAAATTATTTAATATCTTTACCCAGACCAATCAAACGAATTATTACTCTTTCCATAGATATTGTACTGCTCTTATGTGCATTTTGGTTTGCATTTTGGGTACGTATCGATTCAATGACTCCAATATATAGTACGGCGCATTGGTTATTTATATTTTCAATAATTTTCGTCACTCTGGCGATATTTGTTAAATTAGGGCTCTATCGAGCCGTAATTCGCTACATTACTGCAAAAATATTACTGGTAGTTACGGTTGGGATGGTTATATCATCCATTTTGCTTATTATCGCAGCGTTTTATACTAATCTCTATTTGCCGAGAACGATTCCATTTATTTATTTCTCGTTCGGTTTACTGCTTATTGCCGGATCGCGGCTTGGTATGAGGATGTTGGTCAATCGCGGGCTGAATCTGGGCACTCGGGTGGTGATTTATGGGGCCGGAGCATCGGGCCGTCAGCTACTGCCAGCGCTGAGCCAGATGGACGAATATTATCCTGTTGCTTTTGTCGATGACAACCGTGCTCTGCAAGGTCAGGTGATTCATGGCGTCAGCGTTTTCGCGCCGGAAAAACTACCATGGTTGGTTGAGAAATACGAAGCGAAGAAAATTCTGCTTGCCATGCCAAGCGCCAGTCGAGCCAGGAAGAACGAAGTCATTAAAACACTGGAAGGTTTGCCGTGCGAGGTACTCTCGATTCCCGGCATGGTCGATCTTGTAGAGGGCAAAGCGCGTATTGACTCGTTGCGCAAAGTGGTTATTACCGATCTGCTGGGCCGCGATCCTGTTTCACCCATTCCGGAATTGGTTTCCCGTAATATCAACGGGAAAACGGTTATGGTCACCGGGGCAGGAGGATCGATTGGTTCTGAGCTTTGCCGGCAGATAATTAAAAATAAGCCGAACCAGCTTATTCTGTTCGAATTGTCAGAATTCTCACTCTATTCCATTGATTCGGAGCTGCGTAATCTGAATCTCAACCAGAATCTTAAGGTTAAAATTTACCCAATTCTAGGCAACGTACAAGATAAAGAGCATCTCGAAAGATTAATCAACACATTCAACGTCAATACGATTTATCATGCTGCGGCGTACAAGCATGTACCGCTTGTCGAGTTCAACGTTCTGGACGGAGTGCGCAATAATATCTTTGGTACGTTGAGCTGCGCTCAGGCTGCAGCAAGTTGCGGTGTAGAAAACTTTGTCTTAATTTCGACCGATAAAGCCGTGCGGCCTACCAATACAATGGGGGCGACCAAACGAATGGCTGAGTTAGTGCTGCAGGCGCTGGCGAAGGAATCCAGCAAAACTTGCTTCAGTATGGTTCGCTTCGGCAACGTATTGGGTTCGTCGGGTTCTGTTGTGCCGTTGTTTGAAAAACAGATAGCTGCAGGTGGTCCTGTGACTCTGACCGATGAGAATATTACGCGTTACTTTATGACTATTCCTGAAGCGGCGCAGTTGGTAATACAGGCGGGCGCCATGGGTACGGGCGGCGATGTTTTTGTTCTGGATATGGGGGAGCCAGTCAAGATCATCGATCTTGCACATCGCATGATTACCTTGCAAGGACTCACTGTTCGTGATGATAAAAATCCTTATGGTGATATTGAGATAAAAACGACGGGTCTGCGCCCAGGTGAGAAACTGTATGAAGAGTTGCTTATCGGCGACAATGTATCTACAACACAGCACCCGCGTATCAGGACCGCTAATGAAGTGATGTTGCCATGGAGTGAGATGAGCATTATTCTCCATGACCTCGACAACGCCTGCTGTGAGTTCGACTACGAACGCGTGCGTGAGATACTGTTGCAGGCACCTGCAGCATTCAATCCAACCGACGGTATCTGCGATTTACTCTGGAATGAAAAAATAAGTTAAAATAGCAGATGGTCGTTTTCTCAGCCTTGAGTGCTTATCGAAAGTCACCAGGGCGTCGGCATGTAATATATTGTTTCTGAAAAACTTAAGAGCGAAATAAACGTGAAAATTCTGGTCACTGGTGGAGCAGGCTTTATTGGGTCTGCAGTGGTACGACACATTATTAATAATACGCAAGATTCTGTGATTAACGTCGATAAATTAACTTACGCAGGGAATCTTGAATCTCTGGCTGATGTTGCGCAGAGCGATCGCTATCATTTTGAACATGCCGATATCTGCGACAACGACGCAATGGCGCGTATTTTTGCAGAACACCAGCCGGATGCTGTAATGCATCTGGCCGCCGAGAGCCACGTTGATCGCTCGATTACGGGCCCTGCAGCTTTTATCGAGACTAATATTGTTGGCACCTATGTTCTGCTTGAAGCAAGCCGCAAGTACTGGTCTGAGTTAAGTGCTGATAAAAAAGCGTCATTCCGTTTTCACCATATATCTACAGATGAAGTGTATGGCGATCTTCCGCACCCTGATGAAGTTGCAAAAGGCACTGCACTGCCGCTGTTTACTGAAAAAACTGCCTATGCCCCAAGCAGTCCTTACTCTGCTTCTAAAGCGTCCAGCGACCATTTAGTCCGTGCATGGCTACGCACCTACGGTTTCCCTACCATTGTAACTAACTGTTCGAACAACTACGGCCCTTACCATTTCCCGGAAAAACTCATCCCTCTGGTAATCCTCAATGCGCTGGATGGAAAAGCCCTACCGGTTTACGGTAAAGGTGATCAGATTCGCGACTGGCTGTACGTTGAAGATCACGCCCGTGCGTTATATACCGTGGTGACGCAAGGCAAGATTGGTGAAACCTACAACATCGGCGGCCACAATGAAAAACAAAATCTTGATGTGGTAAATACCATCTGTTCCCTGTTGGATGAAATTGTTCCGAAGGAAGGCTCCTATCGCGAGCAGATAACCTATGTGACTGACCGTCCTGGTCACGATCGCCGCTACGCGATTGACGCTGAGAAGATTAGCCAAGAGCTGGGCTGGAAGCCTCAGGAAACCTTCGAAAGTGGCATTCGCAAAACGGTAGAATGGTACCTGGCGAACACACAATGGGTAGAGAATGTGAAAAGCGGCAGCTACAAATCCTGGATTGAAGAAAACTATGGAGATCGTGTCTAATGAATATTCTTCTATTCGGTAAAACCGGTCAGGTGGGTTGGGAGCTACAACGTGCTCTTGCGCCGCTAGGTAATTTGATTGCTCTTGATGTCCATTCTCAGGAGTATTGTGGCGATTTCAGTAATCCTGAAGGTGTTGCAGAAACTGTGCGTCGTATTAAGCCTGACGTGATCGTTAACGCAGCTGCGCATACCGCGGTCGATAAAGCTGAGTCAGAACCAGAATTTGCTCAATTGTTGAATGCAACTAGTGTCGAGGCGATTGCTAAAGAGGCTCAAAAGCTGGGTGCCTGGGTTGTTCACTACTCTACAGATTACGTATTCCCTGGTAATGGAAATACGCCGTGGCTGGAAACGGATGCCACAGCGCCACTCAATATTTATGGTGAGACCAAATTAGCTGGTGAAAAAGCGTTAAGTGAAAATTGCGCACGCCATTTGATCTTCCGGACGAGCTGGGTTTATGCCGGCAAAGGGAATAACTTTGCACGTACTATGCTGCGACTGGCAAAAGAGCGCTCTGAACTGTCAGTTATTAACGATCAATTTGGTGCACCTACAGGCGCTGAATTATTAGCAGACTGCACGGCTCATGCTATTCGGGTTGCCCTGAATAAACCTGAGGTGGCAGGAACTTATCATCTGGTTGCCAGTGGCACGACAACCTGGTATGACTATGCCTCGCTGGTATTTGAAGAAGCGCGTAAAGCAGGAATGGAATTGGCATTAACCCAGCTTCATGGGGTGCCAACCAGCGCGTATCCGACACCTGCAAAACGACCGGCAAACTCCCGCCTGAATACCTTAAAGTTCCAGCAGAATTTCAACCTGGTACTGCCGCAATGGGACGCGGGGGTTAAGCGTATGCTGACTGAATGGTTTACAGCAACAGCGATTTAATAATGATAAAGATGCCGGAGGATGGGCATCTCATGAATATAGAGATGATGAAATGAAAACGCGTAAAGGTATTATTCTGGCGGGTGGTTCTGGTACTCGCCTGTATCCAGTTACAATGGCTGTTAGTAAACAATTATTACCAATTTATGATAAGCCGATGATTTACTATCCGCTGTCTACGCTGATGCTAGCAGGTATCCGAGATGTTCTAATTATTAGCACGCCACAGGATACACCACGTTTCGAACAACTGCTGGGTGATGGAAGCCAGTGGGGGCTGAATCTGCAATACAAAGTTCAGCCAAGTCCGGATGGGCTGGCGCAGGCTTTCATTATTGGTGAAGAATTCATTGGTAACGACGATTGTGCCCTGGTATTGGGAGATAACATTTTCTATGGTCACGATCTTCCGAAATTGATGGATACCGCCGTAAATAAAGAAAATGGGGCAACAGTATTTGCCTATCATGTGAATGATCCTGAGCGCTACGGTGTTGTTGAATTTGATAAAAATGGCACCGCCATCAGCCTCGAAGAAAAACCGCTGGAGCCGAAGAGTAATTATGCGGTGACGGGGCTCTATTTCTACGATAACAGTGTCGTTGAGATGGCGAAAAATTTAAAACCGTCTGCGCGTGGTGAGCTGGAAATCACTGATATTAACCGTATTTACATGGAGCAAGGAAAGCTTTCCGTTGCGATGATGGGCCGTGGGTTTGCCTGGCTTGATACAGGAACTCATCAGAGCCTGATCGAAGCGAGTAACTTCATTGCAACCATCGAAGAACGCCAAGGACTAAAAGTTGCATGTCCTGAAGAAATTGCCTACCGCAAAGGATTTATTGATGCTGAGCAGGTTAAAAAACTCGCTGCTCCGCTATCAAAAAACCAATATGGACAATATTTGTTGAAAATGATTAAAGGTTATTAACTGATGAACATTATTAAGACTGAAATACCCGATGTATTAATATTTGAACCAAAGGTATTTGGAGACGATCGTGGTTTCTTCATGGAAAGTTTCAATCAGCGAATGTTCAACGAAGCTGTAGGTAAAGAAGTTAATTTCATTCAGGATAACCACTCCAAATCTAGCAAGAACGTACTTCGCGGTTTGCACTATCAGCTTCAACCATATGCTCAAGGTAAATTAGTGCGTTGTGTTGTAGGTGAGGTTTTTGATGTTGCTGTCGATATTCGGAAAGGCTCAAAACATTATGGAAAATGGGTCGGAGTATATCTTTCTGCTGAGAACAAGAAACAGTTATGGATTCCTGAAGGATTTGCTCATGGCTTTTTTGTATTGAGCGATATTGCAGAATTTGTGTATAAAACAACTAACTACTATTCTCCTGAGCATGAGCGTTCAATCTTATGGTCAGATAGTGATCTGAGCATTGAATGGCCAATCAGTCACGATTGTTTGCCAAGTTTATCTTCCAAAGACCTTTCTGGTAAAGCTTTCAGAGATTCAGATTATTAATTTATGCTTGGGCCTGTAAATAGCATACAGGCTTTTTTCACATAACTGAGTGTATTGTACCAGTGAAAAAAAACATTATATTGCTATTTTTTGTGCAGGCATCAAACTACTTATTCCCTTTGCTAACTCTTCCCTATTTAATGCGTATCCTCGGTGCTGAGAATTTTGGCGTTGTCGCTATGGTTCAAGCATGGATACAGTATTTTATAATTTTTGTTGATTATGGTTTTAACTTTAGCGCGACATTATTAATATCAGTTAATAAAAATAAACAATCTAAAATCAACTCTATTTATACAGCAGTGACTGCTGCCAAGTTATTATTGTTATTGGTTGTGTTATGCATTTTTTCTTTATATGTGATGATTAATGGTTCAGATATATACTCACATCTGATCCTCTTAGGCATGATTTCTGTCATTGGTACGGTTATATTTCCTGTATGGTTATTTCAAGGTATTGAAAAAATGCAGGGTATTGCAATATGTACAACCATAGCAAAATGTATATCTCTATTGCTAATTTTCCTTTTAGTGAAAACAAGTGATGATATGAATATGGCTGTAATTAGTCAATCATCAGGAATGTTTGTTTCAGGAATTTTGGCTTGTATTTTTATAAAAAAACAAAAATTGGCAAAGTTAACAAAAGTTTCAATGCAAGAAATATATTTAGTTTTGTCCAAAGGATTTGACCTTTTTGTATCTAATATTACTATTAGTTTCTATACAACTTTAAATATATTGATTATTGGTTATTTTGGTGGTCCGGCACTGGCAGGATATTTTTCAGCAGCAGATAAAATTCGAACAGCTGCACAAGGTTTAATGAGTCCCGTTCAGCAAGCGATGTTCCCAAGAGTGAGTTCATTGATTAATGATGGGAAAACGCTCAAGGAAATTTTGAACTTATATGGCAAGAAATTTATGGCATTTGGCTTGCTAATATCTTTCTCAATGGCGGCTATAGGATATCCCGTATCTCTTTATTATTATAGTGCGGAATATCGCGTGTCATCTATGATATTACTGATGATGTCTCCTCTACCATTCATTGTGTCAATCGGTGTTGTTTATGGACAGTGGTGGTTGATACCTAATAATTTAACAAAAATTGTCAGAAAAACATATCTGGCTGTTAGTTTCATGCATATTATAGTTTCTGTTATATTAATGCATATTACTCCGACCTACGGTGTGACTATCAGTGTTATCATTACAGAAATAATTGTTTCTGCTATTTTTGTATTGGCTACTATTAATAGCGGAAAAATATCAAAATGATTAAGTGCAGGCCCAGAAACCCAGCTAGTTATCTATGTCTCTATATTGTCGTTTCATTAGTGTTATGGTTTTCTCAAAATAGTTTATATATTACTTTTAATTCCGGTTTGATGCTATTAATTGTTGCTTATTTGTATTTTTTCTTAGGTTGTTATATTGGAAACAGAACAACAAATCACCATCATTCAGATGAAATAATAAAAAATAAACCGATAGTTAATTTTGCATTTCAGATAAAAATTCTACTTGCAATCAACTTGGTTATATTGGTTTATCTTTGCTTCCTTTTTAATGATATTATATCAGGCGGTATTTCTTTCGCAGAATATAGAGATAGTCTATTTAAAGATCAATCAATAAAAGAATATTATGGCGCTTTTGCTGCCTACTTATTTGTCTTTGCAACGTTAGTTCCACTTTTTGGTATCAGCTATGGCTTATATTTAAAGATTAATCATAATAAATCTGCAATCTTTTTCTTCTCATTTTTAATGCTGATAGGGAAAGAAAGTATTTTGATTTCTAGATATTATGTGTTTGCCCCAGTTTTGGCTTCAATACTAATATTATATTGTTATGATAGCAAAATGACTTTAAAGAAGGTGGTTTTTACTCTTACCGTATTTCTGATCTTGCTATTAGCAATATTTGCTTTTAGAGGGGATAGTGATTTAAGCCAAAGTCTAATTAATACTCGTAATTATGCTGTTGCTGGTTACTCACTTTTTACTCATGCGATTGATAGCGGTGATATTGATACATTATATGAGCTTTCGAGTCCATTTTCTTTTTTAGGAATCCTTGGGGCTAAGTTTTATGATCAAAGTTCTTTCTTTGCAAAAGTGCAGGACTTTGTGCTACTCGGGAATGCTGGTTATTTTAATGCTTTTTATACATCATTATTATTACCGTTTTTATATTTTGGTAGCTTAGGGTTAGCTTTGCTGAGTTTATTGTATGGATATATTTTATCAAAAAATCATAAATTATTTTTGCATCGAAACTCATTCCTGAACTTCAATTCACTTTTTGCCTTGGTTGTTATTTTCTTTTCTCATCAATTTTTACCGGTGCAGTTATCCTTTTTTTGGGATTATTTTCTGATTTCGTTATCAGTTCATTTTATTGTAGTATGTTATAGAAATATAAGGAGCAATTTTTGAAAACGTTAGCATTTTATCTTCCGCAGTTTCATGAGATTGAAGAAAATAATAAGTGGTGGGGGAAAGGTTTCACTGAATGGGTTAATGTCAAAAAAGCAACGCCTCTTTTTAAAAACCATTATCAACCTAGAGAACCTTTGAATGACTATTATTATAATTTGCTTGAAGTCGAAACTTTGAAATGGCAATCGGAATTGGCAAAAAAATATCATATCGATGGTTTTTGTTTTTATCATTATTGGTTTAATGGTAAGCGTTTATTGGACAAACCTGCTGAACTATTATTAGAGAATATAGATATAGATCTTCCATTCCTTTTTTCATGGGCTAACGAGCCATGGACTCGTAGTTGGGATGGTAGTCATCGAGATGTTATCATGCCCCAGAGTTATGGAGACGAATCAGATTGGTTGAATCATTTTAATTATCTCAAGCCATTTTTTGAAGACGAAAGATACATTAAGCATAATGGAAAACCTGTTTTTCTGTTATACCGCTCTGCTAGCTTTGAGAAGTGCAACGAGTGGATTCAGTATTGGCGAAAACTGGCAAAAGATACGTCGTTCGGCGATATACATTTCGTATCAACACTTACTTCATTCGCTCAAGATCATCGCCAGTTAGATTTTGATGCGGAATTGAATTTTGAACCCATGTGTACTTTTGAACACAATATGGGGAAAATTAAGCCGCTAGTACGAAAAATCGTTGGAAGGATAAAACGTATTTCTAATGAAAAATTAAAAACCAATTACGTGGAGCAGTTATTATCTTATCAATCAATCTGGGATAAAATACTTGAAAAAGATTTCAGTGAAACGCATTATTCTGGTGCATTTGTTGACTGGGATAATACTCCCAGGAAAAAGACTAAATCGTTGGTTATGAAAGGAAGTGATCCGCAAGTATTTAAGAATAATTTTGACAAACTTTATAAAAAGTCTGTGACTGCAAATGTTCCTTATCTATTTATAAATGCATGGAATGAATGGGCTGAAGGTACTTATCTTGAACCTGATAAAAAACATGGTCATGGTTATTTGGAAGCGGTGAAAAAAACTATTGAAAAATATAAATAAATTGATTGGTGGTAAATCGTGATTAGTTCTGTAACTGTAACATTCAATCCTGATATTATTTGTTTAGAAAAACAGTTTCTATCTTTGCAGGACCAGATAGATGATGCTGTTATTGTGGATAACGGATCTCAAAATTTTAATGATGTGAAAGCATTAGCTAACAGATTTGATTTTGTTTTGATCAGTTTACCCGTCAATATGGGACTTTCACATGCACAAAACATTGGTATTGAAAATTCCTTATCTCGCGGTGCCAATTATTTATTGCTGCTTGACCAGGACAGTGTGCTAGGTACTAATTTTATTAGCGCCATGAGTAAAGTGTACACTCAGTATAATGTAGGTATTCTTGGCCCTTCTTTTTATGATCCTCATACAAACGAATTTTATTGGGGAACTAATTATATTGGTCCTTTTATTAAACGTACACTAATTCAAGAAATAACTGATGTAACTTATGTTATTGCATCTGGCTCTTTCTTTTCTTCTGAAGTATATAAGAAAGTTGGCAAGATGGAAGAAGCATTATTCGTAGATTATATCGATGTTGAGTGGGCTCTGCGCGCTAAAAAAGTTGGATACCGTGTAGCGATGACTAATCAAGCCTCCATGGCTCATACGATTGGTGATTCAAGGCTGAATTTGTTAGGGCGTAAAATATCTATTCATAGTCCTATGCGACGTTATTTTCTTGTGAGAAATAGCTTCTTTATGATTAGGAAATCTTATATTCCTTTAGGTTATAAAGTTAGAGAGGTCTTCCTGAATTGTGCACGTGCAGCAATATCTTTACTCCTAAATAAACAAAAAAAGAAAACGCTAATGATGATATTTTACGGTATTTCTGATGGTGTTGCAGGCAGATTTGGACCATTTAAAAGAAATTAGTAGCCACTGTTAATATCTCATTGCAAGTTGATGAGCATTAGTAACGATATACTTATCGGACTGTTTCAAAAAAATGAAAATTCTTTACATAATTACACGTGCGAATGAAATCGGTGGTGCTCAGACTCATTTGCGAGATATGACATCTGCTTTGGTAAATGATAATCACCAGGTAGAGTTAATTGTTGGGGAGCAAGGAGCTCTGGTTGATGAACTTCGGGCACTGAATGTGAAAGTTCATATTATACCTGAGCTTGTAAGAGAAATATCGCCATACAAGGATATTAAAAGCGCGTTAATTACTCGAAAAATTATAAAAGAATTTTCTCCTGATGTCGTTGCACTTCATTCTTCTAAAGCTGGAATTGTAGGAAGATTGGCAGCTCTATTCCTGAATGTTCCTGTTGTTTTCACCGTGCATGGTTGGTCATTTGCGAATGGTGTTAATGATAAAAAACGTCGTTTATACATTGTAATTGAACGATTTTTCAGCAAGATAACAGATGAAATAATTACAGTTTCCGCTCAGGATAAACAGCTTGCGATCAAACATAACGTCGCGTCTGCCAAACAGCAAACAGTGATTCATAATGGTGTGCCGTTAAAAAACTTTCCTCCTCATGCTTATCATAATAATGACGTAATAAAGTTAATTTCAGTTGCTCGTTTTTCTGAGCAAAAAGATCATGAAAGCTTATTGAAAGCTTTAAGTCTCCTGGAAACAAAAGATTGGATTTTGACTCTGGTAGGTAAAGGTCCAAAACTAGATGATATGAAGGCTCTCTCACGAGAGCTTGGAATAAGTGAAAATGTTATATTTATGGGTGAGCGTTTAGACGTAGACGCCTTACTGGCAGACAGCGATATTTTCCTGTTAATTTCAAACTGGGAAGGTTTCCCAATCAGTATTCTCGAGGCTATGCGTGCAGGTTTACCTGTTTTGGCTTCAGATGTTGGGGGTGTTTCAGAATCTGTCATTGATGGTAAAACGGGGTACCTTGTTCCTCGTGCAGATGTTGACGCCGTTAAAAACAGGCTGGCTGATTTAATAAACGATTTTTCTTTGCGTGCTGAATTTGGCAAGTCAGGAAATGAATTCTTCATGAAAAATTTTTCATTCAATGCTATGTACAATAAAACTTTGGAGCTTTATCAAAAAGCAATTAATAAAAAGCATAACAAATAATTATATTATTGCGTAATTTTTTTATTATAACGAATTATACCTGAACGTTTTTTAAGGATTAAAATACATCCAGTTTTGTGTTGTCTTAGGTGATCAAGGCCACAAATGCCTACCTCTGACCCTGATTTATGAGTTAAGATTCTTGCAAATTATATCTGTCGGGGGCACCCGACAGTGACCACACCTGACAGGAGTATGTAATGTCCAAGCAACAGATCGGCGTTGTCGGTATGGCAGTGATGGGGCGCAACCTGGCGCTCAACATCGAAAGCCGTGGTTATACCGTCTCCGTTTTCAACCGCTCCCGTGATAAGACCGAAGAAGTGATTGCCGAGAACCCAGGCAAGAAACTGGTTCCTTTCTATACGGTGAAAGAGTTCGTTGAGTCTCTGGAAACGCCTCGTCGTATCCTGTTAATGGTGAAAGCGGGCGCAGGCACCGATGCAGCTATCGATTCCCTGAAGCCTTACCTCGAAAAAGGTGACATCATTATTGATGGCGGTAACACCTTCTTCCAGGACACAATTCGTCGTAACCGTGAACTGTCTGCTGAAGGCTTTAACTTCATCGGTACCGGGGTTTCCGGTGGTGAAGAGGGCGCCCTGAAAGGCCCATCTATCATGCCTGGCGGCCAGAAAGATGCGTACGAACTCGTTGCGCCTATCCTGACCAAAATCGCAGCCGTGGCTGAAGATGGTGAGCCTTGCGTAACATACATCGGTGCCGACGGTGCAGGCCACTATGTGAAAATGGTGCACAACGGTATCGAATACGGCGACATGCAGCTGATTGCCGAAGCTTATTCCCTGCTGAAAGGCGGTCTGAACCTCTCTAATGAAGAGCTGGCTGAAACCTTTACCGAGTGGAACAAAGGCGAGCTGAACAGCTACCTGATCGACATCACCAAAGATATCTTCACGAAAAAAGATGAAGAGGGTAAATACCTGGTTGATGTGATTCTGGATGAAGCTGCGAACAAAGGTACCGGTAAATGGACCAGCCAGAGCTCTCTGGATCTGGGCGAACCGCTGTCTCTGATCACCGAATCCGTCTTTGCGCGTTACATCTCTTCCCTGAAAGAGCAGCGTGTTGCAGCGTCTAAAGTGCTGTCAGGCCCACAGGCTAAACCAGCAGGTGACAAAGCCGAATTTGTTGAAAAAGTTCGTCGTGCCCTGTACCTGGGGAAAATCGTTTCTTACGCGCAGGGCTTCTCTCAGCTGCGTGCGGCGTCAGACGAGAACAACTGGGATCTGAACTACGGTGAAATCGCGAAGATCTTCCGCGCGGGTTGCATCATTCGTGCGCAGTTCCTGCAGAAAATCACCGATGCCTATGCTGAAAACGCCGGTATCGCCAACCTGCTGCTGGCACCGTACTTCAAGAAGATTGCGGATGAATATCAGCAGGCGCTGCGTGACGTGGTTGCCTACGCTGTCCAGAACGGGATCCCGGTTCCGACCTTCTCTGCTGCAGTAGCCTACTACGACAGCTACCGCGCGGCCGTTCTGCCTGCCAACCTGATTCAGGCACAGCGTGACTACTTTGGTGCGCATACTTACAAACGCACCGATAAAGAAGGCGTGTTCCATACTGAATGGATGGAATAAGTTAACTTACTCGCTGTAATCAAAACCCGGAGCCAGTCTCCG
The DNA here is from genome assembly GCF_004362415.1 of Enterobacter sp. AG326. NCBI lineage: Bacteria > Pseudomonadati > Pseudomonadota > Gammaproteobacteria > Enterobacterales > Enterobacteriaceae > Enterobacter > Enterobacter sp. AG326. The sequence continues at coordinate 986,339 of NZ_SNXG01000001.1, read as the reverse complement.
GGTTTTTTTATGCAAAAAATGTCGCCTGTTATTCGAAGTAGTCTGAATATCGCCCCGCTCGTAGTGATTACTCCTGGTTTACCTTGACAGTTCAGTTTGCCAGGAGGTACAAAGCCCAACAGTTATGTTTATCGCGATGGTCTGGCGGCCATCAGTACAGTTAACTCACAGAAGTCATTAGCGAATGAAAATAACAATCTCCGGAACAGGGTATGTCGGTCTTTCTAACGGCATTCTGATTGCCCAGAATCATGAAGTGGTTGCGCTGGATATCGTGCAGGCCAAAGTGGATATGCTCAATCAGAAAAAATCGCCGATTGTGGATAAAGAAATCCAGGACTATCTCAGCAATAAACCGCTGAATTTCCGCGCCACGACAGATAAAGAAGATGCATACCGCGATGCGGATTACGTCATCATTGCGACGCCTACTGACTACGATCCTAAAACCAACTACTTCAACACCTCAACTGTAGAGGCGGTGATCAAAGACGTTATCGCGATCAACCCTGATGCGGTAATGGTCATTAAATCGACCATTCCTGTTGGTTTTACCAAATCCATTAAAGAAAAATTCGGTATTGATAATATCTTCTTCTCGCCGGAATTCCTGCGTGAGGGTAGAGCGCTTTACGATAACCTGCATCCTTCGCGTATCGTTATTGGCGAACGTTCTGAGCGCGCTGAACGTTTTGCCGCACTGCTGCAGGAAGGCGCAGTGAAGAAAGATATTCAGGTGCTGTTCACCGACTCCACCGAAGCTGAGGCGATTAAGCTCTTCGCGAATACCTACCTGGCAATGCGAGTAGCTTATTTCAATGAGCTCGACAGCTACGCAGAGAGTCTTGGACTGAATACCCGCCAGATTATTGAAGGGGTGTGTCTCGACCCGCGTATTGGCAACCACTACAACAACCCGTCATTTGGCTACGGCGGCTATTGCCTGCCAAAAGACACTAAGCAACTGCTGGCAAACTATCAGGCTGTACCGAACAATCTGATATCGGCGATTGTTGATGCTAACCGTACACGTAAAGATTTCATTTCCGACTCCATCCTTGCGCGTCAACCGAAGGTTGTTGGTGTGTACCGTCTGATCATGAAGAGTGGCTCCGATAACTTCCGCGCCTCTTCCATTCAGGGGATCATGAAGCGCATTAAGGCGAAAGGGGTTGAGGTTGTTATCTATGAGCCTGCCATGCCGGACGATCAGTTCTTCAATTCCCGTGTGATCCGCGATCTGGATGCCTTTAAGAAAGAAGCTGATGTCATCATTTCAAACCGCATGGCGGAAGAGCTGGCTGATGTAGCGGATAAGGTTTATACCCGCGATCTGTTTGGTAGCGACTGATTCTCTGCTTTATCCTGTAAAAAACCCGGCTGAATTGCCGGGTTTTTTATTTTCAGACCTTGTAGAAATCGCGATACCAGTCAACGAAGTTCTTTACTCCGTCTTTGACTGAGGTTTGCGGTTTAAAACCAATCACGTCATACAGTGCTTTAGTGTCTGCGCTGGTTTCCAGTACGTCGCCTGGCTGGAGAGGCAGCATGTTTTTCTCGGCTTTTTTACCCAGCGCGTCTTCCAGGGCGGTAATGTAATCCATCAGTTCTACTGGCGAACTGTTACCGATGTTGTAAACCCGGTAAGGCGCTGAGCTGGTTGCCGGGGAGCCGGTCTCAACGGTCCAGTTAGCATCTGCCTGAGGAATAATATCCTGCAGACGAATAATTGCTTCAGCGATGTCATCAATATACGTGAAGTCGCGCTTCATCTTACCGTAGTTATAGACATCAATGCTTTTGCCTTCAATCATCGCCTTAGTAAACTTAAACAGGGCCATGTCCGGGCGTCCCCACGGACCGTACACGGTAAAGAAGCGCAGGCCGGTGGTCGGCAGATTGTAGAGATGCGAATAGGTATGCGACATCAGTTCATTGGCTTTTTTGGTCGCGGCATAGAGCGATACCGGATGATCCACGGAATCGTCAGTGGAGAAAGGCATCTTGCGGTTGAGGCCATATACGGAGCTGGATGAGGCATACAGAAGATGCTGAACGTTATTATGGCGGCAGCCTTCCAGCACGTTGAGATGGCCGATAAGATTGGCATCCGCATAGGCGTGCGGATTCTCCAGAGAATAGCGAACGCCCGCCTGTGCGGCCAGGTGAATGACGCGATCAAATTTCTCACTGGCGAAAAGCGTGGTCATACCCTCGCGGTCAGCTAATTCCAGCTTGTGGAAGGTGAAATTCTCAGATTTTAACAGTTCCAGGCGTGCCAGCTTCAGGTTGACATCATAGTATTCATTGAGGTTATCGATACCAACAACCTGATGACCGGCCTCAAGGAGGCGTTTGCTGACATTCGCACCGATAAAACCTGCAGCGCCCGTGACCAAAAATTTCATAGCTTCCCTCATAAACCTTTTCTTACAGATGCCATAGCGCATCACATGGTGTCTATGATAGCGCGAAGGGTCGAAGTTACATAACCCATCTTTCCGATTTAACTCATCGGATTCTTATAGAAAAATCGCCAGTAACAGATAAACTATGCAGACATCATTCTGTTTGCCCTTTTTCATCTGTTAGGGATTGTATGACACAAAACAACAATAGCCAGGTCAGTCGAAGCAATGACCCTGAGCAAATTGATTTACTTGATTTAATGCTGCAGCTGTGGCGTGGGAAGTGGATGATAGCAACCTTTGTTGTTGTTTTTATCGCCCTGGCAATTGGATATTTATCGGTCGCAAAGGAGAAATGGACCTCCAGTGCGATTATTGCACAACCTGATGTAGCTCAAATTGCAACCTATTCCAATGCATTGAATATCCTCTATGGCAGTGCTGCGCCAACGATGCTTGATGTTCAAACACGTGTTATTGGTCGTTTTAATTCTTCCTTCTCTGCATTGGCACAGGCACTTGAAAATCAGGAAGAACCTGAAAAACTGGCGATTGAGCCTGCTGTAAAAGGGGAAGCATTGCCATTAAGTGTTTCCTATACCAGTACATCCGCAGAAGCCGCTCAAAAACAGCTGGCGCAGTACATCCAGCAGGTTGATGAGCAAACGGCAAAAGAGCTTGCCGTTGACCTTAAGGACAACATCAAGGAGCAGATAAAGACCCTTAATGATTCTCTGCAAAACCAGGAGAAGGTTGCCCAGGAGCAGAAGGATCTGCGTATCAAACAGATTGCTGAGGCTCTGAAGAATGCTGAAGCGGCTAAAATCACTACGCCGCAGATTCAGCAAACCCAGGATGTGACGCAGGAAACGATGTTCCTCCTGGGAAGCGAGGGATTGAAGTCGATGATTGAAAACGAAGCATCCCGTCCACTGGTCTTTTCTGCTGCCTATTATCAGACCAGGCAAAACTTGCTGGACATTCAAAACCTGAACGTAAACCCGGACACCATCCACGTTTATCGTTACGTCATGAAGCCGGATCTGCCAGTCCGTCGCGACAGCCCGAAAAAAGCTGTTATTTTGGTCCTTGCCGTGTTGCTTGGCGCGATGGTCGGTTCTGGCGTCCTGCTTGGCCGTAACGCATTGCGCAACTACAAACCAAAAGCCTGATTTGCAGATTAAAAAAAACCGGGGATTATCCCCGGTTTTTTTATTTGTGACGTTTGCGAAGATTCTCAATCACCGCCGTCAAATCCAGCTCCTGATCCTGCAGCAGCACCAGCAGGTGATACATTAAATCAGACGCTTCATTCGTCAGCTCCTCGCGGTCATGCACCGTCGCCGCCAGCGCCGTCTCAACGCCTTCTTCACCTACCTTCTGTGCGATACGCTTGGTTCCGCTGGCGTACAGCTTCGCGGTGTAGGAACTTTCAGGATCCGCCGTTTTACGGTCTGCCAGCAGCTGTTCCAGCTGATACAGGAACAACCACTGGTGGCTCGTCTCGCCGAAGCAACTGCTGGTCCCTTTGTGGCACGTCGGTCCAATCGGGTTTGCCAGCACCAGCAGGGTGTCGTTATCGCAGTCGGGCACCATGCTGACCACATTAAGGAAATGGCCCGAGGTTTCCCCTTTGGTCCACAGGCGCTGTTTCGTGCGGGAGTAGAAGGTCACTTTGCCGCTGTCGATCGTTTTCGCCAGCGCGTCCTGGTTCATATACCCCAGCATCAGCACTTCCCCTGAGACGGCATGCTGGACCACCACCGGCAGTAATCCGTCCGTTTTTTCCCAGTCCAGCTGCGCCTGTTGTTGTTCTGTTAACATACCCTGATCTCCACGCCCTGGTCGGCCAGGTACGTTTTTAACTCACCAATATTAATAATCTGTTTGTGGAACACGGACGCGGCCAGCGCGCCGTCCACGTTCGCATCGCGGAAGGCTTCGAGGAAGTGTTCCATGGTGCCCGCGCCGCCGGAGGCAATCAGCGGAACGTGGCAGACCGCACGGACTTTTTTTAGCTGCTCGAGGTCATATCCGTTACGCACGCCGTCCTGGTTCATCATGTTGAGGACAATCTCGCCCGCGCCACGCTTCTGCACTTCCTGCACCCAGTCGAGCGTTTCCCACTGCGTCACGCGCGTGCGGCTTTCATCCCCGGTGTACTGGTTTACGTGGTACTTGCCCGTTGCGGCGTCATACCAGGTGTCGATCCCAACCACAATACACTGTACGCCAAAACGATCGGCAAGGCGGGTGATCAGCTCCGGGTCGGCCAGGGCCGGGGAGTTGATAGAAATCTTGTCGGCGCCAAACGAGAGAATTTTGGCGGCGTCGTCTGCGGATTTAATCCCGCCCGCCACGCAGAATGGAATGTCGATCACTTCCGCCACGCGTGCCACCCAGCTTTTATCGACCACGCGGCCATCGCTTGAAGCGGTAATATCATAAAAAACCAGCTCGTCGGCGCCTTCATCGGCATAGCGTTTTGCCAGCGGAACGATGTCGCCAATGATCTCGTGGTTGCGGAACTGCACGCCTTTCACGACCTGACCATCGCGTACGTCCAGGCAGGGGATTATCCGTTTTGCCAGCATTGAATCGCCTCCGTCACAGTAAATTTTCCTTCCAGCAGGGCCCGGCCCACAATCACACCTTGCACACCGGTACCGCGCAGCGCGGCCACGTCCTCTATATCACCGATACCGCCAGAAGACTGGAACGCTACCTGCGGATAACGCGCGCAGATCTCTTCATACAGCGAGACGTTGGAGCCCGCCAGCGTTCCGTCCCGGGATATGTCCGTGCACAACACGTGCTTCAGACCAACGGGAAGATAGATATCGACCAGCTCTTCCAGCGTCACGCCGGAGTTTTCCTGCCAGCCGCTAACGGCCACCTGCTTATTACCCTGTTCATCAATACGCACGTCCAGCGCCAGGACCAGGGCATCGGCGCCAAAGCGGCGGAACCAACCTTTCACGGTCTCAGGATCTTTCACGGCGGTTGAACCCACCACCACGCGGGCAACGCCAGCGTCCAGCAGCGCCGCGACGTCATCCTCCGTACGCACGCCGCCGCCGACCTGGACGGGCACATCAACACCCGCAACAAGTTGTTTAAGCAGCGGGATCTGGCGTTTCGCCGGGTCTTTCGCGCCCGTCAAATCCACCAGGTGCAGTACCTGCGCACCCTGGGCGGCATAATCCTGCAGACGCGGCAGCGGGTCGTTTCCGTAGTCGCGCTGCTGGCCGTAATCGCCCTGATGCAGACGGACAACCGTACCGTCAATTAAATCTAACGCGGGAATAATCATCACATCTCCAGGAAGTTTTTCAGCAGCTGCGCGCCCGCGGCGCCAGAGCGCTCCGGGTGAAACTGCACGCCGAAGAAATTGTCTTTCTGTACGGCCGCCGTGAACGCTTCACCGTAGGTGCACTGGGCGATCGTGTTCACGTTCACCGGCATGGCGTAGCTGTGCACGAAGTAAAAATACGAGCCGTCTTCAATGCCGCGAAACAGCCTGTCGCCCGCTTTGGCGTAGACGCGGTTCCAGCCCATGTGCGGCAGAGGCAGGCCGTGGTCGGTCATTTTCGGCACGTCTTCGTCAATAATACCCAGCAGGTCAACGCCGTTGCTCTCTTCGCTGCGGCGGCCCAGGATCTGCATGCCCAGACAAATGCCCAGTACCGGCTGGGTACAGGCTTTGATCAGGTCGACCAGCTCGCGTTCGCGAATCTGATCCATCGCTGCCTGCGCGGTTCCCACGCCCGGTAAAAAGAGTTTGTCGGCGCGCAGCACCACGTCCGGGTCACGGCTCACCGCCGGCTCATAGCCGTGGCGCGCAATGGCCGATTTCACGGAGTTCAGGTTGGCGCATCCGGTATCCAGAATCACCACGTTCATTACAACACTCCTTTCGACGAGGGAAGGGCGTCACCTTCCACGCGAATTGCCTGGCGAAGGGTACGGCCAAAGGCTTTAAAGAGGCTCTCCACGCGGTGGTGGTCGTTCTTGCCCTTGGTCTTCAGGTGCAGCGTCAGGCCCATGGTGTAGGACAATGAGCGGAAGAAGTGCTCCACCATTTCGGTGCTCAGATCGCCCACGCGCTGATAGGTGAAGTCGGCTTTATATTCCAGGTGCGGACGACCGGAGATGTCCATCGCGCAGCGCGCCAGACACTCGTCCATCGGCAGGACAAAGCCAAAACGGTTAATGCCGCGCTTATCGCCGAGCGCCAGCTTCAGGGCTTCACCCAGAGCCAGGCCGGTATCTTCCACGGTGTGGTGATCGTCAATGTAGAGGTCGCCTTTTACCGCGATCTCCATGCGGAAGCCGCCGTGGGTGGCAATCTGATCCAGCATATGGTCGAAGAAACCGACGCCGGTGTGGATCTTGCTGCCGCCTTCACGGTCCAGCCAGACTTTCACGTCAATCTGCGTCTCTTTGGTGTTGCGCTCAACGTGGGAATAGCGGTCGCGCTTTGTCAGCTGCTCGCCAATCTTCGCCCAGTTAAGGTTGTTGCGGTCGTAGCGCAGCCCCGCGATGCCCATGTTTTCCGCCAGCGTGATATCGGTGATGCGATCGCCGATGACATAGCTGTTGGTTTTATCCAGCGCATCTTCTGCCAGGTAGCGCTCTACCAGCTTCACCTTTGGCTTACGGCAGTCGCACTCGTCGGCCGGCATGTGCGGGCAAATCAGCACTTCATCAAATACCACGCCCTGAGAGGTCAGCACCTGCATCATCAGATTATGCGGGCCGTCAAAGTCTGCCTGCGGGAAGCTGTCGGTACCCAGACCATCCTGGTTGGTGATCATCACCAGCTTAAAGCCTGCTTTTTGCAGCTTGAGCAGCACCGGGATAACGTCCGGTTCAAAAGCCAGCTTGTCGAATCGATCGACCTGAAAATCGGCTGGTGGCTCCGAAATAAGGGTGCCGTCACGATCGATGAAAAGGATCTTCTGGGTCATATTTTCTCCGCTTTCAGGGCGTTAATCACGCGCTGGCTCTCTGCACGGGTGCCTACGGTAATGCGCAGGCACCCGCTCAGAGAAGGTTGTTTATTCTGGTCTCGTAAGATAATGCCCTGATCCCACAAAGATTTAAATACGGCACTGGAGGCGGTGAAGCGCACCAGGATGTAGTTGGTTTCCGAGTCGAACACCTGCTCCACGCAAGGGATATTCTTCAGGGCGGTCACCAGATACTGACGTTCCTCCAGAATTTGCGCCACGCGCTCGCGCATCGCGTTGATCCCCTGAGGCGTTAGCGCCTGTGCCGCAATATCGGCAACCGGCGTCGAGAGCGGGTACGGGGCAATCACTTTCAGCAGCAGGTCGATGACCTCTTTATTCGCTAGCGTGAATCCGCAGCGCAGACCCGCAAGGGCAAAGGCTTTCGACAGCGTACGCAGTACCACCAGGTGCGGGTACTCCTCCAGCCAGCCTGCCAGCGTCGCCTGTGGGCAGAACTCGATGTAGGCTTCGTCGGCCACCACCAGGGCTTTACCGCGCGTCATCTCCAGCAGGGTGCGGATATCCTGCGGGTTGATAATCTGTCCGGTCGGGTTGTTCGGGCTACAGACAAAGACAACTTTTACGCCATCGAGATTGTCGGCAATGCCCTGCAGATCCAGCTGCCAGTTCTCCAGCGCCTGCACGTTGCGGCACGCTACGCCGAAGGTTTCCGCGCTGACGCTGTACATGCCGTAGGTCGGCTGGCAGTACATCACCGCGTCTTTGCCCGGCTCGCAGAAGGCGCGGATCAGCAGTTCAATGCCCTCATCCGCACCGCGGCTGACCAGCACCTGCTCTGGCTTCACTCCCGCATACTGCGCGTAGTTTTCAATCACGGCCTTCGGCTGACACTCCGGATAGCGGTTCAGCGTTTGCTGCGACAGCTCAAACTGCACCGCCGTCGGGAATTCGTTGGCGTTCAGCCAGACATCTCCTTTGCCTCCGAGACGACGCGCGGACTGATAAGGCGTCAGGCGACGGACATTTTCGCGGGCTAATTCTTCAATGTTCATGCTTGCTCCTTCAGGGCTGCAACGCGCAGCGTAACGGCATTTTTGTGGGCGGTCAGCCGCTCGGCGGCGGCCAGGGTTTCAATAGTAGAAGCCAGTGACGCAAACCCTTCCCGGGAGAGCTCCTGCACGGTCATGCGTTTCTGGAAATCCGCCAGGCCCAGGCTCGAACAGGTTGAGGTGTAGCCATACGTGGGCAGCACGTGGTTGGTGCCGGAGGCGTAATCGCCCGCGGACTCCGGTGACCAGTCGCCGAGGAACACCGAGCCCGCGCTGGTAATGCTGTCGACCAGATCGCGCGCGCTGCGGGTCTGAATAATCAGGTGCTCCGGACCGTACTGGTTGGAGATGACAATGCACTGCGCCAGATCGCGCGCCACTATCAGGCGGCTGGCCGCTAGCGCCTGACGTGCCGTGTCGGCGCGGGGCAGGTCGGCAAGCTGACGCTCCACGGCTTCGCCCACGCGTTTCGCCATATCGGCGTCCGGCGTCAGCAGGATGACCTGCGAGTCCGGGCCGTGTTCCGCCTGAGAAAGCAGGTCGGACGCCACGAAGTCCGGCGTTGCGCCGCTGTCGGCAATCACCAGCACCTCAGACGGCCCGGCAGGCATATCGATGGCCGCGCCGTCCAGACGCTGGCTGACCTGACGCTTGGCTTCGGTCACGTACGCATTGCCCGGGCCAAAAATCTTGTCGACCTTCGGAATGGATTCCGTGCCGAACGCCAGGGCTGAAATCGCCTGCGCGCCGCCCACTTTATATACCGCCTGCACGCCGCACAGCTTCGCCGCATAAAGGATCTCGTCGGCAATCGGTGGCGGTGAGCACAGCACCACTTTCTGACACCCGGCAATGCGTGCGGGAGTCGCCAGCATCAATACGGTGGAGAAAAGCGGGGCAGAGCCGCCGGGAATATAGAGGCCAACGGATGCAACCGGGCGCGTGACCTGCTGGCAACGCACGCCGGGCAGGGTTTCAACATCCACGGTCTGCAGCTTTTGCGCGGTGTGGAACGTATCAATGTTTTTCACCGCGACGGCCATCGCCTGTTTGATGTCGTCACCCAGACGATTGCTGGCATCAATGATTTCCTGCTCGGTAACCCGTAATGCGCCGACTTCCGTCTTATCAAACTTCGCGCTGTATTCACGCAGCGCGTCATCGCCACGTGCTTTGACGTTGTCCAGGATCTCGGCCACGGTGCGTGAGATGCTTTCTGAGGCGGAAATCGCCGGGCGCATCAGCAGCTCGCGCTGCTGTGCGTCGCTACAGGTATTCCAGTCGATGATTGTGTTAAAGCTCATGGCCATTACTCCATCATCTTCTCAATAGGCAGCACCAGGATGGAGCTTGCGCCCAGCGCCTTCAGTTTTTCCATGGTTTCCCAGAACAGGGTTTCGCTGCTCACCATGTGCATCGCCACGCGCTGCTGATCGCCCGCCAGCGGCAGGATGGTTGGGCGCTCAGCGCCCGGCAGCAGGGCAATCACTTCATCCAGACGCTCGGTTGGGGCGTGCATCATGATGTATTTAGACTCACGCGCCTGAATCACGCCCTGAATGCGGGTCAGCAGCTTGTCGATCAGCTGCTGCTTGGCATCGGCCATCTCGCCGTCGCGCTGAATCAGGCACGCTTTAGAGCGGTAGATCACTTCCACTTCGCGCAGACCGTTCGCTTCCAGCGTCGCGCCGGTCGAGACGAGATCGCAGATGGCGTCCGCCAGACCCGCACGCGGAGCCACTTCAACGGAGCCGTTCAGCAGGCAGGATTTAAACTGCACGCCTTTCTGGTCGAGATAACGCTTTAACAGGTGAGGGTAAGAGGTGGCAATACGTTTGCCGTTCAGCGCGGCCGGGCCGTCCCACGCTTCGTCAACCGGCGTAGCCAGCGACAGGCGGCAGCCGCCGAAGTCCAGACGACGCAGGGTGAAGTAACGCGGGTCTTCGCCCTGCGCGCGGCGGGTCAGCAGCTCTTCTTCCAGCACGTTTTCACCGATGATGCCGAGGTCAACGACGCCGTCCATGACCAGGCCGGGAATATCGTCATCACGCACGCGCAGAATGTCGATGGGCATGTTTTCAGCCAGAGCAATCAGGCGCTGGGTGTGCAGGTTAATTTTAATCCCGCAGCGGGCCAGCAGTTCGCGTGAGTCGTCGCTCAAACGGCCTGATTTTTGAATAGCTATGCGTAAGCGTGAGTTATCTAACATTCTTTATTCCTCGTTAACCTGTTTTAACCTGTCTGAATTCGGTCCAAAAAAAAGCCCCCGGAAGAAGATCTTCCGGGGGCTTTCTCATGCGTTCATGCACCACTGGAAGATCCAAACGTCTTCCAGCACACATCGCCTGAAAGACTAGTCAGGATGATGGTGATGATGGTGGTGTTTAAATTGAACGCGTGTCATATAAATTCTCGATGAATGCTTATTCATTTGATGTCTTTTAACCTAAACCAGTTGTACGACATATTGCAAGGGCTTTTTTTGATCATTAATTCATTTCATATTGATGCTATGAATTGTGTGTTCTGCCGGGCTGGCGTAGCCTTATAAAAGACGAGTATGAGTCAGGAGAATTCGCATGAAAAAGGTCGCGATTGTCGGTTTAGGATGGCTGGGAATGCCGCTGGCGATGTCATTAGCCGCGAAAGGCTGGCAGGTGACCGGGAGCAAAACAACGGCGGATGGGGTGGAGGCAGCGCGCATGTGCGGTATTGACGGCGTTGAACTGCGCCTTGAACCGGAGCTGGTGTGTGATGCTGACGATCTGGACACGCTGATGAACGTCGATGCGCTGGTGATCACGCTCCCCGCGCGGCGCAGTGGCCCGGGCGAGTCGTTTTATCTGCAGGCGATGCAGGAGATCGTCGACAGCGCGCTGGCGCACCATGTTCCGCGCATCATTTTTACCAGCTCGACGTCGGTCTATGGCGAGGTTGAAGGCGTTGTTAAGGAGAGTTCCGAGCGCCGTCCCGTTACGGCGAGCGGTCAGGTTCTGAAAGAGCTGGAAGACTGGCTGCATAATCTTCCCGGCACGCAGGTCGATATCGTACGTCTGGCGGGGCTGGTGGGCCCTGGCCGCCATCCGGGACACTTTTTTGCCGGAAAATCTGCGCCGGACGGCCAGCATGTCGTCAATCTTGTCCATCTTGACGATGTTGTAGGCGCGATTGAGCTACTCTTGCAGGCTCCGAAAGGTGGACACATCTATAATATATGTGCACCGTCCCATCCGGCGCGCAGCACGTTTTACCCGCTGATGGCACGTCAGCTGGGCCTGGCGGCGCCGGTTTTCGGTGAGGCAAAGGATGACAGTAAAGGCAAAATTGTTGATGGCAATCGCATTTGTCATGAGCTGGGGTTTGAGTATCAGTATCCCGATCCGCTGGTGATGCCCATGGAATAAGACCCGCAGCGGAGACGATCGCGCACCAGAAGGGGGGCGAGCATGAAACCGCTGCTGGATGTTCTTATTATTCTGGATGCTCTGGAAAAAGAGGGGAGCTTTGCCGCTGCGTCAGCAAAGCTCTACAAAACCCCATCTGCGCTGAGCTATACCGTTCAAAAACTGGAAAGCGATCTCAATATCCAGATCCTCGATCGCTCCGGGCACCGCGCACGTTTCACCCGTACCGGACAGATGCTGCTGGAAAAAGGCCGTGAAGTCCTCCATACCGTTCGTGAGCTCGAAAAACAGGCTGTAAAACTCCATCAGGGATGGGAAAACGAGCTGGTTATTGGCGTGGATGATACCTTTCCGTTTTCTCTCTTGACGCCGCTGATTGAAGCCTTCTATCAACACCACTGCGTGACCCGGCTCATCTTTATAAACGGCGTGCTGGGTGGCTCCTGGGATGCCTTAACGCAGGGCAGGGCGGACATTTTCGTCGGTGCACTCCATGAGCCTCCCCAGCTGAGTGATTTTGGTTTTGCCCGGCTGGGCGTGCTGGAGCAGGTGTTTGCCGTAGCGCCTCATCACCCGCTGGCTCAGGAACCCGAGCCGCTTAACCGTCGCGTGATTAAGGGCTACCGCGCCATAGTCGTCGGGGACAGCTCTCGTCCGGAATGTTCGGTCTCCTCGCAGCTGCTTGATGAGCAGGAGGCCATTACCGTTTTCGACTATAAAACCAAGCTGGAACTGCAAATAAGCGGCCTTGGCTGCGGCTATTTACCCCGCTATCTGGCGCAGCGGTTTATAGACAGCGGTGCGCTTGTTGAAAAACAGGTACTTGCTCAAAGCAGTAATGAATCGGTATGGGTAGGCTGGAATGAACAAACTGCCGGGCTTGCAAGCGCCTGGTGGCGAGACGAGATTTTAGCAAATAGTGCTATCGCCGCCGTTTACTCTCAGCCCGGCGTCCAGAAATCAGCCAGTTAGCAAAAAGAAAAACGGACCTGGCGTTGCAAAGTATTGCCTTTTGTATCCGATGTGGGGCAAAATGCCGCCGCTGCAACCAAATGAATAATCGACGATATAAAAGGCGTCGGTTATTTTTTTTTGCATGTACGAAACGAAACTAAAAACCAAGAGGCCGGGCTTCGTACCGGATAGATATTTACTAAAATCCGACAGTTGTTGTCGCTGAGGAAGAAAGAAATGGGGCACTTTTTCGCTTACGTGGCGGTTATCACCGTAAAGGAGAATAACTATGTCGCATAACGCAACTCCAAACACCTCTCGCGTGGAATTACGTAAAACGCTTACGTTGATTCCGGTTGTTATGATGGGCCTTGCCTATATGCAACCGATGACGCTGTTCGATACATTCGGTATCGTATCAGGCCTCACAGACGGTCATGTGCCGACGGCATACGGCTTCGCGCTGATTGCGATCCTCTTTACCGCGCTGAGCTACGGTAAGCTGGTACGTCGCTATCCGTCTGCTGGTTCCGCCTACACCTATGCCCAGAAATCCATCAGCCCGACAGTTGGCTTTATGGTGGGCTGGTCTTCGCTGCTCGACTATCTGTTCGCGCCGATGATCAACATTCTGCTGGCAAAAATTTATTTTGAAGCGCTGGTGCCGTCGATTCCATCCTGGATGTTCGTCGTGGCGCTGGTGGCCTTTATGACTGCCTTTAACCTGCGCAGCATTAAGTCCGTTGCCAACTTTAACTCCGTGATCGTCGTCCTTCAGGTTGTCCTGATTGCCGTTATTCTTGGCATGGTGATTTACGGTGTGTTCCACGGTGAAGGTGCCGGCACTCTGGCGAGCAGCAAGCCGTTCTGGTCTGGTGATGCCCATGTGATCCCGATGATTACCGGGGCAACCATTCTGTGCTTCTCCTTTACCGGTTTTGACGGCATCAGCAACCTGTCTGAAGAAACGAAAGATGCAGAGCGCGTGATCCCTCGTGCAATCTTCCTGACGGCGCTGATTGGCGGTCTGATCTTTATTTTCTCGACCTATTTCCTGCAGCTGTACTTCCCGGATATCTCCCGCTTCAAGGATCCGGATGCGTCTCAGCCGGAAATCATGCTCTATGTGGCGGGTAAAGCGTTCCAGGTTGGCGCGCTGATATTCTCCACCATTACCGTACTGGCGTCCGGTATGGCCGCGCATGCAGGCGTTGCGCGTCTGATGTACGTGATGGGCCGCGATGGCGTATTCCCGAAAAGCTTCTTCGGCTACGTTCATCCAACCTGGCGTACTCCGGCGATGAACATCATCCTGGTCGGTGCCATTGCGCTGCTGGCGATTAACTTTGACCTGGTGATGGCAACAGCGCTGATTAACTTCGGTGCGCTGGTGGCGTTCACCTTTGTTAACCTGTCGGTTATCTCTCAGTTCTGGATCCGTGAAAAGCGTAACAAGACGCTGAAAGATCACTTCCAGTATCTGTTCCTGCCGATGTGCGGTGCCCTGACCGTGGGCGCGCTGTGGGTTAACCTGGAAGAGAGCTCTATGGTGCTTGGCCTGATTTGGGCGGGTATCGGCCTGATTTACCTGGCCTGCGTCACGAAGAGCTTCCGTAACCCGGTTCCACAGTACGAAGACGTCGCGTAAGACTGTGTCGGGTGGCGGCTACGCCTTACCCGACCTACATACCTTGTAGGCCCGCGTAAGCGAAGCGCCACCGGGCAAAAAAAAGCCGGAGACATCGCCTCCGGCTTTTTTATACCCATCGATCAAACTATCTCTTGCGCGTACTGGAACAGGGATTTCAACAGTGCCTGTTTCTCAGCATTCCCTTCATACTGGCCATAAAGCATTTCCAGCTCCTGGGCATAGCTATTAAGGAACTCCGGGGTAAAGACATTGCGACGGTGCTGCAGCCAGCGTTCCTGCTCTGCCTCGTCCAGCGTGCCGGGGTAGTTACGCGCGCGGTAGTTAAACATCAGTTTTTCGATGCGTTTATCGGCGAAAGTAATATCCAGCGCCGGTAAGTTACGCGGCTCGGTTTGCAGAACGATATTCATCGCCGCGCGATCGGCATCGCTGAAGAAACCGTTGTAGAGCTGGGCATCCACGTTTTCTGACGGAACGAACGGCTCCGCCTCGGCAAAGATCGCGACCACTTTCTCGCGCACCTGCGGGTTATCGCGCAGCACTTTCAGGTTATCGAGGCAGTGCTGCCGGTTAATGCCCAGTCTGTCCGCATCTTCCGGGCGCAGCGTATTCGCCTGCGCCAGTACCGGACATTTATTGATATGCACCAGTTTGACCGGCACCGCAGGCAGATCGCCGAGTTCATTTTTCGGGGTATAAAGCCGTTCGCGCAGGCTATCGCTGTCGAGCTCGAGCAGCGGCGAAATATCGCCGGCTAAATCCACCATGATGACCGCATTACGATTGTCCGGATGCCAGGCCAGCGGGGCGACCCAGCTGGTATTCCCGCGCCAGGCGCCAAACATGCCGGAGATATGCACCAGGGGTTTCATCTGCGGTACGTCAATAAGGGTCATGAGCTTCTGTTTGCTGCGGTGGCTCAGCAAATACTCAAACAGCCGGGGCTGCGCGTTTTTCACCAGCTTCGCCATGGCAATGGTGGCATAGACGTCCGCCATCGCGTCATGGGCATTGCTGTGCTCGATGCCGTTGGCGCGCGTCAGGTGTTCCAGCCGGAAGCTCGTCAGCCCTTCCTCATTTTCCGGCCAGTTAATGCCCTCAGGACGCAGGGCATAACAGGCGCGCATGATGTCGAGCAAATCCCAGCGTGAATTGCGGTTCTGCCAGCTCCAGGCATAGGGATCGTAGAAGTTACGATAGAAGATGTTGCGCGTCACTTCGTCATCGAAGCGGATGTTGTTGTAACCGATCACGCAGGTATTGGGGACGGTAAACAGATCGTGGATGCGTCGGGCGAATTCTGCCTCGTTAACGCCTTTCTCGCGCGCTTCCTGAGGAGTGATCCCGGTGACCATGACCGCCCCGGGCTGCGGCAGGTAGTCATCAGCCGGTTTGCAGTAAAAGACCTCAGGCTCGCCAATAATGTTGAATTCGTCGTCGGTACGGATGGCAGCAAACTGCGCCGGTCGGTCCAGCGCCGGGTGCGTGCCAAAGGTTTCGTAGTCATGAAATAAAAAAGTCGGGCGAGCGGCAGAGTCAGACACCAGTAATACCATCCTGTTAAAAAATGACGTCACTATGGTAAACGATCGTGCGGTTCAGACCGAATAAAAAGCACCGCCGTGACGCAAATTTGCGCGCCAGCTTCAGAGAAAAATCTGCGTTCTGTCACATTTTTTTGCAATTAAGCCAGGTAACGACATCAGAACTCCCGTAAAAAGGTCATCGATTTTTAATGACCTGAGGATATACCGTTGAAACGCCGTCTGTTTATTGCTGTTTCTTTACTCGCTTCGAGTGTCTCATCTGCTTTTGCGGCCGAACCACTGGATTTTTCGCCGCAGCCTCCGGCCATTCAGGCTGGTTCCTGGGTGCTGATGGACTACACGACTGGCCAGATCTTAACGGCGGGCAACGAACATCAACAACGCAATCCGGCGAGCCTGACCAAGCTGATGACGGGATATGTGGTCGATCGGGCCATTGATAGCCATCGCATTACGCCGGAAGACATTGTCACCGTCGGGCGTGACGCGTGGGCAAAAGGCAACCCGGTTTTTGACGGCTCGTCGCTGATGTTCCTGAAAGAGGGCGATCGCGTCTCCGTGCGTGACTTAAGCCGCGGTCTGATTGTCGATTCCGGCAACGACGCCTGCGTGGCGCTGGCCGATCACGTGGCGGGCGGCCAGCCGCAGTTTGTGAAGATGATGAACGACTACGTGCAGAAGCTGAACCTGCGCGATACGCACTTTGAAACCGTCCACGGGCTGGACGCACCGGGCCAGCACAGCTCGGCCTATGACCTGGCCGTACTTTCCCGGGCCATCATTCACGGCGAGCCTGAGTTTTACCATATGTACAGCGAAAAGAGCCTGACCTGGAACGGGATCACCCAGCAAAACCGTAACGGCCTGCTGTGGGATAAAACCATGAACGTGGACGGGCTTAAAACGGGGCACACCTCGGGAGCGGGCTTTAACCTGATTGCGTCCGCCGTTGACGGGCAGCGTCGTTTAATCGCGGTGGTGATGGGGGCGGACAGCCCGAAAGGGCGTGAGGACCAGGCCCGGAAACTGCTGCACTGGGGGCAGCAGAACTTCGATACGGTGCAAATCCTGCACAACGGTAAAAAAGTGGGGACAGAGCGTATCTGGTACGGCGATAAGGAGCAGGTGAAACTGGGCACCGACCAGGACTTCTGGCTGGCCTTGCCGAAAGCGGAAGTGCCGAACATCAAAGCCAAATACGTGCTGGATAAAAAAGAGCTGGAAGCGCCGATTGCTGCGCATCAACGGGTCGGGGAGATCCAGCTCTATGACCGCGACAAGGTGGTGGCGCACTGGCCGCTGGTGACGCTGGAAGCCGTTGATAAAGGTGGACTGTTCTCTCGCATGAGCGATTATCTGCATCACACGCTCTAGCGGTTGACGAGCAGACTGGCAGGGTTGCGAGTCTGCTCACATAATAAACACTTCTCGTTTGCTGAACCCTCAGAATCCGCTTTATAGTGTATGTATATACAGTAATAAATGGAGGCAGCATGGACTACAGCATCAAGCAGCAAAAGAAACGTAAGATTGCCGGTTTTCATTTGGTCGGACCGTGGGAACAAACGGTAAAACAGGGCTTTGAACAGCTGGTGATGTGGGTGGACGGGCGCCACATTGAGCCGCTGGAGTGGGTTGCGGTCTACTACGATAATCCGGATGAGGTCCCGGCAGAAAAACTGCGCTGCGATACGGCCGTTACGGTACCGGATGATTTCGTTATCCCGGAAAACAGCGAAGGCGTCATGATGACGGAAATCGCGGCCGGGGATTATGCCGTGGCGACGGCGCGCGTGGAAAACTACGACTTCGCCACGCCGTGGTATCAGTTCTTTAATTCCCTGCTGCAGGACAATAAGTACCAGATGGCGCTCAAACCCTGCTTCGAGCGCTATCTCAATGACGGCAATGCGGACGGCTACTGGGATATCGAAATGTATACCGCGGTAGAGCATAAAACGGCTTAAGCCTGCTAAATGAAGGGTTTTTCAGCCGGGAGCGATCCGCCCGGCTGAAAACACAGTACAATTGTGATTTGCCGTGTAGCTGGAGAGCGGGTGTGCGTCCCGACAAATCATTAACCCCTTTTGAAATTCGGTTGTACAAACATTACCGCGTGGTGCACGGGTGTCGCATCGCGCTGGCGTTCGTATTGACGTTTGTACTGGTCCGTTTGCTGGACGTTCCGGAAGGGACGTGGCCGCTGATCACCCTTGTGGTGGTAATGGGGCCCATCTCGTTTTGGGGGAACGTTGTTCCGCGCGCCTTCGAGCGAATTGGCGGGACGGTTTTAGGCTCGGCCCTTGGGCTTATCGCCCTGAAGCTGGAGCTCATCTCATTTCCCGTGATGCTGGCATGGTGCGGTGCCGCCATGTTCCTGTGCGGCTGGCTGGCGCTGGGTAAGAGGCCGTATCAGGCGCTGCTGATTGGTATTACGCTCGCGGTGGTTGTCGGTGCGCCCGCCGGGGATATGACCACGGCGCTGTGGCGAAGCGGGGATGTCATCCTGGGGTCACTGCTGGCCATGCTATTCACCGGTATCTGGCCGCAGCGGGCTTTTCTGCACTGGCGTATTCAGATGGCGAACTACGTCACCGCCTTTAACCGCGTCTATCAGGCCGGTTTTTCCCCGAATCTGGTTGAGCGTCCCCGGCTGGAAAAGCATCTGCAAACGATCCTCAACGATGTGGTCAAAATGCGCGGCCTGATCACGCCCGCCAGCAAAGAAACCCATATTCAGAAATCGATTTTCGAAGCCATCCAGACGGTAAGCCGCAATCTGGTCTGCATGCTTGAACTGCAGATCAACGCGCACTGGGCCTCGCGTCCCAGCCATCTGTTGATGCTTAACGCGCAGACCCTCAAAGAGACCCAGCAGATGACGCAGCAAACGCTGTTGACCATCGCTCATGCGCTCTATGAAGGGAACCCGCAGCCGATACTGGCCAACAGTGAGCGGCTGAATGAGATCGTCGCGGAGCTGAAGCAGCTAATCAATGAGCGCCAAAGCGATAACGTGGCGGAAACGCCAATTCATGGCTACGTCTGGCTGAGCATGGAACTGGCGCGGCAGCTTGAGCTGTTATCGCACCTTATTTGCCGGGCGCTGCGCAAATAAAAGGCGTATGTGACGGCTGCTGCTTCGATTCAGCAGCAATTGGGGTTATGATAGCTTTAAACGATATACTCATTGTCATTCGCAGCCGCTGTCAGTAAGGTTATTGTTACAACGGTTGCTTTAACGAATCCGAATCTCACATTATCAGGGGTGTAAAAATGGAAACTACCAAGCCTTCGTTCCAGGATGTTCTGGAATTCGTCCGCCTGTTCCGCCGCAAAAACAAGCTGCAGCGTGAAATCCAGGACGTTGAGAAGAAGATCCGTGACAACCAGAAACGTGTTCTGCTGCTCGACAACCTGAGCGACTACATCAAGCCAGGTATGAGCGTTGAAGCTATTCAGGGCATCATCGCCAGCATGAAGAGCGACTATGAAGACCGCGTTGATGACTACATCATCAAAAACGCTGAGCTGTCCAAAGAGCGTCGCGACATCTCCAAGAAGCTGAAAGTGATGGGCGAAATCAAAAACGGCGAAGCAAAAAGCGAGTAATCGCAGCGAATAGTGAAAAAGGCTCTCTGGTGACAGAGAGCCTTTTTTTATGATTCAGAACGCGGCTGTAGCTGATAAATCCAGGCCTTAACCTGCTTGCCTTCAAGGGTGGTCACCGTGATCTCAACCCGATCGTAGCCGTCTTCAAATTCATCCAGCATTTGCCAGTGAGCGGCAAGGTTATCCGAGATAAACAGATAGCCTTCGACGCGGGGTCCGTCAGGGTGGAGCACAATTCCCGGGAAGTCCGCCGCAGCGCCCCAGCCGCGTTCGTAAAACGTGCCGGATACGGAACCGGCCAGCCATTCGCCGCCGATGTTTTCAAGAATATGCGCATTAGAGTGGCCCGGGCGCAGCGTGCCGTAGACAAACAGAGCGTTCATTTTCCCTCATCCGCAAAGCAAAAAGCCTGCTTTAAAAGCAGGCTTTTTAAATTTGGCTCCTCTGACTGGACTCGAACCAGTGACATACGGATTAACAGTCCGCCGTTCTACCGACTGAACTACAGAGGAATCGTTGTGGAGGCTTATCTTAGCGGCGAAAAAACTTTTGTCAAACCTGATCTTAGGGAAAATCGACTGATTGCTGATTCTGTCGTCAGTTTGTTGTAAATCCACACATCTTTTTCTGGAAAATACTTTGCAGGATTAGCATTTGTCCCCCATCATTTGAAATGGAGTTTCAACTTTTCTCGCTAAGGTCCATTTTGAACGTCACTGCCTCCTTACGCCAGGCGATAGAGCGCACGCCGTGGTATGCAAAACGTAAAAGCTATCGTGTCCTGTTCTGGCGTGAAATCACCCCTCTTGCCGTGCCTATCTTCCTGGAAAATACCTGCGTTCTGCTGATGGGGGTCCTGAGCACCTTCCTGGTGAGCTGGCTGGGGAAAGAGGCGATGGCAGGGGTTGGGCTGGCGGACAGCTTTAACATGGTGGTGATCTCGTTCTTTGCCGCCATAGATCTCGGGACGACGGTGGTGGTGGCCTTTAGCCTCGGCAAGCTTGATCCCAAACGTGCACGCGAGGCGGCCCGCCAGTCGCTAATGATCATGACCATTTTTTCGATCGTTCTGGCGGCGGTGATCCACTATTTCGGTAGAGAGATTATCGACTTTGTCGCCGGGGAGGCCACGAACGAGGTTAAAGACCTGGCGCTGACCTATCTGGAGATGACCGTCTTAAGCTATCCGGCGGCTGCCATTGCGCTGATTGGCAGCGGCGCGCTGCGCGGGGCGGGCAACACCAAAATTCCGCTGCTGATCAACGGCGGGATGAATATCCTGAATATCATTATCAGCAGCGTGCTGATCTACGGCGTGTTCTCGTGGGAGGGGCTGGGGTTCGTCGGTGCGGGACTGGGCTTAACCATTTCACGCTATATCGGTGCGGTAGCCATCATTGGGGTGCTGATGGCGGGGATCACCCCCTCGCTGCGTCTGACGCTGAAAAGCTATTTCCGTCCCTTTAATTTCGCCATTATCTGGGAAGTGATGGGGATCGGCATTCCCGCGAGCATTGAATCGGTCTTGTTCAACGGCGGGAAGCTACTCACGCAGATGTTTGTCGCCGGGATGGGGACCGACGTTATCGCCGGTAACTTTATCGCCTTCTCTATTGCCTCGCTGATTAACCTGCCGGGTAACGCGCTGGGTTCGGCATCGACCATCATTACGGGTAAACGGCTCGGGAAAGGTCAGATAGGCCAGGCGGAGCGGCAGCTGCGCCACGTCTTCTGGCTGTCGACCATTGGACTGACGCTGATCGCCTGGGGAACCGCGCCGTTTGCCGGGCTGATGGCCTCGTTCTATACCCACGAAGACGACGTTAAAGAGGTCGTTAAGATCCTCATCTGGCTCAACGCGGCCTTTATGCCCATCTGGGCGGCCTCATGGGTATTGCCCGCCGGGCTGAAAGGGGCGCGCGATGCCCGCTTTGCGATGTGGGTATCGATGCTCGGCATGTGGGGATGTCGCGTTGTCGCGGGGTATACGCTCGGGGTGATGCTCGGATGGGGTGTGGTCGGCGTCTGGCTGGGGATGTTCCTCGACTGGGCCGTGCGGGGCGCGCTGTTCTACTGGCGGATGGTCAGCGGGCGCTGGCTGTGGAAATATCCGCGGAAAAATGCCTGACAATTGCGCGAAGTGGAGAATAATTCGGCAAACGATCGGAAATATGCATTCTGCCTTTGACATCATGGGGGAGCATCGATAATATGCGCCCCGTTCACACGATTCCTCTGTAGTTCAGTCGGTAGAACGGCGGACTGTTAATCCGTATGTCACTGGTTCGAGTCCAGTCAGAGGAGCCAAATTTGAAAAGCCTGCTTTTAAAGCAGGCTTTTTGCTTTTCTGCGAAAGGTAAATGCAAAACGGCAACCTTGTTGCCGTTTTTAGTGTGTGCACCCTCTCCCGTGGGAGAGGGTTGGGTTGAGGGCACCAGACCGCACGAAATTACACACTAATCGGTGCCGTCGCCTCAACCAGCCACGGACGCGCATCGCTGTTCACCAGAGGTGAGAGCGCCTCGCGCACTTGCCGGTGATACGCATCCAGCCACTGCTTTTCCTGCTCGCTCAGCAGATGCAGCTCAACCTGACTTAAGTCGATCGGGATCAGCGTCAGCGAGGCAAATTTGCAGAACCCCGGACGGCTCTCCACAATCTCCACCTGGTTTTCAATACGAATACCGTGGCTATCGCCCAGATAGTAGCCCGGCTCGATAGTCATGATATTGCCCGCCACCAGCGGCCACGGGTTGACCTTTTTGGCGATGCGATGCGGGTTCTCATGGATCAGCAGCTGATGCCCCACGCCGTGCCCCGTGCCGTGATCGTAATCCAGCCCCATCTCCCACAGCGGGCGACGCGCAAACGCATCCAGCTGATGCCCCTGAGTCCCGGAAGGAAACTGCAGGGTAATGAGCGACAGGAAGCCTCTCAGCACGGCAGTGTAGTGCAGGCGCTGCTGCGGATCGACCTGACCCCACGCCAGCGTGCGCGTGGCGTCGGTAGTGCCGTTAACATACTGGCCGCCGGAATCGTTCAGGTAAAAATGGTCATGGCCGATAGGCTTATTGCTGGCCTCGCTCGAATGGTAGTGGCACATCGCCGCATTGCTCGAAGAGGCGGAGATGGTTTCAAAACTCTGCTCGATGAACCCCGGCTGCTGTTGACGGAACGCAAGCTGCTGCGCCTGTGCGTCCAGCTCGGTGAGCGGTTGCCCAGCCGCCTCGCGCCGCGGCACTTCACGGCTCAGCCAGGCGAGGAAGTTGACCCACGCGGCCCCGTCCCGGTGATGGCACTCGCGATAGCCTGCCAGCTCGACCGGGTTTTTAGTCGCTTTCATCAGGGTGATGGGGTCGGTCCGCCAGACAATTTCTCCCCGTGGCTCAATGGCGAAGCGCAGTGCCACCGGCGCGGAATCGGCATCAACCATCACCCGTTTGCCTACAGCAATCTGCTGGCAGCGTTCAATAAAGGTATCCTGCGGGGCAACGGTAAACGCATTGCGCACATTACCAGGCAGGGCGCTGAGCTTATTGTCGTTAACAAACCACTCAACGTGACCGTCACGACCGAGAAGGGCAAAGGAGAGCGGTACCGGGCTGTAGGGAATATCCGCACCGCGCACGTTTAGCAGCCAGGCGATGTTATCCGGCAGGGTGACGGCGAGATAATCAGCGTTGTTGGCGGCCAGCACGGCGGCGACGCGCTGGCGTTTGTCCGCGCTGCGTTCGCCGCTGTGTTCAACCGGCATTTCACGGATAAGCCCCGCCGGCGCGGCAGGGCGATCGGTCCATAGCGTATCAAACGGCGAGGCCTTCAGAGGCACCAGCTCGCACGGCGTGGCAGACAGTTGCTCAAACTCCGAGTTGGTCATCAGCAGCGCGTCAAAACCGATGCGCGTTCCTGCCGCAACGTTTTCTGCCAGCCATTCTGCCAGCGGCTCGTTGTGCAGGTGGTGGATCTCAACCTCATCCGTATTGACCTGAACGCGTGCCTGAACCTGATAGCGCCCGTCGACGAACAGCAGCGCTTTGTTTTTCAACACCAGCGCCACGCCGGCCGAGCCGTCAAAGCCCGTCAGCCAGGCCAGCTTTTCGTCGTAGGGCGCGCAGTATTCGCTCTGCCAGGCATCCGCGCGCGGGACGATCATCCCGTCGAGTTGACTGGCCTCAAGCCAGTGGCGCAGGGCAGAGAGCGGTGATGTGGTGTGCATGGTTTATCCTTGTTATTAGCGGAACGGCGGCTCGTTGAAGGTGCGCAGCTTGCGCGAATGCAGCTTGTCGCCCTCCGCGCGAAGTAAATCAATCGCACGAATACCAATCTGCAGATGCTCGGAGATTGCCCCTTCGTAGAAACGGTTGGCCTGGCCCGGAAGCTTAATTTCGCCGTGCAGCGGCTTATCGGAGACGCACAGCAGCGTGCCGTAAGGAACGCGGAAGCGATATCCCTGGGCGGCAATGGTGGCGCTCTCCATATCGATCGCCACCGCGCGGCTCAGGTTGAACCGCAGCGCGGAGGCGGAGTAGCGCAGCTCCCAGTTGCGGTCATCCGTTGTGACGACCGTGCCGGTGCGCAGGCGCTGTTTAACCTCTTCACCCGGCATGCCGCTGACCTCTTTGGTAGCGTCATACAGCGCGCGCTGTACTTCGGCGATGCTTGGGATTGGGATGTCTGGCGGCAGGACCGCATCAAGCACGTGGTCATCGCGCAGATAGGCGTGTGCCAGCACGTAGTCGCCAATCAGCTGGCTTTCGCGCAGGCCGCCGCAGTGGCCAATCATCAGCCACACGTCCGGGCGCAGGACCGCCAGATGGTCACAAATGGTCTTGGCATTTGACGGGCCCACGCCGATGTTTATCAGGGTGATGCCCTGACCGTCGGCGGTGATGAGGTGCCAGGCGGGCATCTGGTGCTTTTTCCACGCCAGGTCGGAGATCGCCTGCTCGGGCGCTTCGGTCTCCGCGGTGATCCAGATCCCGCCCGCGCAGGACAGCGCGATATACGGGCTTTCCGGGTCGAGGATCTGACTGCAGCCCCAGCGGACAAACTCATCAACGTAGCGGGTGTAGTTGGTAAAGAGCACGAACGGCTGGAAATGTTCGACTGGCGTACCGGTGTAGTGGCGCAGGCGCGCAAGGGAGAAATCGACCCGGCGGGCATCAAAATGCGACAGGGGAGAAAATTCTGCCGGGTGATAAATCCCGTCGGCCGTCTCATCGCCAATCTGTGAAAGTTCCGTCGTCGGGAAGTGGCGGGTCAGCCCCGCGCTCATGGAGCGGTCAAGGGTTAACGCCGAACCGTCAATCACGTAGGGATACGGGATCTCATGCTGCGAGGGCTCAACGGCAATGTGCGCGCCGTAATCCTGGTACAGCAGCGTGAGTTGTTCTTCAAGATACGGGCGGAACAGCGCAGGGCGGGTGACGGTGGTGCTGTAGCAGCCGGAGTGGGTAAAGCGCGCGTAGGCGCGGGTTTTGGGATTACTGCTGGCGCTGCCGTCCCAGGTCACAGAGAGCGATGGATAAACAAAAAGGCCCTCGGTTCTGGCCTTTTGGTCGGGAAGTTTCCCTGTTTCGATATATTCGCTGATGGCGCCGCGCAGCGCGTTGACGGACTGTTCGTACAGCGCGTCGAGTTTTTCCAGCGCCTGAGCCGGGGTCAGGCTGGAGCCCTTATTATTCATCTCTGTCTCCTTGTTCCACAGGTGTGCGACTCTACCCGATAGTATGTCACACGCCCGTGAAACAAAAGGGAGATCAGCAGTGGCTCGTCTCTTTCATCAGCAGCGCAGTCGCCGCCGACAGCAGGCAGCCGGCCAGCAGATAAATCGCCACGCTGTGCCAGTTGCCGCCGGAGAAGGTCACCAGCGCGGCGGCAATAAACGGCGTAAATCCGCCGCCGACCACGCTTGCGACCTGGTATCCCACGCCCGCGCCGCTGTAGCGGTAGCTTGCGCCAAACAGCTCGGTGAACATCGGCTGCTGTACGCACACCACCATATCGTGAGCGATGTTGGCGAGCATGATGGCGAAGAAGACAATCCAGAAGATCGACTGCGCCTCGAGCGCCATAAAGAACGGCCAGGCGCTGAGGGTGCCAATCAGCGCCCCGGTGATGTAAACGCGACGGCGGCCAAACCGGTCCGCCAGCCACGCGAAGCAGGGGATTGTCAGGCAGCTGATCCCGCCGACCAGCAGGCCAATATTCAGGAACAGCTCGCGGGGGAGGCCGAGGTTCTGCGTCGAATAGTTCAGGGCAAACGCGGTGACGATATACATCGTCAGCAGCTCGCACAGGCGCAGGGCGATAATTTTCAGAAAAGCGCCAGGGTGCCGGACGAGGGCTTCCATAACCGGAAGACGTTTGTTCGTGGCCGGTTTTTCCTGCTGCTTTTCGAACTCTGCCGACTCCTCCATCCCGTTGCGGATCCACAGCGCGGCGATGACCAGCACGATGCTGAAGATAAACGGAATGCGCCAGCCCCAGCTCAGGAACTGCTCGTCGGTGGTGAACTGGCTGATTAGCGATACCAGCCCGGTGGAAAGCAGCAGGCCTACGCCGTACCCGACCTGTACGCCGCTGCTGTAAAACGCTTTCCGGTGCTTCGGCGCGCTCTCAACGGACAGCAGCGCCGCGCCGCCCCATTCGCCGCCTACGGCGAAGCCCTGGATGGCGCGCAGGGTGACCAGCAGTACCGGTGCCCACCAGCCGATGGAGGCAAACGAGGGGAGAATACCGATAAGCGCGGTGGCGATCCCCATCATCCAGACGGTGAGCATCAGCATGCGCTTGCGGCCAAGACGGTCGCCGAAGTGGCCGAAGATCACCCCGCCCAGCGGGCGAAACAGAAAGCCGACGCCGAAGGTGGCAAATGCGGCGAGTGTGCCCATCGCGGGGCTGACCTGAGGAAAAAACTCGCGGTTAAACACCAGGGCGGCAGTGATGCCGTAAAGCAGAAAATCATACCAGTCGACGACGGCACCCGCGAAGCTGCCTAAGGCCGCGCGGCGGGCACGATTGAGCGAAGGTGTCTCCTCGTTGGGACGATCGGAGATGAGGGTGGAGTCCATAATTGTCCTGTCCATACTGATTTTTAATTATTGGTATAAGAAAAGGTCACTCACAAAGCAGCCGTCGTATCAACGGAACCTATGAGACTACCGCGACAAAACGCCTGAGAAAACGTTTTTATCTTTCCGGAAGGCGCTGAATAAATAAATTTCATCTTCCCCTACCTCGATATAAATCAGTCTGTTTGGCTCCGGTTAGTGCTGAATGGATTACAGTTATAGATACCGCTGCGTGGCCTAAGCTGAGGGAATAACGATGCAACGCACCTTTTCGGCATTCTGGATGGTCCTGTTTTTATTCGTCGCACCGCTTAACGCGGAGCCCAACGTCTACGGTGAGCAACGCATCAGCGGCTGGTGGAATGCGCTGACGGATGATATCTCCCAGACCTGGGAAGAGCCTCAACGTTACGACCTGTACCTGCCGTTCCTGAGCTGGCACGCTCGCTTTATGTACGACAAAGAAAAAACGGACAATTACAATGAAATGCCGTGGGGCGGCGGGCTGGGCGTTTCCCGCTATAACGAAGAGGGCAACTGGAGCGCGCTGTTCGCGATGATGTTCAAGGACTCGCACAACGAATGGCAGCCCGCGATGGGCTATGGCTGGGAAAAAGGCTGGTATCTGGATAATGCCAAAGATTTCCGCCTTGGGCTCGGCGCCGCGGCGGGCATCACGGCGCGAGATGATTTTGCAAACTATGTCCCGCTACCGTTCATCTTCCCGCTTTTTTCGGCCGGGTATAAGCGCGTTACCGTTCAGTTCACCTATATTCCCGGGACGTATAACAACGGCAACGTGCTCTTTGCCTGGCTGCGCTTAGGCTTTTAAAGGGTGATCACCTTTTTAGCCACGGCGTTAGACAATACCAGCATGGAGAAGAGAACAGAGGTAATGAAAGTGAGCACAATCAGCGCCAGCTTCATGCCGAGAGAGGTCACCGGTATCAGCGCCGTCAGCAGATGAAACACCGAGTAGTGCACGATGTACACGCCGGTCATCGTTTTGCTGATGGCGGCCAGAATGGACTCCTTAAATTCAGCGTTGCGGCGAAAGCGCACGCCGTTCGCCGCAATCACCAGGGCAATAATCAGGATGTAGATCTGCGAGCCGGTAAGAATAAAGGCGTTTCTGTCCGCCTTGAACAGCGCGAAGAAGAAGTGGCGCTCGTAAAACCAGGTGAAGAGGTAGATAAACGGGATGGCGACAACCGCCGCCCGGACCACATTTTTGCGGCTAATCCACTCGGCGACTTTCGGGTCGCAGAAGAGTTGCCCCGTCAGATAAAACAGCAGCCACGTCCACAGCCGATACTGCGGTGAAAGAGAAAGGGCGTGCGTTTCAGGATAGAGCGCCGATAGCAGATCGTATCCGTAGGAAAAGAGCAGCAGGGCGGCAATCGCGCCGCAGAACAGCGATCGCCGCTGGCTGAGCCATTCCACCGCCGGGTGGAAGGTGTAAATCACCACAAACGCAAACACGAACCAGGGCTGGATTAAATACCCGCGCTGATAGGGCTCCCACAGGTAGTAGATCGTTATCCAGAACAGAAAAACAATCACCAGACTTTTAATTTTACCCAGCTGCCAGCGGGTGCCGTGCCGTGATTGTCCGTCGAGATAGCCCGCAACGACAAAAAACAGCGGCGTGGCAATCGTCGAGATAAAGGTTAAAAACCCCAGGATCCAGTGATAGTCGTAATCATAATGATCCCAGGTGTTGTAGATGGTAAAGAAGGTCACCGCCGTCATACAGCCCAGCGTTTTGATAATGTTCAGCCCTGTCGCATTCATTGTTGTTTGGCTTCGTCCTTACGATGGAAACACGCATAGATAACGGGGAGTACCAGCAGCGTCAGGATTGTAGCAAACCCCAGTCCAAACATAATCACAACGGCCATGCTCTGGAAGAAAACGTCCAGCAGCAGCGGAGCCAGGCCGAGTACGGTCGTAAACGCGGTGAGCAGGATGGGGCGCAGGCGCGAGGTCGCGGCGTACACGATCGCCTCGTGCTGATCCTTTTGCGTTTTCTGCTGTTCGATCTCTTCCACCAGCACGATGCCGTTGCGGATCAGCATGCCGCTCAGGCTCAGCAGGCCAATCAGCGCCATAAAGCCAAAGGGAATGCCGGTAAGTAAAAATCCCGGCGTCACGCCAATCAGCGCCAGCGGTACGGTCAGCCAGATGGCGACCGCATTTTTCACCGAGCTGAACATCAGCACCGTAATAACAAACATCACCAGATACCCGAGAGGTAGCGTAGTGAATAGCCCCTGCTGCGCTTCGCTGGAGTTTTCCGCGTCGCCCCCCCACTCGATGCTGTAGCCGTGTGGCAGGCTAAGGGCATCAATCTGCGGCTTCACGCGGGCAAGAATGTCCCCGGAGGTTTGCTGGCTCAGCGGGTCCGGGTCCGTCTGAACCGTCAGCACCCGCGAGCGGTCGCGTCGAAGGATGAGCGGATCTTCCCACTCCAGCGAGAAGCGGCTGACGACGTTACTCAGCGGGATATACTGCTGCCGCGTCTGGCTCCACACCAGCACGTTATTCAGGTGATTGGCGTCCAGCCGTTCGCTCTCAGGCGGGCGCACCACGACCGGGAGCAGGTCGCTGCCTTCCCGGTACAGCCCCGCCCGGCTGCCGGAGAAGTTCATCTCCAGCGCGTTATCAACGTCCTGCTTATCTACGCCAAGCTCGCGGCCCAGGGCGGCAATGTACTGTGGGCGGATAACCTTGCTGCGGTTTTGCCAGTCGTTCCTGACGCTGCCCGTGGCCGGGTCGCGCGTGAGGATATCGTCCACCTGGCTGGCTATCAGACGCAGCCGGTCAGGGTCGGGGCCTTTAATGCGCACCTCAATGGCGCTGTCGCCGGAGGGGCCAAACATCACGCGTTTGGTGCTGGCGTTGACCTGCGGATAGTTCCGCGCGATGTACTCGTCCACGTGGCGCGTCAGGGCAGAGATGTTGCGCTGGTCGTCCATTCTTACCATGATCTGCGCATAGTTGCTGTACTGGCGCTGTCCGCTATAGGTCAGAATGAAGCGCATACTTCCCTGACCAATGGTTGAGACGGTGGTCTCCACGCCAGGCTGGCCATTGATCGTCTTTTCAATATCGCTGGTCATTTTCTCAGTCCACTTGATATCCGTACCGTAGGGTAACCACAGGTCGACAAAGAAAATCGGCGTATTAGACGACGGGAAAAAGTTTTGCCGTACGGCGCCGAAGCCCCAGACAGACGCGGCCAGCAGCGCAGCCATCACAATGAGCGTCGGTGCCTTATGGTGCAGCAGCGTGTTAAGCAGGCGCTGGTAGGCGCGGTAGAGGCGTTTATCGTAAGGATCTGACTCGTCGGTTTTATCGGGCGCGCTGTCGTTTTTAAACAACCACCACTTAATCAGCACCGGGGTGAGGGTGAGCGCCGAAAACCAGCTCAGCATCAGGGAAATCAGCAGCACCTGGAACAGGGATTTACAGTATTCCCCGGTGGAGTCCTGCGACAGCCCGATAGGAGCAAACGCCAGGATGGCAATCACCGTCGCCCCCAGCAGCGGCAGGGCGGAGCGGCGGATGATGTAGTTCACGGCGGTTAACAGCGGGGAGCCCTGCTGTCGGGCAATCAATACTCCTTCGACAATCACGATGGCGTTATCCACCAGCATGCTGAGGGCGATAATCAGCGCCCCGAGCGAGATGCGCTGCAGCTCAATGCCCCACAGATACATAATCAGCAGCGTGCCGAGCACGTTAAGCGCGAGAGAAAACGCAATGATGATCCCGCTGCGCACGCCCATAAAGATCAGCAGTACGCCGATGACAATCGCCAGCGCCATCAGAAAGTTAATAATAAAACCGTTAACGGAGTGGCCCACTTCGGCTGCCTGATCGTAAAACAGGTCTATCTGTATGCCCGCCGGTTTTTCCGCCGACATCTGGTTTAGCTTCGCCTCCAGCGCGTGGCCCACGTCGATAACGTTCACGCCGGGAATAAACGAGACGCCCATGGTAACGGCTTTTTTGCCGTTGGCATGGTAGATACTGGCCGGCGATTCGTTCAGCCCGCGCGACAGCGTGGCGATATCCCGCAGACGCGTCGCCGCCCCGGTGCCGGAAGGCGTGATGATGATATCCGCCAGTTCATCAAGATTCTCGAACTCACCGGTCGGGTGTAGGCGAATGGATTCCGTGCCGGAGGTGATTTCTCCGGCGCTGGAAACGACGTTAAGTCTGCTGAGCAGGGCGGAAAGCTGGTTCAGCGTAATGCCGCGCGCGGCCATTTTGGTCAGGGAGATATCGATATTGACCTGTTGGCTAATGGCCCCGCCGATGGCGACCTTCGCGACGCCGGGGATCAGAATCAACTCCCGGCGCAGCTGCTCCGCATATCGCACCAGTTCAGGATTACTGAATTCATCTCCGGAAATGGCGAAGAAGAAGCCGAACACGTCGCCGAAATCGTCATTCACAAAGGGCGTGACGACGCCGGGCGGGAACAGACGCGAGGCATCGCCCACGCGGCGGCGCAGTTCATCCCAAATCTGCGGCAGCTCGTTCGAGTGATAGCGAGAAGCGATGTTAACGGTGATTTGCGACAGACCGTTTGAAGAGATGGAGCTCACGTTGTCCAGATAAGGCAGCTGCTGAAGGGCATTCTCCAGCGGAAGCGTCACCTCCTCTTCAACCTGCTGAGCGGATGCGCCGGGATAGTGGGTGACCACCACTGCGGTTTTGATGGTAAAGGCGGGATCTTCCAGCCTGCCGATATTCAACAGGGCGAAAATACCCCCGATGCCCAGCAGCAGGATCGTTAGCCAGACGCGAACAGGGTTATTAATAAATTGACGAGAGATATCCATTACAGTCCCCGTTCACGCGTCCAGATACGCACCGGCTGGTTAGCATGGAGCTCCCCAACGCCTGCGGCCACCACGCGTTCGCCCGCCTTAAGCCCGCTGGTAATCACCACGCCTTCGGTGCTCACTTGCCCCACGCTGACCTTGCGGTCTTCAAGATGGAGCGTGTCGCCTTCGCCCGTTACGACCCAGACGTGCGGCTCGTTGCGCGGGCTGTTGTTCGGGTTAAAGACTGCCTCAACCGGTACGACCAGCGCCTGAGCGTCCGCGCCCGCCGGGAGGTTGGTTAAATTGATGGTCACCGTACCGCTTACGCCACCGACGGCGGGAAAATCATCTGGCCGCGGCATGGTGAGTATCACCTGCCAGGTCAGGGTATTGCTGTCGCTGCTGCCCGAATGCTCTTTGTAGACGGCGGTAAATTCCCGATCCGGAATGGCGTTAATTCTCACCACGGGGCGATACTGCGCGTTGCGGATATCAAAGGTCTTAAACAGGTTTTCAGGGATGCTGAACACCACGTCCAGCAGGTCGGTGCGGGTTAACGTCGCGATGGGCTGGCCGGGGGACACTACCTGATGGTTTCGCACGTGCACGCTGGCCGCCGTCCCGCTGAAGGGGGCAACGAGCGTCATCTGATTTAGCTCTTCTCGGGCAATCTGCAGCGCCGCATTCGCCGAATCGCGGTTCGCGCGCTGCACGTCCATTTCTGCTTTCGAAATCGCCTGGCGGCCCGCCAGCGTCTGGAAGCGGTCAAACTGCCTCTGGGCCAGCGTCGCCGCCGTTTGCCTGTCGTTAACCCGCTGCTGGGCTTCACGGGCGTTCAGTCTGGCAAGCTGTTGCCCCTGTTTGATGGCTGCACCCTGACGCACATCGAGCGCTTCAATTTGACCTGCGCGCTTGAAGGAAAGGTCTGTGGCATCGCCCGATTCAATGCGGGCGGGAAAAACGCGCTGCTGGGCGTGACCTGGAACCGTCACCTCCGCCACTTTTACCATCCTGGGAAGGGGGGAAGCTTGCTTCGGTTTTGGATCGCACGCCGTGAGCGTTAACAAAACGAACGGTAAAAGAGAGAGGTAGCGGTTCACTGTATTCCCCTAATAAATAACAGTTTTATTTATTCCATAACCTGGATAGGGGGTGACACTATTCTGCCAGAACAGTGACGACCATATAGGTAAATAAACCAATCGCCGTGCTGGCGATAATGGCAAGTGCAATAAACATACCCAGGCGGATCAGGCTTAAACCATACATACATTCCTCCATGAGTCGGAAGCGGTGGCTGACTATGAGCATAGTCGGCGAAAAGATAAATGTTAAATAACCATTATCAGTGGGGAAACGCTAAATCTGATATTCCTGTGCTACGTTTAATATTGTTCATCTCTTTTTATCGTAACTGTCATTAAGGGCAACCCCCTGCATTTAATGCGTTTTTTTGCTTCATTCACTCTCGTGTTGGTTATAAAAAGGATGCTCGATATGTATAAAAACATTCTCGTTCCGGTGGATGTCTACGAGACAAGCCTGGCGGATAAAGCGTTGCAGCATGCACAGTTTCTGGCGCAAAGCGCATCGGGTGACATTCATTTGCTGCACGTCATGCCCAAATTTTCAGCCGAACTGACGCGTGGTTTTATTTCAGATGCGCGCAAAATGGATGAATATATGATTAATAATTCAAAAGAAAAGCTGTCTGATCTGGTCAAAAAAGTAAATCTGCCAGAAGAGCGTGTTCATCTCCACGTCCGTAGCGGGAATGTTCGTGATGAGGTTATTAAGCTGGCGGATGAACTTACCGTCGGCGCGATTATTGTCGGCTCGCGAAATCCAAATATTCAAACCCATTTGTTAGGATCGGAGGCGGCAAGTATTGTTCGTTACGCTCATGTTCCTGTTTTCGTTATTCGTTAATTACAGAGAAGCAAGGTGATTTCTGAATAGAACCTGAGGAAGGAACGATGAAAACAGGAAAACCTGAACGTCCGTATTATCAACAAACCGTTGACGAAACCCTGTCGAATATCCACTCCACCCTGGAAGGCCTTAGCGGCACAGAGGCATCAGCCCGACTTCAGCAGCACGGTGAGAATGCGTTACCGCAAAAAAAGGGTAAACCCGCCTGGCTACGCTTCCTGGCGCATTTTAACGACGTATTGATTTACGTTCTGCTGGTGGCCGCGTTGCTTAAGCTCTTTATGGGCCACTGGGTAGACATGTTTGTGATCCTTGGGGTTGCCATCATTAACGCGCTGATTGGCCATATCCAGGAGAGCAATGCTGAAAAATCGTTGCAGAGCATTCGCAATATGCTCTCCAGCGAAGCCGTGGTGGTACGACAGGGGAATCACGAAACGATCCCCACCACGGCGCTGGTCCCGGGAGATATCGTGGTGATCCGCGCCGGGGATCGTATCCCTGCGGACCTGCGCGTGGTTGAAGCGCATAACCTGCGCGTGGAGGAGGCCATCCTGACCGGCGAATCCACCGTTGTTGAGAAAAACAGCGATGCGTTAAGCGGGGAACTGCCCTTAGGTGACCGGTATAATCTGCTCTACTCAGGCACTACCGTCAGCTCCGGCGGCGGTAAAGGCGTGGTGGTGGCAACCGGGGGCGAGACCGAGCTGGGCCACATCAATCAGATGATGTCCGACATTGAAAAGCACCGCACGCCGCTGATGGTGCAGATGGATAAGCTCGGTAAGACCATCTTCATCACTATCCTGGTGATGATGGTGGCGCTGTTTGTCTTTAGCCTCCTGTTCCGGGATATGCCGGTTTCTGAACTGGTGCTGTCGCTTATCAGCCTCGCCGTTGCCGCCGTGCCGGAAGGCCTGCCGGCCATTATTTCCATCATCCTTTCGCTTGGCGTACAGGCCATGGCGCGTCGCAAGGCCATTATTCGCAAGCTGCCTACGGTGGAAACGCTGGGGGCGATGACGGTCATCTGCTCGGATAAAACCGGCACCCTGACGATGAATGAAATGACGGTCAAAGCAGTGATTACCGCTGACACGACCTATCGCGTAGAGGGCGACAGCTACGAACCGGTGGGGAATATTCACCCCGTAGATGACCCGACGCCCGTCAGCGTGACGCAGGGTTCCCTGCTGGAACGCTATCTGCGCACCATTGACCTCTGCAATGACAGCCAGCTAATCAAAGACGAGCAGGGGCTGTGGAAAATCACCGGGGGCCCAACCGAGGGCGCGCTGAAGGTGCTGGCGGCGAAAATCCCGCTCCCACCGGTCGACACCGAAATGCGCAGCAAAATCCCGTTTGATTCACAGTATAAATACATGTCCACGCTGTACCGGCTGGGCGATGAAGAGGTGATTTTAATCACCGGCGCGCCGGACGTCCTGTTCCGCCTCTGCCAGTACCAGCAGACGAATGACGGACTGCAGCCGTTCGATCAGCCTTACTGGGAAGGGAAGATTGAAGAGTATGCCCGGGAAGGTCTGCGCATGGTGGCCGCGGCCTGGAAACCTGCCCGCGAGGGACAACGCGAGCTGGATCACCCGGACCTGCATGATGGCGTGATCCTGCTGGGTATTGCAGGGATGATGGACCCGCCGCGTCCTGAAGCCATTACCGCCATTGCCGACTGTCTGCAGGCCGGGATCCGCGTGAAAATGATCACCGGCGACCACCCGCAAACGGCAATGAGCATTGGGCAAATGTTGGGGATTGGTAACGCCGCAAGCGCTATCACCGGACGTGAGCTGGAGGCGATGGACGATCGTCAGCTGAGCGACGCCGCGCAGCAGTACGATATTTTCGCCCGAACCAGCCCGGAGGATAAATTCCGCCTTGTGCAGGCTCTGCAAAGTAAGCAGGAAGTCGTGGGCATGACCGGGGATGGCGTAAATGATGCCCCCGCGCTCAAGCGGGCGGATGTGGGTATTGCCATGGGGATTAAGGGGACGGAAGTGACCAAGGAAGCCGCCGACATGGTGTTAACGGATGACAACTTTGCCACCATTGCAAGCGCGGTGCACGAGGGACGCCGGGTTTACGATAACCTGAAAAAGACCATTCTGTTCGTTATCCCCAGCAACATCGCGCAGGCTCTGCTGATCATCATCGCGCTGCTGGCGGGGAACCTGATCCCGCTGACGCCGGTCCTGATCCTGTGGATGAACATGGCGACGTCGGCAACGCTGTCGTTTGGCCTGGCGTTTGAAGCGGGTGAGAAGGACATCATGAACCGGCCACCGCGCAAGGCGAATCTCCATGTGATGGACGGCTATGCCATCTGGCGCGTCGTGTTTGTCGGTCTGATGATTGCCATTAGCGCCTTCGTGCTGGAAGCCTGGCTTCAGCCGCGCGGTTATTCGGCGGAATTTATCCGCACCGTGCTGCTGCAAACCCTGGTCACTGCGCAGTGGTTCTACATGCTCAACTGCCGCGTTAATGACGGCTTCTCGCTGAGCAAAGGCCTGCTGGCGAACAAAGGGATTTGGATCGTGAGCGGCGTACTGCTGGCGTTACAGCTTCTTATCATTTACGCACCGTTCATGCAGATGCTGTTTGGCACCGAAGCGCTGCCGTTCCGCTACTGGGTCATCACCTTCCTGATTGGTTTTGTGATGTTCCTTATTGTCGAGGCGGAGAAAGTGCTGACGCGCAGGTGGCGCAAAACCGAGGCGTAATAGCGTAAACTGAGAAAGCCTGCCTGAGACTAGGCTTTCTCTTTTTTGAGCACAGGAAACTATGATTCGACTTACCTGGTTCGTCCTTACGCTGTGTGCCGCTGTACCCGGTGCGTTTGCCGTAACCTATACGCTTCCGCCGGAAGGCAGTCGTCTGGTGGGAAACCCGATTATCATCACCGTTCCCGAAGGCAACACGCTGCCTCTGGAAGCCTTTGCCGCGCGGTACGGGCAGGGGCTAAGCAATATGCTGGAAGCAAACCCGGGCGTGGATCCTTTTTTGCCCAAATCCGGCACCCGGCTGGTGATACCTCAGCAGCTGATTTTGCCTGACACCGTCCGCGAGGGCATTATCGTTAACGCGGCAGAAATGCGCCTTTACTATTACCCGCCTGGCGGTAACACCGTTGAAGTACTGCCCATCGGCATCGGTCAGGCCGGGCGCGAAACCCCGCGTAACTGGGTGACGGCCGTTGAGCGTAAGCAGGAGGGGCCAACCTGGTCTCCGACGCCGAATACGCGTCGCGCCTATGCGGCAGAAGGGAAAACGCTGCCGGCATTTGTGCCCGCCGGGCCGGATAACCCGATGGGGCTGTATGCGATTTATATCGGCAGGCTGTATGCCATTCACGGCACAAACTCGAATTTCGGCATCGGGCTGCGGGTGAGCCAGGGCTGTATCCGTCTGCGTAATAACGACATCAAGTATCTTTTCGATAATGTTCCCGTAGGCACCCGCGTGCAGCTGATCGACAGGCCGGTTAAAGTCACCACCGAGCCGGACGGCAGCCACTGGGTGGAAGTTCACGAGCCATTATCACGTAACCGCGCGGAGTTTGAATCGACCAGTAAAGTGCCGCTGCCCATTTCAGCCGCGCAGCGAACGCAGCTGATAAACGAGGGCGCGGGCGCTGAGCTGGAACGGCGGTCGGGGATGCCGGTTAAGATCGGTATGTGAAGGGAAAGTGCGGGCTGGTGCCCTCACCCCAGCCCTCTCCCGCGGGAGAGGGTGCAAACACTAAAAACGGCAACCCGGTTGCCGTTTTGCATTTACCTTGCGCAGAAAAGCAAAAAGCCTGCTTTAAAAGCAGGCTTTTTAAATTTGGCTCCTCTGACTGGACTCGAACCAGTGACATACGGATTAACAGTCCGCCGTTCTACCGACTGAACTACAGAGGAATCGTGTGAACGGGGCGCATATTATCGACCTGCGTTCGCCTTGTCAAAGGGTGGATCAACGCCTTTTGATCGTTTGCTGACAAAATCGGCAAAGTGATGTTTTTGACAGCGGAATGCACCGTCATGGTGCGGGTATACCCCTAATGGGGCAGATCATAAACTGCTGTTTCGGTAATAAAACCCCCCTCTGTAATTAGGTTTCCTTATTTTCAGGCGCTTAGCGAACAATTTAGACCGCCTGGTAAAAGTGGCATTCATATTGCAAAACCTGTTCAACAACGACAGCCGTTTCCGGCACAGCATTTCGAACAGGGGGCAAAATGAACTTAAGACGACTGAAATACTTCGTAAAAATCGTCGATATCGGCAGCCTGACTCAAGCGGCAGAAGTGCTGCATATCGCGCAGCCTGCGCTGAGCCAGCAGGTGGCTACTCTGGAAGGCGAGATGGATCAGCAGCTGTTGATCCGCACCAAACGCGGCGTCACGCCAACGGAAGCAGGCAAGATCCTGTATACCCATGCGCGCACCATCCTCCGCCAGTGTGAACAGGCGCAGCTTGCGGTGAATAACGTGGGACAGACCCTGAGCGGGCACGTTTCTATCGGCCTGGCGCCGGGAACGGCCGCGTCCTCTATTACCATGCCGCTGCTGCAGGCCGTTCGCGCCGAGCTGCCTGAGGTGCTGGTGTACCTGCACGAAAACAGCGGCTCCGTGCTGAATGACAAACTGCTCAACGGCCAGCTGGATATGGCGGTCCTTTACGATCGCTCCCCGGTCGCCGGCATCACCAGCCAGCCGCTGCTGAAAGAAGATCTCTACCTCGTGGGGACCCGCGACTGTCCGGGCCAGAGCGTAGACCTTACCGCCGTGGCAGAGATGAACCTTTATCTACCGCGCGACTACAGCGCCGTGCGCGTGCGCGTGGACGAAGCGTTCTCCCTGCGCCGCCTGACGGCTAAAATCATCGGTGAAATTGACTCAATCTCCACGCTCACCGCGGCCATTGCCAGCGGAATGGGCGTGACGGTTCTGCCGGAATCCGCAGCACGCTCGCTGTGCAGCGCGGCAAACGGCTGGATGGCGCGCATCACCACGCCTTCGATGAGCCTGCCGCTGTCGCTGAATATGTCTGCACGCGGTTCGCTGTCGCCGCAGGCGCAGGCGGTAAAAGAGATTTTGATGTCGCTGGTCAGCAAGCCGTCGCTTGAGAACCGTGAACTCCAGCTCGTGAGCTGATATTCCATAAAAGCATAAGATGCTGGTTTTTATTATTTGTTCTGCAGCGCGGCTGACTCTAACAATAGAGCTATGTCAGATGCGCCGGAGTGAATCGTGAATTTCCAGCAACTTAAAATTATCCGTGAGGCGGCCAGGCGGGACTACAACCTGACCGAGGTCGCCAATATGCTTTATACCTCTCAGTCCGGCGTCAGCCGCCATATCCGCGAGCTGGAAGAGGAGCTGGGCATAGAGATCTTTATCCGTCGCGGCAAGCGGCTGCTCGGCATGACGGAGCCGGGCAAGGCTTTACTCACTATCGCTGAGCGGATCCTCAACGAGGCCAGCAACGTGCGTCGTCTGGCGGATCTCTTCACCAATGACGCCTCGGG
The DNA here is from genome assembly GCF_004362415.1 of Enterobacter sp. AG326. Classification (NCBI taxonomy): domain Bacteria; kingdom Pseudomonadati; phylum Pseudomonadota; class Gammaproteobacteria; order Enterobacterales; family Enterobacteriaceae; genus Enterobacter; species Enterobacter sp. AG326. Next base: position 947,366 of record NZ_SNXG01000001.1, on the reverse strand, counting down.
CGTACTCACCATCGCCACCACCCACACCCAGGCGCGCTACAGCCTGCCGCCGGTGATTAAAGCATTCCGCGAACTTTTCCCCGACGTCCGTCTGGAGCTCATCCAGGGCACGCCGCAGGAAATTGAAGTGCTGCTGCAAAACGGTGGGGCGGATATCGGCATTGCCAGCGAACGCCTGAGCAACGACCCGCTGCTGGTGGCGTTCCCCTGGTTCCGCTGGTACCACAGCTTATTACTCCCGGTCGATCACCCGCTGAATCAGGTTTCCCCTCTGACGCTGGAAGACGTCGCGAAATGGCCGCTAATTACCTACCGCCAGGGGATAACCGGACGCTCGCGCATAGACGAGGCGTTCAACCGCAAAGGGCTAACGCCGGACGTGGTGCTGAGCGCGCAGGATTCTGACGTGATCAAAACCTACGTCGAGCTGGGTCTCGGCATTGGCCTGGTGGCGGAACAGTCCAGCGGAGAACGCGAGGACGGGAACCTGGTGCGTCTTGATACGCGTCATCTGTTTGACGCCAATACCGTATGGCTTGGCCTGAAGCGCGGGCAGCTGCAGCGCAACTACGTGTGGCGCTTTATCGAGCTCTGCAACGCCGGGCTGTCGGTGGATGAGATTAAACGCCAGGTGATGGAACCGGAAGAAGTGGCGATTGATTATCAGATTTAGGCGCTGGTTTGCCCGGTAGCGCTGCGCTGACCGGGCTCATCGCTTAGTTGAACGGATATTTTTTAAAGACCGCCTGTGATTCGAATGATTCGGCAACCGCCTGAATCTCTCTAAAATCCGCTGCGTTAACGACGTGGGGGATCATCGACTGAATAAACGTCCAGACAACCGTGCTCGTGACGGCAACCTGATCGGGAGCGGCGGAGGTCGGACGCGTCTTCAGCAAGACATTCCATTCCCTGCAGGCAGCAAGCAGCTGGGTTGTAATGCGTTCGACCCATAAAGCGTGCTGCTTTTCCACCGGGCGCTGGTGGTGTTCATACACATTTTGCACGGCTTTCTCCGCGGCGGCGAGGATAAAGCCCAGCGTCTGAAGATCGTTTGCCAGCGCATCCGGCGCGACGGGCAGGAGCCTCCGCCCGGGGGCGGCCTGAGCCTCGAAATAATTCAGTATCAGCGACGAATCCATCAAACGTATTCCGTTATCCAGAATCAGCGTGGGCGCTTTTACCGCGGGGTTGATTCGGGAGAACGCTTCGAAAGTGCTAAAGACCGACAGCGGCTGGCTTTCAAAATCAACGCCATAAAGCTCAAGGGAGATCGCCACGCGCCGTACATAAGGTGAATCCATCATGCCAACAAGCTTAATCATCGTTCCCGTTTTCCTGTCTCTGTGAAATAACGCGTCATTGAAGAGGATGAACAGACAGTACAATACAAACTTCCTGGCGAATATCTTCAGTATCTTACCGTAAAGGTTAGTATTACTGACATGTGGGCAAGCTGTCGTTATACATCCAGCGCTGATAAGGGAGTGCTTTCATGTCGGATTTTCCACCCATTGCCAGTTTGCGAAGCTTTGAAGCCGTCGCCCGTCTTGGCAGCGTGACGCTGGCGGCGAAAGAACTCCACGTTACCCATTCCGCTATCAGCCAGCAGATCAAACTGCTGGAGGAGATGGTGGGCGTTAAGCTCTTTATCCGTCAGGGACGCGGGGTGCAGATCAACGAAGAAGGGCGGCTCTATGCCTTACAGGTACGCGAGGCGCTGAACCATATCGCAGATGCCACCCGGCTCGTGCAGGTGAAGCCGAGAAAGCAGGAGTTGACGCTGGCGATGGTGCCGTCTTTTGGATGCCACTGGCTGTTGCCGCGCCTGGAACGCTTTCGCGCGAAATATCCACTTATCACCCTGCGGATCCAGGCCAGCCTGACGGTCACCAGCCTGCAGCAGGAGGGGATAGATATCGCGATACGGATGGGGAAGGGAAACTGGGAAGGGAGTGAAAGCCATTACCTTTTTTCCGATCAACTCATTGTGGTGGCCGCACCCGGCTATAACGGCGGTGTGCTGCCCGCTACGCCGGCTGAGATTGCAAAAAGTCATATTATTTTTTCCATGGAGTCGTGGAAAACGTGGTGCGTGAATGCGGGGCTGGAGAAAGAGATCGTGCCTGGCGGTTTATGCATTAACGACTCCAATATCATTATTGAAGCCGTTCGGCTCGGGAAAGGCATCGCGCTGGAGCGCCGCTCTCTGGTTCAGGATGCCATCACCCGGGGCGAGCTGGTCCAGCTAACCTCCATCACCGCGCCGTATCCCTGGCCTTACTGGCTGGTGACAGCACAGGCAACGGAGACGAAGCCGGAGGTGGCTCTTTTTGTCGCGTGGCTGGATGAGGAAGTGGCGGCCTGGCGGCAGTTGGTGGTTGCCGCGGAAAGCAACGGCCAATAGAAAAGCAGGCTTTTCAAATTTGGCTCCTTTGACTGGATCGCCTTACCCAAAAGTTGGCTAAGTTGTAAGCCAACTTTGAATTCCCTTTCTGTCAAAACGCCATGATGACCACTAGTCAAAGCTGATATACGACTCAGCGGGCTGAGATGCAGTTATTTATTGGCAGAAGTAGGGACATGCTGCTGCATCAATTCAACGATCCAATCAATAAAAACACGCAGTTTGGCGTTAACGTGGCGGTTCGGCGGAAATGCCAGATACAGGGGCATTGGATCAATACGCCAGTCTTCAAATAGCGGAATCAAGGAACCACATGCCTGATGCGCTGCCGCCATATAGACGGGTAGCGCAATCACGCCTAATCCCGCGAGCCCAGCTTCGAGGTAGGCGTTGCCATCATCCACTGCAAGCACATAGCTTCCCGTGATTTCAATACGTTCACTCTCACCGTGCAGTACCAGAGGATCAACCTTGCCGGTGCGTGAGGACAAGAATCCCACTATGCGATGGTCCGTGTTTTCCAGCTCTCGCGGGTGCGCAGGGGCGCCGAGGCGTTCCACATAGCTCGGTGCGACGTAAACACCGATTTGTAAATCGCCGACATGGCGTGCGATCAGGGACTGGTCGTTGATTGCACCGCCGCGCACGACGCAATCCACGTTGTCGCCGATCAGATCCACCACCCGGTCACTCACGCCCATGTCGAACTGGATATCAGGGTAGCGCGCGTGAAAAGCCGGTAGCGCGGGCACCAGCACCAGGCGGGCGAGAGGAGTGGGCACATCTATCCGTAGCCGTCCCCTGGGCGTCATCGCCGAACTGGAGAGGCTATTTTCAGCATCTTCCATGTCCGCCAGCAGGCGGATGACGCGCTCGTAGTAGACCGCGCCATCAGGAGTCACACCGAGCCTACGGGTAGTGCGATGGAGCAGCCTGACGCGCAGTCGCGCTTCCAGCTGCTGAATAAGCTGCGTCACCGTGGTTTTGCTCATATGAAGCGTTTGGGCAGCCCTGGTGAAACTGCCTGCCTCCACCACGCGAGCAAAGGCGCGCATCGCATCGAAACGATCCATCCCTTGTCCTCTTTTTTCATCGATTGTTTGGATATTACAAACAATGATGGACAAAGTCGCTTGTTTATCCGCCCGCTCCGGCGCCTGTAAAGTGTGTTTATGCTCACCGGGCAGATTTAGCCCCATTACAGAGGTACAAACATGACAACGCGCGAAGCCGTTTTTCCCTTCGGTCGGCAGGCGCTCTATGAGCGCAATCGCTATTCACCCGCCATCAAATCTAACGGCTTCCTGTTTGTTTCGGGACAGGTTGGTAGCCGGGAGGATGGTTCGCCGGAAGAGGATCTCAACGCGCAGATCCGGCTGGCATTCGATAACCTTAATGCTGTTCTTACGGCTGCGGGCTGCACGTTCGATGACGTAGTTGACGTTACCCTCTTTGTCGTCGATCCCGAGTCAAACCTCGACGCTATCTGGAGAATCCTGCCAGAATATTGGGGGGAAGCGCCTTACCCTACGTTGACCGGGATCGGCGTGACGTGGCTGTACGGATTCCAGTTTGAGATTAAGGTGATTGCCAGGCTGGATGCGATTCAGAGTTAACTTCAGATACGCAGAAAAGCAAAAAGCCTGCTTTAAAAGCAGGCTTTTTAAATTTGGCTCCTCTGACTGGACTCGAACCAGTGACATACGGATTAACAGTCCGCCGTTCTACCGACTGAACTACAGAGGAATCGTGTGAACGGGGCGAATATTATCGACCTGCGTTCACCTTGTCAAAGGGGGAAATTAAACTTTTCGTTCGTTTGCCGACAATTTCAGCAAATCGCTGATTTTATGGCAAATTTGCGTTGAAATTACACAGCAAAAAGCGCCGCCCGCAGGCGGCGCGCAGGATCAGAACAGTACGGAGTAGTTCAGACCAAAGGTACGTCCGCGGCCTTTATAGGTATACAGGCCCGGTGCGCCGTAGGTTGGGCTATACAGCCCCGGCGCGCGCTGGCCCCAGGCGGTGGTGTAGTCTTTGTCCAGCAGGTTTTCCACGCTGAAGCTGACCTTACCCACCGGCAGGGCGTAGCTGCCCAGGAAGTCGACCGTGTTATAGCCATCGATCTTCTTGCCGTCGGAGTCTGACACGTCAAAGGTCTGCGTGCTCTGCACGCGCAGGGTCCAGTCGCCCGGCGCCCAGTTGACCCATGCGCTGGCTTTCGACGGGCTGGCGCTGTCGACCGTCAGCTTCTCCCATTTGCCGTTTTCGCGCGTTTCAGACTTGATGGCGTTAAAGTTCGCACCGGTGCTCCAGTCGCTGTCGGTGAAGAAATAGTCCACCTGACCTTCCACCCCGTAGATACGACGCTTGTCGTCTTCCAGGTTGATGGTCATATCCGTCTTGTTGATGGTGATGGTTTTATCCGAGAGCGAGTAATACGCCGCGACCTGCGTGCGCAGGTTATCGCCGGTGTAGCGCCAGCCCAGCTCATAAGCGTTGACCTTGATACCGTCCAGCGTCGAGTCGTTCACGTTGACGCTGTTCAGCAGGCGGTAGTGACCGTTGCTGAGCTGATAGGTGCCGGAGCCGTAGTACTTCGCCAGGTCCGGAATTTCGAAGCCCTGGGAGAAGTTAAACCACAGCTGCTGCTGTTCGGTCAGGCGACCGAGGATCCCGGCGTTGAACAGGAAGTTGTTGTAATCGGTTTTCCCGCCCGGTACCGCGTCGGCGGAGGTGGCTTTCCCGGTGGCGATGGCCTGCTGCTGGGCGTAACCGACAAAGTCGTCCACCTTGTTTTCGGTGTACTGATAACGCACGCCGCCGCTCAGGGTGATGGCGTCAATGTCGTAGCTGGCCTGCAGGAACGGGGCGAGGTTGGTGATGCTGTAGCCCGGGTAACGGCCGACGTTGTAGGCGTTATCCAGCTCCATGCCGCCGCTCGCCGCGGCCTTGCTCAGGTTAAAGAACTGCTGGTTGGCATCGAAGGTTTCGTGGTCGGCATCCACACCCCAGGTCAGCGTTAAATCGTCCACCGGCTTGCTGTTCAGCGTCAGCTTGCCGCCGTAAAAATCGGTTTTCTGCTGTGAAGCCCCGATGCTGCTCACCACGCCTTTGGTCAGGGTCGGGAACGGATAATAGGTCAGGCTCTCGTCGCGATAGTAAATCTGCGCGACCAGATCCTGGCCCCAGAAGTCGGTATTGGAGTACTGCAGGTTAATCAGATGGCGCTCGGTGCCCGGTACGCGGTCAGAATCGAGATTACCTTTGTTGTACGCGGTCGCATCGCCCGTTACCGCCGAGAAGTTCTTCCCGAGATACAGCCCATGCTTGCCGTCGGACTCGCTCTTGTAGTACTGCGTCGTCAGCTGCAGCTGCTGACGATCGTCAATGTTGATGGTGCCTGTTCCCATCACATCAATACGGTCGGAATACTGGAGGCCGGTCTGGGTGTTATCGATAATCACCTCGTTGCCTTTGCCGTCATACCAGCCGCCGTAGCGCTGATACGACACCGACAGACGACCGGAGGCGTTGTCGTTGCCGCCGCTTACGGCTGCCGACACGTTCTCATCGTGATCGTTGTGGCTGTTAAACCCGCTCTTTGCCCCTGTCTGGAACTCAACTTCGGTATCCGGCTGGCCCTTTTTGGTGACGATGTTCACCAGGCCGCCGGTGCTGCCGCCGCCGTAGAGCGAGGTAGCGCCGGAGATCACTTCGATACGGTCAATGTTGAACGGATCGATAGAGTCCAGCTGGCGGCTGTCGCTGCGGGACGAGTTCAGGCGAACGCCGTCCACCATCACCATCATGGAGCGGCCGCGCAGGTTCATGCCGTAGTTGGTACGGCCCTGGCTGCTGACGTCCATGCCCGGGATCAGCTGCGCCAGCACCTCTTTAATTTCTTTCCCGCCCTGAACCTGCTGCTCAATTTCAGCCCGCTCAATGACCCAGGTGGTCTGCGCCATCTCCGCCACGCTGCGGTGCGCGCGGCTGGCGGAGACAACGATATTTTCTTCCTTTTGTTCTTCCGCCCACGCAGAGGTAGAAAGCATTGCAAGCAAGCAAGGATTTAAAACCCAAAGATGAGAACGTTTCATTGTTATGTTGATCCTGATTGTGTGTGTCAGTACTCGGTGGTTTTTGCTAATGATTTAACAACCGGGCTGCTGTCCGGGCTGGCGGTGGTGCGCCAGTGGATAACGCCGGGGGTGGTGGCCAGCTCAAACGGCTCGTCGGCGTGCGCGCGATTAAGAATTCGCGCCGCGCGCCAGGCCATCAGGCTGAGCTGGGGTTCGGCAATGCCGAGACGGTGCATCCCGGCATTCACTGCGAACAGGCGGTTGCTCTGCGGTCCGTCCCATTCGAGAGTGAAATCGTTGTTGATGCAGAAGGCTTCGTCCGTATCCAGATGCAGGCGATGAGACAGCGGCGCGAGGAACGCGGGCTGAACGGCGCGGTAGCCGGTGGCGAAGATCGTCACGTCGCTCTCCAGCTGCTCGCGGCCGCCGTCGAGGTGATGCTGAATGCTCAGACGATGTCCGTTTTCCTGGTGCGTCAGAGACGTCACCGAGCGGGACGGCAGGAGATGCGCCCAGGGTTTTTCACGCAGCACTTCGAAGCGGTGGTACATGGCGCGGTAAATCGCCAGCAGGGACTCGGTGGTGATACCGTCGGAGGTCATCTTCTGCTCGTGCAGCATCTGCCGACGGGCCTCTTCACCGAGCGTGGAGAAGCTGTCCACGTACTCCGGCGTGAAATACTCATTGGCAAAGGCGGCTTCATCCAGCGCGTTGTAGTTATTGCGGCGCGATACCCAGTTCAGGCTCAGCGGCTGACCCCATTCGCCGCGGAAGATATTCAGGAACAGGTCGGCCCCGCTCTGGCCGCCGCCGACCACGGTGACGCGCTTGCCCGCAAGATCCGGCGTGCGGAGCATCATCTCGCTGGCGTGGAAGCAGGTATCGTCCTGCACGGTAACGCAGTCAGGCAGGTTGATCTGTTTGCCAATCCCCACGCAGACGTGGCGCGCCAGGAAGCGGTCGCGCTGGGTCATCACCTCAAACAGGCCGCTTTTATCATCAAAGCTCACCTGCTGTACCTGCTGGCTGAAGGACAGATTGGTGAGGTTTTCCGCCGCCCAGCACAGGTAGTCCGCAAACTCTTCGCGGGAGACGGTGCGCTGCTCGGTGGTCAGGAAGCGATAGAACTTTTTGCGCTGCACCAGGTAGTTCAGGAAGCTGTGGCGGTTGGTTGGCTCCACGGCGCTGACCAGATCCTTCAGGAAGCTGGTCTGCATGTGGCAGTCCGGCACCATCATCCCCGGGTGCCAGGAGAAATGCGGTTTACGCTCAAGGAACAGCGAGCTAAAGCCGTCCAGCCCTTCGGCCAGAGCGGCGATGCTGAGGTTAAACGGGCCAATACCAATGCCGATGAAATCATAGGTTTTCATTGCGCTGACTCCCGGGAGGCGAGAAAAAGAGGGTTATCGAGGTCGGTAACGTAGTTCGGCAGCATGCGGCTGCCGCCGTCGTGTTCGGAGAAGGTCAGTTTGACCGGGTTGAGGATCACGCGAATAATCTGCGGCTTGAAAAGATCGAATTTGGCGAAGCGTTCTGCCAGATCCGGGTGCGCCGCCATATAACCCCGTAATACTCCGGCCAGAATCTGGTAGAAGCGCGTTTCGCTGACGCCGCTTTGCAGCGTGAGGCGCGAGATAAAGCGCAGCACCGTCACAAAGTTACCGGTTTGCAGGTCGTGAATAATGTAATCCGCGCTCAGGCGCGCCGTGACGGCCTTCACCTGCTCCGGCAGGCTCTGCGCCTGCGGGAAATCCTCATCCACCAGGCGCATATCGCCCTGGAAATCTTTCAGCAGGATGCGCTGCGGGACGTAATCCTTCATCACCAGCGTCACGTTCTGGCCGTGGGCGATCAGCGCCACGCCGTAGCGGCAGAGCAGGTGATAGAACGGGATCACCGTTGCCTCAAACAGCTTTTCCAGCCACGCGTCGGCGCTTAGCCCCGAGCGTTTAATCCACGCGTCGATCAGCGGGCGCCCTGCATTGTCGGTTTCCATCAGCGCCGCCATCAGCACCGCCTGCTCACCGTCCTCTAAATAACAGGACGGGTTCTCGCGCCAGATCACCCCCAGCATCTCCTGATAGCGGTAGGGCGCTTTCGGCAACGCGGCGTAAACCGGATGCGACAGATAGCCGGCGGCGGGTTCGCCAAGCACCTGCGCACCGGAGCGGGCAAGCGTGGCGTCGGTGGCAAACTGCTGCTGAAGCCAGCGCGAGGCCAGCGGCCCGGCGGCAATGTACTTGCCCGGAATGCCGCGATAGCAGGAGGTGTTGTAGATGGTCAGCGGAAGCTTGATGTCATACGGCGCGCGACGGCTGACGTTGGTGAGCGTGCGCAGGGACTGCTGCGCCAGATACTCGTCGCCAAATTCGCCCAGCTCAACCATCTCTCCGCGCGCCAACTGCGCCAGGAAATGAATGGCGATCTTCTGCTGCCACTGCCACGGGTGCAGCGGCACCGGCAGCCAGCCGTCGTTGAGACCCAGCGCCTGCCAGCGGGCGTCAAAGCGGGCGCGCTCGGCGTTGTCCATGGCGCTCGCCAACAGAGCGTTGATATCGCAATCGGCGTCGCTGCTCCAGACCAGATGTTTCCGCTGAACGGCAACCCAGTGCAGACGAAAACGTCCGCGATACTCGGGCGCGTACTGGCGCAGCGCGTCCAGCCCCCAGCCGCGGCGGCCTTTGTTGAAAATAAACTTCGGGTGACCGCTCATCAGACACTGTAATTCGTCCGGGTCGAGGTGGATCAGCGCGTCCGCGTCCAGCGCTTCACGCGCCTGTAGGAGCTGCATGTCGCCGCGCAGCGTGGCGTAGAGATCTTCCATGTGCTCTGCCGTTTGCGCGTCGCTCATCTCCAGCACCGTCGCCAGCTGCAGCAGCGCGCTTTCCGCTTCGACGGCATCGCCGCTGGCGGCGATCAGGCTGTTCGGGTCGATATGCAGCCAGCCCCAGATCCCGCGCGCGGCGCGAAACTGCCAGGACTCGTTGCCCATGCTGATGCGCCAGCCGTCCGACGAAACCGGCTCAGCGCGCAGGGTGCGTTCGTATTCCAGCTCGGCGAGGATCTTCGCCACCATCTCGCGGTTCACTTTCTGCCAGAGCGCGTTCACAGTTCCACCTCGCTGAAGAAGCGGTGGCGCTTGCTCATGATGAGGCGCGAGCGCTTGTGCGGGAAGTCGAACTCTTTCACCGTGTCGAAACCGGCGGAGGCCAGGTGGCGGAACAGGCGCTGGTTGTCGAAGCGCGGCTCGGCTACGATGCGCGCGGTGCGCGGTTCATCGAGATACAGATAGTGGCTCAGGGCGCGCAGCCAGCTGCGGATGTACTGCGCGCCGCGCCAGTTCTCTTCGCCCACCAGCATGTGCAGGCCGCGGTCAAACGGCTGCCAGCGGTAGTGGCGGCCAATGCGGTCTTCCGCCGCCCAGTAGAGTTCAAAATAGCCGAACGGCTGGTCGTCGAAGCAGCCGATAACCGGGTAGCAGTAGGTCGAGTCAAGCTGACGGCGCAGGTAGCTTTCCTGCTCGGCCTGCGGGCCCGCCATCTCCCAGAAGGCGTTCACGCGCGGGTTGTTCATCCATTGGGTAAAGCGCTCGCCGTCCATCGCCACGTCGGCTACGCGGAAGCTGAGGGTGCGCTTAATTTGCGGATCGTAACGACGGTACACTTCGCCCTGCGGGCGGTGAGGACGCAGCGGGAAATACAGCTGACGGCTCTCATCAAACTGCATCCCGCCGCTGGCTCGTGATTGTTCGCCTTTCAGCCACAGCGGCAGCTGCCAGAAGGTTTCGCGTGCCAGATAGTCCCCGTGAGCCAGGCTAAACAGCGCCTGCGCCTGGGGTTCATCCTGCCAGGTCGCCCAGGGCAGGGTAATGCCGGTCAGCGCGGGTGCGGCAACAAACAGCTGATCGAGGGCTTCGACCAGCCAGCCGTCCGGGATCCCCCTCAGACGCTCCAGCACCGCGCTGCCGTCGAGACCCAACGTCAGCGGCAGCGCGCGATCCGTTGCGGTGCAGCGAAAGCCGTAGCCGGAATGGACGATATTCGCGATTGCCATTACGCCTTCTCCTTGTAAAACGGGTTGCTAAAGTCGAAATAGATCACCGCCGGATCGGCGATGGTGTTTTCATTGCGATCGTGCAGGTAACAGAAGAAGTTGCCTTTGCAGTTCCAGGTCGGGCTGTCGAGGACGTAGTCGAGGCAGCGGGTCTGCTTTGCCGTCTTGCGCAGTTCCGTCAGCGCGTCGCGCACGCGGGACATCAGGTTCTCCTCGCTGTCAAAACCGGCGGCGGCGAGGGCGGCGGTGACGGCAAGGGTAGAGTTCAGCAGCAGGTAATAAGGGAAGTAGCGCAGCAGCTGGCTCTCACCGAAGCGGTTTTCCACCTCCGTTTCGCCCGCCTCTTTCAGCCACCCGTCGGCTCCTTCGGTCCACGCGCTGCCCTGGCAGTCGCGGTAGATCAGCCCGACGGGGAAATCCTGCTGCATCTCAACGAGGATATTTTGCTGGTGCGCCAGCAGGACCAGACCGTAGTCCGCCTCGGCGCTGAACAGCGGGAGCAACACGCGGTCGCAATAGGCGTCCAGCCAGCAGCGGGCGGCCTGGGCGAGCGGTAATTCCAGACGCTGGCTCAGACGGCGCACCGCGGAGGCCAGCAGGCTGTCGCCGCCGTCCGGCGCGGCCTGGGTCAGGCTCACCAGTACGTTGGTTTGCGTTTCGGGGGTATCGAACAGCAGGTTGACGCGCAGGGCCATCAGGCTCTCTTCCTGAATAGCGCCGCTTTCGTCACGCAGCCCCGCCCAGCCGTCTTCCTGCATCACGCGCATGGTCGGGTAGCGTGACTGTAATTCTTGCCAGCGTTCTGTTTTCGCCAGGCGCGCCAGGCGCATTCCGCGCTTAACCTCTTTGACCGACAGCGTGCGCACGGAGTTGGTCAGGCGCACGCTGAGGGAGAACTTAATCATGTCGCCGTTGGTTTCGCTGTACAGCGAGCGGGAGGAGCTGGTGGGCAGCCACTGCGCGCCCGCTTCGCCCAGATCCTGCAATGAACCGTTTTCCGCCAGACGCTGGCACCAGTCCTGCTCCAGCAGATAGTCGGCCTGCCACGGATGCATCGGCAGCAGCCAGCGGGTGTCGGTGAAGTGGCCGAGCAGCTCAGGCGCGCTCTGGGCCGCGAAGCGCAGCAGACGCTCGCGCAGGGAGACGTTCAGGCTGTCGCCGGCAACGAGCGTGCTCTCAACGGCAAACCAGCGCAGCGGGAAGCGGGAGGCGAAATCGGGCAAATAGCGACGCGCCTCGGTTTCGCTGAACGGCTCGTGGGATTTTGGCGCCGGGTGAAACGCGTGGCCGACCAGCAGCGCCTGTTCCGCGTCGGCAAACGTCAGCGGCTTATCGCGCAGGTTTGCCCAGCCGTGGCGCAGATCGATAGCCTGCCATGTGTGCGCATGGCTTTCGAGAACGCGCTGCTTAAAACGCGCCAGCGTATCGGCATCCAGCGAGCCTTTTACTGACGTTTTTTCAAGAATTAAATCAACCAGTTGGTCAAGTGTGACGGTGTCACCGTCATCACTGTTGCTTTGAATAAGCGTTGCCGGGAAACGGTACTGATGATGCTGGGTGGGAGAGAAATAGCGTACCGGAACCCGAAGCGCCTGGGTTTGTGACAGCGGGATATGAATGTTCGGTAACGCATCCGCAGCGGTAGCGGGGAGATAGCGCCAGTCCTTCGTTTCGCGCAACAGGGCGTTTAAAAAACACTGGGCTGCAACGTCTGTACCGGCAGAGCGGGGCAGAGCACGCATAGATGTACCTCATTCCATGATTGATAATAATTCTCGTTATGATATTCATTCTGTTTACAGTCGCAACCATTTTTGCAATATTTGTTTTCATAAACTTCATGATTTCCACACATTTATTGACACTATGTTCACATTCTCATGCGCGCTGACTCAGAAACATTGACCGAAAACGTCACCTCAAAAGCCAACTGGCCCCTGGCGTTATGTGCGGGTTTATTAGGTATCGGGCAAAACGGCCTGCTGGTGATGCTCCCGCAGCTGGTGACCCAGACCGGGCTGTCGCTCTCGGTCTGGGCCGGCCTGCTGATGTTCGGATCCATGCTCTTTTTACCGGCCTCGCCCTGGTGGGGACGCCAGAGCGAGCGGCGGGGATGTAAGGCCGTGATGGTGGCCTCGCTGAGCGGCTATCTGGCCAGTTTCGTCGTCATGGCGCTGGTGGTCTGGGCGATGGCGGCCGGAAGGCTGGATACTTACTGGGGACTGGCGGGGCTGATCCTCTCGCGCCTGCTCTACGGACTGACGGTCTCGGGGCTGGTGCCTGCGGCCCAGACGTGGGCTATTCAGCGTGCGGGGCTGGAGAAGAGAATGGCGGCGCTGGCGACGATAAGCTCCGGCCTCAGCTGCGGACGTTTGCTCGGCCCGCCGCTGGCGGCGCTGATGCTCAGCGTCAGCCCGGTGGCGCCGCTCTGGCTGATGGCGATCGCGCCGTTAATCGCCCTGCTGCTGGTTATTCGCGAAGTCGCAGACCCGCCGCTGCCGCCGGTGGCGCACCAGGCGACCCGCCTGCAGGCCTCCATGCTGCCGTTCCTGCTGCTGGCGCTGCTGCTGGCGGCGCTGGTGAGCCTGATGCAGCTTGGACTGTCACCGCATCTTAGCCCCCTGCTGGAGGGCAACGCCCGGGACATCAGCCATCACGTTGCGCTTCTGCTGAGCCTGGCCGCGCTGGCCACGCTCGCGGCGCAGTTTCTGGTGGTCCGCCCGCAGCATTTCACCCCGGTGACGTTGCTCTGCATCGCGGCGGTGCTGATGGTGGCCGGGCTTGGGCTGATGACCGTCGCGGGTTTAACACTGTTCTACGTGGGGATTGTTATCACGTCACTCGGGGCGGCGATGGCCACGCCGGGCTACCAGCTGCTGCTGAACGACAGGTTGACCACCGGAAAAGGGGCGGGCGTCATCGCCACCAGCCACACGTTAGGCTACGGCGTCAGCGCGCTGCTGGTGCCCGTGGTGACGCGCTTTTACGGCGAGCAGTCTTTGACGGTGGCCGCATGGGGAATGGCAGTGCTGTTTTTAGCGTTGAGCATAGGGGTACGGTCAACCGAGCGGACCCCTTCTGAAAAGCCTTAATGGATCTGGCGGGAGGAATGGCCGCCAGACTCCTCATTTTGCCGCAGACGCTGCAGGGGATCCTGCTGATAAAACTGGCAGAAACGCTGCCACAGCGCCGGGAAGCGGGGCGCGAAGAGCTCGGGCGCGCTGAAGAAATACTCCGACAGCACCGCAAAGCACTCGGCCGGGTCGGTTGCCGCATAGGCGTCAATGCTGGCCGCGCTTTCGCCGACCAGGTCTATTTCATCCTGAATGTTATCCATCGCCGCGTGCAGATCGTGCTCCCAGCCCGCCACCTCGCGAAGCGGGATCAGCGGTACTCCGCTGGCGCGATCGCCGTTGCGGGTATCGAGCTTATGCGCCACTTCATGGATAACCAGATTAAAACCGGACGCATCGAACGAGTCCTGAATGTCGAGCCAGTTCAGGATAATCGGCCCCTGCTGCCAGCTTTGTCCGGACTGCACCACGCGCTGGTTGTGCACCAGCCCGATATCGTCCTGCCATTCGTCATCCACCACGAACGGCGCGGGATAGATAAGCACCTCGTGGAAACCGTCCAGCCACTCAATGCCGAGCTCAAGCACCGGCAGACAGAAAAGCAGGGCGATGCGCGCGTTTTTCAGGGGATCGAGTTCGAAACCCTGTAGTGGAACCAGGCGTTTTTGCTGTAAAAAACGATCCGCCAGCTGAACCAGTTTCGCTTGTTCATCCGGCTTAAGATTAGCCAGAACAGGGATCGTCAGCGCGTCATCCCATGGCAGCGCCATATCCCGGCCAGCTTCATTCGTTTTCCAGGGCCACTTTATCATCGCTTTGCTCGCAAACTCGTCACTTGAACAAAAATGGGAAAGTCAGGTTTGGTTAAGATGCCAAAAAATCGCTCACTGCGACAATTCCAGCCTGAATAAACTATCATTCGTACGTAGCGGTGGGTAGCGGTTTACGGGCATCACCTTCATTTTGTGAAGTCTGTCGTAGCCTTAACCCACAGGTTCAGTGAAGAAATCAGTACGGTATTGAAAAGATGAGCGATTTCAAAGGTAACAAGCAGAACCTGCCCAGTCGAGCGTGCGCGCACTGCCAGCGTCCCATGACGTGGCGCAAAAAATGGGCGAAATGTTGGGATGAGGTTAAATACTGTTCTGAGCGCTGTCGCAGGAGCCACCGTTGACCGAACTGCGCCTGATCCTCGGCGATCAGCTTAATCCGCACCACAGCTGGTTTGATGCCTGCAATCCGAATGTCATTTACGTGATGCTGGAGCTGCGGGCAGAAACGGCGTACGTGCTTCACCACGCTCAGAAAGTGATCGCCATTTTTGCGGCCATGCGCGCGTTTGCCTCTGCGTTAAAGGAGAAGGGGCATCGGGTGAGGTATGTCCGGCTCTCTGACGGCTCAAACCGCGGCGCGCTGGAAGACAATCTCAACGCGCTTGTCGCGCATTACGGCGCCGACAGGGTGATATGGCAGGAGCCCGACGAATGGCGCCTGGATACGCAGCTGCAGGCGTGGGCGAAAGCGGCTTCAGTCGAAACGGCCTGCGTCAGCAGCGAGCATTTCTTCACCACCCGTGAACAGGTGAGCGCGTTCTTTGCGACGCGCAAAAGCTGGCGAATGGAGTACTTTTACCGGGAAATGCGTCGTCAGCACGGCATACTGTTAACCTCAGAAGGCGAGCCGGAAGGGGGAAAATGGAATTTTGATGCCGAAAACCGCAGGCGCTGGTCCGGCGAACCGCCCGCGCCGGAGGATTCGCGTCCGCTCCATGATTATTCAGCCTTATGGGTTGAGATCCAGCGCTGCGGCGTAAACACCTTCGGCGAACCGCAGGCCGGGAATTTTCGCTGGCCGCTCAACCGTTCGGAAGCCAAAGCCAGGCTGGATGAATTTATCGCTTACGTGCTCCCCCATTTCGGCGCCTGGCAGGACGCGATGCACGCTGAGGAGCCTTTTCTTTTCCACTCGTTAATTTCATTCGCGCTGAACACCAAAATGCTCAATCCGCGGGAAGTGGTGGCTGCCGCCCAGCAGGCATGGCGTTCGGGCCATGCGCCGCTGCCAGCCGTTGAAGGGTTTATCCGACAAATTCTCGGCTGGCGGGAGTACGTGCGTGGGATCTACTGGTCGCAGATGCCGGGCTATCGGGAACTGAATGCCTTAGACCAGCACGCGCCGCTGCCGGACTGGTTCTGGACCGGCAGGACGCAGATGCGCTGCCTGGCGCATGCGATTGGGCAGTCGCTCACCGAGGCTTACGCCCACCATATCCAGCGCCTGATGGTCATCGGGAACTTTAGCCTGCTCAGCGGCCTGTCGCCGCAGGCGGTTCATGAATGGTATCTGGGTGTCTACATTGATGCCTTTGAATGGGTGGAGCTGCCCAATACCCTCGGGATGAGCCAGTTTGGCGATGGCGGGTTACTGGCCAGCAAGCCCTACGTCTCGAGCGCGTCGTACATTCATAAGATGAGTAACTACTGTCAGGGGTGCCGGTATCAGCACAGCCAGCGTACCGGAGAGCTGGCGTGTCCCTTCAATGCCCTTTACTGGGATTTCTTTGCGCGCAACCAGGCGCGTCTGGGTAACAATCCCCGCCTGGGCATCGTTTTTAAACAGCTTGCGGACATGAAGGAAGAGGAGCGGCAGGCCATTGCCGATCGCGCCGGGTATGTTCGCCTGAATCTCAACGAGCTTTGACGTATTTCAACAACGCGCCGGTTGCGGTGGGTCAATAAGACGCTATTATTTTTGACTTTGCTGCGCATTCCCTGACAGGACATCCAGACGCTATGCCCGTGAATTTTGACCTTAACGATCTTTATGCTTTCAGAGCGTTAGTGGAATACGGTAACTTCCGTGTCGCTGCTGAATCTATCTGCTTATCCCAGTCGGCGCTGAGCCGCAGGATTGAAAAGCTGGAAGCCGCGCTGGGAAACCGGCTGTTTGACCGTACCACCCGCCGCGTGGCCTTAACGTTATACGGGCAAAACTTTGCTGAACGCTCCGCGCAGCTGCTCGACAACGTTGAGTCAATGCTGGCGGATGTTGATAAAGTCAGCGAAGAGCGGACGGGCCTGATCACGGTTGCCACGGTCCCTTCCGCGGCCTGTTACTTTATGCCCGATGTGATCCGTCGTTTTCAGTCTCGCTATCCGCGCGTGCGCATTAAGCTCATCGACAGCAGCGCGGGGAATGTGATTGACGCCGTGGCCCGAAGCCAGGCGGATTTTGGCATCAGCTTCGCAGGAAACCTGCCGTCTGAAATCGAATTTTTCCCGCTGGTGGAGGATGTCTATGTTGCAGCGTGCCGAAAGGATCACCCGCTGGCGCAGAAGAATCATCTGACGTGGCAGGCCTTTTACCAGCAGGATTATATCTCCCTCGATAAAACGTCAGGTAACCGTAACCTGCTCGATCGGATGCTGGGGGATATCGTTCCCGAACGCCCGAGCGTCTGCGAAACGCGCCACGTTACCACGATGCTCGGCATGGTAGAGGCGGGGATCGGCATTGCTGCCGTTCCCGCCATGTCGATGCCGACGTCAGAGCACACGCTGCTGACGCATCTGCCGCTGGTGGCGCCGGAAGTGAAACGCACCGTGGGGCTTATCCGGCGCCGGGGGCGTATCCAGTCCTACATTGCGGCTGAACTGGAAAAACAGATCACCGAGCAGTATCGGCGGACGTAACGGGGATCATCCCCGTTTTCTGGATGACGGCCCTGGAGGGCGGTGAGGCGAGATAGGTCAACAGCGCTTTCCCCTCCGCGGGATGTTCTGCGTGACGGGTGACCGCACCCGCGAACCGCGTGATGTACTGCAGATTATCCGGGATTTTCCCGATAAAGGTGACGCCCTGAACCGGCAGCAGCTCGCTGACCTGCTGGAAACCGACGGCGTATTTTCCTTTCGCCACTTCTGAGGCGACCGGGATACGCTCGACCATTGTCGCTTTACCCGCCACTTCTTTTTCGATCCCCATTTTTTTGAACAACGTCTGGCTGACGTACCTGCCGCTGGCGCTGTCAGAGTAGGCGATGGAGCTGGCCTGCAGCAGCGTTTTACGCAAAGCCGCCTCGCTGCTGATATCAGGGACATCCGCACCTTTTTTCACCACCATGCCAACGGGGGAGTCCGCGAGTTCCGTTCGCGAACCCGGCTGGGTCTGGGCGGCTTTTTCGAGCTTCTCCAGCGCATCGCCCACCATAATCACCACGTCGGCTTTCTCGCCGCGCGCCAGTCGATTTGGGATAGCCTGCGGCGTAGCGCCCATTGAGGGGCCGGGGATGATCACGATTTTATCCCCGGTCCGGCGTTCATAGTCCGGGGCCAGCTTTTCCAGGGCGGCCTTGAAGCCGCCTGAAATCATGACCTTTACGTCCTGGGCACAGGCATTAACGCTCAGGAGCGTCAGCACCAGCGCGCTGGCGGTAAAGCGATAAGTGCGTTTCATACTGCCCCCTGTGACTTGACGGTGTTTTGCAGCGATACCGCGCGGCGGCGGTAGAGGTAGAGCGTGGCCAGCAGGGCACACACGGCAGCGAAACTCATCCAGTAGCCAGGCGAGGCTTTGTCACCGGTGTATTCAATCAGCGCGGTGGACATTACCGGGGTAAAGCCGCCAAAGACCGCCGTTGCCAGGCTGTAAGCCAGAGAGAACCCCGCCACGCGCACTTCAGCAGGCATAATCTCCGTCAGGGCCGGGATCATCGCGCCGTTGTACAGGCCGTAGAGGAAGGAGAGCCACAGCAGTACGCTCAGCATCATGGAAAAGCTGGGCGCGCTCGCCAGCAGCGTCAGGGCAGGGTAGCTGGTCGCCAGCGCCAGCAGGGCCATGGCAATCAGCACCGGCTTGCGCCCGAAGCGATCCGACAGCGCGCCGCCCACCGGCAGCCAGATGAAGTTAGAAATCGCCACCAGCAGCGTGACCAGCAGGCTGTCCGAGGCGCTGAGCATCAGCACCTTTTTGCCAAAGGTGGGGGCGTAGACGGTGATCAGGTAGAACGCGGTGGTGGTCATCGCCACCATCAGCATGCCCGCGACCACCACCTGCCAGTTGCCAAGCAGCGTTTTAAAGACCTGACGCATCTCCAGATGATGGCGGCGCGCGCTGAACTCTTCTGTTTCCTCCAGCTTGCGGCGCAGGAAGAAGATAAACGGCACGATTAAACAGCCGAACAGGAACGGGATGCGCCAGCCCCATTCGCGAATGGCGCTCTCCTCCATCAGGGCATTCAGGGCAAAGCCCATCGCCGCGGCGACCATAATGGCGACCTGCTGGCTGCCGGACTGCCAGCTGGTGTAAAACCCTTTGCGGCCCGGCGTGGCGATTTCAGCCAGATAGACCGAGACGCCTCCAAGCTCTGCACCGGCGGAAAAGCCCTGCAGCAGACGGCCCGTCAGCACCAGCAGCGGCGCCCACAGACCGATGCTTTGATAAGAGGGGATAAGCACAATCAGGAACGTCCCCGCCGCCATGATGGAAAGGGTAACGATCAGACCCTTTCTGCGCCCAACCTTGTCAATATACGCGCCAAGCACGATGGCCCCGATGGGACGCATCAAAAAGCCCGCGCCGAAGACGGCGAAGGTCATCATCAGCGACGCAAATTCACTGCTTGCCGGGAAGAACGTATGGGCGATGTAGGTGGCATAGAAGCCGAACAGAAAGAAATCGAACTGCTCAAGAAAGTTGCCGGACGTCACGCGAAGTATGGCGCCCGCTTTCGAGCGTACGGTTGCAGGTGAGGTTGAGGAAAACATGGTTATCTCCAGTTTATTGTTGACGTTTTACGCGTCTGTTTTTGAAAACTGGATCAGGTTGAGGAAATAGATAAGCGCAAATGCCGCATCGGCTGATGCACGTTTTGCATGAATAGCCTTCGCGGGATAAATACAATTAATGACAACAATAACTTAACAATTAATTGATTTTTTATTCACCACTTTTTGCTAAGTGGCTGATATCACGGTTTTGTGACATGACGCAGGCGCATGTCTGACTGCGACTGCCGGGCAGCGTTGCGCCACCCGGCCTGTCTCAACCTAGCGCTGTGAACAACCCGCGCACTGTTTGTTCTGGATCTGCTGGAAGAAATCGTTGCCTTTGTCATCCACCAGGATAAACGCCGGGAAGTTCTCGACTTCAATTTTCCAGATGGCTTCCATTCCCAGCTCCGGATACGCGACGCATTCCAGGCTCTTAATGCTGTTTTGCGCCAGCACCGCTGCCGGGCCGCCAATGCTGCCCAGGTAGAAGCCGCCGTGTTTATGACAGGCGTCGGTTACCTGCTGGCTGCGGTTGCCTTTCGCCAGCATGATCATGCTCGCGCCGTGGGATTGCAGTAAGTCCACATACGAGTCCATACGACCCGCCGTGGTCGGGCCGAGCGAGCCAGACGCGTAGCCTTCCGGCGTTTTGGCCGGGCCCGCGTAGTAAATCGGATGATCTTTGACGTACTGCGGCAGTTCTTCACCATTGTCGAGCAGCTCTTTCAGCTTCGCGTGGGCGATATCGCGCGCCACGATGATAGTACCGTTCAGCGACAGGCGGGTAGAGACCGGGTGCGCGGAAAGCTGCGCCAGGATCTCATTCATCGGCTTGTCCAGATTGATGCTCACCACGTCGCCTTCGCCCTGCTGGCGCAGTGATTCAGGAATATACTGGCCCGGGTTGTGTTCCAGCTTCTCAATCCAGATCCCGTCGCGGTTGATCTTCGCTTTGATGTTGCGGTCTGCGGAGCAGGAGACGCCCATGCCGATTGGGCAGGAGGCGCCGTGGCGCGGCAGGCGGATCACGCGGATATCGTGGGCGAAGTATTTACCGCCGAACTGCGCGCCGAGGCCGAGGTTCTGCGCTTCCTGGAGCAGTTCCTGTTCGAGCTGTACGTCGCGGAACGCCTGGCCGTGTTCATTGCCTTCCGTCGGCAGCGCGTCGTAGTAGCGCGTGGAAGCGAGCTTTACGGTTTTCAGCGTGGCTTCCGCTGACGTACCGCCAATCACAAATGCGATATGGTAAGGCGGGCAGGCCGCAGTGCCCAGGGTGCGCATCTTCTCAACCAGGTAGTTTTTCAGCTTCGCCGGGGTGATCAGCGCTTTGGTTTCCTGATAGAGGTAGGTTTTGTTGGCAGAACCGCCGCCTTTTGCCATGCACAGGAATTTGTATTCGTCCCCGTCCACGCTGTAGAGATCGATCTGCGCGGGCAGGTTGGTGCCGGTATTCACCTCTTTATACATGTCCAGCGCCGCATTCTGCGAGTAGCGCAGGTTATCTTCAATGTAGGTGTTATACACGCCCTGGCTCAGCGCCGCTTCGTCACCGCCGCCGGTCCAGACGCGCTGGCCTTTTTTACCCATGATGATAGCGGTGCCGGTATCCTGGCAGGTTGGCAGCACGCCTTTTGCGGCAATTTCAGAGTTACGCAGGAACTGCAGGGCAACGTATTTGTCGTTCTGGCTGGCTTCCGGGTCGTTCAGGATCGCGGCAACCTGCTTCTGATGGGAAGGACGCAGCATAAACGCGGCATCGTGGAAGGCCTGCTGCGCCATCAGGGTCAGCGCTTCTGGCTCCACTTTCAGCACTTCCTGGCCTTCGAATTCGGCAACGGAGACGTGCTCTTTGGTCAGCAGATAGTATTCGGTGTCGTCATGGGAAAGAGGGAAGGGGTTCTGATAAAAAAACGGTTTATTCGACATAGTATTGCTCCACAAAAATAAAACCGCCGGAGGAGAAGTCCGGCGGTCAGGAATCAGAACATCATGGACATCCACGGATAACCAATCAGCAGCAGGGCCGCCAGGAAGATGGCACCGAAGATGGTGCCGAGGCGCCAGTAGTCTTTGGTTGGCAGGTAGCCGCTACCGTAGTAAATCGGGCTTGGGCCTGTACCGTACGGGGTGATGATCCCCATCACGCCCAGCGAGGTCACCATCAGCAGAACGAACACTTCCATATTCATGCCTGGGATGGTGGAGGCGATGGTCAGCATCGCTGGCAGCAGCGCAGTGGTGTGCGCGGTGGTGCTGGCAAACAGGTAGTGCAGCAGGTAGAACGCCAGCAGCAGGACGACGGTCGCCACGCCCGGAGAGATACCGCTCATCAACAGACCGCCTTCTTTACCTAACCAGCTGATAAAGCCGGTAGAGGAGAGGCCATCCGCCAGTGCTACCAGGGTGGCGAACCAGACGAAGGTGTTCCATGCGGCTTTGTTACCGGTGATATCGTTCCACTCCAGCACGCCGGTCCACAGCATCAGACCAACGATGAGCAGGGCCGCCATGGCAGGCTCAATCCATGCGGCAGCGAAGATCCACATCAGCAGCGCACAGCACACGAACACCAGCAGCAGAATTTCATTGCGGGACAGTTTGCCGAGTTTTTCCAGCTCGCGGGTCGCCCACAGCGGCACTTCGTTATTCACTTTGACTTCAGGTGGGTAGAACCAGTAGGCCAGCAGCGGCATGGCCAGAATCAGCAGGATACCCAGCGGCAGGAAGGCGAGGAACCAGGTGCCCCAGGAGATATCAATCCCAACCGTACTTTTCACCAGCGCCAGGGCCAGCAGGTTTGGCGCGAGGGCGGAGAGGAACATTGAGCTGGTGATACAGGCCGCGGTGATCGCCACCCACATCAGGTACGAACCAATCTTACGCGCGCTTGGGTCATTCGGTTTTGAACCGTAAAGCGGCGGCAGGTTAGCGATAATCGGGTAGATGGTCCCGCCGCTGCGCGCGGTGTTGGACGGGGTGAACGGTGCCAGCAGCAGGTCCGCAAACGTAATGGCGTAACCGAGCGTCAGGCTGCGACGGCCGAGGTACTTCACCAGAATCAGCGCCAGACGGCGGCCGAAGCGGGTTTTGTCATAGCCTGCGGCGAACATAAAGGCACCGAAAATCAGCCAGACGGTAGAGTTACCAAACCCGCTCACCGCCCATTTAAAGGAGGCGCCCGCCAGCTTGAATTTCGGGTCAGCCAGCTGATCGGGGCTGAACAGCACCCACTGGCTGCACAGGGCGATGGCGACCACGCCGGTCAGGCCGATCACCGCACCCGGCAGCGGTTCGAAGATCAGACCGACGATCACGCCGACAAAGATGGCGAAGTAGTGCCATGCGTAAGGCGGCAAGCCTTCAGGAACGGGAACAAACAGCAGCAGTACGGCGACGATGACGGGTAGCGCCATCATCAGCAATCGTTTTGCGTTTCCATTTGATGCCAGGTTCGCCACAGGGGGCGTTACAGCAGTTTTTGTATTCATAGTTTCACGTCTTAAGTTGTCAAAAATTCGGTCGCACTGGAAAAACACTTTCTTAAGTTTCTTTGCTTTTTTTAGTTATTAAAGGTGCGTTCGTGTTTTTCCAGTAATAGTGATTTAACGCGTTTTTGTGTGCGCTAAATTAAAAAATGATGATGTTTTTATATTGCGCTTTTGAATGCCATAACTATTGATCGCGATCAAAAAAACAGAATTGCAGCGTTATTTTTATGCTTTTATTAATAACCACTCTGGCGTATGTGGTTATTGCCTGTTTTTCGCGTATTTTTTATCATTTTTTTAACAGATTAGATCTTGGTGTGTTTGTAATCTATTGTTTTTATTAACTTTGTTTTTGTATTGGAGAATTGGTTTTACCATTAATCATTTAACGAATTTTAAATTATTGTGAATGGCTGAATTACAATCGCTAACACCAATGTGTTATTTGTGTTATCGCAGGGATTAAATAGTTTTTTAACTAACGTAATAACTTTAGAAACTAAAAAAATCATTATATTAATATCATGACATCGGCAAATAACGACGAAATAAAAAAATCAATCCGATAACGAATTCTTAATTTTTAAAAGTTTGGAGTTTCTATTATGAGCACTAACGAACGCATTCTTAGCCCCTTCACATTACCGAATGGTACTGAACTGAAAAACCGTTTGTTAATGGCCCCTATGACAACCTGTACCGGCTATTTTGACGGCACCGTCACCAGCGAGCTAGTGGAGTACTATCGGGCCCGTTCCGGCAGCATTGGCACCATCATTGTGGAGTGCTGCTTCGTCGACGATCTCGGTCTCGCCTTCCCGGGTGCCATCGGTATTGATAATGATGAGAAAATTGCCGGGCTGGCGAAAATCGCAGAGGCCATTAAATCCAGAGGATCTAAGGCGCTGCTGCAAATCTACCACGGCGGCCGCATGGTCGACCCAAAACTGATTGGTGGCCGCACCCCGGTTGGCCCGAGCGCCGTAGCCGCGCCGCGTGAAGGTGCCGCAACGCCGGTTGCGCTGACCGCTGAAGAAGTGGAAGGCATGATCGGCAAGTTTGGTGAGGCCGTGCGCCGCGCCATCCAGGCCGGTTTCGACGGCGTGGAAATCCACGGGGCGAACACCTATCTGATTCAGCAGTTCTATTCGCCAAACTCAAACCAGCGCGATGACGAGTGGGGCGGCAGCCGCGATAACCGCGCGAAGTTCCCGCTGGCCGTGCTGGATATTACCCACAAAATGGTGCGCCAGTACGCGGACGACGCGTTTATTATTGGCTACCGCTTCTCCCCTGAAGAGATGGAAGTCCCGGGCATCCGCTTTGACGACACCATGTACCTGCTGGAAAAACTGGCGGCGCGCGGCGTGGACTATCTGCACTTCTCCGTCGGCGCGACCCTGCGTCCTTCCATTGTCGACACCCAGGACCCGACTCCGCTTATCGAAAAATACTGCGCGATGCGTTCTGAAACGCTGGCGCAGGTTCCGGTCATGGGCGTGGGCGGCGTGGTGAATGCTTCAGACGTGAATGAGGCGCTGGACCACGGTTACGACCTGATTGCCGTTGGCCGCGCGACTATCGCTTACCCGGACTGGACCGACCGCATCGCGTCCGGCGAAAGCCTTGAGCTGTTTATGGACAGCACCCAGCGCGAGGCGTTGAGCATTCCTGAGCCGCTGTGGCGCTTCTCGCTGGTGGAAGCGATGATCCGCGACATGAGCATGGGCGAATCCAAATTCAAGCCGGGTACTTTTGCTGAGAAAGTGCAGGATGACGCTAACGAACTGGTGATCAACGTCAGTCTGGAAACCGACCGCATTGCGGACATCGAGCTGGCCTCCGGCCCGAGCGAAGACGTTGAGTTTGTGACCAGCTTTGAAGAGATCCGTACCCGCATTCTGGATGCCAACACCCCGCACGTGGATGCCATCACCGGCGCAACCAGCCAGAGTGAAGCGGTGAAGAAAGCGGTCTCTAAGGCGATGCTGAAATCCAGCAAAGCGCTGGCCGCGGAAGAGGGCGTTGACCCGAACGAAACCCGCAGCGTAGACGTGGTCGTTGTCGGCAGCGGCGGCGCCGGTCTGGCGGCGGCGATCCAGGCTCACGACGAAGGCGCGAGCGTGCTGATTGTCGAGAAAATGCCGACCATCGGCGGGAACACCATTAAAGCCTCAGCCGGTATGAACGCCGCCGAAACCCGCTTCCAGCGCGTGAAGGGCATTCAGGACAGCAAAGAGCTGTTCTATCAGGAAAGCCTGAAAGGCGGCGGCAACAAGAACAACCCGGAACTGCTGCGTCGCTTCGTCGAAAACGCGCCGCAGGCAATTGAGTGGCTGGCAACGCGCGGCATCATGCTGAACGACATCACCACCACCGGCGGGATGAGCATCGACCGTACTCACCGTCCAAAAGACGGTTCAGCGGTAGGCGGCTATCTCATCAGCGGCCTGGTGCGTAACGTCAACAAACGCAACATCGAGGTGATGCTGGATACCTCCGTCAGCGACATCATCTTCGAGAACGGCGAAGTGACCGGCGTACGCCTGACTACCGAAGAGAACGAAACCGTCACCGTGGCAACCAAAAGCGTGATTGTCGCCACCGGCGGCTTCAGCGCCAACAGCCAGATGGTGGTTAAATACCGTCCGGATCTGGAAGGTTTTGTCACCACCAACCACAAAGGGGCAACCGGCGGCGGCATCGCGCTGCTGGAGCGCATCGGGGCGGGTACCGTGGATATGGGCGAAATCCAAATTCACCCAACCGTTGAGCAGAACACCTCTTACCTGATTTCCGAATCCATTCGCGGCGGCGGGGCGATTCTGGTCAATCAGAAAGGGGAACGCTTCTACAACGAAATGTCGACCCGCGATAAGGTCTCGGCGTCAATCATCGCGCTGCCGGAGAAATACGCATACATCGTCTTTGACGAGCACGTACGTGCCAAAAACAAAGCCGCGGATGAGTATATCGCGAAAGGTTTCGTAACCAGCGCCAGCTCGCCAAAAGCCCTGGCTGAGGCTCTGGGGATGGATTACCACGCTTTCCTCGCGACCCTGGAACGTTACAACGGTTTCGTTGAGAAACAGCACGATGACGATTTTGGTCGTACCACCGCGCTGCGTGCGCCTATCAACGAAGGGCCGTTCTACGCCATTCAGATTGCGCCGGGCGTGCACCACACCATGGGCGGCGTGACCATCAACACCGAAACCTGCGTGCTGGACAGCAACCACAACGTGCTGCCAGGCGCGTTTGCGGCCGGTGAAGTGGTTGGCGGGATCCACGGCGGTAACCGTATCGGCGGTAACGCAGTGGCAGATATCATTATTTTTGGTACGCTTGCAGGACATCAGGCGGCTATGCGTTCGAAAAAGCAGTAAGACCCCTGTGTTGTAGGCCGGATACGCGCAGCGCTATCCGGCATTTTCCCCGGCGGCGCGGTGCCTGCCGGGGCTACATCTGAGGACTCATGCTATGCCTGATAGCCATCGCGTTTACAGCTACTCCGCCGTCCTGATGGGCTCGCCCATTCTCCTGAAACTCTTCTCCCACGACGAAGCCCTCGCGTCCCGCGTGTTTCGCCTGATCAAACAGTATGAAGATCTGCTTACCGTCAACCGCGCGCACTCGCAGGTGATGGACATCAACCATGCGGCGGGTCAGCATCCGGTTACCGTCAGCCGGCCGGTTTTTGAGCTGATCCGCTGTGCAAAAGCGGCAAGCCTGTTCAGGGACAGCGCTTTTAACCTGGCGATAGGTCCGCTGGTGAAGCGCTGGAAAATTGGTTTTCAGGGCGACAGCGTTCCGCCTGCGGAGGAAATCGCGTCGCTGCTGGCGATTACCCGTCCTGAAGATGTCCTCCTTGATGAGGCCAGCAGCAGCGTGTTCTTGACCAGAGCGGGGATGGAGATCGATCTGGGGGCCATTGCCAAAGGCTATATCGCCGACAGGGTGCGTGATTACCTTCGTAAAGAGGGCGCTGAGCTGGGGCTGATCAACCTCGGCGGAAACATTCAGACGTTAGGCTCGCCGGAAGGGGGCTGGGGCGTGGGGCTGAAAAAACCGTTCGCCGGTGACGCGCTGATTGGCACGATGACCGTAGAGAACCTGTCCGTTGTGACGTCGGGAACCTACGAGCGCTACTTTGAGCAAAACGGCAGGCGCTATCACCATATTCTCGATCCGCGCACCGGGTATCCGCTGGACAATGAGCTGGACAGCGTGACGATTGTTTCGAAAGACTCCATCGACGGCGATATCTGGACCACGCTGATGTACGGTATGGGCGTTGAAAAGGGCTGCGCTGTGCTGCGCTCTCGTCCTGATATCGAAGCGATTTTTGTGACCAAAACAAAAGAAGTGGTGATCTCATCGATGCACCACTTCCGTTTTACCCTGCTGGATAACGACTACCGCGTTACTGACAGTATTGCTTGAGCAGGCCGGTCTGCTCCGGCTGGAGACGGTAGCGATACACCGGACGGCCGGTGGCACCGTAATGAATGCTGGTGAACAGAATGTTGATTTGCGCGAGCCAAATCAGGTATTTACGGCAGGAGACGCGGGAGATATTGACGGCGTTGGCCAGGTCATCGGTAGAAAACTCCGTCTCCGGGTGAGCGTCAATCCACTGGCAAATCGTGCGCAGCGTTTGCGGCGTTAACCCCTTCGGCAGCTTTTTACTGTCCGCCAGTTCCGGCGCCCCGCCGTGGATCAGCCGGTCGACGTCGGCCTGCTCATAGTACTGGTGCGAACCCATCAGGCTGTGCTTTGCCTTCCAGCCGTTCAGCGCCTCTTCAAAGCGCGGGAACTGGAACGGCTTGATCAGATAATCCACCACGCCGTAGTGAATGGAGGTCTGGATCGTGGCGGCGTCGGCAGCCGACGAGATCATAATCACATCGATTGGGCGACCGGATGCGCGAATAACGGGCAGCAGATCCAGCCCGTTATCCTGCTGCATATAGACATCCAGCAGCACCAGATCGACAGGCTGCCCGGGGTTATTAATGATGGCCTCGGCCTGGTTTAGCGTGGAGGCGACGCCGCAGCAGCTAAAACCTTCAACACGGTTGACATACAGACGGTTGAGGTCGGCTACCATGGCGTCATCATCGACAATTAATACATTTATCACGCGATATTCCTCTCGCTATCCCAGGGGATGTGAACAAAAAATTGGGTAAATACGCCTGGCTCAGACTCGACGGTGATATCGCCGCCGAGGTTCTGAATTTGCTGGCGAGCAAGGAACAGCCCAACGCCGCGGTTTTCACCTTTTGTTGAGAAGCCCTTTGTAAAAATAGCCTCAAGCTGAGCGGGATCAATGCCGGGGCCATCGTCGCTGACTTCGCAGCTGAGCCAGCCGTTCTGATAATGCAGCAGCAGGCCGATCTCACCTTCCTGCTGTCCTTCCATCGCGTCGAGCGCGTTTTCAATGAGGTTACCCAGCACGGTGATCAGCACCGCGACCTGCTCTTCGCTCGCGGTATCCGGTATCTGGCATTCATCCGCCAGCGTCAGGGTGACGCCCGCTTCTTTCGCCCGATTGATTTTACCCAGCAGGAACCCGGCAATAACCGGGGATTTTACCTTGCTCTGTATCGTACCGATATCCGTCTGGTAATTATGCGCCGTCTGGATGATGTACTCTTCCAGCTTGTCGTAGCGCTTCATGTGCAGCAGGCCCAGGATCACATGCAGTTTATTCATAAACTCGTGCGTATGGCTGCGCAGGGCGTCGACGTAGTTAACCATGCCATCAATACGCTGCATCAGCTGGCTGATTTCCGTTTTATCACGGAAGGTGGTGATGGCGCCGATCACCCGATCCTGGCTTTTAACGGGCACCATATTGCAGAGCAATAGACGCCCGTTACAGCTAATCTCCTGATCCTGGCGCGCGACGCCCGTCTTAGAGACTTCACGCAGGCTGGCCAGCAGGGGCGCGCTGGCGTTTTCGGTCTGCTTGCCGGAAGGGAGAAGCAATATTTCTCTGGCGGTCTGGTTGATCATCGTCACGCGCCCGTGAATATCGACGGCCAGCACTCCCTCGCGAAGCGACTGCAGCATCGCCTGACGCTGTTCGAACAAGGCGGAAATTTCGTAAGGTTCGAGTCCGAACAGGATGCGTTTCAGGACCCGTACCAGACCCCAAATCGCCATGGAGCTCATAAAAATACTAAACAAAATGGTCCAGACGGCGTTTAGCCGCCCGCGGGCAATCTGATCTTCCACTTTTTTGAGGGAGATACCGACCACCACCACGCCAATCTGGTCGTGCTGGCTGTCGTAAACGGGGGTGAAGACGCGAAGCGCTTCGGCGAGGGCGCCACGGTTTACGGAGACATTCTCTTTACCTTCCAGCGCAGGCTCCAGGTCATTGCCAATAAAGTGCAGGCCGATGAGGGCTTCGTTCGGGTGCGAGTAGCGAATACCCCGCATGTCGGTCACCACGGTGAGCAGCAGATCGTTGCGTTGGGTGACGGCTTTGGCGATGGGCTGAATGATATCCGCCTGGGGTGGCTGCATCAGGCCGCGCTGGATCTCCGGGCTGTTGGCCAGCGTTCTGGCGATACCCAGAGCCGTATCTTTAACATCATCGCGGGTCGCCCGGGTGATTTGCACGGAGTAGAGCGCAAAAACCACCAGCAGCACAGAGGCAATAATCGCGCATACCATCAGCGTGACCAGGGTGTTCAGCTTCATGGGGCGCTTGCGCGTAGTAAGGAAAGGCTGCAAATCGCTCATCAACACTCCGCGATAATTAAGAAAGGGGTAATTATCGCCGATGACGCGCTTTTCTTAAAGCCATGTAAAGGCGTGGATTTGGTGCCCTTTTCGTGACCCTCCTCGCAGGTCGTCTATATAAAACACTTTATAGTGTGTGGGTACTCATAATAAGGAGGCTGTTTATGAGCGTTATGCTTACCGGTTCGGTCAAGGAAAGACGGCACGCCAGCACGATGAATATTGATAGATTGTCCACGCTGGACATGCTGAAAGTCATTCACCAGGATGATGCACTCATTTCTGCTGCTATTACCCCCTGTTTAGATACTATTGCCCGCGTGGTGGACAACGCCGCCGCGACGCTCAGCCACGGTGGTCGCCTGATCTTTGTTGGCGCGGGGCCGTCAGGGCGCGTTGCGCAACAGGTTGCCGATGAATATGCGCCGGGCAAAACCCCTGTGATGGCCGTTACGGCACAAGAAGGGGAAGGGAGCTACGAGCGCGGCGTTGCCGATCTGCAGGCCATCAAGTTTGGTGAACACGATATGATGCTGGCCGTGACCGTCAGCGGAAAAACGCCGTGGGTCTGGGGGGCAATGCGCCATGCGTGGTCGCTGGGTTCACCGGTCGCCATTGTTACCGGTGATGCGCAAAGCGAAGCCGCGCAGCTGGCAAGCATGGTTATCGCTCCGGAGCTGGGGGCCGATGTCGTCGCAGGCTATATCAACACTAAAGCGGGGATCGCGCAAAAAATGATCCTCTCGATGATCGCCACCGGGCTGGCCGTCCGCACCGGACGGGTTTACAGCAACCTGCGCGTGGATCTTGAGGCAAGCGCGACCAAATGGGCTGAACGGCAAATCGCTATTGTGATGGAAGCGGGGGGATGCACACGGGCCGAGGCAAAAGCTGCGCTGGCGAGCTGTAACCATAACTGTAAAACGGCGGTATTGATGGTGCTGACAGGGCTGGATGCATGGAAAGCCCATGAGCTGCTGGCGCAGAATAACGGGTTTATTCGCGTGGCGCTGCAGGAAGCGCCGTAGTAAAGATAGTGAAGAAATAAAAAAGGCCGCAATTGCGGCCTTTGATATTTTGGGGGATTAGAACTGGTAGGTCATGCCTACGCCAACGATGTCATCGGTGGAAATACCGTATGCGTCATACAGAGCTTCATCGTTGTCCAGCATGTTGATTTTGTAATCAACATAGGTGGAGAAGTTTTTGTTGAAGCTGTAGGTCATGCCCAGGTCGATATAGTTAACCAGATCCTGGTTGAATCCTTTACCGTCCAGGTCTTTACCTTTTGAGTAAACCCATGCCAGGGACGGACGCAGACCGAAGTCGAACTGGTATTGTGCAACCGCTTCAAAGTTCTGAGTCTGGTTAGCGATACCAACGTTACCGATTGGCGTCATGTTGCGGGTTTCCGCATACATCATCGCCAGGTAAACGTTGTTTGCATCATATTTTGCGCCCACGGTCCAGGCTTCAGCTTTATCGCCACCCGCATAACCTATGCCTTCCGCGGCTTTGCCGTAAGCAACCTGCTCGTTAGTACGGTCGGAAGACGAGTACGCCGCACCCAGACTCAGGCCTGAGAGATCGCCAGCAAAGTCATAGGAGGTAGACATACCGAAGCCGTCGCCGTTCTGGAAACGAACATCGTCATGGCCGTTTTTCGTGCCTTCCTGATCTTCTGTTGCATCCTGGCCTTCATTCGCACCCTGATACTGCAGCGCGAAATTCAGACCCTCAACCAGACCGAAGAAATCCTGGTTACGGTAGGTTGCCAGACCGTTAGCACGACCGTTCATAAAGTTATCGGTCCAGGTGTAAGAGTCACCGCCAAATACAGGCAGCATATCGGTCCAGGCTTCAACGTCGTACACGACGCCATAATTACGACCATAATCAAATGAACCGTATTCGCCATATTTCAGGCCAGCATACGCCAGGCGGTTAAACGATTTGTCACCCGCGCCCTCGGTATTGTTAGCGAAGGTTTTGTATTCCCACTGGCCATAACCGATCAGGTCGTTAGCGATCCGGGTTTCGCCTTTGAAGCCAACCTGCACATAGGTTTCGTCGCCGTCGTCGCCGGGGTTGTCAGAGAAGGTGTGACGCGCGTCGACTTTGCCGTACAGGTCAACTTTGTTGCCGTTTTTGTTGTACATTTCAGCCGCATTGGCTGCGCCCGCCATTAATAACGCGGGTACCAGAATTGCCAGAACTTTTCTTTTCATTATATATTCCCTTCAAACATAATTTATATGAATATATGTAATCACCCTCCGCAATTACAGGTTTGATACTATTCCAGGAAGTGTTATTTAGTTTCAAAAATAAATGTAATCAAATCCTATGAAATATTGCTAAATATTTCTATTAATCTCTTTATTTTTCAGGTGAATTAATCCATTGAATTTATATAGTGTAATTATTATTAAGTATTTCGTGGTTCTATTTTTAAATTGATTTAATTCGTCTATGTTATAATTCATGCACTTTTAAGCAACAGGATATGACGATGGAACTTGTCCGGTGGCAGCAGCGATTTGAGCGCTGGTTCGAGGAAAACCACAGCACCGACGATACCGCACATGATATTTCGCATTTTCGTCGGGTCTGGATGACGGCGCAAAAAATCATGGCTGACCAGGCGGTGGAGCCGCTGGTGATCCTGACCGCATGCTATTTCCACGATATTGTGAGCCTGCCGAAAAACCATCCCGAACGCGGCCGGTCATCCCAGATGGCAGCGCGCAGGACGTGCGACATTCTGCGCCGCGACTTCCCAGACTTCCCGCCGGAGCATACTGCCGCCGTCGCACACGCGATTGAGGCGCACAGCTTCAGCGCCGGGATTGCGCCACAGAGTATGGAAGCCAAAATTGTGCAGGACGCAGACCGGCTGGAAGCGTTAGGCGCTATCGGCCTGGCGCGCGTCTTCGCCGTCTCGGGCGCGCTGGGCGTGCCGCTTTTTGAAGCTGACGATCCCTTTGCCGATGCGCGTATCCTTGACGATCGTGCGTTTGCCCTCGACCATTTTCAGACCAAGCTGCTGCGATTGCCTGATACAATGCAAACGGAAATGGGCCGCGAGCTGGCACGTCACAATGCCGATTTCCTGATCCAGTTTATGGCGAAACTCAGTGCCGAATTACACGGTGACTGCATCGGGCTGGATAGTCAGGTGTTGAGCCGCTTCCGTCGCAGTTTGCGCAACTGAACTGTGGTAATCTGTTCGCAGTCTTTACTCTCCGGTTAAAAGAATGCAGGAAAATCTATCAGTGACAGAGCCCGCGCCCGAGCAGGCTGAGAAATCAACGGCAACGGTGCAGGCGTTGCTGCGCCAGCTGTTGGATATCTATGATGCTAAAACGCTGGCCAGTCTGCTGGTGGCGCACGGCGAGAGCCACTGGAGCCCGGCGATCCTTAAGCGTCTGCTCACCAGCGAACGCGCAGGGCGTCGCCTGAGTGAAGGCGAGTTTCGTTATCTGCAAAACCTGCTTCCGCGTCCTCCTGCCGCGCACCCGAACTATGCCTTCCGCTTTATCGATCTGTTTGCCGGTATCGGCGGTATCCGACACGGTTTTGAAGCTATCGGCGGACAGTGCGTGTTTACCAGCGAGTGGAACAAACATGCCGTCCGGACCTACAAGGCCAACTGGTACTGCGATCCGCACGAGCACCATTTCAACGCGGATATCCGCGATGTTACCCTGAGCCATAAAAGCGGCGTGAGCGATGAACACGCCGCCGAGCACATTCGCCAGACGATCCCGGCGCATGACGTGCTGCTGGCCGGCTTTCCGTGTCAGCCCTTCTCGCTGGCCGGTGTCTCCAAAAAGAATGCCCTCGGACGCGCCCACGGTTTTGCCTGCGATACCCAGGGAACGCTGTTTTTTGATGTGGCGCGCATTATCGATGCCTGCCGCCCGGCCATCTTTGTGCTGGAAAACGTCAAAAATTTAAAGAGCCACGACGGCGGAAAAACCTTCCGCATTATCATGCAGACCCTGGATGAGCTGGGTTATGACGTGGCCGACTCGCAGGACATGGGCGCGGACGATCCCAAAATCATTGATGGGAAACATTTCCTGCCCCAGCATCGCGAACGTATCGTGCTGGTGGGTTTCCGCCGCGACCTCAATCTCAAGGGGGATTTCACCCTGCGGGATATCCCGTCTCTGTATCCCGAGCGTCGTCCTACCGTGGCCGACCTGCTGGAACCTGTCGTTGACGCGAAATTTATTCTTACCCCGGTGCTGTGGAAATACCTCTACCGCTATGCCAAGAAACATCAGGCGAAGGGCAACGGCTTCGGTTTTGGAATGGTAAACCCCAACGATCCGAGCAGCGTGACCCGCACGTTGTCCGCTCGCTACTATAAGGATGGGGCAGAGATCCTGATCGACAGAGGCTGGGACAAGGCGCTGGGTGAAAAAGATTTCGACGATCCGCACAACCAGCGTCACCGTC
Organism: Enterobacter sp. AG326; assembly: GCF_004362415.1. Taxonomy (NCBI): domain Bacteria; kingdom Pseudomonadati; phylum Pseudomonadota; class Gammaproteobacteria; order Enterobacterales; family Enterobacteriaceae; genus Enterobacter; species Enterobacter sp. AG326. The sequence continues at coordinate 913,268 of NZ_SNXG01000001.1, read as the reverse complement.
CGCGACGCTTAACGCCGCGGGAATGCGCCCGGTTGATGGGATTTGAAACCCCGCAGGGCTACCGCTTCCGCATCCCGGTTTCGGATACCCAGGCGTACCGCCAGTTTGGTAATTCGGTGGTGGTTCCCGCGTTCGCGGCCGTGGCAAAACTGCTGGCCTCGCGCATCAGACAGGCGGTGGCACTCCGTCAGGGTGAGGCCGTCAATGACGGATGTTCACGATAAGGCTACGCGCAGCAAAAATATGCGTGCCATCGGCACGCGTGACACCGCCATCGAAAAGCGTCTGGCCGGGCTGCTGACGCAGGCGGGGTTTGATTTCCGCGTGCAGGAGCCCGCGCTTGCGGGTCGCCCCGATTTCGTCATCGACGCCTGGCAGTGCATCATCTTTACCCACGGTTGTTTCTGGCATCACCACGACTGCTACCTGTTTAAGGTCCCCGCGACGCGCACCGATTTCTGGCTGGATAAAATTGGCAAGAACGTCGAGCGCGACAGACGGGATCTCACCGCGCTGATTGCGCAGGGCTGGCGGGTGTTGATCGTCTGGGAGTGTGCTCTGAGAGGCAGATTAAAACTGAACGATACCGATCTGACCGAACGGCTGGAAGAGTGGATCTGCGGCGGCGGCCAGACCGCGCAGATCGACACGCAGGGTATTCACCTGCTTAAGGTTTATCCACCTCGCAAGGCGTGACCACCGGTTTTGCGGGCAGTAAATATTTGCCCAGGGTGACCAGCACGACGGCAAAAACAATCACTCCTAAAGCCAGCCATTCAACGGAAGAGAGCGTTTCTCCCCCTAATCCCGTCCCGAGCAGCACGGCCACGACCGGGTTGACGTAGGCATAGCTGGTCGCGACAGCCGGGGAGACATTGCGGATCAGGAACATATAGGCGTTAATGGCGATGATGGAGCCAAACAGCGCCAGGTAGCCTACCGCCAGAAAGCCCGACAGCGGCGGCAGGGTCGTAAGCTTTTCTCCCGTCAGCGTGGAGGCGAGCAGCAGCACAATTCCGGCGGCAAGCATTTCAATCGCCCCCGCCATCATGCCGGTCGGCAGTTCGATACGCGAACCGTAGACGGAGCCAAACGCCCAGCTCATCGAGCCAATCAGGATGATGATTGCGCCCCACGGATTCCCGCTCAGGTTACCGCCGCTGTTCAGCAGAATGATGCCGGCAAGGCCAATACCAATCCCCAGCCATTCCAGCTTGCGGGTGCGGATACCGAAAAGGCGGCTAAAGCAGAGGGTAAACAGCGGTACGGTGGCAACGACCACGGCGGCGATCCCGGACGGTACGTTCTGGTGCTCGGCAATCGTGACAAACCCATTTCCCACCGCCAGCAGCAGCAGGCCGATCAGGGCGGCATTCAGCATCGGGCGCAGCGGGGGAAGCTTATGTCCACGCAGCAGCAGGAAGGCCAGCAGCAGCACGCCAGCCGAGAGAAAGCGGATGCCCGCCATCATCAGTGGCGGCCAGCTTTCCACGCCGATGCGAATGACAAAGTAGGTTGAGCCCCAGATGATGTACAGCGAAAAGAGTGCCCCAATGAGCGGTAGCAAGTGCCGGAAACGCATAATCCCTCACGACGAAATAAAAAGGTCGCTGATAGTAAACGCGAAAACTATCGCGCTGGCGAGCCCTTTAATTGTGTAGCGGATGTGAATTTTTTGTTGACGCGAGGTGGGTGTTTCCGGGTTTGCGCTTTTGCTCCATACTATTCACTTAATTACCAAAAAATGAAGGATTAAGATTTTGGCAGGAAGTAGCTTATTAACATTGCTGGATGATATTGCCACCTTACTGGATGACATTTCAGTGATGGGGAAACTGGCGGCGAAAAAAACCGCAGGCGTGTTGGGAGATGATTTATCGCTTAACGCCCAACAGGTGAGTGGGGTAAGGGCTAACCGTGAACTGCCGGTGGTGTGGGGCGTGGCAAAAGGCTCCTTCCTGAATAAGGTGATACTGGTGCCGCTGGCGCTGCTGATCAGCGCGTTTATTCCCTGGGCCATCACGCCGCTGCTGATGATTGGCGGGGCGTTTCTCTGCTTCGAGGGCGTAGAGAAGGTCCTGCACTCCTTTAGCGCGCGCAAGCAGAGCGATACGCCGGAGATGCGCCAGCAGCGTCTTGAAGCGCTGGCCGCTCAGGATCCGAAAACCTTCGAGCGCGATAAGGTCAAAGGCGCCATTCGGACCGACTTTATCCTGTCCGCGGAAATTGTCGCCATTACGCTGGGCATCGTGTCTGACGCGCCGCTCCTGAATCAGGTTCTGATCCTCTCCGGTATCGCCATTCTGGTCACCGTCGGCGTCTACGGCCTGGTGGGACTGATCGTCAAGCTGGATGATATCGGCTACTGGCTGGAGGAGAAATCGAGCGCGGTGGCAAGAGGCATCGGCAAAAGCCTGCTGGTACTGGCCCCGTGGCTGATGAAGAGTTTGTCGGTGGTAGGCACGCTGGCGATGTTCCTCGTGGGCGGCGGGATCGTGGTTCACGGTATCGCGCCGCTGCACCATGCTATCGAACATTTTTCCTCGGCGCAGGGGGCCGTTATCGCGGCGATTCTGCCCACGCTGCTGAATCTGGTGCTGGGCTTCATCATTGGCGCTATCGTGGTTGCGGCAGTGAAGCTGGTTGAAAAAATACGCGGCACGTCGCACTAATTGTTACCCGTTGTGGGATGCAAAAAGACCATTCCTCGTCTAAATTGAAACAGTTTCACCCTGATACAGGAGGCAGGTATGGTCTTTTTGGTCAGTGATGAAGTTAAGCCTAAGAAGGGCGGCCCACGTATGATTGTGACCGGGTATTCCAGCGGAATGGTGGAATGTCGGTGGCACGATGGTTATGGCATCAAGCGGGAAGCATTTCGTGAAGATGAGCTTCAGCCGGGAGACGGGCAGCACCAGCGGGACAAGGCTTAATCACATAACGCCCGGCTTTGCCGGGCGTTTTTATCTCAAGTACCGGGTGAAAGGCAGCGATCAGGGAGTGTGTGTGCAGCGCGATACCTTTGTTGTAAGACAATCTTTTTTGCAATGGCTGCATAAGCGTAGCAATCCGGGGCTGATTGTTAATCTCTGTTTTCTGGTTGTTCTGGTATTTTCCACTCTATTGACCTGGCGTGAAGTGGTGGTACTGGAAGAGGCGTACATCTCCAGCCAGCGTAACCATCTGGATACGGTGGCCAGTTCGCTGGACAGGCAGCTGCAGAACAGCGTGGACCGGATGCTGTTGTTTCGTCAGGGCATGCGCGATGCGATCCAGACGCCGCTGGCATTTGAAGTACTCCAGAACGCAGTGTCACGCTTCGATACTGTCCGCATGCTACCCACCTGGCAGCTTGCCGTAGATAAAAAACGCACCCTTCCCATTAACGGTGTTTCGGATGCATTCGTCCAAAAAACCACGCTTCTGAATCGTGACGATGAACGCCTCAGCCACGAGATTTCTGCCGCGCTGGAAGTGGGGTATCTGCTCAGGCTGGCGTCGTCGAGAGCACAAACGGAAGCGCGCGTGATCTACGTCTCCCGCGCCGGGTTTTTCATTTCCACCGATACGCCGGACCAGGCGGGCGACATTACCTCCCGCTATTACCATCTTGTCACGCAGTCCTGGTTTACCCAGCAGTCAGAACGGAACAATCGCGCGCGCGCGGTGCGCTGGTTCATCTCTACCCCTTCATCCTGGACCAACGATGAACGTACGATCACCGCCAGCGTTCCCATCTATTTCGATCATTACTGGTATGGCGTCGTGGCGATGGATTTTACGTTGAACACGATGCAGCGCCTGCTGGCCGATGCGACGGAAGACCGAACGGAAGGGGAGTATCAGCTGTACGATACCCGGCTCAATATGATTGCCACTTCTGCCCATACGGGAAACGTGGTTAACCATTTTGACGAACGCGAAACGGCGCAGATTGCGCAGGCGATTGAGCACGTTACCGGCGGCGGGATCCGCCTCGGAAGCCGTTTTGTCAGCTGGGAGCGGCTCGATCACTTCGACGGCGTCGTCCTGCGGATCCACACCCTGCACGAAGGGGTACAGGACGACTTCGGCAGCATCAGCATCGTGCTGGCGCTGCTGTGGGCGCTCTTTACCGCCATGCTGTTGATCTCGTGGCTGGTGATCCGCCGCATGGTGAGTAACATGTACACGCTTCAGCACTCGCTCCAGTGGCAGGCCTGGCATGACCCGCTTACCCGCCTGAATAACCGCGGCGCGCTGTTCGACCGCGCAAAATTGCTGGCGGAAACCTGTCGCCAGCAGTCGCTGCCGTTCTCGGTGATTCAGATCGATCTCGACCATTTTAAAAACATCAACGACCGCTTCGGCCATCAGGCCGGGGATAAGGTGCTCTCCCACACGGCAGGACTGATCGCTAGCGCGCTACGCAAGAATGATGTGGCAGGGCGCGTAGGCGGGGAAGAGTTTTGCGTCGTCCTGCCGGGGATCGGCCTGGAGGAGGCGAGAAGCGTCGCCGACCGTATACGTTGCCGGATCAACAGTAAGGAGATCCTGGTGAAGAAGAGCACGACCCTGCGTATCAGCGCGTCGCTAGGGGTCAGCAGCGCGGATGAAGCAGGTAACTACGAGTTTGAACAGCTGCAGTCCGTGGCGGACGTCCGGCTGTATCAGGCCAAACAGAGCGGGCGTAACCGGGTCGTCTGGCGGGATTAAGAGAGGAAGTGATCCAGCCCCTCCTGCCAGCCCGCCGGGCCGGGCTGCCGGGTGTGATAAACCCGGGCAGGGTTATCGTCCCGTAGCGTGATGCCCTGGCGGTTAATGCCCTTAATCACCACCGCGAAGTCAACGCTGTCGAGCAGCGGCGCATCATTGGGACCGTCGCCGAGCCCCAGCGTGGTGGGTTCAATCTCTTCCTGCTCGCGGTATTGCTCAATCAGCCAGTTCACCGCAACGTCTTTGCCGCAGCGGGCGTCCAGAACATGCCAGAAGCGTGCCCCCTGCAGGCATTTCAGTCCGGCATTCGCCAGCTCCTCTTCAAACTGAACCATTTTCTCGTCGGTATCGCGCCAGATGAGCGTGACGGACGCTTCATGCTTGCGGGCAAGCGCCGAACGGTAGCGCGTCAGTCCGGTCCACTCGCTGATAACGTGCTCATCCACGTCGTCAAAGGTGGTGAATTTATAGCCCGTCTGCAGGCGAATTTGCTCGATACGCGGGCGAATATCCCGGTGTGTCATCCCCCTGATCTGGCGCTGAATTTTATCCCAGCGTACGTCAGGCTGAATCACCGCGCCGTTCTCGGCAATAAAAGGCAACCCTTCAAGCCCAAGATCCAGCTGGAGATCGAGCATCTCTGCCGCGGTCTTGCTGCTGCAAAGAATGACCGGAACCTGATTATCCATCAGCCTGTCCAGCCAGGGCATGGCGGGTTGCCACTCATAGGTGTGAATATCCAGCAGTGAACCATCCAGGTCAGAGAAAATCAGCAATGTATCCCGCAGTGAAGGCATAGCGACTCCTGGTAACAGATGCGTTTCGCCCTAAGAAAATTCCTAAAAAATGGTTGAGGCGAAAACCGGAGATAAGAGGGATGCCTCTGGCAAACCCGCATTCGGCGTGTGTTATCGCTCATAACAAAAAGCATTATGTTAAAAATATTATATTCATCGTAAGAATATATGCTTGTCAGCCAAATTCGTTGGGGATAGTGTGGCATGTACATCAGATTTCCTGGTGTAACGAATTTTCAAGTGCTTCTTGCATAAGCAAGTTTTGATCCCGGTCATCCCCATGACCGGGATTTTTTTCGCCCTACCGATTGGCTTCAGACACGCTAAAGTCGTGAATATCAAGCTCGAAGGCCTCCGCCAGCTCGCGATAGGTGTGATAATCCCTTCCGTTGACAATGACGCGGTCCGAATTGTCGTCCGACCGGCGGACTTCTGACTCACTGATCTCATTGATGGCGGCCAGCAGGGCATCGACATCCACCTCGACTTCGCGCTTGATGGTGTCGCTGTACTCTTTATCGGTCTTCATTACGGGGTTCCTCATTCAACCGTGTCCAACGGTAAGTATAGACTGTGCATAAAAACGCCAATCACATCGGGCGGCGATGTGCGTTTTTGCGTTTTGTTCTACACTGGCTCAAAACCAGAGGAGGAATGTATGAAGGTCAACGATCGGGTAACCGTTAAAACGGACGGTGGGCCGCGCCGCCCGGGTGTGGTGCTGGCAATTGAAGAGTTTAGCGAAGGCACAATGTACCTGGTATCGCTTGAAGACTACCCGCTCGGCATCTGGTTTTTTAACGAACTGGGGCATCCGGACGGCATTTTTGTCGAGAAGGCGGAGTAGCACGGCGTCGGGTAGCACATCGCGTGCCCGACAACCTTTCCAGAAGCAAAAATCTCTGGCCAGGCCAGAGATCAAAGGTAGGGTGCACAGGTCTTAAGCGACTAACGCATGTTGACGAAAATCCCGTTCGTCACATTATCGGTCAGGCGTACCACGTGGTAGATCACTTGCTTATTATGCGTTTTAATTTTCCTTTTAATATTTCCTTTGTGTGACGAAACGGTTTTCGCTTTAATATTCATCTGGTCAGAGATCTGAATAGTTCCTTGTCCCGCCATCCACATTCGCAGCATACTTGATTCAGTCCTGCTTAATGATAGGGTGGGTAAGTTAACCGCTCCTACATTTTTAACTTCTTTATTCAAATAATCACCCAGAATGTCATCCAGCGACTCGGGTTTAATCGATTTAGAACTGATCAATAAATTTTTACGGACCAACAAATACTCATCGAAATGGATATTCGCGATCGCCATAAAAACAATAAACAGGGTTTTTGGATGCTGATTAATGATTTGCTTAATGTGCTGACTGTTGGCTGGATCGTGAATGAAACAGTCCTCATTAATAAACACCACGCCTGGTTTTAGTTCGTCACAAGCGGCTGCGAGTTCGTCAACGGTGTGTGCATCGTTGATGTCTCTCTTTCTTACCCCTCTGCTTGCCAGGTACCCGGTTAACCCTAGCCGGGTGTAGCTGCATAAATCCATAATGATCGTTGACATGGCATACCCTCACTCAATGCGTAACGATAATTCACCATCTGCCTGAGAGCTCAAAACAGCCATACGGGATGGAAAAAAATAATAAACCTGTGAGCATGACAAAGACTTTCAGGCGGACTCACTATCCCGTAAAGTTACGTATAATTTGCCAGGAATCTTCTTAAAGTAAAGTAAATATTAAGTATTGTGAGATGGTTAGAAACAATTAAACCGCGTCAGATATATCCTGGAAGATGTTTTACGCGTTTTATTTTAGGAATATCCTCAGAAAGACAATGGCAACAGTGAGGGTTATTATTTACGTGGCAGCTCGCTGACAATATCCGCTAACAGGTTGAATATCTCGCCGAATAAATGTTCACAGAAGGGAGCGATAAGTGGCATCAGTAATGACATTAATAAAATCCCAACCGTCAGCGTCAGCGGAAAACCAATGACAAACACTGAAAGCTGCGGCGCCATTCGGTTGAGTAAACCTAACGCCAGGTTGACGGTCAGCAGCAGGGTGATGATCGGCAGCGCCAGCATCAGCCCGTTGAGGAAAATCAGCCCCGCAGCGCGAGTAAGCGCGAGGAAAGCGTTGCTGTTCACCGGATTTTCGCCAATCGGCAGCGTATGGAAGGTATCCACCAGCATGGAGATAAGCCAGAGATGGCCGTTGAACGACAGGAACAGCAGCATGGCGAGCAGATCGATAATTCGCGCCAGCACGGGCATGTTGAGATGACTGCCGGGATCGACAAACGTGGCGAACGATAGCCCCATCTGCAGGCCGATCAGTTCCCCAGCGGTACGCACCGCGGCAAAGGCGAGCTGCATGGTAAAGCCGACGGCGACGCCAATCATCACCTGCTGCAGGGCCACCCACACCGCATTCGCCGAGAAGATCGGAATATCCACGGGGGGAAGAGAGGGCGCAACGATAATGGAGATGATGATGCCCAGCCCCACCTTGACGCGCTTGGGTATCGATTTCTCGCTGAGAATGGGGGCGGTAGATATCAGCGCCATGATGCGCAGCATCGGCCAGAAATAGACGCCGAGCCACTGAACCCACTGGTCGCTGGTGAAGTGCAGCATCGTCAGGTCAGCCGATGATGTACGGCAGATTGGTAAACAGGTTGCGCATATAGTCCAGCAACAGGTTCAGCATCCACGGCCCGGCCACGATAATCGCCACGAACACGGCGATGATTTTCGGGATGAAGGACAGCGTCATTTCGTTAATCTGCGTGGCGGCCTGCAGAATACTGATAATCAGACCGGTAACCAGCGCAACAAGCAGCAGCGGCGCGGCAACGGCAATCGCGATTTTCATCGCTTCCGTGCCCATCATCATGACCGATTCGGGTGTCATTACCGTTCCTTAACTGTAGAAACTCTGCGCCAGCGAACTGACCAGCAGCTGCCAGCCGTCGACCAGTACAAAGAGCATGATCTTAAAGGGCAGGGCAATGGTCGCGGGCGGCACCATCATCATCCCGAGCGCCATCAGAACGCTGGCGATCACCAGGTCGATAATCAGGAACGGAATAAAGATGGTAAAGCCAATCTGGAACGCGGTTTTCAGCTCGCTGGTGACATAGGCAGGGAGAAGAATACGCATTGGCACTGATTCCGGTCCCTGCAGCTCGCCGGTGTTGGACAGGCGGGCAAAGAGGGCCAGGTCGGCTTCTCGCGTCTGGCGCAGCATAAACTCTCGCAGCGGCTGAGCGCCTTTATCCAGCGCCTCCTGCATGGAGATTTTATCTTCGCTGAACGGCTGGTAGGCGTCGGTATAAATCTTGTCGATAACCGGCGACATAATGAAAAAGGTCAAAAACAGCGCCAGGCCAAGCAGAACCTGGTTTGGCGGTGCAGAAGGGGTTCCCAGCGCGTTTCGCAGCAGACCAAAGACGATGATGATGCGGGTGAAGCTGGTCATCATCAGCAGAATGGCCGGAATAAACGTCAGCGAGGTGATGAACACCAGCGTCTGCACCGGAAGGGACCAGCTTTGTCCGCCGCCCGCGAGAGGGGTGGAGACCAGACCGGGCAGCTGTGCATAGACCGCGGGAGCAAACAGGGCAACGCCCGCAAGCGTCAGGGATAACAAACGGCGCATCAGGATCTCCCGGAACGCTTAAGCAAACTCTTCATGACGGATTGAAAATCCGCAGGGGCGTCTGCGCGCTCGTCCACCACAACAGGGGCGGGCGGCAGCTTATGTAATACGCTGATGTTAGAGGCCGTGACGCCCAGGACCAGACGCGCGTCGTCCACCTCGACGATGACCACGCGCTCGCGTGGCCCCAGCGTGGTGCTGGCGCTGACCTTCAGGCCGCGGGCACCGGCGGTTTTACCCGCCAGGCCAAAGCGCTTCGCCAGCCATGCGGCGATAAGAATAAAGGCAATAATACCGAACAATGCCCCGCTCACCTGGAGCAGAGGCGAGCCGGGAACGGCAGAAGGCTGTGATATTGTTGCCTGGGTTTTCATGCTTAACGGCTCAGACGACGCATACGTTCAGACGGGGTAATGATGTCGGTGATACGTACGCCGTATTTATCGGCAACCACCACCACTTCACCCTGGGCAATAAGATAGCCGTTGATCAGAATATCCAGCGGCTCGCCGGCCAGACCGTCAAGGGCCACCACGGAACCCTGCGTCAGGCGCAGCAGCTCTTTGATGGTCATACGGGTGCGTCCCAGCTCAACGGTCAGCTTAACCGGGATATCCATAATCAGGTCGATGTCCTGCAGCGTGCCGCTGACGTCACCGCCGCCGAGCTGCTGGAATACGGCATCCGCAGCACTTTTGGCCGGGGGTGCTTTTTGCTCGTTTAACGCGTCAGCCCACAGATCGTCCAGTGCTCCGCTGTTTTCATCGGACGGATTGTTCATGTCACTCATTTGGGCTGTTCCTCATTCAGCGAATTCAAAATCGGGTTGATCAAGTGCTCAACGCGTAACGCATACTGACCGTTAATCGTGCCGTACTGGCTTGTCAGCACGGGGACACCATCCACATGGGCAATAATGCGGTCGGGTTTTTCTATCGGCAAAACATCACCGGGTTGTAATTTCAGGATCTGAGATAACCGCAGCGGGATATCGGCGAAGCTCGCCACCAGCTCAAGCTGCGAATGCTGGACCTGGCGGACCAGGTTTTCACGCCAGTTCTGGTCTTCGTTGCGGGAGTTCTCCAGCGGCGGGTTCACCAGCAGCTCGCGCAGCGGTTCGATCATGCTGAACGGCAGGCAGATGTTGAACTCGCCGGTCAGGTTACCGATCTCCACGTGGAACGGGGTGTTAACGACGATATCGTTCGGGGAGGTGGTGATGTTGGTAAATTTCACCTGCATCTCAGAACGGACGTACTCCACTTCCAGCGGGTTAATCGCTTTCCACGCGTCGCTATAAGACTCCAGCGCCAGCTTCAGCATGCGGTTAATGACGCGCTGTTCGGTGTGGGTGAATTCACGACCTTCTACTTTGGTCGGGAAACGCCCGTCGCCGCCGAACAGGTTATCCACCGCGATGAACACCAGGCTTGGCGAAAACACCACCAGGCCGGTGCCGCGCAGCGGCTTCAGATGAATCAGGTTAAGGTTGGTCGGCACCGGCAGGTTGCGGGCAAACTCATGATACGGCTGAATGCGGATCGCACCGACCGTAATATCCGGGCTACGACGCAGCAGGTTAAACAGCCCCATACGGAACTGACGTGCAAAACGTTCGTTAATGATCTCCAGCGCCTGCAGACGTTCACGTACTACGCGACGCTGGGTATTCGGGTCATAGGGACGTATATCGCTATCGCCGCCGATACCCGGTTTAGGATCATCATTGTTATCGCTGTCGCCGTTGAGCAGCGCATCGATTTCTGCCTGAGAAAGAATACTGTCGCCCATGTCGTTACCGCAGAATGAATGCTGTATACAGAACGTCAGTGACTTCCTGCTTAGGTTGGCCGTTTACCAGCGGGGTCGCCAGCGTTTGTTTAATGGCGTCGACCAGCTTTTGCTTACCCACATCGGTAGCCAGCGCCGAAGCGTCCTGACGAGAGAACAGCAGCAGAAGGCGGCTACGCACTTCAGGAAGGTAATCGTTCAGACGTGAACGGGTGGCTTCATCTTTCAGGCGCAGCGTAATGCCAACGTAAAGCACGCGATCCGCATCACCCAGATTGACGGTGAAGGTATCCAGCGGGAAGAACACTGGAGCCGGCGGAGGCGGTGCTTCAGCTTTGGCTGCAGCGGTGGTTGGTTCCTGCTGCATACGCCAGTAACTATAGCCCGCGGTAGCGCAGGCGGCGAGCGTGATCAACACCAGCAGCGGGATCCAGATGGAACGCTTACTTTTTTTGGTGATAGCGGAGTCAGTCATCTGATACGAGCTTCCTGTTTCGGTACAGCTTAATAAGGTGATTATCCCGTGTCCTGCTGTCGTCAAAGCGTGGAAAAGACGGGGATAATCACGCTACCTCTGGCGTTTAGGCGAAGATGTCTACGGCACCGTTACCGCGCGCTGCGGACTGCAGAGCGGCAGGAACAGGCAATAACTCATCGCTCTCTTCATTAAAACCGCCGGTGTTGCCGGAACGCGAAGCCTGGTGCTGCTGCTGGGATGAGGACTGCTGCTGCCCGGCGAAGCTCTCGCTGCTGACGCTGCTCTGCGCAAGTTGAATGCCGTTTTCCGCCAGCGAGGTTCGCAGTACCGGCAGCGCGGCTTCCAGAGCTGCACGAACATGGCTGTGCGCAGAGACCATCTGCAGCTGGGCCTGATTGTCATCCAGCTTAAGCGAAATTTGCACCTGACCCAGATCTTCCGGATGCAGGCGCAGCTCTGCCGTCTGCTGGCCCTGCTTAGTGAACAGAGTGATGTGCTGGCTCAGGGACTGCTGCCATTCGTGAGTCCCCAGAGGCTGGCTTAACACCGGCGCGGGGGCGACGGTGGCGGCCGTCTGACTGGTCGCATGGCTGGACATAATCGGTGCCAGAGTAGCCGTTGGTGATGATGAAGAGGACGAACTGGCGAGCTCCTGCTTCTCTGTCGCCGCGGCCACGGCCGGTGTAGCAGGCGCATTGCCCTGCAGGGCCGGCTCGTTATTTTTCACCTGGCTCTGATAAGGCGTAGAGTTCTGCGCTTTATCATGGCTACCCAGAGGCGCGTTCAGGGACGGTTGGCCAGCGCCGTTTTGCGAAAGCGTCGCGGAATTCAGCGTTGAGGTGGCGGATACGCTCTCGCTGCCTGCCACGCGAGAGGCAGTAGTTTGCTGCTGGTGCGGCAGCATCGCCATTAGCGCGCTTAATCCGGCCAGCTCTTCTTCGCTCAGCTCGCTCTTACCGTCATCTTTGCCGTTTGCCACATTGAGCGTCTTCAGCGCGTCGCCCTTAGACAGCGGCACCAGCCCGGAAACCAGCGTATCAAGCGACGTGACGGGCGATGTTTCATCACCGTTCAGCGCGGGCTGGCGCGAGAGCAGGTCGGCAATTTTTGCCTGCAGGGTGGTATCCCCTTTGGCGTCCTGAGCCACTTTCGACAGTTTACTGCCGGCGGCTTTCAGGTCAGCCAGGGTCAGCGGCGCATCTTTGCCCTTGCCCGTTGCGTCCGACAGGGCGCCCGCCAGCAGAGAGAGAAAGTCCTGTGCACCGTCGGTGCCTTTCCCCGTTTGCGTGCCGCCTGACAGGTCGCTGTCGCTCATCAGCAGTTGTTGCAGTGTGATCATTCCGGTTTCCTCATTGATGCGCGCTGGGCAAACTCATCCATTTTCTTCTGATCCAGACGGTTTTCCGCCAGGGTCGTTGCCGCGATCTGTCGGTCCTGTAAAGTTTGCCAGGCCTGCAGCCGCTGCTTCTTCTCGCGCCAGAAATTCAGCGCGGTATCGACTTTCTGGGTCCACTGGTTAAGCTGCTGGCGATGCTGATCTATCGCCTTCTCCAGCGTCTGGATAAACTGCTGATAGTTAATCCAGCGCTGGCTTCCAATGCCCTGTGTCATATCGGTATTGAGGTTGGTGCGATATTCATGCTGATAGTCGATCAACATCTTCAACTGTTCTTCAGCCTGCTGGCACCCGCGTCGCATTGCGCCTAGCTGCAATGCGGCATCATCAACTTCTTTTTCAGCCAGATCTTTCAGCGTTGATAACGCGCTGTTTTGCGCCATGACCTTCGCCCTCCACCTGTGTTACACCTGCGGGAAAATCAGCTCCAGTGCCTGAATTGAATCTTCCCAGTCGGCGCGTTCAAAAATGCCTTGTTGCAAAAATGCCTCCAGCTGCGGCCACAGGTTAATCGCCTTGTCGAGCATCGGGTCGCTGCCTTTGGCATACGCCCCCACGCTGACCAGATCGCGGTTGCGCTGGAAGCTGGAAAGCAGTTGTTTGAAGTTACGCACGCGGGCGTAGTGCTTCTCGGTTATCAGCGCCGTCATTGCGCGGCTGATAGAGGCTTCAATATCGATGGCCGGGTAGTGCCCGGCTTCGGCCAGACGACGCGACAGCACAATATGACCGTCAAGGATCGCGCGCGCGGAGTCGGCAATCGGGTCCTGCTGGTCATCACCTTCCGTCAGTACCGTATAGAACGCGGTGATGGATCCGCCGCCGCTGATGCCGTTCCCCGCGCGTTCCACCAGCGCAGGGAGTTTGGCGAAGACCGAAGGCGGGTAGCCTTTGGTCGCCGGTGGCTCACCGATGGCCAGCGCGATTTCACGCTGCGCCATCGCGTAACGGGTCAGGGAATCCATGATCAGCAGCACGTGCTTGCCGCGGTCACGAAAATCTTCGGCGATACGGGTGGCATACGCGGCACCCTGCATGCGCAGCAGCGGCGACACGTCTGCCGGTGCGGCGATAACCACCGAGCGGGCGCGGCCTTCCGCACCCAGAATGTTTTCAATAAAGTCTTTTACTTCACGACCACGTTCGCCGATCAGCCCCACGACGATCACGTCGGCCTGGGTATAGCGCGCCATCATGCCGAGCAGGACGGATTTACCTACGCCTGAGCCGGCGAACAGGCCCATACGCTGCCCACGTCCCACGGTCAGCAGGGCGTTAATCGGGCGCACGCCGGTATCCAGCACATGCTCAATAGGGGTACGCTGCAGGGGGTTGAACGGCTGGGTGATCAGCGCGCCGGTTTCGGTGGTGTCCGGGGAGGGCAGTCCGTCGAGCGGTTTCCCGCTGCCGTCCAGCACGCGGCCCAGCAGGGCAGGGCCAAGCGGCAGCTGTTTCCCGCTTTGCAGCCCGTCGCCAGAAATATTTTTGGCATACACGCGCGCGCCGGGCAGAATGCCTTCCACCTCTTCAAGCGGCATCAGGAACAAGCGCTGGCCGTTAAATCCGACCACTTCGCTTTCAACTTCACGCGTTTCCAGACCATCCTGACGCTCGATGACGCAGGTCGCGCCCAGCGGAAGCTGCAGGCCGGTGGCTTCGAGAACCAGGCCGGTGGCGCGCGTCAGTCGCCCATAACGACGAACAGATGGCAGTAGCGCCATCTTCGTCTCAAAGTTGTCGAGCGTGGTGAGCCAGCGGGTGAGGCGCGCGGTCATCAGACGACTCCCGGTGCCGCCAGGCGGCACAGTTCCTGCCAGCGGGTGGCGACGCTGGCATCCAGATCGCCTTCATCGGCAGAGACTTTGCAGCCGCCGTGATGTAGCGACGGGTCGCCGCGCAGACGCCAGCCGTGGAGGTTAAGCGTCGCGCCCAGGCTTTCTTCTACGCGCTGCAGGTCGTCCGGATGGACGCGCAGCTGAGGTTTCCCGCTGAACAGCGGCTCCTGTTGAAGCAGGCCCTGAATTTGTTTGATAAGCGCTGTGTTATCCACCACGGGCGTCTGGCCGATAACCTGACGCGCGGCTTCCAGCGCCATCTGCATCAGCCGCGAGGCAATCACGCTGTCCAGCGCGTCCAGGGTGTGCTGAAACTCGCTGACCAGCTGCTGCATGCGGGCATGGATCGGCGCCTGCTGCTGGCGCGCCTGATCGATACCGTGCTCTAACCCTTTCGCCAGACCTTCCTGATACCCCTGCTCGTGGCCTTTCTGGCGGCCTTCGTTCAGACCGGCGTTATAGCCCTGCTCGTGCGCCTGCATTTGCAGCTGCGCCAGCATCTGTGCCTGCTGCTCCTCTTCGGTCAGCTCGGGCTGCTCGACGTCCGGGTCAAGCTCTTCGGCTGCGATGACGGCCGGCGTGAACTCGGAGAGGGGAGGGGCCAGATCGTCCGGCGTCCAGCGCTTCCACGGCAGCTCATTAGACATAGGTGTCGTCTCCGCTGCCAATCACCATCTCGCCGGTTTCCGCCAGACGACGAACAATAAGCAGAATGGCTTTCTGTTCGTTTTCCACCTGAGACAGACGAACCGGGCCGCGGTTGGCAAGGTCGTCGCGCAGGATATCGGCCGCACGCTGAGACATGTTGCGCAGGAACTTCTCGCGCAGCGGCTGCTCGGCGCCTTTGAGGGCGATAAGCAGCGACTCGGAATCCACTTCCTGGAGCAGGCGCTGGATGCTGCGGTCGTCCACTTCGACGAGGTTTTCGAACAGGAACATCTCGTCGATGATTTTCTGTGCCAGCTCGCCGTCGAATTCGCGAACCGCCGTAATGACGGCCTCCTCCTGCTGCGTTTTCATCAGGTTGATGATTTCCGCCGCCGTTCTCACGCCGCCCATTTTGCTGCGCTTGAGGTTCTGACCGTCGAGCAGGTTGTTCAGCACTTCGGTCAGCTCCGCCAGCGCGGCCGGCTGGACGCCGCCGAAGGTGGCGATACGCAGCATCACATCGTGGCGCAGGCGCTCTTCGAACAGGGCCAGAATATCGGCCGCCTGACCACGCTTGAGGTGGACAAGGATGGTGGCGATAATCTGCGGGTGCTCGTCGCGAATAAGGTCGGCGGCACTCTGCGGCTCCATAAAGTTGAGCGTTTCGATACCGCTGGCGGTATCGCGCGTTTCCAGAATATCTTCCAGCAGGCTGGCGGCACGCTCTTCGCCCAGCGCCTTGACCAGCACGGAACGCAGGTAGTCGTTGGCGTTGACGTTCAGCGCGGCAAACTGTTCGGCTTCCTGTTCAAATTCCGACAGCACTTCGGTCAGCTGCTTGTTGGAGATCTGACGCACGTTGGCCATGGCCGCACTGAGAATTTGCACTTCACGCTGGGAGAGGTGTTTAAACACTTCTGCCGCGCGATCTTCGCCAATGGTCATCAACAGGATGACGCTTTTATCGGTGCCCGTAAGCGTATTACTCATGTTCGTTACCCATCCACTGGCGGATGACCAGCGCCACGACGCGCGGATCGTTATCTGACATTTCGCGAATGCGCTGGCTCATGACCTCAGCGCCCATGCGCTGGTTAGCACGACGCTGCTGCATCTGTTCATCTTTACTGAGGCGAACTTCAACCGCTTCTTCCGTTTCCTGACGCGTAGACATCTGTTCGCGAGCCGCTTTTTCGGCTTCAGCACGACGCTGAAGCTGCGGACGAACGCCCTTACGCCACAGCAGCCACGCGACAATCAGCACCAGCAGCCAGCGTCCTGCGGACATCAGCTGATCGATAAACGCCTGCTGTTGCCAGAACGGCAGCTCACCGCCGGTCTCTTCAACCGAGTTGAACGGTGAGTTCACCACGTTGAGGGTATCGCCGCGCTTCTCGGAGTAACCCATCGCTTCACGGGTCAGGTTTTCAATCTGCTTCATCTGCTCGGCGGTCAGCGGCAACGGTTTGCCATCGGCCAGCGTTTTGTAGTTCACCACCACCGCAACGGAGAGACGCTGAATATCGCCCACGTTCAGTTTAGTGTGGCGAATCGTCCGATCCACTTCGTAGTTCGTGGTTTCGTTACGGCTGCTGGTACGCGGACCGGCGTTACTGGTCGTTGAGGTAGTCTGCTGATTATTTTGCTGACCGTTCTGCTGATTGGCCGGCGGCGTAGAGATCGGTGCCGCGTTAGCCGGTGCAGGCTGGTTAGACAGCGCGCCCGGCACGCCGCCCGGGTAGGCACCGCCGACCTGTTCGTTCGAATTGATCTGGCGTGAACGCATCACCGCCTGAGCCGCATCGCCGTTCGGGCTGTACTGCTCTTCAGTTTGTTCTTTATTCGCGAAGTCGATCTGCGCGGTAACCTGCGCGTGAACGTTGCTGTTACCCACCACCGGGCCGAGGATGGCTTCAATACGGCGCTGGAGACGGTTTTCGACATCGGCGGCATATTTCAGCTGCGCGTCATTCAGATCGCGACCGGCGGTATTGGATTGCGTCAGCAGGTGACCGCTTTGGTCGACCAGCGTCACGTTACCCGGCGGCAGACCGGCGACGGCGCTGGAGACGAGATGCGTCACCGCGCTGATTTGCCCTTCGTCCAGCGCGCGGCCAGCTTGGAGGTTCACGGTAACGGAAGCCGAAGGTGATTTCTGTTCACGGACAAATAAAGAAGGTTTAGGCATCGCCAGGTGCACGCGGGCACTCTTCACCGGGCCTAACGTTTCAATGGTGCGGGCCAGTTCACCTTCCAGCGCACGCTGGTAGTTCACCTGCTCGCTGAACTGGCTGATACCGAATTTTTCCTGATCCAGCAGCTCAAAGCCGACGGCACCGCCCTTCGGCAGCCCCTGCTGAGCCAGACGCAGACGCAGTTCGTGCACCTTATCTGCCGGTACCTCAAGCGCACCGCCATTATCGGCAAAGCGATAAGGGATGTTCATCTGGGTCAGCTGGGTGACGATGGCGCCGCCATCCTGATCGGAAAGGTTGCTGTAGAGCGTCCGGTAATCAGGGCTTTTCGCCCACAGGACCATCGCTACAAGGATCGCAATTGCGGCAGCGCCTGCCACGATCAACGGGATTTTAGGATTCGCGCGAAGGCGGTTCATCCACTCGAGTGATTTATTCTGCGGCGCTGTCGATGCTGTTGCACTCATTGCGCACCTCTTAAATCCTGGTGGTTTACGTTATTCGTGTAGAGAAACAAAACTGACTCCCGGGTCGGCAAACACGACAAAAGTTCCATATTGATGGCCCTGCCATTATTTGATGATTCGTGATTTTCTATGCGTCAAATAACCTGGTTTTTTCATGCTATTTACCGCCATTATCTTATTGACAAGCTGTTAGTCTTGACCGCGTAAAAAACCATCCAGGGGAGAGTCATGGCTATACAGGGCATTGAAGGGGTAATCAGTCAGTTGCAGGCAACGGCGATGACGGCCCGTAATCAGAATGTGGCAGATCAGCAGCCGAGCATCAGCTTCGCAGGGCAACTGCATGCCGCTCTTGACCGTATCAGTGATACCCAGACCGCCGCGCGTACTCAGGCAGAAAAGTTCACCCTCGGTGAGCCGGGCGTGGCGCTGAATGATGTGATGACCGATTTGCAAAAAGCCTCGGTTTCCCTGCAGATGGGGATCCAGGTGCGTAACAAGCTGGTGTCGGCGTATCAGGAAGTGATGGGCATGCAGGTTTAGGTTATATAACCTAATGATATTTATAATTAATAACCGCCCCTACCCACTATGTGGGGCATGAGCGGGGCAAATCCTCTTCGTTTTGGTTCTGGACAGGTGCCTCATCTGTTCATTTGCCTTTCAGAACCGAACTCTCTGGTTCATATCTCGCGTTATGTTACGTCTTCATGATGCAGATTTATGTTTCACCGGGACTGCCCTGATAAAATGTAACTCCTTTATTTTACAGGGATAGAAAAGTGAAAAGAGCGTTTCTGGTTTCTTCCGCAATTTTACTGGCAGGTTGTTCCGCTAAATACAGCACAAATAATATTCAGGAGCGTACAGAGCACCTGGTAAAAGATGTCTCGGTTGTGATTTCTCAGCCAACTGATGGCGTTTATGAGACTCACACATATTCAGGTTCTGGCAGAGCAACGGCCGACGCTGTAAAAGCGGCATTTTTACGGCATTCCGATAATGTTACTGTTTTTGCTGACTGTGATGATGTTACATGTCTGAAAGCTAACCATTCAATCAGCCGCGGATATTATGTGGTTCCGCAGATACTGCATTGGGAAGATCGCGCAACTGAGTGGTCTGGCATTCCTGACAAGATTGAAGTGAAAATCACTGTTTATAATGCTGAATCCAATAATCGGGTTGCATCGACCATTATCAACGGCAAAAGCAAGTGGGCTACCTTCGGTGGCGATCACCCGCAGGATTTGTTGCCGGAGCCGATAAACATGTTCGTCTCTAGCCTGTATTAGTTATCCTTCAGACTCCTTGCGAAACCCCATATAACCGGGGTTTTTGTCTGCAAGTGGTAGACAGGAGCCTCAGGAGAGTGCGTGATAGGTATAGTTTCAGACCTGTCGATCTTCGCTGGCAGCCGCAGCGCTTTAATGCCACAATATTTTTTTCTTCGAATGCAGGAAAGATGATGAAAAAAATAGCAATTGCTGGCGCGCTGCTGGCACTGACCGGGTGCGTTCAGGTCGATAACTATAACGACGTGATCAAGCATCCTGTCCCGGCGCATCTGGCGGGATACTGGCAGTCGAAAGGGCCGCAGAGCAACATGGTCAGCCCGAAGGCGATTGCCACGCTGGTGGTGACGGAAGAGGGCGATACGCTGGACTGCCGTCAGTGGCAGCGCGTGATTGCCGTGCCGGGTAAAATCATGCTGCGTTCAGACAGTTATTACAACGTGACGCGTAAGCTGGATATCTATCCGCTGGAGCGCGATGGCTCGACGCTTGAGTATGACGGGCTGGAGCTGCAGAAGGTCGACCGTCCAACGGTTGAGTGTGCCGATTACCTGAGCAAGAATCCGCTGGAGACTAAGCTACCCTAAGGGTAAACGCAAAACGGCAACCTCGTTGCCGTTTTTGGTGTTTGCGCCCTCTCCCTGTGGGAGAGGGACGGGTGAGGGCATCAGGCCGCACGTTTCCCGTTCTATAGTGCATCCTCTATCACCCAAACGCTGACGCTTCCCCCATTACAGGTAAACGTCCCTTCGCCATCCGCCGCCGTGGTGATGGTTTCTTCGCGATTGCCGAGAAAATCCCGCCACGTTTTGTTGCCGTAGTTTTCCCCAAGACAAATCACTTTTTCACCATCATCCCCGTTCGACATCACCACCACGCAGCCGGGATCGTCTTCCGTACCGCTTCGGCTGAAGGCGATGCAGTTTGGATGGTCGAAAAACAGCGTTTGCACGCCGTGGGCAAAACGCTGGCGCGCGAGGATCAGCTCGTGAAGCTGCTCAATCACCGGCATATCAATATGGTACGTCTCACCGTCTCCTCCCGTGTCGTCATAGCTGGCGCCGAAGAGATCCGGATAAAAGACGCTCGGCACGCCATTTTCACGCAGCAGGATCAGCGCGTAGGCCAGCGGCTTGAACCAGGCCTCGACCGGCGCTTCGAGCGCCTGCAGAGGTTGAGTGTCATGGTTCGCGACGAGGGTGACCGCATGAAACGGATCGGCTTCCACCAGGGTACCGGTGAAGATTTGGCTCATGTCGTAATCCTGGCCCTGACGTGACGCCTCGTGGAATTTCATCTGCAGGGGAGCATCAAACAGCATGGTTTTGCCTTCGACCTGGTCGATATAGGCCTGAAGTTTATCCACCTCATGGGACCAGTATTCCGCCACGATAAACAGCGGCTGGTCGGCGACTTCCTGGACGTGCTCAATCCACTCTTTGTAAAACCAGGCGGGAATATGCTTGACGGCGTCCAGACGAAAACCGTCGCAGCCCGTCTGTTCCATGACCCAGCGGGCCCAGTATTTGATCTCTTCGGTCACGGCGTGATTGCGAAAATCGATATTTTCGCCCATCAGATAATCGAAGTTACCCATCTCATCATCAACCTGATCGTTCCAGCCTTCGCCGGTGTAGTCGTTGACGATTTTAAAGATGCCGTCTTCATCGGGGTTTTCAATATGGTCAACGCCGCTGAAGCATTTGTAGTCCCAGATAAACTGTGAGTACTGCCCGGCCCGGGCAGGGAAGGTGTAGCGAGTCCAGGCTTCGCATTCAATGACCTCGTCATCGATTTGCGTGCGGTCCTGTTCGTTCACGCGCTGAACGCGCACGGGCTCTTTTTCATCGGCGCCCATTTTGTGGTTGACCACCACGTCCAGCAGCACGGCAATGTCGTTGCTTTTGAGGGCATCTATGGCCTCCAGCAGCTGCGCCTTGTCGCCGTATTTCGTGGCGATACTGCCTTTCTGGTCAAACTCACCAAGATCGAACAGGTCATAGGTGTCATAGCCGACGGAATACCCGCCGGATGCCCCTTTACAGGCTGGCGGCAGCCAGATCATGTTGATGCCGATTTCGTTAAGATTGGGAGCTAACGCCGTGACCTCTCGCCACAATTCACCGCCAGCAGGGTAGTACCAGTGAAAACATTGTAACAGGGTGGGGTTTTTCATCATCCTTGCTCCAGAAGCCATTGGCAGACTTCTGGAGTATGGATGAAGAAATCATAGTTGTGTGTCGCGGGTAAAACTTTCTGGATAAAGAATATTCCCTGACAGCTTTCCATAGGTAGACGTGATGGATTGCTGTTTACCGGTTTGATCAATCAGATTGCGCAGTTCGTCCATGCGGACTTTCAGCAGTGCCTTTAGCGCATTCTCATTTTCAAGGATCATTTCCAGCAGCGCACGCGCTTGCTCAACCTGAGCCGGAGGGCATGACATGATGGGCGTTTGAGAAATCTTTTCCACCAGTTGAACGTAATGCATTTCCTGCTCGATAAGCGCATCCCATTGACCAGAATGTGCGAGATTTAGCATAGCAATGCTCTGAGCATGTAGCGCCTGCCAGTGGCTAAGCGCTGCGCTGGGATTATTCATCAAAATTATCCTGAAATAGAGGACGCATTGGGGCCGATTTGCTTCCACGCATCCGCAATGTTGTTTAATAAACCCTCGACTTCAACAATTGCGTCTACGTCGTTACTGACATTCGCCAGCAACAAACGTCGAACCATATATTCGTACAAGGAGGCAAGATTACCGGACAATTCGCTCTCAACCTCCATGTTCAGTCCTGCTTTCAAACCGTTGTCGATGATGTTGATGGCTTTGGATAAGGCTTCGCCTTTCTCGCGAATTTGTCCGGCTTCCATGAACAAACGCGCGCGAACAAGGGCGCTATGCGCCCCGTCGAACAACATGACAATCAGCTGGTGTGGACTGGCATTCATGACTGCGCTTTCTACTCCTATCTGCTGATAGGATTGAACACCAGAGGTCTTATACATATCCACTCCTGAAGGCTACGACTACTTTTGTGAGAACTGTTGGGTCAGGTAGTTGGCTGTACTGGTCATTTTGGTGACTAATACGTCCAGACTGGTGAACTGGGTTTTGTAACGCGCCATGGTGGCTTCAATTTGAGCATCCATGGCATCGTAACGTTCGCCCAGGGTTTTTAGCGTTTTGTTGATCCCGTCTTTCGCGTTCTGGATCACCCCGGCGTTACCGGTACTGGTGCTGAGCATATTGGTCAGCGTATTGTTCATCTGGGTGGCCAGACCGGTGGTTTTCCCGTCACCAACAAAATACTGCTGTACGGCGCCAGGGTTGTCAGTAAGTACTTTTTTCAGCTTATCGGTATCGACTTTCAGGTTACCGACGGTACCGTCCGCGCCTTTCACCGGGTCCTGGGTAATCCCCAACTGGGCCATGATCTGAACCGAGCCGGTTTGTGCTTCGGTTAGCAGGCCACGCAGCTGAGACTGAACTCCGCGCACGTTCGCATCACCGACCAGCGCGCCGTTGCTGGTAGACTGGCCGCCAGCGCCTGCATCGACCGCAACATACTTCGTCAGACTGTTAATGGTGGACTGCAGCGAGTTGTACGCCGTGACCCAGTCCGTAATCGCCTTCTGGTTTGCATCCGTTGCGCGTGAAACCTCAAGAGTTTCATCGGCTTTGCTTTCGGCCTTCACCGAGAAGGTGACCCCAGGCAGCGCATCGGTAATGGTATTCGACTGGCGCTCGATGGAGATGTTGTTCACCACCACAACCGCGTTCTGCGCGTCGGTGTTCACCGTCAGCGCGCCCGTTTTGGTGCTTGAATCGTAGCCAATTGCGCTTTGCAGCTTGGCGTCGCCGGTAACGCTTACCGTCATCGCACCATCCGTACCGGTGGTTTTTGATGACAGCATCAGGCGGTAATCACCGTCTTTCGCTTTAATGACGCTGGCGGTGACGTTGCCGTTCGCTTTATTAATGGCGCTCGCGATCCCGGCCAGCGACGTATCGCCATCTGCCAGGTTCACCTCTAAAGGCGTTTTGGTACCCGGCTGGGTGATGGTGATTTTACGCGTTGTACCTGTCGTATCGCCCAGCAGATCCGTGTTGTTAGCATAGGAGCCGGTAGTGAGCGCCTGTGCCTTTGCAACCTGGTTAACGTTGACAACAAAGGAACCCACGGACGCGTCAGCCGTTGTCGTAGCAGTAAAGGCCGTGTTGGTGCTGCTAACGGACGTTGAGTTCCAGGTGGTTGCTTTACCCAGTGCAGCGGTCGCAGTCTGCAGCGATGTCATGGCGCTCTGCAGCTTGCCGTAAGCGCTTAACTGTGCGTTATACGTTGATTGCTGGGAAGTAATCGTCGTCAGCTTGGTTTTCTCTGCCGCTTCCAACTGATTATATAAATCCCCGAGTCCTGCAGAACCTATCCCGAGGTTACTGATAGTAGCCATGCATATTTTCCTTAAAATACGAAAGTAGTTCAGGACTCTTATCGGCCTCTCAGCGTAAAAGTTTACGATGGTGAGAAAAAAATAATCCAAAGAATAGACGCATCCTGGCGGGGTAAATGAAAGGATTGCACTTTAGTGTCATTATCAGCGCATTAAAAACACGAATAAGTGTGTGCCTTTTTTGTCATCTCTTAGTGCGTTAAAAAAGCGTAAATAATAAACCCCTGACGGACCTTAATTGATTTTTTAAAATTAAAATCATTAATAATCAATTGGTTGTAATTTTTTGAAAATTGATTCTAAAGTCTTTTGGGGACCCGTCGATAACCTTGATGACGGTGAGAGACGCTGTGAGTGTTAGGCACCGGACCTAAAACCCAATTTTTGAAGGAAACAAAATTATGGCAGTTATCAATACTAACCTGATGTCCCTGACTACTCAGAACAACCTGAACAAATCTCAGTCTTCTCTGGGTACTGCTATTGAGCGTCTGTCTTCCGGTCTGCGTATTAACAGCGCGAAAGACGATGCTGCTGGCCAGGCGATTGCAAACCGCATGACCTCCCAGATCAAAGGCATGACTCAGGCAGCGCGTAACGCCAACGACGGTATCTCCATGGCGCAGACCGCTGAAGGCTCCCTGAACGAAATCAACAACAACTTGCAGCGCGTTCGTGAACTGGCTGTTCAGGCAAGCACTGGTACTAACAGCACCTCTGACCTGGCTTCTCTGCAGGATGAAGTTACCGCTCGTCTGGCTGAAATCGACCGCGTTGCGGGCAAAACTGACTTCAACGGCATCAAACTGCTGGACGGCACTGCAGGTACTGCTGGCGTGGTTAAAATTCAGGTTGGCGTTAACGACGGCGACACCATCAACCTGGATCTGAGCGGCGCTAAAGCTGACTCTACTACTCTGGGCGTGAACGCAATCGACCTGAAAGCAATGACCGCTACCGACCTGAGCACCATCGACAAAGCTATCGCTACCGTTGATAAAGCACGTTCTGGTCTGGGTGCTGTGCAGAACCGTTTCACTTCTGCAATCAACAACCTGAATAACACCTCTAACAACCTGTCTGCTGCTCAGTCCCGTATCCAGGACGCTGACTACGCAACTGAAGTTTCCAACATGTCCCGCGCGCAGATCCTGCAGCAGGCTGGTACTTCTGTTCTGTCTCAGGCAAACCAGGTTCCACAGACCGTTCTGTCTCTGCTGCGTTAATATTACGCGTGAAACCCCGCTTCGGCGGGGTTTTTTTATCTCTGCTATTTGAGAATCCGCCTGTGAAACAAATCAGTGTCACTCAACCAAAGCTGGTCGCAGATTTTTCATGTGTCGGTGGGGAATGCCGTGAACATTGTTGTCAGGGCTGGACCATCGCATTTGATAAATCCTCCGTTAATCGCTACCTGAACAGTAAAAATGCCGCCATTCGTCAGACGGCGAAAACGGCGATAAAAGTCACCAAAAAGCAGTATGGCAACTGGGGCGAAGTGATTTTCCATACGGAAAGTAAAAACTGCCCGTTTATGGATACGGAAAAACTCTGTTCTATTCATAGCGCCATGGGTGCCCAGGCCTTAAGCCCAACCTGTTCGTCGTTCCCGCGGACAAACCGGGTCTATAAAAATGAAATCGAAAAATCGCTGAACCTCTCGTGTCCGGAAGTGACCCGACTTCTGTTGAACGATCGAGAGTCTATGTCGATGATGGAATCCATTAGCGTCCAGCAGGACGTCAATAATGCGCCGATGATTGATTTGAAGGCAAAGGTCATCAATCTCTTCTGCCAGAATATTTTCAGCGTTGAGGGCGTCAGCGTTGAAGAACAGGTTTACGCCGTGGTGAAATTCCTCATGGTGGCTGAAAAGCTCGATAATCTCGAAGAGAATATCGGCACGCTCGAAACGGTCTATTTCTCGCTGGTTAACGAGCTGGTGAGCGGTAAAATCAAAACGGAATTAGGCGGATTTAATCAGAACTACAGCCTGAAATTCGCGTTAATTTCGCTCATCCAGAGCTACTTCACGAAGAAAGCGACAGCCCGCGGCGGTGCGGTATTAAACCGTTATTTTACCCAACTTTATCAAGAATTTGAGTCTGCGGGTGACACCGTGCCGGCAGAGAAGGTCATGGAGAACATCGAGTCCGTCTGGCGCGATGTGGCGGGCAGCTACCTGGCGACCAATGACCATTTATTTAAGAACTTTTTTAAATACAAACTGTGGGAGCAGGGCTTCCCGCAGAACAATGGCCGCAGCATGTTGAATAACCTTTATTTAATCGTCGCGGAGTTCTATTTCCTTAAAACGTTACTTGCCGGTCAGGCGATCGTGGCGAGGAAAATTGAACAAGATAATATTATTGATGTTATTTACAGCTTCCACTCCCTTAGCCAGCATAATCAGGAAGCGGGAAAGCTCTTTCATCAACATATAGATAGCGTCAAACTCGGCGACGATCTTTCATTGTTACAACTGTTAATTTAGCCAGAAAAGTTGCCCCTGTTGTGGGCAACCTCAGAATAACCTCACTTTATCCCCCTTTTTCATCCAATTGAACGCCCTGCAGAATCGGATAATCATGCCGATAACTCAACTAACGCAGGGCTGTTTATCGTGAATTCACTCTATACCGCTGAAGGTGTAATGGATAAACACTCGCTGTGGCAGCGTTATGTCCCGCTGGTGCGTCACGAAGCATTGCGCCTCCAGGTGCGCTTGCCGGCGAGCGTGGAACTCGACGATCTGCTACAGGCGGGCGGTATCGGGTTATTAAATGCAGTTGACCGATACGACGCTCTGCAAGGAACGGCATTTACGACTTACGCAGTTCAGCGTATTCGTGGTGCGATGCTGGACGAGCTGCGCAGCCGCGACTGGGTGCCGCGCAGTGTTCGCCGCAACGCGCGCGAAGTGGCGCATGCGATGGGGCAGCTGGAACAGGAACTGGGACGTAACGCAACGGAAACCGAAGTGGCGGAACGTCTTGGCATTGCTGTTGAAGAGTATCGTCAGATGTTGCTCGATACCAATAATAGCCAACTCTTCTCTTATGACGAGTGGCGCGAAGAGCATGGCGATAGCATCGAGCTGGTGACGGACGAGCACCAGCAGGAAAACCCGTTACACCATTTAATGGAAGGGAATTTACGCCAGCGCGTCATGGAGGCTATTGAAGCTCTGCCTGAACGCGAACAGCTGGTATTGACCCTTTATTACCAGGAAGAGCTTAACCTCAAAGAGATTGGCGCTGTTCTGGAGGTGGGAGAGTCGCGGGTGAGCCAGCTGCACAGCCAGGCCATTAAACGCTTACGAACCAAGCTGGGTAAGTTATAGGTGATTGATTCACCTTGAAAATGCCGCACAACGTATTGACAACCAGGAGTTATCATGACGGTGCAGCAATCTAAAAGACGGCCTTTAAGCCGCTACCTGAAAGACTTTAAACACAGCCAGACGCATTGCGCCCACTGTAACAAGTTACTCGATCGTATCACGCTGGTTCGCCGGGGCGAAATCGTCAATAAGATTGCGATTTCGCGTCTCGACACGTTGATGGACGAAGCAGCATGGCTCGAAGAGCAAAAAGAGTGGGTGGCGCTTTGCCGTTTCTGTGGGGATCTCCACTGCAAAGAGCAAAGCGACTTCTTCGATATTATCGGCTTCAAGCAGTTCCTGTTTGAACAAACGGAGATGAGCCACGGCACCGTTCGCGAATATGTCGTTCGCCTGCGCCGCCTTGGGCAACATCTGACCGTAAACAATATTTCTCGCGATCTGCTGAAAACCGGTTATCTGGATGAAAATCTGGAGCCGTGGCTGCCTGCGACCAGCACCAACAACTACCGAATTGCGCTGCGCAAGTATGCTCAATACAAGGTACAAATGCCGGGTGCCATAAAGCAGAAAGCCCACGCCGGAACAACTTCTGATATATATTAAAAAAGAATAAGATGTAGCGCAGTCGCCTTTGACGTTGCAGGCGATTTCTCTACACTACGTAAAAATTCCACTATATCGGGGTATTTATGAAATTTGCACTTCTGGGTCGTCAGGCGCTGATGGGTGTTATGGCCGTTGCGCTGGTTGCGGGTATGAGCGTGAAAACGTTCGCCGCAGAAAACCTGCTGAATAAAGTAAAAGAGCGCGGTACGCTGCTGGTCGGGCTGGAAGGGACCTATCCTCCGTTCAGCTTCCAGGGCGATGACGGTAAGCTGACCGGTTTTGAGGTGGAGTTTGCTGAAGAGCTGGCGAAGCACCTCGGCGTTAAAGCGTCGCTGAAACCAACCAAATGGGACGGTATGCTGGCGTCGCTGGATTCCAAACGTATTGATGTGGTGATTAATCAGGTAACCATTTCTGACGAGCGTAAGAAGAAATATGACTTCTCTACGCCGTACACCGTGTCCGGTATTCAGGCGCTGGTGAAGAAAGGCAACGAAGGTGGAATCAAAACTGCCGCGGACCTGAAAGGGAAGAAAGTCGGCGTCGGTCTGGGTACCAACTACGAAGAGTGGCTGCGCCAGAACGTGCAGGGCGTGGATATCCGCACCTATGATGATGACCCGACGAAATACCAGGATCTGCGCGTGGGCCGTATCGACGCCATTCTGGTTGACCGCCTGGCCGCGCTGGATCTGGTGAAGAAAACCAACAATACCCTGGCGGTAGCGGGTGATGCGTTCTCTCGTCAGGAATCAGGCGTTGCCGTTCGTAAAGGTAACGAAGACCTGGTCAATGCGATTGATTCCGCAATTGCTGACATGCAAAAAGACGGCAGCCTGAAGGCGCTCTCCGAGAAATGGTTCGGTGCAGACGTCACGAAATAAGTTTCTGCCGTAAAAAAAGGCGCTTTTAAAAGCGCCTTTTTTATTTCTTTCGCGTCTGCGTGCATAATGAAAAATATCACATTTTGTCAGAGTTACCGGAGAACCCATGTCACTACAGAATTTAACGCGCTTTCCCCGCCTGGAGTTCATCGGCGCGCCGACGCCGCTGGAGTATCTGCCGCGATTTTCTGATTATTTAGGGCGCGATATTTTTATCAAGCGTGACGACGTGACGCCGATGGCGATGGGGGGCAATAAGCTGCGCAAGCTGGAGTTTCTGGCGGCTGATGCACTGCGCGAAGGCGCGGATACGCTCATTACCGCCGGGGCTATCCAGTCAAACCACGTTCGTCAGACGGCGGCAGTGGCGGCAAAGCTCGGGCTCCACTGCGTGGCATTGCTGGAAAACCCGATTGGCACGCGGGCAGAAAACTATCTCACCAACGGCAACCGCCTGCTGCTGGACCTGTTTAACGTGCAGGTCGAAATGGTGGAGGCATTGACCGACCCGACCGCCCAGCTCGACGAGCTGGCGACGCGTCTGGAAGCGCAGGGGTTCCGCCCCTACGTTGTCCCCGTCGGCGGTTCGAACGCGCTGGGCGCGCTGGGATATGTGGAGAGTGCGCTGGAAATCGCGCAGCAGTGCGAAGGCGCGGTGAGCCTCTCCTCCGTGGTTGTTGCGTCCGGCAGTGCGGGCACGCATGCCGGGCTGGCGGTGGGGCTGGAACAACTGCTGCCGGACGTCGAGCTGATTGGCGTGACGGTGTCCCGCAGCGTCGCCGAGCAGAAGCCGAAAGTGGTCACTTTACAGCAGGCGGTAGCCGAGCAGCTGGAGCTGAAGGCAAAGGCCGATATTCTGCTCTGGGACGACTATTTTGCGCCGGGTTACGGCACGCCTAACGAAGAGGGCATGGAAGCGGTGAAGCTGCTGGCGCGCCTCGAGGGGATACTGCTCGATCCGGTCTATACCGGCAAAGCGATGGCCGGACTGATTGATGGCATTGCGCAGAAACGCTTTAAGGATGAAGGGCCGATTTTATTTGTCCATACAGGCGGGGCGCCTGCGCTGTTTGCCTACCATCCTCATGTCTAAAAATCAGGTCGAAAAATAATAATGCAAGAAAGTATTCAACTGGTTATTGATTCTCTGCCGTATCTGCTGAAAGGTGCGGTATTTACGTTACAGCTCAGTATCGGCGGGATGTTCTTCGGGCTGGTGCTGGGATTTGTGCTGGCATTAATGCGCATGTCACCCATCCTGCCGGTACGCTGGCTGGCGCGCTTTTATATTTCCGTATTTCGCGGCACGCCGCTTATCGCCCAGCTCTTTATGATCTACTACGGCTTGCCGCAGTTTGGTATCGAGCTGGATCCGATCCCCGCAGCGATGATTGGTCTGTCGCTCAATACCGCGGCGTACACGTCAGAAACCCTGCGAGCGGCGATCTCCTCCATTGACAAAGGTCAGTGGGAGGCGGCAGCCAGTATCGGGATGACGCCATGGCAGACGCTGCGTCGGGCCATTCTGCCGCAGGCGGCACGCGTGGCGCTTCCACCGCTGAGCAACAGCTTCATTAGCCTGGTGAAAGATACGTCCCTGGCGGCAACGATTCAGGTACCGGAACTGTTCCGTCAGGCGCAGCTCATTACTTCGCGCACGCTTGAAGTCTTTACCATGTATCTGGCCGCTTCGCTGATTTACTGGGTGATGGCGACGGTGCTGTCTGCTCTGCAAAACTACTTCGAAAACCAGCTTAACCGCCAGGAGCGTGATCCAAAATGAGTGCTATCGACGTCAAAAACCTGGTGAAAAAATTCCACGGTCAAACGGTGCTCCACGGGATCGATCTTGAAGTAGAGCAGGGTGAAGTGGTGGCGATTATCGGACCAAGCGGTTCGGGAAAAACGACGTTGCTGCGCAGTATTAACCTGCTTGAACAGCCGGAAGGCGGCACCATTCGGGTAGGGGAGATAACGATTGATACCGGGAAATCCATTAGCCAGCAGAAAGGGTTAATTCGCCGCCTGCGGCAGCATGTCGGCTTCGTTTTCCAGAACTTTAATCTCTTCCCGCACCGTACGGTGCTGGAGAACATTATTGAAGGACCGGTCATTGTAAAAGGTGAATCGAAAGAGGACGCGACGGCGCGCGCGCGCGAACTGCTCGCTAAAGTCGGGCTGGCGGGGAAAGAGACCAGCTATCCGCGCCGTCTGTCGGGAGGGCAACAGCAGCGCGTGGCGATAGCGCGCGCGCTGGCTATGCGCCCGGACGTGATCCTTTTTGATGAACCGACCTCTGCGCTCGACCCGGAACTGGTGGGTGAGGTGCTGAACACCATTCGCCAGCTGGCGCAGGAAAAACGGACGATGGTGATCGTGACGCATGAAATGAGCTTTGCACGCGATGTTGCTGACAGAGCCATCTTTATGGATCAGGGGCGGATTGTGGAGCAGGGGCCGGCGAAAAGCCTGTTCGCTAACCCTCAACAGCCGAGAACCCGTCAGTTCCTTGAAAAATTCCTTATGCAGTAGAATTTTTGCACTAATTTGCTCCAGAAATTTAGGCTGGAGCAAATTATTCTCCCTTCGGGGGCAGTCGTTTGCTTTTTTATTCCATCCGGCCCGGATAAACCTTATCAATAGTAAAGTTAATTGTGCTAATGCCGATATTTTGTAGTTAGAAAAAAGATTTATGTGTTAGGTTATATTCACCATAATAATGATTATCTTTTCAGAGGCTTCATTTAGTAAGTATGAAGGATTCAGACTTTTTCACCTGGCGACGGGATTGCTCACTCCGGTTTCAGGAATTGACGAGTACCGATGAGGTATATCGGGAACTAGAGCGGCAAACTCAGATGCTGGAATTCGATTATTACGCGCTCTGCGTGCGGCATCCCGTGCCCTTTACGCGCCCTAAAATCTCTTTGCAGACCACTTATCCAAAGCCGTGGATGGCGCAATATCAATCCGCGAACTATTTCGCTATCGATCCGGTTTTAAAAGCGGAAAATTTCATCCAGGGTCATTTGCCCTGGACAGACGCATTATTTGCCGAGGCGCAGGAATTATGGCATAGCGCCCAGGACCACGGTTTACGCGCGGGAATAACGCAGTGCCTGATGCTGCCTAATCATGCGCTTGGCTTCCTGTCTGTTTCTCGTACTAGTGTACAGGAAGGGCCTTTTGCCCGTGAGGAAATAGAACTGCGGCTGCAAATGCTGGTGCAAATGGCCTTAACTTCTCTGATGCGTTTCGAAGATGGGATGGTTATGCCACCCGAAATGAAATTCAGCAAACGCGAGCGCGAAATTCTGAAATGGACTGCGGAAGGGAAGACGTCAGCGGAAATAGCGATCATTCTCTCTATCTCTGAGAATACCGTTAATTTCCATCAGAAAAATATGCAGAAGAAATTCAATGCGCCTAACAAAACCCAGATTGCGTGTTACGCGGCGGCAACGGGACTGATCTGACAGGATAATACGTTCTGCGTGACAGACGAACAAACGGCTGAATGCACTGCATCCAGCCGTTTTTTGTTACTGGCGGTAGGCTTGTTTGATTTGCTTAACGGTGTTAGCAAATACCGCAGATTCAGCCTGGTCTTCCATCTCCGCGATTTGTTTTTCCATTTTAATGATCACACGACCGGCATCCGCCTGGCCCATCGCCTGCAGCATCAGCGTTAGCAATGCTTTCAGGCAGTTTACTTCCTGTGCCAGTTCCTGGTTATTCTCCGCAGTGGCAAATTCAGGTGTGCTCATTTATTTTCCTCATTATTAAACGGCGCTAAAGCGCGACGACGAAAGTCAAGGCGGCGGAGTATACCACAAGCTGAAGCAAAAAATGCAGCGGTTGTTTTTCGTACTTTTACGTGGATGTTTAATTGCGTAAACAGAACGTACCGGTAAACTGAACCGTCGTGAAAGGCTATTAATTGTTTGTGCCCGGTTCGCTTGTCGTTAATTATTGTTACAAAAATTTGAGATCTGTTTTTTTGCAGGAAAAGCCTGCAAGTTTTTTGTAACTTTTTGAATACAGATGCTTAAAAAAAGCTGCAAAAGCCCTGAATGCATGCTCTCTCTTTCCACGGACTGTACAGCCTAATTTCCAAAAACGAGAGCAAAATCGAATAGCCGGTTTTTTAACGTTTTAATCTTGTGAGGAAAACCGTTAATATAAACCAAATTATCACTCAGTAGCGTTATCCCTATTCTGGAGACATTTCCTTTGATCAACGTCCTTCTTGTTGATGACCACGAACTGGTGCGCGCAGGGATACGACGCATTCTTGAAGATATTAAAGGTATTAAAGTTGCCGGTGAGGCGTGCTGCGGCGAAGATGCGGTAAAATGGTGCCGCACAAACTCGGCCGATGTGGTACTGATGGATATGAATATGCCCGGTATCGGTGGTCTTGAAGCAACACGCAAAATCGCACGTACCTTTGTTGATACAAAAGTCATCATGCTGACCGTGCATACCGAAAACCCACTGCCCGCGAAAGTGATGCAGGCGGGCGCAGCGGGCTACCTGAGTAAAGGTGCTGCGCCGCAGGAAGTCGTCAATGCAATCCGTTCCGTGTTTGCCGGACAGCGCTACATAGCGTCCGACATTGCTCAACAGATGGCGCTGAGTCAGATCGAGCCCGAGAAAACCGAATCACCGTTTGCCAGTTTGTCCGAGCGTGAATTGCAGATTATGCTGATGATCACCAAAGGTCAGAAGGTGAATGAGATCTCGGAACAGCTGAATCTCAGCCCGAAAACGGTGAACAGCTATCGTTACCGGATGTTCAGTAAACTGAACATTCATGGCGACGTTGAACTGACGCACCTGGCCATCCGGCACGGTTTGTGTAATGCGGAGACGTTGTTAAGTCAGTGAGTGATGTGTTCGATTCAAAAGCATTTCTGAAAACCGTAACCAGCCAGCCTGGCGTCTATCGCATGTATGACGCTGGCGGTACGGTTATCTACGTGGGGAAGGCAAAAGATCTTAAAAAACGTCTCTCCAGCTATTTTCGCAGCAACCTGGCCTCCCGTAAGACAGAAGCGCTGGTCTCACTCATTCAAAATATTGATGTCACCGTCACGCACACCGAGACAGAAGCGCTGCTGCTTGAGCACAACTATATAAAGCTCTACCAGCCGCGCTATAACGTCCTGCTGCGTGATGATAAATCCTACCCGTTTATTTTTCTGAGCGGCGACACTCATCCGCGCCTCGCCATGCACCGCGGTGCAAAACACGCCAAGGGCGAATATTTCGGGCCGTTCCCTAACGGCTATGCCGTGCGAGAAACGCTGGCGCTGCTGCAAAAAATCTTCCCGATCCGCCAGTGTGAAAACAGCGTTTACCGTAACCGCTCGCGCCCGTGCCTGCAGTACCAGATTGGACGCTGCCTGGGGCCCTGCGTGGAAGGGCTGGTAAGTGAAGAAGAGTATGCTCAGCAGGTGGATTATGTGCGCCTGTTCTTAGCCGGAAAAGACGATCAGGTCTTAACGCAGCTGATCGCACGCATGGAAAAAGCCAGCGCCGCACTCGAGTTCGAAGAGGCCGCGCGGATCCGCGACCAAATCCAGGCGGTACGAAGAGTCACTGAGAAACAGTTTGTCTCGAATACCGGTGACGATCTCGACGTCATCGGCGTAGCCTTTGACGCCGGGATGGCCTGCGTGCACGTGCTGTTTATTCGCCAGGGCAAAGTGCTCGGCAGCCGCAGCTATTTCCCGAAAGTACCCGGCGGTACTGAACTGGGTGAAGTGGTTGAAACTTTTGTCGGCCAGTTCTATCTGCAGGGAAGCCAGATGCGCACCCTGCCTTCTGAGATCCTGCTCGATTTTAATCTTGACGATAAAACCCTGCTGGCCGATTCGCTCTCTGAACTGGCGGGCCGTCGGGTCAATGTTCAAACCAAACCGCGCGGCGATCGTGCGCGTTATCTGAAGCTGGCGCGAACCAACGCGGCAACGGCACTCACCACTAAGCTGTCGCAGCAGTCGACGGTGCACCAGCGCTTAGCGGCCCTGGCGACGCTGCTGAAGCTTCCGGAAGTGAAACGGATGGAGTGTTTCGACATCAGTCATACGATGGGGGAACAGACGGTAGCGTCCTGCGTGGTGTTTGATGCAAATGGTCCACTGCGCGCCGAGTATCGCCGCTATAACATCACCGGGATCACGCCGGGCGATGACTATGCGGCCATGAATCAGGTGCTGCGTCGTCGCTATGGTAAAGCCATAGAAGAGAGCAAAATCCCGGATGTGATCCTGATTGACGGCGGGAAAGGGCAGCTCGGCCAGGCGAAAGCGGTATTTGAATCGCTTGATGTCAGCTGGGATAAAAACCATCCGCTGCTGCTGGGCGTCGCAAAAGGGGCCGATCGTAAGGCCGGTCTGGAGACATTGTTCTTCGAGCCGGAAGGTGAGGGCTTCAGCCTGCCGCCGGATTCCCCGGCGCTGCACGTCATTCAGCATATTCGCGATGAATCGCACGATCATGCCATCAGCGGCCACCGCAAAAAACGGGCGAAGGTGAAAAATACCAGTAGCCTGGAAACGATTGAAGGCGTGGGGCCAAAACGTCGGCAGATGCTGCTGAAGTATATGGGCGGATTGCAAGGATTACTCAACGCCAGCATGGAGGAAATTGCAAAAGTGCCGGGTATTTCGCAAGGGCTGGCAGAAAAGATCTACTACTCGTTGAAACATTGAGGGCTCTGTAGCAACATAGAGCTAAATTTTACTGACAACAAACAGTTACCGTCATTATGCAATTTAATATCCCTACGTTGCTCACTCTCTTTCGTGTTGTACTCATCCCGTTCTTTGTACTGGCGTTTTACCTGCCGGTCGTCTGGGCACCTTTCGCCTGCGCATTGCTCTTTCTGATCGCGGCGGTCACCGACTGGTTTGATGGCTATCTGGCCCGTCGCTGGAATCAAAGCACCCGTTTCGGTGCCTTCCTCGATCCGGTGGCAGACAAAGTGATGGTCGCTATCGCCATGGTGCTGGTGGCCGAGCACTATCACACCTGGTGGGTAACGCTGCCCGCAGCAACCATGATCGGCCGTGAGATCATTATCTCTGCGCTGCGCGAGTGGATGGCGGAACTGGGTAAACGCAGCAGCGTGGCGGTCTCGTGGATTGGTAAAGTCAAAACGACGGCGCAGATGGCGGCGCTGGTCTGGATGCTCTGGCGTCCGAACGCCTGGGTTGAATGGGCGGGAATTGGTCTGCTGTGGGTAGCGGCAGTGCTGACGCTGTGGTCCATGCTGCAATATTTGAACGCTGCGCGCGGGGATTTGCTTGATCAGTGATCGTTTCGCCGTAATTTTCAGCAAACGATCCAGGGATGCAAAAAATAACGTTGACTCATAACGTCATATCAGTAGAATGCAACGCATCGAACGGCGGCACAGCAAGCCGGACGATAATGAAATCAAGTGGTTAGACGTTTACTTGATGACATGCGGGAATAGCTCAGTTGGTAGAGCACGACCTTGCCAAGGTCGGGGTCGCGAGTTCGAGTCTCGTTTCCCGCTCCAGATTAAAGACATGCGCAGTAGCGGGTGTCAGTTTGAAAAGTTTTACGGCGCGTTAGCAAAGCGGTTATGTAGCGGATTGCAAATCCGTCTAGTCCGGTTCGACTCCGGAACGCGCCTCCACTTTCTTCCCTGGCCGGATGGTGGAATCGGTAGACACAAGGGATTTAAAATCCCTCGGCGTTCGCGCTGTGTGGGTTCAAGTCCCACTCCGGCTACCATGGGAAACAAAGAATAATCAAAGCAATAAGCAGTGTCGTGAAACCACCGAAAGGTGGTTTTTTTGTGCCTGAAATCCGCCAGTCACACCCCGCCCAGATACGCCTTTCTGACCTCCTGATTTCCAAGCAGCTCCTCGCCGCTGCCGCTCAGCCGGATCTGCCCGTTAACCATCACATACCCGCGGTCGGAAAGCTTCAACGCGTGATGTGCATTCTGCTCCACCAGAAAGATGGTCATGCCGTTGCGCGCCAGCTCGCGCAGCGTCTGGAAGATCTGTTTCACCACAATCGGCGCCAGACCGAGGCTCGGTTCATCCAGCAGCAGAAGCTTCGGACGGCTCATCAGCGCCCGGGCAATCGCCAGCATCTGCTGTTCCCCGCCGGACATGGTCATCGCGCGCTGCTTGCGCCGCTCCTTGAGGCGAGGGAACAGGTCGAACATGGTTTGCATATCCTCGGCGGCAAACTGGCTGCCGATGGGGATGGTCCCCATCAGCAGATTCTCTTCAACGGTCATATCCGGAAAGATTCGTCTGCCTTCCGGCGCCTGCGCAATGCCGCCGGACGCGACGTAGTGGGTGGATTTATGGCTGATATCTTCACCGCCGAAAAGGATCTGCCCG
The DNA here is from genome assembly GCF_004362415.1 of Enterobacter sp. AG326. Taxonomy (NCBI): domain Bacteria; kingdom Pseudomonadati; phylum Pseudomonadota; class Gammaproteobacteria; order Enterobacterales; family Enterobacteriaceae; genus Enterobacter; species Enterobacter sp. AG326. The sequence continues at coordinate 876,308 of NZ_SNXG01000001.1, read as the reverse complement.
CTGCGAATGCGGGGCTGGCCAAAGATGGACATCAGCAGTGTCGATTTACCCGCGCCGTTTGCGCCAATCAGCGCCACGGTTTCACCCTTATTGACCTCGAGGGAGACCTGCTTCAGCGCCTGAATGACGCCGTAAAACACGTCCACATCGCGAAATGCCAGCAGCGGTTCGCTCATAGGTTGACCTCGCTTTCATCCGTACCCAGGTAGGCGGCAATAACCTTTTCATCATGCTGGATCTGCTCGGGTTTTCCCCTGGCAATCACATCGCCGTGGTCGAGCACGATAATGTCGTCCGAAATCTCCATCACCATCCCCATATCATGCTCAATCAGTAATACCGTGATGTCATGCCGATCCCGCAGAAAGCGAATAATGCTGCTGAGCTTATGCGTTTCAACCGGGTTAAGCCCGGCGGCTGGTTCATCCAGACAGATCATTTCCGGCCCGGTGCACATTGCCCGCGCAATTTCCAGACGCCGCTGCTGGCCGTACGACATCTCTCCCGCCAGGCGATTGGCGCACTCCACCAGATCCACCACTTCCAGCCAGTAGAAGGCTCTGTCCAGGGCGTCGCTTTCCGCCCGCCGGTATGCCGGCGTATTTAAGATCCCGGCGAGCAGATTGCGGTTAACGCGCATATGCTGCGCAACCAGCAGGTTTTCCACGACAGACATCTCGCGAAAAAGACGGATATTTTGAAACGTACGCGCCAGCCCTGCGCGGTTGACCAGATGCGTTCCGCCGAACATTTTGTAGAACAGACGCTGCCCGAACTGCGCGGGATTAATCCAGTCTCCCGGCTGGAATTTTTGTCCAAGCACCTGAATAACGTTGGTCGTTTTATGGCGGGTATTAAATAAAATGTTGCCGCCGGAGGCCCTGTAGAAGCCCGTCAGGCAGTTAAACACGGTGGTTTTTCCCGCCCCGTTTGGCCCAATCAGGGCGGTAATTGAGCCGCGCTGTACGTCCAGGTTGACGTCGTTTAGCGCCTTAATCCCGCCGAAGTGCATCATCAGATGTTCAACGCGTAATATCGTTTCGTTCATGGCGCGACGCCCTTACGCACGGCAAACCCGCTGCGGTTTATGCGGATCAAACCGCGTGGACGCCAGATCATCATCACCACCATGAGCATGCCAAACAGCAGGACGCGGTACTCGGCAAAACTGCGCAGCAGTTCCGGCGTTACCGTGAGCACAAAGGCGGCCAGCACCACCCCAAGCGTAGATCCCATCCCGCCCAGCACCACGATGGCGAGGATCAGCGCCGATTCAAAGAAGGTAAAGGAGGTGGGATTCACGAACCCCTGATAGGTGGCGAAGAACACCCCGGCAATGCCCGCGGTCGACGCGCCCAGCGTAAAGGCCGACAGCTTAACCAGAACATGATTTAACCCCATCGAGCGGCAGGCAATTTCGTCTTCACGCAGCGCTTCCCACGCCCGACCAATCGGCATCCGCGTCAGGCGGTGCTTGATGTAGAGCACCAGCATCACCACCAGGAACAGAACCGCGTAGATAAAAATAAACTTCATGTTCGGGTTGTAGGTCAGGTGGAAAAATTCGTGGAAGGGCACGCCGCCTTCTTTCGCGCGTCGCCCAAATTCCAGACCGAAAAAGGTGGGGGGAGGGGCCGACACGCCGTTTGGTCCGCCGGTGAAGGTCAGCCAGTTGTTCAGTATCAGGCGAATAATCTCTCCGAACCCGAGGGTGACGATGGCGAGATAGTCACCGTGCATGCGCAGTACCGGGAAACCGAGCAGGGCGCCTGCGGCGGCGGCCATGATTGCCGCCAGCGGCAGCATGCTCCAGAAGCCTAAGCCGAGATACTGGTATCCCAGCGCCAGACCGTACGCCCCAATTGCGTAGAACGCGACATATCCCAGATCCAGCAGGCCGGCCAGACCCACGACGATATTCAGCCCCAGACCGAGAAGCACGTAGATCAGCCCGAGAATGGCGACGGTCAGCACATATTTAGTGGCGACAAACGGAAAGCAAATCGCAAGGGTAATCACCAGAGGAATAATCCAGCGCATGCGGCTTTTATATTCCGGTGGCCGGACATATACGCCCGCGCTATCGGCTTCGAAGCGCGCCTGGAAACGGGCGCCCGCGGCGGTACCTAAAAAGGCGCTCAACACAAAACGCCCGAGCATGACGATGCCAACCATCCAGGCCAGCCGCTGCCCGGCAAAGTTAAAGCTGTATCCATCCAGCACCACGCCCGCAATGGGGCCGAAGATTATCAGCGCAATCAGCCCGGAAAAAATCGCGTCCAGGATGCAGCGTTTAAGTGAAAAACCGTGTGATGTCATCATTCTCTCCCTCACACTTTGGCCACAATCGGGCGCCCAAGCAGCCCCTGAGGACGGAAAATCAGGATCATGACCAGCAGGCCGAACGAGAAGACGTCTTTATAGTCCGAGTTCACCATGCCCGAGAACTGGGCTTCCGCCACGCCGAGGATAAGGCCACCGAGCATGGCGCCGGGGAGGGAGCCGATGCCGCCGAGTACCGCCGCAGTAAAGGCTTTAATGCCGATCACGAACCCAACGTAGAAATCAAAGGTGCCGTAATTCATGGTGATCAACACCCCCGCCAGGCCGGCCATCGCCGCGCCGATGACAAAGACCAGCGAAATAATCCGGTCGGTGTTAATGCCCAGAATGGAGGCCATCTTACGATCCTGCTGTACCGCGCGGCACATCCGGCCCAGCCGGGTATGGTTGATTATCCAGGTGAGCACCAGCATGCCGGCAAACGAGGCAACCAGAATAAACACTTTGGTGTAGGTTATCTGCACGAACCCGTCGCCCAGATGCAGGCGAATAACGCCGTCCAGCATGGTCGGTACCCCTTGCTGACGCGGACCCTGGCTCAGCTGCGCGTAGTTTTGCAGGATAAGCGACATGCCTATGGCGGAGATCAGCGGCGCCAGGCGCGTGGAGTTGCGCAGCGGCTTGTAGGCGATACGCTCGATGGTCCAGCCGTACACCCCGGTTACCACAATGGTGAACACCAGCGTCCCGAGGATCAGCAGCGGGAACGACTGCAGACCGAAGAACGAGAGCAGCGCCAGGCCAATGGCGCAGAGATAGGCGGAAATCATATAGACTTCGCCGTGGGCGAAGTTGATCATGCCGATAATGCCGTACACCATGGTGTAGCCGATGGCGATCAGGCCGTAGACGGAGCCCAGCGTTAAGCCATTAATTAACTGTTGCAGGAAGAATGTACTCATCTTAGCGCGCTCGTTTTATAGGCTGCGCGAGCCGCGCAGCCTGATGTTTATTACGCGCCGACGGGAAAGCCCGCCGACGTTGAGCGTGACTCCGTCCCGTTACTGCACTTCCTTATATTTTCCTTTGTCGTCCCACTGGTAAACCACGTAGTCAGACACTTTCAGATCGCCTTTGCTGTCCCAGGCTTTTTTGCCCATCACCGTGTCGACGGAATTGGCTTTCAGCCACTCGCTGGCTTTGGCGGAGTCCTTGCCGCCGGTGGCCTTGAAGGCTGCGGCAATAGCCTGTACGGAGGCATAGGAGTAAAGGGTGTAACCTTCCGGCTCGAATTTACCGGCGCGGAATTTCTCGATAACCGCTTTACCGTCCGGGATAAGGCGCGGATCTTTACCGAAGGTCATGTAAATGCCGTTGGTGTATTGCGGGCCACCCGCGGCGGTCACCATCTCTTCGTTGACAATGCAGTCGCCGGAGAAGAATTTCGCCTGCACGCCCTGTTCGCGCATCTGGCGAACCAGCGGACCGGCTTCCGGGTGACAGCCACCGAAGAACACGACGTCCGGTTTTTGCGCGCCGATCTTCGTCACCAGCGCGTTAAAGTCTTTTTCACCGCGGGATAACCCCTCATACATCACATCCTGAACCCCGCGTTTCGCCAGCGCCGCTTTGGTGGCGTCAGCCAGACCCTGACCATAGGTATCTTTATCGTGAATAATCACCACGCGCTTGGCTTTCAGCTTGTCGATGATGAAGTCGCTGGCAACCTGACCCTGCTGGTCATCGCGTCCGCACATGCGGAACATGTCGCTCATGCCGCGTTCGGTGATCAGCGGGTTAGTTGAGCCGGGGGTAATCGCAATAATGCCCGCGTCGCTATACACCTCGGAGGCGGGCATTGTGGAAGAGGAGCAGAAATGGCCGACTACGGCATTGACTTTATCCTGGTCAACTAAACGGTTGGCGACGGCCACGGCCTGCTTGGGCTCGCAGGCATCATCCCCCTGAACCAGTTTGATCTTCTCGCCGTTAATGCCGCCTGCGGCATTAATATCTTCAGCGGCCTGCGTTGCGCCATGCCAGTACTGATCGCCATAGGTGGCATTCGGACCCGTGAACGGCCCGGCCACGCCAATCACAATATCTGCCCGGGCGGAAAACGCCGTCACCAGGCAACCGGCCAACACAAGAGAAAGAGGAGTTCTGATAAATTTCAGCGACATTATTATGTTCCTTAGCAAAGAGGTTTTTGCACCACGGCGTAAACCCGAACGCCCGACGGCGCAGCCAATCCGAAACACGAGCAAGAACAAAATGCACTAAACGAACAAGATACAGACGGCATCCTGCATATTACGGCGAGATATCCCTGCGCAGGGACGCGCGAAGAACGTTAAGCAAAAACGTTGCCAGAATGGTTAACCCATTGACGGGCATGCGACATGTTTGAGTATAGAGCGCCGCGTTATGCCGCCTTGCGGGAGGAGAAGAAATTACAGCGGAGATCACATATCGTTAACAATAAAGCCCATAAGTTGTGCAAAGGTCACGGTTTGCACGTTTTTGCAGCAATAAAGACCTAAACTTCAGCCCGGAGAGGCGTGAGATATGTGTTAGGATCGTTTCCTTTTTTGCAGGAGTATCAGCGATGACTGAAGGCCCATTGAATGAAAGCGAAATGGCGTGGCTTGAAGAGACGTTAATGTCTTACGGTCATGATGACGCGTCCGTGATTGACGTGTCCGAACTGGACGGCATGCTTACCGCAGTGCTTTCCGGTCCTGTTGTCGTTGAACCAGACGCCTGGCTGGTGGCGGTGTGGGGCGGCGAGAAGTACATTCCGCGCTGGAAAAACGATCGTGAGATGAACCGTTTTATCGATCTCTGCTTTAAGCATATGAACGATATTGCCGAGCGCCTGAGCGAGTACCCGGATCAGTTTGAACCGATGTTCGGTTATAACGACGTTGACGGTGAGAGCTATACCGTGGTGGAAGAGTGGTGCTATGGCTATATGCGCGGCGTGGCGCTGACGGACTGGTCAGCCTTGCCGGAAGCCCTGAAGGCCGATCTTGAGGTAATTGCCCTGCACGGGACGGAAGAGAACAGCGAAAAGCTGGATGAACTGTCCGAAGAGGAGTATATCGCCAGCATCGAAAGCATCCAGCCTGCGGCACTGCGTTTATATCAATACTGGGTTAACAACCCGCAGCAGCCTGAAGTGAAGAAGCCGACGGTGAACGGCACGAAGGTCGGGCGTAACGATCCGTGTCCTTGCGGCAGCGGGAAGAAGTTTAAGAGCTGCTGTTTGCACTGATAAAAAAGGGGCTGATGATAGCCCCTTTTTTATTTAACCCACTTCCGGCAGCATCCCGGCTGCAATCAGCGCCTGCACCAGAATAATCACCACCCCACAGCCAAACACAACGCACAGCAGCGGTTTTCCTCCCGCCACGCGATATCCTTGCTGAGGATGCTGCTGGCGGCTTTTCCACGCCAGCAGGGAAGGGAGCAGCAGGGCGAGGATAGAGAGCGCCACCCCCGCATAGCCCAGCGCCATCACAAACCCGCGTGGGTAAAACAGCGCGAATGCCAGCGGCGGCAGGAAGGTGATGGCCCCCGTCTGCAACCGTCCAGCCGCGCTATTGCGACGCTGGAACAGATCGGCCAGGTAATCAAACAGGCCGAGCGCCACGCCCAGGAACGAGGTTGCCAGCGCCAGGTCGGCAAACAGGTGTACCGCCAGCTCCACGTGCGGGGAGGTAACAACCTCGCGCAGTGCCAGCAGAAAACCGTTCAGGCCAGCGTGTTGCGCCATCAGCCCAATAAAGGTTGAGGAGTCAATGCTGCCCAGCGTCACCAGCTGCCAGAAAATATAGGCGATCAGCGGGATCGCGCTGCCGATTACAAAGACGCGGCGCAGCTTGCGGATATCGCCGTTCATATAGCTGACGATACTTGGCACGCTGCCGTGGAAGCCAAACGAGGTGAAAATGACCGGGATCGCGGAAAGCGCCAGCCCTTTTTCCAGCGGCAGCGTCAGCAGGTTGACCTTGTGCACGTGCGGCGCCAGCAGCACCAGCATGATAATCAGGAAGAGAATTTTGGCGCTGAACAGAAAGCGGTTAAACAGATCGACCAGCGATGTCCCCACACAGACCACGCCGCCGCCGATGAGCGCAAAGAAGATAGCCCCCGTCGCCGGGGTAATGTCAGAGCCAAACCAGTCGTTGACGCTGGAGGCGATGAGTTCCCCGGCGCCGCTGATATAGGCGGCGGTCAGGGCGTACATCAGGAACATCATGCTAAAGCCGGTTATCCACTGGCCGTAGCGTCCCAGATAGCGCGCCGCAAGCGAACCCAGACCGGTGTCGGCGGGCACGTGCTGGTAAACCTCAAGCAGCAGCAGGGCGGTGTAGCACATCAGCGCCCAGAGCGTACCCAGCAGCAGCAGGGTCATGCCAAACCCCACGCCCGCGGCTGCCAGGGGCATTGCCAGCATTCCTGCGCCAATCGTCGTTCCGGCGACGATAAAAATACTTCCCAGGGTTCTGTTTTTCACGCTTTCCTCTACAACGATGCTTAACCGCGACAAAATCTGCGGCGCAGAGTAAGGGAAAAGCCGTAATTCGTCAAATCACCGTTACAAGTTGTGTAATGAATAATTTACGGATTATTGTCACTCTGATCCTTTTTAGGCGGATGCCTACTTCATAAGGGCAATGTTGCTGGGCGACATTCCGGCGTAACGTAAACAATAAATATAAATTATCAAATTAAGTGAGAGTTTATGGCTGGGGAGAATCCCTTCACCGCGGCATGGAGCCGGGGAGGTAACCTGTTGTGCCATGGCCACTGGATAATCAGCTGGCAGAACCACCCCGTGATACTTCCCGAGTCCCGTCGCGAAAAGGATATGGGCACCTGGGCAATCTATTCGGTTATCGATCCTGAAGATGAAACCTTTGCACAAGGCTTACAGGAAGATGAGTGGATCGTTGAGAATGTCGACTGGTTAACGGATATGTTCTTCGAGGTGGGTATTCCGCTGGAGACGTCCAGCTACCGCTATTTTTACCAGGCGGTGAATCCTCATGACTGGCGCTGCACCAGCTGTGCGGGGTGTATGTAAATTAACGCGGTGCCGGAAACCGGCACCGCGCTGAAATTAATTCTGCGTATCGAGAGTGGAAAGTTCTTTATCAATAAAGTAAAGACCTTCGCCGGATTTACCCACCAGAGATAATTTATCCAGTACGGATTTAAACAGCTTCTCTTCTTCGTGTTGCTCAGCGACGTACCACTGCAGGAAATTAAAGGTTGGATAATCCTGGCTGGTCATCGCGGCATGGACCAGTTCGTTAATTTTCTGCGTGATCAGCTGCTCGTGCTCGTAGGTGGCGCGGAACAGTTCATCGAGAGAATTATACTCAGCGAAAGGTGAAGCCACGGTTTCAATGCGCGGCAGGCTGCCCGTATCCGTAAGATAATCAAACAGACGCTGCATGTGTGTCATCTCTTCCTGAGCGTGACGACGCAGAAACGCGGCCGCACCTTCGAAGCTGTGGTAGCTGCACCAGGCGCTCATCTGCTGGTAGAGCAGGGATGAAAAAAGCTCAAGGTTCATTTGCGCGTTGAGCTTGTCGATCATTTCAGTTTTCAGCATGGTGACGCTCCGGATTATTATTTCTGGTTCACAATGAGCGACACTATAATTTGTTATTTAATTATTTGCAAAACGTAAAATTTTTATTTTATTTATTTAAAATACGAATGGGAATAAAACGCATTGGCGATTTTTATAACTTATTAATGAGAATTATTTTTGTTCGTAATGAAATAAACTGCCAGCAAACGCTGGCAGCGTTGATTAATACCACGGATTATTTGACTTAGGATTAACGGCGTAACCCATACATTTATACTGGATAGTCACGCTCTCGTTCAGGCACAAAGAGCCGCTCGTCAGGGTGCAGGTTTTAATGGGCTGACCATAGGCTGAGGCAGTGGCATACCCCATGCTCTGACACGCTTTTGCCGCCGTGCCGTTATTTACATACTCATCGGAATACGCATTTTGCAGCGCTGCCTGGCCGTAGTCGAGGCGGACGATGCCGTTCGGCGCGTCGCGGCTGCTGACTTCAGCCTGGCGGTTGATACTACACCCCGCGAGCAGCAGGATTGTGCCGGCTACAATGACTCTTTTCATGGTTCGCTCTGAGTGGATGGAAATACCTTATCGTACCCGCAGATGCCCGCTGCAATGCCTGGAATAGCCGGACAATCTGCCCTCACTCTTCGCAACGGGTCAGAGGGGAGCGCTATCAGGCCAAACCCTGATAAAAATGTGATGAGTATCACAAAAGGATTGATTTTTGTGATGATGGTCATATTATAAGCACGTTGACAATAAAGTTGTATAACAAGTTAATGGAGCATCGTCGTGAAACTGCGCAAAATCCTGAAAAGTATGTGGGCCAATTACTGCCGCACGTTCAAAGACGTGCCGCCGGGCGCCATGTTCTGATATAAAAACCTGCTTCGGCGGGTTTTTTTATACCTGCTGACGATGAAGGGAAGATGTCAGGGGGCGTGTTTTGCTACTATGGCGGCCTTTAAATAAGGAGAAAACCCATGTCACAAAACCTGAGCGCCGATCAGGAACTGGTCTCTGACGTTGTCGCCTGTCAGCTGGTTATCAAACAAATCCTTGATGTTCTGGACGTGATTGCGCCGGTTGAAGTGCGCGAGAAGATGTCTACGCAGCTGAAGAACATCGATTTTGCCAGCCATCCTGCTGCCGCTGACCCGGTTACGCTTCGTGCGATCCAGAAAGCCATCGCGCTGATTGAACTGCGATTCACGCCGCAGGGTGAGTCCCACTAAAGCAGGGAAAGGGGCGACAGCATATGTCGCCCTTTGATGCGGTTAAAAGAACGTCTGGACCAGCAGGTAGCTCGCCGCGCACGCGCAGCTTACCCCAATCAGCCCTGGCAGAATAAAGCTGTGGTTGATGATAAATTTGCCGATGCGGGTGGTGCCTGAACGGTCAAAGCCGATGCAGGCCAAATCACTGGGATAGGTCGGCAGGACAAAATAGCCGTATGACGCCGGGAAAAAGGCGATCAGCATTTTCGGGTCGATGCCGAGCATCAGGCCCATTGGCGCAACGGCCGTCAGCGCAGCCGCCTGGCTGTTCACCAGTTTTGACACCAGAAACAGCACAATGGCATACGTCCACGGGTGGCTCTTCACCACGCCTTCCAGCGCCAGCTTTAACTCATCGAGATGCGCCTGGAAAAAGGTATCGCTCATCCATGCCACGCCGAACACCGAGAAGATCGCGACCATACCGGCCTTGAACACCGCGCCGTTGGAAATGGCCGACGCATTGACCTTACAGGCCATCAGCATCACGGCGCCCGCAATTAGCATCATCATCTGAATGACAAGGTTCATCGACAGCGCCGTCATTTTGCCTTTTACCTCAAAGGCGGGGCGCAGTTCAGGGAATGCCCCCAGCAAAACGACCACGGCAATACCGGCAAAGAAAATCCACGTGGACCAGTAGGCCTGTTTAGGGAAACGCTGATTCATTAACGTCTCCGTTCCGCCATAGATAAACTCGCGCTGCTTAGGATCTTTCAGCTTTTCCTGAAACTCTATGTCGTCAGCCAGATCTTTCCCACGGCGTAAACTCCACAGGGCCGCAATGGCCACGCCGAAAAGCGAAGCGGGAACCGACACGGCGAGAATTTCCAGGATCCCCCACGCGTGGCCGATCCCATGCTGGGCCGCCAGGATGGACACCAGTGACACCACGGCAACGGAAACGGGGGATGCCGTGATTGCCATCTGCGACGCGACCGAGGCCACGGCCATGGGGCGCTCCGGGCGGATCCCTTTTTTCAGGGCGATATCCGCAATGATGGGGAACATGGTGTAGACCACATGCCCGGTGCCGCACAGAAAGGTCAGCATCCAGGTGGTGAAAGGGGCGAGCAGGGTGATGTGCTGCGGGTGTTTGCGCAGCAGGCGTTCAGCAAACTGCATCATGACGTTGAGGCCGCCCGCAGTCTGCAGCGTAGCCGCACAGCCTATCACCGCAAGGATGGTCAGCATAACGTCAACCGGCGGTTTACCCGGTTGCAGTCCAAAGACAAAACATAAAATAAAAAGACCAATACCGCTAATTAACCCAAGCCCCATACCGCCGAAACGCGTACCCGTCAGCAGGCAGAGGAGAATGACAACAAACTCAATGGTGATCATGATGCTCCCTCGTCAATGATTATGTAACTAAATAAATCATCACACGTTGTGTGGTTAATCATTGGGAGCCAGATCTGATTTGTTAAATTTCAGGAAAAGCAGAAGGTTGGAGAGGGGGAAAAGGAATCCTGCCTCAGGTGGGTTGAGGGATCCCCACAAAACAATGCCTGCACGGACGACTCCCTCTCCCTTGAGGGAGAGGGGTGGGGTGAGGGGGAACATACGGCTGTGGTGGTCATTCCGTTCACTTCATGTTGCTTGCTACTCTGTAACGACATGACCGGTGAACGTGCCAGGGCGGCTCAATCGCCGCCGCCCTGGCGACCCGGGCTCCCGGCGGTAAATCGCCGCTTCGCGGTTCCCTCAGCTTATTCCTTCAGGCTATCGGGTCGGGCATGAGCCTGCATCCCTGCAGGCCACGCCCTCTCGGCGCATCCCTGCGCCTCGCCCCGGCCTTACGGAAACGCTTCGGCGATTTACAGCCGGACCAGGACATCGCTGTAAGTTATTCGCTTGCCTGATACAAAATTCATCGCTTCAGGTTAATAAATTCCCGGGAAACCCTCAGCCCTGTTGGAGCAAATTAAAAACTCAGTGGTGCTGCACCGCCACAATGTCGAGCAGATGACGGTCGGTTTGCTCAGGACATAAACCCGCCTGCTGCGCATTATGGATCTCATCCGCCAGCGTCTTTAGCAGCATGCCATCCTGCTGCTGTTCTTTGTCCATATCACGTAAGAATTTGAGCGTCGTAATGTCCTGCTGCGCTTTGGCTTCATCGGCCAGTTTGCTGAGCGTGCTGCAGCGTTGCTCGTACTCTTCAAGCGTTTTTTGAAACAGTTCTTCCAGACAAGAATAGTTTTCATTGATCCCATCAAGGGCTTTAACGACAGGATTTGCCCCTGCGGCTTTCAGAAAGTTAAAGACACGCATCATATGGGTGACGTTACTTTGCGCCTGCGAGCGAAAGAATGTGGCAGACCCCGTGAGGCTATTCTCGGCACACCACGCGCTTAAGTGAAGGTGCAGATTCGAGGCGTAGAACTCAAGGTTCATCTGCGCGTTAAGTTTTTGCATCATCGTTTGGGTAGCCATACTCATATCCTTATTGACTGTGGGACGTGATGTCCGTTGCTTACCTGAGCGCCAGGCAAATACGAAGAAAAGAGCAGAAATAGACATTCTGCCGCGACCGAAGTCGACCGAAATTCACTTCCTGTGTTCGATATAAATAAGCATACCCTTGTATTGGGTCTAAGAAAACTCTTAATCAGGCTGTATTTACCATACATTACAAAGTTTAATATAGTTCAGAAATATAATTAGCTCGCCATGAATTGGGTGTGACTTAATGGGCTAATAATTAAGGGTTTTTATTGTTAAGGTACACTGTTGCTCTTTCGAAAATATTAAGTTGGAATATTACTCTGAGAAAAGGAGAAATACGGTTTAATCGTTTCGAATATATGATGTGCTAATAAAATTGCGCTAAATCAATTTCTGCGGAATAACGTTTTTTCAGGTGCGTTGTACATTCTTGATGAAAAACATGTTGACCCCCTTTAACGCCAGGTGCGTTTTTGCCCGCTGAGGGGCATCAGGGATATCTTAGCTAATCTTATGGATAATTCTGCTTAACCTCTTTCTATTTGTCTGACAAATCCTGCCTTTTTTATGTCATTTTTCGCTGAATTTATGTACGCAATTACTGTAATTCTGCGGTGTGATGGGGCTCTCTTATGGATGATTAATTTCCCGCTAAAACTATCACCAGCAATAACGCTTATGACGAGGTAAGCGCTAATGCCTTGTTTTAAGTCCGATTAAATAAGAAGCACGCACTTATTCCCTACAGAAAAGAATGCTAAAGCTGGAGTTTACCATGCACAAATTTACTAAAGCGCTGGCGGCCATCGGTCTGGCTGCCGTTATGTCACAATCCGCTATCGCTGAGAATTTAAAACTCGGTTTTTTGGTAAAACAGCCCGAAGAGCCCTGGTTCCAGACTGAGTGGAAATTCGCAGATAAAGCCGGGAAAGATTTAGGTTTTGAAGTCATTAAAATCGCCGTTCCTGACGGCGAAAAAACCCTGAACGCCATCGACAGCCTGGCGGCCAGCGGTGCAAAAGGTTTCGTTATCTGTACCCCGGATCCAAAGCTGGGATCGGCAATCGCGGCGAAAGCGCGCGGTTACGATATGAAGGTCATCGCGGTTGACGATCAGTTCGTTAACGCCAAAGGCAAGCCGATGGACACCGTCCCGCTGGTCATGATGGCGGCGACCAAAATCGGCGAGCGCCAGGGCCAGGAACTCTATAAAGAGATGCAAAAGCGCGGCTGGGATGTCAAAGAGACCGCGGTAATGGCTATCACGGCTGACGAGCTGGACACCGCCCGTCGTCGTACTACCGGTTCAATGGACGCGCTGAAAGCAGCCGGCTTCCCGGAAAAACAGATCTATAAAGTCCCAACCAAATCCAACGATATCCCGGGTGCTTTCGACGCCGCGAACTCTATGCTGGTCCAGCATCCGGAGGTCAAACACTGGCTGGTGGTCGGCATGAACGACAACACCGTGCTGGGTGGGGTACGCGCGACGGAAGGCCAGGGCTTCAAAGCGCCTGACGTGATCGGGATTGGCATCAACGGCGTTGACGCCGTCAGCGAGCTGTCCAAAGCGCAGGCTACCGGCTTCTACGGTTCTCTGTTGCCGAGCCCGGACGTTCACGGCTACAAATCCAGTGAGATGCTCTACAACTGGGTAACCAAAGGGGCCGAACCGCCGAAATTTACCGAAGTGACCGACGTGGTACTGATTACCCGCGACAACTTCAAAGAGGAGCTGGCGAAAAAAGGGCTGGGCGGTAAGTAATACGCTGTGATTGTGCCCCTCATGCATCGTGAGGGGCCAGACGTACACACTACAGGAATCACGGAGACGTTATGCGACAGTCTGATCCGTATCTCTCTTTCCGCGGCATCGGGAAAACTTTTCCCGGTGTTAACGCGCTGACCGATATCAGCTTCGACTGCTATGCCGGCCAGGTTCACGCCCTGATGGGGGAAAACGGTGCGGGGAAATCCACGCTGTTGAAGATCCTCAGCGGCAACTATGCGCCTACAACCGGCACGCTGGCCATTCGCGGCGAAGAGGTGGCGTTTGCCGATACCACGGCGGCGCTCAATGCCGGGGTTGCGATCATCTACCAGGAGCTGCACCTCATTCCTGAGATGACCGTGGCGGAAAACATCTATTTAGGACAGCTCCCGCACAAAGGCGGCGTGGTAAATCGTTCGCTACTTAATTATGAAGCGGGGCTGCAGCTTAAACACCTGGGTCTGGACGTCGATCCCCAGACGCCGCTGAAATATCTCTCCATCGGCCAGTGGCAGATGGTTGAAATTGCCAAGGCGCTGGCGCGTAACGCCAGAATTATTGCCTTCGATGAGCCCACCAGTTCGCTCTCTGCGCGTGAAATTGAAAATCTGTTCCGCGTGATCCGCGAATTGCGTCAGGAAGGGCGTACGATTTTGTATGTCTCGCACCGCATGGAAGAGATATTTGCCCTGAGCGACGCCATCACCGTCTTTAAAGATGGGCGCTATGTGCGCACCTTTACCGACATGCAGCAGGTTAACCATGATCAGCTTGTTCAGGCGATGGTCGGACGCGAGCTGGGTGACATTTATCACTGGCAGCCGCGTCAGTACGGCCCTGAACGCCTGCGCCTGGACAGCGTCAAAGCGCCGGGCGTGCGCACGCCGATTTCGTTATCCGTTCGCAGCGGCGAAATTGTCGGCCTGTTTGGTCTGGTGGGGGCGGGGCGCAGTGAATTAATGAAAGGCCTGTTCGGCGGAACCCGTATTACCGAAGGGCTGGTCTCTATTGACGGTGAACGGGTCGATATCCAGAAACCGGCCCACGCGATCAGGGCGGGCATGATGCTCTGCCCGGAAGACCGTAAAGCAGAGGGGATTATTCCGGTGCATTCGGTACGCGACAACATCAATATTTCCGCTCGCCGCAAGTTTATTCGCGCAGGCTGCCTGATAAACGATGGCTGGGAGTCGAGCAATGCCGACCACCATATTCGCTCGCTGAATATTAAAACGCCGGGTCCGGAACAGCTGATCATGAATCTGTCAGGCGGAAACCAGCAGAAGGCGATTTTAGGCCGCTGGCTGTCGGAAGATATGAAGGTCATTTTGCTCGACGAGCCGACGCGCGGTATCGATGTGGGGGCAAAACACGAGATTTATAACGTGATCTATGAGCTGGCAAAACGCGGCGTGGCGGTGCTCTTTGCCTCCAGCGATCTGCCGGAGGTGCTTGGCGTGGCCGACCGCATTGTGGTGATGCGTGAAGGCGAAATTGCCGGTGAATTACTTCATGAACAGGCGAATGAACAACAGGCGTTGAACCTCGCCATGCCTAAAGTCAGCCAGGCTGTCGCCTGAGTAAGGAGTTAATGATGTCCTCTGTTACTACATCCGGAGCACCGAAGTCGAAGTCGGCGCTGAGTTTTGGACGTATCTGGGATCAGTACGGCATGCTGGTGGTCTTTGCCGCACTGTTCCTCGCCTGCGCGATCTTTGTTCCTAACTTTGCCACCTTCATTAATATGAAGGGGCTGGGGCTGGCCATTTCCATGTCCGGGATGGTGGCCTGCGGGATGCTGTTCTGTCTGGCCTCCGGCGATTTTGACCTGTCGGTGGCGTCGGTGATTGCCTGCGCGGGCGTCACGACGGCAGTGGTGATCAACATGACGGAAAGCCTGTGGATTGGCGTTCTGGCCGGTCTGCTACTCGGCGTCATCAGCGGTCTGGTGAACGGTTTTGTTATCGCACGCCTGAAGATTAACGCTCTGATCACCACGCTTGCGACGATGCAAATTGTCCGCGGGCTGGCCTATATCATCTCCGACGGTAAAGCGGTGGGGATTGAAGACGAGCGCTTCTTTACCCTGGGTTACGCCAACTGGCTGGGTCTGCCTGCGCCAATCTGGCTGACCGTGGCCTGCCTGATCCTGTTCGGCTTCCTGCTCAACCGGACTACCTTTGGCCGCAATACGCTGGCGATTGGCGGTAACGAAGAGGCCGCTCGTCTGGCCGGGGTACCGGTGGTGCGAACCAAGATTATTATCTTTGTGCTCTCGGGGCTGGTTTCTGCCGCCGCGGGGATTATTCTTGCGTCGCGCATGACCAGCGGCCAGCCGATGACCTCTATTGGTTATGAGCTGATCGTCATTTCGGCCTGCGTTTTAGGGGGCGTTTCCCTCAAGGGTGGCATCGGAAAAATCTCATATGTGGTGGCCGGTATCCTGATTTTGGGCACCGTAGAGAACGCCATGAACCTGCTGAATATTTCGCCGTTCTCGCAGTACGTCGTGCGTGGCCTGATCCTGCTGGCAGCCGTGATTTTCGACCGTTACAAGCAAAAAGCGAAGCGTACCCTGTAACCCTTTTTCCCGTCTTTTATTGCTCAACTTATAACCATAGTTGACCCCTTAACCGCCCCGCCAGTAAAACTGGCGGGGCGGTTGTCAAATGGCGAGCGACGTCACACTGTCTATACTTACATGGCTATGAAAGAGGTAAAGGCGTTTACCTCTCGTAAACCGTAAGGAGGAAAAGGGTGGCTGACATGTTAACCGCACCGCCTGTACTGCCCGGACACTATGCTTTCTTTTTCGATCTCGACGGCACGCTCGCCGGGATAAAACCGCACCCTGACCAGGTGTCTATTCCGGATGCGGTGTTACAGGATTTGCATCAGCTCTCGCTCATGAATGAGGGAGCACTGGCATTGATATCAGGGCGCTCAATGGCCGAGCTGGATACGCTCGCCAGTCCTTACCACTTTCCGCTGGCCGGTGTACACGGAGCGGAGCGCCGCGACATCCATGATCACACGCATATCGTTTCACTCCCTGACGCACTCACGCAAACGCTCCAGAAGCAGCTTTCTGCTGCGCTGGAAGCGCTGCCTGGCACCGAACTGGAAGCCAAAGGCATGGCCTTTGCCCTGCATTATCGTCAGGCGCCGCAGCATGAGGAGGCCGTGCTTGCGCTGGCTCAGACGGTTGCGGATGCCCATCCACAGCTGGCGTTGCAGCCCGGCAAATGCGTAGTGGAGTTAAAACCGAAAGGGATTAATAAAGGCGCGGCCATCGCCGCGTTTATGGCGTCGCCGCCTTTCAAAGGGCGAACGCCCGTTTTCATTGGGGATGACCTGACCGACGAGGCCGGGTTTCGCGTGGTGAATCAGGCCGGAGGGATCACCGTCAAGGTGGGGCCTGGTGACACGGTTGCCGAATGGCGGCTGGCGGATGTCGCCAGCGTCTGGCAGTGGATATCTGACATCGCTAACCAGCAACAACAACAAATAGCGCAAAGCAAAGGGGGAAACCATTATGGGTCGCTTAGTCGTCGTCTCTAACCGAATCGCACCGCCTGACGATAAAAAAGCCAGTGCAGGTGGCCTGGCGGTAGGGGTGTTAGGTGCCTTAAAAGCCGCTGGCGGGCTGTGGTTTGGCTGGAGTGGAGAAATCAGTGAAGAAGAGAAACCGCTCAAAAAGGTGACGCGCGGAAACATTACGTGGGCTTCATTTGCATTGAAAGAGAAAGACTATGACGAGTATTACTCGCAGTTCTCAAATGCCGTCCTGTGGCCTGCGTTCCACTATCGTCTTGACCTGGTCAAATTCCAGCGTGAATCCTTCGAAGGCTACTCGCGCGTGAATGCGCTTCTGGCGGATAAACTGCTGCCATTAATCGAAGAAGACGATATTTTATGGATCCACGATTATCACCTGTTGCCCTTCGCGCGCGAGCTGCGAAAAAGAGGGGTAAATAACCGCATTGGCTTCTTCCTGCACATCCCGTTCCCGACGCCGGAAATTTTTACCGCGCTGCCGCCGCATGAAGAATTGCTGGAGGCGCTGTGTGATTACGATTTGCTGGGCTTCCAGACCGAAAATGACCGCCTCGCGTTCCTTGACTCCGTGTCAGGTAAGGCGCGTCTGGTGACCAAAGGCGGGAAAACCCATACGGCGTGGGGGAAAACCTTCCACACCGAGGTCTATCCAATAGGGATTGAACCTGACGAAATCGCGGAGCAGGCTTCCGGCCCGCTGCCGCCGAAGCTGGCGCAGCTTAAGAATGAACTCAAGCACGTAAAAAATATCTTCTCGGTTGAGCGTCTTGATTATTCCAAAGGGCTGCCGGAACGCTTCCTGGCGTATGAAACGCTGCTGGATAAATACCCGCAGCATCACGGGAAAATTCGCTATACCCAAATTGCGCCGACGTCGCGCGGTGAGGTTCAGGCCTATCAGGATATTCGCCATCAGCTGGAGACAGAAGCAGGGCGCATTAATGGCCGCTACGGCCAGCTGGGCTGGACGCCGCTGTTTTACCTGAATCAGCACTTTGACCGTAAGATCCTGATGAAGGTCTTCCGCTATGCGGACGTTGGGCTGGTCACGCCGCTGCGCGACGGGATGAACCTGGTGGCGAAAGAGTATGTGGCGGCCCAGGATCCTGCCGACCCGGGTGTTCTGGTGCTTTCCCAGTTTGCCGGGGCCGCAAATGAGCTCACGTCGGCGCTCATCGTTAACCCTTACGACAGGGATGACGTGGCTAACGCGCTGAATCGCGCCCTGACAATGCCGCTCACGGAACGTATTTCCCGCCATGCTGACATGATGGAAACAATCCGGAAGAACGATATTAACCACTGGCAGGCGCGTTTTATTCAGGATCTACGGGATATCGCTCCGCAAAGTCATGAAGGCGATCTGCAAAAAAAGATCGCGACCTTCCCTAAACTCGCCTGATTTACTGCTGGGGGGCTAATGCCCCCCAAGCGGCACTAACAGCACATCGACCTGGCTTGACGCGACAATAGATTTCGCCGCGCAGGCTGCCCGCGATAAAAAGCTGTGGTTATGGTTCCCGCAAATCACTAAATCAATATTTTGTTTACGACACATATCGAGAATATGGGCGTTTAGTTCCCCGGTCGCAATAACGGTCTCATAAACAGGATATTGTGCCTTTTCCACTAATTCGCGCAGAAATTGCTGCGTTTCTTCCTGCAGAACCTCGCGAATATCCTCCAGCATGGGCGCGGCCAGCTGATTATACATCTCTGGCTCTGCGGCGAGCGTGATGAGGCTGATGCGGGCATTGTGGGGTCTGGCAATGGAAACTGCCCGGGCGACGAGCTGATGGCTTTCGGGGGAAACTGCAACGGAAACAAGAAGATGGGAGTAACTCATGGCGCACTCCTTAGATGTCTGAAAGACAGCGTTTAACCACCTTTACCGCGAAATCCCTGGTTCTGCAAGAGCAGATTACGACATTAGTGTGAAGCTTATCATAATTATTCATTAATTATTCTTATAAGAAGAATAACTGAAAAATGCGCCTAAATGAAAAAAATTAACAACTTAACGTAAATCACACAAATCCACGCTTTGACTGTTAAATCGTTTTGATACGTTACAAACTCATTTCGAATGATCACGTCCTGAAACATCTTTTTTGTGCTACCTGCATAACTATATGTTTTTTCACGGTAAGAAAAATGTTTCCAGGAGAGGGATCTGATGTAAATGTTTCCGCGCGGCGCTTACGGTAGGAAAAGCACGTTGCATGCCAGTTTGGATCACCCTTCTGCATGAGTATTCGTCAATTAAGAATACAAAACAGTACCGATTGGCTAAATTTTGAACAAATTACAAGTCATACTGATGGATTTATGGGTCATATTCACTTAAATTGTGTGACGTGGATCACATTTTTTTTAAATTTGAGGGTGGCTGGATTGTATGTGACAAAACTGACGAGTAGAGTTTGCGTCGAATTAGGAAAAATCTTAGTTATTTGTAAGAAATGATAAATCATGTAAGAGACGCATTCGCGGTTTCTCTCTTACGGTTTTAGTGAATACAAACCTAAATTCAACTATGCATTTAGCCTTTTCTTTTTTATACCGGGTGATTTCCCGGCGACATCACGGGGTGCGGTCTTTCCGCATAAAAATAATAGTTGGTTATTCGGGATGGGAACAATGCATACATCCGAGTTGCTAAAACATATCTATGACATCAATTTGTCGTATTTACTGCTCGCGCAGCGTTTGATTAGTCAGGACAAGGCGTCCGCGATGTTTCGTCTGGGTATTAACGAAGAGATGGCAACCATGCTGGGCGGTTTAACCCTCCCGCAGATGGTTAAACTGGCTGAAACGAATCAACTGGTTTGCCAGTTCCGTTTCGATGATTCGCAGACAATAACGCGTCTGACGCAGGATTCCCGTGTGGACGATCTTCAACAGATCCATACCGGTATTCTTCTTTCCACTCGCTTGCTTAACGAAATCAGCCAGCCTGATGACGCAGCCCGTAAGAAAAGGGCCTAGCAATGAGCGAGAAAAGCATTGTTCAGGAAGCGCGTGACATACAGTTGGCCATGGAGCTGATTACACTGGGTGCTCGTTTACAAATGCTGGAAAGCGAGACTCAGCTGAGCCGTGGCCGTCTCATCAAACTGTACAAAGAGTTACGTGGTAGTCCCCCGCCGAAAGGCATGCTGCCGTTTTCTACCGACTGGTTTATGACGTGGGAGCAGAATATTCACGCTTCCATGTTCTGTAATGCCTGGCAGTATCTTCTCAAAACCGGTTTGTGCAGCGGCGTTGACGCCGTGATCAAAGCGTACAAACTTTACCTTGAACAATGCCCACAGCAGGAAGAAGGCCCTCTGCTGGCGCTGACCCGCGCATGGACGCTGGTGCGTTTTGTTGAGAGCGGAATGCTTGAACTGTCGCGCTGTAACTGCTGCGACGGCAATTTTATTACCCATGCTCATCAGCCTGCAGGCAGCTTCGCCTGTAGTTTATGTCAGCCTCCATCCCGCGCAGTAAAAAGACGTAAACTTTCCCGGGATGCTGCCGATATTATTCCACAACTGCTGGATGAACAGATCGAACAAGCTGTTTAACCCGAACGTGTGGGAAAGATTCCAGCAGCGGTAAGCAATTACCGCTGCTTTTTTTTACCCCGCAAACGGTAAACGCTGCGAGCTGGACGTCCTTGCCATAGTCACTAGCGGAAGGATGATGTCGTGCTTATCTTATTAGGTTACCTGGTAGTTCTCGGTACAGTTTTCGGCGGTTACATGATGACCGGCGGGCACCTTGGAGCACTCTATCAACCGGCTGAACTTATTATCATCGGCGGCGCAGGGGTAGGGGCTTTTATCGTTGGTAACAACGGTAAATCGATCAAGGGCACGCTGAAAGCGATTCCGTTGCTGTTCCGTCGCTCGAAATACACCAAAAGTATGTATATGGATCTGCTGGCACTGCTCTATCGCCTGATGGCGAAGTCGCGTCAGCAGGGCATGTTCTCGCTGGAACGGGATATTGAAAACCCGAAAGAGAGCGAAATTTTTGCCAGCTATCCGCGAATTCTTGCTGACGCCATGATGCTGGATTTCATCGTCGACTATCTGCGACTCATCATCAGCGGCAACATGAATACCTTCGAAATCGAAGCGCTGATGGACGAAGAGATCGAAACCCACGAAAGCGAATCTGAAGTGCCGGCCAACAGCCTGGCGCTGGTCGGCGACTCGCTTCCGGCATTCGGTATCGTTGCTGCGGTAATGGGTGTGGTTCACGCCCTGGCTTCGGCAGACCGTCCGGCAGCCGAGCTGGGCGCGCTGATTGCCCACGCGATGGTGGGAACTTTCCTCGGTATTTTGCTGGCGTACGGCTTCATCTCTCCGCTGGCAAGCGTTCTGCGCCAGAAGAGCGCGGAAACCACCAAAATGATGCAGTGCGTGAAGATCACGCTGCTCTCTAACCTCAACGGTTACGCGCCACCGATCGCGGTTGAGTTTGGCCGTAAAACGCTTTACTCCAGCGAGCGTCCGTCGTTTATCGAGCTCGAAGAACACGTGCGTGCGGTGAAAAACCCAAACCAACAGACGACAACTGAGGACGCATGAAAAACCAGTCCCATCCGATCGTCATCGTAAAAAAGCGCAAGCACAAGGGCGGCGGGCATGGCGCACACGGCTCGTGGAAAATTGCGTACGCCGACTTTATGACCGCAATGATGGCGTTCTTTCTGGTGATGTGGCTGATCTCCATCTCCAGCCCAAAAGAACTGATCCAGATTGCCGAATATTTCCGAACGCCGCTGGCAACGGCGGTGGCCGGCGGGCCGCGTATCTCTAACAGCGAAAGCCCGATCCCGGGCGGCGGCGATGATTACACCCAGCAGAAGGGTGAGGTGAAAAAAGAGCCAAACATCGACGAGCTGAAAAGAAAGATGGAGCAGGCGCGTCTGAAGAAACTGCGTGGCGATCTCGATCAGCTGATTGAGGCGGATCCAAAGCTTCGCGCGCTGCGCCCGCATCTGAAGATCGACCTGGTGCAGGAAGGGCTGCGTATTCAGATTATCGACAGCCAGAACCGCCCAATGTTTAAAACCGGGAGTGCGGAAGTCGAACCGTACATGCGCGACATTCTGCGCGGTATTGCACCGGTGCTGAACGGCATTCCTAACCGAATCAGCCTGTCAGGACACACGGATGATTTCCCGTACGCCAGTGGGGAAAAGGGATACAGCAACTGGGAGCTTTCTGCCGATCGTGCCAACGCCTCGCGTCGCGAGCTGGTGGTAGGTGGGCTTGATGATGGCAAGGTACTGCGCGTAGTCGGCATGGCCGCAACCATGCGCGTTTCCGACCGCGGGCCGGATGATGCCATCAACCGTCGTATCAGTCTTTTAGTGCTGAACCAGCAGGCGGAGCAGGCCATCCTGCATGAAAACGCCGAAAGTCAGAATGAGTCACTGGACGATTTAAAACAGCCTGGGGCCGTTCCTTCGGCTGCCGTTCCAACATCGCCACCAGCCAATCCGAGGTGATAGCGTGAGCATGGATATTAGCGATTTTTACCAGACATTCTTTGATGAAGCCGACGAATTGTTGGCCGATATGGAGCAACACTTGCTCGATTTGGTGCCCGAAGCACCGGACTCCGAGCAGCTCAATGCCATCTTCCGTGCGGCGCACTCTATTAAAGGCGGAGCCGGAACGTTTGGATTTACCATCCTGCAGGAAACGACCCATTTAATGGAAAACCTGCTTGATGAAGCGCGACGCGGTGAGATGCAGCTCAATACCGACATTATCAACCTGTTTTTGGAAACCAAAGATATTATGCAGGAACAGCTCGACGCCTATAAAAGTTCGGCAGAGCCTGATGCCGCCAGCTTTGAATACATCTGCAATGCGCTGCGCCAGCTCGCCCTGGAAGCAAAAGGTGAGGTCGCTGCAGCCGTTGTCCCTGCGGCGAAACTGAGCGTTGTCGATGCGGTTGCTGCCGACGAGGCCGCGCCAGCCGCTGCACAAGCGGGCAAACTGCGCGTTGTGCTGTCACGCCTTAAAGAGAGTGAAGTTAACCTGCTGGAAGAAGAGCTGGGTAACCTGGCGAAATTAAGCAACGTGGTAAAAGGCAAAGACAGCCTTGCCGCGACGCTTGATGACGGTATTGGCCAGGACGATATCGTGGCGGTACTGTGCTTTGTGATTGAAGCTGACCAGATCGCCTTCGAAACCGAAACCGAAACCGAAACGGCCGCGGTTGACGCCCCTGCCGCTGCGGAAGAGGTGGCTGTTGTCGCTCAGGCCGCCGCACCGGCTGTGGCTCCTGCGGCTCCGGCGCTGAAGGCCGTGCCAAAAGAGGCCGCGGCACCTGGCCGTGGTGAAAAACCTG
This sequence comes from Enterobacter sp. AG326, assembly GCF_004362415.1. Taxonomy (NCBI): domain Bacteria; kingdom Pseudomonadati; phylum Pseudomonadota; class Gammaproteobacteria; order Enterobacterales; family Enterobacteriaceae; genus Enterobacter; species Enterobacter sp. AG326. The sequence continues at coordinate 852,997 of NZ_SNXG01000001.1, read as the reverse complement.
CCGCGCGCTCCAGCGAGTCAACCAGCATCCGCGTTGCCGTTGAGAAGGTCGACCAGCTGATTAACCTGGTTGGCGAACTGGTGATCACCCAGTCGATGCTGGCACAGCGTTCTAACGAACTGGACCCGGTCACGCACGGCGATCTGATCACCAGCATGGGTCAGCTGCAGCGTAACGCCCGCGACCTGCAGGAATCGGTCATGTCCATCCGTATGATGCCGATGGAATATGTCTTCAGCCGCTTCCCGCGTCTGGTCCGCGACCTTGCCAGCAAGCTGAATAAACAGATTGAACTAACCCTGATGGGCAGCTCAACCGAACTGGATAAGAGCCTGATCGAGCGCATTATCGACCCGTTAACGCACCTGGTGCGTAACAGCCTCGACCACGGTATCGAACTGCCGGAAAACCGCATTGCCGCCGGAAAATCCCCGGTCGGTAACCTGATCCTCTCTGCGGAACACCAGGGCGGGAACATCTGCATCGAAGTGACCGATGATGGCGCGGGGCTTAACCGCGAGCGCATCCTGGCAAAAGCGATTTCGCAGGGGATGGCGGTCAATGAAAACATGACCGACGAAGAAGTGGGCATGCTGATCTTCGCGCCGGGCTTCTCTACCGCAGAGCAGGTGACCGACGTGTCCGGACGCGGTGTGGGCATGGACGTGGTGAAACGTAACATCCAGGAGATGGGCGGCCACGTTGAGATCCAGTCTAAACAGGGTTCCGGCACCACCATTCGCATCCTGCTGCCGCTGACGCTGGCGATCCTCGACGGCATGTCAGTCAAAGTGGCGGACGAAGTCTTTATTCTGCCGCTGAACGCCGTGATGGAATCCCTGCAGCCACGTGAAGAAGATCTGCATCCTCTGGCGGGCGGCGAGCGCGTGCTCGAAGTGCGCGGTGAGTACCTGCCGCTGGTGGAACTGTGGAAAGTGTTCGAAGTGGACGGGGCGAAGACAGAGGCCACGCAGGGCATCGTTGTGATCCTGCAAAGCGCGGGCCGTCGCTACGCGCTGCTGGTCGATCAGCTGATTGGCCAGCACCAGGTGGTAGTGAAGAACCTCGAAAGCAACTACCGCAAAGTGCCGGGTATTTCTGCTGCCACCATTCTGGGTGATGGTAGCGTGGCGCTGATCGTCGATGTGTCGGCGCTTCAGGGATTAAATCGTGAACAACGTGTGGCGTACACAGCCGCCTGATTAAGTAGAAGGTAATAACATGACCGGTATGAGTAATGTAACGAAACTGGCGGGCGAGCCATCAGGGCAGGAATTCCTGGTATTCACTTTAGGCGATGAGGAGTACGGCATCGATATCCTGAAAGTGCAGGAAATCCGTGGTTACGACCAGGTTACCCGCATCGCTAACACGCCTGCTTTTATTAAAGGTGTCACCAACCTGCGTGGCGTCATTGTGCCAATCGTGGACCTGCGCGTGAAGTTCAGCCAGGGCGACGTTGACTACGACGACAACACCGTGGTGATCGTTCTGAATCTCGGGCAGCGCGTGGTAGGTATCGTGGTGGATGGCGTATCTGATGTGCTTTCCCTGACCTCTGACCAAATTCGTCCTGCGCCAGAGTTTGCGGTCACGCTGTCGACCGAATACCTGACCGGTCTGGGCGCGCTCGGCGAGCGTATGCTGATTCTGGTGAACATTGAGAAGCTGCTGAACAGCGATGAGATGGCGCTGCTGGATATCGCCGCGAGTCATGTAGCGTAGGTAAATGCAAAACGGCAACCCAGGTTGCCGTTTTTTGTGTTTGCTTCCTCTCCCTGTGGGAGAGGGCAGGGGTGAGGGCATCAGGCCTCACCCTTTTTTTCACCTTACACTTCCTGCTTTACCAGCTCCGCTTCCGCTTCAGCTTCCCGCGCGCCTTCATTCTGCGACAGCATCGCGGTAGCAATACCATTCCCCAGCACGTTAATTGCGGAACGGCCCATGTCCAGGAAGTGGTCGATCCCCATCAGCAGCAGAATACCCGCCACCGGAATATTAAAGCTCGGAATGGTCGCTGCCAGCACTACCAGGGATGAACGCGGTACGCCCGCAATCCCTTTCGACGCCAGCATCAGAGTCAGCATCAGCACCGTCACTTCAGAGAAGCTCAGGTGAATGTTGTACGCCTGAGCGATAAACATCGAGGCGAAAGAGCAGTACACCATCGAACCCACCAGGTTGAAGGAGTAGCCAATCGGCAGAACGAAAGAGGCGATGTTGCGCGAGCAGCCGAAGCGCTCCAGCTGCTCCAGCGTTTTCGGGTAGGCGGCTTCAGAGCTGCTGGTGGTAAACGCCACCAGGACCGGATCTTTCAGCATGCTGACCAGGCGAAACACCTCTTTTTTCAGCACCATGTAACCCACGGCCAGCAGCACCATGCAGGTGAGAAGAATGGCAACATAGTAGCCGCCAATAAAGGAGGCGTAGTTCAGCAGAATGCCCAGACCCTGCGTGGCAATGACGGATGAAATCGCCGCGAAAATGGCCAGCGGAGCAACGTACATCACGTAACCCGTTACCTTCAGCATGATATGGGAAACCACATCCAGCGCGGCCACCAGCGGCGCGTTGAATTTCTGCCCCAGCGACGCGCCGCCGATGCCGAAGAACATCGAGAACACCACAATCTGCAGGATCTCATTGTTCGACATCGCCCCTGCGATGCTGGTCGGAATGGTGTGCGACAGGAACGCTTTCAGCGTCATGCCGCCAACGGCCAGACCGGTATCCACCGCTTCGGTTGGAACCGTCAGGTTCAGACCGCTTCCCGGATGCTCCAGCGTGACGATAAACAGGCCGACCAGAATAGAGAGCACGGATGAGCTGATAAACCACACCATCGCTTTGCCGCCAACGCGGCCAATGGTGGAGGTTTCGCCCAGCTTCATAATGCCGACGGTGAGCGTGCTGAAGACCAACGGTGCAATGACCATTTTGATCAGACGGAGGAAAATATCGGTCAGAAGGGTAATATTATCCGACCAGGCTGTGATGGCATCCGCAGATGCATACTCATGAATTGCTGCCCCTGAAAGAATACCCGCCAGCATGAATATCACGATGAAGAGTGTGAGTTTGTTTGCACTTGCCACGAAAAAAGACCCTCTATGCGCTTCAGATGTAGCCCGCATCGATACATATAAATTTTTTATTACGATGCAGGAAATTATTCGGCACATAAATTGACGCAAAGTGTAGGGGGATACAACTCCTTTTTAAGTTTTATTAATTTTGTTGTTATTATCCTGACGATATATTGTGATCTGCGTCACATATTAATGGATATATTCTCTCCGGAAAAAATAAAATCGCGGATTAAATGAATTTAACCCATTGTTATTAATATGAAAATTAAGTCAATAAGACATATGCCTTATGCGTCGTGGGGCAGGTGGTCGAAGCGATATCCGTAAACTAAATTCTCAATAACCCCCTAAGAGGAACGTTAAGCGGGGCTAACATCTTGAACGACAAAAATAAAATATGGCTAGGGAACGGAGACGTCTTCTGGAGGGTGGTAAATGAAAAGAAAACTTCTTTTGATCTGCGCAGGCACCTTACTGGCTGCGGCAACGGCTCATCAGGCGCTGGCCGTCACCAGCAGCGGCACCATCGGTGCAACGCTGACGCTGACAAACGGGTGTCTGATAAACGGCTCGCCCGCACAAAGTGGCATTAACTTCGGTACGCTCGATTTCGGTACCCATCCGGCAACCTTCTCCACGCTTACGACGCAGCTGAGCGGCGCCAGCGGCGGAAACACCTTCACCATTCAATGTACGACCGCCAGCTATACGGTCGCGATCACCGGTAATACCCACTCCACCGCGCCCGGCTCGGTTGTCGGTTCGCCGGGTACGCCTGAACGCTATCTGGTGAATACGGCCAACGCGGCACAGGGCGTGGCCTACAGCCTCTACAGCGACAGCGGGTTTAACACCGTGATTGCCAATAACGCCGCGCTGCCGATCGCGTCCACGGCGGGCGGGGTGGACAGTTACACCCTGTACGGACGGATTACCGGCGGTGGTAACAGCGTGACGGTCGTCCCGGGAACCTACACCGACACGATTAACGTCAGCGTCACCTACTAGTCCCGAACCGCCATGAAGGCATCTCTCACAGGTCTGCGCAAATGCGCAGAGGGACGCGTGCAGCCTTTTTTCGCGCTGATCGTCGGATTGATCATGATGCCCACGGCGGATGCGGTGACATCCCAGTCGTTTAAGGTCAGCGCGACGATTGTCCCGGGGTGCGCGGTGGCCACCGGTAGCGGAGGGCTTCTCGGTATGCTGGATTTTGGCAGCCATAACGGCGTCGAGAGCGCGCCGGTCAGCACCAGCTTTGTGCCAAACGGGGCGTTGTCTATTGCCTGTACGCCAGGCGTGGCGCTGAGCATGAGCATTAATGGCGGTCAAAATTATTCATCCGTTCGCCGTATGAAGCGCGCGAACGGCGTCGATATGGTGCCATACCGGCTCTACAGCAGCAGCTCGCTGGCCGCGAACAGCGAAATCGGCGTCAACCAGGCGATAGCGGTGACCTATACCAACAGCAATAACATCGCGCTGCCGCTTTTTGGCGTGGCGCTACTGACCGGGTTTAGCCCGGCGGGAACCTATTCCGATCAGCTCACCGTGACCCTGTCATGGTAATAAAGGGAGAGTATTGATGAAGCCATTTTTCAGACCCGTTTGTCTGGCGGGCGCGTTGGGAATGGCGGTTGCTGGCCAGGCTCAGGCGGCGGCCACCATCCTCCTCTGGCCGATCGATCCCTGGCTTGCTGCGGACGCTAACGCCACGGAGCTGTGGATCCAGAACCAGGGAAACAGCGCCACGACGATGCAGGTCCGCATCGTGCGCTGGAAGCAGGAGGACGGACACGAGCGCTATACCGCGCAGCAGGACGTGGTCGCCAGCCCGCCCATCGTCACGATTGGCACGGGCAGCAAGCAGCTTATTCGCCTTATCAAACAGGCTTCAGTTCCCGCAGGGGTCGAACAGGCCTATCGCATTATCGTCGATGAAATCCCCCAGCCGGATGCCAAAGCCGAACCCGCCATTGGCCTGAAACTGCAGATGCGTTACTCCATCCCTCTGTTCGTGTATGGACAGGGGATCCCGACCATCAAAGAGGGCGCGCATCACGCGCTGGCGGAGACCCAAAACCTGAGCTGGCGGGTGACGCAGGCTGAGGGTAAGCCTGCGCTGGAGGTCAAAAATCGGGGGGATGTCCACGTCAGGCTGAGCCAGGTGGCGCTGGAGCAGGGAGGTCAGAAACGCACGGTGGCGGAAGGATTGCTGGGTTACGTCCTGCCGGGCAGCACCCGCAGCTGGCCCATACCCGCTGGCGTTCGTCAGCCAGAGCGGATGAGCGCGCAGATTAATACCAGGGACGAACAATGGCAGTCGACGCCCGTCAACTGAAGCCGGCGATGATGATACTGCTATGCGTCAGTTCCGCGACCCTGGCCGAGCCCGGCGACGACAGTTTACCGCCGCCTCCCCAGGCACAGGCGATAAATGATGAAGCGGTTTTCCAGCTTGCCCTCGTGCTCAACCACTACGATACCGGCCTGGTCGTGCCCGTGACGCAGCGTAAAGGCGCTTTCTTTATCTCCAGCGCCGATCTGCTGCGCGCGGGGCTGCCCCCGGCGCACGTTCCCACCGGCGAGGTAAATCTCTCCTCGCTTGCTCAGGTTCGGGTGGAGTACGACAGCGCAGCGCAGCGCCTGCTGCTGACCGTTCCCCGCGACTGGGTGACGGCCCGCGTGACGCCTTTCAGCGCGCAAACGGCGCAGGCCAAACCGCACTACGGGCGCGGGGCGCTGCTGAATTACGATATCTATACCAACCACACGGAACATATCGGCGGTCAGGCGTCGATCTGGCATGAGTTCCGCTACTTCAACGAGAACGGCTCCTTTTCCTCCACCGGTTACGCGCGGGAAAATTTCACCGGTAACCACGGCCAGCAGGAAGGGTATGTCCGCTATGACACGACCCTGCTGTTCACTAACGAAGATGACGCGATGAGCTGGAGCGCCGGGGACGTGATCAGCGATGCCCTGAGCTGGAGCTCCAGCGTGCGAATGGGAGGGATAAGCGTCGGGCGGGATTTCTCCCTGCGTCCTGACCTGGTGACATGGCCGTTGCCCGAGTTCGCGGGGGAAGCCGCGGTACCCACTTCGGTCGATCTCTTTATCAACGGCTATCGCTCCGGTTCAACCCAGCTTCAGCCGGGGCCTTTCACCCTGACTAATCTGCCCTATATCAACGGCGCCGGGGATGCGGTGCTGGTCACGACGGATGCGCTGGGGCGCCAGGTAAGCACCACGCTACCGTTTTACGTCACCAGCGACCTGCTTAAGCAAGGGCTGAGCGACGGCGCCGTGACGCTCGGCAGCCTGCGGCGTAATTACGGTATCAAGAATTTTGACTACGGTTCGGCAGCCGGCAGCGGCTCGTATCGCTACGGGATGACGGACTGGCTAACGCTGGAGGGCCACGCGGAAGGGGCGCAGGAGCTGGCGCTGGGCGGCGCGGGGACGGTAATAAAACTCGGCCAGTTTGGCGTGGTGAATACCTCTTACTCGCAAAGCCGCATGCGCGGTGATGCGGGCGGGCAAATCAACTGGGGTTACCAGTACAGTACCAGCGAGTTTAGCGTCGCCACCCAGCACACGCGTCGCGACCGCGGCTTTGGCAATCTCGCCCTCTACGACCAGCCGACGGTGTATGACGAAAACGATAAGCCCGTCGCCAGCTTTAGCCGTAATACGGACCAGTATTCGCTGACCTTCAATCTGGGACGGTACGGCAACATCGGTGCGGCCTGGATCGGCGTGGAGAGTTTTGACAGCCAAAAAACCGAGCTGCTCAATCTCTCCTGGAGCCGCAACCTGTGGGGGGCGAGCAGCATTTACCTGGCCGGCAGCCGGGATCGGCAGCGGGGAGACTGGACGGTCGCGCTGTCGCTGCAGGTGCCGCTGGGGGCGCGCGACAGCGCTGCCGTCACCGTCGAAAACACTCCGGATGCTGGCAGTACCCAGCGTATTAACTACAACCACTCCATGCCTTCTGACGGTGGCTTCAGCTGGAACATGGCCTGGGCCAACCAGTCGAGATCCAATGATTATCAGCAGGGTACGCTGGGCTGGCGCAATAACAACATCGAGCTGCAGGGCGGCGGCTATGGTGAAAGAGATACCATGACCTGGTGGGGCGAGGCGATGGGTTCCGTTGTGCTGATGGACGGCGAGCTGTTCGCGGCGAATAAGATCAACGATGCATTTGTGGTCATCAGTACCGACGGCCACCCGGACGTGCCCGTCAGCTATGAGAACCAGCCCGTCGGTAAAACCAATAATAACGGCTACCTGCTGGTCAGCGGGGTATCGGCGTATTACCCGGCCAGCTACCGGATTGATACCCTGAATCTGCCGGCGGATACCCGTCTGAAAGAGACCGAACGCCGGATCGCGATTCGGCGCCACAGCGGCTATCTGGTCGATTTCCCGATGGAGCAGGAGCGGGTGGCAAGCGTTATTCTGCATGACGCGCGCGGGAAGGCGTTGCCGGTGGGAAGCCAGGTTCGACGCGCCTCGCGCAGCAATGCGGTGGTGGGGTATGACGGCATCGCCTGGCTGGAAAATCTCAGCGATGTGAACCCGCTGGAGGTGATCGCACCTGACGGGAGGCGCTGCAAGACTACTCTGACCGTGGGGGCCAATCCGGAGCATAAGCTGAAAACCTACGGGCCGCTGATTTGCCGGGAGGCGCCATGACGCGCCTGCTGATGTTGATCCTGCTGCTGTTTTCCGGCGGCGGCTGGGCGGCGTGTACCGTCAGTACGGTTAATGCGTCGTTTGGCAGCGTCACCTCGTTCGCGCTCAGCGGAACCGGGGAAGTTCAAACCACCGGCACGCTGGTGGTGGCCTGCGATGCCGTGCTGAATCTGCTGACCAGCGACTCGGTAACGCTGACCTACACCGCGGCATCGGTTTCGGGCAGCAGCCGGGCCACGATGAAACGCACGGATAATGCGGCCATCACCGACGTGATCCCCACCCGGCTGTGCGGGTTATCGGGATGCGCGAGCAGCAGCGAGGTACAGATAAGTAAATCGTATACCTGGAGCGGGAATACCCTGCTGGGGTTGCTGGGGTCAAAGCAGTACAACATTCCGCTCTATTTCCGCACCGTCGCCGGGCAAAACGTCACTGCCGGGCCATATCAGGTGCAGTTAACCTTCAGCATTAACTACAGCGTCTGCTCCGTGGGCGCGCTCGGCGTTTGCACAATCAATCAGACGGGAACCGCGACAACCACCATCCTGTTAGATATGACCGTCACCAACGACTGCAGCGCCATGACCACGCCAGATGTGAACTTCAACAGCGCGCCGCTGGTACAAAGTTTCCCCACCGTCTCACAGGCGATTGCCGTCACCTGTACCAAAGGAAGTTCGTATACCATCGGCATTAATAACGGTGCCAACGCGCTGAACAACGTGCGGCGGATGGTGAGCGGCAGCAACGCCATGAGCTACGACATCTATAAGGAGGCCACCGGTAACCGCTGGGGCGGCAGCGGCAGCGAGCGCTGGTCCAGCGCGGTATCGTCCCAGGTCAGTACCGACGGTTTACTGCGCACCTTCAACTACACCGCTAAAGTCCTGACCAATCAGGCCACGCCGCCCGCCGGAACCTACACAGACACGCTGATTGTCGACGTGGCGTTTTAACCCCGCGCTTTTCCCTTTCGCAAATGTAAAGTTCCTGTGGGCTGTGCCGATAACACCGTTAATAAATCTATGAGAAGGTGTTGTATGTTGAACCGTATCCGCGTTGTCACAATGCTCATGATGGTGCTGGTCATTTTCGCACTTCTTCAGCTCATCTCCGGCGGGCTTTTTTTCTCGTCATTAAAACAGAACCAGGACAGCTTCGCGGCCTCGAACGATCTCCGCCTGCAGCAGAGTGAACTCACGTCGACGTGGGATCTGATGCTGCAAACGCGTATCAACCTGAGCCGCTCGTCCGCGCGCATGATGATGGACCCTAACAATCAGCAGAGCAGCGCGAAAACCGATCTGTTGAAAAATGCCCGTGCCACCCTCGCTGACGCCGCGAAACATTACGACGCCTTCAAAAAGATCGCCCCGCAGCCTGCTATGGAGCAGGTGAGCCAGAATATCGATGAAAAATACAACGCCTACCATACCGGTCTGACAGAGCTGATTCAGTTCCTGGAGAGCGGCAACATGGACGCCTATTTCGCGCAGCCAACGCAGGGGATGCAAAACGCACTCGGCGCGGCGCTGGGGGAATACGCGAAGGCCAGTGGCGATCTGTACCACTCGGCCTTTACCGCAAGCCAGGATGACTACCGCTTTGCGAAATGGCAGATGGCCGTGATGGCGCTGGCGCTGGTCATTGTGCTGGTGGCGGTCTGGTATGGCATTCGCCATATCCTGCTGAACCCTCTCGGCCGCGTCATCGCCCACATTCGTGAAATTGCCGGCGGTGACCTGACCAAAACGCTGACCGTTTCCGGGCGCAATGAGATCACCGAGCTGGCAAATAGCGTTGACCATATGCAGCGTTCGTTAATCGAAACCGTCGCCAACGTGCGCAACGGGTCGGAGGCTATCTATACCGGCACCAGCGAAATTGCGATGGGGAATAACGATCTCTCATCCCGTACCGAGCAGCAGGCGTCCGCCCTGGAAGAGACGGCCGCCAGCATGGAGCAGCTCACCGCAACCGTGAAGCAGAACGCCGATAACGCCCGCCAGGCGTCTCAGCTGGCAGAAAGCGCCTCCGAGACGGCGCAGCGCGGCGGACGCGTGGTGGATGGCGTGGTGAAAACCATGCACGAAATCGCCGACAGCTCGAAGAAAATCGCCGACATCATCAGCGTCATCGACGGCATTGCCTTCCAGACCAACATTCTGGCGCTGAACGCCGCCGTGGAAGCGGCGCGTGCGGGCGAACAGGGACGCGGGTTTGCCGTGGTGGCCGGGGAAGTGCGCAACCTGGCCAGCCGCAGCGCCAACGCGGCAAAAGAGATCAAGTCGCTGATTGAAGATTCCGTCTCCCGCGTGGATACCGGCTCCGTGCTGGTGGAAAGCGCCGGGGAGACCATGAATGACATCGTGAATGCCGTCACCCGCGTGACGGACATCATGGGTGAAATCGCCTCTGCGTCCGATGAGCAGAGTCGTGGTATCGACCAGGTTGCCCTGGCGGTATCGGAAATGGATCGCGTGACACAGCAAAACGCCGCGCTGGTGCAGGAGTCCGCTGCGGCGGCCGCTGCCCTGGAAGACCAGGCGAGCCGTCTGAAGATGGCCGTCTCGGCGTTTCGTCTCGCTTCACTCGCTGGAAACACGGTCACCCCGCAGGCGACGTATCGCGCGCCAGTCGCTGAATCGGCTGCAAGCCGTACGCGCACCGCGACGACCGGACAAGATGAAAACTGGGAAACATTTTGACTGACAATTAAACCGCGGCTGCTTGCCGCTTGATGGGAGCGTGGATGTTAAATCGTATTCGTATCTCGACCACACTGTTTTTGATTCTGATCCTTTGCGGTGTGTTGCAGGTTGGCAGTAACGGGTTGTCTTTTTGGGCGTTTCGCGATGGCTATCAGAATTTGCAGGAAGTTGAGGCGAGTAATCAGCAGCGCTCCGCACTGGCACAAACGCGTGCCGTGCTGTTGCAGGCAAGCACTGCGCTGAACAAGGCGGGAACCTTAACCGCGCTGAGTTATCCGCCGGATGACATTAAAGCGCTGATGGCGGCCGCGCGCGATAGCCTGAAGCAGGCTGACGCACAGTTTAAAGCCTTTACGGCGCAGGCCGTCGACAGCGAGAAAGAGAAAGCGCTGAAGGCCGCCATGAAGACGAACTTTGAACAGTGGTACAACGATCTGGACCATCAGGCGACGTGGCTTGAGAACAACCAGCTTTCGGACTTCATGACCGCACCGGTTCAGGCGTCTCAGGCGGCGTTTGACGGCAGCTTTAACGCGTGGCAGCAGGATATCAACCAGTCTGTTCAGCGTGCCGGTGAACAGAGTCGTAACAGCTATCACATGTCGGGCGTCATCTTTGCCGTGGTTGTGATTCTGGCAGGGCTGCTGACCGGCGGGGCGCTGCTCTGGTCGCGCAGGATGATTGTGCAGCCGCTGGCAATCATCAGCAGCCACTTCGACAGCATTGCGAAAGGGGACCTGGCGCGTCCGGTCGCGGTGTTCGGCAAAAACGAAATTTCCGCGATCTTTGCCAGCCTGAAGGCGATGCAGAGTTCGCTGCGGGAAACGGTGAGCGACGTGCGGCAGGGCAGCTATGCCATGCACACCGGGATCTCCGAGATTGCGGCAGGTAACAACGATCTCTCGTCCCGCACCGAGCAGCAGGCGGCCTCGCTGGCGCAGACGGCGGCCAGCATGGAGCAGTTGACCGCGACGGTAGGCCAGAACGCCGATAACGCGCGTCAGGCGTCTGACCTGTCAAAGCAGGCGGCGATGACGGCGAAGAAAGGCGGTGACCAGGCGTCCCATGTCGCCAGCACCATGCAGGAGATTGCCACCAGCTCGCAGAAAATAGGTGACATCATCAGCGTGATTGACGGTATCGCGTTCCAGACCAACATTCTGGCGCTGAATGCCGCTGTGGAAGCGGCGCGCGCCGGTGAGCAAGGGCGCGGATTTGCGGTGGTGGCGGGGGAAGTGCGTAACCTGGCGAGCCGCAGCGCCAACGCGGCGAAAGAGATTAAGGTGCTGATCGAAGAGTCGGTCTCGCGCGTTCAGCAGGGCTCAACCCTTGTGGATACGGCGGCGAAAACCATGCACGAGATCGTCACTTCCGTCACGCGGGTGAACGACATCATGGGCGAAATTGCCTCTGCGTCGGACGAACAGCGCCGCGGCATTGAGCAGGTTGCCCAGGCCGTCAGCCAGATGGATCAGGTGACGCAACAGAACGCCTCGTTAGTTGAGGAAGCGGCAGCGGCAACCGATCAGCTGGCCAGCCAGGCAGATCGTCTGACCGGACTGGTCGCGGTATTTAATGTGAAAGAGCACGTTGAAGCAGTAACAGAAGTCGGGCGGTCGCAGGCCGTGCCAGTTGTATCCTGAATGTAATTAAGAAGGCGCTATGACATCACCAATGCCCCCTGGGCAAACGTCATTATTGTTGCAGATGACACAGCGCCTCGCGCTGTCCGACGCGCATTTTCGTCGGATATGTCAGTTAATCTACCAGCGTGCGGGGATCGTGCTTGCGGATCATAAGCGGGACATGGTCTACAACCGTCTGGTGCGGCGCTTGCGCACGCTGGGGCTGGATGATTTTGGCCGCTATCTGAGCATGCTCGAGGCGAACCAGAACAGCGCAGAGTGGCAGGCTTTTATTAACTCGTTAACCACCAACCTGACGGCGTTTTTCCGTGAAGCTCACCACTTCCCGGTCCTGGCCGAGCACGCCCGCCGTCGCACCGGGGAATATCGCGTATGGAGTGCGGCCGCCTCGACGGGTGAAGAGCCGTACTCGCTGGCGATCACCCTTGCTGACACCCTGGGCATGACGCCCGGCCGCTGGAAAGTCTACGCCAGCGATATAGATACCGAGGTGCTGGAGAAGGCGCGTAACGGCGTGTATCGCCAGGATGAACTGAAAACGCTGTCGCCGCAGCAGCTGCAGCGTTATTTCATGCGCGGCACGGGCCCGCATGAAGGCCTGGTACGCGTACGCCAGGAGCTGGCGAACTGCGTCGAATTCGCGCCCGTTAACCTGCTGGATAAGCAGTACAACGTGCCGGGGCCGTTCGACGCCATTTTTTGCCGTAACGTCATGATCTATTTTGATAAAACGACGCAACAGGACATTCTGCGTCGGTTTGTTCCGTTGCTCAAGCCTGACGGTTTACTGTTTGCCGGGCACTCGGAAAACTTCAGCAACCTCGCGCGTGAGTTTAGCCTGCGTGGGCAAACGGTATATGCGCTGAGTAAGGAAAAAGCATGAGTAAAATCAGGGTGTTGTCTGTCGATGATTCAGCGCTGATGCGTCAGATCATGACTGAAATTATCAATAGCCACAGCGACATGGAGATGGTGGCCACTGCGCCCGATCCTCTGGTAGCGCGGGATTTAATTAAAAAATATAACCCCGACGTGCTAACGCTGGATGTCGAGATGCCGCGCATGGATGGCATAGATTTCCTCGAAAAATTAATGCGGCTTCGGCCCATGCCGGTGGTGATGGTCTCCTCCCTGACCGGAAAAGGATCGGAAATCACTCTGCGCGCGCTGGAGCTGGGGGCGGTGGATTTCGTCACCAAGCCGCAGCTCGGCATACGCGAAGGGATGCTGGCCTACAGCGAAATGATCGCGGAGAAGATCCGCACCGCGTCACGTGCGAAGCTTGCTGCCCATACGCCATTGGCCGCGCCTGCGACCCTGAAGGCCGGTCCCTTACTCAGCTCGGAAAAACTGCTGGTCATTGGGGCGTCAACCGGAGGAACAGAGGCAATTCGTCATGTACTCCAGCCATTGCCGCTTTCAAGTCCGGGTATTCTGATCACTCAGCATATGCCACCAGGCTTTACCCGTTCATTCGCCGAACGCCTGAACAAGCTGTGCCAGATCAGCGTGAAGGAGGCGGAAGACGGCGAGCGCGTGCTCCCGGGACATGCCTATATCGCCCCGGGCGACAAGCATATGGAGCTGTCGCGCAGCGGCGCTAACTATCAAATCAAAATTCATGACGGACCGCCGGTCAACCGGCACCGTCCGTCGGTGGATGTGCTGTTTCATTCGGTGGCGAAACATGCGGGGCGCAACGCCGTTGGGGTGATCCTGACGGGGATGGGCAACGATGGTGCCGCCGGAATGCTTGCAATGCACCAGGCTGGCGCCTGGACGATTGCGCAGAATGAAGCAAGTTGTGTGGTGTTCGGCATGCCGCGCGAGGCCATCAATATGGGTGGCGTGAGCGAAGTGGTCGATCTTAGCCAGGTAAGCCAGCAGATGCTGGCGAAAATCAGTGCCGGACAGGCAATACGTATTTGACTCAGGAGTATTATTTTATGGCGGATAAAGAGCTTAAGTTTTTGGTTGTGGATGACTTTTCCACCATGCGTCGCATCGTGCGCAACCTGCTGAAAGAGCTGGGCTTCAACAACGTTGAAGAAGCAGAAGACGGCGTTGATGCGCTGAACAAACTGCAGGCTGGCGGGTTTGGTTTTGTTATCTCCGACTGGAACATGCCTAACATGGACGGTCTGGAACTGCTGAAAACCATTCGTGCCGATGCGGGAATGGCCTCTATGCCGGTTCTGATGGTCACTGCAGAAGCGAAAAAAGAGAACATCATTGCCGCAGCACAGGCGGGCGCAAGCGGCTATGTGGTGAAGCCATTCACCGCGGCAACCCTGGAAGAGAAGCTCGGTAAGATCTTCGAGAAACTCGGCATGTGAGGTGATGGAAATGTTGCAACCTGCTATGAAACCCGTTGAAGAACACTCGCCGAGCGATATCATCGTCCGCATCGGCAGCCTGACGCGCATGCTGCGTGACAGCCTGCGCGAGCTGGGTCTGGATCAGGCGATTGCCGAAGCGGCGGAAGCCATTCCTGATGCCCGCGATCGTCTGGACTATGTTGTGCAGATGACCGCTCAGGCTGCTGAGCGTGCGCTGAACAGCGTTGAAGCGTCACAGCCGCACCAGGATGCGATGGAAAAGGGGGCGAAAGCCCTGAGCAAACGCTGGGACGAGTGGTTTGAGAATCCTATCGAGCTGGCGGATGCCCGCGAGCTGGTGACGGATACTCGTCAGTATCTGGGTGATGTGCCGGGCCACACCAGCTTCACCAACGCCCAGCTGCTGGACATCATGATGGCGCAGGATTTCCAGGACCTGACCGGTCAGGTGATCAAGCGCATGATGGATGTTATCCAGGAGATTGAGCGTCAGCTGCTGATGGTTCTGCTGGAAAACATTCCGGAACCGGCAGCCCGTCCAAAACGCGAGAATGAAAGCCTGCTCAATGGTCCACAGCTCGACGCCAGCAAGGCGGGCGTTGTGGCAAGTCAGGATCAGGTCGACGATCTGCTGGACAGCCTCGGCTTCTGATTGTTCTGATTACCCTCAGGCTGCGGCGTCAGCCTGAGGGTATTTCGGTTAGCGAAGATCCATCTTCACCGTCACGTTACCTTCAAAGCGGCCCGGGGCCGGGGGGGCATTCGTCGTGCTGACCGGTACAGCCTGAATTTTGACCACACCGTTTCCCTGCTCGTCCATCGTTACCGGAAACTCATAGGTACCATCCAGCGCAACGTTCTGGCTGTTTTCATCATATACGCGCACCCCGAGATCGTCCCTGTCCAGAAGTTTTGCAATGTACGGCGTACTGCTATCCGCGACGCCCTGATCTGCTGTCAGCGTGAGCTTTATCCGGTCCGTGTTTCCCACTGCGTTATCATCACAGTGGTAGGAAATATCAACGTTTTTGATGGCATAACGTTTTGGCGGTTGCCCTTTGATGACGAATTGCTTGCTGACGATGCTGCCGAACTCAACCTCAATGGTGCTGCCTTCGTTGATAACGCAGCTTAGCGGCGCAGAAAGCGTACCGCTAAACCAGATATCAGAGACCTGTTCTGCCTGCCCGGGATCGCAGCTTCCCCCCGTGCCGAAATAAAGACAGGCATAGTTTTGCGCGACGATCGTCGAAGGG
This sequence comes from Enterobacter sp. AG326, assembly GCF_004362415.1. Classification (NCBI taxonomy): domain Bacteria; kingdom Pseudomonadati; phylum Pseudomonadota; class Gammaproteobacteria; order Enterobacterales; family Enterobacteriaceae; genus Enterobacter; species Enterobacter sp. AG326. The sequence continues at coordinate 837,252 of NZ_SNXG01000001.1, read as the reverse complement.
ATCACCTCTTGACCCAGGATGGGTTTTTTAACGTGAAGCAGGATCGCAACGACGTTCCAGCGGAAATTACGCTTTACTGTAGCGGCGTTGCTCGGCTGGGTGCCACTACTGCAAACGTTGGCATCTCCCTCCGTTTTGGCGAGTGCATTCTCGGTAGTGTTACGCATATTAGCTCTGGACGTCGGGTATTCATTGATAGCTAACGGGTTCAAAGAAGTACCGTCCGGAGAGTTGATTGCATCCGCATAGGCGGTGATATCGGCATCGATCTTATCGGTCAAATAGCCGTATCCGTTTGTTCCCGGATTCAGCGGGCTCCCGGCAAACGTTTTTTCATAGACCATGCTTGAAGAAAATATATTTCCGGGACAGCTGCAGTTGGCCACTATCACCGGGCCATTGCCGACCAGATGATTTGGCACATCATAGTCATGATTGGCGACATTTTCGCTGGACGAAAACTCATGATCGAACGACGTGGTGTAGGTTTGCGGCGCACCGAAGCAGTTACGAAGTAAAGTCACGGCTCCCCTGCACGGGCTGGTTGTGGTCAGGCTCAATGCCGTAGCCAATAAAGCCCAGATGGCCCGTTTCGTGAGTATAGTTTTCATGTGCTTATTCCTGCTGACAAAGCTCGCTAACCGAGCGAATACCGTTAGGGCTTTCGGTGTGGTTGGCTGACTGTTGCGTAATGCTGGCGCGGCACTGTTGGCCCGTGCCGTTGCCCCATTTCACGGTGACCTGCGCGGTCTCTCCAATGCCTGCCAGATAGACGGTGCCGGTTTCATCGACAATGCCGCTCATCACCGGGTCGCTACTGGTCGCGATGGCGCCGAACGGAACGGGGAGGCCGTTTGGACGCTTCAGGGTAATCAACATCCGATAGCCTGTGTGGGCGTCAAATCTGGCCAGCACCGCCGCGTTGCGCGAGGGGATAACGGTGATGGCGGTATCGCTGCTGTCCACATTTTCCGGCAGGCTCGAGGTATCAATACGAATATTGTTCTCCTGGTACGGAGTGAGTGATGGAATGACTGCGTTACCCTGCCAGTCGGTCTGAATACCCCGCTGGTTCAGGAAACGGACGCCGGACGCGTCGTTGGCGTTGACGATAGCAAACTGGCTGCCTAAAGGTTGAGCCAGCGTGATGCCCTGAGGATGGGCAACAATACCGCCGCTAATGCCGTAGTTAAGCTGCTGAGAGTTATCAGTGGAGGCGTAATAGCCTGCGGTCAGGTTGGCGTATTGCGAGCGGTAGCTGCCATAGACGCTGCTGATATCTTCCCCATCGTGGTTGGAATGGCTCTGCTGCAACGAGTAGCTCAGACGCTCGTCGTCCAGCAGCGTGCCGCTGAGGCCCACGTTTTGCCGCGTATAGCCATTTTTAGTATTGCTGATGTTATAGCTACTCCAGGCGCGTGGCAGCCATCTGGCGAGAGGAATGCTAAACCCTAAAGAGACCATTCTGTCAGCCTCTTCGTCGTTGGTTTTGCTGTACGTATAGGCAATGTGATAACTCGTGCCGGCAATAACGGTATTTAATCCAACCGACAGGCTGCGCTCTTTTTTAGAGGTGCCCCAGTAATCCTGCTGATAACCGTTTAGATACAGACTCACCCCAGCCACGGTTTGGCTAACGCTGGCCTGAATGCGGTTGCGTTTGTTGTAGCGAAACAGCAGATCGTCTTCGTGACCGTCACGCTTTTGATTGGCGTCGGAAAAGCTGTAATACCCGCGGCTGCTGTATCGGTAGCTGCCGAGGCTGAAGTTGGTATTGGTCGAATCCAGTTTACCGGTATAAAGCAGACGCCATGACTGGCCGGTATGTTGGCTGTTATCGTCTAGCCGGGTGTCGGCCATGGTAACGTCAGCCGACAGCGAGCCCAACGGCCCGAGCGCCAGACCGGCACCGGTATTGGCTGCGTTATAGTCTTTCGAGAGGGTCAGCCCTCCAAACCAGGTGAGAAGGTTATTTAAACCGTAAATCATGCTTCCCTGGAAAAAGTCGGGTTCCTTTTGGTCGCTCCCGCTTTCAGCACGATAACGGCCTGCTGTCATTTCATACTTCATACGCCCTGGCCGCAGCATAATCGCGATACTGGAATAGGGCTGCGTAAAGCGATGCTCGGTGCCGTCAGCCTCTTTCACCGTAACGTCCAGATCGCCGCTGTTGGTGGTGGAGTAGAGATCGTTGATTTCGAACGCGCCCGGCGCAACATTTTGCTGATAGATGAGATAGCCGTTCTGGCGGACCGAGACTTCAGCGTTTGAACTGGCGATGCCGCGAATGACAGGGGCATAACCGCGTTGGCTATAGGGAAGCATCTCTTCATCTGACGCAAGGTTGACGCCCCGGTACTGTAAGCTATCAAATACTTCTCCACGCGTGTTGCTTTCCCCGGCCGTGAACTGCGCCTTGAGGGCGTCAACGTCATGCTGCAGGAAGGTATTGATGTTTTCCCACTGGTTTTCACTCTCTGAATTGCTCCACGTAGAATAGTTGCGCACTCGCCAGCCACCCAGGTTGGCGCCGGTGCGCAAATTCAGATACTGACTGGTGGCGCTGTTGTCGCCGTTGTCCTTATTTTTTGATCCTGAAAAAGCGTAGTCACTGAACAACACGGGCACACCGTCGTCCCAGCGCGAGGGATCGATGTAATCGTGACCGGTCCCACTTAACGCGGCCTGAGGAATACTCAACGCTAATGTCATGGTTGAAAAATCAAGCCGCGCGGAGGCCTGGGGGATATAGTTGCTGATATCTTTGGGCAAAGCCTTATTGGCGGGTAACGTAAGCAAGGCGGGATACCGGTCGATAGCAATCCCCCATGCCCGCAGCATATCCGGTGTGAGCTGTGGTATCAGTGATCCTTCAGGCGAGCTGACGTAAACGATATTGGTGGTGCTCAGGCGGTGTTCGTTCACCTGCACTCGTGAAGAATAGGTGCCGGGTAGCTGAGCATTCGACTTTGAAAAGAGTGAAAGGTCGATATCCTGCTGTGCCAGCATGTCCCCTTCCAGCGATGAGGGAGAGAAACGATACTCACGGCCCAGCGTCGAGAAGCTCGCCATGAGCAAGACACCGCCAAGGCAGCGAAGAAGCGGATTCGGTCTAAAGAGCCGCCCGTATGACAAATAATTACGTCCTGTCATCATCGCGGTCTTTTAATCCTGCGCAAGTGTGGAAGTGTATTTTTCTGAAGCATTGCCGTAATCGGTAATGCAGCGCCAGGTGACGCTCGTCCCCTGAGCATTGTCAGGGAGAGGAATATCAACGCGGGATTTAGGGCCAGCCATATCGGCCTTCTCCACTTTATGCGAGCCCAGCGCAAGTGAATCAAAGACGCTGTAGAACGCCCCCGCGTTGATGACAGTGAGCTGCTGACCATGACGAGCGAAGCGCAGGTTTTTGCAGGATTCAGATGGCGTACCACTCAGTCCGACAGGGCGCCAGAACAGTTTCAGACGCGTTTTATAGATTAACCGCAGGACGTTTTTGTCACCCTCATCCGTAGCCGTGGCAGGAACGGTTCGCACGTTCATATAGAACAGCGACTCTTTATCTCCTGCTAAGGTTGTCCCGTTCCAGGTAATGCGCAGGCTTTGCTCTTTTTGCGGATCGAGCCGAAAGAGAGGGGGGGTCACGATAAACGGTCCGTGCGTTTTACCATCACCCGTATCCGTCCATGACTGTATTAACCAGGGAAGTTCTTTATCATTATTTTGTAAGGGCAGGGCAACTTCCTTTTTCGCGGCATCGTAGATTATGCGTGTGCGACCTATCTGAACACCTGCTGCGTGACAAAAGGTACTCGCAATGACAGGAATGCATAATAAGACCTGGAGTGATTTGCGCATGGTGAAACCTTTAATAAAGGACGTTGAGGGAAAATGATAATAGTCCGAATCCGGATTCGGACTATTATCAGAGCATGACTCCTTAAATGTCATGACGCCTAAATATATATATTGTGAATGTCAGTGATGCATTTATTAACGGTAAAGAATATTTACCGTCATATCAGCATCTGCCGGACCGGCGGTAACCGCTGCTGCAAATGATTTATATCGAGCATTAAAATCAGCTTTAATCGTATCTTCGGATTTTGTCGCCAGTTCGATATAGATCTGCCCTTCAGCGCCGTCCATAGTGATGAGTTTATCATCCTTACCCGACGGGCTGACGGCAACGCCAATACCGGTGGCCGCGGTATCGCCCGTGGTGGTAATTTTACTGACGTCCAGCAGCGTATTGGTCCCGGTCAGGGTTGTTGGGCCGTTAAAGGTCAGCTGTATAGCCGGAAGCCCATCGCTTTTCAACGGGCAGTTCGCCAGCGTAACGGAGAAGGGCATAAGTGCGGTTTCCGTTCCAACATCAGTAAACAACGATATAGGATAGGTACCCAGTGGGATAGTACTGTCCGTGCCATCGTCTCCCTGAATTGTACAGCTCGATTCGATAATTTCACCCGTGAAATGAATAGTGCCGGCATTCATTTCTGCGGCGAAACCATTTATCGACAGCGTTGCAAGAGCTAAGCCCGCAACAATATTCTTTTTCAAATCCATCTTAAATGTTCCTTTAAGTAAAAAGAAATATCTGGCATATGATTTGCTTTTTCGTGAAAAGTAAATTATGTCGCGTGAAATTATAACATTTAAATTTCTGCTGGTAAGTGAGCTTCAGGACGAATGTCGTATTGATTAATCCATTTTTGGATTTTCTCCAGTAATGGATAAATAGAGTTTTAATTAGTCTGAATTATTGAATTTACATACTTATATCATTCCTGCAATATTAAGTGGTTAAAATCGACGACTATGTTAATTTTCTTTCGGGATATTTTTTTTGAATAAACGTTTTTAAAACTTCGCTTAATTCATTGTGTGATATGAAGCGCATCACAAAAGCCGAAACAATGTTTGTTCGAACTTTACGTGTCCTCTCTTCGCTTGCCAAACGTACGGAGTGTGGTCTTAAACTGGATAAAAAGACCCGGTTATAGGGGTTTATCAGCCCATTGATGAAAGGCGGTGCTGGCATGATACCCGTGACGTAATGGGCTGAGCATGCACTGTGGCAGAAGAGAACGACGACAAAACGGAAGCCCCCACACCCCACCGACTAGAAAAAGCGCGTGAGGAAGGGCAGATCCCCCGATCCCGAGAATTAACCTCCCTGCTGATCCTTATCGTAGGGGTGTGCATTATCTGGTGGGGCGGGGAGTCGCTCGCCCGAAAGCTGGCGGGAATGTTGTCCACCGGCTTACGTTTTGACCACAGCATGGTCAACGATCCGAATCTGATCCTCAGCCAGATTATTCAGCTTATCAAAGGGGCCATGGTCGCGCTGTTGCCCCTGATTACCGGGGTTGTGCTGGTCGCGCTGGTCTCTCCGGTGATGCTCGGCGGTCTGGTTTTCAGTGCCAAATCGCTGCAACCGAAATTTTCCAAACTGAACCCGCTGCCGGGTATTGCGAAAATGTTCTCTGCGCAGACCGGGGCTGAGCTGCTCAAAGCCGTTCTCAAATCGGTGCTGATGGGCAGTTCCGCAGGCTTCTACCTCTGGTACCACTGGCCAGAAATGATGCGTCTTATCAGCGAATCGCCGCTCACCGCGATGAGCAACGCGCTGAATCTGGTCGGGCTCTGCGCGCTGCTGGTGGTGCTCAGCATTATCCCGATGGTGGGTTTTGACGTGATCTTCCAGCTTTATACCCACTTCAAAAAGCTGCGCATGTCGCGTCAGGATATCCGTGACGAATATAAGCAGATGGAAGGTGACCCGCACGTAAAAGGGCGTATCCGCCAGATGCAGCGTGCCGCCGCCCGTCGCCGCATGATGGACGATGTGCCGAAGGCCGATGTCATTGTTACCAACCCGACGCACTATTCCGTTGCGCTGCGCTATGACGAAAACAAAATGAGCGCGCCGAAAGTCGTTGCGAAAGGGGCGGGGCTGATCGCACTGCGTATCCGGGAAATTGGCACAGAACACCGCGTGCCGATCCTGGAAGCCCCTCCGCTGGCGCGTGCCCTGTACCGCCATGCGGATATCGGACAACAGATCCCGGGACAACTCTACGCCGCCGTGGCGGAAGTGCTGGCCTGGGTGTGGCAGTTGAAGCGCTGGCGTATGGCTGGCGGTCAGCGGCCTGTGAAACCTGAAAACCTTCCGGTGCCTGCCGCGCTGGATTTTATGAACGAGAAGGACTCTGATGGCTAATCTGGTGGCAATGTTGCGCCTGCCCGGCAACCTGAAATCGACCCAATGGCAAATCCTTGCCGGGCCGATTCTGATCCTGCTAATTCTGTCGATGATGGTACTGCCGCTCCCGGCATTCATCCTCGATCTGCTTTTCACTTTCAATATTGCGCTGTCCATTATGGTGCTGCTGGTGGCGATGTTCACCCAGCGTACCCTGGAGTTTGCCGCGTTCCCGACCATTCTGCTGTTTACCACCTTGCTCCGACTGGCGCTGAACGTAGCGTCCACGCGTATCATCCTGATGGAAGGTCACACCGGTGCGGCAGCGGCAGGTAAAGTGGTTGAAGCGTTCGGCCACTTCCTGGTGGGCGGCAATTTCGCTATCGGTATCGTGGTGTTCGTTATCCTCGTTATCATCAACTTTATGGTTATCACCAAAGGTGCAGGGCGTATCGCGGAAGTGGGCGCGCGTTTTGTGCTGGACGGAATGCCGGGCAAACAGATGGCGATCGACGCCGACCTGAACGCCGGTCTTATTGCCGAAGATGAAGCCAAAAAACGCCGTTCGGAAGTGACGCAGGAAGCGGACTTCTACGGCTCCATGGACGGTGCGAGTAAGTTTGTGCGCGGTGACGCCATCGCGGGCATTCTGATCATGGTGATTAACGTGGTCGGCGGCCTGCTGGTGGGGGTATTGCAGCACGGGATGGACATGGGCCACGCGGCGGAAAGCTATACGCTGCTGACCATTGGTGACGGTCTGGTCGCGCAGATCCCGGCGCTGGTTATCTCCACGGCGGCGGGTGTGATTGTGACCCGCGTGAGTACCGATCAGGACGTTGGCGAGCAGATGGTGGGGCAGCTCTTCAGCAACCCGCGCGTTATGCTGCTGGCCGCTGCCGTTCTGGGTTTGCTCGGCCTGGTGCCGGGAATGCCAAACCTCGTTTTCCTGCTGTTTACGGCGGGTCTGCTGGGGCTAGCCTGGTGGATGCGCGGTCGTGAAATCAAACCTGCGGCGGAGCCTGTTCCGGTAAAAATGCCGGAGAATACCCAGGCCGTAGAAGCGACCTGGAACGACGTTCAGCTGGAAGATTCCCTGGGAATGGAAGTGGGCTATCGCCTGATTCCGATGGTCGATTTCCAGCAGGATGGCGAGCTGCTTGGCCGTATCCGCAGTATCCGTAAAAAATTCGCGCAGGATATGGGCTTCCTGCCGCCGGTTGTACACATCCGCGACAATATGGACCTGCCGCCCGCGCGCTATCGCATTCTGATGAAAGGGGTCGAAATTGGCAGCGGTGATGCCTATCCGGGCCGCTGGCTGGCGATTAACCCGGGCACCGCCGCAGGCACGCTGCCGGGCGAGCAAACTATCGACCCGGCCTTTGGCCTGGCCGCTATCTGGATTGAAAGTGCCCTGAAAGAGCAGGCGCAAATCCAGGGCTATACGGTTGTTGAAGCCAGTACCGTAGTGGCGACCCATCTTAATCACCTGATTGGGCAATTCTCGGCAGAGCTGTTTGGCCGTCAGGAAGCGCAGCAGCTGCTGGATCGCGTCACGCAGGAGATGCCGAAGCTGACGGAAGATCTGGTCCCGGGCGTGGTGACCTTAACCACGCTGCACAAGGTGCTGCAAAACCTGCTCGAAGAGAAAGTGCCGATCCGCGATATGCGCACCATTCTGGAAACCCTTGCCGAGCATGCGCCGATACAAAACGATCCGCACGAGCTGACGGCGGTGGTACGCGTGGCGCTGGGTCGTGCGATCACCCAGCAGTGGTTCCCGGGAACCGGAGAAGTGCAGGTTATTGGCCTCGATACGCCGCTTGAACGTCTGCTGCTGCAGGCCCTGCAGGGCGGGGGCGGCCTGGAGCCGGGGCTGGCGGACCGTCTGCTGGCGCAAACGCAGGAGGCGCTGGTGCGCCAGGAGATGCTGGGCGCACCGCCGGTGCTGCTGGTTAACCATGCGCTGCGTCCGCTGCTGTCGCGCTTCCTGCGTCGTAGTCTGAATCAGCTGGTCGTGCTGTCGAATATGGAGCTGTCGGATAACCGTCATATCCGCATGACCGCGACGATTGGAGGAAAATAATGCGTAAATGGCTCTGGATTTTACTCTTCCCGCTGGCGGCGCACGCTGCCGGGGAGGGCACCTGGCAGGCAAGCAGCATGGGGGTGACCCTCAGCAACCGGGGCGTCGCCATGTCCTCTAACCCGCTGTCGCCTTCTGACGGCGTTTCCGGTCAGATGGGTCTTGTGGTCTGGAATTACCGGCTGATTGGCCCAACGCCCGCAGGGCTGCGGGTGCGCCTTTGTTCTCAGACGCGCTGCACGGAAATCGACGGCGAAAACGGCACGACGCAGGCATTCAACGGCATACCGGCTATTGAACCTTTGCGGTTTATCTGGGAAGTGCCAGGCGGGGGACGCTTAATCCCGGCGCTGAAGGTGCAGAGTAATTCTGTCATCGTGAACTACCGCTGACGCTTGAATGAGCAGGACTGCAAAAAACAAAACCCGGCGATTGCCGGGTTTTTTTGTATTACATGCGTTCTACGGTTTCGATACCCAGGGTATCCAGACCCAGCTTCAGGGTCTTCGCCGTGAGCTGCGCCAGCTTCAGGCGGCTGTTGCGGACCGATTCGTTTTCCGCAGACAGAATAGGGCAGTGTTCGTAGAAGCCGGAGAACAGACCCGCCAGATCGTACAGGTAAGCACACATCACGTGCGGCGTGCCGTCACGCGCGACAACCGTCAGCGTCTCTTCAAACTGCAGCAGGCGCGCCGCCAGCTGTGCTTCACGATCTTCCGTGATGGTCACTGCCGCATTCGCCAGTACGCTTTCATCAATGTTTGCCTTACGGAACACCGAGAGCACGCGGGTGTAGGCGTACTGCATGTAAGGCGCCGTGTTGCCTTCAAACGCCAGCATGTTATCCCAGTCGAAGATATAGTCGGTGGTACGGTTCTTGGATAGATCCGCGTATTTCACCGCACCGATCCCCACGGCGTTGGCCAGTTTTTCCAGCTCATCGGCAGGCATGTCCGGGTTCTTCTCGGCCACCAGACGACGGGCGCGTTCCAGCGCTTCGTCCAGCAGGTCGGACAGCTTCACTGTACCGCCCGCACGGGTTTTGAACGGCTTGCCGTCTTTGCCCAGCATCATGCCGAACATGTGGTGTTCCAGCGGAACGCAATCCGGCACGTAACCGGCTTTACGGACGATGGTCCACGCCTGCATCAGGTGCTGGTGCTGACGGGAGTCGATGTAGTACAGCACGCGGTCAGCATGCAGCGTCTCGTAACGGTACTTCGCGCAGGCGATATCGGTGGTGGTGTAGAGGTAGCCGCCATCCTTTTTCTGGATGATCACGCCCATCGGTTCGCCTTCCTTGTTTTTATACTCATCAAGGAACACCACCGTTGCGCCTTCGCTCTCTACCGCCAGGTTTTTCGCTTTCAGGTCAGCCACAATGCCGGGCAGCATTGGGTTATAGAGGCTTTCACCCATCACGTCGTCACGGGTCAGGGTGACGTTCAGGCGGTTATAGGTCAGCTGGTTCTGAGACATGGTGATGTCGACAAGCTTGCGCCACATCTCGAGGAAGTATTGGTCGCCGCCCTGCAGTTTTACCACATAGCTGCGCGCGCGCTCGGCAAAGGCTTCGTCTTCGTCGTAGTGCTTTTTAGCTTCGCGGTAGAAACCTTCCAGGTCCGCCAGCGCCATTTCACCCGCGTTTTCCTGCTGCTGTTTTTCCAGGTAAGCAATCAGCATGCCGAACTGGGTACCCCAGTCGCCCACGTGGTTCGCGCGGATCACCTTGTGACCGAGGAACTCGAGCGTGCGCACCGCGGCATCACCGATGATGGTGGAGCGCAGGTGACCAACGTGCATCTCTTTCGCCACGTTCGGGGCAGAGTAGTCGATCACGACGGTCTGCGCCTCCGGCTGGGAAACGCCCAGACGGTCAGATTTCAGCGCCGCGTCAACGTGGCTTGCCAGGAATGCAGGCTCAAGGAAGATGTTGATAAAGCCCGGACCGGCGATTTCGGTTTTGCTGGCAATGCCGGAAAGATCCAGATGCGTCAGTACCTGCTCAGCGAGCTGTCGCGGCGGCATGCCCAGTTTTTTAGCCACTGCCATCACGCCATTAGCCTGATAGTCGCCAAACTGTACTTTTGCTGACTGACGAACCTGCGGTTCGCAATCCGCAGGCGCGCCTGCGGCAATCAGTGCCTGACTGACTTTTTCGGAGAGAAGAGCCTGAATATTCACCTGGATACCTTACGTTTTTGATGCGGGCTTACAACCGCCCGCGCCAGTTAAAGAATTTAGGGCGGGAGTATACTGCAAATGCCTTCTGGCGTCAGCATTGCGGGGCCTGAAGATTGCTCAGAATCCAGGCGGTGAAGGTATGCATAATCATGCAGTCATAAAAAGCCGGATTCTGCGGTTGGTCAAAACAGGGCAACAGAGTAAATTAGCGGCTTTGCGACATGAAAAGAGAGTGACTTATGGCGAACTGGCAATCCATTGACGAACTGCATGATATTTCCGCAGATTTACCGCGCTTCACCCAGGCGTTCACAGAACTTGCCACCCGTCTCGGTCTGGATATCGCGCCGCTTGAGGCCGATCACATCTCTTTGCGCTGTCATCAGAATGCCACGGCCGAGCGCTGGCGTCGCGGGTTCGAACGGTGCGGCGAGTTGCTCTCCGAGAACATCATCAACGGTCGCCCCATTTGCCTGTTCAAACTGTATGAACCGGTGAACGTGGCGCACTGGCAGTTCAGCGTGGTTGAACTGCCGTGGCCGGGAGAGAAACGCTATCCGCACGAAGGCTGGGAACATATCGAAATTGTCCTGCCGGGTGAGCCGGAAACGTTGAACGCGCGCGCGCTGGCCCTCCTTTCTGACGAAGGCTTAAGCAAGCCGGGAATTTTTGTGAAGACGAGTTCACCCAAAGGCGAGCGTGAGCGGTTACCTAACCCGACGCTGGCCGTCACTGACGGGCAGGTCACGGTGAAGTTTCATCCGTGGACCATTCAGCAGATCGTTGCCAGCGAAGCGTAAGAGATGTGAGTTCACGCCGGGACTGAAAACGGACGGCGTGTGAAGATGTTTCGTTTAGTGGAATTTCAGGAGGATTAAATGGCGCTGCTGGAGATTTGTTGTTACAGCGTGGAGTGTGCCGTGACCGCGCAAAAGCACGGGGCTGACCGTATTGAACTGTGTGCGGCACCCAAAGAGGGCGGGCTGACGCCGTCCTACGGCGTGTTGAAGTCTGCCCGTCAGGCCGTCACCATTCCCGTTCACCCGATTATTCGTCCGCGCGGCGGTGATTTTTGTTACACGGCGGGCGAGTTCAGTGCCATGCTTGATGATATCGCGCTCGTTCGGGACCTGGGGTTTTCAGGGCTGGTGACCGGCCTGCTGGATGAAGACGGCAATATCGATCTACCGCGCATGCGTCAGATTATGAGCGCCGCGCAGGGGCTGGCCGTCACTTTTCATCGCGCATTTGATATGTGTAAAGATCCGCTTCAGGCCTTTGAAACGCTTGGAGAACTTGGCGTGGCGCGCGTTCTGACATCGGGTCAGCAGGCGTCAGCTGAAAAAGGACTGCAATTAATTACGGAACTAAAAGCACATTCTGGTGTTCCAATAATAATGGCGGGTGCGGGAGTCCGCGCCAGCAATCTGGAACGGTTTTTAAACGCCGGGGTAGAAGAGCTGCACAGCTCCGCGGGTAAATGGATACCTTCGCCCATGCGTTATCGCAATACAGGATTGTCAATGTCGACGGATGCTGAAGCGGATGAGTATTCACGCTATGGCGTAGAGGGAGAGTCGGTTGCGGAAATGAAGTCGCTGATTGAGCGCCATCACGTGTAGCAACGTACCGATTTTTACCGCGCATCATGTCGCCCAATATGATGCTTGCTTGTACCAGGCCCCTGCAATTTCAACAGGGGCCTTTTTTTATCCCCTTACCCTAACCCTCGCCCCTATGGGGAGAGGGCCGGGGTGAGGGGAAAACTACGGCTTGGTCGCAATCAACACCGCACGCATCGGAGCCGGATAGCCTTCGATGGTTTTGCTGTGGTTGGCCGGGTCGAGGAATTGCTCCAGCGATTCGGTGATCATCCAGTCGGTGCGGCGCTGTTCCTCGAGCGAGGTCACGCTGACGTCGGCAATCCGCACATCCACAAACCCGCACTTCTCCAGCCAGTTCTTCAGCGCCAGCGCGGAAGGGATGAAGTAAACGTTGCGCATCTGCGCGTAGCGATCGCCCGGGACCAGAACGGCATGTTCATCGCCTTCAATCACCAGCGTTTCCAGCACCAGCTCGCCGCCGCTGACCAGCTGATCCTTCAGTTGCCACAGGTGTTCAAGCGGGGAACGACGGTGGTACAGCACGCCCATGGAGAAGACGGTATCAAAGGCTTTCAGGGCAGGGAGTTGTTCAATGCCCAGCGGCAGCAGGTGCGCGCGCTGGTCGTTACCCAGCAGCTTGCGCACCGCTTCAAACTGGCACAGGAACAGCTGCATCGGGTCAATACCGACCGCCAGATGCGCGCCCGCACCAATCATGCGCCACATGTGGTAACCGCTGCCGCAGCCCACGTCCAGAATAGTACGTCCGGTCAGGTCGGAAAGGTGAGGCAGTACGCGATCCCATTTCCAGTCCGAGCGCCATTCGGTATTGATGTTCACGCCGTAAAGTGAAAACGGCCCTTTGCGCCACGGCATCAGGTTACGCATCAGCGTTTCGATGCGGTTGATCTGCCCGGCCGGAAGCGGCTCTTCGCTCTCGGCGGTTACGCTGTGGAGAAGATCCAGACGATGCGGGGTCAGTTCGGGCAGGAACTCCACCGCGTTTGACCACTGCTTTAACAGGCCGTGCTGCTGATCGCGCTGCCAGGCGGCAATCTGCGCGGGCAAGGTTTCCAGCCAGTGGGAGAGCTGGTTTTTGGCAATCAGCTGATAGAAGTTACTGAATTCGATCATGCGGACTCTCCCGCTTTCAGCGCCACCAGAGAGCCAAAGTTAAAGCACTGGAACCACAGTTCGCTGTGCTCAAACCCGGCTTTGCTCAGACGCGCTTTGTGGGTTTCTACGGAATCCGTCAGCATCACGTTTTCGAGCATGCTGCGCTTCTGGCTGATCTCCAGCTCGCTGTAGCCGTTCGCCCGTTTGAAATCGTGGTGCATGTTGAACAGAAGCTCGCCAACCTCGGCATCTTCGAAGCTGAATTTCTCCGAGAGCACCAGCGCGCCGCCGGGATTCAGCCCCTGGTAAATTTTGTCCAGCAGCAGCTGGCGGTCTTCAGGGACCAGGAACTGCAGGGTGAAATTCAGCACCACCATCGACGCGTTATTGATCTCAATCTCGCGGATATCGCCTTCCACCACGTCGACCGGAACAGGAGCTTTATACGCGTCAATGTGGCGACGGCAGCGCTCAACCATCGCCGGGGAGTTATCGACGGCAATGATTCGGCAGCCTTCGTGGTGAACGTTACGACGAACCGACAGCGTTGCCGCGCCGAGCGAGCAGCCCAGGTCATAGACCTGCGTGCCGGGTTGAACGAAGCGCTCAGCCAGCATGCCGATCATAGAGATAATATTGGAATAACCGGGAACAGAGCGCTGGATCATATCCGGGAAGACTTCGGCTACCCGTTCATCGAAGGTCCAGTCGCCCAGGCTGGCGATAGGCGCGGAAAAAAGCGTGTCGCGATCTGACATAACGTAAAAATCCGGGAAAAATAAAGTGGCGTATTGTGCGCTAATGGAGGGAGAAAACCAACTCCCACGGCATATACCACAGGTTAGCCAGCACCATCAGCAAAAGCGAACACCAGGTCGCACTCATGCCGGAACGACGCCAGCGGATTAAGCGGTGGTGAAAACCGTAATAGTGCATCAGGCGGCCAGCAATAAGAAGCAGGCCACAGATGTGCACCATCCAGGTTTCTGCGCCATTCATCTCCATAAAAAGCAGCAGGATTAAGGCTGCGGGAATGTATTCGACCGCGTTGCCATGAATGCGGATAGCGCTTTGTAGCTCGGAAAATCCGCCGTCACCGTAAGAGACGCGGTACAGCGTTCTGAGGCGCACAACATCAAATGAAAACTTAATCAGCAGTAATGCACCTAACACCGCATACAGCGCGCTGACCATACAAACTCCCTGTTTTTGGCAGATGGCACTTCACTATGATAGGGGGTGATATCAGAAAAGAGAAGATTGTTGTGGGATGGAAGGGGCGCTGCCCACGGACGGCACCGCAGCCTGCAAGGCCTGCCACAGAGCATCGACCAGTTCGGGGGCCTGGGCGATATCCGGCGTGTGCAAAAAGAGATACGGCGTGGTGGTATGTTCCCACTTCGCTAACGTTTGCAGCCAGACGGCGAACATCGCCTGATTTTGCTGCATGTTATCGCTGCCGATATACCTGACCATTGGGTTCTGCGCGGTCACGATGGCGTGGACCGGCACTTTCGGTTTTTTACGCTGAGCTTCAACGATGGCTTCGCTATGGGGGACCGCGCTGTGCACCGGCCGGCTATCGAGGATCACCCGGTTAACGGAACGCTCAAGCAGGCCGCGATTGAGCGCTTTTTCTGCTTCGCCCTTTGCAAAAAATTCAGGGTGCCTGACTTCAACGCCGTAGGTGAATTCACGGGGCAGGGCATCCAGGAACTGCCAGAGCGCAGGTAAATCGCGCGGGCCAAACGTGGCGGGCAGCTGGATCCAGTACTGACCGATGCGGTTCGCCAGTGGCGACATGCGCGTAAAAAACTCTTCGGTCAAATCCCCGCAGTTGCGCAGCGCGGCCTGGTGGGAAACGGTGGCTGGAAACTTAAAGCAGAAGCGGAAGTCGTCGGTCGTTTGTTCCCGCCAGCGCGTAACAATCTCGGCTTTGGGGAGCGCATACAGGGTGGTGTTACCCTCAACACAGTTGAAGTGCCGGGCATATTCCTCAAGGCTGGTGATGCCGAGGCGCACCCATTTCGGGTGCGACCACTGGGGCAGGCCCACGTACATCATAGCGCGCTGACAATCTCATCCGTGCTGCGCACGCGGCCGATGCGCGGGAAGATATGGGTCATGCTGCCCTGGTGCTGTTCCGCGGAGGCCGCGCTGCAGGCATCTTCGGCGATCACCAGATTAAAGCCCAGCTCCCACGCGTTGCGGGCGGTAGACTCCACGCCGATGTTGGTGGAAATGCCGCACAGGATGATGGTGTCGATGCCGCGACGGCGGAGCTGCAGCTCGAGATCGGTACCGTAAAATGCGCCCCACTGGCGTTTGGTCACTTCAATATCGCTGTCGCGTTTGCCAAGTGAGGCCGGGTACGTCCACCAGTTTTCCGGCAGGGCGCGTGCAGGAACCTGGGCATCAACGGGCTGTTTTAACGCTTCGGCGTAATCCGCGGACCAGCCGACGCGCACCATGACAACAGGCGCACCGCTGGCACGACATGTTTCCGCCAGGCGAGCAGCGCGGCTGACCACATCATCCGCAGTATGTGGGCCACCGGCGAAGGGCAGAATACCTTCCTGTAAATCAATCACAACAAGTGCGGTTTTACTGGCATCAAGTGTTAACATCGTTACTCCCGTTAAATGAATCACTTCCAGACACCATACGACGTCATGGCCTGTTATTGGTCGGATAATTTTGTTAATTTTTGTGAGAATGCGCAATAAGAGTGCAGCAAACGACCGCCTGGCCGTGGTTCGCTCTTATCGTCCGGCGGAATTTCCAGTATAATAGCCGCCTTTTTTCATCCAGTTGTGACATACAGAAAGCTGCGACATAGTAGCCTGCATACCAGGCGACATTTAGCCTGCGGCTAATTAAGGGATATCTCATGCGTACAGAATATTGCGGGCAGCTGCGTCAGTCCCACGTCGGACAGCAGGTAACCCTGTGTGGTTGGGTCAATCGTCGTCGTGATCTTGGTAGCCTTATCTTCATCGATATGCGCGACCGCGAAGGTATCGTTCAGGTGTTCTTCGATCCGGATCGCGCAGATGCGTTGAAGCTGGCCTCTGAGCTGCGTAATGAGTTCTGCATTCAGGTTACCGGCACCGTGCGCGCGCGTGACGAGAAAAACGTCAACTCCGACATGGCGACGGGTGCCATCGAAGTGCTGGCGTCCGATCTGGTGATAATCAACCGTGCAGAAGCGCTGCCGCTGGACTCCAACCACGTCAACACTGAAGAAGCGCGTCTGAAATACCGCTACCTGGATCTGCGTCGTCCGGAAATGGCTCAGCGCCTGAAAACCCGTGCGAAAATCACCAGCCTGGTGCGTCGCTTTATGGATGACCACGGTTTCCTCGACATCGAAACCCCGATGCTGACCAAAGCCACGCCGGAAGGCGCTCGCGATTACCTGGTCCCATCCCGCGTTCATAAAGGCAAATTCTACGCGCTGCCGCAGTCTCCACAGCTGTTCAAACAGCTGCTGATGATGTCCGGCTTCGATCGCTACTATCAGATCGTTAAATGCTTCCGCGACGAAGACCTGCGCGCTGATCGCCAGCCTGAATTTACCCAGATCGACGTGGAAACCTCCTTCATGACTGCCGAGCAGGTGCGTGAAGTGATGGAAGCTCTGGTGCGTAGCCTGTGGAACGACGTGAAAGGCGTTGAACTGGGCGATTTCCCTATCATGACCTTCGCTGAGGCCGAGCGTCGTTACGGCTCTGACAAACCAGACCTGCGTAACCCGATGGAGCTGGTGGACGTAGCAGACCTGGTGAAAGGCGTTGAGTTTGCCGTCTTCGCTGGCCCAGCTAACGATCCTAAAGGCCGCGTGGCCGCCCTGCGTGTACCGGGTGGTGCTGCCCTGAGCCGCAAGCAGATCGACGACTACGGTAACTTCATCAAGATCTACGGCGCGAAAGGTCTGGCCTATATTAAAGTGACCGAGCGCGCGAAAGGTCTGGAAGGCATCACCAGCCCGGTAGCGAAATTCCTGAACGCGGACATCGTGGAAGCGATCCTTGAGCGCATCGGCGCGCAGGACGGCGACATGATCTTCTTCGGCGCAGACAACAAGAAAGTCGTGGCTGATGCGATGGGCGCGCTGCGTCTGAAGCTCGGCAAAGACCTGAGCCTGACCGACGAAAACAAATGGGCGCCGCTGTGGGTTATCGACTTCCCAATGTTTGAAGACGACGGTGAAGGCGGCCTGACCGCAATGCACCACCCGTTCACCTCGCCAAAAGACATGACGGCGGCAGAGCTGAAAGCGGCACCGGAAGACGCGGTCGCGAACGCTTATGACATGGTTATCAACGGCTACGAAGTGGGCGGTGGTTCCGTGCGTATTCACAGCGGCGAAATGCAGCAGACCGTGTTCGGCATCCTGGGCATCAACGAGCAGGAGCAGCGCGAGAAGTTTGGCTTCCTGCTGGACGCTCTGAAATACGGTACGCCGCCGCACGCGGGCCTGGCCTTCGGTCTTGACCGTCTGACCATGCTGCTGACCGGCACCGATAACATTCGTGATGTTATTGCCTTCCCGAAAACCACTGCCGCAGCGTGTCTGATGACCGAAGCGCCAAGCTTTGCCAACCCGGCTTCTCTGGCCGAGCTGGGCATTGAAGTGGTGAAGAAGGAAGAGAAAAACTGATATGGCATATAAGCTTCCCGTTTCGGTCCTGGTGGTCATTTATGCAGAAGACACGAAGCGGGTGCTGATGTTGCAGCGGCGCGATGACCCTGATTTCTGGCAGTCGGTAACCGGCAGTCTGGAAGAGGGGGAAACCGCGTTGCAGGCCGCCGCGCGCGAAGTAAAGGAAGAGGTCACCATTGACGTTGCCCGCGAGCAACTGACCCTGAAGGACTGCCAGCGCACGGTGGAGTTTGAAATTTTTAGCCATTTACGTCATCGCTACGCGCCGGGTACCGAGCGCAATACGGAGTCGTGGTTCTGTCTCGCGCTTCCCCATGAACGGGAGATCGTGTTTACCGAACACCTGACCTACCGCTGGGTGAGTGCGGCGGATGCCGCCGCACTCACCAAGTCGTGGAGCAACCGGCAGGCGATTGAAGAATTTGTAATTAACGCAGCCTGAGAAGGCGCGATTTTTGGAGAACTTTTTATGGCAGGTCATAGTAAGTGGGCCAACACCAAACACCGCAAAGCGGCACAGGATGCCAAGCGCGGTAAGATCTTTACCAAAATCATTCGCGAGCTGGTGACAGCAGCGCGTCTGGGCGGCGGCGACCCGGCTTCTAACCCGCGTCTGCGCGCGGCGGTAGATAAAGCGCTGTCTAACAACATGACGCGTGACACCCTGAACCGTGCTATCGCACGTGGCGTGGGCGGTGATGAAGACGCGAACATGGAAACCATCATTTATGAAGGTTACGGCCCTGGCGGTACTGCGGTGATGGTTGAGTGTCTGTCCGACAACCGTAACCGTACCGTTGCGGAAGTGCGCCACGCGTTCACCAAAACCGGCGGCAACCTGGGCACTGACGGTTCCGTTGCTTACCTGTTCAGCAAAAAAGGCGTCATCTCCTTCGAGAAAGGCGACGAAGATGCGATCATGGAAGCGGCGCTGGAAGCCGGTGCGGAAGACGTAGTGACCTTCGATGACGGCGCTATCGACGTTTACACCGCGTGGGAAGAGATGGGTGCCGTGCGCGATGCGCTGGAAGCGGCTGGCCTGAAAGCGGACAACGCTGAAGTGTCCATGATCCCGTCCACCAAAGCGGACATGGATGCTGAAACGGCACCGAAACTGCTGCGTCTGATCGACATGCTCGAAGACTGCGACGACGTGCAGGAAGTGTACCACAACGGTGAAATCTCTGATGAGGTTGCAGCGACTCTCTGATGAGAGCCTGTAAACCGTTTACGGGAGACGCGTGATGTCGATTATTCTCGGGATTGACCCAGGCTCACGCGTCACCGGTTATGGCGTTATCCGTCAGGTGGGACGCCAGTTAACCTACCTGGGCAGCGGCTGTATTCGCACCAAAGTGGACGATCTTCCTTCACGCCTGAAGCTCATTTATGCGGGCGTGTCGGAGATCATCACCCAGTTTCAGCCGGACTATTTCGCCATCGAGCAGGTCTTTATGGCGAAAAACGCCGATTCAGCGCTAAAGCTCGGTCAGGCGCGCGGTGTCGCCATCGTCGCTGCCGTGAACCAGGATTTGCCGGTATTCGAATACGCTGCACGTCAGGTCAAGCAGACGGTGGTGGGCATTGGGAGCGCGGAGAAAAGCCAGGTGCAGCATATGGTGCGTACCTTGCTGAAGCTTCCCGCGAACCCGCAGGCCGACGCCGCGGATGCGCTGGCGATTGCGATTACCCACTGTCACGTCAGCCAGAATGCGATGCAAATGAGCGAGTCGCGGCTCAATCTGGCGCGAGGCAGGTTACGATAATCAGAAATCAGGCTGGATAAATATCCAGCCTTTTTTTATTATGTCGGCAGTTAATTTCTCCCAGAACGCAGGAGCGTCACGTGATAGGCAGACTCAGAGGCATCATCATTGAAAAACAACCCCCGTTAGTGCTGCTGGAAGTGGGTGGCGTGGGCTATGAAGTCCATATGCCGATGACCTGCTTCTACGAGCTGCCGGACGCGGGCAAAGAGGCGATTGTCTTTACCCAGTTTGTGGTGCGTGAAGATGCCCAGCTGCTCTACGGCTTCAATAACAAGCAGGAACGGACCCTGTTCCGCGAGCTGATTAAAACCAACGGCGTTGGGCCGAAGCTGGCGCTGGCGATTTTGTCCGGCATGTCGGCACCACAGTTTGTGAATGCCGTTGAGCGCGAAGATCCTGCGGCGCTGATTAAGCTTCCGGGCATTGGTAAGAAAACCGCCGAGCGCCTGATTGTCGAAATGAAAGACCGCTTTAAAGGTCTGCATGGCGATCTGTTCACTCCGGCTGCCGATTTGGTACTGACCTCTCCTGGCGGCCCTGCGACGGATGATGACGCCGAGCAGGAAGCGGTTGCCGCGCTGGTGGCGCTGGGCTATAAACCTCAGGAGGCCAGCCGTATGGTGAGCAAAATTGCCAAACCGGACGCCAGCAGTGAAACCCTGATTCGCGAAGCGCTGCGCGCTGCATTGTGAGGTAAAGGATGATTGAAGCAGACCGCCTGGTATCGGCAGGCACAATTCAGGCAGATGACGTGGTGGATCGCGCGATCCGCCCAAAACTGCTTGATGAGTATATCGGCCAGCCGCAGGTTCGTTCCCAGATGGAGATTTTCATCCAGGCGGCAAAGCTGCGCGGCGATGCGCTCGATCACCTGCTGATTTTTGGCCCTCCCGGTTTAGGCAAAACCACGCTGGCGAATATCGTTGCCAATGAGATGGGCGTCAATCTGCGCACCACCTCCGGCCCGGTGCTGGAGAAGGCGGGCGATCTCGCGGCGATGCTGACTAACCTCGAACCGCATGACGTGCTGTTTATCGATGAGATCCACCGCCTGTCCCCGGTGGTGGAGGAAGTGCTCTATCCGGCGATGGAAGATTACCAGCTGGATATCATGATCGGTGAAGGCCCGGCCGCGCGCTCTATAAAAATCGATCTGCCGCCGTTTACCCTGATTGGCGCCACCACCCGCGCCGGGTCGTTGACCTCTCCGCTGCGCGACCGTTTCGGCATCGTGCAGCGTCTTGAGTTTTACCAGGTGGCGGACCTCCAGCACATCGTTGGCCGTAGCGCCCGCTATATGGGGCTGGAGATGAGCGAAGAGGGCGCGTTTGAAGTGGCGAAGCGTTCCCGCGGTACGCCGCGTATCGCCAACCGCCTGCTGCGCCGCGTGCGTGACTTCGCCGAAGTGAAGCACGATGGCACGATTTCCGTTGAGATCGCCGCTCAGGCGCTGGATATGCTGAACGTCGATGCCGAAGGCTTTGACTATATGGACCGTAAACTGCTGCTGGCGGTGCTGGATAAGTTCTTTGGCGGCCCGGTCGGGCTGGATAACCTGGCGGCGGCTATTGGGGAAGAGCGTGAGACGATTGAAGATGTGCTGGAGCCGTATCTGATCCAGCAGGGCTTCCTGCAGCGTACCCCGCGTGGACGTATGGCAACGGTGCGGGCGTGGAATCATTTCGGCATTACGCCACCGGCAATGCCGTAATGTTGTGTTCCCTCTCCCTGAGGGAGAGGGACAGGGTGAGGGCATCAGCGCCCTCCATGTTAATTCGCGGTCTTTTTCATCATACTGAAGATAAACAGCATCGCCGCACTGAGCACCACTGACGGCCCCGCTGGCGTGTCATAGAACGCCGAGAATGTTAATCCCCCCGTTACCGCAATCATTCCGATAATCACGGCTACGCCGGCCATCTGCTCCGGCGTACGGGCAAAACGACGCGCCGTGGCGGCAGGGATGATCAGCAGCGACGTAATAATCAGCGCGCCGACAAACTTCATTGCGACGCCAATCGTTAACGCCGTCACCAGCATCAGCAGCAGTTTTACGCGCTGCAGCTTCACGCCGTCGACAAATGCCAGATCCGGACTGACGGTCATGGCCAGTAAATTCCGCCACTGCCAGAGCAGAATAGCGAGCACCACCACCACGCCAACGGCGATAGCGATGAGATCTTCCGGCGTTACGGCCAGAAGGTCGCCGAAGAGGTAGGCCATCAGATCCACGCGGATGTTCGACATCAGGCTGACCACCACCAGGCCCAGAGACAGGGCGCTGTGCGCCATAATGCCAAGCAGCGTATCAATGGCGAGGTGAGGGCGCTTTTCCAGCCAGACCAGACCGGCGGCCAGCAGCAGCGTGACCACAATCACCGCGTAGAAGGGGTTTACATCCAGCAGCAGACCAAAGGCAACGCCCAGCAGAGACGCGTGCGCCAGGGTATCGCCAAAATAGGACATTCTGCGCCAGACAACAAATGAGCCGAGTGGGCCCGCGGCGCAGGCAAGCATAATCCCGGCCAGCCAGCCGGGCAGTAACAGTTCAATCATGAGTGTCCATTTCCCCGACGCAGTACGATTCGTCCCTGTAAATCATGGCGATGATTATGATGATGACGGTAAATACCCAGCTGTTCAGCGCCGCGGGGGCCGAACATGGAGATAAATTCCGGGTGCATTGACACCACTTCAGGCGTACCGGAACAGCAGATATGGTGGTTGAGACACAGCACTTCGTCGGTTTTTGCCATTACCAGATGCAGGTCGTGAGACACCATCAGCACGGCGCAATCAAGCTCCCGACGTAGCTGGTCGATCAAATCATAAAGCGCAACCTGACCATTCACATCCACACCCTGAGTTGGCTCATCCAGTACCAGCAGCTGCGGGCTGCTCAGCAGCGCGCGGGCAAGTAACACTCGCTGAGTTTCACCGCCGGACAGTTTTTGCAGCGGCGCATCGACAAGATGGCCCGCCTGCACGCGTTTCAGTGCCGGAAGAATATCGGCTTTACGGGTGCCGGGGCGCAGACGCAGGAAACGGCTGACCGTCAGCGGCAGCGTGGCGTCGAGGTGAAGTTTTTGCGGCACATAGCCAATACGCAATTTTTCCTCGCGCTTAATCACGCCTTCATCGGGGGCGACCAGACCCAGCACCACGCGCACCAGGGTGGATTTGCCTGCGCCATTGGGGCCGAGCAGCGTCAGAATTTTGCCGGACTTCAGATCGAGCGACACGTCAGAGAGGACGCGGCGCTGCCCGAATGAGACCGAAATATTTTCAAGAGAAACCAATGTCGTCATGTCATTTTAAGCTTGAAGAAGTCAACGAATGTTATAATATCACATTCCACGCATTCACTACGATGATTAGTCGCATTATGTTACATAAAAATACGCTTCTTTTCGCAGCATTATCCGCTGCCCTTTGGGGTACAACCGCACAAGATGTTAACGCTGCGGTTGTCGCTTCGCTTAAACCACTCGGTTTCATCGCGTCCGCCATTGCAGACGGGGTAACGGAAACCCAGGTTCTGCTCCCTGATGGTGCATCCGAGCATGACTATTCCCTGCGCCCGTCAGATGTAAAACGCTTACAAAACGCGGACTTAGTTGTCTGGATTGGTCCGGAAATGGAAGCGTTCATGCAGAAGTCAGCAAAACAGGTTGCTGGCGAAAAACAGGTCGCGATTGCCGAACTCTCCGGCGTGAAACCGTTGCTCATGAAAGGGGCGGATGACGACGGTGACGAACATGACCATCATGCCGCAGACGGGGAAAAAGGTGATGGAGATCACCATCACGGCGAGTACAACATGCATCTTTGGTTATCCCCAGAGATAGCGCGGCTTTCAGCGGTTGCAATCCATGACAAATTAGTGGAACTTATGCCGCAAAGTCGAGCCAAACTAGACGCCAACCTGAAGGATTTTGAGGCACAATTAGCCGCAACCGATAAGCAGGTTGGTAATGAGCTCGCACCGTTGAAAGGTAAAGGGTATTTCGTTTTTCATGACGCCTACGGCTACTATGAAAAACATTACGGTTTGACCCCACTGGGTCACTTCACCGTCAACCCTGAAATTCAGCCCGGTGCGCAGCGTTTACATGAAATCAGAACACAGTTGGTTGAGCAAAAAGCGACATGCGTTTTTGCTGAGCCACAGTTCAGGCCAGCGGTCGTAGAAGCCGTGGCCAGGGGAACATCCGTGCGCATGGGGACCCTTGACCCGCTAGGTACGAATATCCAGTTGAGCAAAGCGAGCTATTCGCAGTTCCTCAGCCAACTGGCGAACCAGTATGCGAGCTGCCTGAAAGGAGAATAACGAGGAAGTGAATACGTGCAACAGATAGCCCGCTCTGTCGCCCTGGCATTTAACAATCTGCCTCGACCCCACCGCGTTATGCTGGGGTCGCTTACAGTACTCACCTTAGCGGTCGCCGTCTGGCGGCCCTATGTTTACCACCCGAGTTCTGCCCCTATCATCAAAACCATTGAGCTTGAAAAGAGCGAAATCCGTTCTTTGCTGCCTGAAGCCAGTGAGCCTATCGACCAGGCGGCTCAGGAAGATGAAGCCATCCCGCAGGATGAACTGGACGATAAAACCGAGAACGAAGCGGGTATCCACGAATATGTTGTGTCTACCGGAGACACGCTGAGCAGCGTGCTGAACCAGTACGGCATCGACATGGGTAATATCAGCCAGCTGGCGGCTGCGGATAAAGATCTTCGTAACCTGAAAATCGGACAACAGCTCTCCTGGACATTAACGGCTGATGGCGATCTCCAGCGTCTGACCTGGGAAATGTCCCGCCGCGAAACCCGCACCTACGATCGCACTGCAAACGGTTTCAAGATGACCAGCGAAATGCAGAAGGGTGACTGGGTTAACAGCGTTCTGAAAGGCACCGTGGGCGCGAGCTTTGTCTCCAGCGCGCGCGATGCAGGCCTGACCAGCGCTGAAATTAGCTCGGTGATCAAAGCCATGCAGTGGCAGATGGATTTCCGCAAGCTGAAGAAGGGCGATGAGTTCTCCGTCCTGATGTCCCGCGAAATGCTGGACGGCAAGCGCGAGCAAAGCCAGCTGCTGGGCGTACGTCTGCGCTCCGAGGGCAAAGATTACTACGCGATTCGTGCCGAAGACGGTAAGTTCTATGACCGCACCGGTACTGGCCTTGCGAAAGGCTTCCTGCGCTTCCCGACGGCAAAACAGTTCCGCGTCTCCTCTAACTTTAACCCGCGTCGTCTGAACCCGGTAACCGGTCGCGTCGCACCGCACCGTGGCGTTGACTTTGCCATGCCGCAGGGCACACCGGTACTGGCGGTAGGAGATGGCGAAGTGGTGGTGGCCAAGCGTAGCGGTGCCGCCGGATATTATGTCGCGGTACGTCATGGTCGTACTTATACGACCCGCTATATGCACCTGCGTAAGCTGCTGGTCAAACCGGGCCAGAAGGTGAAGCGTGGTGACCGTATCGCGATCTCCGGCAATACCGGACGCTCTACCGGCCCGCACCTGCACTATGAAGTGTGGATCAACCAACAGGCCGTGAACCCGCTGACGGCGAAACTGCCGCGCACCGAAGGCCTGACAGGTAAAGATCGTACTGATTATCTGGCGCAGGTGAAAGAGGTGATGCCGCAGCTGAGCCTAAACTAAGCTCTCTGTTTTTGTTAAAAAAGCCGGCTCACACTGACGCCGGCTTTTTCTTTTGTGCGTGGACGACTGCCTCGCTACACTATCTGAATAAAATTTTGCGTCATCAGACCCTGGATCCAGCATGGAAACCAAAAAAAACAATATTGAATACATTCCTGAGTTTGAAAAATCCTTCCGCCATCCGCGCAACTGGGGCGCCTGGCTTGGTGTCTATGCCTTTGCGGGGATGGCGTTGCTGCCGGCTTCCGTCCGCGATCCTGTTTTGGGGAAAATTGGCCGTCTGGCCGGGCGTTTAGGCAAGAGCGCCCGCCGTCGCGCGCAGATCAACCTTTACTACTGTTTTCCTGAGAAAAGCGACGCCGAGCGCGAGGCAATCATTGATGAGATGTATACCACCGCGCCGCAGGCAATGGCGATGATGGCCGAACTGGCGCTGAAAGGGCCGGATAAAATCGTCGATCGCGTTGACTGGAAAGGGCTGGACATCATCGAGGAGATGCGCCGCAACGACGAGAAAGTCATTTTCCTCGTCCCACACGGCTGGGGCGTTGATATTCCGGCGATGCTCATGGCCTCTCAGGGGCAGAAAATGGCGGCGATGTTCCATAACCAGGGAAATAAAATCTACGATTTTGTCTGGAACACGGTGCGTCGTCGTTTTGGCGGACGTTTGCATGCGCGTAACGACGGCATTAAGCCCTTCATTCAGTCGGTACGTCAGGGGTACTGGGGCTACTATCTGCCGGATCAGGACCACGGCCCCGAGCACAGCGAGTTTGTCGATTTCTTTGCGACCTATAAAGCGACGCTCCCCGCGATTGGTCGCCTGATGAAAGTCTGTCGTGCCCGCGTGATCCCGCTATTCCCGGTCTATGATGGCAAAACGCATCGTTTGAGCATTGAGGTTCGTCCGCCGATGGACGATCTGCTCACCGCGGACGACCACACCATCGCCCGTCGAATGAACGAAGAGGTGGAGATACTGGTGGGGCCGCATGCCGAACAGTACACGTGGATCCTGAAGCTGCTTAAAACGCGTAAGCCGGGTGAAACAGAGCCCTATAAACGCAAAGAGCTTTATCCGAGGAAATAAAAAAAGCCCTCTCCAGATGGAGAGGGCTTTTTAACACAGACGTTATTACTCGACGGTCATAACGCGCGTGGTGTTGGTTGAGCCGATGGTGCTCATCACGTCGCCCTGGGTCACAATGACGATATCACCGGACACCAGATAGCCTTTGTCACGCAGCAGGTTTACGGCATCGTGTGCCGCAGCTACGCCGTCATTGGTGCTGTCGAAGTGAACCGGCGTCACGCCACGGTACAGCGCGGTCAGGTTCAGGGTACGTTCGTGACGGGACATGGCGAAGATCGGCAGACCAGAGCTGATACGAGAGGTCATCAGCGCGGTGCGGCCAGATTCGGTCATGGTGATGATCGCGGTAACGCCCTTCAGATGGTTTGCCGCGTACATTGCAGACATCGCAATCGCTTCTTCCACGTTGTCGAACTGCACGTCCAGACGGTGTTTAGAGACGTTGATGCTTGGGATCTTTTCAGCGCCCAGGCAGACGCGCGCCATGGCGGCCACGGTTTCTGCCGGATACTGGCCTGCAGCGGTTTCCGCAGAGAGCATCACCGCATCGGTACCGTCCAGCACGGCGTTAGCCACGTCCATGACTTCTGCACGGGTTGGCATTGGGTTGGTGATCATCGATTCCATCATTTGAGTGGCGGTGATCACCGCGCGGTTCAGCTGACGTGCGCGACGGATCAGCGCTTTCTGGATCCCTACCAGCTCAGGGTCGCCAATCTCCACGCCCAGGTCACCACGCGCAACCATCACCACGTCAGACGCGAGGATCACATCGTCCATCGCATCCTGATCGCAAACGGCTTCCGCGCGTTCAACTTTCGCGACGATTTTAGCATCGCAGCCTGCATCACGTGCCAGACGACGCGCATAGTTCAGATCTTCGCCGCAGCGCGGGAAGGAGACCGCCAGGTAGTCAACGCCGATCAGCGCAGCCGTCACGATGTCCGCTTTGTCTTTATCGGTAAGCGCTTCTGCAGAGAGGCCGCCGCCCAGTTTGTTGATGCCTTTATTGTTGGAGAGCGGGCCGCCGACGGTGACTTCGGTGAACACTTTCATGCCCTGAACTTCCAGCACCTTCAGCTGTACGCGACCGTCGTCCAGCAGCAGGATATCGCCTGGTACCACGTCAGCCGGCAGGCCTTTATAGTCGATACCGACTTTCTCTTTATCGCCTTCGCCTTTGCCCAGGTTGGCATCAAGCAGGAATTTGTCGCCGATATTGAGGAAAACTTTACCCTCTTTAAAGGTCGATACGCGGATTTTTGGACCCTGCAAATCGCCGAGGATAGCTACGTGGCGGCCCAGTTTGGCTGCGATTTCACGCACTTTATCGGCACGTAACTTATGGTCTTCTGGCGTACCGTGAGAGAAGTTCATACGCACCACGTTGGCGCCGGCGGCGATAATTTTCTCAAGATTATTATCGCGATCGGTGGCCGGGCCTAAGGTGGTTACGATCTTGGTTCTGCGAAGCCTTCTGGACATGTAATACTCCGTTGACTGAAACAACTTTGGTGTTGCGTGAACATTGAATCGGCCTTCATCTGCTGCAAGGCAGCGGAGAGTGGACCGAATGCCGTAAATCGTTACATCGTAATTATTGGTTACGTCTTCGTTATCAACTATCAGGGAACATCGCTCTTTATAAGCAATTCTTTATCAAAACGCGATTCCTTCAGCGCTTCCTTGACCCGCTTCAAGTTATCCCGGAATTTTGCGCCCCGACGTAAGGTAAAACCGGTTGCCAGCACGTCAATCACGGTGAGCTGCGCCAGTCGGGAAACCATCGGCATATAAATGTCGGTGTCTTCCGGCACGTCGAGGGTGATCGCCAGCGTCGCTTCACGGGCGAGCGGCGTACCTGCCGTGGTGAGGGCAATCACCATGGCATCGTTTTCACGGGCCAGCTGAGCCAGCTCTACCTGACTCTTGGTGCGGCCGGTGTGCGAAATCAGCACCACGACGTCATCTTCACTGCAATTCATACAGCTCATGCGTTGCAGCACAATGTCATCGGAATAAATAACCGGGACGTTAAAGCGGAAAAATTTGTTCATCGCGTCATGTGCCACGGCTGCCGACGACCCGAGACCAAAGAACGCAATCCGCTTGGCCTGGGTGAGTAAATCCACCGCGCGATTCACGGAACTCATGTCCAGAGACTGACGGACGTGGTCGAGCGAAGCCATGGCCGATTCAAAAATTTTCGCGGTATAGGCATCAACGCTGTCGTCTTCATCCACATTACGATTAACATAAGGGGTGCCGTTAGCCAGACTTTGTGCCAGATGCAGTTTAAAATCAGGGAAGCCGCGCGTTTCCAGGCTGCGGCAAAAGCGATTGACCGTCGGTTCGCTAACACCCGCTTCCTGTGCCAGAGCGGCGATGCTTGAATGAATCGCCTGAGCGGGGGAGGCGAGAATGACCTCGGCCACTTTTCGCTCGGATTTGCTAAGGTGTTCCAGTTGAAACTGGATTTTTTCCAGCATGTTCATGTTAACAGGACGCTCATGGGTGTAAACGATTTCATAAATTGATGAAATCGTGATTCGATTTAGCCGATATTACCCTTGTGGCTTCCATTAAGGGTAACAATCGACAAGATAATGTTGTTGTTTTTTTTCATTACTTGATCGGTGTCGGGTTTTACTGTGACCCCGTTGCGCAAAGAAACGACGGTTGTTGCGTCATTGCGCCGTCGTAATCCTCCAAAGGGGGAAAAATCGCGTTATCGCACGCGACGATAAGCGCTAATGGTTTCGGGAATGACGTAAAAGCAGTACAGTGCATTGTAATAAAATTACAACGATACCTGGCAGAAGTACCAGGTGATCCAACTGAGGAGAATGACATGGCGGTAACGCAAACAGCCCAGGCATGTGACCTGGTCATTTTCGGCGCGAAAGGCGACCTTGCACGCCGAAAATTGCTGCCTTCCCTGTATCAACTGGAGAAAGCGGGCCAAATTCATCCGGATACCCGTATCCTGGGTGTTGGGCGCGCCGACTGGGACAAGGACGCTTATACCAAAGTCGTCCGCGAGGCGCTCGAAACTTTCATGAAGGAAAAAATTGATGAAAGTTTGTGGGATACCCTGAGTGGACGCCTCGATTTCTGCAACCTGGACGTCAATGACGTCAGCGCGTTTACCCGCTTAGGCGCGATGCTGGATCAGAAAAACCGTGTCACCATTAACTATTTCGCCATGCCGCCAAGCACCTTCGGCGCCATCTGCAAAGGCCTGGGCGAAGCCAAACTGAACGCCAAACCGGCTCGCGTCGTGATGGAAAAGCCGCTGGGTACCTCACTGGCCACCTCGCGTGAAATCAACGACCAGGTGGGCGAGTTCTTTGAAGAGTGCCAGGTTTACCGTATTGACCATTACCTCGGTAAAGAGACGGTACTGAACCTGCTGGCGCTGCGTTTCGCTAACTCCCTGTTTGTGAATAACTGGGACAACCGCACTATCGACCACGTGGAAATCACCGTGGCGGAAGAGGTGGGGATTGAAGGCCGCTGGGGTTACTTTGACCAGGCCGGTCAGATGCGCGACATGATTCAGAACCACCTGCTGCAGATTCTGTGCATGATTGCCATGTCTCCACCGTCTGACCTGACGGCTGACAGCATCCGTGACGCAAAAGTGAAGGTGCTGAAGTCACTGCGCCGCATTGACCGCTCCAACGTGCGTGAGAAGACCGTCCGCGGCCAGTACACCGCCGGGTTTGCGCAAGGCAAAAAAGTGCCGGGCTACCTGGAAGAAGAGGGCGCGAACAAGTCCAGCAACACCGAGACGTTCGTGGCGATCCGCGTGGATATCGACGACTGGCGCTGGGCGGGGGTTCCGTTCTACCTGCGCACCGGTAAACGTCTGCCGGCCAAATGTTCCGAAGTGGTGGTTTACTTCAAAAACCCGGAACTGAACCTGTTCAAAGAATCCTGGCAGGAGCTGCCGCAGAACAAACTGACCATTCGTCTGCAGCCGGACGAGGGCGTGGATATCCAGATCCTGAACAAAGTGCCGGGCCTGGATCACAAACACAACCTGCAGACCACCAAGTTGGATCTGAGTTACTCCGAAACCTTTAACCAGACGCACCTGGCCGATGCTTACGAGCGTCTGCTGCTGGAAACCATGCGCGGTATCCAGGCGCTGTTCGTGCGTCGCGACGAAGTGGAAGAGGCGTGGAAATGGGTCGACTCCATCACCGAAGCCTGGGCTGCCGATCAGGATGCGCCAAAACCGTATCAGGCGGGGACCTGGGGACCTGTCGCGTCGGTGGCGATGATCACCCGCGATGGCCGCTCCTGGAACGAGTTTGAGTAAGATAATCCTCTAGCTCGAAAGTGTTATTTTACCGGTAACATGATCTAACACAGCTAGTGGCACAATTTTCAACTTTTAAGCTCCGCGTGGATTCACCCGCGGAGCTTTTTTTATTACACTGCCGGAAGTGATTTTGCCCCTGAGCTCCGGACAGCAAGCGTTTCAGCGTTGTTAACAACTGCCAGCGACTTTGTAAACTCCCGAGCCGGACAGATAATTTAGAGGAGCTTTTATGAATCCGACATTGTTACGCGTAACACAGCGCATTATCGAGCGCTCGAAAGAGACCCGTTCGGCCTACCTCGCCCGGATTGAACAGGCAAAGAGCAGCACCGTCCACCGATCTCAGCTGGCCTGCGGGAACCTGGCGCACGGCTTCGCCGCCTGCCAGCCTGATGATAAAGCGTCGCTGAAAAGCATGTTGCGTAACAATATCGCCATCATTACCTCCTATAACGATATGCTTTCCGCCCACCAGCCGTATGAGGTTTATCCCACTATCATCCGTAACGCGCTGCACAGCGTGAATGCGGTGGGCCAGGTGGCGGGCGGCGTACCTGCCATGTGCGACGGCGTGACGCAGGGGCAGGACGGTATGGAGCTGTCCCTGCTGAGCCGCGAAGTGATTGCGATGTCCGCCGCGGTGGGCCTGTCACACAACATGTTTGATGGCGCGCTGTACCTCGGCGTGTGCGACAAGATTGTCCCGGGCCTGGTGATGGCGGCGCTGTCGTTTGGGCATCTGCCTGCGATCTTCGTCCCGTCCGGCCCAATGGCGAGCGGTCTGCCAAACAAAGAAAAAGTGCGTATTCGCCAGCTGTACGCGGAAGGGAAAGCGGACCGTCAGGCGCTGCTGGAGGCGGAAGCCGCGTCCTATCATGCGCCGGGGACCTGTACGTTCTACGGTACGGCTAACACCAACCAGATGGTGGTGGAATTTATGGGGATGCAGCTTCCGGGCTCGTCCTTCATCCAGCCGGATGCGCCGCTGCGCAAGGCGCTGACCGAGGCTGCGGCCCGTCAGGTCACGCGTCTGACAGGCAACGGCAACGAATGGATGCCGATGGGTAAAATGGTAGACGAAAAAGTCATTGTTAACGGGATTGTCGCGCTGCTGGCAACCGGGGGGTCAACCAACCACACCATGCATCTGGTGGCCATGGCGCGTGCGGCGGGCATTCTGATTAACTGGGATGACTTCTCCGAGATCTCTTCTGTAGTACCGCTGATGGCGCGCCTGTACCCGAACGGTCCGGCGGATATTAACCACTTCCAGGCCGCAGGCGGCGTACCGCTGCTGATGCGCGAGCTGCTGAAAGGCGGACTGCTACATGAAGACGTGAATACCGTGGCGGGCTTTGGCCTTAAGTGCTACACCCAGGAGCCGTGGCTGAACAACGGCGAGCTGGACTGGCGCGAAGGGGCGAGCGCGTCTCTTGATGCGCAGGTGATCGCCACCATCGACAAACCGTTCTCTCCTCATGGCGGCACCAAAGTGCTGAGCGGCAACCTCGGTCGTGCGGTAATGAAGACCTCTGCCGTACCGGAAGAGAACCAGGTTATCGAAGCGCCGGCAGTGGTGTTTGAAAGCCAGCACGACGTATTACCCGCCTTTGACGCCGGTCTGCTTGATAAAGACTGCGTGGTGGTGGTGCGTCACCAGGGGCCTAAAGCTAACGGGATGCCAGAATTACATAAACTTATGCCACCACTTGGTGTATTATTGGACCGCCGTTTCAAAATTGCGTTAGTCACCGATGGACGCCTCTCCGGGGCATCCGGTAAAGTGCCTTCAGCCATCCACGTGACGCCGGAAGCCTACGACGGCGGTCTGCTGGCGAAAGTACGCGACGGTGACATGATCCGCGTGAACGGCCAGACGGGCGAGTTAACCCTGCTGGTGGATGAAGCCGAACTGGCTGCACGTCAGCCCCATATTCCTGACCTGAGCGCATCGCGCGTGGGTACCGGACGTGAAATGTTCAGCGCGCTGCGTGAGAAACTCTCCGGTGCGGAGCAGGGCGCAACCTGTATTACGTTTTAAGACGACTTGATTTTAACGATCTGGCGAGAGAAAACTCTGATGAAAAACTGGAAAACAAGTGCAGAAGCAATCCTGACCACTGGCCCTGTCGTGCCGGTTATCGTGGTAAACAAGCTGGAGCACGCTGTACCGATGGCGAAAGCGCTGGTTGCGGGCGGCGTTCGCGTTCTGGAAGTGACCCTGCGCACCGCCTGTGCGATGGATGCTATCCGCGCTATCGCCAAAGAAGTACCGGACGCCATCATCGGTGCGGGTACCGTTCTCAACGCGCAGCAGCTGGCAGAAGTGACCGAAGCGGGCGCGCAGTTCGCCATCAGCCCTGGCCTGACCGAGCCGCTGCTGAAAGCCGCCACCGAAGGTACCATTCCGCTGATCCCTGGCATCAGCACCGTCTCTGAACTGATGCTGGGCATGGACTACGGTCTGAAAGAGTTCAAATTCTTCCCGGCTGAAGCCAACGGCGGCACCAAAGCGCTGCAGGCGATTGCGGGTCCCTTCTCTCAGGTACGCTTCTGCCCGACGGGCGGTATCTCTCCTGCCAACTACCGTGACTACCTGGCGCTGAAAAGCGTACTGTGCATCGGTGGTTCATGGCTGGTTCCGGCGGATGCGCTGGAAGCGGGCGACTGGGATCGCATCACCAAACTGGCTCGCGAAGCGGTTGAAGGCGCGAAGCAGTAAGCCACTCGCCGCATGAAAAACGGGCCTTACGGCCCGTTTTTTTTTATCCCTCTACCTTGACGCTCGCAGCGGCCGCTTTCGCTCTCGCCACGGCGTCGTCAACGTTATCCCCGGTGGCTAATGCCACGCCAAGACGGCGGGTTCCGTCGATCTCCGGCTTGCCGAACAGACGTACCTGCAATCCTGCACCCACCGCCCCGTCGACGTTATCAAACGTGACGTTCTGGCTGGTTAGCTGCGGCAGGATCACCGCCGAGGCGGCCGGGCCATACTGACGAACACCGCCGACGGGCAGGCCGAGGAACGCGCGTACGTGCAGGGCGAACTCGGAGAGATCCTGCGAAATCAGCGTGACCATGCCGGTGTCATGCGGGCGAGGGGAGACTTCGCTGAAAATCACCTTATCACCGCACACAAACAGCTCCACGCCGAACAGGCCATAGCCACCCAGCGCCAGGACGGTTTTACGGGCGATATCCTGAGCACGCTCCAGCGCCAGGGCGCTCATCTGCTGCGGCTGCCAGGACTCGCGGTAATCGCCATCCTCCTGACGGTGGCCAATCGGGTCGCAGAAATGGACGCCGTCAACGGCGCTGACGGTCAGCAGGGTGATTTCGAAATCAAACTTCACGACGCCTTCGACGATTACGCGACCGGCTCCGGCACGGCCGCCCTGCTGGGCATAATCCCACGCGTTATCCAGAGTGCCGCTGTCGCGAATAAAGCTCTGCCCTTTTCCGGAGGAGCTCATCACCGGCTTAACGATGCACGGGTAGCCAATCTCCTCGACGGCCTGCAGGAACGCGGCCTTATCGCCAGCAAAACGGTAGCTCGAGGTGGGCAATCCCAGCTCTTCCGCCGCCAGGCGACGAATGCCTTCGCGGTTCATGGTCAGCTTTGCGGCTTTCGCACAGGGCACCACGCGCTGGCCTTCCTGCTCCAGGGCGATCAGCGTATCGGTGGCGATGGCCTCAATTTCCGGCACGACAAAATCGGGTTTTTCGCGCGCAATCAGTTCGCGAAGGGCATCGCCATCCAGCATGTTAATCACATAAGAACGATGGGCGACGTGCATGGCGGGTGCGTCAGCGTAACGGTCTACGGCAATGACTTCCACACCTAAACGCTGGCACTCAATGGCGACCTCTTTTCCCAGCTCGCCCGATCCCAACAGCATCACTCGCGTCGCCGCAGGTCGCAGCGCAGTTCCTAAACGAATCATAACAATCCCCCTGAAAAAGTTGCGCGCAGTATAAACGAAAACGTTTGCGTCTGTCTTGTGCACGGCTACAGGAGGGGGCAGAAATTTGCGCATCTTTAGCCCGACCAGACGTTTCCTGACGCCCGCTCGCTTACGCTGTGGAACATGTTCACCGTTAAGTGAGGGAAACCATGTCTGGCTGGTTAAATCAACTGCAATCCCTGTTAGGGCAGAAAACATCCTCTGGAGAGCGGGACCTCAGCAAACTGCTGGTACCCGGGGCGCTCGGCGGGCTGGCTGGCCTGCTGGTCGCGAATAAATCCTCACGCAAGCTGCTGGCAAAGTATGGTACAGGCGCGCTGCTGGCCGGCGGCGGCGCCATCGCAGGCACCGTGCTGTGGAATAAATACAAGGACAGGGTACGGACCGCGCACAGCGATGAACCGCATTACGGCGAGCACACCTCGCCGCTGGATCTGCGTACCGAACGGCTCATTCTTGCGCTGGTTTTTGCCGCGAAAAGCGACGGGCATATTGACGATAAAGAACGATCGGCGATCGAGCAGCAGCTGTGCGAGGCCGGTGTTGAAGAGAAGGGAAGAGCGCTGGTGGCGCAGGCGATAGAACAGCCGCTTGAGCCGCAGCGTCTTGCGCAGAGTGTGAAAAATGAGGAAGAGGCGCTGGAGCTCTATTTCCTCAGCTGCGCCGCCATCGATATCGATCATTTTATGGAGCGCAGCTACCTTAACGCTCTGGGCGATGCGCTAAAGATCCCTCAGGACGTGCGCGAGGGCATTGAGCGGGATATCCGGGAGCAAAAACAGGCGTTACAGGGTTAACCTTCGCCGTCGCGACGCTGTTTCGCTTGCATCATGCGTGGGTTTTGCCAACCTTATAGGGTGTAAAACTTAAAAGAATGATGACATGCCACCGAAAGCCCGACGTACTCCTTATGCGATCACCACGCATGGCGATACGCGTATAGACAACTATTACTGGCTGCGGGACGATTCTCGCTCCCGGCCAGAGGTACTCGACTACCTGCACGAGGAAAACGACTATGGCCGCAAGGTCATGTCCAGCCAGCAGACGCTTCAGGACCAGCTGCTGAATGAAATGGTGCAGCGTATTCCCCAACGCGATATCTCCGCGCCCTGGACCAAAAACGGCTATCGCTATCGCCATATCTACGAGCCCGGCAATGAGTATCCCATCTACCAGCGTCAGTCGGTGTTAAGCGCCGAATGGGATGAGTGGGATATTCTGCTGGATGCCAACCAGCGCGCCGCCCACAGCGAGTTTTATACCCTGGGCGGCATGTCCATTTCGCCTGATAACGCGGTAATGGCGCTGGCGGAGGATTATCTCTCCCGTCGCCAGTACGGTCTGCGGTTTCGCAATCTGGACACCGGCAACTGGTATCCGGAAATGCTGGAAAACGTCTCCCCGGATTTTGTCTGGGCGAATGATTCCGAGACGGTTTACTACGTCAAAAAGCATGCGTCGACGCTGCTGCCTTATCAGGTGTGGCGACATACTGTGGGAACGGACTCCGCTGACGACGAGCTGGTTTATGAAGAGAAAGACGAAACGTTCTATGTCAGCCTGCATAAAACTTCCTCACGCCACTATGTGATTATCTTCCTTGCCAGCGCGACGACGTCGGAAGTTCTGCTGCTGGATGCCGAACTGCCGGACGCCCAGCCGCTCTGTTTCCTGCCGCGCCGTAAGGATCACGAGTACAGCCTGGATCACTTCCAGCACAGCTTTTATTTGCGCTCCAATCGCGAGGGCAAAAACTTTGGTCTCTATAAAACCAAAGTGCGCGATGAGCGCAAGTGGGAGGTGCTTATCCCCGCGCGGGATCAGGTGATGCTCGAAGGATTCACCCTGTTTACCGACTGGCTGGTGGTGGAAGAGCGTCAGCGCGGGCTGACCAGTATCCGGCAGATCAACCGTAAAACCCGGGAAGTGGTGGGGATTGCGTTCGACGACCCGGCCTACGTGACGTGGATTGGTTTCAACCCTGAACCCGAATCGTCGCGGTTGCGCTACGGCTACTCTTCCATGACCACGCCGGACACCCTGTTTGAGCTGGATATGGACACCGGGCAGCGCCAGGTGATTAAACAGACCGAGGTAAAAGGGTTTGAGTCCGAAAACTACCGCAGCGAGCACCTGTGGGTCACCGCCCGTGATGGCGTGGAGGTGCCGGTCTCTCTCGTTTACCACCGGGCTCATTTCCAGAAAGGCAAAAACCCGATTCTGGTGTACGGCTACGGCTCGTATGGCTCAAGCATGGACGCCGATTTCAGCAGCAGCCGTTTAAGCCTGCTCGATCGCGGTTTTGTTTTCGCCATCGCCCATATTCGCGGCGGCGGTGAGCTGGGACAGCACTGGTATGAAGACGGGAAATTCCTGAAAAAGAAAAACACCTTCAATGACTACCTCGACGTCTGCGATGCGCTGATTGAGCAGGGATACGGCGATCCTCAGCTCTGCTTTGGGATGGGGGGCAGCGCGGGCGGCATGCTGATGGGGGCGGCAATCAACCAGCGTCCCGACCGTTTTAAGGGGATTGTCGCGCAGGTTCCGTTTGTCGATGTGGTCACGACCATGCTCGATGAATCCATTCCTCTTACTACCGGGGAGTTTGAGGAGTGGGGGAATCCGCAGGATGAGATGTACTACCGCTATATGAAAGAGTACAGCCCGTACGATAACGTTGAGGCGAAAGCCTACCCGCATATGCTGGTCACCACCGGTTTGCATGATTCTCAGGTGCAATACTGGGAGCCGGCAAAATGGGTGGCAAAGCTGCGGGAGCTGAAAACCGATGACAATCTGCTGCTGCTGTGTACCGATATGGATTCCGGACACGGAGGGAAATCGGGGCGATTTAAATCGTACGAAGGCGTTGCCCTGTAATATGCCTTTTTAATAGGCCTGGCGCAGGAAACTTTGCCAGGCCGTGCAGAGCGTTAAGCATCGCCCAGATAATGTTTCAGCGTTAAGCGCAGTTCCGGGCTCATTCTGTCGAGGTTGTTATACAGCCAGCGCAAATAGCCCGGATCTTTATCCGCCACTTCG
This sequence comes from Enterobacter sp. AG326, assembly GCF_004362415.1. Lineage (NCBI taxonomy): Bacteria > Pseudomonadati > Pseudomonadota > Gammaproteobacteria > Enterobacterales > Enterobacteriaceae > Enterobacter > Enterobacter sp. AG326. The sequence continues at coordinate 799,512 of NZ_SNXG01000001.1, read as the reverse complement.
GACACCGGCTTCCCGCGATATTTACCAAAGGTAAACGTGGTCAGCAGCGCGGGACGTCCGGTGATCGTCGCCATGTCATCCGGCGTCCAGCCAGAGATATTCATAATATCAATCAGCAGCGCGGCGGTGATATAGCAGTCATACAGGGCGCGGTGATGGTGAAGCCCCTCAGGGGTACGGACGCTGAGCTTACGGGACTTGTACAGCGCCATGTTGCTGTATTTAATCCCCGGCCAGAGGCGACGCGCCAGCTTCATGGTACAAATCCATTCGCCCGGCATCTCAGGCAACACCCGGCGGTCAAAGCTGGCGTTATGCGCGACGTACCACGGGCTACCGTAGTAGTGCGGAATGATCTCTTCGATCCACGGCTTGTCCGCCACCATCGATTCGGTAATGCGATGGATAGCCATCGCCTGGGGGCTGATGGGGCGATCGGGACGCACCAGATGGCTCATGGGGTTGACGATTTTACCGTCAACCACGTCGACAGAGGCCACTTCCACTATTCCGCCCTGAAGATCGCAAGTTTCGGTATCGATGACGCGCAGCATTGAAAACTCCTGAGCTTAAAACGCCTAGCCTAAAGGAATGATATCGCCTTGCCAACCCTCTCCGCCGAGCGTGCCGGTCACCAGAAGCTCGCCCTTATCCGCGCGCACGACCAGCTGGCCTTTTTCATCCCACAGCGCGCTGCCGCCGCAGGCGTTCGCCATCAGCACCGCAATGGCATATTTATGCGCGAAGCGCTGCAGGTTACTGATGGACTGCCGCCAGCGATGATCCCCCACGGACTGGCAGCTGGTAACAAGCGTTGCCCGGGGATCGAGATTGGGGGAATCGGGATATGCATCAAGGATGGTAAGGTGTTTATCTCCCGGCACCAGGCTCGCTCCGCGCCCTTGCGGATAGCGCAAAATGCGATGGCGAGCGGGCGAAAACAGCACGAGGCCTTTCTGGCGCTGGCCATTCTGTTCCAGGGGGAGCCCGGCAATAACGGTAATCTGGTGTAGATGTGCCGCGTTAAGCAGCGGTTCCAGCTGCGCGTCACCGGGCGGGGGAGGTAACGTCGGCGCGCCAGAGCCCGTTAATGAGAGTTCAGGGAAAACCAGCAGTTCGCACCGCTGCCGTGCTGCTTCGGCGATGAAGCGCAGGTGGTGCGTAACATGGTCATCCACAGTCTGATGCAGCCCGCCATACTGGGCTGCCGCTATATTCCAATGTGACATCGTGACTTCCTTATACACTGAGTCGCAGAGATTTAAGAATACACCCAAAATAATCAGGGTTTTCTTATCCTGCCAGATTCCGCGTAAGGAAGTGTAACGACTCGTTAAGCTTATTTAACTTTAGGCTCGTACGGTAAACGGGAGAGATTGACCGAGGCAAGACGGTGGGCGATGAGTCTTTCGCGAAACCAGTCGCGCAGATGGGCCGGCTGTTCCCGTTCCACGACTTCAGCCACGATGGGCATGTTGTAACGCTCTTTGAACGCGACGCCAGCGGCAGCGAGATCGACATTCACTTTATCCATTTCGTCCTGCGGAAGGGCGGCCAGATTGATCTTCATTACCTTCTCCTTTTTATGCGGCGGCAACGTTACCGCGATTGCACGATGATGACAAGCAGAGGCAGGATGATCCTCGACTCGTTTATTATACAGCGTTATTCTTTAGCATACAGACATAACAAAAAGGAATGATTGGATGGGTTTCTCCGCTTCCCGCGCAGTATGCGCACTGGTTTTTGTGGCCTCGACAATGATGACGCCCTCCGTGCTGGCACATGCACATCTTAAACAGCAGATCCCGGCAGCAGACAGCGTGGTGACCGCACCGCAGGCACTTACGCTGAATTTTTCGGAAGGTATCGAACCTGGTTTTAGCGGTGTGGTGGTAACGGATGCGCAAAACCAGGTCATCAAAACCGGAACCGCAACGCGCGGCGAAAAGAACAAAGCTCAGCTTACCGTGCCGCTGGAACAAACGCTGGCATCAGGGACTTACCAGGTGGACTGGCATGTTGTCTCCGTGGACGGCCATAAAACCAAAGGCAGCTATCACTTTAGCGTGAAATAGCATGCTGGCGCTGTGTTATATCGGGTTACGCTTTATCCATTTCGGGGCTCTGATGCTGGTGTTTGGCAATGCGCTTTACAGCGTCTGGTTTGCGCCTTCCTCTCTCCACCGTCTGCTGTCCCGGCGTTTTCAGTCGCAGCATAAAGTGGCGGCCTTAGTGAGCCTGGCTGCTGCGGTCCTGATGTTTGTGCTGCAGGGCGGATTGATGGGCAACGGCTGGGAAGATGTGTTTGCGCCACAGGTCTGGTTCAGCGTAATGGGGACCCGGTTTGGCGGCGTCTGGCTGTGGCAAATGATCCTCGCTGCGATAACGGTCAGTGCCGCATGGCTCGCGCCGCTGAAAGGTTCGCGTCTGCTGCTGCTCGCAATGGGCCAGCTTATCCTGCTGGCTGGGGTAGGTCACGCGGCGATGAACGACGGTCCGATGGGGGCGCTGCAGCGTCTTAATTATGCTTTTCACCTGATCTGTGCCGCCACCTGGCTTGGCGGATTACTGCCCCTGCTGTTCTGCATGCGACTGGCGAAAGGGCGCTGGCAGAATGCCGCCATTTTTACCATGATGCGCTTCTCGCGCGTGGGGCATTACGCCGTTGCGGGCGTGCTGCTATCCGGGGTGATAAATGCACTCATGATACTGGGCCTCGATATTCCCTGGCAGGCTGGCTACGTGCAGTTTTTGTTGTTCAAATGTGCGCTGGTGGCGTTGATGGTGGTAATTGCGCTGGCAAATAGGTATTTTCTGGTGCCACGGTTTCGTCCGGAGACCGGGCGAGCAAAGCAGATTTTTATCAGGATGACACAGGCAGAAGTGGTGCTGGGAGCGCTGGTGCTGGCAACGGTCAGTCTGTTTGCCACTTGGGAACCCTTCTGACAAGGTTAAATATCATATGAAAAAGACAGTACTTTCTCTTTTATTGCTGGCCTGTACGGGGAGCGCGTTTGCCGCACCGCAGGTCATCACCGTGAGCCGTTTCGAAGTGGGTAAGGACAAATGGGCGTTCAATCGCGAAGAGGTGATGCTGACCTGCCGTCCGGGCCATGCGCTGTATGCCATCAATCCGAGCACGCTGGTGCAATACCCGCTGAATGATACCGCAGAGCAGCAGGTAGCCAGCGGCAAGAGCAGCGGCCAGCCGATTAGCATTATTCAAATCGATGACCCGTCGCATCCGGGACAAAAAATGAGTCTGGCACCGTTTATCGAGCGCGCCGACAAGCTCTGCTAACGTTCGGGTTTCCAATAAAAAACCGCAGATGCTTGCGAAAGCACTGCGGTTTTTCACTTTTAATGATGCTCTGGCGCTTTTTTTCCGGCCGCTTTAGCTGTGGACTGGAAAACCTGGCGTCGTCATCTATTCTTAAAAGGCAAGGCGACTTAGCCTGCATTAATGCCAACTTTTAGCGCACGGCTCTCTCCCAAGAGCCATTTCCCTGGACCGAATACAGGAATCGTATTCGGTCTCTTTTTATCTATTTGTTTCTCAAGGGTTTTTTCGGTCTCAACACAAAATCCCCCGAAAATTACTCGAACATTCCATATCCTGTCTAAACCATAACATACTCAGGACCGCGTGCGTCCAGGGTTTTTTGGGATCTTTGTTAAAATTTTGTGTCCGAGAGATCGCTAAGCAAAAGTCTTCCGGCCAGCAAAAGGGCAGCCCATAAGTTAAATAATGAACGCGCTGAATTTATCTTTGTGGCGGACAATGTACTCCGGGAAGTTTTCAACCGTCAGCTCTTGCCTGGCTAACGTCCTGTCGCGTCCCCAGATATCTTCCGCATTTTTAATGACCTTCATGATGTGTTCCGGGTTGTTAAACTCAGGAAGATCATATTCAGTATGGGATATGGTCGACATTTTTTCTGAGATGCGCTCGGGTGTCATTACCCATGAGAAGTGCCAGCCACCATTGTCAATAATGCTGTTGTTAATCTTGAACCAGTTCCACTTTAGCCAGGACCAGTTTTTAACGCTTCGGGTGCGTTTAAGATTCCTGAATGATTCAGGCTCGCCGCCAAAGAAACTAACGAGGTTTTTATATTGTGTGGCTCTCGGCAATTTACATTTTCTTGGCGTGTTGTCAGTATTAAAAACCTGCAGGTTGAACTGATAATTATAGAAATTCTGATAAATAGTGGTGCAGAGCTTTTTGGGATTTATCGATGCTACCACCTGTGGTGAAAATATCTCATCGACATCGGAAACTAAAATCAAATCATCATCGCTGGCCTGCGTCAAACCCTGCATGATGGCATTCCTCTGCGCGGCTTCATTTGCCCACGCATCCACCTCCATTCCCACTGGCAGACCCGGAATCACCTCCCGAGCCTGGTGTGATTCTTCAGCGGCTTTCGTAATCGGCTCTTTATCATGAACAACGTATATAATTTTATCTTTAAACTGGCTGTATTTATTAATGTCAAAATGCAGCGGCCTCTTTTTACCGGTAAAGGTATGCGTTGACTCAACGATAACGAAGCGGTCGACAACGTCCGCGAGCGTGTTTAGCCTGATTTCGAGAAGCATATCTTCATCGTAATATAAGAAGCAGTCATAGATCATTACCGAAGTCCCTCATTTTTGCGCCCACATTGCGCTCTTCCCAACGCATTCGCCGGTTTCATTTCGCGCAATGCTAACTGAGCGCCCTCGCCCTGTGCAATAGTGCACTGCTTTATCATGCTTTTTAAAACGGAATGCATCCGATATGCAGTGAGCGAAGACGCCAGCCAGGCTTAAAAGCGGGACTTCACGGACGCCTCTATTTCATCGAGCAGCTCAAAGCGACGGCGGTATTCGGCGCGTTTTTTACTGGCAATTTCTTCAAGGGATTTACGCTCCATCTGCAGCGGCAGCTGCCAGCAAAAAGCTGAGAGCTTTTTACCGTCCAGAGATGCCCAAAATTCATCGTAGCTGGCGTGGAAATGGCGGCCTTTGCTCAGGCGATATCGCAACGCGCGGAAAACGTGCCCTTCATCGCTGACGGCAAAAATCGCCCGGACAGATGACTGCGCAGCCAGCTGAAAAAGAACTTCCATCAACACGCGCTTAGGGAACAGGCCGTGGCAGGCGCGGGTGGCCTGTTTAATGACGTCTCGCGATACGCAGCGACGGGGCCCCTGAAGCCCGCCAATGACCATCACTTGCTGACCATTGCTGCGTGCGACGCTAAAGGTCAGGCTGGCCAGCAGCGTATCCTCGTTGTCGTGTAGCCACAGCGTGCTTTCTCCTTCGCGCTCGGCTTTTCCCGCAGAGGAAGCATTGACCGTATAGGTTACACCGTCTTTAGCATGGAACTGCACAACGGTTTGCTCCTGCGGGCTCGTCAGGGCCTGAGCGAGACCGCTCTCTTTCAGGCTATCAATCCAGTAGTAATGATTGACGATAGCGTCGGCGCGATCGTTAGCCGTCAGGCCGCGCATCAGATACTGTCGGTGGGTCTTGCTGGGCAACGTAATTTGAGAGGCCAGCAGCCTGTCGAAATCGTCGCGACCCGAAAGGGCTTCCAGCATGCGATGGGTGGAAGACCAGAACAGAAGCGAGCGTAAAAGGAACTTCAGACGATATTCGCGTTTGCGCCAGATCGGACCCGGCACGCGTTTGCCGTTCACCAGCTCGGAAATAATATTTGTGCGATGCGGATAAAAAACATCGTTATGCAGGTGCGTATTAGACACGTGAAGACCCCTCTTTTTTTATACCCTTATTCTAAAGAGCCAATAAAAAGGGATTAATAGCGCGAGGATCTTTATTTCTGTTTGGTTTACCGTTTGTTTGACTTCGTGATGACCGCGCCTGTCTGTTGCCTTTTCTGCGGCGGCTATACTGTTTAAAGGAGGTCCTATGTATCAGCGAATTGAAGGTGGGATGTGGCGTCACGTCTGGGTTGTCAGCGATATACACGGTTGTTACCAGTGGCTTATGGATGAGCTTAAACGCCGTCATTTTAACCCATATGAGGATTTACTTATTTCAGTCGGGGATGTGATCGACCGTGGCCCTGATAGCGTTAAATGTCTGCAGTTAATTCATGAAAAATGGTTTCGTGCCGTGCGGGGAAACCATGAGCAAATGGCTCTCGACAGTCTGGATAATAACGATTTTTCTCTCTGGACGATGAATGGTGGAATATGGTTTTCGCATCTTGAACGCGACCAGCAGCAGCTTGCCCTGTCGTTGCTCGACGCCTGTCGCGATTTACCACATATCATCGAGATAACCTGTGCGAACGGTCTGAATGTGATTGCCCATGCTGATTATCCGGCCGCGGAATACCGGTGGCAAAAACCGGTTAGCGCTCAGCGCGTCTTATGGAACCGCGACAGGCTGATGGGATTTATGGTGGGTAAAGGAGAGGGCATCAGCGGCGCGGATCATTTCTGGTTTGGGCATACGCCCCTCGACAGAAGATACGATTTTAATAATCTTCACTACATTGATACGGGGGCTGTTTTCGACGGTTACTTCACGCTGGCGCAGCTGCAGTAATAAATAACCCGCCTTCGGGCGGGTTCTCTTTAGGTCAGGCAAGACGCATGACCCAGGCATCGGTTTTACTATCGTAATGCTCACGGTAAAGGACAGAATGTTCGCCATCAAGTATTGCCGGGACGCTGGTGTCTGCATCCCATGCATCGAGCTGCATGCACAAATCCGGGTCGGATTTGCAGGGAATACTTAACGTTCGATCGCCTTGTGCTTCGCCGCGCAGCTCTGCGTCGTCGATCTCAAAAGCGCCAATACGCACGCTGGTTTTCGTCATAGTGCTCTCCGGGTCGGTTGTCAAAATCTGGTATGACCAGTGCGATCACCCATTTTTGATCGTAGACAAGGAGAGCAAAATCGCCAGTAAAAAAATGCGCTTTTTTTCAGGCTGTGCGATAGTTACCGGTAAACAGGCGGCCATCCCGAACCAGCTCGCGCGGATAGCTGTTTTTCAGCCTTGAGCCGACTTTTTTTGCCAGCCCCAGCGGATATCCCTGATATGTCACTATCACTTCATCGCCTGATGGCGTGCTGTCCGGATAGACATCGCGACCACGGTACCACTCTTCGGCTTCCTGATGCGTCAGGGCAAAGGTATTCTCGCGACCGGCAAGGGCGATAACGGCCTCATGCTGCCAGCGATAGCCTTTGTTATGCACTTCTGCCAGGCGGATCCCGATTCGCGAAAAACGGACCTTTCCGATGAGCGGCTCGATCTGTGCGGGGAACAGCCATATCTCTTTATCACGCATCCAGGGGTGCAGACTCTCATCCCAGACCAGCCCAACCTTTTTGGCGGCGGCTTCAAGCTGTGCTGCATCGCGACCTTTAAGGGGAGCAAACGGGAAGTTGCCGACCTTAAATTTAGGCGTGGGCAGGGGCTCAACGGCCTGCGTTTTACGCAGACGCGCCACAAAGAACCCTTCGCAGTCGTAAATCTGCGGGAACACGTGGAGGAAACCCTCCGGCGTGACCGCCTCCTGTGCCGAGGCGAACAGATCGTTAAGCGGCAGAAACTCCACGGCATCCGGGTAATTCGCTTTCAGCCACAGGCAAACGTCTTCGTTTTCATCGCGGTTTAAGGTGCACGTTGAATAGACCAGCGTGCCGCCGGGGCGCAACGCGTGAAATGCGCTCTCGATCAGCTCGCGCTGCGTGGCGGCGATCTCCAGGTTGCTTTCCACGGACCAGTTTTTTAACGCATCGGGATCTTTACGCACCACCCCTTCGCCGGAGCAGGGGGCGTCCAGCAGAATGGCATCGAAGGCTTCCGGTAAGGCGGCGCCAAACACGCGTCCGTCGAAGTGCGTCAGGGCAACATTATGAATACCGCAGCGGCTGATGTTGGCATGCAGCACCTTCACGCGGCTGGCGGAAAACTCGTTGGCGAGGATCGCCCCGTGGTTACCCATCCGCGCGGCAATTTGCGTGGTTTTTGAGCCGGGCGCAGCGGCAACATCCATCACGCGCTCGGGCGCATTTCCATCGGCAAACAGGGCGGCCACCGGCAGCATCGAGCTGGCTTCCTGAATATAGAACAGACCGCTCAGATGTTCAGCGGTACTGCCCAGCGGCAGCGAGGCTTCGTCATCGCGTTCGATCCAGAACCCCTCGGCGCACCACGGGACCGGCGTAAGCTGCCAGCCGTACGGCGAGACCAGCGCCAGAAAATCATCGACGCTGATTTTCAGCGTGTTGACGCGAATACTTCGGCGTAACGGACGCTGGCAGGCGGCGATAAAATCGTCTAACGACAGGTGAGAGGGAAGCGCCTCGCGCATCTGCGCCAGGAATTGTTCAGGAAGAAATACGGAGTTTTGAGCCACGGGCACACCACAGGGAAAAGTTCAGGTGCGCAGTGTAACATAAAGGCTCCGGTGCGTTGACACCGGAGCCTTTCAGATTAACGCGGCAGGGCGGTTCCCCATTCGCGCCACTCTTTCGGTTCGCTTTCGAGCAGCAGGAAGTGTTTACCCGGCTGCGCTTTTGGCGCCAGCGGCGTGCCCGGCGGCGTGGCAAACGCGATACCGCCGCGAATGAACTGGTTGAAGGTGCCGGTTTTCACCACGCCTCCCGTCAGGCCAAAGTCCAGCGAATAGCCGGATGCCAGCCAGAATACCGAGTTATTACGGACCAGGTGCTGGTAGCGCTCGCTGATGCGTAACGCCACCATCACGCGGTCGGAGAGCGTACCGAGCGTCAGGCCCGTAACCGTACCCACTTCAATGCCGCGGAACAGTACCGGGGTGCCGATGCTCAGCGAGCCCGCTTCCGGCACTTCCACCACGATGCTCAGGCCGCCAAGGTAGCGCGAGTCGGTGATCGTGGCTTCCTGCAGCTCGAAATCGCGACGGGCATTGCCCTGGCCCGGCTCAACGTTGATGTACGGCTGCAGGATGGTGTCGAGATGCTCAACGCCCGCGGCCGAGATCTGCGGCGTCACCACCGAGAAGCGCGAACCCGTCCGGGCGAAGGTCTGCACATATTCCGGGTACAGCACGGCGGTGGCCTGCACTTCGTTGCGCGAGGTAATCAGCGTCAGCTTCTGGATCTGCCCGATATCAATGCCGAGATAGCGGATTGGCATACCTTCCGCCAGCTTGCCAGCATCAAACGCGTGCAGGGTAATCTGTCCACCCACGGCGCGTGCGGCGGTTTCGGACGGGAAGAGAATACGCTTATCGCCTTTGCGCAGATTCGCACCCGCGCCGCTGAGGTTATCGAAGCTAATCGCCCCGCGCAGCGCGCGTGAGAGCGGGGAGGCCTGCACGGTCAGGCCGTTACCGTTAAGCTGAACTTTCGCGCCGCCTTCGGCCCAGAAGACGCTGTTTGGCGTCAGCAGCTTGCGATACTCCGGCTTGATATGCAGTTCGATATCAAACGCGTCCGCACGCGGGCGAACGGCGATCACTTCCCCAACTTCAAACTTGCGATACAGCACCACGGATCCCGCCTGTACGTCCGGCAGCGTCTCGGCGCTCAGCGTCAGCGTGGTGGTAGGAAGATCGCTCAGGCTGTTTTCAATCGCTTTCTCCAGGTTGGCATACAGCGGATAGCTGTCCCGCACGGGGCCTTTATCGCCGGGCAGAATGCGGATACCGCCGTTAACCCATTCGCTGGCGCTGGCACCGAGGAACTCCACGCCGTCCAGACCCACCTTCACGTCGACGCGACTGTTCACCACGAATTTGCTGTCACCGTGCACCAGGTCGCTGTACTGCGGATCGATGGCGACAGAGAACGTCACGCCATCCGCGGACAGCTTACGCTCCAGCACCTGGCCGACCTGCACGCCGTGTAAAATTAACGGCTGTCCGGCTTCGATACCGTAACTTTCTGGCGCATTCAGGGTGACGGTCACTACGCCCGGCTTTTGCAGCAGGGATTTATCCGCCGGTGCAATCACGAAGCTATTGCTGGGCTCGCCTTCGCCGGGGATGAGCTCAAACGTATTGCCGGTCAACAGCGTGCTGAGGCTGGCATCGTTCAGAGAGAGCTTTGGACTGCGCATTTCGATACGCGTTTTCTCGCGCAGGAGATCGACCACGCTCGGGTCGACAGTCATTTCGCCGGTGACCGAGCCGCCCGGGTTGAGCGTCATTTTGGTGAGCTGACCAACCTGCAACCCCTGATACATCAGCGGCGTCGAACCCGCTTTTAGCCCCTTAGCATCGGGCAGGGCGAGTTTGACGAGCACGCCGCGCTGGCTGTGCGCCAGGTCAGCGTACAATCCAAATGAATCATCAGCGGTGGCAGGGCTTGAGTTTTCCGGTGAGTCAAAGGCAATGGCACCATTCACCAGCGCGGCCAGACTCTCCAGCTTCACTTTCGCACCGCTCAGGCTGACGTCCGCATCCACGCCGGAGACGTTCCAGAAGCGGCTGCCTTTTTTCACCAGATTGGTGAAGCGGCGCTCGATCAGCACGTCGATGGTGACGCCCTGTTTATTCGGGTTAATCGCGTAATCGTACACGCGGCCAACCGGGATTTTGCGGAAATAGACCAGCGAACCGCTGTTCAGAGAACCGAGATCCGGCGCCTGCAGGTGGATCATTAAATCGCCGTTGTTGAGGCGGTACTTGGGCTGTGTATCCAGGGCAACAAAGTGATCCTGCGGCTCTCCTTTACCCGGCATCATGCCAATATAGTTACCGCCCACGAGCGCATCCAGCCCGGACACGCCGGCCAGAGAGGCTTTCGGCGTCACCAGCCAGAACTGCGTTTCGCTGCGCAGGGCATCCTGCATGTCAGATTTAATACTGACCCGCACCTGAATCTTGTTCAGCCCTTTTCCAAGGGAGATGTCCTGAACCGTACCCACTTCAACCCCCTGGAAGCGAACGGGCGTTCGTCCGGCGACGATGCCGTCGGCGGTCTGGAAATCAATGGTGACGGTACTCCCGCGATCTTCATAGCTCGTCCAGATAAGCCAGCCTGCAATCATCAGGGCGATGACGGGCAGCAACCAGAATGGCGAAATGCGGCGTTTTGTTTTAATTCTCGCTTCAGTCGGCGAAGCGGGGGTTTCCTGACTCATGTGCATCCCAAAGTAAGCGGCTATCCAGCCATTCCACAGCAAGAATAGTCAATATCACCGCAGAGCCGAAATAAAAAGCCGCGGGTCCCATTGTAAAAGCAAGTAGCTGGTCGCGATTGATGAGCGACATCATCAGCGAAATCACGAACAGATCTAACATTGACCAGCGGCCAATCCAGGTGACGAACCGCAGCAGCAGAATGCGGGTCCGTAAGCCTTGTTCACACTTAAAGTGAATGCTGATGAGCAGGGTAAACATCACCACCACTTTGGTAAAGGGAACCAGGATACTGGCAATAAAGACGATCGCCGCTACCCCGACGTTGCTGTGCGCAAGGGAGATAATCCCGGAGAGGATAGTATCCTCCTGACGCCCGCCATTCACGTAAATGATGGAAATCGGCAGCATATTGGCTGGGATCAGAAACACCAGGGAGGCGATCAGCGCGGCCCAGCATTTTTGCAGGCTGTTGTTGCGCCGCAGTCTCAACGGAATGTGGCACCGCGGGCAGCGCCCACGCGCGTCGGGAAAGCCGGTATAGTGACATCCCAGACATACGCGCAGATTTTCATCAGGACGCGTGGCGGGGCGCTGAGGGTAAAATCGTTCCCAGAGCTGTTCAACGTTCAGGTGGATAAGCGTCAGTATGCTCAGCAATACCAGGCTGATGAAAGCAAAGAGTCCGATGCCGGGCTGCAAAAAGGCGTAGTCCTGTACCTTTATTGACGCAACGCCCACGCCCACCAGATAGATATCCAGCATCACCCACTCTTTGAGCTTATCGAGCATCAGCAGCACCGGGCGGAGGTTCATGCCGAGAATATTGCCAAACCAAAGATAGGCAATGGCGGCGACCAGCACCAGCGGCGCGCCAACGGTGCAGAACAGCACCATGGCAGCGGTGATGGGATCCCCCTGACGGGTCATCTGCCAGATACCCTGCAGTACGTTGGCGTCAATGCGCACGCCAAGCAGGTAGAGTTTCAGCAGCGGTTCGCTCCAGGCGAAGGGCATCAGCAGCAGCATGGTGACGGCCATGGCGGCGAGACGGGTTAGCGACCAGTCGCGGCCATCGCGAATTTTTGCGTCGCAGCGCGGACAAAAGGCACTTTGGTGCGATTTCATCTTCGGCAACATAAAAAGCGTATCGCACTGGGGGCAACGCTGATAATGTGCACGTGGCAAAGCTTCGCTTACCGTATGGACAGTTATCTTTCTTGTCGGCGTAATTTTGGTTGTTTTTAAGGCCATCAGCTGCGCACAAATAAGTATTGTTGAAAGTTATAATAACTCATGAACGGATTCATCTTGAGCATGAGCGCATTTAATGCTTATTTTAATAGGCTATGCGGTAAATTTGTAAGACAACTAAGTGATTGAATAATGAACAAAACAGAATTCTACGCGGATCTGAACCGCGATTTTAAGGCATTGATGGCGGGTGAGACCAGCTTCTTAGCCACTCTGGCAAATACTAGCGCATTGCTGTTTGAACGTCTCTCTGACGTGAACTGGGCTGGCTTTTACCTCCTGGAAGGTGAAACTCTGGTGCTCGGTCCGTTCCAGGGCAAACTGGCCTGCGTGCGTATTCCGGTAGGGCGTGGCGTATGCGGCACGGCGGTGGCTGAGAATCAGGTCCAACGTGTGGAAGACGTTCATGCGTTTGACGGGCACATTGCCTGTGATGCTGCCAGTAATTCTGAAATCGTTCTGCCGCTGGTGGTGAAAAATCAGATTATTGGCGTTCTGGATATCGACAGCACGGTCTTCAGTCGCTTTACAACCGAGGACGAACAGGGGCTACGCGAGCTGGTGGCGAATCTGGAAAACGTACTCGCTGCAACCGATTATCAAAAATTCTTTGCGAGCGTCGCAGGATAATCAACGGATAACGTAGCATTTACTGATAGCGTCATTATAATGACGCCTGTTCATGCCTGCGCTTGTTGGCAACGTCCGTTGTAATCAGGAAATTTCATGGAAAATCAACCTAAGTTGAATAGCAGTAAAGAAGTTATCGCATTTCTGGCCGAGCGTTTCCCGCAGTGCTTCAGCGCGGAAGGTGAAGCTCGTCCCCTGAAAGTCGGTATTTTTCAGGATCTGGTGGCGCGTGTTGAAGGGGAAATGAACCTCAGCAAAACTCAGCTGCGTTCCGCCTTACGTCTTTATACTTCGAGCTGGCGTTACCTGTACGGTATCAAAGCTGGCGCGACCCGCGTGGATCTCGACGGCAACCCGTGTGGTGAGCTGGACGAGCAGCACGTTGAGCACGCGCGCAAGCAGCTTGAAGAAGCCAAAGCACGCGTTCAGGCACAACGTGCAGAACAGCAGGCGAAAAAACGCGAAGCCGCTGCGGCAAACGGCCAGGAAGAAGCGCCTCGTCGTGAGCGTAAACCACGCCCTGCGCCGCGTCGTCACGATAATAACGATCGCAAACCGCGTGCAGACAAACCAGCAGCAAAAGCCCCGCGTGCCCCTCGTGAAGAGCCGCGCCATACGCCGGTTTCTGACATTAACGCCCTGAGCGTAGGTCAGGCGCTGAAGGTAAAAGCGGGTAACAATGCTATGGACGCCACCGTACTGGAAATCACCAAAGATGGCGTTCGTGTACAGCTGACTTCTGGTATGTCAATGATTGTACGCGCAGAACACTTGTTGTTCTGAAACGGAGGCCAAGCCTGGCATGAACACTTTTTTTAAGCTCACCGCGCTGGCGGGCCTGTTTGCCATAACAGGTCACGCTTTTGCAGTGGACGATATCACGCGTGTTGATCAAATTCCGTTACTCAAGGAAGAGACGCAGCACGCGACGGTGAGCGAGCGCGTGACCTCACGTTTTACCCGCTCGCACTATCGTCAGTTCGATCTCGATCAGGCCTTTTCGGCCAAAATCTTTGACCGCTATCTGAACTTGCTGGATTACAGCCATAACGTTTTGCTCGCCAGCGATGTCGAGCAGTTCGCTAAGCGCAAATCCGAGGTGGGTGACGAGTTGCGTTCAGGCAAGCTGGATCTGTTCTACGATCTCTACAACCTGTCGCAAAAGCGCCGCTTTGAACGCTATCAGTACGCGCTGAAAGTGCTGGAACGTCCGATGGACTTCACCGGCACTGACACCTTTAATCTGGATCGCAGTAAAGCACCCTGGCCGAAAGATGAAGCCGAGTTGAATGCGCTGTGGGACGGTAAAGTTAAATACGACGAACTGAGTCTTAAGCTGACCGGCAAAGACGAAAAAGAGATCCGTGACACGCTGACGCGTCGTTACAAATTCGCCATTCGTCGTCTGGCCCAGACCAACAGTGAGGATGTCTTCTCGCTGGCCATGACCGCCTTTGCTCACGAAATCGATCCGCACACCAACTATCTCTCTCCGCGCAACACCGAACAGTTCAATACCGAGATGAGCCTGTCTCTGGAAGGTATCGGCGCGGTGCTGCAGATGGACGATGATTACACGGTGATCAATTCGATGGTCGCGGGTGGCCCGGCATCTAAAAGCAAAGCGATTAGCGTAGGCGATCGCATTGTGGGTGTAGGACAAACCGGCCAGAACATGGTCGACGTGATCGGCTGGCGTCTCGATGACGTGGTTGCGCTGATCAAAGGTCCGAAAGGCAGCAAGGTTCGTCTGGAAATTCTGCCTGCTGGTAAAGGCACCAAAACCCGTATCGTTACCCTGACCCGTGAGCGTATCCGTCTTGAAGACCGCGCCGTGAAAATGTCGGTGAAAACCGTGGGTAAAGAGAAGGTGGGTGTTCTGGATATTCCTGGCTTCTACGTGGGGCTGACTGACGATGTGAAGGTTCAGTTGCAGAAGCTTGAAAAGCAGAACGTCAGCAGCATTATCATCGACCTGCGCAGTAACGGCGGCGGTGCGCTGACGGAAGCGGTTTCACTTTCCGGTCTGTTCATTCCATCGGGTCCTGTGGTTCAGGTGCGCGATAACAACGGTAAAGTGCGTGAAGATGCCGACAACGACGGTGTGGTCTACTACAAAGGCCCGCTGGTGGTCCTGGTTGACCGCTTCAGTGCTTCGGCGTCTGAAATCTTTGCCGCTGCAATGCAGGACTATGGCCGCGCGCTGATTGTCGGTGAGCCAACCTTCGGGAAAGGCACCGTTCAGCAGTATCGCTCTCTGAATCGTATTTACGATCAGATGCTGCGTCCGGAATGGCCGGCGCTGGGCTCGGTTCAGTACACCATTCAGAAATTCTACCGCGTGAACGGCGGCAGTACGCAGCGTAAGGGCGTAACGCCGGACATCATGATGCCGACAGGCACGGAAGAGACGGAAACCGGCGAGAAGTTTGAAGATAACGCCTTGCCGTGGGACAGCATCAATGCCGCGACCTACGTGAAAGCGGGTGATATGACGCAATTTGGCCCAGAACTGCTGAAAGCGCATAACGACCGCATCGCGAAAGATCCGGAGTTCCAGTACATCATGAAGGACATTGCACGATTCAATGCCCTGAAAGATAAGCGGAATATCGTTTCTCTGAACTACGCACAGCGTGAGAAAGAGAACAACGAAGACGATGCAACCCGCCTGGCGCGTATCAACGATCGCTTCAAGCGCGAAGGCAAGTCTCTGCTCAAGAAACTGGACGATCTGCCAAAAGATTACCAGGAGCCGGATCCGTATCTGGACGAGACGGTGCATATTGCTCTCGACCTTGCGAATCAGGAAAAAGAGAAACCAGCCGTACAGCCCGCTCCGGCAAAATAACCTCCCAACAGGCACAAGAAATTGTGCCTGTTTCTTTTTGTTCTGCATCCTTCCGTCAGTCAGATTTCCAATTGTGTAAAGTTGTGTCTTTCTGGTGACTTACGCCCGCCGGATGCTTGAAAATAGACGCAATACCCATACGATGTGGGTAATCGCATAGTGCGTTTTGTTAAACTGAGGTAAAAAGAAAATTATGATGCGAATCGCGCTCTTCCTGCTCACCAACCTGGCGGTCATGGTGGTTTTCGGGCTCGTGCTAAGCCTGACAGGAATTCAGTCGAGCAGCGTTCAGGGTCTGTTGATTATGGCGCTGCTGTTTGGTTTTGGTGGCTCGTTCATCTCCCTGCTGATGTCGAAGTGGATGGCACTGAAATCGGTGGGTGGTGAGGTTATTGAACAGCCGCGTAACGATATGGAACAGTGGCTGATGAATACGGTGGCTCAGCAATCCCGTCAGGCCGGGATCGCCATGCCGCAGGTGGCGATTTACCATGCCCCGGACATCAACGCTTTCGCCACGGGCGCCCGTCGCGATGCGTCACTGGTTGCCGTCAGCACCGGATTGCTGCAGAACATGAGCCGTGACGAAGCCGAAGCGGTTATTGCCCACGAAATCAGCCATATCGCCAACGGTGACATGGTGACCATGACCCTGATTCAGGGCGTGGTGAACACCTTCGTGATCTTCATCTCCCGTATTCTGGCGCAGATCGCGGCAGGCTTTATGGGCGGAAACCGTGACGAAGGTGAAGAGAGCAACGGCAACCCGCTGATCTACTTCGCCGTTTCGATGGTTCTGGAATTAGTATTCGGTATTCTGGCCAGCATCATCACCATGTGGTTCTCCCGCCACCGTGAATTCCACGCGGATGCCGGCTCGGCGAAGCTGGTTGGTCGTGAGAAGATGATTGCCGCGCTGCAGCGTCTGAAAACCAGCTATGAGCCGCAGGAAGCGAACAGCATGATGGCCTTCTGCATTAACGGTAAATCCAAATCGCTGAGCGAGCTGTTTATGTCTCACCCGCCGCTGGATAAACGTATCGAAGCGCTGCGCAGTGGGGAATACCTGAAGTAACGCTAAGAACCCTAATAAGCCGGGCAGGAGAACTCTCCGCCCGGCTTTTTTTATGCCTGAACCCTGGGCTGGGTCACACGCAGGCCGCTGACGACCGCCGCGAGCGAGGCAAGGGCACCCGCGGTGAGAAGCGCAACATGGTTGCCGTTTTGCCCGGCGAGGTTAAACATCAGGGCGACCAGCGCCGCGCCGCTGCTTTGCCCCAGAAGGCGAGCGGTTCCCAGCATGCCGCTGGCACCTCCGCTGCGATGGCGCGGCGCGGAGGTGATGATGGTGTGATTGTTAGGGGACTGGAACAGGCCAAACCCTGCGCCGCACAGGATCATGCGCCATATTATGTCAAGATCCGTTGGCGAGGACGGTAGCAGTGCCAGCGCGAAAAGGCCTGTCGCCATCACCGCAAGCCCCAATGCTCCCAGTAAACCGGCATGGACGCGTTCAATTAAGTAACCTGCCAGCGGCGCCATCACCATGGTCGCCAGCGGCCAGGGGGTTAACAGCAGGCCGGTCTCCACTTCTGAACGGCCGACCACGCTCTGCAGAAAGAAGGGCAGAGAAACCAGAGCCAGCATTTGGGCGCAGAACGAGCAGACAGACGTGCAAATGGAGAGGGAAAAGAGGGGAATTCGCAGCAGATCGACCGGTAGTAAAGGCACAGGGAGAGTGAGCTGGCGGCGAACAAAGAAGAAGCCGATCGCCAGTAGGGCGATGAGCTCCGCGGCGGTAAGCATCAGAGACTGTCCCTGCGCAAAGCCGCTCAGCGCCGTAATCAGCAGGCCAAAGGTCAGGGCATTCATCACCGCACTCGCCACATCGAATCGCGGCATGGTGCTTTTAGGGCCGTTAGCGGGAAGAAAGCGCAGGGCAAAGAATATAGCGACAATGCCCAGCGGCACGTTAATAGCAAACAGCCATTGCCATGACGCAACGGAAAGGATCGCCGCCGCAATAGTTGGCCCGGCGGCGGAAGAGACGGCGACAATAAACGAGTTTATCCCCATGCCGCGCCCCAGATGACGCTGCGGATAAATTAAGCGGATCAACGCCGTGTTTACGCTCATGAGCGCCGCGCCGCCAAAACCCTGCGCGATGCGGGCAAGCGTCAGGGTATGCAGTGAATCTGAAAGGGCGCATAGCAAGGACGTGAAGGTGAAAACCACCAGACCGCACTGATACACCCGACGGTAACCGAACATATCGCCCAGGAAAGAGAACGAGAGCAGGGAAACCACAATCGCAATCTGATAGGCGTTAACGATCCATATCGAACTGGCGGGAGAGGCATGCAGGTCGCTGGCGATGGTTGGCAGGGCAACGTTCGCAATTGCGCCGTCAAGGACGGCCATTGAGATACCGATAATGATGGTCGCTATAGCGCCATACCGCTGGGGTAAAGGCAGGCCATCGGAAAGGGTCTTTTCCATTAGGATTAAAAAAGCTCAGCGTGAAATTATTCTCAGGGTAACTATTTTAGCATTGTTACAGCTGCGATATGTCGCAGATTTGTAACGAAGTAAACGTGGATTGATTGCAGGTGACATGACGGGAACTTATAATAAAAACCGGTTCTGATTTTTATAAAACACTCTCTATGAGGTGGTAAATGGCTATTGCGGATTTGGATAAACAGCCAGATTCTGTTTCTTCCGTGCTGAAGGTGTTTGGCATCTTACAGGCACTGGGGGAAGAGCGTGAAATAGGTATTACAGAGTTGTCGCAGCGCGTGATGATGTCTAAAAGCACCGTATATCGCTTTTTACAAACCATGAAGTCGCTGGGCTACGTTGCCCAGGAAGGCGAATCTGAAAAATACTCTCTGACGCTGAAGTTGTTTGAGCTGGGCGCCCGTGCGCTACAAAATGTCGACCTGATCCGCAGCGCCGATATTCAGATGCGTGAAATCTCTCGCCTGACCAAAGAGACCATTCATCTCGGTGCGCTGGATGAAGACAGCATTGTTTACATCCATAAAATCGACTCCATGTACAATCTGCGCATGTACTCGCGCATTGGTCGTCGCAACCCGCTCTACAGCACCGCGATTGGTAAGGTTCTGCTGGCCTGGCGCGATCGTGAGGAAGTGAAGCAGATCCTCGAAGGCGTGGAATACAAGCAAAGTACTTCACGAACCATTACCAGTACGGACGCGCTGTTAACGGTGCTCGATCGCGTACGCGAGCAGGGGTATGGCGAAGATAACGAAGAGCAGGAAGAAGGGCTGCGCTGCATCGGCGTTCCGGTGTTTGACCGCTTTGGCGTAGTAATTGCGGGCTTAAGTATCTCCTTCCCAACCTTACGCTTCTCCGAAGAGCGCCTGCATGAGTATGTGGCTATTCTGCACACTGCCGCACGTAAGATTTCTGAACAAATGGGTTATCACGACTACCCGTTTTAATCTCTGCTCGCATAAAAAAACGCCGCATCTGTTGCGGCGTTTTTTATATCAGTCATGTCACCGGCTGATTAGCCATTATCAATCACGACGGATGTCTTTCGCAGGACCGGACAGTTGGTCAAGCCAACGATCCCGCTGTCAGTATGCAAATATTGCGCAGTGCTCACGCCCTGTGCTGTTAAATATTTACATTGAATCCCTAACCCGGCTGCGTTTTCGGTGCTTCCCACAAGCACGCCATAACCCGTAAGCAGAAGGCCAATCCAGACGATGGCCAGTGCAATAATTGTTCGAATGATTAAGCGCATCATTAACCTCTTTTGTCGTTGTTATCATAAAGCTAGCCTAAACGGTTTACACGATGAAACAAGTGCAGGATTCTGAAAAAAGTGCGATGGCGGTACAGTTAGTCCTTGTTTAAGATAAGCGTGATAACCTCGTTACATCAGGTTTTTAGACGGAGTGTGGAGTGAAAAAAATACGCTGGGTAATTCTGATTATCGTGCTGATAGCGTGCGTGGTGTTATGGACGCAGACGATCAATGTGATGTGCGATCAGGATGTACAGTTTTTTAGCGGCGTTTGCGCAATCAATAAGTTTATTCCGTGGTAATACGCATTTTTTCTCAAGGTGATTTCCTTCCTTCGCGCCAGTGGTAAAATAGACGTTTTTATTGAGGTGGTGAAATGGGTGAGTTACTGAATTCAGGGCTGCTGAATATGGCATCCCTGATGATTTCTTTGGTTGTTCTGCTTGTGGGCCTGGTCATTTGGTTTTTCGTGAACCGCGCCAGTTCCCGTACTAACGAGCAGATTGAACTGCTGGAAGCGCTGCTCGATCAGCAAAAACGTCAGAATGCGCTGCTACGCCGTCTGTGTGAGGCTAACGAACCGGAAGAGAAAGACGCGCCGAAAGACGCGGTTGCTGAAGATAACAAAGACGAAGACGACTTTATCCGCCTGGTGGCTGAGCGTTAATCTTTTTATGCTGGGAGGTGGCTGTGGTCTGGAAAAATCCCTGGTATGACCCCTCCCTGAAACATCACACCCCGAACGGTTTTCGTAATACCGATCCTGTCGGACATCAACCCGGCGATCTTGACCGCTGGCGTAAAGCGCGTAAAGAGGCCGGTTTACCGAAGCCACCCGCGCTGGGCTATGAAGACTTTATCCAACAGTGGTGGCAACCGGTTGAGCTTACGCAACCTCATGAAGATGGGGTATGGTGGCTGGGGCACGCGAGCGTAATGCTGCAGCTGGACGGCAATATCATCCTTACCGATCCGGTTTTTTCACGGCGCGCTTCTCCACTCCCTTTCCTGGGACCACAGCGCAAAACGCCTCCCGCGCTGTCAGTCAGTCAACTCAATCAGCTTGATGCGGTCGTCATCTCCCATAATCATTACGATCATCTTGATGATGCGACCATTCGCCGTATTCTCAAACGCTTCCCCGAGGTCAGTTTTTTTGTTCCGCTGGGCCTGGCCGACTGGTTTCGCCGCCGGGGGGCAAAACGCGTGGTTGAGCTCGACTGGTGGCAGAGCTTTACCTGGCAGGGGATGACGCTGACCGCCGTACCAGCACAGCACTGGAGTATGCGCACGGCATGGAACCGCAATCGCTCATTATGGTGCGGCTGGGTTATGGAAGGGCGACATCATCGTTTCTGGTTCAGCGGTGATACGGGGTATTCGCCTGAACTGCTGTTGATACCTGAACGCGTTGGCCATATCGATGCTGCCGCGTTACCAATAGGTGCCTATGCCCCACGATGGTTCATGGCTGTCCATCATATGGATCCGCAATCTGCGGTGGCATTGTGGCAGCAGCTGGGTTGTCCTCTGGCGTTTCCCATTCACTGGGGCGTGTTTGAACTGGCAGATGAAGCCCTCGATGAACCTGTGCGGGAGTTAACTGACGCGCTAGATAATTTAGCACCGGTTAATCATTCTTTCAGGATACTGAAAGTTGGTGAATATTTATCCTTATAAACGAAGCGATAACGTAGTGCATATATTCTGTATGTAAACGCGTGCAGGAATGTTTTATTTTTATCGAAACGTTTTGCTTGCCTTCTTTTGATGCAGAGTCATAAAAATTTCATTATTTTGGTGCATAACACTGTTTATTAGCTGGTGCATTTTAATACAGTTCGGCGCGGGTTATTAACAGTGTTTTTTCTCTGAAACAATTTGGTCGCGTTACAATGATTTAAGCATAAGTTTTCACAAATTGTTCTAACTCAATCAGGACGTAAGATTTCTTTTCCCGGTTGCTGGACGCTTCGTAATGATTGAGCTATGTTAAAAAAGTCTTAGATTACAGCGCTTGTGAAAGCAACGCTGGGTCTTTGTTACGCAGCAGAGCTGTCTGTGAGTGATGCGCATAATTGTGCAAAACCTGACAGGCACTGTTCGAATTTGTGCGGCGGATCGAGACATGTTTAAAAATGGCTTGCCATATTAAACATAGTGTGTGATAACACGTTTTGGGTCAAACGAGGTACAGTTCTGTTTATGTGTGGCATTTTCAGTAAAGAAGTCCTGAGTAAACACGTTGTCGTTGAATACCGCTTCTCTGCCGAACCTTATATTAGTGCCTCATGCAGTAATGTCTCAGTTTTATCTCAGTTAATGCCTGCGGGCTAAGAAAACACTCTAAGGAATTTTGCAAAATGGCAAAGATTAAAGGTCAAGTTAAGTGGTTCAACGAGTCTAAAGGTTTTGGTTTCATTACTCCTGCTGACGGCAGCAAAGACGTGTTCGTACACTTCTCTGCAATCCAGGGTAACGGCTTCAAAACTCTGGCTGAAGGCCAGAACGTTGAGTTCGAAATTCAGGATGGCCAGAAAGGCCCAGCTGCAGTTAACGTAACTGCTATCTGATCGAACCGCTGCTGACTGAAGCGCTTAGCACTTCAATCTCAGACATAAAGCCTCGCATAACGCGGGGCTTTTTTATGTCCCTTATCTTTCAAAATATTACCATTCGCGGTCTTGTTAGTAACTTGTTGCAAAGCTGCGAGGTTAGTAGCACTGTTTTGCCACCTTAAACCCATCTTTTCCCGTTAAATCAGGGCGTTGTTTAACAGTCCTGGGGTTCAGGTGAAGAAGAAATTGAAAACGACCGCTGGCAATTTCACGCCAGCGCGTTTTGTGCTGCTCTGTTTAGCTATTTTTTGTAGTCTGGCTTTTTTGCTGGGCCGCGTTGCCTGGCTGCAAATCATCAAGCCTGACAATCTGGTGAAGCAGGAAGATATGCGCTCCCTTCGCCAGCTGGCAATTGATGCGCCGCGCGGCATGATAATGGATCGCGAAGGTCGCCCCCTGGCGGTGAGCGTGCCCGTCCGGGCCGTCTGGGCCGATCCTAAAACGGTGCTGGCAAAAGGGGGCGTTGGTGTTGACGAACGCTGGCAGGCGTTGGCAAATGCGCTGCATCTCTCCCTGGGCACACTTTCGGCGCGAATCAACGCCAACCCGCAGGGGCGTTTTATTTATCTTGCCCGTCAGGTCGATCCCGCACAGGCAAAGTGGATCGATAAGCTGAATCTGCCCGGCATCAATTTACGCGATGAATCCCGCCGTTTTTATCCTGCCGGCCATGTGGCAGCAAACCTGATTGGCTTCACCAATATTGACGGGCAGGGTATTGAAGGCGTGGAAAAAAGCTTCAATGCGCAGCTGACCGGCAAGGCCGGAGTGCGGCAGGTAAGGGAAGACCGCTACGGCCGAGTGGTTGAAAACCTGACGGAAGTGGCGCCCGCGCCGGCGCATAACATCCAGTTAAGTATCGACGAGCGGCTGCAAACCATCACCGAAGATGCGCTCGATAATGCCGTGGCCTGGAACAAGGCCGAGTCTGGCGCATCGGTGCTAATTAATATCCCAACCGGGGAAATACTCGCCATGGCGAGCTATCCGGATTTCAACCCCAATAATCGGGAAGGCGCGACGATCAACGATTTCCGTAATCGCGCCATCAGCGATACGTTCGAACCCGGTTCGACGGTCAAGCCGCTGGTGCTGATGACGGCCCTGCAGCAGGGCCTGGTCCAGCCGGACAGCGTGATTGACACTCACCCGTATACCCTTGCCGGGCATCGTATCCGCGATGTGGGCTATTATCCTGAACTGACAATGACCGGAATCCTGCAAAAATCGAGCGATACCGGCGTGTCCCGACTGTCCCTGGCAATGCCTGTCCAGCATCTTATTGATACCTATAGAAACTTTGGGTTTGGCACGAATACGGGGCTTGGCTTAACGGGCGAGAGCTCGGGGCTGTTGCCAAATCGTAAATACTGGAGCCAGCTCGATCGTGCGACCTTTGCCTTCGGCTACGGGCTGATGGTGACGCCGCTCCAGCTGGCGCACGTCTACGCCACGATCGGCGGCTTCGGGCTCGAGCGACCTCTCTCGATTACGCGTATCGATCCACCCGTTATCGGGCACCGCGTCATGCCGGAAGAGATCGCGCACGAGGTGGAGCACATGATGGAGAGCGTTGCGCTGCCCGGCGGCGGGGGCGTTAAGGCCGCCGTTCGTGATTACCGGGTGGCGGTGAAAACCGGTACGGCGAAGAAAATTGACGACAGCGGGAAGTACGTCGATAAATACGTCGCCTATACGGCCGGCGTTGCGCCCGCCAGCGATCCGCGTTTTGCCCTGGTGGTGGTCATTAACGATCCGCAAAATGGGGCCTACTACGGCGGTGCCGTTTCCGCGCCTGTATTCAGCGAGATTATGGGTAACGTGCTGCGTCTGGAGAATGTGAAACCTGACGGGTTACCGGCGGGCTCCGATCACCTTATCGTAATGCGTTAACCGGGCGTTTATAACCAGGGCGAATAGCGGTACACTTCGCCCTTTGATTATGCTCCGGAGTCACCATGTCCTTCAGCTGTCCCCTTTGCCACGCCCCCCTGACGCATTCAGATAAAAGTTATACCTGTCCGCAGGGGCATCAGTTTGATATGGCAAAAGAAGGCTACGTGAATCTTCTGCCGGTGCAGCATAAGCGCTCCCGCGATCCAGGCGACAGTGCAGAGATGATGCAGGCGCGCCGCGCGTTTCTGGATGCCGGGCACTATCTGCCGCTGCGGGAGACCGTCGCGCAGATGCTGAATGACATCCTGCCGGGTTCAGCCACCGCCATGCTCGATATTGGCTGCGGGGAAGGGTACTACACCGCACGCTTTGCCGGGATCGCCCGTGAGAAGGGCGCGTTGACATTCGGTCTGGACGTGTCGAAAGTGGCCATTCGCGCGGCGGCAAAGCGTTACGCGGACGTGACGTTCTGCGTGGCATCCAGCCACCGGCTGCCGTTTGACGATGCCAGCATGGACGCTGTTATCCGCATTTACGCGCCCTGCAAGGCGGAAGAGCTGGCTCGCGTGGTGAAGCCGGGCGGATGGGTGGTCACCGTAACGCCGGGCCCGCGTCATCTGATGGAGCTGAAAGGGCTGATCTACGACGAAGTGCGACTGCATGCACCTCATTCTGAACAGCTGGCCGGTTTTACCCTGAAGCAGGAGCAAACCGTGGCGTATGAAATGACGCTGAAAGGCGAAGAGGCAACCGCGTTGCTGCAGATGACGCCGTTCGCGTGGCGGGCAAAACCGGAAGTGTGGGAAGCGTTAGCTGTACAATTAATATTTAACTGCCAGACGGATTTCAGTATCCATGTCTGGCAGCGCGAGGATTAACCGGCGAAGTGTGCCCAGAGGATCTGGGCACCAATGCCAATCAGCACAATTCCACCCAGGATCTCAGCGCGTTTGCCCAGCAGCGGGCCGATAAACCGTCCGACCATCATGCCCAGCGTGGACATGATCAGCGTTGCGCAGCCGATGGCCAGCGCGGTGGCAATAATATTGACCTGCAGGAATGCCAGACCGACCCCGACGGCCATCGCATCAAGGCTGGTGGCAATCGCCGTGGTGACCAGCAGCCAGAACCCGTGGCGGTGCTGCGGTTCCTCGTCTTCATCATCACCGCCGCGAAAACCTTCAATCACCATTCTGCCACCGAGAAACACCAGCAGTACGAAGGCAATCCAGTGGTTCCACTCCAGCACGAACTGGCTGGCGAGCATGCCAAGTCCCCAACCGATAAGCGGCGTAAGCGTTTCGATAGCACCAAAAATGAGGCCGGTACGCAGGGCTTCTGAGAACTTAGGTTTGTGGAGCGTGGCGCCTTTTCCGATGGAAGCAGCAAATGCGTCCATGGACATGCCAAAAGCGAGGAGGATCGTAGCGGAGATATTCATAACAGCGTCCAGACCGGGGATATCCATATGACACATCACTGCCCCCAGTAAACAGCAGTTGATGTATCTATGGTCTCGCCTGATCGCGCCGCACATAAGATGTGCTGTCAGCGATCCGTACGCGCCACGTTTTTCAACGAGTATGTTGACACGTACATTTCCTGCGAACAGGAAATCGGCTACTCCCCAACGACGGGCGCAACCTTAACATATTTTGAGAATATAAAACAACAACGAAGAGGCATTATTTAAAATGCTTGGTGATAACGATTTTCATTTGTCTTTAAGCGTGAAAGTATCGTTAACAAATAGAGAACAAATTAATGAAGGGGATATAGCTTAGGCTATATTTCTTGCGCAAGATAAACACAGAATATAGCCATTGCTATATATTTAAATCATTGAGTTTTAACGAGTAACTTGTAGACCTTTTCAAGGTCGTCAATATTCTTCACCCGAATAAGCAGGCGGCGTTGTTCTAATTGCATCACCAGCACACCGTCTTCGGATAAATTCATCTCTTTAATACGGTTATATTCTATCCACACATTGGCGAAGAAAAATCCGCGGGATTTAAAAATGATTTTCGGCCTGCGGATCCAGAACAGATAAACCGCCATTAATGCCAGCGCACATAATAACCATGTGGTTAATATTGCACCATGACTGGTGACGTTATTGTAAATAAGAATAACGATGAGACCCGCGAAGATAAACGCATCCACGCGCCCGCGTCGCAGAAGGGGAAGGGAGAGCAGCGTCTCGCCGTGACGGCGGGGCATGATGAATTCGTCATAGATCGCGTAAGCCAGAAGGGCAGCAATAAATAAAACCAGTACGATGTCCGTGACAGTCATTCATCCTCCAGATAAAAAAAACCGGGGGCAAGCCCCCGGCCTATAGCATTGAAGCTTACAGACCCAGCAGGCCGACAGCGTAGCCCGCGATACCGATGACGAAGAAGCCAACGATAATCCACAGCGGGTTCACTTTCTTACGCAGCAGCCACATGCAGGCGAAGGTTAACAGCAGCGGTACCAGGCCAGGCATCAGCTGGTCCAGAATCGTCTGCACGGTCGTCACACGCGTCTGACCATCCTGACCGGTGATGGTCGATACCACCAGCGGGATGTTCACGTGCGTCCACTTGTTAACCAGCGCCCCCATGACAAACAGGCCGAGGATTGACGCCCCCTCAGTCAGTTTCTGCAGGAAGCCGCCGCCCATGTCCTTAACGATGTCCACCCCTTTACGGTAACCGTAGGCCACACCGTAATAGCGGGTCAGCAGACGCACTGCGTTGAACAGGATGAAGAACAGCAGCGGGCCAAGCAGGCTGCCGCTCATCGCGATACCGGCACCCAGCGCCGCGAAGACCGGACGCACGGTGCCCCAGAAGATTGGGTCACCGACACCGGCCAGCGGACCCATCAGGCCGACTTTGATACCGTTGATGGCACCATCGTCAATCTCTGCGCCGTTCGCACGCTGTTCTTCCATCGCCAGCGTTACGCCCAGAACCGGAGCCGCTACGTAAGGATGGGTGTTAAAGAATTCCAGGTGACGCTTGATCGCCTGACGGCGCGCTTCGTTGTTTTCCGGGTACAGGCGCTTGATCGCTGGCACCATGGAGAAGCAGAAGCCCAGCGCCTGCATACGTTCGAAGTTCCATGAACCCTGAAACAGGTTAGAACGGATGAACACGCCACGAATATCACCCGGAGTGAGTTTCTTCTCGGTGGTAGTTTTTGTCATATCAACCATTTCGCTCACCTGTTAGTCCAGTTCGTTATCGAGATCGTTGTTACCAGCAGCCTGCGCTGGGGCACCCGCAACGCGGTTATATTTCGGGCTGAGCTGGATGTAGAGAATCGCCATCACCGCGCCAATCACACCCAGTGCAACCAGGTTGAAGTTGGTGAAGGCAGCGGTCACGAAGCCGAGGTAGAAGAACGGCATCAGGTAGCCTGCGCGCATCATGTTGATGACCATCGCATAACCGACAACTACGATCATACCGCCCGCGATGTTCAGACCGCCGGTGACCACTTCTGGAATGGCGTTCAGCATGCTCTGCACTTCACTGGTACCAACAGAGATCGCCACGATAACCGCCGGGATCGCGATACGCATCGCCTGCAGGAACAGGGATGATACGTGGATCCACGACAGTGCCGTGAGGTTGCCGTTTTCGGCCGCCTTATCCGCCGCGTGCTGGAAGGCAACGGTGATAGTACGAACGATGATGGTCAGAACCTGGCCAGCTGCTGCCAGCGGGATCGCCAGCGCGATACCGGCACCAATACTCTGGTGACCGGCAATAACCAGAACGGTCGAAATGATAGAGGCCAGAGCGGCATCGGGCGCAACCGCTGCGCCGATGTTCATCCAGCCCAGGGCTATCATTTCCAGGGTACCACCGATGATGATACCGGTTTTCATGTCACCCAGAACGGCCCCAATCAGCGTACAGGCCACCAGAGGGCGGTGGAACTGAAATTCATCAAGTACGGATTCCATACCCGCAATACATGCGACGACGAACACCAGCACAATCTGAAGAGTGGTAATCTCCATTGCACTTCTCCTATTACATAAACTTTATATGAGAACCGGCGCGGGCTTATTTCCCAACTTTGCCGATCAAATCCATCATTTTCAGTTTTTGATCCGTGGAAACCTTACGGGCTTCCAGTTCAATACCGCGCGCATTCAACTTGTTGAATGCCTCGATATCTTTCGCATCGACTGAAATGGCGTTGTTGACCTGCGTTTTGCCCTGACGGAATGCCATACCACCAATGTTCACGGAGGTGATTTTCACGCCGCCTTCAACAATGCGCTCAACGTCTGTCGGGTTAGTGAACAGGAGCATCACGCGTTCACCCGCGTATTTCGGGTTGTTGTACACGCGGATCATCTTGGCGACATCCACGACGTGCGCGGTAACGCCAGGAGGAGCAACCTGAGTCAGAAGGGTTTTACGAACGGTATCGGCGGCCACTTCGTCGCTGACCACGATAATGCGTCGAACGTTGGTCTCTTTGGTCCAGCGCGTGGCGACCTGGCCGTGGATTAAGCGGTCATCAATACGCGCCAGGCCGATGACCATGTAATCGTTCGGGCCCATCGGTTTTGCCGGTGCTGCCGCTTTTGGTGCCGCTGCAGGCGCAGGGGCGGGTTTTTCAACTGGCTGCGCCTTCAGGGCTTTTACCCCTTCGCGACCGGTTTCAACGGCCAGCGCCACCAGCTCATCGAACGCCGGATTGTCGTCGCGAGCCATGAAGGTTTCCACCAGCATGGGAATATTAACCCCGGCGACAACTTCATAGTGCTCTTTATCGACGACAATGCGGCTGGCGGCATTGAACGGGCTGCCGCCCCATGTATCAACGAGAAACAGCACGCCTTTGCTGGTATCCAGCTTCGCGAGTTGAGCGTTGTACTTCTCTATCAGCGTCTCGGCGTTTTCACCGGGAACAAAATCGATCCAGCCGACGTTTTCCTGCTCGCCCAACAGCATCTCTGCCGTTTTGAGTAGCTGCTCAGCAGCCCAACCATGTGTGCCTATGACAATAGCAATGGTCACTTGCTACCTCCTTTTATTATCATTAATACGCCTGCCAGGCAGTCGTACTGAGAATCGTATTGGCGAACCGAATCGATTCAGATAAGGGTTAGAGTTCAAAAAAACTAAGACTTCCGCGAATTATTTTAGATAGTGAAAAAATAATTTATGTGATGAAGATCCGTAATTTAGCCACGCGTTACAGATTTATCTGTAGCGTAAAGCCGCTGTGTTACAGAACTTTGCAAAGGAACGTAAATCTTTGCTAAAAACACAGTGTCTCTGATATGTTTAGCCTCCGTTTAATAGTTCAGGAGTATAGGGCTACAGCCCACTATATGGACCGTCACCGACGTCAGTCATCTTCCAGGCCATTTCGCGCCTTATTCACCGGCGATCCTCGCCACGTATCGACTCTGTTTACCTCTGTTTTGCCCGCGTTGAGTGGGGCACCGTTTCGTCATTCCTTTAGCAGGAGCTTGTCATGGAATTCTTAATGGACCCGTCAATCTGGGTGGGATTGCTCACGCTGGTGGTGCTCGAGATTGTTCTCGGCATTGATAACCTGGTGTTTATCGCCATCCTCGCGGACAAACTGCCGCCAAAACAGCGTGATAAAGCGCGACTGATTGGTCTCTCGCTGGCGCTGGTTATGCGACTGGGGCTGCTCTCCGTCATCTCCTGGATGGTCACGCTGACCAAACCGCTGTTCTCCGTCATGGACTACACCTTCTCCGGGCGTGATTTAATCATGCTGATCGGGGGGATATTCCTGCTTTTCAAAGCGACGACGGAGCTACACGAGCGGCTGGAAAACCGTCAGCACGATGATGGGCACGGTAAGGGCTATGCCAGCTTCTGGGTGGTAGTGATGCAGATCGTGGTGCTTGATGCGGTCTTCTCGCTGGATGCGGTGATCACGGCAGTCGGCATGGTGAATCATCTGCCGGTAATGATGGCGGCTGTCGTCATTGCGATGGCGGTAATGCTGCTGGCCTCGAAGCCGCTGACGCGCTTCGTTAACCAGCATCCAACGGTGGTCGTGCTGTGTCTTAGCTTCCTGCTGATGATTGGTCTGAGCCTGGTGGCGGAAGGTTTTGGCTTCCATATTCCGAAAGGCTACCTGTACGCCGCGATTGGCTTCTCGATCCTGATCGAGCTGTTCAACCAGATTGCGCGCCGTAACTTTATTAAGCAGCAGTCGAATCAGCCGCTGCGCGCCCGTACCGCAGATGCGATTCTGCGCCTGATGGGCGGTCGTCGTCAGGTGAACGTCCAGTCTGATTCCGAAAACCATAACCCGGTTCCGGTCCCGGAAGGGGCGTTTGTGGAACAAGAACGCTATATGATCAACGGCGTGCTCTCCCTGGCCTCCCGTTCGCTGCGCGGCATCATGACGCCGCGTGGGGAGATCAGCTGGGTCGATGCAAACCTGAGCGTGGATGAAATTCGCCAGCAGCTGCTCTCTTCTCCGCACAGCCTGTTCCCGGTGTGTCGCGGAGAGCTGGATGAGATCATCGGCGTGGTGCGGGCAAAAGAGATGCTGGTGGCCCTGGAAGAGGGCGTCAACGTGGAAGCCGTTGCCGCCGCGTCGCCTGCGATTGTCGTGCCGGAAACGCTGGATCCTATCAACCTGCTCGGGGTGCTGCGCCGCGCTCGCGGTAGCTTTGTTATCGTCACCAACGAGTTTGGCGTGGTGCAGGGGCTGGTTACGCCGCTGGACGTGCTGGAGGCGATTGCCGGTGAATTCCCGGATGCCGACGAAACGCCTGAGATCGTTGCCGACGGTGAAGGCTGGCTGGTTAAAGGTACCACAGACCTGCACGCGCTCTCGCACACGCTGGGGCTGGAAAACGTGATCAACGATGAAGAAGACATCGCGACCGTTGCCGGTCTGGTTATCGCCGTTAACGGGCAAATCCCGCGCGTCGGAGATGTGATCGAGCTGGGGCCGCTGCACATTACGATCGTTGAAGCCAACGACTATCGCGTTGATATGGTTCGTATTGTTAAAGAACAATCAGCCCACGACGAAGATGAGTAAGCCGGCTTAGCGCAGCGGCATTAAGGGCACGATGTGCCCGTTATGATGCGCTGGCGGGGACGCGCTCCCCGCCAGCCACTTCGGAAAATCCCGTAGCGGCATGGGCCGCGCATAGAAAAACCCCTGCAGGACAGGTACGCCATGGCGGCGCAAGTAGCGCGCCTGCTCCTCCGTCTCGACCCCTTCAGCAACCAGTTCGATATTCAGCCGCTGTCCCAGCGCAATAATCATATCCGTTACCGTCGAGTTCACGGCGTCGGTGCCGATGGCGGTGGTAAACGACTGGTCAATTTTCAGCACGTCCGGGTGCAGCTTTTCGAGCCAGGAGAGGGAGCTGTTCCCGGTACCAAAATCGTCGATGGCCAGCTTCACCCCTTTGCGATGCAGCTCGCGCACGATGCGATAATCCGCATCCAGCAGCGCATCCCGTTCCGTGAGTTCAATCACCAGCTGCTGGCGCGGACTGGCGCTGAACCAGAGGCGATTCAGGTCCTGTATCAACACCGCGTGACGGAAATGGCTGGCGGCGACGTTAATACCGATGTGAAAACCGGCGCTGGAAGGAAAGTAGCCTATCTGGCGCACCGTTTCGGCGATGACGTAGCGGGTCAGAGGGACAATCTGGTTATGTTCTTCTGCCAGAGGGATAAATACCTCCGGGGTGATCCAACCCTGACGGGGGTTATTCCAGCGCAGCAGGATTTCCACGCCGGTGCACGCCTGGGTGCGGGCATTCACCAGCGGCTGGCAGAAAAGCTCAAATTCCCGCGCCGCAATGCCCATATCGATCTCCCACGTAAAGCTCATCCGGTTTGCCGTTGCCAGCCAGGCGAGATAGCCCAGCAGCAGGCTGAGCATGAGTCCAAGCGGCAGCTGGGCTGGCAGGCTTTTTAAGGCTAACTCTCCAGGGCCTGGCCCGCTGACCGTAATGGTGAAAGGGTTTCGGGTTGACGATTGCTGGAAAAGAGAACCTTCCTCATCAAAGGTCAGGCTGTCGCTGACGCGTTGTCCATAGCGCAGAAAGCGATCGCCTACGGTCAGCGCCACGTCATTGATGAGCGGGCGCTGGGGCTCAAGGATCATTTTGGCGATCAGATCGATATTGATGATCTCGATAACGCCAGCTTCACCGTCCTGAGAGACGGGATACCACTGGACCAATATCGGGCTATCTTTAAGCAGCCACTGGTCGGTCGATAAAATCAGCTTTGCCGTGCTGGCGGGGAGTTCTTTCAGGAAGTCGCGAACGGGCACGTTGCGGCTCCCGAAAATACTTGAGCAATACAGGATACCCTCGTTAATCAGGGCGATGGAGCGTACCGTCTGCAAAATGGCGGCCTGCTTTCGCAGCGCCAGGTGCGCCTGCGGGCAGGGCTGCCCCACCAGGGGCTGCAGCACGCTGCGGCGGTTCTCTAAAGAAAGCAGTACGTTATCAAGGGCGCGAACGGTGTGGCTGGTAAAATCGAGGATCCGCTGTTGGTTAACATTGCGCTGTGAAATAAAGCGAATGCCTAACGTCAGGATGAGCGTGAGGAGCGCAACCGTGACACAGACGATAACGCGTTTTCGGCGATAGTTTTTAATGATCGTTTGTGCAGTTTGCATGAACGGTCGCCTGATAAGCCACCAGCCACAAAAGCCGGACGCAACAGTAAAAGTGTAGTGGGGAAAGCTGAAGGAGACGAGAAAGAAGAGGGAAATTCGCCCATCCGTTGCAGATGGGCGAAAGGCAGTATTAGTCGCACTGCACCTTAATGGCCAGGCCACCGCGGGACGTCTCGCGGTATTTCGCGTTCATGTCCTTGCCGGTTTCGTACATAGTTTCAATCACCTTATCCAGCGATACGCGAGGTTCGCTGGTACGGCGCATCGCCATACGTGAGGCGTTGATGGCTTTCACCGAGGCAATCGCGTTACGCTCGATGCACGGCACCTGCACCTGGCCCGCGACCGGGTCACAGGTCAGACCGAGGTTATGTTCCATACCGATTTCCGCCGCCACGCAGACCTGCTCAGGGCTTGCGCCCAGCAGCTCTGCCAGACCCGCCGCCGCCATGGAGCAGGCAACGCCGACTTCACCCTGACATCCCACTTCCGCGCCGGAGATGGAGGCGTTCATTTTGTACAGCGCACCGATGGCACCTGCCGCCAGGAAATAGCGGATATAGATGTCCGGCGTCACGGGCTCAATAAAGTGATCGTAATAGGCCAGCACTGCCGGAACGATACCGCACGCACCGTTGGTTGGCGCCGTCACGACGCGGCCACCGGCGGCGTTCTCTTCGTTAACCGCCAGGGCAAACATGTTTACCCAGTCGACCACGTTCATCGGGTCATTGGAGAACTTGTCCGTGGTCACCAGCATACGGCGCAGGGCAGAGGCACGACGCGGTACGCGCAGTGGACCCGGCAGAACGCCTTCGGTGTTCATCCCGCGGTCGATACAGGCGCGCATGGTTTGCCAGACGTTCGCAAAATAGTCTTCAATCTCTTTTTTGCTGTGCAGGGCCAGTTCGTTCTGCATCACCATGCCGGACAGTGAAAGACCGGTCTCTTTGCAGTAGCCCAGCATTTCGGTAGCCGATTTGAACGGGTACGGTACGCTGACGTCGCCGACGCTGTCTTTGCCAAAATGCTCTTCATCCACGATGAAGCCACCGCCGATGGAGTAGTACGTTTTGCTGTAAATCTCTTTTTCACCGCTGTAAGCGTGAATGGTCATGCCGTTTTCATGCAGCGGCAGGTTGTCGCTGCGGAAACGCATGCCGTCATCCTGCGGGAAATCGACTTCCTGCTGACCGTTTGCCAGCAGCAGGCGGCCGCGTGTTTCCACGTCGCGGATGAATGCCGGGATGGCATCAATATCTACGGTATCCGGCATATTGCCTGCCAGACCCATAATAATGGCGATATCGGTGTGGTGGCCTTTACCCGTTAATGACAGCGAGCCGTAAACATCCACGGCGACACGGGTAACGCTTTCCAGTAATCCTTTTTCGACCAGATCATCGACGAACTGTTTACCGGCCTTCATCGGGCCAACAGTATGGGAAGACGAAGGGCCAATTCCCACTTTGAACATGTCGAATATACTAATCACTTTCACACTCCTGACAGGGTTACCGGGGTTCCAGTAACGATGTTATAACTGCGCATAGTGTAAGAGGGAACACCGACCTCGGCTTAACTATTCACATGAATTAAACTAATGGTTAACGATGGGTTTTGCTAATAGCGCGACGCGGATCGCAAACCTGCAAAAAAGGATGGAATGTAAAGTATAGTCAAGGTTTCAGGCCGATTTGCAGCGCCAGTTCGCGAATGATGCCCGCCGTCATGCCCCAGACAAAATAATGCTGATACCAGGACAACCAGACCCGATGGTCATGCCCGCGACGATGGATATCCAGCGGATGATAACGGCTTAGCCGGAGCGCCTCTTCAAGCGGCATTTCAAACACCGCAGATACCTCATCGACGCTGGCATGATACTGCAGGCCGGGCGGGATAATGCCCACTACCGGCGTGACCTGAAAACCGGTAACGCTGTCGACGGGCGGCAGCACGCCGATGACCTCCACAGCCTCCGGCGGAATGGCAACCTCTTCCTGCGCTTCCCGCAGCGCGGCGGCAATCAGCGAGGCGTCGGAGCTGTCTACTGCGCCACCCGGAAAGGCGACCTGACCCGCGTGCTTACGTAAATGGGGAGAACGCTGGGTGAGCAGCAGGCCCGGCTGCGCGCGACGCACGACCGGGATCAGCACGGCCGCCTGACGCTGGTTCAGCGCCTCGCGGTTGACCTGCGGTCGTAATAGCTGAAAGCGAGATAAAAAATCGTCAAGCGTCAGGTTCTCTTTTTCCACCCGTGATTACTCCAGTTGTTTCAGGATACGGTTAACCTTATCAAAGGTTTCCTGATATTCCGCATCGACCTGGCTATCGGCAACAATGCCGCCCCCGGCCGAGCAGTAAAGGTTTCCGTCGCAGGCCGTCAGCGTGCGAATGGTAATGCTGGTATCCATGGTGCCGCACAGGCTGATATAGCCGATGCTGCCGCACCAGGCGTTGCGGCGGTGCGGCTCCAGCTCATCAATGATCTCCATCGCCCGCACCTTTGGCGCGCCGGTGATGGAGCCGCCCGGGAACGCGGCGCGGAGCAGATCGCAGGCGGTGCGAGAGTCTGGGAGACGCGCGGTAATGGTACTGACCAGATGATGCACCGCCGGGAAAGGCTCGACGACAAACAGTTCCGGCACGCGCACGCTGCCCGGTTCGGCGACGCGACCAATATCGTTACGCATCAGATCGACAATCATCAGGTTCTCGGCGCGGTCTTTCGGCGAGGCGGCCAGCTTTTCCGCCTGCTGGCGATCGGCGTCGGGATCGGCAAGACGCGGCAGAGTGCCTTTAATCGGACGGGTTTGAATCGTGCCCTCGGCCAGATGAATAAAGCGCTCCGGAGACAGGCTGAGTATGGCCCCCCGTTCCAGACGGACAAACGCGCTGAACGGCGCCTTATTGCTGGCATTAAGACGGGTAAATGCCTGCCACTCATCTCCCCGGTATGTCGCCTGGAAGCGCTGGGCGAGGTTAACCTGATAGCAGTCACCGCTTTGCAGATACGCCTGAACGCGCGCGAATTTTTCGGCATACTCCGCTGCGCTCATATTTGAACGCCAGCCTGAGGTGAGCGTGAACGTCTGTGCCGGTGCAGGCTGTTGCGCCTCCAGCCACGCCAGACGCGCCTGCACGTCATGATGGCTCAGCAGGGAAACCTTTTTTTTATGATGATCAATAATTAACGCCCAGTCATACAGCCCCACGGCCATGTCTGGCAGGGAAATATCTGCCTGCGCATGCTCCGGCAGCGTTTCGAAACGGCGACCCAGATCGTAGCCAAACAGGCCCAGCGCGCCCCCCTGAAAAGGGAAGTCCGGGTTCGGCGCAGCAGATAAGCCCAGCGCGTTAATGGCTTGCTGCAGCTGCTTCAGGGGATCGTCCGTTAACGACAGGTCATCGGTTGTCAGCGTCTTTAGCGGATCGGCCACCAGAATATCGAAGCGGCTATAGGGATGGTCCGCATGGCCGGAATGCAGCAGCATCGCATACGGAAGATGGCTCAGGCGGGCAAACCAGAATTCAGCGGCGTCTGCACGCCAGGGTAAGGTAATAACAGTGGGGAAGCGCATGTTCATGTGTGGCATACTACCGGGCAGCGTGAAATAATTAGCGCGAATAATTTAGCAGGAGTTGACGATGTTTGCAGGTTTACCTTCTCTGAGCCATGAACAGCAGCAGAAAGCGGTTGAGCGAATTCAGGAACTGATGTCCCAGGGGATGAGCAGCGGACAGGCGATTACCGTTGTCGCTCAGGAGATTCGCGCCAGTCATTCCGGCGAGCGGATCGTGGCGCGATTCGAAGATGAAGATGAAGATCCAGAAGAGTAATCGGGCTTACACCGCCGCGATAATCTTGATCTCAACCTTATACTCCGGTTTCATCAGCGTGGCCTGTACGGTGCAGCGTACAGGCGCGTGACCCGCCACTACCCATGCATCCCAGGCTCTGTTCATCGCCGCGAAATCATCTTTGTTTGCCAGGAAAATCGTCGCATCCAGAATGCGGGATTTGTCGCTGCCCTGTTTTTCCAGCACCGCATCAATCTGCGCCAGGGTGTTAGCCGTCTGCTCGAACGCATCCGCGTCCAGGTTAGCCGGTACGCCGGTGTAGTAAAGCGTCTGGTTATGGATCACCACATCAGACCAGCGGGCTTCGGCATCAATGCGCACAATTGTCATAAACGTTTCCTCGTTATTTTTCGTCGTCAGGCGGCAAGACTGCCATATTGTTCTCCTGTCGTCACTATTTGGGGTGGCACAGGAGAGGATGGGCTGACATAATCCCTGTGCAAAAATACAGTGAGAGAGCACCGTGGCAGACGATTTTTCCCCTGAAGGTCAATTAGCGCAGGCTATTCCCGGCTTCAAGCCCCGTGAGCCTCAGCGCCAGATGGCGCACGCCGTTGCACGCGCCATCGATAAGGCTCAGCCGCTGGTGGTCGAAGCCGGAACCGGCACGGGTAAAACGTATGCTTACCTTGCTCCGGCGCTGCGCGCGAAGAAGAAGGTGATTATTTCCACCGGTTCGAAGGCGCTGCAGGATCAGCTCTACAGCCGCGATTTGCCCACGGTGGCGAAAGCGCTGAAATACAAGGGGCGTCTGGCCCTGCTGAAGGGGCGCTCTAACTATCTCTGTCTGGAACGTCTTGAGCAGCAGGCGCTGGCGGGCGGCGACCTGCCGGTGCAAACCCTCAGCGACGTTATTATCCTTCGCGCCTGGGCGAACCAGACTGAAGAGGGGGACATCAGCACCTGCGCGAGCGTGCCGGAAGACTCGCCTGCCTGGCCGCTGGTGACCAGCACCAACGACAACTGCCTCGGCAGCGACTGTCCGCTGTATAAAGACTGCTTTGTGGTGAAGGCGCGCAAAACGGCGATGGACGCGGATGTGGTGGTGGTGAACCACCATCTGTTCCTCGCGGATATGGTCGTCAAGGACAGCGGTTTCGGCGAGCTGATCCCGGAGGCGGACGTGATGATCTTCGATGAAGCCCACCAGCTTCCGGACATCGCCAGCCAGTACTTCGGCCAGTCGCTTTCCAGCCGCCAGCTGCAGGATCTGGCGAAAGATTTCACCATCGCTTACCGGACCGAACTCAAAGATACCCAGCAGCTGCAGAAGTGCGCCGACCGTCTGGCCCAAAGCGCGCAGGATTTCCGCTTACAGCTCGGCGAGCCGGGCTATCGCGGCAACCTGCGCGAGCTGCTGGCGGACAAAAACATCCAGCGCGCGCTGCTGCTGCTCGATGATGCCCTGGAACTCTGCTACGACGTGGCAAAACTGTCCCTCGGCCGCTCCGCGCTGCTGGACGCGGCCTTCGAACGCGCCACGCTCTATCGCGGGCGGCTCAAGCGGCTGAAAGAGATTAACCAGCCGGGGTTCAGCTACTGGTATGAGTGCACCTCGCGGCACTTCACGCTGGCGCTCACGCCGCTGACGGTGGCCGATAAATTTAAAGAGGTGATGGCGCAAAAGCCGGGAAGCTGGATCTTCACCTCGGCAACCCTGTCGGTGAACGACGATCTGCATCACTTCACGGAACGTCTTGGCATTGAGGAGGCGGAATCCCTGCTCCTGCCCAGCCCGTTCGATTACGAAAAACAGGCGCTGCTCTGCGTTCCCCGTAATCTGCCGCTGCCGAACCAGCCGGGCGCGGCGCGCCATCTGGCCGCGATGTTGAAACCGATGATCGAGGCCAACAACGGCCGCTGTTTTATGCTCTGCACCTCTCACGCCATGATGCGTGACCTCGCCGAGCAGTTCCGCGCCACCATGACCTTACCGGTGCTGCTGCAGGGAGAAACCAGCAAAGGCCAGCTGTTACAGCAGTTTGTCAGCGCCGGAAATGCCCTGCTGGTGGCAACCAGCAGCTTCTGGGAAGGGGTGGACGTGCGCGGCGATACGCTCTCGCTGGTGATCATTGATAAGCTGCCATTTACCTCTCCTGACGACCCGCTGCTGAAGGCGCGGATGGAAGACTGCCGTCTGCGCGGGGGCGATCCGTTTGACGAGGTACAGCTGCCGGATGCGGTGATTACCCTCAAGCAGGGGGTAGGGCGATTAATCCGCGACGTTACCGATCGCGGGGTGCTCGTCATTTGCGATAACCGGCTGGTGATGCGTCCTTACGGGGCAACCTTCCTCGCCAGCCTGCCGCCCGCGCCGCGGACGCGGGACATAAAACGCGCGGTGCGTTTCCTGGCAAACCCAACGGCGGAGTAATTTACCCCGGAGTGTGCTAAGATGCGCGCCATTTTGTGACTGACCCTTGCGAGAGCGCGACGACTGATGCGAATTCTGGCTATTGATACCGCGACAGAGGCTTGCTCTGTCGCTCTGTTGAACGACGGTGCTGTTTCTGCTCATTTCGAAGAGTGCCCACGGGAACACACCCAACGCATTCTGCCCCTGGTAAAAGCCATTTTAACTCAGGGCAACACCTCCTTAACCGACCTCGACGCGCTGGCCTTTGGCCGTGGCCCCGGCAGCTTTACGGGCGTACGTATCGGGATCGGCATTGCGCAGGGGCTGGCGCTGGGCGCCGAACTGCCGATGATCGGGGTCTCTACCCTCGCCACCATGGCGCAGGGCGCATGGCGCATGACCGGGGCAACGCGCGTCCTGGCCGCGATTGATGCCCGCATGGGCGAAGTTTACTGGGCCGAATACACCCGCGACGAGCAGGGCGTGTGGCACGGTGAAGAGACGGAAGCCGTGCTTAAGCCGGAAGCGGTCACTGAACGACTGCAACAGCTCTCCGGTGAGTGGGCAACCGTCGGCACCGGCTGGCCGGCGTGGCCAGACATGGCAAACGACACCGGGGTGACGCTGGTGGACGGCAACATGCTGCTGCCGGCTGCGGAAGACATGCTTCCGATTGCCTGCCAGCTGCTCGCGGCAGGAAAAACCGTTGCCGTTGAACACGCGGAGCCGGTTTATTTGCGAAACACCGTTGCGTGGAAGAAACTTCCGGGCCGCGAGTGAATCTCAGTAACAGGAACTGAGAAAAAGGAGTCGCATCATGGCGGTTCAGACTAAAGTAGTACGCCTTATTATTGCAGGCGCGGTTGCCATAGCACTGAGCGGATGCGTTTCCGTTCCTGATGCGATTAAGGGCAGCAGCCCGACGCCACAGCAGGATCTGGTGCGAGTGATGAATGCGCCTGAGCTCTACGTCGGCCAGGAAGCGCGCTTTGGCGGTAAGGTCATCGACGTACAAAACCAGCAGGGGAAAACCCGTCTGGAGATCGCGACCGTTCCGCTGGACAGCGGCGCGCGGCCGGTACTGGGTGAGGCCTCTCGCGGGCGTATCTATGCGGACGTCAGTGGTTTCCTCGATCCGGTCGATTTTCGCGGACAGCTGGTGACCGTCGTCGGGCCGATTACCGGCGCCGTGCAGGGTAAAATCGGCAGCACGCCGTATAAATTTATGACCATGCAGGTCAACGGGTATAAACGCTGGCGGCTGGCACAGCAGGTGATCATGCCGCCTCAGCCGATGGATCCGTGGATGTGGGGTCCACATCCTTATCGTTACGGCTACCCGGGCTGGGGCTGGTATAACCCGGGTCCTGCACAGGTTCAGACGATCGTTACTGAGTAACTTACTGTTATTGTTAGAAAAGAGACAGCGGCTCAGCCGCTGTCTCTGTTTTTTTACGGATAAAACGAAAAAAAAGAGTGACGCGCTTCGCAACCTTAAATGTGAACAATTAATAAACTGGTACGCTGAGTTAATATAATGTTAACAAACTGTTTATTATCGGGGTTGTGATGACGACGAACACTCATTTCAGAGGTGATGCATTGAAGAAGGTTTGGCTTAACCGTTATCCCGCAGATGTTCCTGCTGAGATCAATCCTGACCGTTATCAATCCCTGGTGGAATTATTTGAGCACTCGGTAAGGCGCTACGCGGACCAGCCCGCATTCGTGAATATGGGCGAGGTCATGACGTTCCGTAAGCTTGAGGAGCGTAGCCGCGCGTTTGCGGCGTATCTTCAGGAAGGGCTGGGGCTGCAAAAAGGGGACCGCGTCGCGCTGATGATGCCAAACCTGCTGCAATACCCGGTGGCGTTGTTCGGTATCCTGCGAGCCGGGATGATTGTCGTCAACGTCAACCCGCTGTATACCCCGCGCGAGCTGGAGCATCAGCTGAACGACAGCGGCGCGGCCGCGATTGTCATTGTGTCCAACTTCGCCCATACCCTGGAAAAAGTGGTCGACAAAACCCAGGTTAAACACGTCATCCTGACGCGCATGGGGGATCAGCTCTCCACTGCCAAAGGCACGCTGGTTAACTTTGTCGTCAAATACGTCAAGCGCCTGGTGCCAAAATACCACCTGCCGGACGCCATCTCCTTCCGCCGCGCGCTGCATGCGGGCTACCGTATGCAGTATGTGAAACCCGAAGTGGTGGCGGAAGATCTTGCGTTTCTGCAATACACGGGCGGGACCACCGGCGTCGCCAAAGGGGCCATGCTTACCCACCGCAATATGCTGGCAAACCTTGAACAGGTGAACGCCACCTACGGGCCGCTGCTGCATCCGGGCAAAGAGGTGGTGATCACCGCGCTTCCGCTGTATCACATCTTTGCGCTGACCATGAACTGCCTGCTGTTTATTGAACTGGGTGGTCAGAACATCCTCATCACCAACCCGCGCGATATCCCGGGCCTGGTGAAAGAGCTGGCGAAATACCCGTTCACCGCCATGACGGGGGTAAACACCCTGTTTAACGCGCTGCTTAATAACAAAGAGTTCCAGCAGCTGGATTTCTCCACGCTGCATCTCTCTGCGGGGGGCGGCATGCCGGTTCAGCAGGCGGTCGCCGAGCGCTGGGTGAAGCTCACCGGTCAGTATTTGCTGGAAGGCTATGGGCTGACGGAATGTGCTCCGCTGGTCAGCGTCAACCCACACGATATCGACTATCACAGTGGAAGCATTGGTCTACCGGTTCCTTCCACAGAGGCCAAACTGGTCGATGATAACGATAACGAAGTCGCGCCGGGCGAGCCGGGTGAGCTTTGCGTCAAAGGTCCGCAGGTGATGCTGGGTTACTGGCAGCGTCCCGATGCGACTGACGAAATCATCAAAGACGGCTGGCTGCACACCGGTGATATTGCGGTAATGGATGACGAGGGCTTCCTGCGCATCGTCGATCGCAAGAAAGACATGATCCTGGTCTCCGGCTTCAACGTCTATCCGAATGAGATCGAAGACGTGGTTATGCAGCACAGCGGCGTACTCGAAGTGGCGGCTGTCGGCGTCCCTTCCGGCAGCAGCGGTGAAGCGGTTAAAATATTTGTGGTCAAGAAAGATCCTTCCCTGACGGAGGAGGCGCTGGTAACGTTCTGCCGTCGTCAGCTCACGGGCTACAAGGTGCCGAAGCTGGTTGAATTCCGCGATGAGCTGCCTAAATCCAACGTCGGAAAGATATTACGACGAGAATTACGTGACGAAGCCCGTGGCAAAGTAGACAATAAGGCCTGAGCTTCACGCTAATCGCCCAGACGCCGGTTAAGCCGGCGTTTTTTATGGGCGCAAACAAAAGAGAACCCGCTTTGAATTACCAGATGATCACGACCAACGACGAGCTGGCTTCGCTGTGCGAAGTGACGCGCGACTTTCCTGCCATTGCCCTGGATACCGAGTTTGTCCGTACCCGGACCTATTATCCGCAGCTGGGTTTGATTCAGATGTACGACGGTAAACACGTGTCGCTGATTGACCCTCTCGGCATTACCGACTGGACGCCGATGCGTGACCTGCTGCTCGATACCGCCGTGACGAAATACCTGCACGCAGGCAGTGAAGATCTGGAAGTCTTTCTGAACACTTTTGGCATCATGCCCCAGCCGCTGATTGACACGCAGATCCTCGCGGCATTCAGCAATCGTCCGCTCTCATGGGGCTTTGCTGCCATGGTGGAGGAGTATACGGGCCTGACGCTGGATAAAAGTGAATCCCGTACCGACTGGCTGGCGCGCCCGCTTACCGAGCGTCAGCTGGAGTATGCGGCGGCAGACGTGTTTTACCTGCTGCCAATTGCCGGACAGCTGATGAAAGAGGCGGAAGCCTCCGGCTGGCTCGCTGCTGCGCTGGACGAGTGCCGTATGACTCAGCAGCGTCGTCAGGAAGTGGTTGACCCGAAAGAGGCCTGGCGCGATATCAGCAACGCCTGGCAGCTGCGTACGCGTCAGCTGGCATGCCTGCAGCTGCTGGCAGACTGGCGCTTGCGTAAAGCGCGCGAGCGCGATCTGGCCGTTAACTTCGTGGTTCGCGAAGAGCATCTCTGGGCTGTCGCGCGCTATATGCCTGGCAGCCTGGGCGAGCTGGACAGCATTGGCCTTTCGGGCAGCGAGATCCGCTTCCACGGTAAAACCCTGCTGGCGCTGGTCGCCAAAGCGCAGGAGCTGCCGGAAGATGCGCTGCCGGAACCGCTGCTGAACCTGATGGACATGCCGGGCTATCGCAAAGCGTTTAAGGATATCAAAGCGCTGGTGCAGGCAGTTGCAACGGAAAGCAAGCTGAGCGCGGAACTGCTCGCCTCACGTCGTCAGATTAACCAGCTGTTGAACTGGCACTGGAAGCTGAAGCCGCAGAATGGCGTGCCGGAGATGATGGCGGGCTGGCGCGGGGAATTGATGGCCGATCGCCTGAATACGCTGCTGGACGGTTACCCGCGATAAAAAAAATATGCCGGGCGATATATCCGGCATATTTCCCCGGTGGCGCTGCGCTTACCGGGGCGACGAAAACACAAACCTACGGACGCGACTCTTCCGCTTCCGGGAGCGTAACGTTCAGCTCCAGAATCGAAA
Organism: Enterobacter sp. AG326; assembly: GCF_004362415.1. NCBI lineage: Bacteria > Pseudomonadati > Pseudomonadota > Gammaproteobacteria > Enterobacterales > Enterobacteriaceae > Enterobacter > Enterobacter sp. AG326. Next base: position 755,886 of record NZ_SNXG01000001.1, on the reverse strand, counting down.
TATCCCCGTCTTTTTGTTCCAGCTGCACCGTGACCATCTCCGGGTCAATCTGCACATACTTACAGATCACTTCCAGGATGTCCTTGCGCAGCTGCGGCAGGTAGTGAGGCTCGGCGTCGCTACGACGACGCTCCGCAACGATAATTTGCAGACGTTCTTTTGCGATGTTGGCGGTGTTCTTTTTCCGCGAGAGAAAAAAGTCCAGTAATGCCATAACTTATCCTCCGAACAGGCGTTTGAGGAAACCTTTCTTCTCTTCTTCAATGAAGCGGAAAGGACGTTCTTCTCCCAGCAGACGGTCAACGGTATCGGCGTAAGCTTTACCTGCATCTGCCATTGTATCAAGGATCACTGGCTCGCCCTGGTTAGACGCGCGTAACACGGACTGATCTTCCGGGATAACGCCTACCAGCTTAATGCGCAGGATCTCCAGCACGTCTTCCATGCTCAGCATGTCACCTTTGTTCACGCGGCCCGGATTGTAGCGGGTGAGCAGCAGGTGTTCTTTAATCGGGTCTTCGCCATTCTCCGCACGACGGGATTTAGAGGCGAGGATGCCCAGAATGCGGTCTGAGTCACGCACGGATGAAACTTCAGGGTTGGTGGTGATGATCGCTTCATCAGCGAAGTAGAGCGCCATCAGGGCACCGGTTTCGATGCCCGCAGGGGAGTCGCAGACAATGAAGTCGAAATCCATTTTTTTCAGATCGTCGAGCACCTTTTCCACACCTTCACGGGTCAGGGCGTCTTTGTCACGCGTCTGAGAAGCCGGGAGAATGTAGAGGTTCTCGGTGCGCTTGTCTTTGATCATCGCCTGGTTAAGCGTGGCATCGCCCTGAATGACGTTTACAAAGTCATACACGACGCGACGCTCGCATCCCATGATGAGGTCGAGGTTACGCAGACCGATATCGAAGTCGATAACGATGGTTTTCTTTCCCTTCTGGGCCAAACCAGTAGCGATGGCCGCGCTGGAGGTGGTCTTGCCAACGCCTCCTTTACCCGAAGTAACAACAATAATGCGTGCCATAGAAATTCCTTGTTAAAAAGGGATCAATTCAACGGTTGAACGGTCAACGCGTCGTCTGCCAGAAGCAGGCGAGCCGCTTTGCCATAAAATTCGGCTGGGATCTTGTCGCTCAGCCAATATTCACCTGCGATGGACACCAGTTCCGCCGTCAGGTGAGTACAAAATATTTGCGCATCTCGATCGCCACTTGCACCTGCGAGCGCACGTCCACGCATCATACCGTATACGTGAATATTGCCATCTGCAATCAGCTCAGCGCCAGCACTGACGTGGCTTGTAACAATCAGATCACAGTTTGGTGCATAAATGCGCTGACCGGAACGAACCGGCACATCAATCATTCGCGTTTTTGTGACGGTAGTAACGTTTTGCACCGCAGGAGGGGGCGTTTGCACGGCAGCGGGTGCCGCACGCGAGGCTTTTTCTTTGCCCTCATTCAGAAGGGGCAGCCCCGCACGCTCAATTTCCGCTTTCAGCTCAGCATCTTTGCAGCCGCTGATGCCCACGATTCGCAGTCCGGTCGAGGAGACGGCCTGCTGGAGAAGTTTCCAGTTAACCGGAGCCTCAAGACCGCTGACGTTGATAACAACAGGGGCGTGCTTCAGAAAGGCGGGAGCCTGGGCGATTTTGTCTTCTAACGCCTGACGAATAACCTCGGGTTTTGCATCATGCAAATGTACCACTGATAAGGTGAAGCTACTGCCTTTAAGCTCGATGGGCGTGTTTGACATCCTGGCCTTACTCAATTTGCTATTAACCGCAACCACTCGCTGCGATATTCCGAAGAGTATCAGGCATGTTATAGTCAGGAGTATATTGAGGCAAGCAACCACCCATTAATTCAGAGTAAAAACATGTTTTGTGTGATCTACAGAAGTACAAGCCGTGACCAGACCTATCTTTATGTCGAAAAGAAAGACGATTTTTCACGCGTGCCTGAAGAATTAATGAAGAACTTTGGCCGACCACAGCTGGCGATGCTGCTGCCGCTTGATGGTCGTAAGAAACTGATTAATGCCGATCTGGATAAAGTGAAAACGGCCTTAGCCGAGCAAGGCTATTATTTACAGCTTCCACCGCCACCCGAGAATTTATTAAAACAGCATCTTGAGGCGAACGGTAAAAAATAGTCTCAACTGTTTTTGGGCACAACACATCAACCGTTTAGGGGTCGACCATGTATCAACATCATAACTGGCAAGGTGCATTACTGGATTATCCCGTCAGCAAAGTGGTTTGCGTGGGCAGCAACTATGCAAAACATATTCAGGAGATGGGCAGCGCGACGCCAGAAGAGCCGGTCCTGTTCATTAAGCCTGAAACGGCGCTTTGCGATATCCGCCAGCCGCTGGCGCTGCCGCAGGGGCTGGGCTCGGTGCATCACGAAGTTGAGCTTGCGGTGCTGATCGGCGCGACGCTGCGCCAGGCCTCAGAAGAACATGTTAAAAAAGCGATTGCCGGATACGGCGTGGCGCTGGACCTCACCCTGCGTGACGTGCAGGGCAAAATGAAAAAAGCAGGGCAGCCGTGGGAAAAAGCCAAAGGGTTTGATAATTCCTGCCCGATTTCGGCGTTTGTGCCGGTGAGCGAATTTACCGGCGATCCGCAGGACACGCCGCTCAACCTGAAGGTCAACGGCGAGATCCGCCAGCAGGGCACCACGGCAGACATGATCCATAAGATTGTGCCGCTGATCGCCTACATGAGCCGCTTCTTTACCCTTAAACCAGGCGATGTGATCCTGACCGGGACCCCAGAAGGCGTTGGTCCGCTACTCAGCGGTGACGAGCTAGAGGTCGGTTTTAACGGCCTGTCGCTGAAAACCCGCGTGCTGTAACCCCATCTTGCCGCCTGAAGAGGGCGGCAAAACTTGCAACAACGTGCCAGACTCGTTATAAGGTGCGCTTTCTTTTGACGTGTGGACATCCTGATGAACGACATCCCTTTCTGGCAAAGCAAAACTCTCGACGACATGACTGACGCGGAATGGGAATCATTGTGCGACGGCTGCGGGCAGTGCTGCCTGCACAAGCTGATGGATGAAGATACGGACGAAATCTACTTCACCAACGTTGCCTGCAAGCAGTTAAACATTAAAACCTGCCAGTGCCGCAACTATGAGCGCCGGTTTGAATTTGAGCCTGACTGCATCAAGCTAACCCGGGATAATCTGCCAACGTTTGAATGGCTGCCGCATACCTGCGCGTATCGCCTGCTGGCGGAAGGGAAAGATTTACCGAACTGGCACCCGCTGCTGACCGGGTCAAAAGCGGCGATGCACGGTGAACGTATTTCTGTGCGCCACATTGCGGTGAAAGAATCCGAGGTGCGTGACTGGGAAGATCACATCATGAACCACCCGACCCGTTGAGAATAAAAAACCCGCCGAGGCGGGTTTTTTTGTGCTTGTGCGGCCTGATGCCCTCACCCCAACCCTCTCCCATGGGAGAAGGCGCAAACGCTAAAAACGGCAACCGAGGTTGCCGTTTTGCTTTTACCTTCCGAACAGATCGCGTTTCTTCGGTTTGAACGGCTGGGCAATCAGCACCAGCAGCGCCACGACGAAGTAGGCGGCAAAAATACCCACCAGCCACTGCGGCATCTCCAGCGTCAGGAATTCCCACTGACGAACGGAGCAGTCACCGGATGCGACAAACACCTGCGGCAGCCATTTGTCCAGCGGCAGCCAGCTCGGGAAGCGGGCGGCGAAATCACAGGTCATAAACGGTGACGGATGCAGTTGCATCATGGTGTGCTGCCAGGAGAGTTCAATTCCTTTCCAGGCGCTGTAGATCCAGATGGCAATACCGGCATAGCGAAGCGGCGATTTTGGGGCAATCGCGCCGACGAGGCCCGCACCCATAATGCCGAACAGCGCGCAGCGTTCGTAAATACACAGCACGCAAGGTTTCAGTCCCATTACGTGCTGGAACCACAGCGCGACCATTTCCAGCGCAAAGGCGGTCAGGGCCATTAGCAACCACGCTCCACGACCGCGGGAGCACTGGTTTAAAAATCTCAACATAATCATTTCCCTGGAACATGCTTAGAAAGCGCAGTGTAAACGAATTCGTTTTTCGCGCCACCTGTACCTGGCGAAATAAAACGTAATTGGATGTTTATCGTGCGAAAAGGCAAACGGGCAGCGAACTGCCCGAGATGCATAGTTTACTGCGCCGCAAGTATACCCGCTTGTACCAGCCATTGCGTACAGGGAATGAGGGTAATTTTGACGCAAAGCAATCCGACGATCGTGAGCACCAGCGTATAGGGCAGCGCCATCCACACCATCCTGCCATAAGAAAGACGTATGAGCGGCGCGAGGGCGGAGGTCAGCAGGAACAGGAAGGCGGCCTGGCCATTTGGCGTCGCTACCGACGGCAGGTTGGTGCCGGTATTGATCGCCACGGCAAGCAGCTCAAACTGTCCGGCGCTGATAACGCCTTGCTCCATGGCCGCTTTGGCCTCGTTGATGTAGACCGTCCCGACGAAGACGTTATCTGAGATCGACGAGAGCAGGCCGTTAAACAGGTAAAACAGCGAGAGCTGAGCATCCGGTGATGCCTGTAGTACAAAGGCAATAATCGGCGCGAAAAGGTGCTGGTCGATAATCACCGCCACGACGGCAAAGAACACCGCCAGCAGGGCGGTAAACGGCAGGGCTTCGGTAAACGCCTTGCCGATGGCATGTTCGTCCGTCACGCCGGTAAAGGTGGTGGCGAGAATAATGACTGACAGGCCAATCAGCCCCACTTCGGCAAGATGGAACGCCAGCGCCGCGATAAGCCAGACGCCAATGATCCCCTGAGCAATCAGTCGTAGCGTCTCCTGGCGCGTCCGCTGGCTTCGGCTCTGCACATCGAATTTATGCAGTTCCTGACGTACCGGCTCCGGGAGCTGCGCTCCATAGCCGAAGAGGCGAAACTTCTCCACCAGCAGACAGGTCGCCAGCCCGCAGATCAGCACCGGTACGCTCACCGGGGCCATTCTCAGGAAGAACTCACCGAAGTGCCAGCCCGCCGCTTTGGCAATGATCAGGTTTTGCGGCTCGCCCACCATGGTCATCACGCCGCCCAGCGCGGTACCCACGCCGGCATGCATCATCAGGCTGCGCAGAAACGCGCGGAACTGTTCCAGCACGTCACGGTTATGCGCCTCGACATGGCTGTCATCCTGCAGGTCCTCATTTGGGCGAGAGGAGGCCACGCGGTGATAAATACCGTAGAACCCAACCGCAACGCTTATCACCACCGCGACGACCGTCAGCGCATCCAGGAAGGCCGACAGGAAGGCGGCGGCAAGGCAAAACGCCAGAGAGAGGAACATTTTCGACGGAATGCTGAGCAGCAGGCGCGTGAAGATGAACAGCAGCAGCTGTTTCATAAAGTAGATGCCCGCCACCATAAAGATCAGTAGCAGAAGCACTTCGAGATTTGACGCCAGCTCTGCTTTGACATGCTCGGCGCTGGTCATACCGATGACGACGGCTTCAAACGCCAGCAATCCGCCCGGCAGCAGGGGATAACATTTCAGCGCCATGGCCAGGGTGAAGATAAACTCCGCCACCAGCAGCCAGCCGGCGATAAAGGGATTCACGCTAAAAATGATGGGATTTACGACCAGGAAAACCAACAGTATCAGTTTATACCAGTCAGGAGACTGACCTAAAAAATTGCGCCACAGCGCGCGCCCAAAAGAAATTTCCACAACAGACGTCCTTCCCGTCAAGTAAGACAAAACATCAGTATACGCAAAAATCGCGGCCTGGAGGCGGATAAGGCTGCATTGTAAATTTCACAAAAATGAAACGGCGATCCCTCTTTTCTCTCTTTGCCGCGCTACCTGCCACTGCGTGCCTCTGGTATGATGAGTCCAATTTGCTAAAGCTGTGTAATGGAAATCTCACTATGGTCATTAAGGCGCAGAGCCCGGCGGGTTTCGCGGAAGAGTACATCATTGAAAGCATCTGGAATAATCGTTTCCCTGCGGGGTCCATTCTTCCGGCTGAACGCGAACTCTCTGAACTGATTGGCGTCACTCGCACCACGCTGCGTGAAGTGCTCCAGCGGCTGGCGCGCGATGGCTGGTTGACGATCCAGCACGGTAAGCCTACGAAAGTGAACAACTTCTGGGAAACGTCCGGGCTGAACATTCTTGAAACGCTGGCGCGTCTCGACCATGAAAGCGTGCCGCAGCTCATTGATAATCTGCTCTCCGTTCGCACCAACATCGCGACGATCTTTATTCGTACCGCTTTCCGTCAGCATCCTGAAGACGCCCTTGCGGTGCTGGCCACAGCGAACGAGGTGGAAGATCATGCCGATGCTTTTGCCACCCTCGATTACAACGTGTTTCGCGGCCTGGCGTTTGCCTCCGGCAACCCGGTGTACGGCCTGATCCTCAACGGTATGAAGGGGCTTTACACCCGCATTGGCCGCCACTACTTTGCCAATCCGGAAGCGCGTAGCCTGGCGCTGGGCTTCTACCATAAGCTGAGCAAGCTCTGTACCGAAGGCCTGCACGATCAGGTTTATGAGACGGTGCGCCGCTACGGTCACGATTCCGGTGAAATCTGGCACCGTATGCAGAAAACGCTGCCGGGTGATTTAGCGATTCAGACCCGCTAAAAGAAAAAACCTCTCATACGAGAGGTTTTTTTTCGTCCGGTAAGCGTAGCGCCACCGGGCAAAAACGTCACTAAAGCGTATTCAACCGCGCCGGGCAACGTTCCAGCAGCTCAACGCTCCCGTCTTCATTCTGCTGCTCCAGCTGCACGTCAAAACCCCACAGGCGATGCACGTGCTTCAGCACCTCTTTACGCCCTTTATCCAGCGGCGCGCGATTGTGCGGGATATAGCGCAGCGTCAGGGAGCGGTCACCGCGCAAATCGACGTTCCACACCTGAATATTCGGCTCAAGGTTGCTCAGGTTGTACTGGGAAGAGAGGCGAGAGCGGATCTCACGGTACCCCTCTTCGTTATGGATCGCGGAAATCTCCAGATAGTTGTTGCGGTCGTCGTCCAGCACGGTGAAGAAGCGGAAATCACGCATGATCTTCGGCGACATAAACTGGCTGATGAAGCTCTCATCCTTAAAGTCGCGCATCGCAAAGTGCAGCGTTTCCAGCCAGTCAGAACCGGCGATATCCGGGAACCAGTACTTGTCTTCTTCCGTCGGCGACTGGCAGATGCGCTTAATATCCTGGAACATGGCGAAGCCAAGCGCATACGGGTTTATTCCGCTGTACCACGGGCTGTTGTAGGGCGGCTGGAAAACCACGTTGGTATGGCTGTGGAGGAATTCCATCATGAACCGCTCGGTAACTTTCCCCTCGTCGTACAGATGGTTGAGAATGGTGTAGTGCCAGAAGGTTGCCCAGCCTTCGTTCATCACCTGCGTCTGTTTTTGCGGGTAAAAATACTGGCTCACCTTGCGCACGATGCGCAGGATCTCACGCTGCCACGGCTCCAGCAGCGGGGCGTTCTTCTCCATAAAATAGAGCAGGTTTTCCTGCGGCTCGGACGGATAGCGACGCGCTTCGGCGATCGTTTTTTCCTCCTCACGCTTCGGCAGGGTACGCCACAGCATGTTCACCTGGCTTTGCAGGTACTCTTCTCGGCTTTTCTGCCGGGCTTTCTCCTCCTGCAGGGAGATTTTCTGCGGACGTTTGTAGCGATCCACGCCGTAGTTCATCAGCGCGTGACAGGAGTCGAGCAGTTTTTCCACTTCGTCCACGCCGTAGCGCTCTTCGCAGTCGGTAATGTATTTGCGGGCGAAGATCAGGTAATCGACGATGGAGCTGGCGTCCGTCCAGCTGCGGAACAGGTAGTTATTCTTGAAAAAGGAGTTGTGCCCGTAGCAGGCGTGCGCCATCACCAGCGCCTGCATGGTAATGGTGTTCTCTTCCATTAAATAGGCGATACACGGATTGGAGTTAATCACAATCTCATACGCCAGCCCCTGCTGGCCGTGCTTATACAGCCGTTCCGTTTCAATAAATTTTTTACCAAACGACCAGTGCGGATAGTTAATCGGCATCCCGACGCTGGAGTAGGCGTCCATCATCTGCTCGGACGTAATGACTTCAATCTGATGGGGATAGGTATCCAGACGATACAGCTTTGCGACCCGGTCGATTTCGGCGAGGTAAACATCCAGCAGCTCGAAGGTCCAGTCGGGTCCATCGCTCAGACGTGTGTTGTCCTTGTTCAGGGAATCAATAGTAGCCATTAGCGCGCCCTCGTTGTGGGTGCTCTCTCTGTCTGGAGAGCCTCCTTTCAAGCATAGATCAACGTGTTAAAAAGCGTGCTGGGGCAGAAATTTTTTCTTTGCGATTTCGCGTTTTTGATACGGCAAAAAAACAGTATGTCTCAGCAGATTATGCTGGTTAAAAATAACGCGCAGCAGGAGATCCCAAATTAGCACTATCCCCTGATGCTGGGGGATGTGTGAGGTAAGTCACCATAAAAAAGTCGTATGTTGAATAATATTTTTAACTAGGTTATCAATCTGTAACTAGAAGATTGTTCTTTTGCACATAATGGAGTGGCTATGCGTGTTGTCATACTGGGAAGTGGTGTCGTTGGGGTAACCAGCGCCTGGTATTTAAGTCAGGCGGGACATGACGTAACCGTTATCGATCGTGAATCCGGTCCCGCGCTTGAAACCAGCGCGGCGAACGCCGGGCAAATCTCTCCGGGGTATGCGGCGCCGTGGGCTGCGCCGGGCGTTCCGCTGAAAGCGATTAAATGGATGTTCCAGCGCCATGCGCCGCTGGCCATCAGCCTTGACGGCACGCAGTTCCAGCTGAAGTGGATGTGGCAGATGCTGCGCAACTGCGACACCCGCCACTACATGGAGAACAAAGGGCGCATGGTGCGCCTGGCGGAATACAGCCGCGACTGTCTGAAAGCGCTGCGCGCGTCGACGGGGATTGAGTATGAAGGCCGCCAGGGCGGGACGCTGCAGCTGTTCCGCACCGAACAACAGTACGAAAATGCCACCCGCGATATCGCCGTGCTGGAAGATGCCGGCGTACCGTACCAGCTGCTGGAAGCCAGCCAGCTTGGCCAGGTTGAACCGGCGCTGGCGGAAGTGGCGCATAAGTTGACGGGCGGCCTGCGCCTGCCGAATGACGAAACCGGCGACTGCCAGCTCTTTACGCAACGTCTGGCGCAAATGTGCGAGCAGGCGGGAGTGAAGTTCCGCTTTAACACCTCCGTCGACAAGCTGCTGTCGGAAGGCGAAAAAATTTACGGCGTGAAGTGCGGCGATGAGGTGATCAAAGCCGATGCCTACGTGATGGCGTTTGGTTCGTACTCCACCGCCATGCTGAAAGGTATTCTCGACATTCCGGTTTATCCGCTGAAGGGCTACTCGCTGACCATTCCGGTGAAAGAAGAGAGCGGCGCGCCGGTCTCGACCATTCTGGATGAAACCTACAAAATCGCTATTACCCGCTTCGACAACCGCATTCGCGTGGGCGGCATGGCGGAGATCGTGGGCTTCAACACCGAACTGCTGCAGCCGCGTCGAGAAACGCTGGAGATGGTCGTGGGCGATCTCTTCCCGCGCGGAGGTTTTGTTGAGCAGGCAACGTTCTGGACCGGCCTGCGTCCGATGACCCCGGACGGCACGCCGATCGTAGGCCGCACGCCGTACAAAAACCTGTGGACCAATACCGGACACGGCACGCTCGGCTGGACGATGGCCTGCGGATCGGGCCAGCTGCTGTGCGACCTGATTTCCGGGCGCACGCCGGCAATTCCGTTTGACGATTTAAGCGCCGCGCGCTATCAATCGGGGTTTACGCCTTCGCGTCCACAGCACCTGCACGGCGCGCATAGCTAAGGAGTTGTCATGTCCCGTCCTGTTCTGGCCCAGCTGAATCTGCAGGCCCTGAAGGATAATCTGCAAATTGTTCGTCGGGCGGCACCGGGTTCGCGCGTCTGGTCGGTGGTGAAAGCGAATGCCTACGGCCACGGTATCGATCGTATCTGGAGCGCGCTGAGCGCGACCGACGGTTTTGCGCTACTGAATCTGGAAGAGGCCATTCTGCTGCGCGAGCGCGGCTGGAAAGGGCCGATTCTACTGCTGGAAGGGTTCTTCCACGCGGACGATCTGCCGCTGCTGGACAAGTACCGTCTGACCACCAGCGTTCACAGCAACTGGCAGATTAAGGCGATCCAGGATGCGAAGCTCCATGCTCCGCTGGATATCTACCTCAAGGTGAACAGCGGCATGAACCGCCTGGGCTTTCAGCCTGAGCGAGTGCATACGGTCTGGCAGCAGCTGCGCGCGATGAAGAACGTGGGCGAAATGACGCTGATGGCGCATTTTGCCGACGCGGAAAAACCCGACGGTATTGCCGATGCCATGGTTCGCATTGAGCAGGCGGCAGAAGGGCTGGATTGCCCGCGCTCGCTGTCGAACTCGGCGGCCACGCTGTGGCATCCCGAGGCGCACTATAACTGGGTGCGTCCGGGGATCGTTCTCTACGGTGCGTCTCCCTCAGGCCAGTGGCAGGACATCGCCAACAGCGGCCTCAAGCCGGTCATGACCCTGCGCAGTGAAATCATTGGCGTGCAGACGCTGAAGGCCGGGGACACGGTGGGCTACGGCAGCCGCTACCGGGCACAGGGCGAGCAGCGGATTGGCATCGTGGCGGGCGGCTATGCCGACGGCTACCCGCGCATCGCGCCGACCGGCACGCCGGTCTGGGTCGATGGGGTCCGCACGGGAACGGTGGGCACCGTATCTATGGATATGCTGGCCGTTGACCTGACGCCATGCCCGCAGGTGGGCATTGGTTCACCGGTCGAGCTGTGGGGTAACGAAATCAAAATTGATGACGTGGCTGCCGCGGCGGGCACGGTGGGGTATGAATTGATGTGCGCGCTGGCACCAAGAGTGCCGGTTGTGACGGTGTAACCTATGTTCGCCGGGTGGCGCTAACGCTTACCCGGCCTACGTTCGAGGGTTTTGTAGGCCGGGTAAGGCGAAACCGCCACCCGGCAAAAAAACTACTCCGCTTCCTCTTCCATCGGCCTTAAACCGACTTTCCGCACCGCGTTATCTTCTTTTTCGGCAACGGTCCAGATCATCCCGGCAAACTCAACCTGATCGCCCACGACCGGGGCTGCGCCAAGCCGCTGCTGGATGATTTCACCCAGCGTTTGCGGGTTTTCACCGTCTTCAGCCCCTTCATCCAGACCGTAAATCAGCGCCACATCCGCAAACTTGGCGCTGGCTTCCAGAATAAAATCGCCGAAGAAACGCTGATCCAGCGCCACCGGAGGCGACTGGCTGAACAGCTTGCCCAGCGCGGGCAGGTCGCGCTCGCGGCCAATCACGCAAAGAATATCCCCCTCGCGCAGGCGGGTGCTGCCGGTAGGGTGCAGCAGGACATTATCGCGGAACAGGGCGGCAATGCGCGTTTCGGTCGGCATGTGCAAATCGCGCAGCGAGGCTCCTACGCACCATTTGTCGGCGCTCAGCTGATAGACAAACTGTTCCCATGGGTTCTCCGGATGAATATCGAGCCCCACGCGGGAGACCGGCCAGCCCACGGGCGGGACCACCACTTTGGCTTTTTTCGCCGCCCACCCGAGCGAGGTTCCCTGGAACAGCAGGGAAATCAGCACCACGAAGAACGCCACGTTAAAGAACAGCCGCGCGTTATCCAGACCGGCCATCATAGGGAACACAGCAAGGATAATCGGCACCGCGCCGCGCAGGCCCACCCAGCTGATAAAGACCCGCTCGCGCAGGTTGAAGCCGCGAAACGGCAGCAGGCCTGCAAATACCGACAGCGGACGGGCGAAGAAGATCATCCACGCGGACAGCAGCAGCGCCGGAACGGCGATCGGCAGCAGGTCCGATGGCGTAACCAGCAGGCCCAGCACCAGAAACATGCCGATTTGCGCCAGCCAGGCCAGACCGTCAAAGTTCTGCAAAATGGCATGCCGGTTGCGAATAGGGCGGTTGCCCATCAGGAACCCGCAGAGGTAGACCGCGAGGATGCCGCTGCCGTCAAGCGCGGTGGTGACGGCAAAAATGAGGATACCGCCGCTCAGCGCCAGCAGGGGGTAAAGCCCCGCGGGCAGCGAGATGCGGTTGATCGTCTGCTGTAGCAGATAGCCTCCCGCCAGTCCGATGACAATCCCCAGACCGAACTGCTGCAGGATATGTAACGCAAACATCCAGCTCAGCCCGCTTTCATGCTGCTGAATCATCTCGATAAGCGTAATGGTGAGAAATACCGCCATCGGATCGTTACTGCCGGATTCAATCTCCAGCGTGGAGCCAACGCGTTCGTTAAGCCCTTTTCCGCCGAGCAGGGAAAACACCGCTGCCGCATCGGTTGAGCCCACGATGGCGCCAATCAGCAAACCTTCCATGATATTAAGATGGAAAAGCCACGCGGCCATCATCCCGGTGAGGCCAGAGGTAATCAACACGCCGACCGTGGCGAGCGACAGCGCAGGCCCTAAGGCCACGCGGAAGGAGCTTGCCTGGGTGCGCATCCCGCCGTCCAGCAGGATCACCGCCAGCGCGAGGTTACTCACCATGTAGGCGAAGGGGTAGTTATCGAATGGGATACCACCAATGCCATCAATGCCGGCGAGCATGCCGATGGCGAGAAAAATGACAAGAATAGGTATGCCGAGACGCGATGAAAATGAACTTAATAAAATACTGCTGGTTACAAGGACGGAACCCAAAATGAAAAGGCTGATTATCGCTGCGGCATCCAATGTTCTCTTACTCCCACCTCAATGTTAACGCTGTTACTAAAACCCTAACATATTAACAACGGCAACAGCGTTTTATTAAGGGGGTATAACGGCTTTTTTATGCCTTTATGACAGGATGACCGCTGATGGTCAGCCGACTGCCGGAATCATTGTGGATCAGGGTGGCGTGCGCCCCCAGCGCCAGGGTCACGGTTTGCTGCTCATGGCCGAAATCGAGACCGGTGATGACCGGAATATCCAGCCGCGAACGAACGAAGTCGACCATGGTCTCCAGGGAGTAGCCCGCGTCATAGTCATTCGGAGCAGAGCCGCTGAAGCTGCCCAGCACAACCGCGGACTGGCGTTCAAGAATACCGGCATGATAAAGCTGCAATAGCATGCGTTCGACGCGGAACGGATGTTCGTTGATATCTTCCAGCACCAGAATGCCGTCCTCGATTTGCGGCATCCACGGCGTGCCGATGAGCGACACCAGCATCGCCAGATTGCCGCCCCAGAGCTGACCTTCACATTCCCAGTGCGGTCCATTGCCTTGCCACTCCACGCTGTAGGTGGAATTGCGCAGCGCGCGCCAGAAATGTTCCACGGTAAACGCATCCAGCTCCGGTGCGCCAAAATTACCGGCCAGCATCGGACCGCTGAAGGTGATGACGTTATGCAGGGCCAGCAGCCCGAGCTGGATGACGGTGAAATCGCTGTGACCGCAGATCAGCAGCGGATCCTGCTGCTGGCGCAGTGCCAGCCCCTGCCAGTCAATGCTCTCCAGCAGCCGGCTCGCACCATATCCGCCGCGTACCGCAAGCACAATCTGGTTTTCGCCCGTCAGGTTCACCAGGCTATTGATATCATTCAGCCTCTGCGCTTCGGTACCGGCAAAACGCTGCTGGCGGCGGGGGATAATCGTCTGATTTTCTACCTGATGGCCAGATTCCAGCAAACGCTGAACGCCCCGCTGCGCCGCGTCCTGGTTAATGCAGTAGCCCGACGGCGCGATAAGATGAAACTGAGACATGGCAATTCCTTGCTGAATGAGAAACTAATTGTCTATATCATGCCGCTTATACGCTGCCTGCTTCAAGTGGCGGCGCACCGCGATGACCGGCTATAAGGATAGATGACGTGAAATTGAGATGGTTTGCTTTTTTGATTGTGTTACTCGCTGGCTGTAGTTCAAAACATGATTATCAAAACCCGCCCTGGAACCCGGAAGTGCCGGTGAAACGGGCCATGCAGTGGATGCCGATCAGTGAGCAAGCCGGGAAGGCCTGGGGCGTCAGCCCGCGTCTCATCACGGCGATCATTGCGGTGGAGTCCGGCGGTAATCCCACGCTTGTCAGCAAATCCAACGCGGTGGGGCTGATGCAGCTTAAAGCGTCAACGGCGGGGAGAGAGGTTTATCGCTACATGGGCTGGAGCGGCCAGCCGTCGACCAGCGAGCTGAAAAACCCGGAACGCAACATTTCAATGGGCACGGCCTATCTGAGCATTATGGAGCATGGCGTGCTGAAGGGGATTAAGGATCCAGAGGTGATGCAGTACGCGCTGGTGGTGTCTTACGTTAACGGTGCCGGCGCGTTGCTCAGAACCTTCTCCTCTGACCGCAAAGAGGCGATAGAAGAGATTAACGACATGGACAAAGACGAATTCTTTGAACATGTGGCGAAAAATCACCCGGCACCACAGGCGCCTCGTTATATCTGGAAAGTACAGAAAGCGATGGATGCCATGTAATGCCGCAGACGGGCGGCGGTCACGCTGCCCGATTTATTCACAGGACTTTATTTGCGCGTTCCCGCGCCTCCCTCTCCAGGGAGTAGATAATACGCTGAAGCTCACGCTCTGCGCCGGGCCCGACGTTCAGGAAACGGAAGCTCAGACGCGGCGTGGTGATGGTTTCATTTTTGCTGTCCACGACGGTGCGGTCGCTGATGGCAATCAGCTGCGCATCGAAATAAAAACGACCCCAGCCCCCCATATCCAGTTCAATTTGCGTAAACCGCATGCCCTCTACCAGCCCGTCAGGTTTCGGCGTATCCATCAGCGCGCCCATGCCGCCCAGCGACAAATCGAAGAGGCGGAAACGGATCTCTTTTTTGTCCGGCATTTTGGCCTTACAAAAATAGGCGGGGTGGAGCGGGGCGCTGATGCGGAAATATTCACGACGCTGAACAAACCAGAGATTGGTCGGAAGCGGGGTAACAAAAGCCGGCAGTCCCTGATATTCGCTCAGTTCCAGGCGCGACAGGACAAACTCTACTTTGGCGCCCTGCGTTTCGGCCATCACCGCGATATTCTCCGCTTTCAGCGCCGCGCGGTTTTCATACTCCTGACTGCCTAAATCAATCACCAGCCGCTCCTGCGAGGCATCAAGGATCTTGCTGATGAACTGATTATTCGACCAGCTGATGCGCAGCGGCACTTCACCTTTTTGCAGGTCGCGTAACACCCCTAATACAGCCAGCGGATTTTGCTTGAGGAACTGCTCACTGTAATGACTCACGCCGGATGGCTCCTTGATAGATGACAGACTGTCTTAGCGTTATCGGCAATCTGCAATGAAACTTAATACAAACCGGTGAGTTTTTTTTGCCTGTTTAAGCAAAGATAAGTCGGTGAGATGAAAATGGTTTTACGGCGATGACCTATACTTAAGTTAGCTGTGCAGAAGGTTTTCTGCGCACGCGTTAAACCTGCAAGAGGGCATCGCTATGGGTATCATCGCCTGGATTATCTTTGGTCTTATTGCTGGCGCTATCGCTAAACTGATCATGCCGGGAAACGATGGCGGCGGCTTTATTTTGACCTGTGTACTCGGGGTCGTTGGTGCGGTTGTGGGCGGCTGGCTGGCGACGATGTTTGGCTTTGGAGGCAACATAAGTGGTTTCGACCTGCACAGTTTTCTGGTCGCTGTCGTGGGTGCCATTGTGGTGCTGGGCATATTCAGGTTACTGCGACGAGCATAAATTGACGTGAACGGCTCTCTGCGGAGGGCCGTTTTTTTGCCGGAGTATTGATTTGTTAATCTAAATGATAATAATTGTCGTTCCGTATTGCATCTAACAACAAGACGACATTATGAATACCTCACGTTTTACGCTTTGCGCCCTGGCAGGGGCCGTCACGCTGGCATTGCAGGTCCCGGCGCTCGCCGAAGAATCCACCATCGTCGTCACAGGTTCAGAGCAGGGCAGCGCGCTGCCGGCCTGGACGAACAGCGCCACGAAATCGGCCGTTGCCGAAAGTAAAACGCCGCAGGTCATCACGACCCTCTCTGCGCCGGAAATTGAAAAGCGTCACGCGAATTCGCTGAATGAAATCCTGCGCTATGCCCCGGGCGTCTCAACCGAGGTGCGGGGCAATACCTCCTACATGAGCGAATATAAAATTCGTGGCTTTACCGTCGACCAGGAGTTCTACAACGGGCTGCAGCTGCCCTATAACGTCACCGGCAATACCAAAGCGCGCATCGATCCGCTGCTGATTGACAGCGTTGATATCCTGAAAGGCCCCTCATCGGTCCTTTACGGCGGCGGTTCGTCGGGCGGGCTGGTGAATATTCAAAGTAAAAAACCGCAGCGGGAAGCCCGAACCGAAATCGGCGTTAACACCGGAAACCGTAATCTGAAAGAGGGCTATCTCGATTCAACCGGGCAGATTGCCGACAGCGACTGGAACTACCGTCTGCTGGGCAAAGCCACGGAAAACGACGATCAGCCGCACACCACCCGGTATGAAAACTACCTGGTTGCTCCGTCCGTCACCTGGCAGCCGGACAGCAAAACCCGCCTTACCCTGGACGCGCTGGCGCAAAACACCCCGAGCCTGACGCCGTCTAACCCGCTGCCGCTCGCCTACCTGCGCTCGAAATATGCGGGCAAGCGCGATTACGCCGGAGACGAGTGGAGCGGGTTTAAGCAGCGTCAGTGGATGCTGGGCTACAGCTTTGAACATGAATTTGACAGCGGCTGGGGCTTTAACCAGAAGGCGCGCTATTTCGACGTCGATACCCACCAGCGCAGCGTCTACGCCACAGGGACGGGAAGCGAGGTGTATCAGCTCAACCGCTTTGCCTACACCACCGATGAAGACCTTAAGAGCTTTAACATCGACAACCAGGTGACTAAAACCGTTGCGCTGGGCGAGTGGAAACACCATCTGCTGGCCGGGTTTGACTATCAGAAGCTGAATTCCCATTTCCACTATCGCTACGCGTCGGCCACGCCGGGTATCGATATGCGGCATCCTGACTATTCGCAGATCCAGGAAAGCGCGCTGGGGCTCTATACCGCCCAGAAAAATCGTCTCAGCTATCAGCAGAACGGCTATTACTTACAGGATCAGGTAGAGTTTGGCGGCCTCAACCTGCTGGGCAGCCTGCGCTACGACGATTACCGCTTCGTCACCACCAACTACCTGCAAAACGGTGATAAAGCCTGGGTATCGCAGGACCGCGTCACCAAGCGCCTGGGCGCGCTTTACGCCTTCGATAACGGGATTTCGCCGTTTATCAGCTATTCAGAAGGTTTTGCGCCGGTGTCACCGCAGGGCACGCTCGTGGCGAAAGACGTCAAGCCGACCACCAGCAGGCAGGTGGAAGGCGGGGTGAAATATCTGCTGGCCGACTACGCCACCACCTTTACCGCTTCGGTGTTTAACATCCGTCAGAAAAATGTCGTCACCTCCGATCCGGGCTTCCTGAACTATCGTCAGACCGGGGAAGTGGAATCCAAAGGGGCAGAGCTCTCCGCCATCAGCCGTCCGACGGACAACCTGACGCTGATTGCCAACTATGCGTACACCCACGCGATCAACCGGGAAGATGACAAGTACAAAGGTAAACGCCCAACGCAGGTCCCGGAGAATGCCTTCAACCTCTGGGGGGATTACACCTTTGATAACACGCCGCTGAAAGGACTGATGCTGGGAGCGGGCGCACGCTACACCGGGCCGATGGAAATCTCTCCGGCAAACGATGCGGGTAAACTGGGCGGCACCACGCAGTACGATCTGGCGGCCTCGTACCGGATGGGCGAAATCCTGCCCTCGCTGGCAGGGCTAACGCTCAAAGCCAGCGCGCAGAACATCACCAATAAAGAGACGCTGACCTGCTACGATGCGACCAACTGCTGGATTGGGCGTGACAGGACGTATCAGCTAGGGGCGAGTTACAGTTTCTAAGTAACTCCCTGTGAGTTCAAAATGTAGGCCGGGTAAGGCGTAGCCGCCACCCGGCAATACACCTTTACTGCGCCGCAGCTTTCACCGGCGCAGCCTCCTCATTCGCCGCAGGCTGATTCTCCGGCACGCTGTCGCACGGTTTTTCTTTCGGGCAGACCCGATCCAGCATCTTCAGCGTCACGCCGTTGCTCCAGCCGAAGCCGTCCTGCAGCGGATACTCGCCGCCGCCGCCGCCCGTACCGGTTGTCGACACGTCATATTTCTCGACCAGTTTCTTTTCGCGGTCGTAAGTATGCTGCACGTTCTTCAGGAAGCGCCAGGTCACGTCCATCGAGACCTTCTCCTGCCCGTAATTCTGCAGTCCTTCCGCGGCCACCCATTGCAGCGGGGCCCAGCCGTTTGGCGCATCCCACTGCTGGCCGCTATTGACCGTGGTGGTCGCAATACCGCCCGGTTTCAACAGGCGCGATGAAGTTGCCGCGGCGACTTTATCGGCCCGATCCTGCGCCGCCGCCTTCACGTAAAGGGGGAACAGGGCTGCCGCCGTGAGCTGATTGCGTACCTTCTTGCTTTTCAGATCGTAATCCGCGTACCAGCCCTCTTTATCATTCCACAGGTGGCTCTCGATGGCTTTCTGACGCGCCGTTGCCAGCGCCTCGTATTTGCTTGCGCCGGCGGCGTCGCCACTCTCCTGGCTTGCCCGCGCCAGCAGTTTTTCCATCTTGAACATCAGGGCGTTCAGGTCCACGGGGACAATGCTGGTGGTCCGGATGGTGCCGAGCTTTTGCGGGTCGTCCATCCAGCGGGAGCTAAAGTCCCAGCCCGAGGCCGCAGCGGAACGCAAATCACGGTAGATCTCGGTCGCAGGCCGGTTAGGGTTACTTTTGGCGGTATTCACGTCGTCAAGCCAGGACTCCGGGCGCGGGGTATCGCGGTCGTCCCAGTAGCGGTTGAGGATAGCGCCGTCGTCCAGCTTCACCACGCGTTTGTTAGCCTGCCCCGGCTGAAGGGCGTCGACGCCGTCCATCCAGTAGGCATACTCTTTCTCCATCTGCGGGCGGTACTTCTTCAGCGCATCGCTGTCGTGGGTCGCCAGCAGTTCAACCATCATTGAGAAAAACGGCGGCTGGGACCGGCTCAGGTAATAGCTGCGGTTGCCGTTGGGAATGTGGCCGAAGGTATCAATCTCATACGCAAAGTTATCCACCATGTCGCTGATTTTGTCCCAGTGATCGCTCTCTGCCAGGCCCAGCATGGTGAAATAGCTGTCCCAGTAGTAGACCTCGCGGAAACGTCCGCCGGGCACAACGTAAGGTTTGGGTAACGGCAGCAGGGAATCCCATTTGTTGCTGGCTTTATCCGTGGTGCGCGTCAGTACGGGCCAGAGATCGTCGATGTGCTCACGTAAACTTTGTCCAGCAGGCGGAACATATTTTTCCCCTTCCGCAGGGAGCGTAAAGTTCATCTCGACAAAGTGGCGTAAGTCAAAGCTGGACTGCGCGTGCTGCATCCGGTAATCCGCCAGAATCATCAGCGGGTCGCTTTTGGGGACGGCATCAGCGAAGGTTTTCTGGTCGGGAAACAGTTTGGCGCTTTGCACATCATTAAACAGCGGGCCCAGCAAAATATCGGGTGAGGCTGTCTGGGCTGCGGGGCTATCGTCGGCATAGCCGAAAGTCGTGACGCCGAGCAGCGCGCCTCCTAACGCAAGGGGTAAGAACGCGGGGCGTAGTGTACGAGGTCTTATCATCAGTTCGTCTCCTGTCTTCACTAAACAGCGTGACCGCTGTTGTCAATCACCTGAAAACCTTAGACGAATATTGCCCGCTTCGCGTTAAATATTGCTTGCCAGTCAGACCTCTTCCGGCGTCTGGCTGGCTTCCCGCAGCGTGCCCGGCGCATGTCCAATGATGCGCTTAAATGCCCGGCTAAACGCCGCCAGAGAGCCGTACCCCAGCCGCAGCGCGACGGTTTCAATCGGCTGATTTTCGTGGCGAATGTACTGGATGGCCAGCCGCATCCTCAGCTCGCTGAGATATTTTGCCGGGGTGGTTCCCGTCGCGGCCAGAAACCGTTCGGCGAACACGGAACGGGACGTGCCCGCTTCTTTTGCCAGATCCGCCACGCTCCAGTTCAGGCCGGGTTGCTGGTGCATAGCGTAAATGGCCCGGCTCAGGCGCGGGTCGCGCAGAACCTGCACCCAGCCGGTGGCTTTACCACAGCCGCCTTCAACCCAGCCGCGCACGATTAACGCCGCCACCACGTCGGCCAGGCGCGCGAGGATCCCGGCGTACCCAGCCTGACGCGCCACGGACTCCCGCTCCATCGCCGCCAGCAGCGGGTGGATCTCCGGCCAGGTGGACATCAGCCGGCTGACCATCATCACTTCCGGCATCGCCTTGATCAGCGGCTGCATCCCGCCCAGCTCAAAATCCATGCACCCGCTAAAGATGATGGTGTTCTCGCTTTCCGGGCAGGGCTCGCAGGTGATGGCGCAGACCGAGCTGCAGATAGGCTCGCTGGGAAAGTCGCTGACCGGGGTAATGGTGGCCCGCTCGTCGGAGAGCAGGGCATGGGAATTGCCGCCTGGAATAAAGAGGGCGTCTCCGCTGCTCAGCTGAAAGGCTGCACCGCTCTCCATTCGCAGCAGGGCGCTGCCGTGGCTCACGAAATGAAACTGCGCTTTGCCGGGGGCGTGATGGAACGCGACGCCAAACGGCGAGCTGGCTTCAATCCGCCGGTATTTCACCCCTGACAGGCGCATGCCGCGTAAAAGTTCGCTGATCAGATCGGGTGACTGTACGGTCATGGCGCAACTCCGGACGAATAATCAATAAGTGGAGATTATATGTCATAGATCGTCCAGGGTGAACCTTCTATGCTTTTGCGACAGTTGTCACATTTTTATAACGGGAGAAAAACAGATGAATTCATGTGTCGCGGCGAGCGAGGCGGTAGCGCCTGCAAAACCCGCCTGGCGGGCCGTCTATTCACTGGGGCTGGGGGTGTTTGGGTTGATTACGGCAGAATTTCTGCCCGCCAGTCTGTTAACGCCGATGGCCGCGAGCCTGGGCGTGAGTGAGGGAATGGCCGGACAGGCCGTCACCGCCACCGCGCTGGTGGCGCTGGTAACCGGACTGCTGATTACGCCGGCGACCAAAAGCATCGACCGCCGCTGGGTGCTGATGTTTTTCTCGGTGCTGCAAATTATCTCCAGCCTGCTGGTAGCCTTTGCGCCGACGCTGCACGTCCTGCTGATGGGGCGCCTGCTGCTGGGTATCGCCATCGGGGGATTCTGGGCGATGTCGACGGCGACGACGATGCGTCTGGTTCCGGCGGATAAAGTGCCGAAGGCGCTGGCGGTGATCTTCTCCAGCGTATCGATTGCCACGGTGGTCGCGGCGCCGCTCGGCAGCTATCTGGGCAGCCTGATCGGCTGGCGCAACGTCTTTGTGCTCTGCATCCTGCCTAGCATGCTGGCGCTGCTGTGGCAGCTCTGGGTCCTGCCGTCCATGAAGCCGGAGAGCAGCGGCAGCCTGAGTACGCTGTTCCGCGTGCTGCGTCGTCCGGGTATGATCGGCGGCATGCTGGCGACCATCCTGATCTTCAGCGGTCATTTCGCCTTCTTTACCTACCTGCGTCCGTTCCTGGAAACGGTGGGGCAGGCGAGCGTTGAGACCATTTCGCTGATCCTGCTGGGTTTTGGGCTCGCCAACTTTGTCGGCACCTCCGTTGCCGGGCATCTGCTGGCGCGTAATCTGCGCCTGACGCTGGCGCTGGTGCCGTTCGCGATGGGCGTTCTCGCGCTCACGATGGTGGCGTTTGGTCATCTGGCGATGCTGGACGGGTTCCTGGTCGCGCTGTGGGGCTTTGCATTTGGTCTGGTTCCGGTGGGCTGGTCAACCTGGCTTGCCACTACCGTTCCGGATGAAGCCGAAAGTGCAGGCGGGCTGCTGGTGGCCTCAATTCAGCTGGCAATCAGTGCCGGTGCGGCCGGGGGCGGCGCGGTATTTGATCTCAACGGCGCCAGCGGCGTATTCGCGGGCAGCGGGCTTCTGCTGGTAACGGCGATGGTGATTGTGTTTATGGGCGTGAAAGTGAAAGCGGAGTGAATTATTTGCCGGGTGAACGCATGCGCCACCCGGCTTCAGGCTTACAGCCCTTTCTTATCCATCCACACCGCCAGATCCACCAGACGGTTAGAGAAGCCCCACTCGTTGTCGTACCACGCCAGGATCTTCACCATATTCCCGCCAATCACCAGCGTGGAAAGCCCGTCGATAATTGAGGAGCGTGGGTCGCCCTGGTAATCGCTGGAGACCAGCGGTTCATCGCTATAGCCCAGAATACCTTTCAGTGGCCCGCTGGCGGCCGCGTTGCGGAACGCGTTATTCACCTCTTCGACGGTTACGTTACGGCTCAGCGTTACCGTTAAATCCACAATCGACACCACCGGCACCGGCACGCGCAGGGAGTACCCGGTCAGTTTACCGTCAAGGGAAGGGATCACTTTCCCCAGCGCTTTCGCCGCGCCGCTGGAGTAAGGCACAATCGACAGCGCCGCCGCGCGCGCGCCGCGCAGATCTTTCTCCGGCTGGTCGTGCAGCGCCTGGCTGTTGGTGTAGGCATGCGTGGTGTTCATCAGGCCATGCTCAATCCCGAACTGCTGATGCAGAACCTGAGCGGCCGGCGCCAGACCGTTCGTGGTGCAACTCCCGTTACTCACCACCGCGTGACGGGCAGGATCGTACTGCTCGTGATTAACCCCCATCACAATCGTCAGGTCGTCGTTCTTCCCGGGGGCGGAAATGATGACGCGCTTAGCGCCGCCGTGGGTAATATGCACCGCCGCTTTTTCCCGCTCGGTAAAGAAGCCGGTGGCCTCAATCACCACGTCAACGCCGACGTCACGCCACGGGATATTCGCCGGATCGCGTTCGCTAAATACGGCGATCCGCTGCCCGTCTACCTGCAGCGCGCCGTCTGCCGCTTCAACGGGCGCGGGCAGCTTGCCCAGAAGGGAATCATGCTTCAGCAGGTGGGCGAGGGTTTTACTGTCCGTCAGATCGTTAATGGCCACAATCTGCAGATCCGGGTTACCCAGCGCCGCGCGCAGGAAATTACGTCCGATACGGCCGAAACCGTTAATACCGACCTTAACCATGGTGCACTCCTTATCTCTGTTGTCTGGAGTCACTGTAGGCGTCGGGCCGGTTGGCGTAAACGACAAAAAAGGATCAGATTACGCCATCTTGCGGCAGTGGAATCGCTGGCGGTACTCGCCGGGCGTGAGGTGAAGCTGTTTCTCAAAGATGCGGCGCAAATTAATGCTGGTGCCAAACCCGCTTTGCTCGGCAACGCGTTCAAGGGAGTCATGGGTCTGCTCAAGCAGCTGTCGGGCCGCGGCCAGACGCGCTTCGGTCACGTAGCGGGCCGGAGAAACGCCCGCGTCGCGGGTAAACACGCGGGTGAAATTACGCGGGCTCATTGCCGCTTTCTCGGCCAGATTTTCCACGCACAGGTCGGCGGTGAGGTTTTGCAGGATCCAGGTTTGCAGCTCGCTTATCGGACCGGATGTGCCGGGCTGCTGCAGGCTGTAGCGGCTGAACTGCAGCTGGCCGCCGGGACGGCGCAGATACATCACCATATCCTGCGCCACGTCGCGGGCGAGGGTAAATCCATAGTCGTCTTCCACCAGCGCCAGGGTCAGATCGAACCCGGAACTCACGCCGCCGGAGGTCCAGATGGGGCCATCCTGAATATACAGCGGACCGCCTTCGACGTGGATAGCCGGATACTGGGTTTGCATCGTCTCCAGCAGCCGCCAGTGGGTGGTCGCGCGGCGACCGTCCAGCAGACCGGTCTGGGCCAGCAGCATCGCGCCGCCGCAGATAGAGGCTACCCGCCGGGCGTGCGGCGCAGCGAGGTGCAGCCAGTCCACCACCGCCGTGCTCTCCTGCTCGTTCATGCCGCGTCCGGTGATGATAATGGTATCCAGCGGTTCACGCGGATCCAGCTCCGGCAGGCGATAGTCCGCCAGCAAATTCAGGCCGGACTGGCCGTGGATCACCTGGTGAGGCTGGGTGGTGGCAATGATAATCCGGTAGCGGGGGTGGGAAAGCCCTTCCGGATGCAGCCGGTTGGCCTGCATCAGAATGTCGGCGATACCGGCGGCTTCAAACAGCATGCCGCCGTCGGGAACAATAATCAGGATTTTCTTCATGTCCTGAAAAGTACCTTTATCACAGAATAAGTCAAGCGACGCGTGCGCTCCACGTTTCTGGCAAAGCAATGCGATTTAAGTTCTTTGTTATTTCAGGCGTTATCCCCGATCGTCAGATAATTATCTCTGGCGAAACGGCGTCTGAAGGAATGAGTCAACGAAGCTCCCTCTATTTACATCCGCAACAACGCGAACAAATCCGCCACCTTGCATCGGGTTTTTTATGGCGAAGCGAACTGCCCACGTGGCTGTTGATTATCACTATTTATGCAGGCTGGTTTGCCACGCTGGCGTTCTGGCAAACGCTCGGCCTGCTGCCCGCCACGCTGCTGCTGATCGGGTTTACCGCCTGGTACATGTCCCTGCAGCATGAGCTGATCCACGGACACCCCACGCGTTTTGCCTGGCTCAACCAGCTGTTTGGCACGCTCCCGCTGGCGGTCTGGTATCCGTATGGCCTGTACCGGGACTCCCATCTTGCCCATCATCGGCACCATAGCCTGACCCATCCGGTGGATGACCCGGAGTCGTACTATTTTACCGACGAGAGCTGGGCGCGCTTTTCTCCGTGGCAGAAACGCGTCATCCGCGCCCGGAATACCTTCGCCGGGCGGCTGATGCTGGCGCCGCTGCTGGATATCCTGCAGACGCTGGGCAGCGCCGTGGCGGCATTTCGTCACCTTCACCTGCGGGCGATGGCGATGTGGCTGGTTCACGTTTTGCTGCTGGTGGCGCTCTTCGCCTGGATGACGCATACCGGTTTTTCACCCGTCTGGTTTGTGCTGGCTGTCAGCTATCCGGCGCTGGCGCTGACCAAGGTCCGATCGTTTTTCGAACATCGCGCGGCGGACGATCCGCTGGCGCGCTCCGTTATTAACGAGGCCGGGTTATTCTGGCGGGTGCTGTTTTTGAATCTCAACTACCATTCAGTCCATCACGATCTGCCGGGCGTTCCCTGGTACGGGCTGAAGACGATCTACCAGCAAAACCGGGAGGCGTACCAGCAGCGAAACCACGGTTTTCTCGTCAGGGGCTATGGTGAATGGCTGCGTCAGTTCTGGGCCAGGCCCGTCGACGTCACCGTTCATCCCGCAAAACAACAGGGGGAAGGGTATGAGTAACCTGCTGGCGTTTCCCATGTATGCCGTGGATCGCGCCGACACCCGCGCGCTCTGGCTGGCGGTAAAGGGGCTGCTGGCCGCGCGCGGTGTGTCCGTCGATCGTGACCCCGGCTGGCCGGAATCTGACCTGCTGACCCACTGGCAACAGCCTGCGCTTATCCTCAGCCAGACCTGCGGTTATCCGCTGGTCACGCAGCTCCCGGACGTGCAGGTGGTCGGCTGTTTTCACTACGCGGCGCCGGGCTGCGAAGGGATCCAGTACCGCAGCTTTCTGGCGGTGCGCGAAGAGGATCGGCACCTGACGCTGGCGGATTTTCGCGGACGCCGGGCGGTCTGTAATTCCCCGGATTCCCAGTCCGGCTACAATGCGCTGCGAAAAATAGTGGCTCCCCTGCTGAGCGGCGGTCCATTTTTCGCGCAAACGTCCTTTAGCGGCAGCCATCGCCAGTCGCTGATTGATGTGAAACGCGGGGCAGGGGATATCGCGGCCATCGACTGCGTAACCTGGGCACTACTGCAGCGCCATGAGCCGGAACGGCTTGCGGGGCTGGCGGTCATTGACCGCACCCCGCTGACGCCGGGACTGCCGCTGATTACCTCGCATAACACCTCACCTGAAACGCTTAACGCCATTCGCGATGCGCTCCGCGAGCTGGTGGATGCACCGGAATACCGGGAGGTGCGCGACGCGGTACTGATCGGCGGTTTTAGCGAGGTGACGCGCGAGGCCTACGCCTCATTGTCCGCGTGATAAATCTCCTGCGCGTCGGTAAAGCAGCGTAGCGCCAGCGAGGAGACGGGCTTCTGTCTGCGCATAATCAGGCCGACGGGGGCCTCAATGTTCGCATCTTTGATGGGGACAATCCTGAAGTTGCTGTTCAGCGCTTCCAGCCCGTTGTTCAGCGGCATGACGGCGCAGCACACGCCGCTCTGAACCGCCTGAATGATCTGGAACGTCGAGTCGCTCTCGAAAACGGACGTCGGTTCGATGCCTGCAGATTTAAAGCTGGCCTCCATATGCGCCCGGTAATGCATCCCTTTGGTCAGGAACCCCAGCGGAAAATCCGTCAGGTCGTGCCACGTCAGCGTTGCCTGGCCGAGCTGGAAATGGCGGACGTCGTGCAGCAGGCCCATCTTCGTTTTTGGCAGCTGGATAATGTCAAACAGGCTGGTGTCGATGCTGTTGAGGTAGCAAATGCCCAGCTCAAGCTGATTGCGGCTGACGCCGTCGGCAATCTGCGCTGAGGACATGGAATAGAGGCTGTAGGTCAGCTCCGGGTATTTTTGCGTCAGCAGACGAATAAAGATCATCGGATCCACGCTCGCTAGCGGCACCATCCCCAGACGTAATTCGCCTACCACCTGGCCTTTACACAGCGCGGCTTCCGCCTGTAGCCCGTCATGCGCGGCAAGCAGGGCGCGGGCCCACGCGAGGATGCGTTCCCCCTCCGGCGTAAACCCTTCAAAGCGCTGCCCGCGCACAATCAGCACCAGCCCCAGCTCCTCTTCCAGGCTGCGGATGCGCATGGAGAGGGTCGGCTGGGTGACGTTGCACTGCGAGGCCGCTTTACCAAAGTGACGGGTCTCGTCGAGCGCGATTAAATATTTTAACTGTTTAATATCCATCATATTCTCTGCGCGAGCAGCCTTACAGCATGCGGATCTCTTTCGAGCGCAGGGTGATGCGAACCGGAACGGATTTATACGACGGCGTACCGCTGTCCTTATCCAGATAATCAAGCGGTACCAGCACGTTGGCCTCCGGGTAATAGGCGCCGACGGTGCCCGGCGCGATGTTATACGCCACCACGGTGATGTCTTTCAGACGCTGAACGCTGCCGGGGAGGGCGGTTTCGATATCCACGCGGTCGCCGTGTTCCAGGCCTGACTGCGCCATATCGTTTTCGTTCATAAACAGCACGTCGCGGCGGCCAAACACGCCGCGGTAGCGGTCGTCCAGGGCGTAAATGGTGGTGTTGTACTGGTCGTGGCTGCGCAGCGTGATCAGGCGCAGAACGTGTTCGCCTTCACCGCTGGCGTTCTCGTGAACGCCGTCGAACACCGAGAACATCGCTTTCCCCGTCGCCGTTGGCCAGATACGCTGCGTTGGCGGCAGCGGCATGCGGAAGCCGCCGGGAACGCGGATCCGCGCGTTGTAGTTCTCAAAGCCCGGAATGGTCTGCTCGATCAGATCGCGGATCCGGTCGTAATCCTCAACCAGCGTCAGCCAGTCCACGCGGGTTTCCGGCAGCGTGGCTTTCGCCATGCCGGCGACGATAGCCGGTTCCGAGAGGAGTAACGGTGAGGCGGGCTTCAGCTTGCCGGATGAAGCATGCACCATCGACATGGAGTCTTCGACGGTAATGGACTGACGGCCGGTGGCCTGGAGATCCAGCTCGGTACGGCCGAGGCACGGAAAAATAAAGGTCTCTTTGCCCACCAGCAGATGAGTGCGGTTGAGCTTGGTGCCGACGTGCACGCTCAAATCCAGGTTACCCATCGCCGGAAAACCCCGCTCGTGATCGGGCATCGCGACGGCAAAATTACCCCCGAGGCAGATGAGCGCCTTCGCGCGACCGTCGATCATCGCCTGCGTGGCCTGCACCGCATCGTGTCCGTGGTGAGACGGCGGCTCAAAGCCGAAAACGTCCTTCAGACGGTTCAGAAAGGCCGGGGTAGGCTTCTCGCTAATCCCGACGGTGCGGTTCCCCTGAACGTTAGAGTGGCCGCGCAGGGGGCAGATACCCGCGCCGGGCTTGCCGATATTCCCGCGCAGCAGCAGCAGGTCAGCGATCAGGCGGACGTTCGCCGTGCCTTTATTGTGCTGGGTAATGCCCATTCCGTAGGTAATGATGGTGGCATTTGATTTCGCATAGGCGTCGGCCACCTTCCCGAGCGCCGCCCGGTTCAGGCCCGACTCGCGCTCGATCTCGTCCCAGCGGGTTTGCGCGATATCGGCGGCGAAGTCATCAATGCCCTGGGTGTGTTCGGCAATAAATGCGCGATCCAGCACGTCACCGCGCTCGGCCTCCATTTCGAGAAGGTGTTTGGCAATGCCTTTCAGCGCGGCGGCATCGCCCCCGGCCTTCACCTGGAAATAGGTCGAGGCGATATCCGTTGAGCCGTAGGTTGCCATTTCAATCACGCTTTGCGGGTCGGCGAAACGTTCGAGGGCGCGCTCGCGCAGCGGGTTAAAGACGATAATCGGCACGTTGCGACGGGCCAGCTCGTGGAGAGTCCCCATCATTCGCGGATGGTTGGTGCCGGGGTTGTGGCCGATGGAGATCACCAGCTCGGTCTTATCGAAGTCGTCCAGCGAGACGGTGCCTTTCCCGATGCCAATCGAGCGCGGCAAACCGACGCTGGTGGCCTCGTGGCACATATTCGAGCAGTCGGGGAAGTTGTTGGTGCCGTATTCGCGAGCGAACAGCTGGAACAGATACGCCGCTTCGTTAGAGGCGCGTCCGGAGGTATAGAACTCGACCTGGTCCGGTTCGAGCCCGCGCAATACTTCGCCGATGCGTTGAAACGCCTCGTCCCAGTCGACGGGCCGGAAGGTATCGCTTGCCCGGTCATAGCGCAGGGGATGCGTCAGTCGACCGTAGCCTTCCAGTTCAAAGTCCGATTTTGCCAGCAGCGAGGAGACGCTGTTTTCGGCCAGAAACGCGGGGGTAACGCGTTTGCTGGTGGCTTCCCAGGTCACGGCTTTGGCGCCGTTCTCACAGAACTGGAATGTCGACTTATGTTCTTTATCGGGCCACGCGCAGCCCGGGCAGTCAAAACCGTCAGGCTGGTTGGTGCGCAGCAGCGTGGCGGGAGCATCAAGGGTATCCATTTGGGTACGTACCGCGATAGCCGTCGCTTTTAACGCGCCCCAGCCTCCGGCAGGACCGTCATAGTGTCTGATACCCGGCACCGAGCGTCTTTTCTTATTCATACCCACTCCTGATTTCTTCGGTCACACAACGTCTGAACCCATAAAAACGCTGCAAAGGACAATAAGTGAAAGCAATGACGACCGGATGGCTATGCGCATGCGGCGTGGAAAAACGCTTTATCTTAAATTCTTTTTATTACAGCGATTTATCAGATCTGATGCTTAAATATTTAAAGAAATTATAACGAAATTTTATCATTTTAATAATAAATCTTATCTATCAAACGGTAGGCAAGATAGATGGGGCGAGCAGGAGAGGATGTAGCAGCAATAAAATTTCGAATGAAGCCTGTGAGCTGCAGCAATAAACACTGTTAGCGGCTGGCGGGTCATCGCAAGCATTTTCGACAGCGAAAATGTCAGGAAGGTTAACTCTGGCTTAATGATTAAAGGATAAAATTCAGGCCTGACCGGGTCATTGTCACAATGCGAAATATAAAGTTATTTTGAGTCGTGAAATTAACGTCGTGCAACATAAGTGAAATAGTCACACTCTCGTTGTCGCATGCATTCAATATTAAAGATACCCTTCTAGTGCAACAAATAATTCAGCGTTCATATATTCTGCTGACCTCACCAATACGCGAATTCTACTAATTATGGTAGTGGCGATAATAGCAGTATTGCGTTAATGAAAGTGGTTCTCTTTTGTGTTTTTTGTATATAAAACATGTTCTTGCGTGACGTTGTGGTGGGGAAATAACAGAGTGTAGGTCATATCGGGTTTTTTCATAGGATTAATCCTATAATTTTCCGACTGCTTCATTTACCAACAGTTACGTAGCGGTAAATATTGAATTGATGCGAAGCTCATGTAAACTTGTTTACCGTTTGTCAAAATATGTCAGGAAGACACTGGGCCTTATTCTGAAGGGCTCGTGCGGTAGCTATGCCCTTAAAATAGTAACGCCCCGAAAATATCCTGGCTATTTTAACAATAGCACTTAAGTCAAACTTCACTCCCTTATCTTCATCATCGAAATATCGCTACGGAAAAGCATATGAAAATGCGCGTACTGTTTTCACTTCTGTTTGTAATGGCGGTGGCGGGCTGTAAAGCGCCGCAGAAACCTGTGATCAACGACGATACGATCGAGACCAGCCAGGTCAACGGCGTGACCTTAACCCACCGTCACGCTGTTACGCCGCCGGCGGAGTTCAACCCGGTCAACGAACCGTATCGCGCCATGTATCCGGCTTCCCTGATGAGCCGTCCTGACTTCGGCGGCAAAGTTATCCGTAATCTCGAGACCGGAAAAACGTACGTGGTGCTGGGGCAGGTTGAACACTACTGGATGGCGCTTGCCGATGAAGGTAACGATCAGCTGATTGGTTACGTCCCGATGCGCGCCGTGATCAAGGCCGACCTGTACGACGCCGCAGTGCGTAAACAGGCTATTCGTCCGAAGGTGCGTAAAAAAGCGACCTGTGTCGATGTCGATGGCAACAGCAAAGCCTGCAAAGACAGCGCTAACGGTACTTGGATCCTGAACTAAACGGCTTTCATGAGCGCATTTTTATGAATAATAAAAATTTTCATAAGCTGTGGTTATTCTTTTACGCGGTGATTTTTGCCCTGGTCAGTGGTTGTACGTCGTCTTCACACAGCGACCCCTCCCGCTACAATCTGCAGTTTCAGGCTCATCCACAAATCAACGAATCTGCGCCGCTTAAGGTCCGGGTGTTGTTGCTGAAATCCGATGCGGATTTCATGTCCAGCGACTTCTACTCCCTGCAGAACAACGCGTCAGCCACGCTTGGCGCGAATCTGCTGAACAGCGACGTGTTCTTCCTGATGCCGGGACAGCTGTCCAAAACCCTCAGCGGGCAAAGCTCTCCGGAGGCCCGCTACATCGGCGTGATGGCGGAGTATCAGATGCTGGATGGCAAAAAATGGCGCGTTTCACTCCCTCTGCCTGTGCCTGGCGAAAATCATATCTACCAGTTCTGGAAATGGTCCGCGGATGAACTTCAGGCCAACGTTTTTCTCGACGTGAACGGCATTCGGGTCATCAGCCAGTAACGCGCTTCAACACAGGAAACACATCATCATGACGAAAGCAGAAAAGGTCGTCTGGACCGAAGGCATGTTCCTGCGTCCACACCATTTTCAGCGGACTGAAAGTTATCTGCTCAACCATGTTCGTGAATGGGGTGCGCTACAGCGGTCATATCTCTGGGGCTTTCTTGACGTTGAACTGGATGAAGCGATGCTTCGTCAGGGATGCATTGCCCTGAGCTACTGCAGTGGTTTGCTGCCGGACGGCACCTTTTTCCAGGTGCGTAACGGGCGCAACGGTCCTGTACCGCTGAAAATTCCTGACAACCTCACCAACGAAAAGGTGGTGCTCGCGCTGCCGGTTCGTCGCGGCGAGCGAGAAGAGGTGATTTTTAGCGAAGAGCCGGCCTCGCTGGCGCGCTTCATCGCTTTCGAGCAAGAGGTGGAAGACGACAACGCCATGTCGGTGGGGGATGCCACCGTCCAGTTTGGCCGTCTGCGTCTGACCCTGATGCTGGAAAAAGACCTCACGGCAGAATGGACCGCCATCGGCGTGGCGTTTGTGACGGAGAAACGTAACGACAACCACGTGCGCCTCGATAACAGCTACATCCCGCCGATGCTCAACGCCAACAACAGCCCGCAGATCTACAGCATGATCAACGATCTGCACGGTCTGCTGGTCCAGCGCAGCCAGCAAATTGGCGGTCGTCTGCGCCAGCCTGGCCGCTTTAACACCTCCGAACTGATTGAGTTCACGCTGCTGTCGCTGGTTAACCGTCATCTGGGCGAGGTTTCTCATTTAAAAACCCTCCCGCTGCTGCATCCGGAAACGCTCTGGCGCAGCTGGCTGCCGTTTGCGACCGAGCTCGCCACCTGGACGTCGCAGCGTACCGCCGAAAGCGTGCTGCCGATTTACGATCATGACGATCTGGCTAACTGCTTCAGCAAACTGATGCTGATGCTGCGTCAGGGGCTGTCGCTGGTGATGGAAGACCACGCGATTCAGCTGCCGCTGAACGAACGCTCTCACGGCCTGAACATCGCTACGGTGCCTGAAACCAGCATGGTGCGCGAGTTCGGCTTCGTGCTGGCGGTAAAAGCCAACGTGCCTGGCGAACACCTGCAAACCCATTTCCCGGCGCAGATGAAGGTCGCGCCGGTGTCGAAAATCCGCGATCTGGTTCAGCTTCAGCTGCCGGGCATTATGCTGCGCGCCATGCCGGTCGCGCCGCCGCAGATCCCGTGGCATGCCGGCTACAGCTACTTTGAACTGGAGAAGGGCAGCGAGCTGTGGCACGAGATGGATAAGTCCGGCGCATTCGCCCTGCATCTTGCAGGGGAATTCCCGGGGCTGGATATGGAGTTTTGGGCCATCCGTAGCCCGACAGAATAATAAAGCGAGCGCTTAATATGCAGGAACGACAGGACACCGGCAGTGATGCCGGGTTTACCGGAGCCAGTAGCAACAACCAGCTGGTGGCGGCCGCCAATCCGCTGCTCAACGCGATTCCGCAGATCCGTCATTCGGTCTCCCATGACGATCAGGTGGCGTTACGCCAGCGCCTGATCGATGAGATTCGCCGTTTCGAAGTCCGCTGCCAGCAGGCGGGGCTGCCCTACGAAGTGATCGTCGGGGCGCGTTACTGCCTGTGTACGGCGCTCGATGAGGCCGCCGCGCTCACCCCCTGGGGCAGCAGCGGCGTCTGGTCAAGCAACGGTCTGCTGGTGACGTTCCATAACGAAACCTGGGGCGGCGAGAAGTTCTTCCAGCTGCTGGCTCGCCTGTCGCAGAACCCGCGCGAGCATATTCTGCTGCTGGAGATGATCAACTACTGTCTGCTGCTGGGCTTCGAAGGACGCTATCGGGTGCTGGATAATGGCCGCACGCAGCTTGAAACCATCAAGCAGCGGCTGTGGCAGATGATCCGTGGCGTGCGCGGCAGCTATCCGCCGCCGCTTTCTCCCCATCCGGAAGATCGTCCGGTGCTGCGCAAGCTCTGGCGGCCGATGGTTCCCCTGTGGGCCTGCGTGGCGCTGGCCGGGTTTATCGCCTGTCTGTTTTATATCGTGCTTAACTGGCGCCTTGGCGATAACACCAACCCGGTGCTGGCGAAGATTTATCAGTCCCAGCTGCCGGAAACCACTATTCAGCAGCCGGCCCGTCAGCTACCGGCGGTGCTGAACCTGCGCGGCTTCCTGAAGCCTGAAATCGAGGCTGGCCTGGTCGCGGTGAAAGACGAAGCGGATCGCAGCGTCGTTATCCTGAAGGGCGACGGGCTGTTTGCCTCTGCCTCTACCGTCGTGCGTGACCGCTATGAACCGGTCATCAACCGCATTGCGCAGGCGATGAATAACGTGAGCGGCAAAATTCTGGTGGTGGGCTACAGCGACAACGTGCCGATCCGCAGCGCGCGCTTTGCCTCTAACTATGAACTCTCTCTGGAACGCGCCCGCTCGGTACAGAAAATGCTGCAGGGAAGCCTCTCTCAGCCTGGCCGCGTGAAAGCGGAAGGGCGGGGCGAGATTAACCCGGTGGCGCCGAACACGACGCCTGAAAACCGCGCCCGTAACCGCCGTGTGGAAATTACTCTGCTGGTGTCGCCTGAAAACACTCAGGCTGAGCTGAACGGATTGCCGCAAGGAAACTAAGGATGCTGACTACACTTCTTTCCATCTTGACCAACCGCATTCTGTGGAGCTTCCTCGGCGTAACGGCGCTTGCGGCGGTGATCTGGATGATTGGTCCCCTGTTGTCCATCGTGGACACCCGACCGCTTGAGTCTGAACAGAACCGTATTATCAGCATTGCCGTGGTCTATCTGCTCTGGGCGCAGGGCCACATTCTGCCGCGCCTGTACAATGCCTGGCTGAACCGCAAGCTGATGGACAAGCTCAAAGAGAACACCGCCAGCCCGGAAGCGGCGGACCCGCAGAAGCGACTGAACAGCGAGGAGCAGATCCTCGCCAGCCGTTTTGATGAAGCCGCGCAGATGCTTAAAAAAGCGCACTTCAGCAAAGCGGGCCAGGGCGCCCAGTGGACGCAGCGCTTCAGCACGCAATATCTCTATCAGCTGCCGTGGTACGTCATTATCGGCGCGCCGGGCTCCGGTAAAACCACGGCGCTGGTTAACTCCGGGCTGCAGTTCCCGCTGGCCGATCGTTTCGGTAAGACCGCGCTGCGGGGCATTGGCGGCACGCGTAACTGCGACTGGTGGTTCACCAATGAGGCGGTGCTGCTGGACACGGCGGGCCGCTATACCACCCAGGAGAGCGAGCAGGTGCAGGACGCCGGCGAATGGCTGGAGTTCATGGGGTTACTGCGTAAGTATCGCCGCCGCCAGCCGATCAACGGCGTCATCATCACCATCAGCATTTCTGACCTGCTCACCCAGTCCGCCGAGGCGTCCCGCCAGCAGGCGGTGAACCTGCGCCAGCGTCTTTCCGAGCTGCATGAACAGCTGGGTATCCGCTTCCCGGTGTACGTGATGGTGACCAAGGCCGACCTGCTTAAAGGCTTCCGCGCCTGGTTTGCCGACTACGATAAAGCGCAGCGCGACCAGATCTGGGGCTTCACGCTGCCGTGGGAGCAAACCAAACACGCCGATTACGACCTGATGGGCAACTTCCAGCAGGAGTTTTCTCTGCTGCAGCAGCGCCTCGATGCCGGGCTGCCGGAAACCATGCTGAAAGAGCATGACGCGAAAACCCGCGCAGAAGCGTATCTCTTCCCGCAGGAGTTCGCCGCGCTGCGTCCGCTGCTGGCGGACTACCTGAGCACGGTCTTCGCCCGCTCCAACTTCGAAACCGAGTTCTCTCCGCGCGGGATCTACTTCGCCAGCGGGACGCAGGAAGGCATGCCGTTCGACCGCGTGATGGGCGAACTGAACCGCGCGCTGTCGCTGCCGGAAGGGGGAGAGGCGGATAACTGGGATTCGGTCAGTAAAGAAGCGCCTATCCCGGGGGCAAAAGGTCAGAGTTTCTTCATTAAGAACCTCCTGCAAAACGTCATCTTCCAGGAAGCCGGGATCGCGGGCGAAAACCGCTGGTGGGAGCTGCGCAACCGGGCGGTGATCTGGTCCGGCTACGCGGCGCTGCTGGCCCTGCTGGCGATCCTCGGCGGTCTGTGGCTGACCAGCTATGCCAAAAACAAGGCCTATCTGGAAGAGGTGGATGCGAAGGTGCCGCTGCTGGACCAGCAGAGCAAGGCGTTACAGAACCAGACCCAGCGTGACCTGTTCGATCTGCTGCCGCTGCTGAACGGTCTGGTTGACCTGCCGAAAAGCGACGACTTTGATGTCAACGATCCGCCCGTATCCCGACGTATGGGTCTCTATCGCGGGGATGACGTCAGCGATGCCGCGCAGTCTCTGTACCAGAAAGCGCTAGATCAGATGCTGTTGCCTGCCGTCGCCATGCACATCACCACCTGGCTTCGCAACGACAACGGCAGCGACGTGGAATACAGCTATGAAGCGCTGAAAGCCTATCAGATGCTGTATCAGCCGAAGCACTACGACGGTAAATTCCTGCATTCGTGGGTGATGCTCAACCTGCAGCGAAATCTGCCGCAGAACGTCACGAAGGCGCAGCTGCAGCAGCTTGAATGGCACCTGACGCAGCTGCTGGAACCGAAAATTCAGGCCTCGCCGTACGCGCAGGATGAATCCCTGGTTGCCCGCGAAAGAGCGATGATCGGCCAGCAGCCGCTCTCCACGCGCGTATACGGCCGCCTCAAACGCCTGCTGGAACACGATGACAACCTCAAGCCGGTCTCCCTTTCCGACCTGGGCGGACCGCAGAGCGAGCTGGTGTTTTCACGCAAAAGCGGGAAGCCGGTGAGCGAAGGCGTGCCGGGTCTGTATACGCCGGACGGCTACTGGAAAAGCTTTAACGGCCAGATTGACAGCGTAACCACCGCCCTGCACGAGGACGACGCCTGGGTGCTGGGGGCCGCCACGGCGAAGGAGGATAAACAGCAGATCGATAACGCCGTGCGCCAGCTCTACATGCGCGATTTTATCGCGAACTGGGATCGCTTCCTCGCCGACATCCAGCTCAATAACAGCGCCGATCTTTCCCAGCGCATCAACACCGCGCGCCTGCTCTCCGGCGCAAACTCGCCGCTGCGCCGTCTGGTGCAGAACCTGAGCCAGGTCCTGACGCTGTCACGCAATGCGCCAGCGCCGGAAGATGCGGATAAAGCGCAGGCGCAGAGCAACCGCGCCACCCGCACGCTGGAAGCGCTATTCAGCAACAATGACGCTGCGCCGACCCAGGCCGCCGTGGTCACCCAGGCGCCGGAACAGCTGGTCACCGACCACTACGCGCCGATGATTGAGCTGGCGCAGCCGCTGGAGAAGGGCGGGAAGACCATCGTGTTTGATGATTTTCTCAAGCAGGTGGATGAGCTCTATCGCTACCTGACCGCCGTCCAGGACGCGGCCAACAGCGGCATGCCTGCACCGGGCGGCGAGGCGATCAGCCGTCTGCAGGCCAGCGCCGGTCGCCTGCCGGGCGGGCTGCAAACCATGTTCAGCAATATGGCGGTGGGTGCCAGCAGCGATACCCAGCGCCGCGACCTCGAAAACGTGCGTAAGCGGATTAACGTTGAGGTGGGCGGATTCTGCCGTCAGGCGATCGCCGGTCGCTACCCGCTGGTACGCAGCGCCAGCACCGAGGTCACCCCTGACGATCTCGCGCGCATGTTTGCGCCGGGAACCGGGCTGATGGACGCTTTCTTCCGCGACAATCTGACCAATAAAGTGGATACCACGCAGGCAAACTGGCGCTTTATGCCGGGCATCGACGGTAAAACGCTGCCGGGAAGCGAAGGGCTGCTGAGACCGTTCCAGCAGGCCCAGTCGATTCGCGACGCTTTCTTTGCTAATGGCGCCACGACGCCGTCCTTCAAGGTGACGGTTCGCACCGTGCGAATGGATAACACCATTCTGAACCTGACGCTGGATGTTGACGGCCAGCTGCTGCGCTACAGCCACGGTCCGCAGGCCGTGCAGATCATGAACTGGCCGGGGCCGGGCGGCACCA
Organism: Enterobacter sp. AG326; assembly: GCF_004362415.1. Taxonomy (NCBI): domain Bacteria; kingdom Pseudomonadati; phylum Pseudomonadota; class Gammaproteobacteria; order Enterobacterales; family Enterobacteriaceae; genus Enterobacter; species Enterobacter sp. AG326. The sequence goes on along the minus strand of NZ_SNXG01000001.1, from coordinate 718,594 downwards.
ACCAGGTACGCATGCAGCTGGGGCTGGCTAACGGCAGCACGGCGACGCTGGTCACCAACGGCGCCTGGGCGCTCAACCGCTTCTTCGATAAAGCGAGCACCAGCCCGGGCGCGGGTAGCCTGAGCCGTCAGGCCACCTTCAGCGTCGACGGACATCAGGTCACGCTGGAGTTTGCGCCTAACAGCATTCGTAACCCGTTCCAGCTTCCCCGTTTCTCATGCCCATAACCGCAAGGACAGCCGTATGACGAATACCCCTGCGATGAACCGCTACAGCTGGTATGGCAAGTTACCCAGCGCCGGAGATTTTTTGCAGCGTCGCTTTCCTGACACTTTACAGCGCCAGTGGTCACACTGGTTCCAGGTCGGTCTGCTGGCCTGGCAGCAGGAAGAGCAGCGCAGCGGCGAGCGCCAGTTCCAAAAAGCGCCAGTCTGGAATTTTGTGGTACCGCCCATGCTGGGCAGCCAGATGATCCAGATGGGCTGTCTGCTGCCCGGCCGCGACAGCGTTGGCCGCCAGTATCCGGTTTGCCTTCAGCTGAGCTTCGCCCCGTCAGAGTGGTCGACCAGCCTGCTCAGCCAGGCCGAAAGCTGGTACCAGCAGATTGGGCGCCTGGGGCTGCACGCGGTGCGCAACAATTTTTCCGCCTCGCAGCTGGATGAGATGCTGATGACCATCCCGGCACCGCAGCCCGTCGAGCCGCAAAAGCGTTCCGACATCCTTGATGTGATTGGCTATGACGAGGACGGCCAGAGCACGCTGGGCTGGCCGCAGGCGGCCGAGTGTTTTGATCCGCTGCGTCAGACCAGCTACTGGTGGACCAACCGCTGTGACGGCTACCCGCTGTACACCCACGTGCACAGCGGTAACTTTACCGGGCAGCTTTTCACCCTGCTGTTCGACCCGGCAGGGGGCGCCCGTCCGGGGCGTCACGGTCTTTATCCGCCCATGTTTGAATAAGCAGGGATCTTATGAATATCGAAGAATTTCTCGCCCCAATAAGCCCCGAAAAACCCTGCGGCGAAAACCTGGAGTACGACGCCGACTTCCAGATCATGAATCAGGCCAGTCAGGGGAAAGCGGAACAGCAGTTTGGCGACACCATTATCCCGGCAGAGCCAGCTGACTGGAACACGGTGGAAAAATATGCCACCAGCCTGCTAACTCGCACCAAAGATCTTCGCGTACTGCTGGCGTTAACCCATGCCTGGACGCGCCGGCGCGGGCTTGCGGGCTACGCGGACGGTTTGTTGCTGGTGCAGGAGGCGATCGCCCGTTACTGGGAGACGCTCTATCCGCTGCTGGAAGAGTATGGCGAAACCGATCCGTTCTATCGCATTAACGCCCTAGCAGGGCTAAGCGATAAATCCGACCTCACCGTCGCCGTGCGAAACGCCTCGCTTCTGCGTTCAAACGGCGATGAAATTTCGCTCCGGGATGCCCAGGCTCTTCTGGACGGCAGCAAAACGGAATGCCCGGACTATCCCGGCGGCCGTCCACGGCTGATTGACGAACTGGCCCGCGGCGACCAGCCGGGAACCGACGCGGTTATCGTCATTAACGAACGTCTGCTGGCGATTCGCGAGCTGCTCACCGGGCATCTCGGTGAAAGCGGCGTGCCCGAGATGGAGCAGCTGCTGAAAACCGTCGGACTGGTCGCCAGCGCGTGTCAGGTAACCGACATCAGCAAGCTGCTGCCGAACCGTGAGGCGCAGGCAGAACCACAGGCCGAGCAGCAATCGGCGACAGCGCAGCCCGCTCAGCCGGTCACCGACTGGCGCAGCGTCCAGGTCACCAGCCGCGCCGACGCGCAGCTGATGCTGGAAAAAGCGAAGCAGTATTTTGCGCAGTACGAACCGAGCCACCCCGCACCGCTGATGATTGAACGGGTGCAGCGGCTGTCAGAACTTAACTTTATGGACATTATTCGCGACCTGGCGCCAGACGGCGTTAACCAACTTGAAAACATCTTTGGGCGCCGCGAATAACGCGTCCAGGCATTATGACGACAGGCATGGAGCCTGCCGTTTCACCTTCACCGCGCATCTTTGATGGAGAACATCATGGCAATGAGTAACAGTGGGCAGAAATTCATCGCACGTAACCGTGCCCCCCGCGTGCAGATCGAGTACGACGTAGAGATCTACGGTGCAGAACGTAAAATTCAGCTGCCGTTTGTGATGGGCGTCATGGCCGATCTGGTCGGCAAACCGGTAGAAAATCTGCCGGCCGTCGACGAGCGTAAATTCCTCGAAATCGACATCGACAACTTTGACGAACGCATGAAGGCGCTTAAGCCGCGCGTGGCGTTCCAGGTGGATAACACCCTGACCGGCGAAGGTAAGCTCAACGTGGATCTGACCTTTGACAGCATGGACGACTTCCTGCCGGATGCGGTGGCCCGCAAGGTCGAGCCGCTGAACAAGCTGCTGGAAGCGCGTACCCAGCTCTCCAACCTGCTGACCTATATGGACGGCAAAAACGGTGCGGAAGAGCTGATCGCTAAAATTCTGCAGGATCCGACGCTGCTCAAATCCCTGAGCCAGTTGCCGAAAAATGACGAAAGCGCGAAAGGTAGCGAGGAATAATCGATGAGCAACCAGACTCAACAACACGAGCAGCAGGCGGGTCAGGCGTTCAGCCAGGATGAATTCAGCGCGCTGCTGAACAAAGAGTTCCGCCCAAAAACCGATCAGGCCCGTTCAGCAGTAGAAAGCGCGGTTAAAACTCTGGCGCAGCAGGCGCTGGAAAATACCGTCACTTTCTCCAACGACACCTACCGCACCATTCAGAACCTGATCGCCGGTATCGACGAGCAGCTGTCGCAGCAGGTAAACCAGATCATTCACCACGAAGAGTTTCAGAAGCTGGAGAGCGCCTGGCGCGGTCTGAGCTACCTGGTGAACAACACTGAAACTGACGAGATGCTGAAGATCCGCTTTATGAGCATCTCCAAGCAGGAGCTGGGCCGCACCCTGAAGCGCTTCAAGGGCGTGGGCTGGGACCAGAGCCCGATCTTCAAGAAAATCTACGAGCAGGAGTACGGTCAGTTCGGCGGCGAGCCGTTTGGCTGCATCGTGGGCGACTACTACTTCGACCACAGCCCGCAGGACGTTGAGCTGCTGGGCGAAATGGCGCGCATCGGCTCTGCGGCGCACTGTCCGTTTATCACCGGTACCGCGCCGGGCGTGATGCAGATGGAGTCCTGGCAGGAGCTGGCTAACCCGCGCGACCTGACCAAGATCTTCCAGAACACCGAATACGCCGCCTGGCGTTCGCTGCGTGAATCCGAAGATGCCCGCTATCTGGGTCTGGTGATGCCGCGCTTCCTGTCGCGCCTGCCGTACGGCATTCGCACCAACCCGGTCGACAGCTTTGACTTTGAAGAGCAGACCGACGGCGCGAACCACAACAGCTACTCCTGGGCTAACGCCGCGTATGCGATGGCCGCCAACATCAACCGCTCCTTCAAAGAGTACGGCTGGTGCACCTCGATTCGCGGCGTGGAGTCGGGCGGGGCGGTTGAAAACCTGCCGTGCCACACCTTCCCGAGCGATGACGGCGGCGTGGACATGAAATGCCCGACCGAGATCGCCATCAGCGATCGTCGTGAAGCCGAGCTGGCGAAAAACGGCTTTATGCCGCTGGTTCACCGCAAAAACTCCGACTTTGCCGCCTTCATCGGCGCGCAGTCGCTGCAGAAACCGGCCGAGTACCATGACCCGGATGCCACCGCCAACGCGCGTCTGGCCTCTCGTCTGCCGTACCTGTTTGCCTGCTGCCGTTTTGCGCACTACCTGAAGTGCATCGTGCGCGACAAAATCGGCTCCTTCCGCGAGCGCGAAGAGATGGAACGCTGGCTAAACGACTGGGTCATGAACTACGTCGACGGTGACCCGGCTAACTCCTCTCAGGAGACCAAGTCCCGTAAACCGCTGGCGGCAGCGGAAGTGCAGGTGCAGGAGATTGAAGACAACCCGGGCTACTACGCCGCGAAGTTCTTCCTGCGTCCTCACTACCAGCTGGAAGGTCTGACCGTTTCCCTGCGTCTGGTTTCTAAACTGCCGTCGCTGAAGACGAAAGACGCGTAATGAGTGTAGCCGGCCCATTGGGTCGGCTACTTTTCGGTGAATATGAGATAGCTAATGAATTTGACTCTGACAGCGTTAATACGAAAATTCATCAGCTATTTAGCCATTTATACGTTGCTAATAATTTCATTCATGCTGTTTGTGACGGTATCCGGCTACTATCTGTTTATCTTTGACTGGCCGGAAGATGTCCCGCGAATCGCAATGCATGGATTCTTATGCACTGGATTTAATGCATTAGCGATAGCGATATACGTTGTGGCAGAGAAATGGAAAGAAAAAAGTTAGTATTTTACGCGGACTGATGCGCTGCGGATCCTAAGGCAAAGGATATTAAGGTGAAACGTTTCTGTTTTTTCCTCGTATTTCTGACCTTTTATGTGTGTGCCGGAAATAACTATCCTGATTTTTATCATCAGCAAACATACCGGCAGGTTTTAAAAGATATTGTTCTGGCGCGCTGCCTGGCGCAGGTAGCAGATAAAGGCAGCCAGTTTTCTGCTGATGCTGCCCGCAGTGCGAGTGCATTCATTGAGTGGATACCTTTTGATGCCGAAAATGGCACTGATAAAGTGGATGCCCTCATCGGAAAATATAAAAATCAAATTAACGGTTTTCATTCAGAGCGAAAACCTGATGTCAAAGGCGTAACCTTAAACTGTTTACGTCTTTATCATAGCGATGAGCTGAACAAACTGGTTCCGCAGGTCATCATAGGCGATCCTGACCGCACCTGGATTCAGGATAACCCGCAGTAGTAAAGACTTCACATTCTTTCCGTTCATTCAGGGAGAATGTAAGACTGTCAAATGACACGGGTCATTTGATGTGAGGCAGAGGTAAAATATGGACGGTTTTATTCAGCCCCATGCTTTCCTGTTTGCCATATAAGTGCTTTTTCGAAAGCAATATTGTTCATCCACGAAGAGTAGATATTATGGCTATTGATATGTTTCTGAAGGTCGAGGGTGTTACGGGCGAATCTAAAGATTCTAACCACACCGGCTGGACTGATATTACCTCCTTCTCCTGGGGCGCTTCCCAGCCAGGTAATATGAGCGTTGGCGGTGGCGGCGGTGCCGGTAAAGTTAACTTTAACGACCTGCACGTTAACGCGCTGATCGACAAATCCACCACCGCTATCCTGAAACACTGCGCCAGCGGTAAACACCTGACCAAAGTTGAGCTGTCCGTCTGTAAAGCCGGCGGCCAGCAGGTGGAATACTCCCGCATCACGCTGGAAGATGTGCTGGTCACCTCTGTTCAGTACACCGGTGCAGACAACGGCGATACCGTTGGTGTGACCTATGCATTCCAGGCTGCGAAAGTGAAACAGCAGTACTGGGAGCAGACCACGTCTGGTGGTAAAGGTGCTGAAAGCAGCGCTGGCTGGAACATCAAAGAAAACAAAGAAGCGTAATTGCGTATGTGGCCGGGGAGTTTTCCCCGGTCATTATGATTGCTTCACTATTCGGCGCGTATTTGCGATGGAAAGAGCGTTAACGGTTATACCCATTGTATTATCATGTAGCGCCTGCATATCCCACCCTGCTCAGTTTCAGAGTTTAACTGTTAAGGTGGAAAAAAATGCACCCTGTTTTGGCGTTTCGAATGACACTGAACCAGGTGACTCTGTGCTAGTTTATGAACCCTCGATATCTCGACGTGTAGGTAACGAATGGGAAAGCATCTTCTCTCCAGGAGCATTTCCTTCCAGCCGCTTTTTGAAATCTGAAGAGTGCCTACGCTGGGATAAAGTAGACTGGCAGTCAGGGGAGTATGATGTGGTATTACAATCGAGAAATCATAATACTATTGTTCGATATGCGACTCGCTTTATTCTCAGTGTAAATTCCAGAGGCGAATTATCGCTGGCAAGAATAGAATAGGAGCGTTTTCAAATGTTGATGTTTTTAAGAAAGTGTCAACCTTTGGATATTAATTTAACTCCGTTTTTATTTAAATGGGTATGCTTATTTGTGAGCGTTTTTGTAAAAATCAAAGGGAATGAATATGGCTAGCCAATCATTAGTTAATCCGGGATATTGTATTGTTCAGCAACCCGGAACCCTGGATTTCCAGACAAGGCTTTTATTCAACGATCCAAATAGTGATGCTGCACGTTATTTCATGCAGGTTAATAGTGATGTGCAGTGGTCAAAACCTGGGCAGATGTTGATTCTTGGTGCACCAGGAAGTAATAATTCTGTGCAGCTTAAGCAATTACAGCTCGCTAAAAAGAAAGTCAACGGTGCTCTGGCCGATCTTAACTCTGGTGAAGCGAATTTCTTTAATCAACATTTTAGTACCATAGCTGCAGTCACTAATTTTATGGATAAGTCCCTTGGTGTCGTTGCTGATGCAGGTGAAAAATATTTTAGTGAAATAGAAAAAAAACTTAAATCCATTGAATTGGCTTACCAGAATCAGTACAGAGCACAAGGGACATTGATAAGCCAACAGTTTTTTGTTGAACGTCAGCGCCTCTTTTCTGAGTTGGATGGTTTATTAAACAAATTGTCCCGACTGACCTTAAAGATGAAACCCTATAACGAATTGAAGCATGCATTAGGCTTGTCAAGCAGATCCATTGTACATGAATGGAGTACAGCCGGGGTCGCCTCTATTCGTGGTTATTCAACTTATATCGATAATGCCTCTAAGGCCGCTCGTTTTCTTAAAGCGGGAGGGTGGCTTGCAATAGGTTTTGCAGGTGCAAATACCACTAATGAAGTTTACAATGCCTGCACCGTAGGACGAGAGCAGAGTTGCTCTAAAGTCGCTGTGAAAAAATACAGCAGCTTTGGTGCAAGCCTGGCAGGGGGTATTTACGGTGGTAAATACGGAGCAATGGCAGGTGCTGGTGTATGCGTTGCGCTTGGTGTTGCGACGGGGGGTGTAGGACTGCTCGCCTGCTCCATTGTCGGGGCTGCTGCAGGAGGATACGTTGGTGGCGAGATAGCGGGCGGAGCGACTGAGTATATGATGGATAAAATATGGTGAATATAGAGAATTTATCATTATTTCTTATCGTGGTTTTATTGCTGGTTGTTGTAATTATGGATTTGTTCAGTTCTCGTTATTTCAAAAAGCACGAGGCTGATTATAATCAGTTACTTTCAGACTATCGGCGCAAGGGATATGATCTGGATCTTGTAACCGACTATGCTTCTTTTTTTGGTTCGCTGGCCAATTATCAAAAAATAATCTGGTTTGTTCGCCTTTATAAAGGCGTTAAAATGAAATTTACGCGTGAAAGGCTTGTTCAGGAAGATGCTTATAAATATGTACAGTCGTTACCTGAAGAAAGAATTGGTTGGATACTAAAGTTACATCGCCGCTATAAGTTACAGGCGTTAATATTCACTCTATGGCTCATTGTTGGATTATATTTTATCATCTTCATTAAATAGTTTTGATATTCAATTTCTCAAACGCCGCCGTTCTCGCTCCGAGAGCGGCAGCGTTTGAGCGCTAATCATACCAGCAGGAATACGCCATGCGATTCACGATTATTTCTACGAAACCCGGTCATCAGCCGCCGCAAAGCAGCTGTGATTTTTACGCCCCGGGCGGCACCATTGGGCGCGGTACGGATAACAATCTGGTGTTGCCGGATAATGACCGCACCATCTCTCGTCTGCAGGCGATTGTTCACGTTGACGCCCAGGGCGAATGCCGCGTGACCAACCGTGGCAGCGTCACCCGCGTGGTATTAAATGACATTCCGCTGGAGCGAGGGCGTCAGGTTGAACTGCAGGATGGCGACATTCTCGGTATAGATGACTACCGTATCGAAGTCACCGAACTGATCCACGATACCCAGCCCGTGAGCCGTATGGCGGCCAGCATGCATCAGCAGGCGCGTCCGGCAGCCGCGTCCGCGCCCGCTGCGCAACCGAAGCCGGCGAGCGCCGCACCGCGCGGGAAAGCCGAACCGACCGCCGTGCCAACGGAGATCTGGGATAGCCTGATGCAGGAGTTCTCCATCTCCGACAGCATCTCCAGCAACCGTACAAAACCGCAGCCTGCTGCATCGCACGATCCGTTCTCCCAGCCTGCGGCTCCGGAGCGTAACGCTGAAGATCCGCTGGCGATGTTCAACGACAGCGATCCAAAGCTTGAGCGTAAGAATGTCGACCCGGACACGCTGTTCAGCGACGAAGCGTTGTTCAAAAAAGAGAGTATTTTTGACGACGTCACCCCGTCAACGCTGGTGCCGCCGGGCGAGACGACCCCCGCTAAGCCAGAAGACGAGGCGACGGACGAACTCGATCCGCTGGCCCTGTTTGGCGGTAAGGCCAGTGCGCCAGCCGCACGTAATGACGACCCGCTCGGGCTGATGGGCGGCGCACCGTTAACCCATCCGGATGACATTCTTGCCGAAAAGCCTGCGCCAGTGCCGGAACCCGAGCAGGAAGAGGACGTGCTGGCCGATTCTCCGCTGTTCGCCCCTGAGCCGCAGGAAGAACCGCGTGCTGAAGAAGAGCCCGCGCGACCGGATTACGCAGGCTTCACCATGCCTACGCCACAGGCCGTTGCGCGCAGCAGCGCTCAGGCCCCGAAGGGCCGACTGCGCATCGACCCGGTCAATAACGCCTCCGCCCCAACCGCCACGGCGAACAGCGGTGAGAAGGGCGAAGTGCTGCAGGGCGAGCTGCTGGAGGCGCTGCTGGAAGGCATGGGGCTGAGCGAAATGCAGCCCGTCCCACAGTTTGACCGTGAAAACATGCGTCAGCTGGGGCAGATCCTCGGCATGTTCTCTCAGGGAACCGTGGCGCTGCTCTCCTCACGCTCCATCCTCAAGCGTGGCGTGAAGGCCGATATGACCATGGTGCTGGACGATGCCAACAACCCGTTCAAGCTGTTGCCGACCGGCAAAACCGTGCTGATCCAGATGTTCGGCACCCCAATGCCGGGCTTTATGCCGCCGACCAAATCCGTGCGCGACGCGCTGATCGATCTGCAGGCGCACCAGCTGGGCATGATCTCCGGTATCCGCGCCATCATTGCCGCGATGCTGCAGTCCTTTAACCCTGAGCAGCTGGAAGAGCAGGCGAAGCAGAACGGGATGACCTCTCGTCTGGCGCTGCCGGGTAGCCGCAAAGCCGCCCTGTGGGACTATTTTGTTCGCAGCTATGGCGAGACGGCTGGCGAGATTGAGGATGACTTCCACACCCTGTTCGGCGAAGCCTTCCTTCATGCGTACGACATGGAGGTGAATCAGTACAAAGACTCACAGAGCGGATCGGAAGACAAATGAATATCGCAACGGCTTCTCTCTCCCGCCAGGGGACGCGCGCCAGCAACCAGGACCAGACGGGAGAAACCATAGGGGAACGTTCGGCCTGCTTTGTCGTCTGCGACGGCATCGCGGGCCTGCCGGGCGGTGAGGTGGCTGCAGAGCTGGCCCGCAACAGCATTATCTCCCGCTTCGATGGCGACAAACATCTTAACGCGCAGCATATCCGCGACTACGTGCAGACGGCGAACCGCACCATCCTCAGCGAACAGCAGGCCGTTCAGGACTATCGCCGGATGGGCACGACGCTGGTCAGCCTGTTCATTGACCGCGATTACGGGCTGGCCTACTGGGCGCACGCCGGGGATAGCCGCCTGTATCTGTTTCGCCGGGGATGGCTGTGGCACGTGACCACCGACCACAGCCTGGTGCAGCAGATGAAAGACGCCGGGCATCAGACCGACGATCTCAACAGCAACCTGCTGTACCTCGCGCTGGGGATTGAAAACGGCGGGCCGGAAGCGAGCTACAGCGACGTGGTGCAGGTGGAAGACGGCGATGCATTCTTACTCTGCACCGACGGGTTCTGGCACGGCGTTAGCGAAGAGCAAATGAAGCAGTCGCTGCATATGGTCAATACGCCGCAGGAGTGGCTGACCTTAATGAACCAAATCATTCAAAAGAATGGCGAACAGGAGGGGAATGCTCAGGATAACTATACTGCCCTGGCGGTATGGATGGGCAACCCTCAGGACACCACTTTGCTGCACACCCTCTCTGACGCAGCACAATTTCTTCCCTGCGGAACTGATTAGACACACAAGGAACGATATGAAACTTTGGCTATCGGGTTTGGCACTTCTGGCGGTCACCTCCACCGCGCAGGCTGAGAATTTCCGCATCGTGCAGTCTCCTGCGCAGAAGCTGGATATCTGGATCGACAACATCAAAGACAACACGCCGCAGAGCTGGTGTAAACCTGAGGTGGCGCTGCGCATTGTGGCGAACGGCAAGAAAGACGTCTCCGTGCTGGAGAGCTTTGTGCCGCGTCTTGGCTCCCTGCTGGAACACCAGTGCAGCAAAGTGAATAAGCTTAGCTGGACGCTCAACGATCCGGCGGGTACCACGCTGGCGCAGGGTACGGCAGGCAAAGCGCAGGACTGGGCGCTGGTGGTGAAACAGGAGCAGGCCGCGCCTGCTGCGACCGTCACCGCAACCCCAGCCAGCGGCGCGTTGTTGCCGCCGGACCAGAACGTGGCTTCCCGCACGGTTGCCGCTGACCGCACGCCGTGGCAGGAATTTACCCTGCAGGACGGCTGCCACCTGCGCACCTTCTGGGAAGGTGGCGCTTCCGCTCCGGCGCTCTTTATTCCGGATTCTGACACCACCCGCTGCGGTAACGGCAGCTGGCTTAGCGGGCACACCGTGGTTTCGCAGTCCCGCAACGGCGGACAGAAAGAGATGGCGGTGACGTACATCCATGGCTTCCCGGTGACGGGTCTGAATCAAAGCGCCGATCCTGAAAACGCGCTGATCACCTCCGTCAACAAAGAGCGCATGGTGTTCAGCACCCCAGACAGCGACCAGAGCTGGATGATCCTGCCTTACGATAACGCCCTGAACAGCTGGAAAAGCAACGGCACCGTAGCGGTGGAGATCTCCCGTGAAATCGCCAGCGATGATGCAAAACTGCAGGCGCGTATTGCGGCGGTGAAAAAAACCTGGAGCGCCTGGGTCGCACCCGGCACGCCGCTGAATATCGTGCTGATTGATACCCTGCGTCCTCAGCTGCGCGATCCGGCCGTCGGCGCATGGCGCGCGGCGAATTAAGGAGTGGCTATGAATACGCTCTATCAACACCTGGCGGGCGAGCCGCTCAGCGATGCGCTGGCGCGCCTTGAAGCTGAAATCAAAGCCCGTCCGGCGGATGCCGACCTTCGCGCCGCGTTCGTGCAGTTTTTAACCCTCAGCGGCAACTGGACGCGCGCGCTGACCCAGCTGAAAAGCTGGCTGGCGCTGAAGCCTCAGGCGAAGCCCACCGTCACGCTGCTGGAGCAATCCATTCAGGGCGAGCTGCAGCGCGCGCAGGTGATGGCGGGACAGGCGCGTCCGGCCATGCCAGAAACCCAGTGGCCGTGGCTGACGACCCTGGCCTCGGCGCTAAGCGAGGAGGGCGAGCGCGCCCGGGCGCTGCGTCTGGACGCCCTCGATCGGGCTCAGGCCACCCCCGGCCAGATTATCCTCGAAAACGAGGAGACGCAGGCTTTCGAGTGGCTGATGGACGGCGATGCCCGTCTCGGCCCGGTCTGCGAAACCATCGTAAACGGCCGTTATTTCTGGCTGCCGTTCAGCGCCATCGCGGAGATCCGTTTCCAGGCGCCCGCCAGCGTGACCGATCTGGTCTGGCGTCACGCGCTGGTGCGCCTGACCGACGGTACGGAGCAGGTGTGTCAGATCCCGGCGCGTTACCCGTTTGCTGCCGATGCCACCGATGCGGTCAAGCTGGGCCGCACCACCGATTGGCAGCCTCTCGACGAAGACGGCACCCTTTACGAAGGCAGGGGCCAGAAGGCCTGGCTGAGCGAGCAAAGCGAATACCCGCTGCTGTCCTTAAGCCTCGTGACGTTTGCGACGGATGGAGCCGATGAGTAATCCCGCTGGCGAAGGCGATCTGCTGCGCAGCGGCTGGCAAGCCCGCAGCAGGCAGGAGAAGGTGGGGGCGCGCGACAAAATGCAGCCCTCGCTGCTGGATCGCCTCACCGATAACGACCCGGAAAAAAAACGCGAGTCGGCCAACAGCAATCTGATCACCCACGCCGCCCTGCGCCGCAACGTCCTGCGCGATCTGCAGTGGTTGTTTAACACCATCAACCACGATGCCTCCGGCGATTTGAGCGCCTTGCCGCACGTGAAGCGCTCGGTGGTCAACTTCGGCGTCGCGCCGCTGGCCGGGAAAAGGATGTCGGATATCGAATGGCACGACATTCAGCGCAAGCTCACCGAGGCCATCATCAATTTTGAGCCGCGCATTTTGCCGCAGGGGCTGCAGGTCCGCTGCGTGTCGGATACCTCCTCGCTGGATCTGCACAACGTGCTCTCCATCGAGATCAAAGGGCGTTTGTGGTGTGTGCCGTACCCGCTGGAGTTTCTGTTTCGTACCGATGTCGATCTGGAAAACGGCCATTTTGAACTGAAAGATGCGGGGTAATCATGGAAAGTAAACTGCTCGAATATTACAACCGCGAGCTGGCCTACCTGCGAGAAATGGGGGCCGAGTTTGCCGAGCGCTACCCTAAGGTCGCCGGACGGCTGGGCATGCGCGGCATCGAAGTGGCAGACCCGTATACCGAACGTCTGATGGAGGGCTTCGCCTTCCTGACCTCCCGCGTGCAGATGAAAATGGACGCGGAGTTTCCGCGTTTCTCCCAGCGTCTGCTGGAGATGATTGCGCCTAACTATCTTGCGCCCACGCCGTCGATGGCGATCGCGGAGATTGAGCCGGACAGCAGCCGGGGCGACCTGAGCAAGGGCTTCATTGTGCCGCGCGGTACCATGATGGACAGCCTGGCGCTGAAAAAAACCGGCGTGACCTGCAGCTATACCACGGCGCACGAGGTCAACCTGCTGCCGCTGAAAATCGACAAGGTCGAGCTGGGCGGCGTGCCCGCCGATCTGCCGCTGGCGCAGCTGGGGCTGAGCCAGCGGGGGATCGGCAGCGCCTTGCGGATCCGCATCGCCTGCGACGGCCCGCAAAACCTCGGGCACCTGGATTTCGACCGTCTGGAATTTTTCCTCGGTGGTCCGGACATTGAAGCGCTGAAGCTGCTGGAGCTGGTGATGGAGCACCACGCCGGGATCGTCTGTCAGACGGTCAGCCCGCAGCCGCAGCGACAGCTGCTGGCGTCGGACGCGCTGCGCCAGGAGGGCTTTGAGCCTGACCAGGCCCTGCTCCCTGACGATCTGCGCAACTTTGACGGCTACCGCCTGCTGCAGGAGTATTTCGCGTTTCCGGCCCGCTTCCGCTTCATCAGCCTGAGCGGCCTGAGCACGCTTATCGAACGCTGTGAAGGCGAAAAAGCCTTCGACATCTTCATTCTGCTGGATAAGTCGGATGAACAGCTGGAGCGCGTGGTCGATGCCAGCCATCTGGCACTGCACTGTACGCCGGTCATCAACCTGTTCCCAAAGGTCGCGGCGCGTCAGAAGCTGAATGAAGGCCAGCATGAATACCATCTGGTGGTCGATAACATTCGTCCGCTGGATTATGAAATTTACGCGGTCAAAAAAATCTATGGCAGCGCGGACGGCCAGCGCGATGACCAGACGTTTCGTCCATTCTGGAGCACCTGGAGCGGCGATGCGGGCAACTACGGGGCCTATTTTTCCCTGCGCCGCGAACAGCGCGTGCTGTCCGAACACGCCCTGCGCTACGGTACCCGCACCGGTTACATCGGTTCAGAGGTGTTTGTTTCGCTGGTGGATGAACAGCACGCCCCGTGGCAGGAAAACCTGCGCTATATCTCTGCCGAGGTGCTCTGCACCAGCCGCGACCTGCCGCTGATGCTGCAGCAGGAGCTCGGGCAGTTCATTATGGCCGACTCCATGCCGGTGAAATCCCTCACCCTGCGCAAAGGCCCGACGCCGCCGCGCCCGGCGCTGGCGGAAGGGTTCAGCACCTGGCGACTCATCAGCCAGCTGCAGATGAACTACCTCAGCCTGATGGACAGCGAAAACGAAGACGGCGCGGCCGCGCTGCGCCAGCTGTTAGGGCTGTACGCCAACCTGGCAGAAACGCCCGTTGCGCGTCAGGTTGAGGGGGTACGCCACTGCGTGCTGGAGCCGGTTCACCGCCGCGTGCCTGAACCCGGCCCGGTCGTTTTCGCCCGCGGGATCGGCATCACCCTGACTGTCGATGAGCGAGCCTTTTCCGGCGCCAGTCCGTGGCTCTTTGGCAGCGTGATGGAGCGTCTCTTTGCCCGTCTGGTTTCCATCAACAGCTTTACGGAATTCACCCTGAAGAGTCAGCAGCGCGGCGAGATTGGCTACTGGGCGCCGCGCATGGGTAAAAGGGCGCTGATATGAGTGACGCTGCCACTGCACCGCTGCGCGTGCATCGCCTGACCCGGCTGCCGGACGCGTTCTGGCACGGGGTCCGCGAGACGCCCTGGCGCTACGATCTGTTTCAGCTGTTAAGGCGCATCGATGCCCAGGGCGGCGAGCGCTACCCGCTGGGACGCGCGCCGCTGCCGAAATTTGAGCCGCTGCGCATCGGCCAGCAGCCGTCGATGAGTTTTGCACCGTCGACGCTGGCTCAGGTACGCCAGCGGGAGGAAAGCGGGCTGCACGAGGTGTCTATCCTCAGCTTCGGCCTGTTTGGCCCGAACGGCCCGCTGCCTGTCCACATGACCGAATACGCCCGCGAGCGTATTTATCATCATCAGGACACCAGCCTCAGCGCGTTTGCCGACCTGTTCCATCACCGCCTTGCGCTGCTGTTTTATCGCGCCTGGGCGGATGCGCAACCGGCCGTCTCTCTGGACCGCGCCGACAACAGGCGCTTTGAGGGGTACCTGGCGTCGCTGATTGGCATGGGCCAGCCGGGGCAGATGAACAAAGGCAGCCTGAGCTCGCATGCTCGCTTTACCCACGCCGGACACCTGACCCGTCACGGGCGGGATCCGGAGGGGCTGGAGAAGATCCTGCGCAACTATTTTAAAGCGCCGGTTAAGCTGGTGAGCAACGTGCCGCAGTGGATGCCGCTTTCCGCGCGCGAGCAGGCGCAGCTTGGCGCAGGACGCCGCATGCCGCGCATGGGGGAATCCGCCTTTCTCGGCGTCGCCGTCCGCGATGTGCAGCACAAGTTTCGCATCGAAATTGGCCCGCTGAGCGCGGAGGAGTACAACCGCTTTCTGCCGGGAGAAGCGTGGGTCGCCGAACTGCGCGACTGGGTGCGTCAGTACGCCGGGGTGGAGTTTGAATGGGAAACGCGGGTGATCCTGCGTGAAGACGCGGTGCAGGGTACCACGCTCGGCAGCAATGGGCGATTAGGCTATAACACCTGGCTGGGCCTTCAGCCGCAGCCTGTCCCGCGTGGCGATCTGGTGTATTGCGCAGAGCGATAATTTTTCTAACGCATTGTTATCAATGGAACCGAACATGTCAGAAATTAGCCGTGCCGTGCTTTTCGGCAAACTGGATACGCTGTTATTTACCTCTCTGGAAAGCGCCACTGCGTTCTGCAAGCTGCGCGGCAATCCGTACGTTGAGCTGGTGCACTGGCTGCATCAGCTGATGCAGCAGCAGGATGGCGATCTGCAGCAGGTCATCCGCCATTTTGCCCTTGATGAACAGCAGCTGACCCGCGATATCGTGGCCGCGCTGGACGTCCTTCCGCGCGGGGCGAGTTCCGTTTCCGATCTTTCTGAACACATCGACAGCGCCGTGGAGCGCGCCTGGGTCTTCGGCTCGCTGAAGTTTGGCGTCAGCCGTATTCGCGGCGGCCATTTGCTGATCGGCATGCTTAAAACCTGGAACCTGGCCAACGTGCTGAAAAGCATTTCGTCGCAGTTCACCCGCCTTAACGTCGAGGTGCTGATTGAGCAGTTCGACGCCATCTGCGCCAACAGCAAAGAGACGCAGCAGGCCGCTGCCGCCGTCGACGCACCGGCGGGTGCGGTACCGGCTGCGCAGGGGACGCTGGCCCAGTACGGCCAGGACCTGACCGCCCGCGCCCGCGACGGGAAGATTGACCCGGTTGTCGGGCGCGACGAGGAGATCCGCCAGATGGTGGATATCCTGATGCGTCGCCGCCAGAACAACCCGCTGCTGACCGGAGAAGCCGGGGTCGGGAAAACGGCGGTGGTGGAAGGGCTGGCGCTGCGTATCGCCGACGGCGACGTTCCGGAGCCGCTGCAAAATATTCAGCTGTGGCTGCTGGATATCGGCATGCTGCAGGCTGGGGCAGGCATGAAAGGCGAGTTCGAGGCCCGGCTGCAGGCGCTCATTAATGAAGTCCAGTCCAGCGCCACGCCAATCATTCTGTTTATCGATGAGATCCACACCCTGATTGGCGCAGGCGGCCAGCAGGGGACCGGCGATGCGGCGAACCTGCTGAAGCCCGCGCTGGCGCGCGGACAGCTGCGCACCATCGGCGCCACCACCTGGGCGGAATACAAAAAGTACATCGAGAAAGACCCGGCGCTGACCCGTCGTTTCCAGACGGTGCAGGTGCACGAGCCGGACGAAGCGAAAGCCATTCTGATGCTGCGCAGCACCGTGTCGCCGCTGGAGACGCACCACCAGGTGCTGCTGCTCGACGAAGCGGTCAGCGCGGCGGTGAAGCTGTCGCATCGTTACATCCCGGCGCGTCAGCTGCCGGATAAAGCCGTTGCGCTGCTCGACACCGCCTGCGCCCGCGTCGCGGTCAGCCAGAGCGCGCCGCCTGCGCAGCTGGAAGACTGCCTGCGCCACCTTGCCGCGCTGGACGTGGAAATTGAGATCGCTGAACGCGAAGCGCGCGTGGGAGCCGGTGACGCCGATCGCGTGACCGCTTTACTCGCCGAACGCGACGCGTATGAAACCAAACGCGAAGCCCTGTCCCGGCGCTGGGAAGAAGAACGCAGCCTGGTGCAGGAGATTATCCGCCTGCGCGCGGCGCTGTTCGCGGCGAGCGATGAAGATAGCGCCGAGCTGCGCGGCCAGCTGGCGGAACAGCAGCAGGCGCTGAACGCCCTGCAGGGCGATGAACCGCTGCTGTTTGCGGCGGTGGATGAAAACGTGGTTGCCGCGGTGGTCTCTGACTGGACCGGGATCCCGCTGGGCCGGATGGTGAAAAACGAGATCGACGCGGTGCTCAACCTCGCCGACACGCTGAACCAGCGCGTTATCGGCCAGCGTCACGGTCTGGATCTCATTGCCCGCCGCGTGAAAACCTCGCGGGCGAAGCTCGACGATCCCAACAAACCGGTGGGCGTCTTTATGCTGTGCGGCCCGTCCGGGGTCGGTAAAACCGAAACCGCGCTGGCGCTCGCGGAATCCCTGTACGGGGGCGAGCAGAACGTTATCACCATCAACATGAGTGAGTTCCAGGAAGCGCACACCGTTTCCACCTTAAAAGGTGCGCCTCCGGGGTACGTAGGGTATGGTGAAGGCGGCGTGTTAACCGAGGCCGTGCGCCGCCGCCCGTACAGCGTGGTGCTGCTGGACGAAATTGAAAAAGCGCACCCGGACGTTCACGAGATCTTCTTCCAGGTCTTTGATAAAGGCTGGATGGAAGACGGCGAGGGGCGCCACATTGATTTCCGCAACACCATCATTATTCTGACCTCCAACGTCGGCACCGACCTCATTAGCGCCATGTGCGCCGATCCGGAGCTGATGCCGGAGCCTGATGCGTTAAGCGGCGCCCTGCGCCAGCCGCTGCTGGAGGTATTCCCACCGGCGCTGCTGGGCCGCCTGCTGGTGGTGCCGTACTACCCGCTCAGCGACGAGATGCTGGGGCAGATTGTTCGCCTGCAGCTCAAGCGCATTCAGCGTCGCCTGGAAGAGAATCACAGCATTATTTCTGAGTTTGACGACAGCGTGGTGGAACAGATTGTTCAGCGCTGTACCGAGGTGGAGTCCGGGGGCCGCATGGTGGATGCTATTCTGACCAATACCTTGCTGCCTCAGATGAGCCAGATCTTACTTACCGCCAGCCGCAGCGACGAGCAGTACCGACGTCTGCACGTCACCTGCGAGCAGGGCGAGTTTCACTGTCAGTTTGCCGCGTAATAATCATCAAGAGAACTGTAAAAGATGACGGATAATGATAACAATCGGACTGTCCCAAACGCGCTCCCGGTCGGGTACCGCTTCAACGAGTTTGAAATCAAAGAGGTGATCGGCGGCGGCGGTTTTGGCATCGTCTATCGCGCGTGGGATCACCAGCTCGAACGCACTATCGCTATCAAAGAATTTATGCCTTCCTCGCTCGCCGTGCGCGGCGACGACATGACCCTGGTGCTGCGCAGCGAGCGCTTTGGCAAAGCGTTTTCCGCAGGCCTGAACAGCTTCATCCAGGAAGCCCGTCTGCTGGCGCGCTTTAACCACCCGAACCTGCTGCACGTCCTGCGCTTCTGGGTGCAAAACGACACGGCCTACATGGGGACGCTGTTTTACAGCGGGACCACGCTTTCGCGCCTGCGCGAAGAAAAGCCGGAGCTGATCAACGAGGCCTGGATCCGCCGCACGCTGCCGATGCTGTTCGGTGCGATCAAGACCATTCACGACGAAGGCTATCTGCACCGCGACATCTCCCTGGATAACATTCAGATCCAGGATAACGGCCTGCCGGTGCTGCTCGATTTCGGCTCCGCGCGCCGCACCATCGGTAACCTCTCCGACGAAACGGAAACCATGCTGCGCCCGGGCTTTGCGCCGATTGAGCAGTATACCGACGACAACGAAAGCGAGCAGGGCCCGTGGACGGATATTTACGCCCTCGGCGCGGTGCTGCGTACCCTGATTGTGGGTTCTCCGCCGCCGGTCAGCGTGGTGCGCTCAATTCAGGATACCTGCAAACCGCTGGTGGAAATCATGCCGCAGGGCTATTCGATTCCGCTGCTGCAGGCCATCGACCGCGCGCTGGCGCTGCACATGGAGGATCGTCCGCAGTCAATCGACGAGTTCGCCGCGCTGATAGAGATGCCGGTCGCCGGTATCAACGATGTGCTGACGGCGAAAAAGCCCGGCACGATGCTGGTACCGGTGGAGGAGGAACAACCGGCTTCGCTACTCGACTGGCGCCGCTACAAGATCCCGGGCTTGGTTGCCGCAGGCGTGCTGGTGGGCGTTGTCGCCGGGGCGATGATTTTCAGCGGCGGTAACGATGCGCCCGAGCAGGCTGCACAGCCACCGGCAGAGACGCGTCCGACTGAAACCGCCGCTAACACGCCGGACGTGAAGCCAGAAACGGCGAAGGTTAACGAGCAGGCGACGGCCCAGCAGACTCCGCCGCCTGTCGACGCAAGCCCTGTTGCGCTGGTCTATATCCGCATCCTCGACGGCGAAACGCTGAAAGTGAACGGCGAGCCAAAAGCGCTGCGTCCGGCGACCAACGGCTATGCATCGCTCAAGCTGCCGGCCGGCGAGGTGAAGATTGAACTGCAGGGCAACGGAAGAACGCGTGGCCAGACGCTGGATATCACCAAGCCGGGCACCTGGCTGGTGAATCCTTAGGAACGTACGATCTTCGAGGCCAGGGACTTATTCTAGAGGTGTTAGATGATTGTTTCCCCTCTTTACGTACAAAATCTCATTAGAATTAAATGCTCAATAGGGCTCAGGAGAGGTGGTCTTAATTGACCACCCTCAGTGAAAAACAACCGTGCCCTTTTTCTCCGACCTCGGAGAGTTAGATGAAGCGAAGATGCGGAATTGCATTTTTGTAAATGATAATAACGCTCGTTAACATAAATAATATCGCGCATTTAAGGAGTGAAATAGGGTATTTCTGGGGAAGCATGGATCTTCTCGCAATTTTACTTTATTGCGTGAATTCAGTTCGCAACAACAGAATCCCATTCATTTCTGATGCAAAAGCATTTAGTGCTTCATTGCATTATTACGCAGGTGATGGTTTCAGCATTTTGGTCATGCTTTTTTTTTGTGCTTGACTTACTTTTATTACTCTCTTTGTTTGCTTCGGCCTGGCTACTCTTCAAGCGAAAAATCGGAGCGGTTAAATTTGCCCTTGCTCAGGAATTATTTCGCTTGATTTCATTCAGATGTTCGGTCTCATTTTTCCCTCTTTTAGTAAGTATGTTTGATATCTCAAACATCTGGTTGAATGTAGGCTTATTTGTTATATCAGAGTCACTGAAAATCTACTCTCTTGTTTTTTGGATGAACAAGAGGGAAAAGCCCCTTTCTTGAATGACGCTTTATCACAGATGCGAACCTCTTTTCTTAATCGCATAAGCTAGATGGAATAAAGATTATGCTCAACCGAATTACCGTTCAGCTCCCGGTGGAGGGGCTTCTGTTCTGGAAACTGACGGGCCGCGAGGCGATGTCCGAGTC
>NZ_SNXG01000001.1:0-698101 GCF_004362415.1 Enterobacter sp. AG326 | reverse complement strand
TGGAATAAAGATTATGCTCAACCGAATTACCGTTCAGCTCCCGGTGGAGGGGCTTCTGTTCTGGAAACTGACGGGCCGCGAGGCGATGTCCGAGTCGTTCGCGCTGACGCTGACCGTGGTCGGCACGGACGCGCGCATTGACCGCAGCAAATTGCTGGGCCAGCCGGTCACGGTGACCATCCCGACGCAGAACCTGCTGACGTCCCGCTATGTTAACGGCAAGATTACCCGCGTGGCGGTCAGCGCCGTCGAGCTGACGGGCACCCGCTATGCGGTGTACCAGCTGACGGTTGAGCCGGACCTGTGGCCGATGAAGCGCGACCGTAACCTGCGTATCTTCCAGGGGCAGACGGTGCCGCAGATTGTGAAAACCCTGCTGGGCGAGCATCAGGTCAACGTTGAGGATAAACTCACCGGCAGCTACCGGGTGTGGGACTACTGCGTGCAGTATCAGGAGTCGAGCCTGGACTTCATCAGCCGCCTGATGGAGCTGGAGGGGATTGCCTATCACTTCAGCCATGAGGCCGACAAACATACCCTGGTACTCACCGACGTCGCCACGCAGCATCAGCCGTTCAGCGGCTATGAGGTCATTCCTTATCACCAGACGCCGTCAGGCGGCAGCACGGATGAAGAGGGCATCAGCCAGTGGGCGCTGGAGGACAGCGTGACGCCGGGGATTTACAGCCTCGACGACTATGACTTCCGCAAGCCGAACGCGTGGCTGTTCCAGGCCCAGCAGAACCCGGCGTCGCCGAAGCCGGGCAGCATCGACGTGTACGACTGGCCGGGGCGCTTTGTGGATAAAGGGCACGGGGAGTTCTATGCCCGTATCCGTCAGGAGCGCTGGCAGGTGGAGCATCAGCAGATTCAGGCCACCGCGACGGCGGCGGGGATTGCGCCAGGGCACACCTTCACGTTAACCAATGCGCCGTTCTTCAGCGACAACGGCGAGTATCTGGTGACGGCGGCGGGGTATCACTTTGAGGAGAACCGCTACGCCAGCGGCGAGGGGGAAACCATTCACCGTACCGATTTCACGGTCATTCCGTCGGCGGTGGTGTACCGTCCGGCGCAGACCACGGCGTGGCCGCGCACCTACGGCCCGCAGACCGCGAAGGTGGTGGGGCCGAACGGCGAGAGTATCTGGACGGACAAATACGGTCGCGTGAAGGTGAAGTTTCACTGGGACCGGCTGGCGAAGGGCGATGACACCAGCTCCTGCTGGGTCCGCGTGTCGAGCGCGTGGGCGGGCCAGGGCTACGGCGGGGTGCAAATCCCGCGCGTCGGCGATGAGGTGGTGGTGGACTTTATCAACGGCGACCCGGACCGGCCGATTATCACCGGTCGCGTGTACAACGACGCGAGCATGCCGCCGTGGGCGCTGCCGGCTGCGGCGACGCAGATGGGCTTTATGAGCCGCACGAAAGACGGTTCCGTCGATAACGCCAACGCCCTGCGCTTTGAGGACAAGGCGGGCGCAGAGCAGGTGTGGATCCAGGCCGAGCGGAATCTGGATATTAACGTCAAAAACGACGAGTCGCATTCTACTGAAAAAAATCGCACTCAGTTTGTTGGAGAAGATGAAACTTTACGGGTAGCGAAAAACCAGAAATCAGGTATTAAAGGCGATGTGATATGCCTGACGGGTAAGAGTCGAAACGATAAAGTGGTTAACAATTTTATCCTTTCCGCAGGTAATACACTGAGACTTGAATGTGGTGAAAGTGCTATCGAGCTATCAAAAGACGGCAGCGTTAATATCATTGGGAATAATTTTAACTTTACTGCAAAAGAGAATGCGCAAATTAATACGCTTTCCGGTGAATTGCATTTAAATCCTGATGATGGACGAAACGTTATCGATCCTCCTGGCGCATCCCATCAGGGTGAAATCCAGCAGGAAGTGGATAGTTTTTTTGTTATTAATGGCAATAAATAAGAGTAACCCGAATGGCTGAATATATTCTTCAGGAAGCATCCCTCGCCTTACCTGATGTGTTTAAAGACAGAACCATGAATTTATTTACCCTGAGTGATAATGGAGCCAGCGAGTTTACTTTTGTTGTTTCTCGTGCGAGTGCTAAAAACGAAGATAAAGTCCATGATGCGGCAACACGGCTGGTACGTGAACTGGAAATTACGGTGCCCGACTTTCGTCTCGAATCCTCTCAGATGACCTCTGTTGATGGTCACCCTGCGGTTGAGCTTTATTATCAGTTCAAAAATGATAATGCGATCATTTTCCAGAGGCAGACCGTTATTTTGCTCGGTGACCATCCTGGCGGCCAAAAGATGGTGTGTTATATCGGTACTTGCCCGGGCGAGTTTAGCGATTATTATCATAATCAATATCAGGAAATTATCCGCAGTATTAAGTTCCACAAACCGGCTCAGACTGAAACCCAGGAAATGCTCGCTGCCGACAGCCAGGGGCCATTTTTTGCGCTTGATAGTGAGAGTAAGGTACTCAGTGTCTTTGAAAACATTCAGGAACTGTATGGACACCTTTCGCTTCAGCGGGCGAAAGAGGGGCAGTATTTGCTTTTT
Source organism: Enterobacter sp. AG326 (assembly GCF_004362415.1). NCBI lineage: Bacteria > Pseudomonadati > Pseudomonadota > Gammaproteobacteria > Enterobacterales > Enterobacteriaceae > Enterobacter > Enterobacter sp. AG326. Next base: position 695,551 of record NZ_SNXG01000001.1, on the reverse strand, counting down.
GAAAAGCGGGGTAAACCACTCAGTATTGCACCCGTTCCGGACAGCCAACCCCTTCGTTACGCGCTCTGGACGACTTCCTCAGACAAATCACATCACTTGCTTTCACAGCTTTCCGTATGCCGCCAGGTCTCTGGTTCTGACCAACTTAATACACCCGATCGGATACGTGGGTATCTGATGGCACAGCGAGCCGAATAGTTATGTCCGAATGTCTGGCCGCTCGCGTAGATGATGAGATTGCTCATACAGCCTCAAAAGGCTGGATGATCGCAGGATTGGTTGGTGGGGCAATTCTGGGCGCAGCTGCCGTTGTCGTCACCGGAGGGACCGCGTTGGTTGCTGTTTCTGCCGTTGCGGCTGGGGCATGTGCTGCGGGTGGGTTGGGTGAGCTCCTCGGCAGTATGTCATGGGCTCCACGCCATACTACCGGTACGCTAAAAGAAGGTTCACCCAATGTCTTTATCAACAGCCGAAAGGCTATCCGCGCTCATCTGTCAGCCGGAGAGTGTGATGAGCACAGCGGTAGCCTGCAACGGGTTGCGGAAGGTTCGATAAAAGTTTACATCAACAACTTTCCCGCCTCTCGCACAGGCGATAAGTTGACTTGCAGCGCTGAGATTAGTCAGGGATCGCGTAATGTTATTATCGGTGGAAGCAAGGTTCAGACCGATGAAATAAGTCCTGAAATCCCGGAGTGGGTGAACTGGACGATGCTCGCCGTTGGTGCCGGAGCGATGGCGGTGCTGGCCAGTCCGGCAATCGCACTTCTGAGTACACTCGGTGCGATGGGCGGTGGCACTGTGGGTAGCTACGCGGGTGGAATGCTGTTTGGCGAAGGCAGCGACGGTCAGAAATGGGGGATGCTGATCGGCTCCGTTATCGGCGGCGGGGCTGGCATGAAGGGAGGGGCAAGGTTTGATGCGTGGCGGGCTGGAAAGCCTGTTCTCGAACCGGTTAAGCCAAATATTTCGGCCCGAAGAGCTGAACTTAATGAAAAATTTGGACGCACGGGCGATCTCAATAGAGATATTAATATCCGTGCAAATCAAAAAATTGTTGATGATTTTATGCGTTCTCAGGGTGTCGAAGAAAGTAAAATACCAGCTTATCGCAGCGGTATAGATCTTGAGCAGAGAGTGACAATTGAAACAATCAATAAAGGGAAAATAGCTTATCAGAATCAATCCCCAGGGAATTGGCAAGGAAATTGGTATTCACTTGATGAATCGACCCCTGCCACAAAACTTGGAATTAACCCAGAAGGACAGGTCAGGGATACGGGGTTAATTGTTCCTAAAGAAGTAAAAGCTTATCAGGCGCAACAAAAAGTAGAAATGCTTCGAAGTAGTGCCACACCAGCCTTGGACACGTGGTCTGTACCAGACAAACCTTTCCAGACAGAAGGCGGTGGGATACAATGGTTTACCACTAAGCGTGATATTTGGACTCCATATAATGAATGACATGACAGCTCTAAATTATGTTGAAAAAGCATTAACTTTAGCAAAAAAGAGATATGCTGAGGGCAAAAATCTCAATCCCAACTCCCCGCTTTTACAAATGTACGACTCTATTGTGCAACAATTATTATTTCTACGGGATATAATCGAGGGCAAGGAAAAGGATAAAGCGAAATTATGGAAAATGACGTTCGGCATGTATGCAGCGAAAGAGTTTGATAATTCGGATGAGTTGTTTTTTGAAAGGTTGTCGGATGCCTGGTTTATTGTTGATCAAATCCGCCGAGGATTAAAGGTTAGGCTGCCGCATGAGGTTGATGCCAATTACAGAATAAAACAACAAAATCTTAAAATGAAATATCCTGATGAATTTTAAGGTTTGACATTAAATATATTTTATTATAGGTGAATGGTGATTGATTTACATGCTAATTTGAGTATATTGCTTAAATATGTAGATAGATATCGTAAGTTCTTACCTGTTAGCAGTCGTTCAGTCCAGCAGAAGATGCAGTATAAATATAATGATAATCTATTAGAATCATCTTGTGATTGCGATGCACAAAAACAATGGGACTTAACACCATCATGTAACATCTCACTAGCGGAATCGCGAGACCGTGCTATTGGTGCGCTTATTGGTCTTGCTGTTGGAGATGCTGTAGGGACGACGCTCGAATTTTTACCTCGTGACAAAGCACACGTCAACGATATGACAGGTGATGGGCCGTTTCGACTTCGCGCAGGCGAGTGGACGGATGATACATCCATGGCATTATGTCTTGCGGAAACGCTTCTTGAGAAAGGTGATGCTGATACTACCTGCTTCAGGAATAAGCTTTTGGCGTGGTATCAGCATGGTTATAACAGTTCAAATGGCGTCTGTTTTGATATAGGTAATACAACGCGATTTGCTTTAGAGCAATATTTAACAATTGGCCCAGGATGGAGCGGCAATACTGCGCCAGAAACTGCAGGTAATGCTTCCATTATCAGACAAGCCCCTGTCTCTATTTTTTTTAGAAAGTCATTAAACAAAGCATTTTATGAAGCTAAAAAACAGAGTATCGCAACACACGGTGCCGCGGAAGCAATAAATAGCACACAGTATTTAAGTTATTTGCTTGTGCATATGATTAACGGTAGCAATAAAGATTTTGTTTTTTCTCCGCACGTTATGCCGCTTCAGCCACGCGTAATGATTATCAACGCGGGTGAATATAAGCAAAAAACTCGCGATCAGATTCGTTCAAGTGGTTATGTTATCGATACGCTTGAGGCAGCGATGTGGTCGGTATGGAATACGGATAATTTCCGCGATGCAATTCTGCTGGCCGCCAATCTTGCCGATGACGCTGACAGCGTTGCGGCGACGGCGGGGCAAATAGCTGGAGCATTATATGGTTATTCCGGTATTCCCCAGGAGTGGAAAAATAAACTCGTGCAACACGAACGTATCGCCACAATGGCAGGTGAGTTATTCGATAGAGCACCTGAGGACAATTTTTTATAATTGTATAATCCCTATGGTATGGCTATTTTTTCCGTGCCTGATATTTGGTCAGTTAAAAACATCTCTTCCAGTCAATAGGTGGAGGGATACAGTATATTTTCAATATAAAAATATGATTGAGATTGCTCATGAATAAAGAAAATTATACCTAGATGAATTATATCAATGATGCCCTTGACATAATCAATCAACGGTTGGAAGCAAAGCCTGATTTTTCACTGTATGTTATGGTGAAGTGCCAGTTGGGTTATATCAAATCAATTTTAATAGGTGCTGAAAAAGATAAAAGTAAATTACATGCATTGAATCTTGGAGTGCTCGCGTCCAAAGAATTTGATACAACAGATGCCGAGCTTGCTGAGCATTTATCTAATGCTAATTATATAGCTTCGCAGATGGGGCAAGGATTAAAGATCATTCTTCCTCATGAACAAGATGTGGAATATTTGAAAAGACAAAAAAGATATCTCAAGTGATTAAGGTTTTTTTTGTTTTAATGTCTAATAAGCTGTGAACATTCTAGTCCCGATTGGTTTTATTTTTACTGTTTGCATGGCGACGAATAAAAAATGAGTGGAGTATGAAAAGATGAAATGGATTGGGTGTATGTTATTCATCCTTATCACTTTAGCATACATCTGGAATGGAAAAGATTTGTTCAACAAAAAACAATGGTTCCTGGCCGGGTTGATGTTTGTTCTGGTGCTAGTGGCTACGGTTGTTATTGGTTTTACGTTGAAATGGCTCGCTCAGTCGATGTCATTATTCTCCGTCGCAACGGCGAAACAATATTCGATTATCTTTTCCATGTCTTTCCTGTGCGTATGGGGACTAAAAGTTACCGTTGTGCTGCTCTGCACGATCTTTTCCGGGATTATAGGGAGGCACAAAAAATACAATGCTGAAAATTATGAAGCAATATCGCCTATAACACGCGTCATTGCGCCTGGCTTACTAATCGTTGCTAAAAGCGTAGTTTCACTGGGTAGCGTCCTTATGTTTTCAGGTTTATGGCTTAAATAAGCACGATAAAAAAATATCTCAATGAACACCGAGATCAGTCCATAGTGGAATAAAGATTATGCTCAACCGAATTACCGTTCAGCTCCCGGTGGAGGGGCTTCTGTTCTGGAAACTGACGGGCCGCGAGGCGATGTCCGAGTCGTTCGCGCTGACGCTGACCGTGCTCGGCACGGACGCGCGCATCGACCGCAGCAAGCTGCTGGGCCAGCCGGTCACGGTGACCATCCCGACGCAGAACCTGCTGACGTCCCGGTATGTTAACGGCAAGATTACGCGCGTGGCGGTCAGCGCCGTCGAGCTGACGGGCACCCGCTATGCGGTGTACCAGCTGACGGTTGAGCCGGACCTGTGGCCGATGAAGCGCGACCGTAACCTGCGTATCTTCCAGGGGCAGACGGTGCCGCAGATTGTGAAAACCCTGCTGGGTGAGCATCAGGTTAACGTTGAGGATAAACTCACCGGCAGCTACCGGGTGTGGGATTACTGCGTGCAGTATCAGGAGTCGAGCCTGGACTTCATCAGCCGCCTGATGGAGCTGGAGGGGATTGCCTATCACTTCAGCCATGAGGCGGACAAACACACCCTGGTGCTAACCGACGCCGCCACGCAGCATCAGCCGTTCAGCGGCTATGAGGTCATTCCTTATCACCAGACGCCGTCCGGCGGCAGTACGGACGAAGAGGGCATCAGCCAGTGGGCGCTGGAGGACAGCGTGACGCCGGGGATTTACAGCCTCGACGACTACGACTTCCGCAAGCCGAACGCGTGGCTGTTCCAGGCCCAGCAGAACCCGGCGTCGCCGAAGCCGGGCAGCATCGATGTGTACGACTGGCCGGGGCGCTTTGTGGACAAAGGCCACGGGGAGTTCTATGCCCGTATCCGTCAGGAACGCTGGCAGGTTGAGCATCAGCAGATTCAGGCCACCGCCACGGCGGCGGGGATTGCGCCGGGCCACACCTTCACGTTAACAAACGCGCCGTTCTTCAGCGACAACGGTGAGTATCTGGTCACGGCGGCGGGCTATCACTTCGAAGAGAACCGCTACGCGAGCGGCGAGGGTGAAACCATTCACCGCAGCGATTTTACGGTGATTCCGTCGGCGGTGGTCTACCGTCCGGCGCAGACCACGGCGTGGCCGCGCACCTACGGCCCGCAGACCGCGAAGGTAGTGGGGCCGAAGGGCGAGAGTATCTGGACGGACAAATACGGTCGCGTGAAGGTGAAGTTCCACTGGGACCGCCTGGCGAAGGGCGATGACACCAGCTCCTGCTGGGTGCGCGTGTCGAGCGCGTGGGCGGGCCAGGGCTACGGCGGGGTGCAGATCCCGCGCGTCGGCGATGAGGTGGTGGTGGACTTTATCAACGGCGATCCGGACCGGCCGATTATCACCGGGCGCGTGTACAACGACGCGAGCATGCCGCCGTGGGCGCTGCCGGCTGCGGCGACGCAGATGGGCTTTATGAGCCGCTCTAAGGGGGGCTCCGTGGACAATGCCAACGCCCTGCGCTTTGAGGACAAGGCGGGCGCAGAGCAGGTGTGGATCCAGGCCGAACGCAACATGGACACCAGCGTTAAAAACGATGAAACGCACAGCGTCGGCGGGGCGCGCAGCCATTACGTGAAGAAAAATGAACTGCATCGCGTGGAAGCGAACCAAACCCAGGCCGTGAAGGGCGGAACCGAGATCCTGACGGGGAAAGGCAAGCTGGATGCTGCGGTGGAGCAGTACGTTATTGCTTCCGGGACGAAGCTGCGGCTGGTCTCCGGTGAGAGCGCCATTGAGCTGAACGCTAACGGCAAGATTAACCTGATCGGCAAAGAGTTTAACTTCTTCGTGGAAGGGGATGGGTATATCACCACGGGCGGTAAGCTGCATCTGAATACCTCGGGAACCAAGCCGGGCACAACGGCACCGGGTTCGGGGCATAAAGGGGATATTGATGCGGCGGTGCAGGCGAAATTTACGCCGGGAAAGGAGAATAAGGCAGGTGCGGCTGCCAGCGCACCTGCCGAAGCCTCTAAAACCGCTACGCCTCCAGCCTCCAATGCTCCTTCAAGCGGATATGGCAAGGATGTAGATAGTCTTGTCGATAAATCACCGACCATGAAAAATGACATAGCTACGTTAAAGAAACGAGGCTGGACATTTGAAGAAGGTGAAGCAGGTAAGGGGACGTTTGCCAATCGTCAAAAGCGAGTTATTACCGTTGATAAAAACGAGCTCGGTAATCCGAATGCGGTTGTTCAGTCTCTGTCACATGAAAGTGGTCACGCTTTATATGAACCCAACATTGATTTTTCTTCGCGCGACGCCTATCTCAACAGCACACTCAGTGATGAAGGCGCTGCAACGTTGAACAATATCCGGGTCCAACGCGAAATCATAGCCAACAAGGGTGGAGATATCGGTATTGCGGGCAATCCGGCAAATCAGACACAATATAATAGTATCTATGATTCTCTCGAACGTGGGGCTATAAAGGAAAGTGAAGCGCGTACGCAGATAGGCCGTATCTTTGGCAAAGGCGAACAAACGTCTACCACAGGGCAATATTACGAAGATTATTATGGCGGTTGGTATGATAAAAATTATCCATAGTCTAAAAACGGGTGCGGTGCTTGCGGCTTTATTAACGACGGGAATGGCAGGAGGTAACATGCAGAAACAGGATCTTTGGCAGTTCATTGCACAAATGAGCGCATCACTTAAAACGTTGTCCGTTAACAGTCTGGATAACGCTCCGTTGTCGTTCAGGCTGACGAAACAGAATGAATATATCAATTTCTACAATGCCGACGATATCAAACTGGCGGATGGAACGAGCATTACTGCAATCGATTTACGCTTAAGTAAAGAAAGTGACGGTATGGCACCCTTACTGAATTTTTCACCGTCCGGCCAGTGCATCACTCTCGATACCGTTAAAAAGCATTATCCGCAACTGACGTTAAGTGATTATCCACGAGGCCGCTCTGAGAACGAAGTTACCAGCTATACAGCGCCAAAAGATATGAATGGACAAAAGGTGAGCTTCAGTTTCACCGTGAAAAATCCTGACTGTCTGGGTTCAGTCGTCATAAGCGCCGAATAAGAAACGCTGCTTCCATGTCCTGGCGGTGTTTCCAGTGGCGAGAAGTGCAATAAATATTCATTGAATGACAACTAATGTGAAAACACACACACCTACATTTCTTTGTTGTGCCCTGATGTTTACCTGTCTGAGCAGCAATGTGGTTTTGGCAGAAGCTATGCCGCCCGTTCTGACAAAACAGGATTTTTCCGTCAATGTCAAAGGCCAGCCTGTCGCTTTAGGCGACAGATGGACTCCTGATATTGCCCGTAAAATTGACGTGCCGCTTGAAGGCCATTTTGTCGGTGAGGTTCCTTTTGACGGAACGGACTATAAATTCTACCAGCATCAAAAGGATGGTTTAGAAATATTCACTTCCAATCTCTGGTGGGATAAAGCAGAAAGAAGCGTTGATGATTATATCGTCTCCCAGATTACGCTGACTGCCTCAGATATTTTAACGCCGCGTGGAGTTCATGTGGGTTCAACAATCAGAGCACTGAACAATGCATACGGCGATGGCCAGGTCGAAAATGATTCCGCGGAGCAGTGGGTTTCCTATGAATTGGGTAAGAAATTGCTCTCTTTTGAGGTTAAAGACAGTAAGGTTGCGAAAATAACCATGAATTACGAAAATGGTTCTTCAGAGTGATTTATGACCAAAAAATATCTGGCAGCCGTATTGTGCACGGCTTTATTGGCTGGCGTCGTTGAAGCGTCATCGGCGCTTGAATTATCGCAATACAATAAGCTCGAAACGGTTAGCCGCATCGTTAACGACAGAGAAGTAACAGACAGTCTCAGGACGTTGCTGGGAAATCATTACCAGATCTTTATTGATAACTTTGATGTCTTCGGTGAACCGCATACCACCGCAGGTGGCGGATTGTTTGTTGAAGGCTGGCTAAAGGATCTCTACCTGGAGAACGCGTCAGCGCTGGTCATCAATCCTGACGGCAAAATCTTTGCGGCCTGGGTGGTTCCGGAGTCGGACGTTATTCATTACCAGTCTTCAGAAAATAGCCCGGTTATTAATGCCGATATTCAGCGATGGGCCGCCAGATTCAATGCGATGCATTTTGCAACGAACAGCCAGTCAGGCCTCGCGTTTGACGGGGACTGGGCTGGCGAATTCGGGAACGACTCGACGTTAACCCTGCGGTTAGCTGAATCAGGCAACCGTATCACCGGGTCTTATTGCTATATCTCCCAAAAAGGAAACCGCATAGATTGCCCGGAAGATCATGAGCGTAATCTTAGCGGTACTATCGCTGGCAATCGCGCCAGCGTTGAGTTCAACTCATCGTTTGGCGGCGTAGGCGGACGGGCTGTTCTTGAAATAAAGGGGAGTGAAATGGAATGGCGCTTAGTTACACCTCCTCTGAAAGGAAATTATTATGCTCCGCTGCGTTATACGTTACGTAAGGCTGCATCGATTCATAGCGCTGAAACCAGAAAACTGGATACCGAAAAGTTCGTTATTTCGCTGATAAACAGGTGTGGCCATTTTGATAGCGAATGTGACCAGATGGTTTATCTCGGCGTGCGCAAAAGTGATAACAGTACGATCTCCTTAAGGGGAAAAACGCTGCACGACTCCGCAGGTAAAATAATCGGCTCAACGTACAAGAATGGCGAGATCGTTTATACCGTGACGTATGCACCCGCGAAATTGGTTGTCAGCAAAGGCAGCCAGGTTTTAGTCGAACAGTCAGGTCAATGGCGTAAATAATAAAACAGCCAGCCAAAGGGCCAGCATGGATTGGCCTTTTTGTTTCTCACAATATTAATCATCCCGAGTTCACTTATGAAATACACCCTCCAGGAAGGTTCGTTTTCCCTTTTTCCTGCTGCCTGGCAGGATAACAGCATGAACATTATTCGCGATGACGAAAGCGGGCTGTCCGTGGTGGTCAGCCGCGGCGTTATCCCCGATGGCAGCGACTATGAACAAGAGTTCCACCGCCAGTGGGATGTGCTGCGTCCTCAGATGGGTGAAATTGCCCAGAGCGAATTCCGGAACGTAAAGGCCGGGCCTGACGGAAAAATTAACGGGCTGGAAGTTGAGACGACGTTTGACCGTAACGGGCAGCGCCTGTGGCAAAAACAGCTGGCCGTGCAGACGCCGGGCAAACCGGTATTGATGATTTTTACCCTCTCGGCACTCAGGGCATTCACCGAAGAGGATGAGGTGCGCTGGAGCGCGCTTAAGCAGAGTCTGACGCTAAACGACAACCGGAATGTGTAAGGCATGAGCGATAACAACGCGGCCCGTAAGGGCGACGAGATTATTCACTCCAGCATTTTTGCTGACATCACCAGCATTGTGGCGGAAGGTGCCGCCTATGCGGTGATCGGCGCGGCGGTAGGCGCAGCAGCAACCGTAGCGGCGCCATTGCTGGGGGCGGGGGCAGCCGCAGCGGGCGTGGCGGCAATTGGATCCAGCTGTCTGTTAAGCGGGATTATCGGTGGCGTGCTGGCGAACGTGGCGGGTATTACCGACGATATCAGTAACGCCGCGGAAGGATTAGGCAATGCGCTTTTCCCGCCGTCGCCTGCGGGTAAAATCACCACCGGTTCCAGTAACGTGCTGACCAACGCAATCCCCGCCGCGCGGGCGGCAGGAACGCTGACGCCCGCCGATACGCCGTCTCCTGAGCCGCAGTCGCCGGGCAGCTTTGCCGATTACGCGGGCATGCTGCTTTCCGCCGCTGGCCAGTTTGGCAGCGAAATGTGGCAGCCGAGCGTGGCCTCTGCCGCCGCGGGAACCTCGCCGCTGGAAGAAGACAAGGTGGCGTGCGAAAAGCACTCCGGGCCGCAGTATCTGGCGGAAGGCTCTAAAAGCGTCTTCATAAACGGACAGCCCGCGGTGCGCGCGAAAGATCGCACCACCTGCGAAGGCACCATTTCTGACGACGTCTCCCCGAACGTGATCATCGGCGGGGACACGCTCACGGTTCGCGATATCAAAAGCGGTAAAACGCCGGGGCTGGCGCTGGGGATGATTGCGCTCTCCCTGCTGCGCGGGCGACCGGGCAAGATCCTGAAAAACATGCCCTGCGCGCTGGCGGCGGCCGGCGGCGGGATGCTGGCCGATATGGCAGTGAATGCCGTGTTTGGCTCCTCGCACCCGGTTCACGCCGCCACCGGCGTGAAGGTGCTGAATGACGACGACGAGCTCGACTTCTCGCTGCCGGGGCGCTTCCCGCTTCGCTGGCAGCGCAGCTACAACAGCCTGACCACCCGCGAAGGGCTGTTCGGCCTGGGCTGGGCAACGACCTTTGACAGCTATCTCACGCTGGAGGACAACAACGCCACCTGGTTCGACGAAACCGGGCGCGAGCTGAGCTTCGAGCTGCCGCCTGTCGACCGCGCGTTTTACAGCATCAGCGAAGGCATTATCATCCGCCGCAATGAGAACGGCGACGTGGCGATTGCCGACGATGACGGTGCGGTATGGCGTCTGTATAAACAGACCCGGGCGAATCCATCTATCCTGCGTCTGGCCTCCCTCAGCGATGAATACGGCAACGCGCTGCTGACGGAGTGGGACGAGCACGGCAGGCTGGTAGGCCTTCACGACGAGCCGCGGGCGATAGACGTCACCCTGCGCTATGAAGATGAACGTTTCCCGCAGCGCGTTACCGCTGCCAGCCATTTCGACGGTAGCCAAACCTGGCCGCTGATGCAGTGGGGCTACGACGCGCGCGGCCAGTTGGCGAACGCGACGGATGTCTCCGGCGTGGTGACGCGTGAATACCGCTATAACGAGCACGGGCTGATGGTCTGGCACCGGATGCCGGGCGGTCTGGAGAGCGAATACCGCTGGAAAAAATTCGACCACTGGCGCGTGGTGGAAAACCGCACCAGCACCGGCGACGGGTGCCGCTTTAGCTACGATTTAGCCGCCGGGCTGACGACCGTCGAGCACTACGACGGCCAGACGCGCCGCCACTACTGGAACGCGCAGAATCTGATCGTCCGCTACGTTGACGAGCGCGGTGAAAACTGGCGCTACGAGTGGGATGAGAACGAGCTTCTGACGCGCCGCATCGATCCGCTCGGCAATGCCGTTACCTTCGTCTACGACGAGATGGGCAACCGGGTTCAGGAGATCGACGCCGACGGCAATACGCGCACTACCACCTGGCTGGAGCACCGCGCGCTTCCTGCGGCCATTATCGAAGCCGACGGCAGCGCCACCCGGTTCTGGTACGACGAACATCACGGGCTTAAGCGCGTGGTGGACCCGATGGGGCAGACCACGCAGCTGCGCCGGGACGAGTTCGGCCAGGTCGTTGAAGAGGTCGATGCCGCAGGAAACAGCCGCTACCAGGAGTACAACGAGGCCGGGCAGATAGTTCGTTCGACGGACTGTTCCGGGCGTATTACCCGCTACCGCTATCACCCGCTGGGCTGGCTGGTGGCTGAAATTAGCGCTGACGGGGAAGAGACGCGATATCGCTACGACGCCGCAGGGCGTCCGGTGCAGCTCGATCGCCCGGAAGGCTGGACGGAATCGCTCAAATGGAACGAACGTGGTCTGCCGGTGAAGCATGCGGGTGCCGACGGTAAAGAGAGTGAGTTCAGATACGATGAGGCAGGGCGCTTAACCGCGACGCGTAATACCCAGGGTGAAGAGGTCCGTCGCCGCTGGGACAGCCGCGGGCGTCTCATTGCCCTGGAAAACGAAAACGGCGAAGCGTATCAGTTCCGCTGGGGCGCGGACTCGCTGCTGCTGGAAGAGGTGGGGCTTGATGGCGTAGCCTCGCAGTATCGCTACGACGCCTGCGGGCGCACGATAGCGCGCACGTTTGCCGCCGGTCATCCTGAGGCCATCACCCACGCCTTCGCCTGGAGCGCGAGCGGCCAGCTGGTCGCCCGCACTACGCCGGAAGGGCAGACCCGCTACCACTACACTCCGGCCGGACTGTTAAGCCGGATTGGGCTGCATCCTGCGCTTGCAGCCGACGCGTGGACCACCGAGGCAGAGCAGGAGCTCGCCTTTGACTATGACGCGCTCGGTCGCGTCACGCGCGAGGCGGGCGAGCACGGCGAGCTGGCGTGGGAGTATGACGCGCTGGGCAACCGCACCTCGATTACTTTGCCCGATGGCCGCGAGCTGAAGCAGTTCTACTACGGCAGCGGGCATCTGTTGAGCATTGCTCTCGATAAGCTGTCGGTCTCTGATTTTACCCGCGACGAACTCCACCGTGAGACCAGCCGCACCCAGGGGCTGCTGACCACCCGCAGCGAGTACGACCGCCTCGGCCGACTGCATCGCCGGGACGTCTTTACCGGCAATGCGCAGCGCCCGTCGCCGCGCCGCTGGTCCCGCCGCTGGGATTACGACTACCGCAATAACCTGGTGCGGGAAGAGCGGGACGATAATCCGTTCAGCTGGTACCGCTGGCAGTACGACAGCGCCGGGCGTCTGCTCGTTCAGGACGGCACGCTGCCCGGACAGGAGCAGTGGCGCTGGGACGCTGCCGGTAACCCGCTGGAAGGGGCTGCTGAGAAGGTCACGCACAACCGCCTGACGCAGCTGAACGGCATTCGCTGGCGCTATGACATCCACGGCCGCACCGTGGAAAAAGATAACGGCCAGACCCGCTGGCACTACTGCTACGACGGTGAACATCGCCTGACGGAGGTTATCAGCCAGCCGCGGGACCGCAACAAACCGCAGACGCAGGTAAGCTTCCGCTACGATCCGCTCGGGCGACGCATCAGCAAAACGCGACGCCAGATGCTGGGCGGACAGCCAACCGGCAAGCCGGTCACAACCCGGTTTGTCTGGGAAGGGTTCCGCCTGCTGCAGGAGGTGCACGGGGATGTGCCGCTCACCTACGTCTACAGCGATCAGGACAGTTACGACCCGCTGGCACGTATTGACGGCGTGGAAGCGCCGGAGATTTTCTGGTTCCACTGCCAGCCCAACGGCACGCCGGAGCGGATGACGGATATCGAAGGGCAGGTGCGCTGGGAAGGGGTGAACAGCGCCTGGGGCAAGCTGCTGCGGGAAAGCGAGACGCAGGTATCAGGATATTCTCAGAACCTGCGCATGCAGGGGCAATACCTGGACCGTGAGACAGGGCTGCACTACAATCTGTTCCGGTATTACGACCCGGACTGCGGGCGGTTTACGCAGCAGGACCCGATAGGGCTGGCAGGGGGGATAAACCTTTACCAGTATGCGCCGAATGCGCTGGGGTGGGTGGATCCGTGGGGGTTAACTCCTAAAACATTGATTCACTATACGACTGAAGAAGGCATGAAAGGCATCACGGAAAGTGGTGTAATTAGACCTTCATCAGGAGATATACATGCTCGCTTCGGGGATGGACAATACTTCACTAATATCAGACCTGAAATGATTGGCGGACGAACACTCAAAGATGTTGGAGGAAGTGGAAAAATGTCTCTCGGCCAATTAGCAGCTGATATATATGGTGATGCGAGAAAGTTAAAAGGTATAAGTCATTTTGTCGAAATAGATGTTACTGGCCTAGATGTAATTGAACCCCGGAAAAACACATTCTTGATCTTAAACACAAAAGATCTCGATGTATCTAAAAGAATTGTTAAAAGTGGGAGGAGTTGTGGTTGAGGTAAAAAAATATTACAAAGGAAACGTTGATTTTATTTCAGGTGAAGGGGTTATTCTTAATGAATTTATAGGAGAGGTGGCCACACGACAAATAAATATTATAAATGGCGATTATTATGCTTCTTCCTCTTTGCTAGATAAAAACGATAAAGTTGGTTTTCTGCTGTATGATGGTAAAAAAAGCGATCTGGACTTAAGTGAAGCTGAAGAAATTTTGAATGATGAATTTGAAACCATCTGGGAAAAATCAACAATTTCATTGCAAGAAAAAAAGAGAATAAATTACTTATCAGGAGATGCTGTGGAACCTTTGAAAAAATCCACAGTTATTGCTCATATTGTGAATAATAAAGGGAAATGGGGTAAAGGTTTTGTTCTGTCTCTTTCAAATAAATACCCTGCTGCAAAGAAACACTACCTCAGTAGCTTTAAAGAAAATAACATCCCAGAATTAGGTATGGTTGATTTTGTCAAAGTTGATGATCAAGAGCAAATATTTGTTGCTAATATGTATGCGCAGGATGGTATAAAGAAAAATATCAATGACAAAAATCAATACGTATGTTATCAATCCTTAGATGTTTGTCTTGAAAAATTATCTGACTTTGCTTTAGTGCACCGCCTTTCAATACAAATGCCAAGGATAGGGGCAGGCCTCGGTGGAGGTGATTGGAATGTTATAGAGGCATTAATACTAAAAAATATTTGCAATAAGATGATTGATTGCAATGTAATAACTTTATAATCTGCAATCAAAATTTAGCAAGGCATTTTATTATATTTGGTTGTTGTTTGAAAAAAGATTTTTTTATTTAAATGGGTAAGGGCTTTAGTATGCAAATATCTATAACAAATACAATTGAACAAGGAAACGAGTTACACGGCAACCAAAAATACGCCGAAGCTTTAGAGCAATACCAAAAAGCCTGGCAAGCTCTTCCTGAGCCAAAGTTTGAATCGGAATCTGCTAACTGGATCGCTGCGTGCATGTACAGCGCTTACTTTGATCTTGAGGATTACGATGAGGCGAAGAAATGGGGAGAGACGACGTTGCGCACACGTGGATCGAATATAGACACTGCACCATCAATCGACCTCGGCATGGTCTGTTACGAGTTGAATCAATTCGATGAAGCGTATAAACATTTCAACGATGCTTATAACTACGGCAAAGAGCGTGCGTTTAAGCATAGGCCTAAAAAATATCTGGAATTTTATTTAGGCAAAAGAACGTGAAGCCCTCGCTGTTTTACATTACTTAGACAGCTAGAATAAGCGTGTTCCACATAAGTGCATACGAAGAATAATCATTAAGCAACATACTCATGAATAATATCATTAACTGTGAAAAAAAGATCGGACGTGCAGATATTGCTAAAACGGAAGAGAAATTATCTATTACTCTTCCGGATGATTTCGTTTCACATTATCTGCAATTTAATGGTGGCACTCCAGAGAAAAGTTGGTGGGACGGTGATGAAGATTTTGAGCCAATAGAGGTGGCTGCGTTTAAGCCGTTTGTTTATAATAGTCAGACAAATAATGCCCCTGGATCTTTAATTGACGGTTGCTATATCAGCATGGTGGATAGGGAAGTGATTCCTAAAAATCTGCTTCCTTTCGCAAATGATTGGGGAGGGAATTTCTTCTGCCTGGATTTAGATAATTACTCAATTGTATATTTTGCTACAGATTCTTTTGATGAGGATTTGACTATGCAAGAGGATCACACAAATCTTCAAAGATATCTGACAAATTCATTTGCTAACTTTGTTAACGGATTAGTAGCAGAAGAGGATCTTTCTTAAAGAATACTTAAGAATTTAATCGATTTATTCAATTCAATTGCTATTATTTTGCTATTCATATTTTTAATAAAACTCTGTGGCACAAACCATAGGATTTTATTATAAAACAGCATGGTGCTTGTGGGTGTGAAGATATCTAGGATTCGAGGTAAAATAAATTCGGTTAAAACATAAAAATATTCCAAGTAGCAATGTATATGTTAAATAATATTAATTGGTTTGTTAATCTTGGTATTGCAACGACACTCATTGGTGTTATCCAAGCTCAGTCCCTTAGCTTATTTGTAAAAGGAATGAATAGTTATTAATGTGAGATCGCCACCCTGGGGGCAGGTAATGAAATAACGGGCTATCTCGCAAAAAAGAGACTAACAAATTTCAATGCTGGAAATTTTTGGTCAAAGAAGCTAAGAAAGCTGTGGAGAATGTTATTATCCCAAAAATAACATACCCGGAGCTTGGGAAAGGTTCAATGACTGAGAACTTAAAATGGGACCTTGTGAATTACTTGCTTGAAGATGCGTATAATACTCTATTATAAGAGTCATTCTTTTTTGACGGATTAACTAATGTTTATAAGTCTGAGCATATGCCCTGTGTATTGTCAGGTTCCTGGCCAGCGGGCAAACTAGTAATCTATTGATAGATTACGCGAAAAAAATCCACGCCAAAGTGTGGATTTTTTCATTCAGAACAAATCAAACGTTAAACAAAAAGTTTATCACATCGCCATCTTTAACGATGTAATCTTTCCATTCCGCACGCATCTTGCAATCCGTTAAATCAAGGTGGGTTAGCTCCTAAGCGTGTCGATCCGACAACGCCAGGT
Source organism: Enterobacter sp. AG326 (assembly GCF_004362415.1). Classification (NCBI taxonomy): domain Bacteria; kingdom Pseudomonadati; phylum Pseudomonadota; class Gammaproteobacteria; order Enterobacterales; family Enterobacteriaceae; genus Enterobacter; species Enterobacter sp. AG326. Next base: position 679,237 of record NZ_SNXG01000001.1, on the reverse strand, counting down.
AGATCGTATGAATTACCATCAATATGGGCAGAATGGCTTGAAGAAGTAGCGATTCCTGGTTCGGGGAATGTAAAATAGGTTACTATATGAACGTTAATAAAGATGATGAACTCCTTGTAATAGTAAAGAACGAAGGAAGATTTTATTGGTTCGTTGCCTTTAAAGAAATGTGGGTTTTGGACAGAGTTAAATGGATAGACGATTTTGTGAAAAACGGGGTAGAAATAAACCTACAGGATATCCATAAGGAAAGATATGACATACCAGTAGTAAATGAAAAAAACGCACAGATATTCATTGGTAACTTAATTAAAGATGGTTATTTATACGATAAGGATGATATAGCTGAGGCGTTTTACAATAGGCTTTCAGAAAAAACAACCTGGTGGGATATTTATGATCTAATGCCGGATTTATTTATAGACTTTGAAAGTAAGCGACTATATTCTGAATATGTTGAGAGTATGCATTACCACAAATATGTTCCTGATGGTTGGTTCGGCGAACTTGTTGATTTCTGCAGTGATGGATCGTTACCTCAAGATGAAATGTTCTGGATAAAAAATGAAACAGATTATAGGAGCGTTGTGATCGCTAAAGGATAAAAATATACTTTCGGCATATCATTTTTATACTATGTAATGTTAGATTCAACACGTTAATTAGTCCTTCTATTAAATGAACAAAAGCCGTTACCAGCCGTTTTGATAAATTTCCATGCAATCTGTGAAAAAGTATATTTGTCTGCACCTCCCAAAGGGTCTTTTTTTATTGCTTAACATTCACTCTTCCAAGGGAAGTCGTCATTGTCTGTAGCTATGCGGTAAAAAACGGCTGGCATGATTGGTTTTTTCCTATGATGCATAACGTGTTGTCCCAATCCGGACCCGCTTATTAAGATTAAAATACACATAAACGTTATAACAATACCGGGGGACAAAAGAGGAGCTGCATAAGCAGTTCCAACAAAAGGCATAAAACCTAACTGAGAGGCAAAGGATGAGCACGGTTTACATTGTCATTTTGACCTATATAAAACCACTTGATGAAATCGATGCAGTGATACCTGCTCATGCTGAGTGGCTAAAAAAGGGGTATGCAGAGGGGATTTTCCTGGCGTCCGGTAGACGGATCCCAAGAAATGGCGGTGTCATTCTCGCTAAGTGCGAGAGTCTTACCTCTCTTGAAGAGCGCTTACGCGAGGATCCTTTTCAGGCGTTAAAGCTTGCGACTGTTGAAATCATTCCCTTTGAACCCAGCATGAAAACAGAACTCCTGGAAAATGTGTTTTAACCCCGCAATAAAAAAATCCACGCCAAAGCGTGGATTTTTTTCATTCAAAACAAATCAAACGTTAAACAGGAAGTTCATCACATCGCCATCTTTAACGATGTAATCTTTCCCTTCCGCACGCATCTTGCCTGCTTCTTTCGCGCCTTGCTCACCCTTGTAGGTGATAAAGTCTTCAAACGCGATAGTCTGCGCACGAATAAAGCCTTTCTCGAAGTCGGTGTGGATCTTACCGGCCGCCTGAGGTGCAGTCGCACCCACAGGGATCGTCCACGCACGCACTTCTTTCACGCCAGCGGTGAAGTAGGTCTGCAGGTTCAGCAGCTCATAGCCTGCGCGAATTACGCGGTTCAGGCCCGGCTCTTCCAGACCCAGCTCGGCCATGAACTCTTCACGGTCGGCGTCGTCCAGCTCGGCGATATCGGATTCCACGGCAGCGCAAACCGCCACAACCACAGAACCTTCAGCCGCTGCGATTTCACGCACTTTGTCCAGGTACGGGTTGTTTTCAAAACCGTCTTCGTTAACGTTGGCGATGTACATGGTTGGCTTCAGGGTCAGGAAGCTCAGGTATTTGATTGCCGCCTTGTCTTCTTCAGTCAGGTTTTTCAGCGCGCGCAGCATGCCCGCGTTTTCCAGCTGTGGCAGGCATTTTTCCAGCGCAGCCAGTTCCGCTTTCGCGTCCTTGTCGCCGCCTTTGGCTTTCTTCTGCACGCGGTGAATCGCGCGTTCGCAGGTGTCGAGGTCAGAGAGCGCCAGCTCGGTGTTGATGACCTCGATGTCGTCAGCCGGATCCACTTTGTTGTTTACGTGGATGATGTTGTCGTTCTCGAAGCAGCGCACAACGTGGCCGATCGCTTCGGTTTCACGAATGTTGGTCAGGAACTGGTTACCCAGGCCTTCACCTTTGGATGCGCCTTTTACCAGGCCCGCGATGTCCACGAATTCCATGGTGGTTGGCAGAATGCGCTGCGGCTTAACGATTTCCGCGAGCTGGTCCAGACGCGGGTCCGGCATTGGCACAACGCCGGTGTTAGGTTCGATGGTACAGAACGGGAAGTTCGCCGCTTCGATACCCGCTTTGGTAAGCGCGTTAAACAGGGTGGATTTGCCCACGTTTGGCAGACCGACGATACCGCATTTGAATCCCATTTCTAAATCACCTTAATATCTTGATAATCAATCCGTTAACGATAACCGACTGATGAAAAGTAAATAACTACGCCTATTATACACGTAACCCGCATGACGCGCGGTAAAAAAGCCGAATCGGGCGGATTATTGCGCTTTGAAAGCGTGCAAGCGGTTTGTCGCTTTGGTTAACCCATCTTTCAGCCAGATTTCGGTGCAGCGCGCCGCTTCGTCTACCGCCTCGTCAATCAGTTTCTGCTCAGAAACCGGGGGCTTACCGAGTACGAAACCGACAACTTTGTTTTTATCGCCCGGATGGCCGATTCCTACGCGCAAACGGTGGAAATTCGGGTTATTGCCCAGCTTGCTGATGATGTCTTTAAGACCGTTGTGGCCGCCGTGCCCGCCGCCCAGTTTGAATTTTGCCACGCCGGGCGGGAGATCCAGCTCATCGTGGGCGACCAGAATTTCATCCGGATTGATGCGATAAAACGTCGCCATCGCCGCCACCGCTTTACCGCTCAGGTTCATAAAGGTGGTGGGCACCAGTAAGCGTACATCCGCGCCAGCAAGGTTGATACGCGAGGTATACCCGAAGAATTTAGGTTCTTCACGCAGGGGAGCACGTAACCGCTCGGCCAGCAGATCGACGTACCAAGCCCCGGCGTTGTGGCGGGTGGCCGCGTATTCTGCGCCCGGGTTGGCGAGGCCGACAATCAGTTTAATCGTCACGATTTAATTCCTAATGGGTTCCAGATCTGGCGCGTAGTTTACTGTCTGGCGCGCCGCTTGACAAAATTCTGCGATCTTCTCAGCGAAATACGAATAATTTCTGATTTGAACAATTAGAATTTCAAGCTGTTCAAAGTGTTATTTGTAAACTTTTGTTTGGGAGTTATCTGTAATTGTGATCATTCACGCAACTCATAAAAAGGGCGTTGTCTATACTTTACACACAAGGATTAGGGGCTTTTCCCCTGACAACCCAAAGTTCCGGAGGTGACACATGAAACGCAAAAACGCTTCGTTACTCGGTAACGTACTGATGGGATTGGGGCTGTTCGTGATGGTTGGCGGCGTGGGTTATTCCATTTTAAACCAGTTACCTCAGATTAACCTCCCGCAATACTTCGCGCACGGCGCGATATTGAGCATCTTCGTTGGTGCGGTATTGTGGCTCGCCGGGGCGCGCGTGAGCGGCCATGAGGAAGTCTGCGATAAATACTGGTGGGTGCGCCACTACGATAAACGATGTCGTCGCGATCAGCATAAGCACAGCTAGTGCCTGAAAAAGAACGCCGAAACGGCTCCCGCGGGAGTCGTTTTTTTTGCATCAAGGGTTGACCCTCACGTAACGTAAGGCTCCAGAGTGGCGCCACTGGCAAAGAAAAAGGAGCAGTTATGTTGATTCAGGTGGGTGAGCTGGCGAAACGCGCCGGGATCACCGTGCGGACATTGCACCACTATGAGCAAACAGGGTTGTTGCTGCCTTCTGCCAGAAGCGCGGCAGGTTACCGGCTTTACAACCTGGCGGATGTCCAGCGTCTGCATATGATCCAGGCGCTGGCAAAAGCGGGGCTGGAACTTGCTGAAATCAGGGATTTCCTGGAACAGGAGTCGCTGTCGTTAACCGAGTTACTCGATGCGCAAATCACGCTGCTGGATAAACAGCTGCGCAGCATACATACGCTGCGCGACCGGCTGGTGGAGCTGCGAACCGGGCTTATCGACGATGCGACGCCGGATCTGGAATCCTGGCTACAGACTCTGGAGTTAATGAATATGTACGATCGCTGGTTTAGCAAAGAAGAGTTACAGCAGCTGCCGTTTGCGGTGCAGAAGGATGCGCTGGCGGCTATTTGGTCGGGGCTGGTTGCAGAGGCCAGTGCGCTACTGGAGCAACATATCCCCGCTACGGACGCTCGGGCGATGGATCTGGCGACGCGCTGGATGGAGCGCCTTGAGCAGGACACGGCGGGCAAGCCGGAGTTTCTCACCCGGCTGAACGAGATGCACAGCGTTGAACCGCAGATGCAGGTGCAGACCGGTATCACGCCAGAGATGACGGATTACATCACGCGCGCGTTTGCTGAGTCTAAGCTCAGCATATGGGAGAAGTATCTCACTGCCGAAGAGATGGCCTTTACCCGGGCACACTACTTTGACCGCATGATGGAGTGGCCGCCGCTGGTGGCGAAACTGCATCAGGCGCAGCGGGATAATATCGATCCCGCTTCGGAGGAGGCGCAAAAGCTGGCTGAAAACTGGCTGGCATTGTTCCAGTCTTACGCGGGCACCAACCCGGAAACTCAGCAAAAGTTTCGCGCTGCCATGCAGCAGGAGCCGCACCTGATGAAAGGAACCTGGATGACGCCTGCCGTGATTGCATGGCTCCAGCAGGCGATCGGGGTGATGATGCAGAGACGTTTCTCTGCATCAGGTCACTCACAGATCCGCTAACGCGGCTTCACGGTTAGGGTAGAAGGAGAGTCGGCCAGGGATAGGCTGCACGCCGGCGCGCGCCATGGTGCGCAGCGGCTGAAACTCCAGGTTACTCACCCGCAGCTCGCAGCCTTCCGGCAGACGTGCCACAAAGCGCTGGAAGGCATCCAGGCCGCCTGCATCCAGCACCGGTACGGCATCCCATTTCAGCACCACAACCCGTTTGCCCGCGATGCGGGACTCCAGATCGCTAAACAAACCTTCCGCCGCGGCGAAGAACAGCGGGCCAATCACGCGCAGCACCAGCACATCGTCAGGCACCTCGACGTTAACCGGGGAAAGGCGCGTCATCTGCGCGATACGCCGCATAAACAGCAGGGAAGCCAGCACGATCCCGACGCTGATGGCGATAACCATATCGAACAGCTCGGTCAGCGACATACAGATCAGCATCACGATGATGTCGTCTTTCGGCGCGCGACGCAGCAGGTTCACCACCTTGTGCGCCTCGCTCATATTCCAGGCCACCATCAGCAGCAGGGCGGCCATGGCGGAAAGCGGTAGCCATGAGAGCAGCGGGGCGAGGATCAGCAGGGCGAGGATCACCAGCACGGAGTGGATCACCGCCGAAACGGGTGAGGTTGCCCCCGCGCGCACGTTGGCAGCAGAGCGGGCGATGGCTGCCGTTGCGGTAATACCGCCGAAGAACGGAGCGACGAGGTTGCCTAATCCCTGACCAACCAGCTCGCTGTTGGCTTTGTGTTTGGTGCCGGTCATGCCGTCCAGAACGACGGCGCAGAGCAGGGATTCAATCGCCCCCAGCATCGCCATAGAGAACGCGGCGGGAAGCAGGGCTCGCAGGGAGTCCCAGCTTAGGGTGAAGCTGGAGCCGGGCATGTCCCACGGCAGCACCAGCTGCGGTAGCAGTTGCGGAATGCCGCTACCCTGTGAACCGTCCGCCAGAACATAGTGGAACTGCGAGCCGATAGTCGCGACGTGGCCACCGAACATATTGACAATAGCCATTACCGCGCAGCCCAGCAGCAGCGCGGGCAGATGGCCCGGCAGACGAATACCGAGGCGAGGCCAGACGATCAGCGTGCCCAGCGTCACAATCCCGATGGCGGCGTCGCCCAGATTGGCCGTCGGCAGCGCCATAAACAGCGCCCCCACTTTTTGCAGATAGTGTACCGGTACGTGGGGCATCTGCAGGCCGAGGAAATCTTTGATCTGCATGGTTCCGATGGTAATACCAATCCCCGATGTGAACCCCAGCGTCACGGAAAGGGGAATATATTCAATCAGGCGACCAAAGCGTGCCAGACCAAACAAAATCAAAAAGACGCCGGACATCAGGGTGGCGACCAGCAGGCCTGCCAGACCAAACTGCTGCGAAACCGGGTAGAGGATCACCACGAAGGCGGCGGTCGGGCCGGAGACGCTGAAGCGCGAGCCGCCCGTCAGGGCGATGACGATCCCGGCAACGGCCGAGGTGTACAGACCGTACTGCGGCGCAACGCCGCTGCCAATTGCCAGCGCCATCGCCAGCGGGATGGCGATAATGCCGACGGTGATCCCGGCAATCAGGTCACGTACAAAGCGTGACGAGGTGTACTTCTCTTTCCAGCAGGCGTCGATGAGGGCGCGAAAGGGCAGAACATGTGAGGAGGTTACGTTTTTCACAATTATCTATCATCCGTATGCGCATCATCTGTCATGTGAATGGCAGGTGAAGGAGGCATTAATCATACAAATAAAACCCGGAGACAAAAAAACCCGCCGCAGCGGGTTTTTCGGCCGTGTTCGATTAGTGTTCGAACATTGCTGAGATGGATTCTTCGTTGCTGATACGACGAATCGCTTCGGCCAGCATCCCGGACAGGGTCAACGTACGCACGTTTGGCAGTGCTTTGATCTCGTCGCTCAGTGGGATGGTATCGCATACCACCACTTCGTCAATGACGGAGTTGCGCAGGTTGTTTACCGCGTTACCGGAGAAGATCGGGTGAGTCGCGTAAGCGAACACGCGCTTGGCACCACGTTCTTTCAGCGCTTCAGCTGCTTTACACAGCGTACCGCCGGTATCGATCATGTCGTCAACCAGCACGCAGTCACGGCCAGCAACGTCACCGATGATGTGCATCACCTGAGAAACGTTTGCGCGCGGACGGCGTTTGTCGATGATTGCCATGTCGGTATCGTTCAGCAGCTTAGCGATAGCACGGGCACGTACCACGCCGCCGATGTCTGGAGAAACCACGATTGGGTTATCCAGGTTCAGCTGCAGCATGTCTTCCAGCAGTATTGGGCTGCCGAATACGTTATCAACCGGGACGTCGAAGAAGCCCTGGATCTGCTCTGCGTGCAGGTCAACGGTCAGTACGCGGTCAACGCCGACGCTGGACAGGAAGTCAGCGACAACTTTAGCGGTGATTGGCACACGTGCGGAACGGACGCGACGGTCCTGACGGGCATAGCCGAAGTAAGGGATTACAGCAGTGATACGGCCTGCTGAAGCGCGACGCAGGGCGTCGACCATAACAACCAATTCCATCAGGTTGTCGTTTGTTGGAGCACAGGTGGACTGGATGATGAAAATATCACCACCGCGTACATTTTCGTTAATTTGTACGCTGACTTCGCCGTCGCTAAAGCGACCTACGGCGGCGTCGCCGAGGGAAGTGTACAGGCGGTTGGCAATACGTTGTGCTAGTTCCGGGGTGGCGTTACCAGCAAAAAGCTTCATATCAGGCACGAGAAGAACCTCAGGCATGCGTCCAGTGGTGGATAGCGCTCGCCGCAAACTGTGCGGGCCAGGCGAAGGCTATCCAGGCGGTGTATTAAAGAGCGCGATGCAACGTCTGGAACAGGGTGACGTTGTCACCGAAACTCAGTCTGCGCCAGAATGGTCTGCTGTAGGGGGGAGGTGTTCATCCCGCGCGCTACAAAACCATGCAGCCAAACCGGCGCTTGCTCAAGCACCTGACGAGCGGCGGATTCGGTGTCAAATTCAGCAAAGACACAGGCCCCTGTACCAGTCAGGCGCGACGGCGCGTATTCTAACAGCCAGGAAAGCACCGCATCAACCTCGCGAAAACGTTTTCTTGCGATATCCTCGCAATCGTTGCTGAATTCACAATTTAATAACGTTTCTATTGACCGAACCGGGGTATTCCTTTTCAGGTCAGGATCTTTAAAGATGACCGGCGTCGGAATACTCACGCCAGGGTGGGCAACCAGATACCACTTCTCTGGCGGTTCAGCCGGGGAGAGGATCTCACCCACGCCTTCAGCAAAGGCCGCATGACCGCGCACAAACACCGGGACATCCGCCCCCAGCGTCAAGCCCAGGGCTGCCAGTTCGTCCTTTGACAGCCCGCAGCCCCAGAGGTGGTTCAGCGCAACCAGCACGGTGGCGGCGTTGGATGATCCGCCGCCCAGACCGCCGCCCATCGGCAGGCGTTTCTCGATACGGATATCCGCACCGCTTCCCGCGGGCAGACGGCCCGATTCCGCCGCGGCTTTCATCAGCAGACGCGCGGCGCGCACGATCAGGTTGTCCTCATGCGCCACGCCTTCGACGGGCGTTAGCAGGCAAATCTGCCCGTCCTGGCGCAGTTCAATGGAGATCGTGTCGCCATAGTCAATAAACTGAAACAGCGTCTGCAGGGTGTGATAACCGTCAGCACGCTGGCCGGTGATGTATAAAAACAGGTTCAGCTTTGCCGGAGAGGGCCAGTGGGTCATCATTTAACGATCCAGTTGTCCATTTTCAGCTTGATACGCTGGCTGCCCTGGGTCAGTTCCATGTTTGATGGCAGCGACGGTTTACTCTTGCTGTCATAGGCGCTGTACACCACTTTCCAGGTTTTGCCGTTCTGCGTGTAGTTCACCTGGCTCAGACGGTACTGATCGTCAAGGGTGTAGTCAGTTGCCTCGCCCGGCAGGCCAAGGATCCACTGGCGCAGGCTGTTGAGCGGGATTGGCATCCCGGTCAGCTTGCCAATCATCTCTTCGGCATCGGTCGCGGTATAGTGCTGGCCTTTGTTATCGGTGATCTGCGCTTCGCCCGGTTTGGCGATAAGCTCCAGCTCGGTGCTGCCCAGCGGGTTCAGCAGCAGCAGGCGGTAGTTGTCCTGCCCCGTCTGCTGCCAGAAGAAGCGGGCATAAACCTTTTGTTCGTCAGAGAGATAAGCGAAAGCGCCGCGGGTCTGGTACTGGTTCAAATTACGGACGTCCTGCTGGTGCTGACGCCACTGCGGTGAATCAGGGCTTTTGCCCGGGCCTTTTGGTTGGGTGACGGTACAGGCGGTCAGAACCAGTGCTGCCAGCGGCAGCAGGCGAATCAGTCGTGTCATAATGAGGACAAATCCTTGAGATACGTTGCAGTTATAACTGTTAATGCTAGCGTCGAAGGGGGCGACCGTCTACGTTCAAATTATCTCAAAGGGTTATGTAACCTATTACTCCGAAAGGGGGCAGTCCCTTTTATTGATCTCGCGCATCCTGTATGATGCGTTCTGCTAACCTTATTAACGCTGGTACTACTCCCGCTCAACATGACCCTATTAGCACTCGGCATCAACCACAAAACGGCTCCGGTTTCGCTGCGAGAACGCGTGACGTTTTCGCCGGATACGCTTGACCTGGCGCTGGACAGCCTGCTTGCACAGCCGATGGTGCAGGGTGGCGTGGTGCTCTCGACGTGCAACCGTACCGAGCTGTATTTAAGCGTGGAAGAGCAGGACAACCTGCACGAAGCGCTGATCCGCTGGCTATGTGACTACCACAACCTCAATGAAGACGAGCTGCGCAACAGCCTGTACTGGCATCAGGACAACGATGCGGTCAGCCATCTGATGCGCGTCGCCAGCGGGCTGGATTCGCTGGTGCTGGGCGAGCCGCAAATTCTGGGTCAGGTGAAAAAAGCGTTTGCGGATTCGCAAAAAGGGCATCTGAAGGCCAGCGAGCTGGAGCGCATGTTCCAGAAGTCGTTCTCCGTGGCGAAGCGTGTGCGAACCGAAACCGACATTGGTGCCAGTGCGGTTTCTGTTGCTTTCGCGGCCTGCACCCTTGCACGCCAAATCTTTGAATCCCTGTCTACCGTCACCGTGATGCTGGTGGGAGCGGGCGAAACCATCGAACTTGTGGCGCGCCATCTGCGCGAGCATAAAGTGAAAAAGATGATTATCGCTAACCGCACCCGCGAACGCGCGCAGGTGCTGGCGGATGAAGTGGGTGCAGAGGTGGTTGCCCTGAGCGACATCGATGAACGCCTGAAAGAGGCGGACATTATCATCAGTTCTACCGCCAGCCCGCTGCCGATTATCGGAAAAGGGATGGTGGAGCGTGCGCTGAAGTCCCGCCGTAATCAGCCGATGCTGCTGGTGGATATCGCCGTCCCGCGCGATGTGGAGCCGGAAGTGGGCAAGCTGCCTAACGCCTATCTCTACAGCGTGGATGACCTGCAAAGCATCATTTCGCACAACCTTGCCCAGCGTAAAGCGGCGGCGGTTCAGGCGGAAACCATCGTCGAGCAGGAAACCAGTGAGTTTATGGCCTGGCTGCGCGCGCAAAGCGTCAGCGAGACCATCCGCGAGTACCGCGGGCAGGCGGAGCAGGTGCGTGATGACCTGACTGCCAAAGCGTTAGCAGCCCTTGAACAGGGCGGCGACGCGAATGCGATTATGCAGGACCTGGCGTGGAAACTGACCAACCGCCTGATCCATGCACCAACCAAATCTCTTCAGCAGGCCGCCCGTGACGGGGATGATGAACGCCTGACTATTCTGCGCAACAGCCTCGGGCTGGAATAGCGCCCTATACCCATTTTCTAAGACAAGGTGCACTTACGCCTATGAAGCCTTCTATCGTCGCTAAACTGGAAGCTCTGCACGAGCGCCATGAAGAAGTACAGGCGCTGCTCGGGGATGCCGGGACCATCGCAGACCAGGAACGTTTTCGCGCGCTCTCGCGTGAATACGCGCAGTTAAGTGATGTTTCTAAATGCTTTACCGACTGGCGACAGGTTCAGGAAGATATCGAAACCGCGCAGATGATGCTCGACGATCCTGAAATGCGCGAGATGGCGCAGGAAGAGTTGCAGGATGCGAAAGCGCGTTCTGAAGAGATGGAGCAGCAGCTTCAGGTGCTTCTGCTGCCGAAAGATCCGGACGACGAGCGTAACGCGTTTGTGGAAGTGCGCGCCGGTACCGGCGGTGACGAAGCGGCGCTGTTTGCCGGGGATCTGTTCCGCATGTACAGCCGCTATGCTGAATCGCGTCGCTGGCGCGTGGAGATCATGAGCGCCAACGAAGGCGAACATGGTGGCTACAAAGAGGTTATCGCCAAGATCAGCGGCGACGGCGTGTACGGTCGTCTCAAGTTTGAATCCGGCGGTCACCGCGTGCAGCGCGTGCCGGCCACCGAATCTCAGGGCCGCATTCACACCTCCGCCTGTACGGTTGCGGTGATGCCGGAGCTGCCGGAAGCTGAACTGCCGGATATCAATCCGGCGGACCTGCGTATTGATACGTTCCGCTCCTCTGGCGCGGGCGGTCAGCACGTTAACACCACCGATTCCGCCATCCGTATTACCCACCTGCCGACCGGCATCGTCGTCGAATGCCAGGACGAGCGTTCACAGCACAAAAACAAAGCCAAAGCGTTGTCCGTGCTGGGCGCGCGTATCCACGCAGCCGAAATGGCGAAACGCCAGCAGGCGGAAGCGTCTACGCGCCGTAACCTGCTGGGCAGCGGCGATCGCAGCGACCGTAACCGCACCTATAACTTCCCGCAGGGGCGCGTAACCGACCACCGCATCAACCTGACGCTGTACCGTCTGGACGAGGTGATGGAAGGGAAGCTGGATATGCTGATTGAGCCTATCGTGCAGGAATACCAGGCCGACCAGCTGGCGGCGCTGTCCGAGCAGGAATAATGGATTTTCAGCGCTGGTTACGTGAGGCGGCCGGTGAGCTTTCAGAAAGCGAAAGCCCGAAACGCGACGCCGAAATTTTGCTTGAGCATGTGACGGGTAAAGCCCGCACGTATCTGCTGGCTTTTGGCGAAACCGAACTGACCGCGGAACAGGAAGCGCAGCTCGCCGCGCTGCTTGCCCGCCGTAAAACCGGCGAGCCGGTGGCGCACCTTGTCGGTGAGCGCGAGTTCTGGTCGTTACCGCTGTACGTCTCGGCGGCGACGCTGATCCCGCGTCCGGACACCGAGTGTCTTGTGGAGCAGGCGCTGGCGCGTTTACCGGCGGCGGCCTGCAGCATTCTCGATCTCGGTACCGGGACCGGGGCTATCGCGCTGGCGCTGGCCACCGAGCGGCCCGACTGCACGGCGACGGCGGTGGATGTAATGCCCGATGCGGTGGCGCTGGCGCAGCGTAACGTGGAACGTCTCGGGCTCAGCAACGTGACGGTTCTGCAAAGCAGCTGGTTTGAGGCGCTGGAGAATCGCTCATTTGCGATGGTTGTCAGCAATCCTCCCTACATCGACGAACATGACCCGCACCTTGCGCAGGGAGACGTGCGCTTCGAACCGCTGACGGCGCTCGTGGCCGCCAACGCGGGATTAGCCGATCTCGATCACATTGTGACAACGTCACGAAAACATTTGCTTCCCGGCGGCTGGCTGCTCGTGGAGCATGGCTGGACGCAGGGAGAAGCCGTGCGGGCACTGTTTACGCAAGCAGGCTACGGCGCTGTCGAAACCTGCCGCGACTACGGCGGCAACGAACGCCTGACGCTGGGGCAGTGGCTATGAGCCTGTTTAACGTGCTCATTACCGTCCACCTCATTTCCGTTGCGCTGACCGTCAGCTTTTTCATCGTCCGTTACTGGTGGCGCTACAGCAACAATCCGCTGATGGATGCCCGCTGGGTGCGTATCGCACCGCACTGCATCGACACGCTATTGCTCCTTTCCGGTGCCGGGCTCATGTGGAAGACCGGCTATCTGCCATTTACTGATAAAGGTGCATGGCTGACTGAAAAGCTGTTTGGCGTTATCATCTACATCGTTTTGGGTTTTATCGCGCTTGGGCGTCGTCGTCCGCGCAGCCAGCAGGTCGGGTTTATCGCCTTTCTGCTGGGTCTGGTGGTGCTGTACATCATCATTAAACTCGCCACCACAAGAATACCGTTACTGGGGTAAGTCATGAGGTCCTTAGCCGATTTCGAATTTAATAAAGTGCCGCTTTGCGATGGCATGATCCTGATTTCTGAGATGATTCGCGACGATTTTACGTCGCAGTTTGTCTACGATGAGCTGGAGAATCTGGTCAGCCTGGCGCGTGAAGAGATTAATCAGGCTCGCCCGCAAGACTGGCAATTAGAGAAGCTGCTGGAGCTTTTCTACGGCGAATGGGGTTTCTGCGACACGCGGGGCGTGTATCGCCTGTCTGACGCGTTATGGCTGGACCAGGTCTTAAAAAATCGTCAGGGCAGCGCCGTGGCGCTGGGCTCTATTTTGCTGTGGGTCGCGCACCGTCTGGATATTCCGCTGGTCCCGGTCATTTTCCCGACGCAGATGATCCTGCGTGCAGAGTGGCTGGACGGCGAAATGTGGCTCATTAATCCCTTCAACGGCGACACGCTGGATGAACATACGCTGGACGTGTGGCTGAAAGGTAATATCAGCCCGGTGGCCGAACTCTTCAACGAAGATCTCGACGAGGCGGATAACGCAGAAGTGATCCGCAAGCTGCTGGATACGCTGAAGTCTGCGTTAATGGAAGAGCGTCAGATGGAGCTGGCGTTGCGCGCCAGCGAAGTGCTGCTGCAGTTCAACCCGGAAGATCCGTACGAAATTCGCGATCGCGGGCTGATCTATGCCCAGCTCGACTGTGAGCACGTGGCGCTGAATGATTTGAACTATTTCGTCGAGCAGTGTCCGGAAGACCCCATTAGCGAAATGATTCGTGCGCAGATCAACGCGATCTCGCACAAACAAATTACACTGCATTAATCTTAATTCCGATTCACACCTGAATAAGGCGATCCTATGAAACAAAAAGTGGTTAGCATTGGTGATATCAAGGTAGCAAACGACCTGCCGTTCGTACTGTTTGGCGGCATGAACGTGCTGGAATCCCGCGATCTCGCCATGCGTATCTGCGAACACTACGTGACCGTGACCCAGAAGCTGGGCATCCCGTACGTGTTTAAGGCCTCTTTTGACAAAGCCAACCGCTCCTCCATCAACTCTTACCGTGGCCCGGGCCTGGAAGAGGGAATGAAAATTTTCCAGGAGCTGAAGCAGACCTTTGGCGTGAAAGTGATCACCGACGTGCATGAAGCCTCACAGGCGCAGCCGGTGGCAGACGTGGTGGACGTGATTCAGCTTCCGGCGTTCCTGGCTCGCCAGACCGACCTGGTTGCAGCGATGGCGAAAACCGGCGCCGTGATTAACGTGAAAAAACCACAGTTCGTCAGTCCGGGCCAGATGGGCAACATCGTCGATAAGTTCATCGAAGGCGGAAACGACAAGGTGATCCTGTGCGACCGTGGCGCAAACTTCGGCTACGACAACCTGGTTGTGGATATGCTGGGCTTCAGCGTAATGAAAAATGTCTCCGGTCAGTCTCCGGTGATTTTCGACGTGACCCACGCACTGCAGTGCCGCGACCCGTTCGGTGCCGCGTCCGGTGGCCGTCGTGCCCAGGTGACCGAGCTGGCGCGCGCCGGTATGGCGACCGGTCTGGCCGGCCTGTTCATTGAAGCGCACCCGGATCCGGCTAACGCGAAATGCGACGGCCCATCTGCGCTGCCGCTGGACAAGCTGGAGCCGTTCCTGAAGCAGATCAAAGCGATTGACGATCTGGTGAAAAGCTTCGACGAGCTGGATACCAGCAACTAATAAAAAAACCCGCTTCGGCGGGTTTTTTGTTCTCCCTCTCCCTGTGGGAGAGGGTTAGGGCGAGGCATCAGCCCGCGCCGCATAAAATTACGCAAATATCGTCATCAGATACGCAATAAACAACGCCATATGCGCCGCGCCGTTCAGCACGTTGGTACGCCCGGTTGAGAACGAAATCTGGCACAGCAGCAACGAGGCGACCATCACAATCATCTCCGGCGCGCCCAGCGCAAACTGCAGTTCGTTACCCGTCATAAAGGCAATCAGCGTCACCACCGGGACGGTGAGTGAAATCGTCGCCAGTACGGAGCCGAAGAACAGGTTCATTGCGCGCTGCACCTGATTATTCAACACCGCTTTCAGCGCGCCCAGCCCTTCCGGCGAAAGGATCAGCAGCGCCACCAGGAAGCCGGTAAACGCCACCGGCGCGTTCAGCTCGGTTAACAGCGTCTCCAGCGGGTTAGCGTTCATCTTGGTGACGGCAATCACCGCAATCAGATGCACGATCAGCCAAACCGTATGCCACGCGCTGCTGTGGGCCGACGGTTTGCCGTGGTGCGGGTCATCATCGTCGCCGTCATCTTCATGCTCGTACACAAACAGGCTCTGGTGCGTTTTGGTCTGAATCAGCAGGAACACGCCGTACATGGCGGCGGAAATCAGTGCGACCAGCAGCGCCTGCCCGGTAGAAAAATTCGCGCCCGGCAGCGCCATCGGGAAGACCAGCACGATAATCGCCAGCGGGAAGAGGGCGATCAAATACTGTTTAATGCCGAACAGGTTCATATACTGGGTCGCAAATTTGCGCCCGCCCAGCAGAAGAGAGAAGCCCACCAGGCCGCCCGTCACTATCATAATGATCGAGTAAAGCGTGTCGCGCATCAGCGTCGGCGCGGCATCGCCGGTCGCCATAAGGGCGGAAATCAGGCTGACTTCGAGAATAACAACGGAAAGGCTGAGAATTAACGATCCGTACGGCTCGCCCAAACGGTGGGCCAGGACGTCCGCATGGCGAACAACGCTAAATGCGCTGGTTAAGATGCCGACCAGGGCAAGAATATTGATACCAACCACCACTGGCAGTGACTGACTGCTTCCCCAGAAGAGCAGCACAGCCAGTGCCAGAACCGGGAAAATGAGTGACGTCTCCTTGTGGCGGGTCTTTACCGCCTCGTGTGTTGCTGTCATGTGCTTCTCCATCAATGCAGGTGCTTGTAATTATAGATAGATTTTTGAGGTCATTAAATTAACAGATCTCTGTTAAATACCCTTTAATTTTTACTTAATTTTACCCTTTGTCATTATTTTTATTCTTAATGTCTATAATGCGATGTTTTTATTGAATACTCATTAAATAACAGCTAATTAAAAAAATAATGTACTCATAAATTATTGCCGGGTGGCACCATGGCGTATCGTCGTCCACACTTATCTCTTTAACCAAAAGAGAGGTTAGTGATGCCCTATAAAGCGAAACGCGAATTACCCGATAACGTGCAAAACGTGCTGCCCGCTCACGCGCAGGATATCTACAAAGAGGCGTTTAACAGCGCCTGGGATCAGTACAAAGATAAGGACGATCGCCGGGATGATGCCAGCCGTGAAGAGACGGCGCACAAAGTCGCCTGGGCCGCCGTAAAACATGAATATAAGAAAGGAGACGACGATAAATGGCATAAAAAGAAATAGCCGTGAAATAATTCGCTGCCTTCATTTTGACTTTTCAGGCGGTTGAACTTCCGTTGTATTGCAACTGGTCCGCTAATTGCTTATCGTTATTTAACTGCTGGCAAAATGACCAGCACATAATGCCGGGAAGGCGAATTACAGATGTCGCAAGGAAGCATGCAGTGGCGGAGGTGGAAAGTGTTAACGCGTGATTTCTTAATGAAGGCAGATTGTAAGACGGCATTTGGTGCTATTGAGGAATCGCTTCTCTGGTCAGCTGAACAACGTGCGGCGTCTCTCGCTGCCACGCTTGCCTGCCGCCCGGATGATGGCCCGGTATGGATTTTTGGCTACGGCTCCCTGATGTGGAACCCGGCTCTGGAATTTGTCGAATCGGCAACGGGAACGCTGCCTGGCTGGCATCGCGCATTTTGCCTGCGCCTGACGGCCGGACGCGGCAGCGCGTGCCAGCCGGGGCGCATGCTTGCACTGAAAGAGGGCGGGCGCACCACGGGCGTGGCGTATCGCCTTCCGGATGCCACGCTGGAGGAGGAGCTCACGCTGCTCTGGAAGCGCGAGATGATCACCGGCTGCTATATGCCGAGCTGGTGCAAGCTGGAACTGGACGACGGTCGTACCGTCAATGCGCTGGTGTTTATTATGGACCCGCGCCATCCGCTGTATGAAGCGGATACCCGAACGCAGGTGATTGCCCCGTTGATTGCCGCCGCGAGCGGGCCGCTGGGCACCAACGCGCAGTATCTGTTCTCCCTCGACCAGGAGCTAACCCGCCTCGGCATGAAGGACGACTGTCTGAATGAGCTGGTGGTGAAGGTAAAGGCGCTGCTGGAAGGGAACCCGCTCAACGGCACGCTGCGACCGGGTTTTGCCTGACAATACGCCCGGCTTGCCGGGCGTTTAAACTTATGCTGCCACGTAGCTGACGGAATGCTCCAGCGACTGGCTGTGGCTATCGATCAGTACATCCCACGTGCCGGTATACGGTACGGTAAGCCAGGCCTTATCGTCCTGTACGGTGAGAATATCCGCCTGGGACTGTTTTTGTGCTTTCGAACTCATCAGATGAATACGACAGCGTTCCGAGCAACGCACCACTACCGTATCCCCGCCAAACAGTTTCAAACTTGTTTTTACCAGTGCCATTTTTTACCCCGTAGTCTTAAACAACGCTCTCCCTGCTGCCATATCCGAGCGTGATGTTGTTCACAATTCACTCATGGCATAACACCAAAGGGGAGGGGGTGGGATGCTGATTTTGATCAAAAAATGGCATAACGATTAAACAAAAATGACAAAATTCCTCAAAATTTACGCTTGCGCGCGTTTTACCCGCTAAACGCGCGCCGGAAGAAGATTAAATGCGGAAATGACCGGCTGTTTCAGCAAGGTCGCCCGCCTGGCTCTGCAGGGCACCCGCGGCGGCGGCGGATTCCACCACCAGCTCGGCGTTCTGCTGCACCATACGGTCGAGATGGGTCACCGCGTGGTTGATCTCATGAATCCCTTTCATCTGCTCGCTGGTGGCGATGGAGATTTCGCGCATAATGCCGGAGACGCTGCCGATGCTGGAGCGGATCTCATCCATGCTTTCCCCTGCCAGATGCACGTAGCGGGAGCCGGTTGCCACGCTGTCGGTGGTGGAATCAATCAGGGATTTGATCTCTTTCGCCGCCTGAGCGCTGCGGCTCGCCAGGTTACGCACTTCGCCTGCTACGACCGCAAACCCACGCCCCTGCTCACCCGCTCGCGCCGCCTCGACGGAGGCGTTCAGCGCCAGAATGTTGGTCTGGAAAGCAATGCCGTCAATCACGCTGGTGATATCGCCAATTTTTGCCGACGCGACTTCAATGGACTGCATGGTGCTGATCGCCTGCGATACCACCTCGCCGCCGCGCGCCGCGGCCGCTGAGGCCTTGCTCGCCTGGTCGTTCGCTTCTGCCGCCGATTCATTCGACTGCGTCACGGAGGCGGTGATCTGCTCTACTGCGCTGGCCGTCTCGCGCAGGCTGGATGCCGCCTGCTCGGTACGTCCGGAAAGATCCTGGTTACCCGCGGCAATCTCCTGCGCCGCGTTTTTCACCGATTCACTGGCATCCCGGAGCTGCACCATCACCACCGACAGCTTATCGCTGAAGGCGTTAAAGGCCTGGGCAATCTGCGCGACCTCATCCTCGCCGCTGTCCGGCAGGCGCTGGGACAGATCGTTAGTCCCGTTGGCAATGTTGTGCATCGCGTCGCGAATGTCGGACAGACGCTTCAGCAGGCGGGCAATCAGGAAGTGAACAATGGCCGCGCTCAGGAGTGCCAGGATCACCAGCGAAATCGCCGATGCTTTGAGCAGGGAACGCATGCCGGAGGTGGCGTCACCGCTGTCGAGCGCGACGACTAACAGCCAGTTAGTGCCCGGTACGGCTGTCGCCACGAAGGTTTTTTCAGCGTCGTTCAGCGTTCCGTCCACCGGCGTACCGCTTTTCAGCGCAGCAAAATCAATGCCTTTGATCGTCTCAGCAAAGGGTTTCAGCGTGAGGGCAGGATCGTTAGCGGCAATCACGCTGCCGTCACTGTTCAGAAGCAACCCGCTGCTGGCCGGAGTTGGATGGATCCCGCGCACGTTAGCCACCACGCTGTCCATCGCCACATCGCCCGCCACCACCGCTTTAAGGGTGCCATTTTCTTTTACCGGCACGGCGAAGGTCACCACCAGTTTACCGGTCCCCGCGTCAACGTAGGGCGCGGTGACAACCGGACCGTCCGTGCTGACTACCTGCTGATACCACGGGCGAATAGTCGGGTCATAGTCCGCCGGGACACCCGCCGGTTCAGAGAATTTCGCCGTTTTGCTGGCGTAGCCAACATAGACGTTGGTGAATCCACCCGCCTGCGCAAGCTGTTTAAACACCGGAAGCGGGTCGTCATTCAGCGCAACGGTCTGCGCGGAGGCGATCACCGTCATCTTGCTTTTTACCCAGTCGGCAATCGCCATGTTATGGCTGGCGCTGGTGCTGGTCAGGATATCGCGCTGGGACTGCTGGTTATCCTGGCGCGTGACCTGGAAGTTGATAACGGTGTTAAGGAGAAGGGCGACGACCAGACAGCCTGCCGTCGCCACGATGATGCGTGCACGAATCGATCTGAACATAAGTGAAATACCTGCTGTGTTGTTTCCATGCCTATCGGCAACCCCGCAGGTAAACTTGATGCTGAAACCGCGTCCATAAGAAAATAATATTTTTACGGGTTTATTATTAAAAAGTTAATACTTTATCGGCGGACAGCGTCCACTCGGCCAGCTCAACCAGCGTACCAATCTCTACGCCATCAATCAGCGGCAGACCGGTAATGCCGCGACCGTCGGTGCAGGTCTTGCACAGCTTCACCGGCACGTTTTGCGCGGTGAGGATCTCCAGCATCTGCTGAATGTTATAGCCCTCTGCCGGTTTTTGACCTTTCAACCCCGCGGTGACCGCGTCCGACATTAAAAAGAGTCGTAACGCCAGGTCGCTCTCTTTTTCACGCAGCGCAATCGCCAGGCGCAGGCTGTTGAAAAGGGATTCGCTGCCGTAAGCCGCACCGTTGGCGACGATCACAATCTTCTGCATGTTGACTCCTGTTCTTATAAAGGCACGATTAATATAGGGTTTACCGAGTTTACGCTGCTTGCAGCCGACAATAAACTTCAGGATATTCCTGAAATGTCCTGTAAGGCTGCAATTCTTTCCTAATGACGTTAAGGTAAGAGGGTCTTCTACAAAACTCAGGCGCTAATCCCGACGTTGATGGCTGTATCGTCCCGCATTCGTTTGCTGTTATTACTCCCCCTTCTTACGGCCGGAGCCGTTCACGGTGCGTCGAATTCCTTTATGCATCAGGCGCAAAATCCCTTTGATAATAATGGGGACAGTTTGCCCGACCTCGGCATGGCGGCGCCAACGGGCGAGGGGGAGAAGCACCTGGCCGAAATGGCGAAAGCGTTTGGTGAAGCCAGCATGACCGACAACGGTCTGACAACGGGCGAGCAGGCGCGGCAGTTTGCGTTTGGCCAGGTGCGCGACGCGGTGAGCGGCGAAGTGAACCAGCAGATTGAGTCCTGGCTTTCGCCCTGGGGGAACGCCAGCGTGAACTTGCTGGTAGATAACGATGGCAAATTTAACGGCAGTAGCGGGAGCTGGTTTATCCCCTGGAACGATAACAACCGTTATCTGAGCTGGAGCCAGCTTGGCCTTACCCAGCAGACGGATGGCCTGGTCAGTAACGCAGGAATCGGTCAGCGCTGGGTCGCCGGGAAATGGCTCCTGGGTTACAACACCTTTTACGATAACCTACTGGATGAAAACCTGCAGCGTGCCGGGCTGGGCGCGGAAGCGTGGGGTGAAAATCTGCGCCTGTCGGCCAACTATTATCAGCCCTTTGCCGGCTGGCGCGATCGCTCCGACGTCCAGGAGCAGCGTATGGCGCGCGGATATGACGTCACCGCTAAAGCCTGGCTGCCGTGGTTCCATCATCTCAATACCAGCGTCAGCTTCGAGCAATACTTTGGCGATAACGTCGACCTTTTCAACAGCGGAACGGGCTATCACAATCCGGTGGCGGTGAATCTTGGGCTTAACTATACCCCCGTTCCGCTGGTCACCCTGACCGCCGCGCACAAGCAGGGCGAAAGCGGCGAGAGCCAGAATAATCTTGGACTGAAGCTCAACTATCGCTTTGGCGTGCCGCTGGTGAAGCAGCTTTCCGCCGGTGAAGTCGCCGCCACGCGCTCCCTGCGCGGAAGCCGCTATGACTCGCCGGAGCGCAATAGCCTGCCGGTGATGGAGTTCCGCCAGCGTAAAACGCTGTCCGTCTGGCTGGCAACGCCGCCGTGGGATTTGAAAGGGGGCGAGACCGTTATGCTGAAGCTTCAGGTTCGCAGCGCGAACGGCATTCGTCAGATCCACTGGCAGGGGGATACGCAGGCGCTGAGCCTGACGTCGCCGGCCAAAAGCAACAGCAGCGACGGCTGGAGCGTGATTATGCCTGCCTGGGATGACCGTGAAGGGGCAACAAACCGCTGGCACCTGTCGGCGGTGGTGGAAGATGAGAAAGGCCAGCGCGTCTCGTCCAATGAGATCGTGCTGACCGTCGTGCAGCCGCTGGTCGTATTACCGGACAACGACCCGCGCTGGAAGCTTCTGCCGGAGGAGTAATCCTTAAAAAATGCGCTCCTGATGCACCCACACCGCGGCTTCAACGCGGGATTTTAGCTTCATTTTCTTCAGCATATGCTTCACGTGCACTTTAACCGTGCTTTCGGTGATGTCCAGGCGGCGGGCGATCATCTTGTTAGGCAGCCCCTGGGCAATGAGTTTGAGAATATCGCGCTCGCGCGGGGTTAACTGGCTGACGTCGCGGTCAGAGGTGGCGCGATTGGCGCGCAGGCTGGCGGCCAGCACCGGCGTTAAGGCTTCGCTGAGAACCATCTCGCCCGCCGCGGCCTGCTGCAGCGCCTTAAGCAAGTCTTCCGGCTCCATATCTTTGAGCAGATAACCATCCGCCCCGCGCTTCAGCGCCGTGACCACATCCTCTTCATGGTTTGACACGCTAAAGACAACGATGCGCCCGGAAAGCGATTTTTCCCGCAGCTTGTCGAGGGTTTCCAGACCGTTCATGCCGGGCATATTCAGATCGAGCAGGATCAGGTCGGGATCGAGGGATTCGGCAAGCTCAATGCCCTGTTCACCGTTGCTGGCTTCGCCAACCACGGTGATATCGGGTGCCATGCTGACCAGCTGTTTCACGCCAGTACGCAGCATCGGATGGTCGTCGATCAACAGGATGGATGCCGGTTCCTGATTAGTCATGGGTTTCTCCTTGAGCAGTTGTAAGCGGTTTCTCGGGAATAAAGGTGACGACAACTTCCGTGCCGCCCGTCTTTCTCCGGCGAACCTGGCAATCACCGCGCAGGCTTTGGGCGCGGTCTCGCATAATAATTAAACCATAGTGGTTAGTGCGTTCGGCATTTTCCGGCACGCCGCGGCCGTTGTCGTGAACCGTGAGCTTCACCTGATTGTTGTGCTGGCTGACGGTGACCGTTACCGCCGTCGCGCCGGAATGTTTAAGCACGTTGCTCAGCGCTTCACGGGCGATCTGCAGTACATGTATGGCCTGGTGGGAGGGAACAAACCGCGGCGGCAGCTGGTAGTCCAGCTTCACCGGGAACCCCAGCCGGGCGCTAAATTCGTGACAGCTGGCCTCCAGCGCCGGGCGCAGGCCAGGCTCGGTCAGCTGCAGACGGAAGGTGGTCAGCAGCTCGCGAAGCTGTATCCAGGAGGTGTTCAGCTCGTTGCGGATCTGGCTGAGCAGCTGCTTGTTGCTTTCGGGCATCTCAGCATCCTGCATCTGCAGGCAGCTCACCTGCATTTTCATACAGGAGAGCGACTGGGCGATCGAGTCGTGAAGCTCGCGGGCGATGGTCGCGCGCTCTTCCATGACGATCAGCTGCTGCTGCTTTTCCTGATGCCTGTCGAGCGCCAGCGTGGCCGTGAGCTGTTCGACCAGCGTATCAACCAGCTGCTGCTGGTCGTGGCTCAGGTGACGCCCGGCTGGCAGCGTTGCCAGCAGAATACCGTACTGGGTGTGGCTGTCGGTCAGGCGCCACTTCAGCGTGGTGCCGCCGGACGTCAATGGCGGCAGGCCGCGAGGGCAAAGATGGCAGCCTTTGTCATCGCAGGACATATCGGACTGGCAGGTAAATTCCTGATGGTTATCTTCGTCTTCCACGTCGTAGACGCGCAGCTCAAGGTCGTGAAGCATGGTCAGATTTTGCAGACCGTTCAGCACCGGAGAGAGGCGTTCGCATAGCGGCACCTGCATGTGCAGACGGCGGTTGGCCTGCCACAGGAAGGAGAGGATCTCGTTTTTCTGCTCCAGTCCGGCCGTTTTTTCCTGAACGCGCTGTTCCAGCACCGCGTAGCTCTCGGAGAGCTCTGCCGACATGGTGTTGAGCGCCTGGCCGAGCATGGCCATCTCGTTGCGCCCGCTGATGTGCGTGCGCTGGGTAAAATCGCGCGCGGTGACCGCGCGGGCCATTGACAGCAGCTGTTTCCACGGGTTCAGCAGCCGCGCGCGGAGCCAGACGATGGTGAAGATGAGCAGCAGCCCCATAAACAGCGCCATGGCGCGGTGCACCATCACCACCCGGTCGATGCGGAGTTCGGTAGTTTGGTCAAAAGAGGAGACCAGCGCATCGATGCGTGAGACGAACCCCGCCACGTCCTGCGCAACGGTTTCGGTGCTGCGCGCCTGTTTCAGCCCGGGCTCCAGCTGGGCGTGCCAGTAGCCCTGAAGGGCATTAAGCTGGGACTGTTGACCGGCGCGGATGGCGGCGTTTTCCAGTTCGGGGCTGAAGACCGTGCGCTCCATTTCATCAATCAGGGGCCGATCGTCCTGCGTCAGGGGAACCGACGCCAGCAGGCGATAACTCTGCATGCGTAGCGAGCCTGCCTCGTTGATGGCATGCGCATTACCCTGTACGCCCTGTACCAGCCAGCCGGAGATCGCCATGCCGGTCACGCCGATGGCGGTGGACAGCAAAACGATAAGGGCTAGCTGATTCACGAGCGTCAGCGGAGATAAACATCTTTTTAACATAGAGGTGGCGTGCTCCTGACGTGGCCTGCTTGCAGGAATGGCGCTATTCTGGTGCATACCCTGGAGTATACCCATACCAATAAAGGATTACCCCTAAATTGCCAACGGAGTAGAGGGAAGGAGGTGGGGGTAGTCTGGAACCGTCAGTGCCGTGAAAAACCACGTCTTTTTTACCGAATTAGCCTACTCACTAAGGGTGAGACCTTATTTTGCGCCGTAAAACCTCCCACTTTTCCTTTGATTTATATCAACTTACCGCCGCCCTAAAACCCTAATGTTTGCAGCATCATTCGAGAATCAGAGGTGTCTATGAGTCACTCATCCGCTCCCGAAAGGGAAAATGGTGCCGTTATTACAGACTGGCGTCCAGAGGATCCGGCGTTCTGGCAACAGCGCGGCCATCGTGTAGCAAGCCGGAATCTATGGATTTCCGTGCCGTGTTTGTTATTAGCGTTTTGCGTATGGATGTTGTTTAGCGCGGTGGCGGTCAATCTGCCGAAAGTTGGGTTTACGTTTACGACCGATCAGCTGTTCATGCTGACCGCTTTGCCGTCGCTGTCAGGCGCGCTGCTGCGTGTGCCTTACGCGTTTATGGTGCCGGTGTTTGGCGGACGTCGCTGGACGGCGTTCAGCACGGGCATCATGATCGTCCCCTGCGTCTGGCTCGGCTTCGCGGTGCAGGATACCTCTACGCCGTTTAGCGTGTTCGTGATTATCTCCCTGCTGTGCGGTTTTGCGGGCGCGAACTTCGCCTCCAGCATGGCGAATATCAGCTTCTTCTTCCCGAAAGCGAAGCAGGGCGGCGCGCTGGGCATTAACGGCGGTCTGGGGAATATGGGCGTCAGCGTGATGCAGCTCATTGCCCCGCTGGCGATCTCGGTCTCCATTTTTGCGGCCTTTGGCGGCGGTGGCGTTGAGCAGGCGGATGGTTCTTCCCTCTATCTGCAAAACGCAGCCTGGATCTGGGTACCTTTCCTGGTGGTCTTCACTCTGGCAGCCTGGTTCTTTATGAATGACCTGTCCGCGTCAAAGGCGTCGCTGAGCGAACAGCTGCCGGTGCTGAAGCGTGGACACCTCTGGGTGATGGCGCTGCTGTATCTGGCCACCTTCGGTTCGTTTATCGGCTTCTCCGCGGGCTTCGCGATGCTGTCGAAAACGCAGTTCCCGGAGATTCAGATCCTGCATTTTGCCTTCTTCGGACCGTTTATCGGTGCCCTGGCGCGTTCTCTGGGCGGCATGGTCTCTGACCGTCTCGGCGGCACCCGCGTGACGCTGGTTAACTTCGTCGTGATGGCGGTCTTCTGCGCGCTGCTGTTCCTCACTCTGCCCGTCGATGGACAGGGCGGTAACTTTATTGCCTTCTTCGGCGTGTTTATGGTGCTGTTCCTGACGGCCGGGCTGGGAAGTGCCTCCACGTTCCAGATGATCTCCGTGATCTTCCGTAAGCTGACGATGGATCGCGTGAAGGCGCAGGGCGGCACAGAAGAGCAGGCCATGCGCGAAGCGGCGACGGATACGGCTGCGGCGCTGGGCTTTATCTCTGCCATCGGCGCGATTGGCGGCTTCTTTATCCCGAAAGCGTTCGGTATCTCTCTGGACCTGACCGGCTCTCCGGCCGGTGCCATGAAAGTCTTCCTCGTCTTCTATATCGCCTGCGTAGTGATTACGTGGCTGGTATATGGCCGTAATACCAAGAAAAATAAGTAAGTGTGATTATCCGTTTACGCGGCCTTCGGGCCGCGTTTTTTTTAGCCTGAATAATAGTTACAACATACTTTCGGCTTTTACGGCGGACGCCTGCGGTGACACTGTGACCGCCATCGCTCTGCAGGTGGGTCTACCCCTTAATACCTGAGATGTTAAATTTTGACTGACTTTTTGTACGATAAAATAAAAATAGTCATATATTTCATATATATATTAATTTTCATGATATACCGCTTTGGTGGTATTTGGGATAACCCCTCACCTGAAAGTCCCTCCTCGTCTTGATCGTTATCAATTCTCCCCCTCTTTCAGGGCGTTACCTTCGCTGCAAATCAGCAATGTCGATTTAGAGAGCCACAGGCTCCACACAGGAGATACCCGATGAGCAAATTTTTGGACCGGTTTCGCTACTTCAAACAGAAGGGTGAAACTTTTGCCGATGGGCACGGCCAGGTTCTGGATACCAACCGGGACTGGGAAGACGGTTACCGTCAGCGCTGGCAGCATGACAAAGTCGTCCGTTCGACCCACGGCGTGAACTGTACCGGTTCATGTAGCTGGAAGATTTTCGTTAAAAACGGTCTGGTGACCTGGGAAATGCAGCAGACCGACTATCCGCGCACCCGCCCGGATATGCCAAACCACGAACCGCGCGGCTGCCCGCGCGGTGCCAGCTACTCCTGGTATCTCTACAGCGCTAACCGTCTGAAATACCCTCTGATGCGCAAGCGCCTGATGAAAATGTGGCGTGAAGCGAAAGTGCAGCACAGCGATCCGGTGGATGCCTGGGCTTCCATCATCGAAGATGCGGACAAAGCAAAAAGCTTCAAGCAGGCTCGCGGTCGCGGTGGTTTCGTTCGCTCCTCATGGAAAGAAGTGAACGAGCTGATTGCCGCCTCCAACGTCTACACCGTCAAAACCTACGGTCCTGACCGCGTGGCGGGCTTCTCGCCAATTCCGGCGATGTCGATGGTCTCTTACGCCTCCGGGGCGCGCTATCTGTCGCTGATCGGCGGTACCTGCCTGAGCTTCTACGACTGGTATTGCGACCTGCCGCCTGCGTCTCCGCAGACCTGGGGCGAGCAGACCGACGTGCCGGAATCTGCGGACTGGTATAACTCCAGCTACATCATCGCCTGGGGCTCTAACGTTCCTCAGACGCGTACGCCGGACGCGCACTTCTTTACCGAAGTCCGTTACAAAGGCACCAAAACCGTGGCGGTGACCCCTGACTACGCGGAAATCGCCAAGCTTTGCGATCTGTGGCTGGCGCCGAAACAGGGTACCGACGCCGCGATGGCGATGGCGATGGGCCACGTCATGCTGCGTGAATTCCATCTTGATAAGCCAAGCCAGTACTTCACCGACTACGTTCGCCGCTACACCGACATGCCGATGCTGGTCATGCTGGAAGAGCGTGAGGGCTACTATGCTGCTGGCCGCACGCTGCGCGCCGCCGATCTGGTGGATTCGCTGGGCCAGGAAAATAACCCTGAGTGGAAAACCGTTGCGTATAACAGCAACGGCGAGCTGGTGGCGCCAAACGGCTCTATCGGCTTCCGCTGGGGCGAGAAGGGCAAGTGGAACCTTGAGCAACGCAACGGCACCACCGGCGAAGAAACGGAGCTGCGCCTGAGCATGCTGGGCAGCCAGGACGAGA
This sequence comes from Enterobacter sp. AG326, assembly GCF_004362415.1. Lineage (NCBI taxonomy): Bacteria > Pseudomonadati > Pseudomonadota > Gammaproteobacteria > Enterobacterales > Enterobacteriaceae > Enterobacter > Enterobacter sp. AG326. The sequence goes on along the minus strand of NZ_SNXG01000001.1, from coordinate 651,829 downwards.
TCGCCGAGGTCGGGTTCCCGTACTTCGGCGGTGAAGGTTCAGAGCACTTCAACAAGGTTGAACTGAAAAACGTTCTGATGCACAAACTGCCGGTTAAACGCCTGCAGCTGGCCGACGGCTCTACCGCGCTGGTCACCACCGTTTATGACCTGACCATGGCGAACTATGGTCTGGAGCGCGGTCTGGGCGATGAAAACTGCGCAACCGGCTATGACGACGTGAAGGCCTACACCCCGGCCTGGGCGGAGCAGATCACCGGCGTTCCTCGCGCGCATATTACCCGTATCGCACGTGAGTTCGCAGAGAACGCGGACAAAACGCACGGCCGTTCGATGATCATCGTCGGTGCGGGTCTGAACCACTGGTATCACCTCGATATGAACTATCGCGGTCTGATCAACATGCTGATCTTCTGCGGCTGCGTTGGTCAGAGCGGCGGCGGCTGGGCGCACTATGTGGGCCAGGAAAAACTGCGTCCGCAGACCGGCTGGCAGCCGCTGGCGTTTGCCCTCGACTGGCAGCGTCCGGCACGCCACATGAACAGCACCTCGTACTTCTATAACCACTCCAGCCAGTGGCGCTACGAAACGGTCACCGCGCAGGAGCTGCTGTCGCCGATGGCGGATAAATCCCGCTACAGCGGCCACCTGATCGACTTCAACGTGCGTGCTGAACGCATGGGCTGGCTGCCGTCGGCGCCGCAGCTGGGCACTAATCCGCTGCGCATCGCGGAAGCGGCGAAGCAGGCGGGCATGTCACCGGTGGATTACACCGTGAAATCCCTGAAGGATGGCTCTATCCGCTTCGCGGCAGAGCAGCCGGAAAACGGTAAAAACCACCCGCGTAACCTGTTCATCTGGCGCTCCAACCTGCTGGGCTCGTCCGGTAAAGGCCACGAGTACATGCTGAAATACCTGCTCGGTACCGAAAACGGTATCCAGGGGAAAGATCTCGGCAAGCAGGGCGGCGTGAAGCCGGAAGAGGTGGAGTGGAAAGACAACGGTCTCGACGGCAAGCTGGATCTGGTGGTGACGCTCGACTTCCGTCTGTCCAGCACCTGCCTGTACTCCGACATCGTGCTGCCAACCGCGACCTGGTACGAAAAAGACGACATGAATACCTCGGATATGCATCCGTTTATTCATCCGCTGTCTGCGGCCGTTGACCCGGCGTGGGAATCGAAAAGCGACTGGGATATCTACAAGGACATCGCGAAGAAATTCTCCGAAGTCTGTGTAGGGCACCTCGGCAAAGAGACCGACGTGGTGACGCTGCCAATCCAGCACGACTCCGCCGCCGAACTGGCGCAGCCGCTGGACGTGAAGGACTGGAAAAAAGGCGAATGCGACCTGATCCCGGGCGTAACCGCGCCGCACATTATTCCGGTTGAACGCGACTATCCGGCAACCTACGAGCGCTTTACCTCTATCGGCCCGCTGATGGAGAAAATCGGTAACGGCGGGAAGGGGATCGCCTGGAATACCCAGAGCGAAATGGATCTGCTGCGCAAGCTCAACTACACCAAGGCGGACGGCCCGGCGAAAGGCCAGCCAATGCTGAACACGGCGATTGATGCGGCAGAGATGATCCTGACCCTGGCCCCGGAAACCAACGGCCACGTTGCCGTGAAAGCCTGGGCGGCACTGAGCGAGTTCACCGGCCGCGACCATACGCACCTGGCGACGAATAAAGAGGAAGAGAAAATCCGCTTCCGCGATATTCAGGCGCAGCCGCGCAAGATTATCTCCAGCCCGATCTGGTCAGGCCTGGAAGATGAGCACGTGTCTTATAACGCGGGCTACACCAACGTTCACGAGCTGATCCCATGGCGCACCCTGTCAGGCCGCCAGTCGCTTTATCAGGATCATCAGTGGATGCGCGACTTCGGTGAAAGCCTGCTGGTCTACCGTCCGCCAATCGACACCCGCTCCGTGAAAGCGGTGATGGGCGCGAAATCGAACGGTAACCCAGAGAAGGCGCTGAACTTCCTGACGCCTCACCAGAAGTGGGGTATTCACTCAACCTACAGCGACAACCTGCTGATGCTGACCCTGTCGCGCGGCGGTCCGATTGTCTGGATGAGCGAAACGGACGCCAAAGATCTGGGTATTGAAGATAACGACTGGATCGAAGTGTTCAACAGCAACGGTGCCCTGACGGCGCGTGCGGTGGTGAGCCAGCGCGTACCGGCCGGGATGACCATGATGTACCACGCGCAGGAACGTATCGTTAACCTGCCGGGGTCAGAAATTACCGAGCAGCGCGGCGGGATCCACAACTCCGTGACCCGCATTACGCCGAAGCCGACCCACATGATCGGTGGCTATGCGCAGCTGGCCTACGGCTTTAACTACTACGGCACCGTAGGATCGAACCGCGATGAGTTCGTGGTGGTACGTAAGATGAAGAATATTAACTGGTTAGACGGCGAAGGTAATGACCAGGTACAGGAGAGCGTAAAATGAAAATTCGTTCACAAGTCGGCATGGTGCTGAATCTGGATAAATGCATCGGCTGTCATACCTGCTCGGTCACCTGTAAAAACGTCTGGACCAGCCGCGAAGGTATGGAATACGCCTGGTTCAACAACGTGGAAAGCAAGCCGGGCACCGGCTTCCCGACCGACTGGGAAAACCAGGAGAAGTGGAAGGGCGGCTGGATCCGTAAAATCAACGGCAAGCTGCAGCCGCGCATGGGTAACCGCGCGATGCTGCTGGGTAAAATCTTCGCTAACCCGCACCTGCCGGGCATCGACGATTACTACGAGCCGTTCGACTACGACTACCAGAACCTGCACAACGCGCCGGAAAGCAAGCACCAGCCGATCGCCCGTCCTCGCTCGCTGATCACCGGTCAGCGCATGGATAAGATTACCAGCGGTCCAAACTGGGAAGAGATTCTGGGCGGCGAGTTCGAGAAACGCGCCAAAGACCAGAACTTCGAGAACATGCAGAAGGCAATGTACGGCCAGTTCGAAAATACCTTCATGATGTACCTGCCGCGCCTGTGCGAGCACTGCCTCAACCCGGCGTGCGTGGCGACCTGCCCGAGCGGCGCCATCTACAAGCGTGAAGAAGACGGCATCGTGCTGATCGACCAGGACAAGTGCCGCGGCTGGCGTATGTGCATCACCGGCTGCCCGTACAAAAAAATCTACTTCAACTGGAAGAGCGGTAAATCCGAGAAGTGCATTTTCTGCTACCCGCGTATCGAAGCCGGAATGCCGACCGTCTGCTCCGAAAGCTGCGTAGGCCGTATTCGCTACCTCGGCGTGCTGCTGTATGACGCGGACGCGATTGAAAACGCCGCGAGCACCGAGCACGAGAAAGATCTGTATCAGCGTCAGCTGGACGTCTTCCTCGATCCGAACGATCCGAAGGTGATTGAGCAGGCGCTGAAGGACGGCGTGCCGCAGAGCGTCATCGACGCGGCGCAGCAGTCACCGGTATACAAAATGGCAATGGACTGGAAGCTCGCGCTGCCGCTGCATCCGGAATACCGCACCCTGCCGATGGTCTGGTACGTGCCGCCGCTGTCGCCGATTCAGTCCGCGGCTGACGCGGGCGAGCTGGGCAGCAACGGCATCCTGCCGGACGTGGAAAGCCTGCGTATTCCGGTTCAGTACCTGGCGAACCTGTTGACCGCAGGGGACACCCAGCCGGTTCTGCTCGCGCTTAAGCGTATGCTGGCGATGCGTCACTTCAAACGTGCGGAAACCGTAGACGGTGTGACCGATACCCGCGCGCTGGAAGAGGTCGGTCTGACCGAAGCGCAGGCGCAGGAGATGTACCGCTATCTGGCGATTGCCAACTACGAAGACCGTTTCGTGGTGCCGAGCAGCCACCGCGAGCTGGCCCGCGAAGCCTTCCCGGAAAAAAATGGCTGTGGCTTTACCTTTGGCGACGGTTGCCACGGGTCAGACAGCAAATTCAACCTGTTCAACAGCCGCCGCATCGATGCCATGGATGTGACCAGCAAAACGGAGCCGCACCAATGATTGAACTCGTCATTGTTTCGCGTCTGCTCGAGTACCCGGATGCTGCGCTTGCGCAGCATCAGCAGGAACTCTTTGATGCACTCGCGTCATCTGAAAACCTGGATAAAGAGGATGCCCAGACGCTGGGCGTTTTCCTCCGCGATCTGCTGGCGCGCGACCTTCTGGACGCGCAGGCGGACTACAGCCAGCTGTTTGACCGCGGGCGCGCGACCTCGCTGCTGCTGTTTGAACACGTGCACGGTGAGTCCCGTGACCGCGGTCAGGCGATGGTCGACCTGATGGCCCAGTACGAACAGCACGGCCTGCAGCTCGACAGCCGCGAGCTGCCGGATCATCTGCCGCTGTATCTGGAGTACCTGGCGCAGCTGCCGAAAGAGGAGGCGCTGGGCGGTCTGCAGGACATCGCGCCGATCCTGGCGCTGCTCGGCGCGCGTCTTCAGCAGCGGGAGAGCCGCTATGTGGTGCTGTTCGATCTGCTGGTGAAGCTGGCCAACGCAGCGGTCGACAGTGAAAAAGTGGCGGAGAAAATTGCGGATGAAGCTCGCGATGATACGCCACAAGCGCTGGACGCGGTCTGGGAAGAAGAGCAGGTGAAATTCTTTGCTGACCAGAACTGCGGCGAGTCTGAAATCTCCGCTCACCAGCGTCGTTTTGCCGGCGCGGTTGCCCCGCAATATTTGAATATCTCTAACGGAGGACGGCACTAATGCACTTCCTGAATATGTTCTTCTTTGACATTTACCCGTATATCGCGGGCACCGTGTTCCTGGTGGGAAGCTGGCTGCGTTACGACTACGGCCAGTACACCTGGCGTGCCGCCTCCAGTCAGATGCTGGATCGCAAGGGTATGCATGTGGGCTCTAACCTGTTCCACATCGGTATTCTGGGGATTTTTGCCGGTCACTTCCTGGGAATGCTGACGCCGCACTGGATGTATGAAGCGTGGCTACCGATTGAGGTGAAGCAGAAAATGGCGATGATCGCCGGCGGTGCCTGCGGCGTGATGACCCTGGTGGGAGGCCTGCTGCTGCTGAAGCGTCGTCTGTTCAGCCCGCGCGTGCGTGCGACCACGACCGCAGCGGATATCCTGATCCTCTCCCTGCTGATGGTGCAGTGCGCGCTGGGCCTGCTGACCATTCCGTTCTCGGCGCAGCATATGGACGGGAGCGAAATGATGAAGCTGGTCGGCTGGGCGCAGTCCGTGGTGACCTTCCACGGCGGAGCCTCCGCGCACCTGGACGGCGTGGCGTTTATCTTCCGCGTTCACCTGGTGCTGGGGATGACGCTGTTTGTGCTGTTCCCGTTCTCTCGTCTGGTGCATATCTGGAGCGCGCCGGTAGAGTACCTGACGCGCAAATACCAGATTGTGCGCGCCCGTCGCTAATTCACCGTTTTGACACTCACCCCGCACTCGCGGGGTTTTTTTTCGCCCCAGCCCAGGTTATTGCCCGCGGCAGCAAACAGGATAAGCGCGCCGCCCGCCAGCTGCGTCAGGTTCAGCGAGTGTCCGAACACCAGATTATCGACAACGATCGCCACCACCGGATAGATAAACGACAGGGAGCCGGTAATGGGCGTAGGCAGCTTCTGAATTGCACTATATAGCAGCTGGTACATAATGCCGGTATGAACGATGCCCAGCGTCAGCAGAGTCGGCCAGGGGAAATCACCGGAAAATGACGGCATGCTGGCAAAAGGTAAAAGCATCACGACGCCCGTCAGCACCTGGATAAAGGCAATATGCTGCGGCGCAACGGATCTGAGCTTGCGGGCAATAATGGCCGTGACCGCATAGAAGAAAGCTGCGGCCATCGCCAGGCCGATTCCGGCGAGCCATTCACTGCCATGCGCGCCGGTCAGCTCGCTGGAGAGCAAGATCACCACGCCGCCGAAGGCGAGGAACAGCCAGCCCCATTTGACGAGGCTGACGCGTTCACCTAAAAACATCCCCATCAGGACCAGCATAAACGGCTGGGTGTTATAGACTACGGTCGAAAGCCCAATAGAGATCCGCTCATAGGCCGCGAAGAGCAGCTGCCAGTTCACCACTAATGCCACGCCGCCGAGAATGGCCAGCAGCAGCGTGGTGCGGGTGAGGGGACTGAAGGGCTTTTGACTTATTCGGATAAAAATAAAAAGCGCCATTGCCCCAATAAGACAGCGCCAGAACACCACCTCCGTCACCGGCAGACCGCTGAGTAAAACAAACGCTCCGATTGAGCCGGAAATTAACATCGCCAGGCTCATTTGCCAGACGCCTTTATGGAAATCACGCATCATCCACCTCCTGATTGTATGACGCTATTGTCGAAAATCGCTGTCGGGTTTTACAGGGATGAGATAAGGTGAAATGCAATGATGGCTTTTTAAAATTAGGTGAAAACGATGGAATACCTTCTCGATGATATCGACCGACAAATTTTAGCCTGTCTGGTTGAGGATGCGCGCATGTCTTTGAAGGTGCTCAGCGGACGCATCGGTCTGACTTCCCCCAGCACGGCAGAACGCCTGAAGAGGCTGGAAGAGCGCGGTGTGATTCAGGGGTATGGCGCACGGGTGAATCTGGCGGCGCTGGGGTATACGCTGCAGGCACTGGTGCGCGTGCGGCCTTTGCCGGGGCTGTTGCATAAGGTGGATAAATACATTCAGGCGATGCCGGAGTGTATAGAGAGTGACAAAGTCACCGGGGAAGATTGCTTTGTGATTAGGCTGGTGGTGCGATCGATAGAGCAGCTGGATGTGCTGCTGGACGGCCTGGCGGAGCATGCCCAGTGCAATACATCCATTGTGAAAAGTTCGCCGGTGAAGCGCCGTTTGCCGCCGATGTAGGCTTCTGTCGCCGGGTGGCGGCTGCGCCTTACCCGGCCTACAAAGGCTTCCCCGTTACGGAAATGCATGATGCCTGGTGCAAAAAGGAGATTCAGAGTTATTTGAAAGTAATGGTGGTGGGGGAAGGATTACTCGGCGCGTTGCGCCTCGCCCTTCGGGTCGTTGCCTGCGGCAACGCTTTCTCGCTACGCTCGAATCGAACCTTAGTCGAAGCTTCTCATCCTTCCCCGTTACGGAAATGCATGATGCCTGGTGCGAACAGAAGATTTGGAGTTATTTGAAAGTGATGGTGGTGGGGGAAGGATTCGAACCTTCGAAGTCGATGACGGCAGATTTACAGTCTGCTCCCTTTGGCCGCTCGGGAACCCCACCAGGGGTAATTCAAATTTTGAGGTCGTGCTGAGAGATGGTGGTGGGGGAAGGATTCGAACCTTCGAAGTCGATGACGGCAGATTTACAGTCTGCTCCCTTTGGCCGCTCGGGAACCCCACCACGGGGTAATGCTTTTAACTGGCCTGCTTCCTGCTGGAAGCGGGGCGCATCATATCAAATGAGACGCCCCTGTAAAGCATTCCTTTAGGGAAATGAAGCTGTTTGCCTGCTTTTTATCCGTAAAGGCGCAAAGCTAATCAATTCATTTTCCGAAAGATTAAAGAATGATGGTTCTGTTGCCGTACACGAAGACCCGCTGCGCCAGCACCTGATACAGCGCACGACTCAGCACGTTCTTCTCAACGTCACGCCCTGCACGCATCATGTCCTCGGCCGTGTAGGTGTGGTCCACGTGAATCACGTCCTGCATGATGATTGGACCTTCGTCCAGGTTGTCATTCACGTAGTGCGCGGTGGCTCCGATGATCTTCACCCCGCGCTCGTACGCCTGGTGGTATGGACGCGCACCAATAAAGGCCGGCAGGAACGAGTGGTGAATGTTGATGATCTTATTCGGGAAACGCGACACGAAGGAGGGCGTTAACACGCGCATGTATTTCGCCAGCACCACGTAGTCCGGGTTATGCGCTTCAATGGCCTGGGCCATCAAATCGTCGTGTTCTTCACGGGTATGGCCTTCGTGGCTAACCAGCTCGAACGGAATATCAAAACGCTCGACCAGCGAGCGCAGCGTCTCATGGTTGCCAATAACGGCAGCTATTTCCACGTCCAGACCGCCGTAGTTTGCTTTCATCAGCAGGTCGCCCAGACAGTGTGCTTCTTTGGTCACCAGGATCACAATGCGGCGTCGACCGGCTGGGGTCAGCTCGCGTACGGAACCTTCCGGAAGCGCGCTGTCGAGATCGGCAAGCAGGGTGGTGTCGTTGAAAATACCTTCGAGTTCGGTACGCATAAAGAAGCGGCCGGTACGGTGGTCAACGAACTCGTTGTTCTGCACGATATTCAGTTCATGTTTGTAGCAAATGTTGGTAATTCGTGCGATCAGTCCTTTTTGATCGGGACAGATGGTGCGCAGAACTTTACGTTGTAATGATTGCATCGCCGGGAAATCCTGTTTGTATTTGCGAAGTCTGGGTTGTCAGGCATTACTGCCCGCAACACTTTTTAAATTTTTTACCTGAACCACACGGGCAGGGATCGTTACGACCAAACTGTGGGCGCGTTCCGTCAATATAATACCACTGCCCGCTTTCCTTTAAGAACCGGGAACGCTCGATAATGGCTCCAGGTTTATTATTCTCGGTAAAGCGGGCGACGAAGCTGACGTAACCTTCATCAACATGGCTGCCCGTTGAGGATTCATAGACGGTAAGGCCGAGCCACTGCGTGTTCGCGAAGCCGGCTTCGATGTCCTGTCTGAGTTCGTCAGCGTGGCAGGAGGGATGCCAGGTTTTAATCAGGTAGTCTGCGTCTTTGATCACAAAAGCAGTGTAACGTGAACGCATGAGGTGTGACGGGTCTGGTGCAACCTGATCGCCAGACAGATATCGCTGGCAACATAGGCTATACTCCAGAGCGCTACCACAAGGGCAGAGTTGAGACACGATTCTCTTCCTGGAACAAATAATAAAGGCGTAAAACGCTTCGGGTAGCACTATGTTAACTGAGCTGTTGCGTTGACGCTATGTCAGGAATCCAGGGGAAGTAAAACAGGGCTAATGAGAAAGGTTAAAATTGGACTGGCGCTGGGCTCAGGTGCAGCCCGGGGATGGTCACACATCGGCGTGATTAATGCCTTGAACAAGATGGGCATTGACGTAGATATAGTCGCGGGTTGTTCAATAGGATCGCTTGTCGGCTCCGCTTACGCGTGCGGGAAGCTTCCGGAACTTGAGACCTGGGTGCGTTCCTTCAGTTACTGGGACGTCCTGCGTCTGATGGACCTCTCGTGGCAGCGTGGTGGGCTGTTGCGCGGCGAACGCGTCTTTAACCAGTTCCGCCAGGTGATGCCTCTCGAAGACTTTACTGATTGTCAGATGCCCTTCGGCGCCGTCGCGACGAACCTCAGCACGGGACGTGAACTGTGGCTAACCGAAGGGGATATCCATCTTGCCGTGCGCGCCTCCTGCAGCATGCCGGGGCTCATGGCGCCTGTCCCACACAACGGTTACTGGCTTGTCGACGGTGGCGTCGTGAACCCGGTTCCCATCTCTCTGACCCGTGCAATGGGGGCGGATATTGTGATTGCCGTCGACCTGCAGCACGATGCCCACCTGATGCAGCAGGACCTCATGCCGGTCAATCTCCAGAGCGAAGATGCCGAGGGCGAGAAACTGGCCTGGCATGAGCGCCTGCGCGGCAGAATCGGGCGCATGGCCGCGCGACGCTCGGTTGCCGCGCCGACGGCGATAGAAATCATGACCACGTCAATCCAGGTTCTGGAGAACCGCCTCAAGCGCAATCGTATGGCAGGCGACCCGCCAGATATTCTTATTCAGCCTTACTGTCCGCAAATCTCTACTCTTGATTTCCATCGGGCTGAGGCCGCCATCGCAGCGGGCTCGTTAGCCGTCGAAAAGAAAATGGACGAATTGTTGCCTTTTGTGCAAACAGCACGTTAAGCACCTTTTTTTGACTACTTCAGCAAAATCTGACAGGCGATAGTGCCGATCGCATGCCACTATTTAGTTACTGTCAGCCAGGGGAGGAACCATGACGCAGCCATTGGCCGGAAAACACATTTTGATTGTAGAAGACGAGCCCGTTTTCCGATCGCTACTGGATTCGTGGTTATCCTCGCTGGGAGCAATCACTTCACTCGCTGAAGATGGTATCGACGCCCTGGAAAAAATGATCAGTATTACGCCCGATTTGATGATTTGCGACATTGAGATGCCGCGCATGAATGGACTGAAGCTGGTTGAACATCTGCGTAACGAAGGCAACCAGACGCCGATTCTGGTGATCTCTGCCACAGAGAATATGGCGGATATCGCCAAAGCATTGCGCCTTGGCGTCCAGGATATTCTGCTTAAGCCGGTCAAGGATCTGAACCGGCTGCGAGAAACGGTCTTAGCGTGCCTTTATCCGAATATGTTTAATTCCCGGGTCGAGGAAGAGGAGCGTCTTTTCCAGGACTGGGATGCCCTGGTGAGTGATCCTCCTGCTGCGGCGAAACTGTTGCAAGAACTTCAGCCGCCCGTACAGCAAACTATTTCACACTGCCGCGTAAATTATCGCCAGCTGGTGGCGGCTGACCAGCCGGGACTGGTGCTGGATATCGCACCATTATCTGATTCCGACCTTGCGTTTTATTCTCTGGATGTCACCCGTGCGGGGGATAATGGCGTGTTAGCCGCGTTGCTTCTTCGCGCGCTATTTAATGGTTTGCTGCAGGAACAGTTATCGCATCAGGGACAACGGCTGCCGGAGTTAGGCAGTTTGCTCAAACAGGTAAACCAGCTTTTTCGTCAGGCTAATTTGCCCGGACAGTTCCCGCTGCTGGTCGGCTATTACCACAGCGGTTTAAAGAATCTGATCCTCGTTTCAGCAGGTCTCAATGCTTCACTGAATACCGGTGAACATCATATTGAGGTGAGTAACGGTGTGCCGCTTGGGACATTGGGAACGGCGTATCTTAATCAAATTAGCCACCGCTGTTCCTCCTGGCAGTGCCAAATTTGGGGCGCCGGGGGACGGCTACGCTTAATGTTGTCCACGGAATAAGCAATTGGATCTTAATTTTAAGATTGCTTTACCTGTGTTTTACGGGGAGTGCTACTATCGCTGCCCAGTTTCATGCGTATTTATCCTAATTGATCGGCAACGCGTTCTTTTCAGACCCGAACTGCGGGGCGAGGCTGATATACTCAACGCGTTATTTATTGCATAAAAGTTCAAAACTTGAACAGCTCAGGAGAATTTGAATGGCTGCCCTAAATTCGAAAGTCAGAAAGGCCGTCATCCCGGTAGCGGGATTGGGGACCAGGATGTTACCAGCAACTAAGGCAATTCCTAAAGAGATGCTGCCTCTGGTTGATAAGCCATTAATCCAGTATGTCGTTAATGAATGTATCGCAGCCGGCATCACTGAAATTGTGCTGGTTACGCATTCATCAAAAAACTCTATCGAAAACCATTTCGATACAAGCTTTGAACTTGAAGCCATGCTGGAAAAGCGTGTTAAGCGTCAGCTGTTAGAAGAAGTTCAGTCTATTTGCCCGCCACACGTTACCATTATGCAGGTTCGTCAGGGCCTGGCTAAAGGTCTGGGCCACGCTGTTATGTGTGCACATCCTGTTGTAGGTGATGAGCCTGTAGCGGTAATTCTGCCTGACGTAATTCTGGACGAATACGAATCCGATCTTTCTCAGGATAACCTGGCTGAGATGATCAAACGTTTCGACGACACCGGCAGCAGCCAGATCATGGTAGAGCCTGTTGAAGACGTGACGGCATACGGTGTGGTTGACTGCAAAGGCGTTAACCTTGATCCGGGCGAAAGCGTGCCAATGGTTGGCGTGGTAGAGAAGCCTAAAGCCGACGTAGCGCCTTCAAACTTGGCCGTTGTAGGTCGCTATGTTCTGAGCGCTGAAATCTGGCCTCTGCTGGCGAAAACGCCTCCAGGAGCGGGGGATGAGATTCAGCTGACGGATGCCATTGATATGCTGATCGAGAAAGAGACCGTTGAGGCTTACCATATGAAAGGTAAGAGCCATGACTGCGGTAATAAGCTTGGTTATATGCAGGCGTTTGTTGAATATGGTATTCGCCACAATACTCTTGGTGAAGAATTTAAAACCTGGCTCAAAGAGAGCGTAGGTATTAAGAAATAAGCCACGGTTACATATGTCCGAAACCGGTGAGGCGCTGCCCACCGGTTTTTTTATGCCCTAAACACTTCTGAAACCTGTCTCTAAGTACAGTTATTAAAATTGCCAAATAATGCTTTATGACAGAGTGTAAGGGGATGTTTGCCACAAATTTAGGTTAAAAAAAATCCCGCATTACGCGGGATTTTTCTGAATACGGCTGGATTAATCCTTGATCAGGAAGTCGTCCAGCTGTTTACCTTGTTCGTCCATGGCTTTCTTGATAACAGCAGGAGTGCGGCCCTGGCCAGTCCAGGTTTTAGTTTCGCCGTTCTCGTCAACGTAGCTATATTTAGCAGGACGAGCAGCACGCTTGGCTTTAGTACCGGTTTTAGCTGCAGCCATGCTGTTCAGCAATTCATTTGGATCGATACCATCAGCAATCAGCATTTCACGATATTGCTGCAGTTTACGAGTACGTTCTTCGATTTCAGCAGCAGCTGCGCTTTCTTCTTCACGACGTTCATTAACTACAACTTCTAATTTTTCCAGCATTTCTTCAAGCGTTTCGAGGGTGCATTCTCTTGCCTGCGCACGAAGAGTACGGATGTTGTTCAGAATTTTAAGTGCTTCGCTCATTGTAGTAATCTCAAACTTATAATGGGGGGTGGTTTGTTGACCTAATAATAGAGCCATAAATTCAGTTGTGCAATAGCCAGGAATGTAAGGAATTCAAAAAATACTAAATAATGCCGCTATTATTAATTACGCTAACTTAAATTTCATCACCCAACAGTCTCGTTTGTTATCACGTGACCCGGCAGAACCCGGCCGATTGCATCTTTTTTTTGTGACATTTACCGCAGGAATTATAGTTGCGGCGGAAAAATATCAGCCTTTTGTATTAGTTCCCCAGCGTGATGTTAAGACAGTAATAGTTAATAAATAGTGAATTTTAAAGAACGGGGATTCCACTATAAAAAGCAGTGTTATGTTTGGCTGAACATATAACATATTGGCCGGGCAGAAGGAGTTTACCTCATGTTTTAACGGGCTATTTTCTTAAAAAGAAGGTTGTGAACTCCGCGCTGAAACGCTTCCCCAGCTTGCTACATCGATGATGACCAGACAAATTATGGTACAATGAATCATCGGGAATATTACACATTGATTAGGGTTTTACGGCCAATGGCACAACTTTATTTCTACTATTCGGCAATGAATGCCGGGAAATCCACCGCGTTGCTGCAATCCTCGTACAATTACCAGGAGCGCGGGATGCGTAGCGTTGTTTATACGGCTGAAATTGACGATCGCTTTGGCGCAGGGAAGGTGAGCTCAAGAATAGGGCTCTCGTCGCCTGCCAGACTGTTTAACCCGAAAACCGATCTGTTTGAGGACATTCGTACAGAACATGCTTTGCAGCCCATTCACTGTGTTCTGGTAGATGAGAGCCAGTTTCTGACGCGTGAACAGGTTCATGCCCTTTCAGAGGTGGTCGATGAGCTTGATATTCCCGTGCTGTGTTACGGCCTGCGTACGGATTTCCGCGGTGAGCTCTTTGCCGGTAGCCAGTATTTGCTCGCCTGGTCGGATAAGCTTGTCGAATTGAAAACAATCTGCTTCTGCGGTCGCAAAGCCAGCATGGTGCTTCGTCTCGACCAGGCCGGGAAACCTTATGCAGATGGCGAGCAGGTGGTTATAGGCGGTAATGAACGCTATGTTTCAGTCTGTCGTAAGCATTATAAAGAAGCGCTGTCGGTAGGCTCGCTGACGGCGATTCAGCACGACAACAGGAAATAACGCCAGCCTTGTTATACAGACATAAAAAAACCCGCCATAAAGGCGGGTTTTTCATCTGCTGCTAATTAAGCGCTTTTCTTCGCTTTCTTATCAGCTTTGATGACAGGAACTTCTGTTTTCACAGCGGCAACGTCACCTTCTTTGAACTCACGACCGTAGAAGGTATCCAGCAGAATCTGTTTCAGCTCGGAGATCAGTGGGTAGCGCGGGTTAGCACCAGTACACTGGTCATCGAATGCATCTTCAGACAGCTTATCTACGTGAGCGAGGAAGTCAGCTTCCTGAACGCCTGCTTCACGGATAGATTTAGGAATACCCAGCTCAGCTTTCAGGCTTTCCAGCCATGCCAGCAGTTTCTCAATCTTCGCAGCAGTACGGTCACCCGGTGCGCTCAGACCAAGGTGGTCTGCGATTTCAGCGTAACGACGACGCGCTTGCGGACGGTCGTACTGGCTGAAAGCAGTCTGCTTGGTTGGGTTGTCGTTAGCGTTATAACGGATAACGTTGCTGATCAACAGGGCGTTCGCCAGACCGTGAGGAATGTGGAACTGAGAACCCAGTTTGTGCGCCATAGAGTGGCAAACACCCAGGAAGGCGTTCGCAAACGCGATACCGGCGATGGTAGCTGCACTGTGAACGCGTTCACGTGCTACCGGGTTTTTAGACCCTTCGTTGTAGGACGCCGGCAGGTTTTCCTTCAGCAGTTTCAGAGCCTGCAGAGCCTGACCGTCAGAGAACTCAGATGCCAGCACAGAAACGTAAGCTTCCAGGGCGTGAGTTACCGCATCCAGACCACCGAACGCACAGAGTGATTTCGGCATTTCCATGACCAGGTTCGCATCAACGATAGCCATGTCTGGGGTCAGTGCATAGTCAGCCAGTGGGTATTTCTGACCTGTTGCATCGTCCGTTACTACTGCGAATGGCGTAACTTCTGAACCGGTACCGGAAGTGGTGGTTACCGCGATCATTTTCGCTTTTACGCCCATTTTCGGGAACTTGTAGATACGTTTACGGATGTCCATAAAGCGCAGCGCCAGTTCTTCGAAGTGGGTTTCAGGATGCTCGTACATGACCCACATGATTTTCGCGGCGTCCATTGGGGAACCGCCACCCAGTGCGATAATCACATCTGGTTTGAAGGAATTAGCCAGCTCAGCACCTTTACGCACAACGCTCAGGGTCGGGTCAGCTTCAACTTCAAAGAACACTTCTGTCTCAACGCCAGACGCTTTCAGAACAGAGGTGATCTGGTCAGCGTAGCCGTTGTTGAACAGGAAACGGTCAGTCACGATGAGCGCACGTTTGTGGCCATCAGTAATCACTTCATCCAGCGCGATTGGCAGTGAGCCACGGCGGAAGTAGATAGATTTCGGAAGTTTGTGCCACAACATGTTTTCAGCTCGCTTAGCAACGGTTTTCTTGTTGATCAGGTGTTTTGGACCAACGTTTTCAGAGATGGAGTTACCACCCCAGGAACCACAACCCAGAGTCAGGGAAGGTGCGAGTTTAAAGTTGTACAGGTCACCGATACCACCCTGAGAAGCAGGGGTGTTAATCAGGATACGTGCAGTTTTCATCATCTGACCGAAGTGGGCAACGCGTTCTGGCTGGTTATCCTGGTCGGTGTACAGACAAGACGTGTGACCGATACCGCCCATGGCAACCAGTTTCTCGGCTTTCTCTACCGCGTCTTCGAAATCTTTCGCACGGTACATTGCAAGCGTTGGAGACAGTTTTTCGTGTGCAAACGGCTCGCTTTCGTCGACAACTTTCACTTCACCGATCAGGATTTTGGTTGTTGCCGGAACGGTAAAGCCTGCGAGTTCAGCAATTTTGTAAGCCGGCTGACCCACGATGGCAGCGTTCAACGCGCCATTTTTCAGGATAATGTCCTGAACGGCTTTCAGCTCTTTGCCCTGCAGCAGGTAGCCGCCGTGGCTGGCGAAACGTTCACGAACAGCGTCGTACACGGAATCAACAACAACAACAGACTGTTCAGATGCACAGATCACGCCGTTATCGAAGGTTTTAGACATCAGTACAGACGCAACGGCACGTTTGATGTCAGCAGTTTCGTCGATAACAACAGGGGTGTTACCGGCGCCCACACCGATCGCTGGTTTACCGGAGCTGTATGCGGCTTTAACCATGCCAGGACCACCGGTCGCCAGGATCAGGTTAATGTCCGGGTGATGCATCAGCGCATTGGAGAGCTCAACGGAAGGTTGGTCGATCCAGCCAATCAGATCTTTTGGTGCGCCAGCAGCGATCGCCGCCTGCAGGACAATATCTGCCGCTTTGTTGGTCGCGTCTTTCGCACGTGGGTGTGGAGAGAAGATGATTGCGTTACGGGTCTTCAGGCTAATCAGTGATTTGAAGATAGCTGTAGACGTTGGGTTAGTTGTCGGAACAATACCGCAGATGATGCCGATAGGTTCAGCGATGGTGATGGTACCGAAGGTGTCGTCTTCGGACAGCACGCCACAGGTTTTCTCATCTTTATAGGCGTTGTAGATATACTCGGAAGCAAAGTGGTTTTTGATCACTTTATCTTCCACGATACCCATGCCGGATTCGGCAACGGCCATTTTAGCGAGAGGGATTCGAGCATCTGCAGCAGCCAGTGCGGCCGCGCGGAAGATTTTATCAACCTGTTCTTGGGTGAAATTGGCATATTCACGCTGGGCTTTTTTAACGCGCTCGACGAGGGCGTTCAGTTCAGCGATATTAGTAACAGCCATAATGCTCTCCTGATAATGTTTAAACTCTTTTAGTAAACCAGCGCTCGATACGTCACACAGTATAGACAGAGCCGATACGACTTGCGTAACACAAAGTAAAACAAAGAGTTACTTTCTGCGTCAGCACACTAATTTACTAAAAGAGCCTTACCTTAGCATCATCCCTTTTTGTCAGGCGATCTCCCTGGGGGCGTAACCAAGATTACTCACTTCTGAGTACGGAAATCATGATCTGCGTCAATTTTCCCCCAAGCTGATACCTTTCAGCAGGGTTATTTCGTTGAGGTTTTTCAAGTGTTAAATAATTACGTAAGTAATGGAAGCGGCGCCGTCATTGATTATACATATATTTAACATCCTGAAATGATAACGTTTTGCCGCAGATTTCGAGTGAAGTATGCTAATAAAAAGGGTATCTTCAGCGCGATTTCTCATGACAAAGTGTCAGTCCCGGGCATGTGTATAAGCGGAGCAAAACGTGATCCAAACGCTCTTTGATTTTCCAACGTATTTTAAATTTTTTATTGGTTTGTTTGCCCTGGTCAACCCGGTGGGGATCATTCCTGTCTTCATTAGTATGACGAGTTATCAGACGGCGGCGGCCAGGAATAAGACCAACCTCACCGCTAACCTGTCAGTAGCTATCATATTGCTCACCTCCCTTTTCCTGGGTGACGCCATTCTCCAGCTCTTCGGGATTTCGATTGACTCTTTCCGCATTGCGGGTGGGATCCTGGTCGTGACCATCGCCATGTCAATGATCAGCGGTAAGCTGGGCGAGGATAAACAAAACAAGCAGGAGAAGTCAGAAACCGCCATCCGCGAAAGTATTGGCGTGGTGCCGCTGGCCTTGCCGCTCATGGCTGGCCCTGGCGCCATCAGTTCAACCATTGTCTGGGGCACGCGTTACCATAGCCTGATGCACCTGATTGGCTTTTCCGTTGCCATTGCACTTTTCGCGCTCTGCTGTTGGGGAGTATTCCGCATGGCACCCTGGCTGGTGCGACTGTTGGGGCAGACGGGCATTAACGTCATAACGCGTATTATGGGCTTGCTCTTGATGGCGTTAGGGATTGAATTCATCGTTACAGGAATTAAAAGCATTTTCCCCGGTTTGCTGCACTGATATTTCGTATGAAAGAACGGAGCCACGGCTCCGTTTTTTTACGTCATTATCAGTAAATCCTATAACTAAAGTTGAAATGCTCACATATCATAATAAATTCTACTAATAATGTTCATTGCTTGTATTTCAACAAGTTATTAATTCCCGCCAAACACGCCTGCGCAGAAAACCTTCGATCGATCTGTTATTTTACTCACATGATACTCTGGGGCTTGCTGAGAGATAACCGAAATGATATTAGTAAATTCAACATTCCCCTAGATGAATGTGCTAAATAATAACCAGTTGTTAAATTTTTGTACAAAATCACTCGATGATAGCGCAGCGACGCGCTTGTAGAGAAAATTTTCTCTATCTTATTGAATGTCATGATTTTTAAGTGGTGTTCGATGTCCGGCAGGGCTGCCCTCAACGATGCGGTACTCACCGTAAAAGAGAATTGCTTAACAAATTTGCAAAATGTATTGGCGCGCGTTTACGCCATTTGATACTTTCCGGCCTAATATTTTGCAGCATAAAACAAGCAGATGAGAATTATTTTCATATGGTTCTCTTCTCAGATATCCAGCGCAGGCCTCAAACAGGGGAGGCCTGTAAAGAATCGACGCAAGACGGCCATACGAGCGGTCAGTAATAAAAAAGTCGGTGATAGCAAGCAGTAAAAGAAGAACCTGACAGCAGCAAAAAAAACTCCTGCGCTGTACAGGCCCCAACAGGGGATTACACAGCTGGCGAAGGCCAGTCATTATAATGAGTGGAGTACCAACACAATGTCCATCATCACAAAAAAAAATCTGGTAGCGGCGGGGATTTTAACTGCGCTAATCGCGGGCAACGCTGCAATGGCTGCGGACGTTCCTGCAGGTGTTCAACTGGCGGAGAAACAGACGCTGGTGCGTAACAACGGTGCGGAAGTTCAGTCTCTTGACCCGCACAAAATTGAAGGTGTTCCTGAGTCTAACGTTAACCGCGACCTGTTCGAAGGCCTGCTGGTGACAGACGTAGACGGCCACCCGGCACCGGGTGTAGCAGAAAAATGGGAAAACAAAGATTTCAAAGTCTGGACATTCCATCTGCGTAAAGATGCGAAATGGTCCGACGGTACACCGGTTACGGCCGAAGATTTCGTTTATAGCTGGCAGCGTCTGGCGAATCCAACCACCGCCTCTCCGTATGCGAGCTACCTGCAATATGGCCACATTGCAAATATTGATGACATCATCGCGGGCAAAAAACCTGTTACCGACCTGGGCGTAAAAGCGATCGATGCCAATACCTTTGAAGTGACGTTGAGCGAACCTGTTCCGTACTTCTATAAGCTGCTGGTTCACCCGTCCGTTTCTCCGGTGCCAAAATCCGCCGTGGAAAAATTTGGTGAGAAATGGACGCAGCCTGCCAATATCGTCACCAACGGTGCCTATAAGCTGAAAGACTGGGTGGTCAACGAACGTATGGTGCTTGACCGTAACCCGCAGTATTGGGATAACGCGAAAACCGTCATTGACCAGGTGACCTACCTGCCAATCTCTTCCGAAGTGACTGACGTTAACCGCTACCGCAGCGGTGAAATCGACATGACCTATAACAACATGCCGATTGAACTGTTCCAGAAACTGAAAAAAGAGATCCCTAAAGAAGTTCACGTCGATCCGTACCTGTGCACCTATTACTATGAAATCAACAACCAGAAAGCACCGTTTACCGACGTACGTGTTCGTACCGCGCTGAAGCTGGCTCTGGATCGCGATATCATCGTGAACAAAGTGAAAAACCAGGGCGATCTGCCTGCGTACAGCTACACCCCTCCATACACCGATGGTGCAAAACTGACCGAGCCAGAGTGGTTCAAACAGACTCAGGAACAGCGTAACGCGGAAGCGAAGAAACTGCTGGCCGAAGCGGGCTACACCGCAGATAAGCCGCTGACCTTCAGCCTGCTGTACAACACTTCCGATCTGCACAAAAAACTGGCTATCGCCGTTGCCTCAATCTGGAAAAAGAACCTGGGCGCGAACGTGAAGCTGGAGAACCAGGAGTGGAAAACCTTCCTCGACAGCCGTCATCAGGGCACCTTTGATGTGGCTCGTGCTGGCTGGTGTGCGGACTATAACGAACCGACCTCCTTCCTGAACACCATGCTGAGCGACAGCTCGAACAACACCGCTCACTATAAGAGCCCGGCGTTCGACAAGCTGATTGGCGACACGCTGAAAACCACTGACGAAGCACAGCGTAAAGAACTGTACTCTCAGGCCGAGCAGCAGCTGGATAAAGATTCCGCGATCGTTCCGGTTTACTACTACGTTAACGCCCGTCTGGTGAAGCCGTGGGTAGGTGGGTATACCGGTAAAGACCCGATGGATAATATCTACGTTAAAAACTTGTATATTATCAAGCATTAATGGCAATGAGTGGGGCGGGCGTGCTCGCCCCACGGTGTCTAACCAACGTCACATAATATAGGCACACGCCAGAAGGTACGGGCAATGTTGAAATTTATCCTACGTCGCTGTCTTGAAGCGATTCCAACGCTATTTATTCTCATCACGATTTCCTTCTTCATGATGCGCCTTGCGCCGGGAAGTCCATTTACCGGTGAGCGTACGCTGCCGCCTGAAGTCATGGCGAATATCGAAGCGAAATACCACTTGAACGATCCTATCTCCACCCAGTACTTCAATTACCTGAAGCAGCTGGCCCACGGCGATTTTGGACCGTCATTTAAATATAAAGACTATTCCGTTAACGACCTGGTCGCGTCCAGCTTCCCGGTTTCGGCTAAGTTGGGTGCTGCGGCATTCATTCTGGCCATCGTTTTCGGGGTCACCGCAGGCGTTATCGCCGCGCTCAGACAAAATACCAAATGGGATTATGCCGTAATGGGGGTGGCAATGACCGGGGTAGTGATACCCAGCTTCGTTGTCGCGCCATTACTGGTGATGATATTTGCCATCACGCTGAAGTGGCTGCCTGGCGGCGGCTGGAACGGCGGGGCATTGAAGTTCATGATTTTGCCGATGGTGGCATTATCTCTGGCGTACATCGCCAGCATCGCGCGTATCACCCGTGGTTCAATGATCGAAGTGCTGCACTCGAACTTCATTCGTACCGCGCGCGCTAAAGGGCTGCCGATGCGTCGGATTATCTTCCGCCACGCGCTCAAACCGGCGCTGTTGCCCGTGCTCTCCTACATGGGACCGGCATTCGTCGGGATCATCACCGGCTCTATGGTTATCGAAACAATCTACGGCCTGCCTGGGATTGGTCAGCTGTTCGTTAACGGTGCGCTCAACCGCGACTATTCGCTGGTACTGAGCCTGACGATTCTCGTCGGTGCGCTGACCATTCTCTTTAACGCTATCGTCGATGTGCTGTATGCCGTCATCGACCCGAAAATTCGTTACTAACGCTGGAGCACGCCATGATGTTGAGTAAGAAAAACAGCGAGGCGCTGGAAAACTTCAGTGAAAAACTGGAAGTAGAAGGTCGTAGCCTCTGGCAGGACGCGCGCCGTCGCTTTATGCACAACCGTGCAGCGGTTGCCAGTCTGGTTGTTCTGGTGATTATCGCGCTGTTTGTGACCCTGGCGCCGATGCTGTCGCAATTTACCTATTTCGACACCGACTGGGGCATGATGTCCAGCGCGCCAGATATGGAATCAGGCCACTATTTCGGCACGGACTCCTCGGGACGCGACCTGCTGGTGCGTGTCGCTATTGGTGGTCGTATCTCGCTGATGGTCGGCATTGCTGCCGCGCTGGTGGCGGTGATCGTGGGTACGCTCTACGGCTCACTTTCCGGCTATCTCGGCGGCAAAATAGACTCGGTAATGATGCGTCTGCTGGAAATCCTGAACTCCTTCCCGTTTATGTTCTTCGTCATCCTGCTGGTGACCTTCTTTGGTCAGAACATCCTGCTGATCTTCGTGGCCATCGGGATGGTGTCCTGGCTGGATATGGCGCGTATCGTTCGCGGCCAGACGCTGAGCCTCAAACGCAAAGAGTTTATCGAAGCCGCACAGGTAGGCGGTGTATCTACCGGGAATATCGTGGTTCGCCATATCGTTCCTAACGTGCTGGGCGTGGTGGTGGTCTATGCCTCACTGCTGGTGCCAAGCATGATCCTGTTTGAATCTTTCCTGAGCTTCCTGGGCCTCGGTACACAAGAGCCGCTGAGCAGCTGGGGCGCGCTGCTGAGCGATGGCGCAAACTCGATGGAAGTTTCACCGTGGCTGCTGCTTTATCCGGCGGGTTTCCTGGTCGTCACCCTGTTTTGTTTTAACTTTATCGGCGATGGCCTGCGTGATGCCCTCGACCCGAAAGACCGTTAAGGAGCGCCGTCATGACAATTATTGAAACGGCCACTGCGCCACAGGTGCAACAGCAGAACAGTCTTCTGCTGGATGTGAAAGACCTCCGCGTGACCTTTAAAACGCCGGACGGGGATGTTACAGCCGTCAACGATCTCAACTTCAACCTGCGCGCGGGTGAAACGCTGGGTATCGTAGGGGAATCCGGTTCCGGAAAATCCCAGACTGCCTTTGCGCTGATGGGCCTGCTGGCCTCTAACGGCGTGATTGGCGGCTCCGCTAAATTCAACGGTCGCGAAATCCTCAATCTGCCGGAACACGAGCTGAACAAGCTGCGTGCTGAGCAGATCTCGATGATTTTCCAGGATCCCATGACCTCGCTGAATCCGTATATGCGCGTAGGCGAGCAGCTGATGGAAGTCCTGATGCTGCACAAAGGCCTGGGCAAAGCGGAGGCCTTTGAAGAGTCGGTCAAAATGCTGGATGCGGTGAAAATGCCGGAAGCGCGTAAGCGTATGCGCATGTTCCCGCACGAGTTTTCTGGCGGTATGCGTCAGCGCGTGATGATTGCGATGGCGCTGCTGTGCCGGCCAAAGCTGCTGATTGCCGATGAACCTACCACCGCGCTGGACGTTACCGTTCAGGCGCAGATCATGACCCTGTTGAACGAGCTAAAGCGCGAATTCAACACGGCGATTATCATGATCACCCATGACCTCGGCGTGGTGGCGGGCATCTGCGACAAAGTGCTGGTGATGTACGCCGGTCGTACCATGGAATACGGTAAAGCGCGCGATGTCTTCTATCAGCCTGCGCATCCGTACTCGATTGGTCTGCTGAATGCGGTGCCGCGTTTGGATGCGGAAGGGGAATCCCTCCTCACTATTCCGGGCAACCCGCCAAACCTGCTGCGTCTGCCGAAAGGCTGTCCGTTCCAGCCGCGCTGCCCGCACGCGATGGAAATCTGCAACAGCGCTCCGCCGCTGGAGGAGTTTGCACCAGGCCGTCTGCGCGCCTGCTTTAAGCCGCAGGAGGAGCTGGTATGAACGCATTAGATGAAAAACGCAACGTGCTGCTCGAAATCGCCGATCTTAAAGTGCATTTCGACATTAAAGACGGCAAACAGTGGTTCTGGCAGCCGCCGAAGACCCTGAAAGCGGTGGACGGCGTCACGCTGCGCCTGTACGAAGGGGAAACCCTGGGCGTGGTGGGAGAGTCCGGCTGCGGTAAATCGACCTTTGCGCGAGCCATTATCGGTCTGGTCAAAGCCACCGACGGTAAAGTGGCCTGGCTGGGTAAAGATCTGCTGGGCATGAAGCCTGACGAGTGGCGCGAGGTGCGCAGCGATATCCAGATGATTTTCCAGGATCCGCTGGCATCACTTAACCCGCGTATGACCATCGGCGAGATTATTGCCGAGCCGCTGCGCACCTATCATCCGAAGATGTCTCGTCAGGAAGTGCGCGATCGCGTAAAGGCGATGATGATGAAAGTCGGCCTGTTGCCAAACCTCATCAACCGCTATCCGCATGAGTTCTCTGGCGGTCAGTGCCAGCGTATTGGTATTGCCCGTGCGCTGATCCTCGAACCGAAGCTGATTATCTGCGATGAGCCGGTTTCCGCGCTGGACGTGTCCATTCAGGCGCAGGTGGTTAACCTGCTGCAGAAGCTGCAGCGCGAAATGGGACTGTCGCTGATCTTCATCGCGCATGACCTGGCCGTGGTAAAACACATTTCTGACCGCGTGCTGGTCATGTATCTGGGGCATGCCGTGGAGCTGGGCACCTATGACGAGGTGTACCATAATCCACTGCACCCCTACACCAGAGCGCTGATGTCCGCGGTGCCGATCCCCGATCCGGATCTGGAAAAGAATAAAACCATCCAGCTTCTGGAAGGGGAATTACCCTCACCGATTAACCCGCCGTCGGGCTGCGTCTTCCGCACGCGCTGCCCGATGGCCGGGCCGGAATGTGCTAAAACGCGACCGGTTCTCGAAGGCAGTTTCCGACATGCGGTTTCCTGCCTGAAAGTAGACCCGTTATAATCGCAAGGGCTGACATGATGTCAGCCCTTATTTTTTGCGAGGTAACCGTGTCGCGTTTATTCACGTCAGCCCGTCGGCGGCTATATCATTTTTTATTCGATCCTGAAACGGTATCCGGACGACGCTTCGAAGGTCTTTGCGGTTTATTTGCGCTCCTCAGCGTGGTTGTCATCTTTATTGAATCGGGTGCCGGGACGCAATACCACCTGACGTTTGACGAATGGCATATCTTTGTCTGGCTTGAGCTGGCGATTACCCTGGTTTTTACCGCTGAATATCTCCTCCGGGTGATAGCCTGGCCCAACCCGGCGAGATATGTTTTCAGCTTCTGGGGATTTATCGATTTAGCCACCATCCTGCCGCTCTATGTGATGTGGCTTTGGCCGGAGATTAGCCTCAGCTATGTCTTTGCCTGGCGAGCGATGCGCGTGATTCGGGTATTACGTATTCTGAAATTACTGCGTTTTATGCCGTCATTACGCGTGTTCTGGAGTGCGATCGTAAGCGCGCGGCATCAGCTTATTCTGTTCTACTCGTTTATTGCCATCGTCATGATTGTTTTTGGCGCGCTGATGTATTTAATAGAAGGGCCGAAGTATGGCTTTACGACGCTCAATGCGTCCGTCTACTGGGCCATTGTGACCGTCACGACCGTGGGCTACGGTGATATTACGCCCCATACGCCACTGGGGCGCATCGTGGCGTCCGTGCTGATTTTGATTGGCTATTCGGTGATTGCGATCCCGACGGGACTTATTACCACACACATGAGCAGCGCGTTTCAGAGCCGTAAGCAGCAGTGCAAATGTCCTCATTGCCAGCAGGGCGAACATGAACACGACGCGCGGTTTTGTCACCGCTGCGGCAGTGAATTGCCGGAGTAAATAAAAAAGGCTGCAATCGCAGCCTTTTTTATTATTCGCGCCAGAGAATATGGCACAGCTTGTGGTCTTTCTCCCGACAGAGCAGGACGCGGGCGAAAATATCGTTAATTTCGCCGCCGTCTTCATCGGCCAGCCCAATCACCACTTCGGCAAAGAAGTCAGGATTCAGGTCGAAATCCACATGCTCAGCCCAGTCTTCTGAAGGGTCGAACAATTCAGCGCCGCCGCGCTCTTCGAACTGCAGATTAAAGAGGATCACGTCTGCGGGATCGAGGTTATCAACCGCCAGTTCGAGAAAAATGTCATAGGCCTGCTCGAGCGTTTCGTCTTCGGTCAGGCGATTGTTCAGATCCATTTCCATGATGACTACCTGTTTAACATCGTTGGGCACGTTTTACAGCAACGGACTAAAGAAGTAAAACAGTCGTTCGGCAATTCTCTGCCACATCGGACGTTTTACCCACAGTCTGGCATCCAGCAGCCGCGAGCGGGAGATATAATCATCCTGCACCGCAGCGAGGTCGCCGCCAAAGCCGGCATCATCAATGACCAGCGTGATTTCAAAGTTTAGCCACAGGCTGCGCATATCCAGGTTGACCGTCCCCACCAGGCTCAGCTCACCGTCGACAAGAACGCTCTTGGTGTGGAGCAATCCGCCTTCAAACTGGTAAATTTTCACCCCTGCGGCCAGCAGTTCGCTGAAGAATGCCCGGCTGGCCCAGCCCACCAGTAGGGAGTCATTTTTGCGTGGCAAAATGATGCTCACATCGACACCGCGCTGCGCGGCGGTACAGATCGCGTGCAGGAGGTCGTCGCTGGGGACAAAGTAGGGCGTCGTCATGATCAGATATTCACGCGCCGAGTAGGTTGCCGTCAGCAGCGCCTGATGGATTAAGTCTTCCGGGAAGCCCGGTCCGGAAGCAATGGTATGAATGGTATGACCGCTCGCCTCTTCAAACGGCATAATATTGCCGTCCGGCGGTGGCGGCAGGATACGCTTGCCGGTTTCAATCTCCCAGTCGCAGGAATACACGATGCCCATCGAGGTGGCAATCGGCCCCTCCATTCGCGCCATCAAATCAACCCATTGACCTACGCCCGAGTCCTGTTTGAAGAAGCGCGGGTCAACCATATTCATGCTGCCGGTGTAGGCAATATAGTTATCGATCATGATCATTTTGCGATGCTGGCGGAGATCCATCCGGCGCAGAAACACGCGCAGGAGATTCACCTTCAGCGCTTCAACCACTTCGATACCGGCATTACGCATCATGCCCGCCCAGGGGCTACGGAAAAATGCCACGCTACCCGCGGAGTCAAGCATCAGGCGGCAATGAATGCCGCGACGTGCGGCAGCCATCAGCGATTCAGCGACCTGGTCAGCCATCCCGCCGGGCTGCCAGATATAAAAAACCATCTCGATATTATGACGCGCCAGCTGAATATCGCGGATTAACGCCTGCATGACGTCGTCGGACGAGGTCAGCAGCTGCAGTTGATTGCCCTTAACGCCGCCAATCCCCTGGCGGCGCTCGCACAGCTTAAACAGTGAGGAGGCGACGCTGCTGTTCTCCTCGGCAAAAATATGTTTGCAGGCCTTAAGATCGTTCAGCCACTTCGCGGTGGAGGGCCACATGGCGCGGGCGCGCTCGGCGCGGCGTTTACCCAAATGAAGCTCGCCGAAAGAGAGATAGGCAATAATTCCCACCAGCGGGAGGATATAAATGATCAGAAGCCAGGCCATGGCAGAGGGTACGGCTCTGCGCTTCATCAGGATGCGTAATGTCGCACCCGCGATTAACAGCCAGTATCCCAAAATGACCAGCCAACTCACCACGGTGTAGAAGGTTGTCATAGGTAAAAAAATCCTTTTGAAAGCGTATTGTTATGAGTGTACGCATCAGGATTCATCTGGCAAATAAAAACGCCAGGTAAAAGCGCTGGTTTGCTGCCGGGTTGGGTTTATAATGGCGATTCTGTTAGTTAAAGAGTTGTAGACATGAAGCGCAGTAGAACAGAAGTAGGGCGCTGGCGCATGTTGCGACAGGTGAGTCGTCGCAAGGCTCGTTGGCTGGAAGCACAATCCCGCCGCAATATGCGTATTCACGCCATCAGAAAATGTGGATTGACCAGGCACCGCAATGCGTTGCTGTTCGCAGTCCAGGATATCTGAAACCATGAGGGCACCGTAACGGGTGCCCGCTGATTTTATAGCGTCTGATTTTTTAGGAATAGCGTATTTGCAGCGATATTCCTGTTGTGTTTAGCAAAAGGAGGGAGAAGTGTTTGCGGAGTTTGGCGTACTGAATTTCTGGACGTATGTTGTCGGCGCATTTTTTATCGTGCTGGTGCCAGGGCCGAATACCCTGTTTGTGCTCAAAACCGGGATCGGTCACGGCGTTAAAAAAGGGTATCTTGCCGCCACAGGCGTATTTATCGGCGATGCGGTGCTGATGTTTCTGGCCTGGGCGGGTGTCGCGGCATTAATCCAGACCACGCCGGTACTGTTTAATATCGTGCGCTATCTCGGGGCCTTCTATCTGCTCTGGCTGGGCGGCAAAATGCTCTGGTCAGTGGTGAACCGCCAGAAAAATGCGCATGAGAGCGGGCCTGAACCGGCCAGTATGATCATGAAACGTTCGCTGGTGTTAAGCCTGACCAATCCCAAAGCGATTCTGTTCTACGTATCGTTCTTCGTTCAGTTCATTGACGTGAATGCACAGAGCACCGGCACTTCTTTCCTGATCCTCGCGACGACGCTGGAGTTAATAAGCTTTATGTACATGAGCTTCCTGATCTTCTCCGGCGCGTTTGTCACGCGTTATCTGAAAACGAAAAAGAAACTGGCAAAGCTGGGGAACGGGCTGATAGGGCTGCTGTTTGTCGGGTTTGCGGCGAGGCTAGCGTCGCTACATTGATGGTTTGAAAGGCTCCTGAGGGAGCCTTTTTAATGTCTGGCGTAGCTGGAAAGCCGTGCCAGACAAGGCTTCACGTTTTACTACTAGCAGCCAAAAGCCATAAAAAGCGGCTAGGGTGTGGACACATTGTGGACACTCTTACCACCATTAGCACCCTTTAGCGGGTTAAGCGAAATCGCGTCCTGCAGGTACTGAGGAGCGAAGTGCGCATAGACCATTGTCTGCGCAATTTTCGTATGACCTAAGATCCTCTGCAGTGTGATGATATTGCCCCCGTTAATCATAAAGTGCGTGGCGAAAGAGTGTCGTAGAGCATGTGTTGCTTGCCCCGCCGGTAAGTCGGGCTTAACTTCTTTGAGGATTCGCCTGAATTCAGCATAACTGGCCTCAGGAAACAGAAAGCCTCGTGCTTTGCCGACTACGTAAGCCGCAACGTCATCAGAGATCGGGACCGTGCGCGGTGTGTTGGTTTTCGTCTTAACGAAAGACACCCGGTTATGAATCACATTCTCCGCCTTCAATCGCGCAGCTTCTCCCCATCTTGCCCCGGTACTCAAACACAAAACCGCAATTTTACGATTATCACCTGAGAGCGCAGCAAGTAAGGCGTCAATTTCCTCAAGAGTGAGATAGCCCGTTTCGGCTGTCTGCTCTTTCAGTTTTTTGAATCCCCTGAATGGATGCTCACCGTTATACAGTTCTGACTCAATCAGGGTTGTGAACATCCCACCTAGCGTGATCAGGTCGCGGTTGATGGTAGTTGGCTTAATACCTTCACCCCGGCGTTGAGCACAATATTGCGTTATCAGGCTCTTGGTGATCTGGAAAGCGCACGGATTTCCGGTCATCGTTTCGAAACGCTCAATTTTCCTGAGATACGATTGACCGTGTTCCTCATGTTTACCTTTCAGCTTCCACCATAACTCTTTCAGTTCCGACAATTGGCGTTTGTCCGTTGGTTTTGAAAGCCATTCCTTTGAGTGATGGTTATATTGAGTATGCTTTTCAAAAGCCATCGCCTCGCTTTTCTTGTCGAACTTCCGACGGATGCGTTTTCCGTTACGCCCGGTCGGTCTAATGTCCACTTCATATCGACCATCATCGAGCTTTTTAACAGACATAAAGCCTCCCGATGATGTTACTGCGTACTTCAATTTCCTGATTTAAATAGCAAAAACTCACTGTGCATTTACTGCACAAATAAGCGCCATAAATAGTTAGCCAGTTTTCTGGTCTGAGTGGGATGACGTTGTTGTCTGCTGCCCAAAGTGCGCGAGAGCCGGTGCAATCTGCCCAGCTTCAGGTGATATCGTCTCTGTCATGAACCACATGGTGTATTTTTTGAACTGAGGATGATTCAAAATCTTCATCACCGCCTGTATGCCCATATCTTTTACACCCTTCTCGTAACTCGAAAGAGAGCTGTATGGAACGCCTGTTAAGTCACTGAATTCTTTCCTATTCATACGTTCTGACTCACGCATGATCGCTAGCTTTTCATTTACGGGTATCATCGTAATTAACACTCCACTATTGATAGAAAAACGATAACGGAGTAATCTTCAATTCGTTATCGCAAACCAATGGCTCCAATATGGCAATTAATAGCCATTAGGAGCAATTAAAACACTAACGAGGAATACTCACAAATGAATAGGGTCATTGATAGTGCGAGCGACGCCGTCCCATATCAGGAATTCGCGCGTCTTATTGGCAAAACTCCTGCAGCAGTCAAAGGGATGATTGAGAAGGGTAAGCTGCCTGTGGTTGAGATGACTGATCCTCAGTCAACAAGCGGCCGAGCAGGGGAATACTGGGTTTACCTGCCAGCGTGGAACAAGGGTATGAAGATGGCCTATGACAGCCGCCCGAAGGAAATTAGAGACGGTTGGCTGATGTGGCTCGGATTAGGGGAGCCAGTATGAAGAATGAACCCCGTTGCATTGCTCAACTACTGCGTAGAGAAAGCCCTAGTCAGATTAACTTCACTATCACTCACGGTCGCGGACGCAAGGGCATCATCATCCGAACCCGAAAGCAGGGCGTTATCGAGAAACTTCGCCGCCTGGTCAAAAAGAGAGGAATGTGGTTATGACGGTAATGACACTGGACGTGATCCAGAAACAACCAACAGCGCTTCGCGGTCTGGTCTGCAAGTATCTGGCTCAGCCTCGCTGGCAGGACACTTGCGATTTTTACAATCACATGATGGAGCGGGAGCGTCTTACGGTTTGTTTCCACGCTCAATTAAAACAGCGTCACTCTGTCATGCGCTTAGAGGAAATGACCGAAGCCGATCGTGAGCGTCTTGTTTGCGCGCTTGATGAATTGAGAAATGCATTCGCCCGGCACCGCAAACTTGGCGTGTCGAAGGCAACTTTCATCAGCCGCCTGACCGTTAGCCAAAGGCGATCACTGTTTCTTCATGCGGGACTGACAGAGCAGGAATTTATGATGCCGCACTGGCGTTTGAATGAAGAGGGCTGTTATTGGCGCGACAAACTTTTCCGCGCGCTGCGAGAGCTGTTTAGCCTTTTTGAGTACGCACCAACCATTTTAACCTCGGTAAAACCTGAGCAGTATTTACATTAATTAATCTGGATTCGTTTTATTACGCGCCTTACAGCGTGGGGACTCCTTTTGTCCGGAGATAGGCAAATGCAAAAACAAAATACAGCTCCAGGTGGCATGTTTTCCGCTCTTCTGGAGCAGGCAGTAAACGAAGCACACCGCGACCTAGCGACACGATTCTCATCTCGATTTGACGGGCTTATCGCGCATATCAGCAAGTCTGAGCTCAATCGTACCGAGATTATCGAGTTATTAGGTCAAGAGTCGGCAAATTTGCACAACTCAATCTTCGATTGAGCAGGCTAACCACTTTTAAAAGGAAGCCAGAATGAGCATACGCATCGAGATTAATAACCAATACGTCATCACCAGTGACCGCTATCAATTCATTTTGCAGGAAAAAAAGACCGCTACATCCGGGAAGAATGAAGGTAAGGAATGGCTGGATGTTGTGGGTTACTACCCAACTATCCCTAAGCTTATCTCTGGCTTGGTATTGCATGATCTTTTGACCAGCGATCTTACTGGATTCTCAGCTCTTGAAGCTCGGATTGAACGCTTGGGGAAGCTATGTCTGGACGCTTTTAAATAATATGTCCAACGAACCTCGGGGGCGTGTTGCCCCCTCGCCACCACCACCATTTTTGAAGGGCTCCAGTGATTCATTCGTTGGAGCTTATCCCTGGAATAACGTCAACAAAGAGGCTATTGGCCGCGACAGACCCCTTACACGTGCCGAACTCCGTCAGGTGCAAGGTGTTTTAAACCGTATTGACCGTTTGCCGTTTTTCCTGCAAACGCTGTTTACATCGCGTTATAACTTCCTCCGCCGTAAAAAGAGCCCTTTGGGTGGGCTGTATTTCCTTAAAAACACGTTTGAGCGCAAGCTGCTGCCGCGTCTTGAGCGTGTTAATGAGCTGTGCGGGATGAATGAATCCGCCTCGATTGGGTTTCTGTCCGAGCGCGACCAGTATGCGCGCTTACCAGATATGAATGACAAAGAACTCAGGAAGTTTGCGGCCAGAATTGCCTCTCAGCTCTGGAGCAAATACGAGGAGTTAAGCGACGCATGGGCGGAGGCTCACGGCGGGAAAGAGACACTTTTCACCGATGAAGCTCAGTCGCACCTATACGGGCAAGTGGCCGGTATTGCTCGCGCATTTAACATCACCCCGATGTACTGGAAAAAATACCGTAAGGGTCAGATGACGATCCGCATGGCATTTTCCGCTATTTCACGACTTATTAAAGACGAGTGGTGGGGCAACCGGCTCAAGGCTCAGCGGATGCGCTGGCGCGAGGCGCTGCTTATTGCTGCCGGTGAGGTCAACAAAGCCCGTTCACCCTACGCCAGCAAAATGGCGATCCGCGATGTTCACGCGCGCCGCCTGGCTAATCTCGAATACCTGAAATCCTGCGAGCTCGAAAACAAAGTAACCGGCGAGCGTATCGACCTCATCAGCAAGGTCATGGGGAGTATTTCAAATCCTGAGATACGCCGCATGGAGCTGATGAACACCATCGCCGGGATTGAGCGCTACGCGGCCAGCGCCGGTGACGTGGGGATGTTTATCACTCTGACCACACCCTCGAAATACCATCCGACCCGACAGGTCGGCAAAGGCGAAAGCAAAACGGTGCAGCTCAATCACGGCTGGAACGAAACCGCATTCACACCCAAAGACGGCCAGCGCTATCTCTGCCGAATCTGGAGCCTGATGCGTACCGCGTTCAAAGATAACGATTTAGAGGTGTACGGGATGCGCGTTGTCGAACCGCACCACGACGGTACGCCTCACTGGCACATGATGCTGTTTTGCAAACCCGGTCAGCGTAAAGCCATTAACGAAATCATGCGTCGTTATGCCCTCAAAGAGGACGGACACGAAAAGGGAGCGGCAAAACAGCGCTTTGAGTCTCGTCATCTTAATCAGGGCGGCGCAGCGGGTTATATCGCTAAATACATTGCCAAAAATATTGATGGCTACGCGCTCGATGGCCAACTCGACCACGACACCGGCAAGCCTCTGAAAGATACGGCTGCAGCCGTCACCGCATGGGCGTCTACATGGCGCATCCCGCAGTTTAAACCGATTGGTCTCCCGACGATGGGCGCTTACCGCGAACTGCGCAAGCTGCCGCGCGGGGTGAGTATTGCCAGCGAGTTTGACGACAGGGTTGAAGCCGCGCGAGCTGCTGCAGATGAAGGGGACTTTGAGCGGTACATCATCGCGCAGGGTGGGGCAAACATGCCGCGTGATGCTCAGGCCGTAAGGGTTGCCCGTAAGGTGACGGATGAGGTCAACGACTATGAGGAAGATATCGAGAGGATTGTCGGGATTTATGCCCCTCACCTCGGGGCTCACCGTGTCCATGTAACCCGTACAGCCGAATGGCGAATCGTGCCAAAGGTTTTGGCCGTTGAGCCTTTGACCTTAAAAAGCGGCTCTGCCGCGCCTCGGAGTCCTGTCAATAACTGTGGAAAGCCCACCGGCGGTGGCGATCCAGTTATGACCTATACGCCGTCTGAGCAAGCCGCAGCGGTGTTAAACCTGATTGAACGCGGGGTTACCAGTTGGAATGAGCCGGACGTCGTGAAGGTGCTTAACGGGGCGTTAAAAGCTGGCACACCGCGGAAACATCGGCAGCAAAGAAGCAATGCACCGCTAAAAACCAGCGAGCAAGCGCCATCCGCCAGGATGACAAAGCCTGAAAGGGATCGCGTCGCAAATATTCGTTTCGATTTAGCTCAGGAAGGCATTACCCCGGAACGGTGGGAGCTCGATGCGCTAGCGCGTGGGGCAACGGTGATTTATGGCGATAAAAAATTCAAATACGCGGCTGCTGACGGGTGGCCGGGGTTTTCAATGCAAGAGGAGTGAAATAAATGACCAAAATCCATGATTTAAATATCGCACCAGAGCATTTTGAAGCGGTGAAGTCAGGAGAAAAACGCGCTGAATTTCGTATCAATGACCGTGACTATTCATGTGGTGATGTTCTCAGGTTGCATGAGTGGGAACCAGAGAACGGATATACCGGGAAACGTGTATCAGTAAGGGTCACAGACGTTACAGATTTAACGGTATGGGTGGGAAACTATGTGATTTTGAGCGTCCAGTTACTTGTCCCGGATGAACCTTGTGGTATGTCCCTGTTGAACTGGAAAGAACTTAGCGATAAAGGGCTGGTTTTCAGAATTAATCACGAAATTTTGCACCCATTAGGTCTTGCTATTGGATATGAAACACTTAACGGGGTTTCGGCTGGCGCTTTCGTGGCTGATGACGGAGTTTGGCAATATTCAGACGAGCTGATCGCCAATGCTAAAAAAATGGGTGGTTAAAATGAGCCATACGTGAATGATGCCAGCACCGCCCGTACATTCGAAACACAACGTTAAGCTGATGGCCGTCGTGCATCGCCTGCAGCAAATCATGATTAACGAGAATCTCACCCCTGACGAGCTGGTCGGGTGTGCAGGTGTAGTGAGAGACAATCATCGCCGATATAGCGACATAAGCAATCCGAAATCATATGCGATCACACCGGTAAACATGCCCAAATGCCAGCCACCACGGCAACGGTAAGAACAGCGCCGGTGCTGAAACTTGCTTTCAGTGCCGGTGGTGTTGAACAACGAGCCCTGCGAGGCGTTAGCATTTCGCCTGAATATCCGCTAAAAAGCTGTATGTGCGCACAGTGTTTTGTGGAGGTTATGGCCGGGCATGAATTGGGTTTTCAGGTGGTCTATCGGGGGGAGACCTTAGAGTATTACCGCCCCGGAGGGTGGGTTTTCTTCCAGCGGCCTAAAGACTGAGGCGGTGGGTACTGGTTAGGGCGTACATATCACGATGTTTTCATGATTGAATACGAGCGACCAGTATCGCTCAATGAGGGAATGCGCTAATTATTGATAGTCGATAAGGTCGAGGTGACAAGTAATGAATTTATCAATAATTTATCGCTGTTTTAATCATCTAAAATGAGGACAATGGTGAGGCTTATGCGTTGGGGATTGCTAATAGGTTTATTCTTTTGTGGATTGTCTTTTGTTGTTGGTCTTTTTGTTGGTGGAGTGGACTGGGGATGGCGGTTGGCGGGGCATACTAGCGAAGTCGCTTTTTGGTCAATGATAGGTGGATGGCTATCCGGGGTTGCGACATTGTTTGCCGTTATTGTGTCGTTATGGATGGCTTATCAAGCCTCGCAGAATAATGTCGAAAAAATACTCATCACAGTTGAACCACTTAGATCTGAGAGTGTGAATGGCACTAAAGATTATTCAGTCATCAAGGTCAAAAATCTTAAACCGCTTGATGCACCTTTAATGAACATTTTCATCCAGATTGACAGTATGGCTCTTACTCTGGAACATGTTAATTTAGGCATTCAAAACTTGCCATATACTTTGCACTTTCAGGGGGAAGAGTGGCAGTTCGAAACAAAAATAGGTTTATCAATCGGTTGGCGGAGTATTTTTCAACTACTTTCATACAGCAAACAACCGATTAGCTTTAAAAAAGGCTATTTCATTATCGAAACAGCAATGAAACAACATCGAGTTAAAATACCAAAAGAAATACTCTATGAAATTAAGAGAAATAACAGTCTTTGGAAAGAAGAATACGATGCTTAAAAGCGTGCATGCTCTGGTGCATTTTTTTGCATGCAAAAATGGCTGAGAATTTTCCTGAGGGACGCCAGCGCTGCCGTGGCTCGGGGCTACTGATGCACCTGCATTAAAAGCGACCCGTTAAGCGGGCAGGCGAGGCGGGGATAGCACTGCGCGCCAGACGTGGTGACAGAATTTATTTTGCGGGTCTGTGCGCGTCGTGGCGGCGCGCTGAGCGGTGAGGTTTAATCGTAGGCGGTGGCGGGGTTGCGTGGCGTGTGCGGCGTCTGGTGAGCTCTGAGGATGTGCCGCCCGGAGGCGGCATTTTATGCGGGTCTACTCGGTCTCGATGCTGTAATCCTTAAAGCGGATCACCTCCATTCCTAACCAATCGTTAATCTCTTTAAACCGCTCCTGCAGCGGCGTCAGCTCGTTACGTACAAACACGCGCGCAACCTTCTCGATATCGCCCATCGAGCCGATATTCTCCGGCTTGCCACCCATAAGCTGGAACGGCACGCGGTGCGCATCGAGCAGGTCAGCGGCGCTCACCTTCTTGATGTTAAAAAAATCATCCTTCGTGGCGACTTCACTCAGCGGCACGATCTTGATGCCGTCTGGTTTCCCGTTCGGAGCGTAGAAAAATAGGTTTTTAAAATTCCCGAGCCCTTTCGAGTCGCGCATCGCGGAGCGCAGCGCCTCAACATCGGTGCTGCTTTGCGCCGCGTCGGTCACGTACATGATGTAACCCGCGTGCGCACCGTTCTGGTAATACTTGCGACGAAACAGCGTGGCGGACTCATTCAGCCAGGCAGAATTGAGCGCGCTCAGGTATTCCGGCATCCCGTAGAGCTCCTGATTGATATCGGGCTCAAGCAGGTGAAACACCGAACCGGGGGCGAACTGGTGCGGGTGCGTATAGTCCGACACGTACCAGTAAACGCCATCCTCGACACCACGGCGGGTGTATTTGGCCGGGGAGGTTTCCAGTTTAAAGAGCTGGCCGGTCACGCTCATGCGCTTTTCGAGATAGCCGTTTGCAAAGACCAGATAATCAAGCACTAGGCGGCTGAAGTCCTGACGGGACAGCAACGGGTGCGGGATAAAGGTGCTGGTCAGAATGTTGCGCTTTACGTAAATCGGGGAGCTGTGGTGTACGGCGGCGCGCAGGCTTTTTGCCAGTCCCGAGAAGTTGACCGGCGGCTCGTACCATTTGCCGTTATTGATGCACTCGACATAGTCGAGGATGTCGCGGCGATCCAGAACGGGGGAGGGCTCACCAAAGGTGAACGCCTCCATTTTCTGCGGTGCGCTGGCGGTCATGCTGGTCTGTTTTGGCTGTTTCTTTTGGCGTTTTTTCATCTTAGTTAATATCCAGAATTGAACTTGATTGCATACCGCTACCGGCGGAAAGCGGCTCGTTTAACAGGGCGTGCATGGTCGCCCACGCGATATCCGCGTGGCTGGCTTCCTCGCTGCGGCTGGCTTCATAGGTGGCGCTGCGGCCGCTGCTGGTCATGGTTTTGCGGATAGCCATAAATGACTGCGTGATGTCGGTTGCCCCGGCGTCGTATTCCAGACACCCGCGGCGAATGGTGTCTTTTGCTTTCAGCACCATTGCGGTTTTCATTTCCGGCGTGTAGCGGATGGCGCGCGCCGCGGGGAAGAATGAGCGCACGAGCTGGTAAACACCCTGGCCGATGCCGGTCGCATCGATGCCGATATAGTCAACGGTGTATTTCTCGGTCAGCGCCCGGATGGCCTCGGCCTGTGCGGCAAAGTCCATGCCTTTCCACTGATGACGCTCAAGGATGCGGAACTTGCCACCGGCAACCAGCGGCGGAGCCAGTACCGCGCACCCGGCGCTGTCCCCGGTGTGTGACGGGTCATAGCCAATCCAGACAGGACGCCAGTTAAACGGACGGTCGGCGAACGGCTCGAAGTCCTCCCATTCTTCCATCGCATCGACCATGCAGCGCTGCAGCTCCTCGAACGGGAATACGGACGCCTTATCGTCGACGAACTCGCACATAAACAGGTTACGGAAGTCATCCGCGCTGTTTTCCTGCTTAAGCTGGTCGAGGTTAAACAGGGTGCAGCCACCGGCGAGCGCGTCCTCAATGGTGACAATCTGCCGCCACTGACCGTCTCCGCACAGCACGCCACCGGCGAGCGCCTGATGACTGATATCGATGTCGACACGTTCGTCGCGGTTGCTGCGGCCACGGTTACGGTAGATGAAATCGAGCACCGTGGCGCGCCAGATACGCTGACCATCCGGGGGCGCAGCGCTGATTTTCGCGGGTCGCTGAACTCACGCCGGGAACAGTCATGGCACGACACCACACTCGGGGTAATTGTTGAGACCATCGCAGCGCGCAATAAGCTTGAGGCCAGCGTGGCCGATACGCTGAAAGCGATCCCCGTCCATCATATTGACCAGGCTCAGGAATCCGACGCGGTGTTTCTGTCCCGTCTGGCTGACCTTAACGGTGCGGCGGTTTCGGTAAAGGCGGGAAAACTTCTGCTACTGAAAGCCGGGAGCGGCATGACGGCCGGTGGCCGGACCATTCCGCTGATGACGCTTGAACGCGGCGACGGCGACCGGCATCAGTTTGCGATTGCTGACCGCGAAGCCTATACCGGCGTTACGGCCAAATGGCTGCACACCAAAGACCCGAAACCACAAAAGCAAAAGGTGAAGCTCAAACGCAAGCCAAAGGTACAGCACCTGCGCGCGCTGCAGCATCC
This sequence comes from Enterobacter sp. AG326, assembly GCF_004362415.1. Taxonomy (NCBI): domain Bacteria; kingdom Pseudomonadati; phylum Pseudomonadota; class Gammaproteobacteria; order Enterobacterales; family Enterobacteriaceae; genus Enterobacter; species Enterobacter sp. AG326. The sequence goes on along the minus strand of NZ_SNXG01000001.1, from coordinate 614,031 downwards.
GAAAGCGACCAAAACCACTGCAAAGGCAAAAGCCAAAAAAGAGCAGGAAGCCCGCGAGGGTGAGTATATGGCCGGTGAGTCTGACAACGTGCTGGAGCTAACAACCATCTACGCGACAAAGGCGCAGGCCATGCGCGCGGCTCAGGCGAAGTGGGACAAGCTGCAGCGCGGCGTTGCGGAGTTTTCAATTTCGCTGGCTATTGGCCGGGCAGATTTATTTCCTGAAACGCCAATCGCGGTGAAAGGGTTTAAGCGCGTCATAGACGATCAGGCGTGGATAATCAGCCGGGTGGTGCATAACCTCAACGGGAACGGCTACACGACGGGCTTAGAGCTTGAGGTTAAGGTTTCGGATGTGGAGTATGAAAGCGAGGAGTTAAATCAATAATTATGATTTAAGTGTTTGTTATATAAGGATTCAATGGTTAAAATTAGCTCATCGGAAATTAAATGAGGTGCTCGCCATGTTTCACTGTCCTAAATGCCATTTTGCCGCTCACGCTCGCACAAGCCGCTATTTTTCTGACACCACAAAAGAGCGCTATCACCAGTGCACAAACATCAACTGCAGTTGCACGTTTGTCACAACTGAGACGGTCGAGCGTTTCATTGTATCGCCGGGTGAAGTCGTGCCAGCGCCGCCGCATCCGACACAATCAGGCCAGCAACAAATCACCTGGATGTGACCAAAAGAAAGCCCCGCAATTGCGGGGCTTTTTATTGTTGAATTTATAAAGGTAAGAAAGGTGTCATGAGCGGCGGTGTTCATCTTGGAGGGCTGATACCGCTAAACGGCTTTTATCAAAGCTAAGTAATAACTAAGAATGAGCACCGATGAAAACATCAGACGAAGTAATTTTGAGATTTTGATTATAGATAAGCAAGAAAAACCTTGATTCACCGCGTGGCATGGGCTTAACTTCATGATAAATGTAGCTTATCACACGGTAAAGAGACTCAATGGACATAAAAGACTGGCTTCCCGAATTTCAAGTTTCAGCAGAAACAGATCGAGATTTACAGACATATTTTTTCAAGCTACCGGCAATCAAGGATATCATTGAAAGCAGAGCCTGGTTAGTTCTTGGGCGAAAAGGAACTGGAAAAACAGCCATTTATGAACACCTTAGACGAGGAAATCCTACCAATCTAAATGGATTTAACTCCGTATGTCTGAACTTTAGTGACTACCCGTGGCCAGCCCATCAGCTCTACAAGGATGCTATGGCAGGGGAACTATCCGCTTATCAGAAGAGCTGGATGTATCTTTTTTATATTAAAGCCCTTTCTAAGCTTATAGAAATAAAAAATAGTAAAGGAGAGCCTTTAAATAAAGAACTTAAGTGGGCTGATAAATATATTAAAACCATTTTTGGTAGTCCAGATCCTTCACTGCGGGAAGTTTTATTTTCAAAAATTACTAGATTAAAAGTCATAAAGGGGCCCAGTGCAGAACTCGACGAGATAACTCTGGATTCAGGAGAGATTTCCTTAGAGGAAGTAGCTGAAAATGCCCAGTTAAAACAGAAGCTCAGAGCAAATGCATTCACCCTGCTTACACATTTTGAAAGAGTGTTTAAAGACAATATCGGGAATAATAAAATACTCATCGCTCTTGATCAGTTAGATGAGAATTGGTTGGAAGGACAAATCGAAGAGTATAGTAAAGTTCTGATAAATCTTTTAAATGTATGTAGAAACATTGCGTCAGACGAACGTCTTAATGATAAATTAAAAGTAATTCCATTTTTGCGAACGGATATTTATCACTCCTTGAGGTTTAATGATAAGAATAAGTTGTTACAAGATAGTGCCATCATAATTTCATGGGATGAAAATAATCTCAATGATATGTATTACGAGAGAATAAAAAAATACAAGCCAGCGGATATTCAGTTAGGCGATGAAAAAGATAGAGCTGGCAAAGTGTTTGAAGTGTCGTTCGTGAGGCAGGGGACTCCACCCTTTAAGTATGTATGTCGTCGTTCTTTCTTCAGACCTCGAGACATTATAGTCTATTTTAATAAAATCAGAGCGTGTCACAAGAGTAATAGCTCTGGCCTTTACACCTCAAGCGAGCTTTATGAAGCAGATCGTGAGGCTTCTATTAGTGTGTATAATGAGGTCATTGATGAATGGTCTAATCAATTCCCTGAAATTGAGAATCTTTTAACTGTCCTTCAAACAATTCAAGTGGAAACATTTGATTTTAATGATTTTGCTGCGAAGTGTCGTGATGAGTTTACCGATGTATCTGACGGAACGATACGTCATTATATAAACTTTCTCTTTGACAACTCTCTCATTGGACAAAAAAAACAAGGGAGATGGGAATACGTTAGTAGTTTGCCTAACCTCAAAATCAATCTTCAGAATGAATTTAGAACACATCACGCCTTGAAGTATAGGTTACATTTAATAGAAAGCCGGCCGAGCCAGAACATTTAAATCACCCACACCTTCACTGCTTAAAGTGAAGGTGCTAAGTCTATCCGAGATGCATGCGCTTTATTGAAGGTGCAGTAATTAAGAAAGGTGGGGAAATGGTAAATTATATATATGATTCAAAAGGAAATGCCGTAGGTTTTATCCGTGGGAAATACATACATAGCATGAATGGCCGCGCTGTAGGCCAACTTCGCGGAACGCATGTTTATAGACTTTCTGGCCAATACATTGGTGAACTTTATAACGGTATGATCCTAAACAAGCATATTGGGAATTTAGGAAACATAGGAAACCCAGGAAATCCAGGTAATCCGGGAAGTCCAGGCAATCCAGGTAATAGGGGGGCGCGTAATTACGGATACCCCGATGTCTCAGTTGAGCTGTTTGGCAAATAGGGTGAGAACATCTGTACTTTGCATATAGGTTACAATCAACAGCATTCTGGTTGCACTCTAAATTATTTCTAGCCTATCAGTACAAGCAAAACAAAAACCCCGCCTAGGCAGGGTTTAAGATACCGATGTGGTCAACATGTGGACATGATCAGAAATAAATCCATTTATTTCATGATGTTGAAACGTTTTAAAAAGCCCCTGAGGGAGCCTTTTTATTATGTTTGACAACCTCTCATTGATTAGTTGTATAGTGCAACTAACCGATGAGGGCACAACATGCACAGCGAAACCCCGATAGTCAGTGTTATTCGACGTTCCTCGCGCCTGATGGTGCGAGAGTTAGGCTTTATGGCCTCGACCCTGGCCTCAACGAATTACTCACCTTCGACCGTCCATACCCTGGTCGAAATAGCCCTACGCAAAGAGATGACGGCGAGTCAGCTGGTGCAGCTGCTGGGGCTGGATAAGTCCAGCGTCAGCCGGATGCTGGCTCGTCTGATTGCCGCGGGTGAGCTCGAGGAGGTTATTTCAGCTGAAGATGCGAGAGCGAAGAGTCTCAGGCTGACCGCGAAAGGTCATGAGACGGTCAGTAAAATTAATACCTTTAGCAACGAGCGCGTGGTCTCAGCAATAAAGAGTCTTGCTCCTGCCCAGCAGCAGACCATTTCTGAGGGGCTCTCCCTTTATGCCAACGCGCTGCTGGCGTGCCGTGAAAAGGGCAACGACACGCCCCCCGATGAGCTCACGATAGTGCAGGGGTATATTCCCGGCATGATTGGCCGTATCGCGGAGTTGCACGGGGTTTACTACGCGCGCGAGCACCATTTTGGCCGCTTTTTTGAAGCCAAAGTGGCCGCAGGGGTTGCAGAATTTAGTGACCGCCTGGATAAGCCATGCAACCAGATCTGGCTGGCGGTGATGAACGGCAGGATAGTGGGGTCAGTGGCGATAGACGGCGAGGATTTAGCGCCGGGTGAAGCCCATCTGCGCTGGTTTATTCTCGACGATGGCTGCCGGGGACACGGGGTGGGGAAAAAACTGCTTACCGAAGCGATGCGCTTTTGTGACAGCCTAGGTTTCTCTGCCGTGCATCTCTGGACATTCAATAAGCTTACCGCCGCACGACGTTTATACGAATCGTTTGGATTTACGCTCGTCAAAGAGTGGGAGGGCGATCAGTGGGGAACCCTTATAACGGAGCAACAGTTTACCCGGCGCAGAGACGCGTAATCTCTACTATAAAAAAGGCTCCTTTCGGAGCCGCTTTGGTATCAGAACACTTTCTTATACGGTCGAACCGTCACTTTCGCATACACACCTGCTGCGACATACGGATCTGCGTCAGCCCATGCCTGAGCGCTTTCCTGGGATTCAAACTCAGCAATTACGGTGGAACCGGCAAAACCGGCGGCGCCCGGATCGTTGCTGTCTACTGCAGGCATTGGGCCGGCGGTCAGTAAACGGCCTTCATCCTGGAGCAGCTGCAAACGTGCCAGATGCGCAGGGCGCACAGCCTGGCGTTTTTCGAGCGAATCAGCAACATCTTCAGAGTAAATCACGTAAAACACGGCGAAGCTCCTTAACCGGTAAAAGTGTCAGTTACGTTATGTGAAAGGGCAAACGACTGCAATGTAAAATAAAAACAATGTTAATACCCTGATCTGAATGCGCCTTTTTTGGCCTCTCATGCGCTAAAGTTGCGTCAGAACAAAGTGTCTTATTGAATATGATTGCTATTTGCATTTAAAATCAGTGTTCGGTTTTTTAACGTTGATGATTATGACTTCGATGACCCTTGATTTACCTCGCCGCTTTCCCTGGCCGACGCTGCTTTCTGTCGTGATTCACGGTGCTGTTGTGGCGGGTTTGCTGTATACCTCGGTTCATCAGGTTATTGAAATGCCCGCGCCCGCGCAGCCGATTTCGGTGACGATGGTCTCGCCAGCGGATCTCGAACCGCCGCAGGTTGCACCTCCGCCACCGCAGCCGGTGGCTGAACCAGAGCCAGAGCCCGAGCCTGTTCCGCCGCCACCGAAGGAAGCGCCGGTGGTGATCCACAAGCCTGAACCGAAGCCAAAACCTAAGCCGAAGCCAAAACCGGTGAAAAAGGTTGAGGAGCGTCCGAAACGCGAGGAACGGCCGGTTGAACCGCGCGCGACCCAGACGGTGGAGAATGCGGCGCCTTCGCGTCCGGTGATGAATAACACCGCGACAGCGCCTAAGCCGACAGTCAGTGCCCCGGCGGGCCCGCGCGCGCTGAGTCGCAACCAGCCTCAGTATCCGGCACGAGCGCAGGCCTTACGTATTGAAGGCCGCGTACGGGTAAAATTTGACGTCACTGCGGATGGCCGCGTGGATAACGTGGAAATCTTGTCAGCTCAACCTTCTAATATGTTTGAGCGCGAAGTGAAATCGGCGATGCGCAGATGGCGCTATGAAGCCGGAAAACCGGGCAGCGGACTGATTGTGAATATTGTTTTCCGCCTGAACGGCGGGGCGCAGATGGAATAAAAAAAGCCTCCTGATGGAGGCTTTTTTTTGCCTGTCGATCAAGCCTGTGGAAGTTGGCGAGGTTTACCCTCGCTATCTACGGCGACATAAATAAACAGCGCTTCGGTGGCCTTATAACGCTGCCCAATGGGTTCCGAAGAGACTTTCTTAACCCATACTTCGATGTTGATTGAAATAGATGTGTTGCCGCGTTTGACGCAGCGCGCGTAGCAGCAAACCACATCTCCCACCGCAACCGGGCGCAGGAAGGTCATGCCGTCCACTCGCACAGTCACCACGCGCCCGTGGGCAATCTCTTTTGCCAGAATTGCGCCGCCCATATCCATCTGCGACATCAGCCAGCCGCCAAAAATATCGCCATTGGCATTGGTGTCAGCGGGCATTGCCAGTGTGCGTAAAACCAGTTCGCCCTGCGGGGCGTTATTTGTTGTCATTGTTTTAACTCGTAACGGAAGACTTCAGGCGGGATGCTACTATGATTTCACAGCGGAGAGAATAGACCAGAACGCCTGTCGTTGACGTTCTGGTCAGTCGTTAATCAGTGGTTGTCATCCTGGGGCATATGACGATAGATGTATACGCCACTTAACAGCGTGAAGATAAGCGTCAGCGCGGTCAGGCCGAAGACCTTGAAGTTGACCCAGATATTCTGCGGCAGCCAGAAGGCGATATAGATATTGGCAAGACCACAGAGAATAAAGAAGACCGCCCAGGCGATATTCAGACGGGACCAGACTTCCTGAGGCAGCGTCAGCTCTTTGCCCAGCATGCGCTGGATCAGCGGCTTTTTCATGACCCACTGGCTAATTAACAATGCGCCCGCAAACAACGCGTAAATAACGGTCACTTTCCACTTAATAAATTCATCGTTGTGGAAGAACAGCGTAAGCCCGCCGAACACGGCGACCAGGACGAACGTTATCAGCGCCATCTTTTCGACTTTGCGATAGCGGACCCAGCTGTAGATCAGTACAACAGCGGTCGCAACGATCAGCGCAGTGGTCGCGGCATAAATGTCATAAAGCTTATAAAAAGCAAAAAAGACCACGAGCGGTAAAAAATCAAGAAACTGCTTCATTCTGTGATTCCATCTTCTGAGCGGGGCGGGAGGCAGCGATGCCGCCCGCCTCAGGATTACTGACGAATTAACATATACAGGCGGAACAGATAGACCAGCAGCACCGCTGAAATCAGATTGCTCAGCGTATTCGCCACTACGGCGCCAACATTGGGCGTTAATACCGCGAAATTCGGTGCAAACAACAGCAGGAGCGTTTTGGCGAGCAGCCAGCCGATCACGGCGGGAGCCACCAGACGCATATTCGCCCATGCCAGTCTGATGCTGCTGCGCATCGCGGTAAAAATCCCCATCTTATCCTGCACCACCATCACAGGCGCAAATGAGAGCACGATAGCCAGTAATACGCCCGGCACCACGACCAGCATAATCCCCATTTGCACCAGCAGGGTGGTTAAAAAGATCAGGATAAACAGCTTAGGTAAGACTGGCGCACTGGCACCAATCGCCCGTAAGGCGCTGACCCGGTGACCCGCCGATACCAGCTGAATCATCAGCAAAACGCCGCCAGCCAGAATTGCATTACCAATCAGGCCTGAGAACGTTGACGCGGCAGACGCCCGCAGCAGAATTTGCTGCTGCTCCGGCGTCATGTTTTGCACCAGTTCAAATAGCCCCACGCTTCCGGCAAGGTGGTCGCCCTGGCTCAGGCTGGCAATCTGTTCATCGCTCGGTGAGAAGGCATGGCCCAGCACCACCGTGATAAAGGCACATAGCAACGCGATCAGTAAAAAGGTTATGAACTGATTGCGGAAAAAGTTTCCCGTGTCACGGTAGACAGACTTCGCCGTGATAGACATGCACTCTCCTTGAGTATTGCAGGTGTTAATTAGCCGGCAATTGTACACCGGATGCGCCTGCTGTGGCAGCATCAAGGCTTGTATGGAAAAGCATATCTTTGTAAAGCGGCGGTAATCCAACGCGCGCCCGGGCGCGATTGCAGGCTTCGTTGACCTGCCCATCTTCCCCCGACATGGCAAATTCCCGGCACGGGCTGGGCCGATCCTCATAGATGGAACACCGGGTAGAGACCCCGGGCTCACCCTGTAGCGCCATGCAGCGGACCTGTTTTTGGTTCGTGCCGCTCATGCATCGCAGAAAAGGCGTTAGCGGCTCTGTGAAATGAACCGGAACGGTACCGCCGCCATCGCTGGCTTCGGCCCAGTAGAAAGAGACTCGAAAATACGCACAACAGGCTCCGCACGTCATGCACGGGTTGATATCACTCATGGCACACCTGCTAAAGAAGAACGCATCAAATCAACTTGTGAGAGCGATAAATTATCCAGCCGCCAGAGGAAGAGCAAGAGGGGGAAAAGGGAAAATTTTGTAACCGTGAAATGCCAAAAATTGACATGGAAACAACTTATCGCTTTTGGATGCGTAACAAAAAATTAATCCAGATCAATGAATGTTAAGTTACTGGTTTTAATGTGATCTGTAGCAGATCACTTATTACTCATTTGTGAGTATATTCTCATCCGCGATTAAAACCACAACGATGGAGCGGATATGAAAAAATTAGCGGTGGCAGCCCTTGTATTAAGCAGTCTCTCTGGCGGCGCGTATGCGCATGAAGCAGGCGAATTCTTTATTCGTGCCGGTTCGGCTACGGTTCGCCCGACTGAAGGATCGGATAACGTGCTGGGTATGGGCGGTTTTAACGTCAGTAATAACACCCAGTTAGGGTTAACGTTCACCTATATGGCGACGGAAAACGTTGGTGTTGAGCTTCTGGCTGCAACGCCGTTCCGTCATCGCGTTGGTCTGGGCGCAACCGGTGATATCGCTACGGTTCACCACTTACCGCCAACGCTGATGGCGCAATGGTACTTTGGCGATGCCAGCAGCAAGGTGCGTCCTTATATTGGCGCCGGTGTGAACTACACCACCTTCTTCGACGAGAAGTTTAACGATACCGGTAAAGAGGCGGGTCTGACGGACCTCAGCCTGAAAGACTCATGGGGTATGGCGGGGCAGGTCGGTCTGGACTATCTGATTAACCGCGACTGGCTGATTAACGCCTCGGTCTGGTACATGGATATTGATACGGACGTACGCTTCAAGGCGGGCGGTCAGCAGCAAAGTATCAATACTCGCCTGGATCCGTGGGTGTTTATGTTCTCTGCGGGTTATCGTTTCTGATCCCCCGTCAAACTGGCCACAGGATGGCCAGTTTGCTTTGCTCACTTCAAAACGACGGATAAACCGGCCGCTCATCAAGCTTTACGCAGTGCCTCAGGATCTTTTCCCCATCATATAAATAGCTGAAAGCGTCGCTGGACAGGGAATGAAAGAGAATATCGCCGTTGGCAAACGGGATGATTTCGGTATCACCCGCACGTTTATGTCCCGCGCCGGTTTCAAAATGGCCGCGCCATCGTTCCTGGGTATGGTCATAAACGTGCAGAATAACCTCGACAAGTCCTCTTTGCGGACAATTAAGGCGCAGGAAGGTTGAAGAGAAATTGAGGGACAGCGCATGGAAGGGAATCAATAAGGCGAAAACCAGTAAAGCTCGTAAATACATCAAACCGCGAAAACCTCCTTCAAAAGGGAAGTGAGATTTTACTTAAGTCAAAAATCTCGTTTTTGCCGTGGATCAAGATGTCTTATAATTCAATGCGATAAAGGCCCCTCGCGAGGCCCTGGCGATCATTTTTGAATCAAATAGCGAATGGTCGGGCCATCCTGCTGGATATCCAGCACCGTGTAGCCGTGGTTTTTCGCATCCAGCGGAATGTTGTTGATGGACTGCGGACAGTCGCTGACCACTTCCAGAATTTCCCCTTTTTTGAGCTGCGGTAGAGCTTCAAGCGTGGCAACAGCCGGATAAGGGCAGGGTTCACCGACCATATCCAGACGGTAATCGGGCACGATCTCTTTCATGCAGCATTCTCCTGGGTTTCTGTTTTAACACTCGCGCGACGGAAGAAGCGTTTCTCCTGCGCGACAACCAGTAAAAAAGCGACCAGCAGCAGGGCGTAGGTGACCAGCAGGCCGCCGAGAGGGCCGAAGGTGTTCAGCAGGTTGACCTTGTCCCAACTCGTGGCAAGCGCCGGGGACAGATCGTCCCAGAAGTACGCCAGGGCCGTCGAGCCGATAACATTTCCCAGGCCCACCCACCAGTAATGCACCTGACCTTCAACGGCGCGGTACATCCAGCCGGTTTCACACCCGCCAGCCAGCACGATCCCGAAGCCGAACAGCAGGCCGCCAATGACCGCGTTAGGACCGGCCCACATGATTTTCGGTTCAACGCCGAGCTGAACATAGCTGAAGATGCCGATGGCGCTGACCGCCATCCCGGCGATAATCGCCCTCGCCATCATCGTACGGCCGGTGATCCACATATCGCGAAACGCGGAGGTAAAGCAGATCTGCGCGCGTTCAATGAGCAGGCCAAAACCCACGCCGAACAGCATCGCCAGGCCGAGTTTGGGCTGATTCATCGCAGTGCAAAGCGCCCAGGCGACCATAGCCAAAAAGACCAGCATACCGAGGCGGAAACGACGACGCGCCTGGTCTGGCTTCTGGGTTAACGGTGATGCTGCGCTGACTTTTGTCATTTTCACCGGAATGCGGAACAGCGGCAGCAGGGTGAATTTTGCGCCAAAGTAAGATCCGATGGCCGTGGCGACAGCAAAGAACCAGGCGTGAAGCGAAAACTGAGGAATCCCCGTAAAGAAAGCGGCCAGGTTACAGCCCATCGCCAGACGGGCGCCAAACCCGGCAATGATACCGCCGACCACCGCCTGCATTATGCGAATCCGGCTTTTGGGCATCCGCAACTTAACGTTGTTTGCCCACAGCGCCGCTGCGAAACAGCCGCCGAACATGCCGATGATCATCATCCCGTCGATGCGGGTAAGCGGCGTGCCGTCCAGATGAATGAGTTTAAAGTAACCCCACTCTTCGGTATGCACGCCAGCGAGCTGTAGTAACTGACCACCCCAGCGGGTGAACTCGCCGGTCACGGCCCAGAAGGTGCCGGTGATGCCGAAATAGTAGGTAGAGAGAATGCCTGCCGCGATAACGGCCGGAACAGGTGACCAGAACTTAACCAGGTAAGTCTGTTTGAAGGCGTGCCATGACATGAATAAGCCTCTGAACTCAGAAGGTGTAAGTGAATTTAACGGACTGGAATATATATCTTTTTCGTTTGCCTCAAAACCTCTCCAAATCTTTTCTCCAAAATACCGCTTCTTTTTATGACCTCAGTCATTAAATCCTGCAATTCACTGCACACCATCATAATCCCCAATTCATAAAGCAAACTTGCTCCATTGCACACAACGAATTTCTTGTATACCCAGTAGTAGTATATGTTTTAGATATTTCCCACTAATTAATTGGTTTCTACATGTAACAAATTGAGGAAAATTCTTTCGTAAGGGAAGATCACGACACCGTCTATAGGGTTGTGATAAGATTGGACAATAACAGGATAATAAATATCGATTCTTGAAAACGGGAATAACACCAGAGAGGCTTTCACAACGACTGCTGATAGTATACAGTCATGATTATAAATAAAGCGAGAAACGCCACCCATGAAATACTGTGTGCAAAAGTATTCTAAATAAAAGTCAAGAGATTAACTTCCGGCACTTACGCGCCGGAAGTAATTATTTACTATATATTTTGTTGTTAACTTTGCTGAAAATAGCTTTCTTTATAAAAGGTCTCTCGATAAAGTGATAGGTAAATGAAGAGAGAATACATATTGCTAAATAGGACAGAATCAAAATAATAAAAGTATGTATGTTTAATTCTAATTTATTGTTTGTTTGTAAGTGAATGATCACAGGGAATAAAATTAGACCTTGAGTTAAATATAAGCTATAACTTATTGCGCCAAGTCGAATAGCTGCTTTGGTAATCAATAATCCAAAAAGATTCGCACCTGAAACCACAGAAATGAAGATAGCACAGAGGAATAGCTTCTCGGGTGAGCCGTATAGGGTGGGCTGCACTAATATGGTTATAAGTATCATGATTGCCAATATGACATTAGCCATTTTTTTGCTTATGATTACCCTGTCTTTTATTTCACTGCATAACATTCCAGCAAAAAAATATGACCACAAATATGCATCATTCGTAAATCCTGGAAGAAAATACACGGAGAACGCAAAAAGAGAAATGGTTAATTCGAATGACCATTTTTTGAACATAAATAATAGCGGAAGAGAAAAGTAAAAAATCCACTCCCAACGCAGAGTCCACGTCACCCCAGCCAGAGCCATAAAAGAATACTGGAATGTAGTAACAGGGGGTTTGTCATTCCAAAGTCCAACATCAAACCAAGAGAGCGCATTTGTTAATACACCAATAGAAAACTCCCTCCGTTCGGTTAGTAAGAAAAGTAAAAATAGAGCAACTAAAGAACAAAATATTGATAGAGGAGCAATTCTGGAGAGGCGTTTTTTATATAAATCAACCCAATTTACTACATCTGCTTTTCTAATTTTTCCCCAAAACAAGAAAGCCGTAATCATGAAAAATAAAGCAACCCCATATTTCCCCATATAAAGCAACAAGTCTGATGTGGGGGCCCAATTGCCTTTTTTTATATATGTATAAGCACAGTCCATATGATGAAATATTACAAACGAAGCGAGTATGAATCTAATACCATCAATGCTGTTTGACCTTGCCGGATCAGTATCTTCATCTATAAATTTGAATAGAGGTAGGCTAAAAATCAGTATTGCCAACACTAAGCATGTAAAAACCAGGCAAATCGAAAAATATAAATCCATCATCAAACCTTACGGATATCAATATAGAAAGAATAGTAGGGCTTTACCTGACCCAGAATCCATTCTATCATTGCTTCTTGCTATCGTCGAGGCAACATAATTTGTTCATCTTTAATTGAATTTGACGATCATTTAGCCCCTCGGTTCTTAACATTCCCAACAACGTACATAACAGTGCGTCATAAGAATTGGTCAGTGACTATTGCACCGCTGGCTGCGAGCTCGTCAGCTTCTTTTGAGTCTACGTTCTAGTTCAAGCATTTCCTTGCTGCGTCAGATAGCGATACTAATGGCCATAGGTAGTGAGTATCGGCCGGCCCCTTGTTCTGTTGCAGGCATCACAACGATAAATCTTTTACTTGCTCGCCTCGCATGAATGGAGTGCTGTAGATCACTTTAATGAAAGTTGGCTGATCGTCTGCTAGGTGAATGAAGTAAGTTTTTTTCCAGCCTCCTTCTTTTTCCACCCGTACTCGACGGGGCGTCGCTTCAGGACAAAGGATCAAGATGTAATTGCTCATCGCCTTCGCTCAGCTGAATGATCTTCATGCCGGGCTCGTCGTAATAATGTACCATCCCGAATTGCTTATCCAGCGCACGTGCGACTTAGGGAGGCGATTGCACAGGTGTTGAATTAATATTTAAATAGTTAATGTTATGTTAAGTCATGCTTGAATTGCATGTTGGTGTTTTCAATGGCGAAAACTGACTCTATAACTACTGATGAATTCATGGTTATCCACCATAGGCTAATCCGGATTTCAAAGACGTGGGGTGACTTATGGTTAACGTTATTTTTTTTACGTGCTGAAAGTTGCCGAGTTATAAACATAAGGTATAGCGATATCAAAGATGACATATTGCATCTCGCGGCCACACCAAGATTTGAGTCGCGAACAATTAGACTGTGCAAGATACTGCGTCAGTTATTTAAGCAAAGAAAGGCATCTAACCCGCAGGATATCTATGTTTTTCAGAGTAAATCAAATCGCGTGAAAGGGTATGCAAAGCCAGTTACAACGGTAGCGATGAACATCGCGCTAAAAGAGGCCGCCAGAGAAATTAGCAATAAAAACATTACCATGAAAAGTGCCCTGCAGATAATTGGCTAATAGATGATAATGTACCTGGCCGATGATTGTTAAATAGGTCTATCCACTCTTAGCAAATCTTTGCAAAGCAGTAAAATGCGCAATTAAGCGTGCTATTGATTACAATTACTATTAACGCTGAAATTAGATTTGTCGGGAAATTAAAAGAAATGAACCGTCTGGCAGGAAGCCAGACGGTAGAGAGGTTATGCTTTACGCGTCGCCGCTTTCATTGCGGTCACAAACGCTTTCAGCTCAGCCAGCATCTGCTCTGGCTTGTCCACGTTCTTTTCGATGATCTTCACAATCGCGGAGCCGGAGATGGCACCAGCCGCCTTCGCGTCAATCGCTGCGGTGACCTGATCCGGGGATGAAATCCCAAACCCCTGTAGCGGAGGCGCGGCATGGTACTCGGCCAGCTTCTCCACCAGATGATGCAGAGGCAACGCCGCTTTATTCTCGGCACCGGTCACGCCCGCGCGGGAAAGCAGGTAGGTATACCCGCGTCCGTAAGAGGCAATCTGGCGCAGCAGTGCGTCATCAGCGTTCGGCGGGCAGATGAAAATCGGGGCGACGTTATGACGCATCGCCGCCTGACGGAATGGCGCAGACTCCTCAACCGGCACGTCTGCCACCAGAACGGAGTCGACGCCCACGCGCGCGCACTCGGCATAGAACTCATCAATACCGCGGTTAAAGACCAGGTTGGCGTACATCAGCAGGCCGATCGGAATGGTCGGGTGCTTCTGGCGAATCGCCGCCAGCATCTCGAAGCACTGGGTTGGCGTCACGCCGGAGGCAAATGCGCGCAGCGTTGCGTTCTGGATGGTTGGGCCATCCGCCAGCGGATCGGAGAACGGAATACCCAGCTCCAGCGCGTCGGCGCCGGCTTCAATCAGGGTGTCGATAATCTTCAGCGACTGTTCCGGGCCCGGATCGCCCAGGGTGACGAAGGGAACGAACGCGCCTTCCTGGCGGGATTTCAGCTCTGCAAATACGTTATCGTAGCGTTCCATCAGATTTCCCCTCGTGCTTTCAGAATATCGTGAACGGTGAAGATATCTTTGTCACCGCGGCCGGAAAGGTTCACCACCAGCAGCTGTTCTTTTTCCGGGTTTTCTTTAATCATTTTCAGCGCATGCGCCAGCGCGTGCGAAGACTCCAGCGCCGGGATGATCCCTTCGCTGCGGCACAGCGTTTTAAAGGCTTCCAGCGCTTCGTCATCGGTAATGGAGACATAGTCCGCGCGGCCGGTGCTGTTCAGATACGCATGCTGCGGCCCGACGGACGGGAAGTCGAGGCCGGCAGAAATAGAGTAAGACTCTTCAATCTGACCTTCATCTGTTTGCATCATCGGGGATTTCATTCCGAAGTAGATCCCCACGCGGCCATGCTTCAGCGGCGCGCCGTGTTCACCCGATTCAATGCCGTGACCGGCTGGCTCGACGCCAATCAGACCGACGCTGGTATCGTCGATAAAGTCTGCGAACATGCCAATGGCGTTAGACCCGCCGCCGACGCAGGCGATCACCGCATCCGGCAGGCGACCCTCTTTTTCAAGGATCTGCGCTTTGGTCTCTTCACCGATCATGCGCTGGAATTCGCGCACGATAGTCGGGAACGGGTGCGGGCCCGCCGCGGTACCGAGCATATAGTGCGCGGTGTCGTAGCTGCCAGACCAGTCGCGCAGCGCTTCGTTACAGGCGTCTTTCAGCGTCGCGGAGCCGCTGTGCACCGGGATCACTTCTGCTCCCATCAGACGCATACGGAAGACGTTCGGAGACTGACGCTCAACGTCTTTCGCTCCCATATAGATGCGGCATTTCAGACCGAGCAGGGCGCTGGCAAGCGCAGAGGCCACGCCGTGCTGGCCTGCACCGGTTTCGGCGATGATTTCAGTTTTGCCCATACGCTTCGCAAGCAGCGCCTGGCCCAGCACCTGGTTAGTTTTATGTGCGCCGCCGTGCAGCAGGTCTTCACGCTTCAGATACAGCGTGGTTTTGGTGCCTTCCGTCAGGTTGCGGCATTTGGTCAGCGCGGTCGGACGACCGGCGTAATTTTTCAGCAGGTCGGTAAATTCAGCCTGAAACGCCGGATCTTTCTGCGCGCTGACAAACGCTTCTTCCAGCTGGCGCAGCGCGGGCATCAGGATTTGCGGGACGTACATCCCGCCGAACTCACCAAAATACGGGTTAAGTAATGTCGTCATCTTTTCTTCCTTAATATGCACGCAGAGTTTTAAAAACAGAGGCCAGCTTGCTGGCATCTTTGATACCCGGTTGGGACTCTACGCCTGAATTGAAATCGAGGCCTGCGCAGCCGGTTTTAGCGGCTTCTACGCAGTTATCCGGGCTTAATCCGCCCGCCAGCAGGACGTTGTCCAGCTTTTCGCCGTTCAGCAGCGACCAGTCAAAACGCTGGCCGGTACCGCCCTGGCCGTTATCGAGGACGTATTTATCCACATGGTTCAGGTTACGCGAGGGCAACGTATCGCCCACGCTTTGCGCTTTCCAGATCTGCACCTGTGGTGCCAGCGCGGCGCGCAGGGCATCGATGTAGCTCTGGTCTTCATCGCCGTGGAGCTGCACCGCGCTCAGGGATAATGCGTCGGCTTTGGCCGCAACGTCTGCAATATCTGCGTTGCGGAAAACGCCCACGTAGCTGAGCGGAGCCGCTGCGATGACCTTATGCGCCTGCTCTTCGCTGACCGCGCGTGGAGAGGAGTCCACAAAGATCAGCCCGCCATAAATCGCCCCGGCTTCATACGCGGCCTGGGCATCCTGTTCGCGGGTTAAGCCGCAGACTTTGTTTTCACCCAGCAGCACGCGACGCACGGCCGCATTGAGATCGTCATGCTCCATCATGGCGGAGCCAATCAGGAAACCGTTGGCGAAGTGGCTTAGCTCGCGCACCTGAGCGTAGCTGTTAATGCCGGATTCGCTGATCACCGTGACGCCAGACCCCAGACGCGGCGCCAGCTGACGCGTACGGTTAAGATCAATGGACAGGTCGCGCAGATCGCGGTTGTTAATGCCGACCACTTTGGCTTCCAGCGCAATCGCGCGCTCCAGCTCCTCTTCGTTGCTCACTTCGGTCAGTACGCCCATGTTCAGGCTGTGCGCCACGGCGGAAAGCTGGCGATACTGCTCGTCGTCGAGCACCGAGAGCATCAGCAGGCAGGCGTCGGCCTGGTAAAAGCGCGCCAGCCAGATCTGATACGGGTCGATAATAAAGTCTTTGCACAGGATCGGCTGCGGCGCGATGCCGCTGACGATCGGCAGAAAGTCGAAGCTGCCCTGAAAATATTTCTCATCCGTCAGCACGGAGATGGCTGAAGCATGATGCTTATAAATGCCGGCAATACGCGCCGGGTCGAAATCGTCACGAATAACGCCTTTGGACGGGGACGCTTTTTTGCACTCAAGAATAAACGCGGTGCGAGTACCCCGCAGGGCGTCATAGAAACGACGGCTGCTCGGGACGACGTCATTCTGGAAACTGGCAAGCGGCTGCTGTTGCTTGCGGGCTTCCACCCAGATGGCCTTATCGGCAACGATTTTCGCTAAAACGGTCTGCATTCTTTACCCTCTTGCCGCAAGTGCGGTAACGCGATCGTAAGCTGCACCGGAGCGCAGTACATCCAGAACTTTTTGAACGTTGGCCTTCAGGTCTTCCTCACCGTGCAAACGCATCAGCATGGCGACGTTGGCAGCAACGGCGGCCTCATGGGCGACCTCTCCTTTACCTTGTAATAAGCGAGTCAGAATGTCACGGTTTTCTTCCGGCGTACCGCCTGCCAGCGCTTCCTGATGGTATGGCGCAAGGCCGAAGTCGGCAGCCTCCAGCTGATAGCTGAGGATTTCACCGTCGCGCAGTTCGGCAACCAGCGTCGGGGCATGAAGAGAAACCTCATCCATACCGCCGCTGTGCACCACGGCGGCACGTTGATAACCCAGCACGCGCAGCGTCTCGGCAATCGGCAGAACCAGCTCAGGGCTGTAAACGCCAATCAGCGCCAGCGGCGGATGAGCCGGGTTGATCAGCGGGCCGAGCACGTTAAACAGCGTGCGGGTTTTGAGCTGCTGACGAACCGGCATCGCGTGGCGGAAACCGGTGTGGTACTTCGGCGCAAACAGGAAGCAGACGCCCAGGTCATCCAGCGCTTCGCGGGAACGCTCGGCGTTCATATCGAGGTTAATACCGAATGCGGCGAGCAGATCGGAAGAACCTGACCGGCTGGAAACGCTGCGGTTACCATGCTTCGCGACCTTCAAACCACACGCCGCCGCCACGAAGGCGCTGGCGGTGGAGATATTGATGCTGTTACTGCCGTCACCGCCGGTACCGACAATATCGGCAAACTGATAGTCCGGGCGCGGGAACGGGGCGGCATTTTCCAGCAGGGCCGTGGCGGCACCGGCAATCTCCTGCGGGCTTTCGCCGCGCACCTTCATGCTCACCAGCGCGGCTGCAAGCTGCTCAGGCTTCAGCTCGCCGCGAACCACGGCGGAGAAGAGCTGATGGCTCTCCTGCTGGCTCAGGGTCTGCGCCTGGTACAGTTTTTCCAGAATCGGCTGCAGGGTGTTGGTCTGCTCCAGCTTCTGTAACGCCCAGTCGAGAGTCTGCTCCAGCAGGCGGGCGCCGTGGGAGGTCAGGATCGATTCCGGATGGAACTGCAGGCCGCAGACGCGGTCCGCATCGTGGCGCACCGCCATCACCATGCCTTCAAACGAGGCGTTGATCGTCAGCCCGGCGGGAATATTGCTGCCAACCAGCGAGTGATAGCGCGCGACCGGGAGCGGGTTCGGCAGCCCGGCAAACATCGCCTGGCCGTCATGTTCAATGCTGGACGCTTTACCGTGCAGGATCTCACCCGCCTGGCCAACGTAGCCGCCATAGGCTTCAACGATCGCCTGATGGCCGAGGCAGATGCCGACGATCGGCAGCTTGCCGCGCATGCGGGTCAGCAGCTCCGGCATACAGCCCGCTTCGCTCGGCGCGCCTGGCCCCGGGGAGAGCATCAGCACCGGGTTTTGCATGGTGGCCAGACGGTCAATCAGGGTCTGCGCCGGAACGTGGTTGCGGTAGATAACAACGTTGTGGCCATTCGCACGCAGCTGATCTGCCAGGTTATAGGTAAAGGAGTCGATATTATCGAGCAGCAGAATGTCAGCCATCAGAAAATCTCCTGTGCATGGTGTGCGGTAGCAATGGCGCGAAGGACCGCACGGGCTTTACTGCGCGTTTCGTCAGCTTCAGACTGCGGAACAGAATCAAGAACAATCCCGGCACCCGCCTGGACGGTGGCGATACCGTCTTCGACATAGGCGGAGCGGATTACGATGCAGGTATCGAGATCGCCGTGGGCGGTGAAGTAGCCCACCGCGCCGCCGTAGCTGCCGCGACGGCGTCCTTCGGCGGCGGCAATCAACTGCATAGCGCGTACTTTCGGCGCGCCGCTCAGGGTGCCCATGTTCATACAGGCGCGATAGGCGTGCAGCACGTCGAGATCGTGGCGCAGCTCGCCGACCACGCGGGAGACCAGGTGCATCACGAACGAATAGCGGTCGACTTTGGTCAGGTCCGCCACGTAGCGGCTGCCTGGGGTGCAAATGCGTGCCAGATCGTTACGCGCCAGGTCAACCAGCATCAGGTGCTCGGAGAGTTCTTTGTGGTCGGTACGCATCTCCAGTTCGATGCGGCTGTCCAGATCGCGGTCCAGGGAACCGTCGGCGCGACGCCCGCGCGGACGGGTACCTGCAATCGGGTAGATCTCAATCTGACGGCTGGTGGCGTCGTATTTCAGTGAGCTTTCCGGCGAGGCGCCGAACAGCGTGAATTCGTTGTCCTGCATGAAAAACATGTACGGGCTTGGGTTACTCTTTTTCAGCACGTCGTAGGCTGCGAGCGGCGACGGGCAGGGCAGTGAGAAGCGACGGGACGGCACGACCTGGAAAATTTCCCCGGCGCGAATCGCCTTTTGCATCTGGCGAACCACGGCGCCGTACTGATCGTCAGTCTGGTTAACGTCGCAGGTCATTTTCTCCACGCGCTGCACCGGCAGCGCGGGCGGTGCTTCCGTCATCTGCTGCTGCAGCTGAGCGATGCGGTGCTCAAGACGGTTTTTCTCAGCGGGAGAGGGCGTGAACAGACTTGCCTGGATGCGGGTGTATTGCTTCTGGTGGTCGATCACCAGCAGCGTTTCAGCCAGATAGAAGCAATAGTCCGGGCAGCGATTACCCTGTTCGGTTTCCGGCAAATCTTCAAATCCGGCGACCAGGTCATAAGCAAACAGCCCCCCAAAGAACATCGCCTCACGCTCGTCTTCCGGCACGGTGACCAGGTTCTGCAGCAGGCGGAAGGCATCGAAAACGGACAGGGAGCAGAGGCGCGCGTCTTCGTCCAGCAGCTGGCTCACCGGCGGGAAATGCAGAATACGCATTTCTGGATGACGTTCATTTTCAATGCCTGACGGCAGGGCGGCATCCAGCAGCGGCAGCAGTGATGCGCCATTGTCAGACAAAGCCTTGATGGTGACGGTGTCACCTAAAGCGGTAATGCGCAGCGCGCTGTCGACCAGCAGCAGGCTCTTGAGATCGTCCTTGCTGTCGATATCCGCAGACTCCAGCAGCAGCGTTGCCGGGCGAGCCCCGCACACCTGATGAAATAGCGCGGTCGGGTTGTGGCGATAGGCCGCCTCGCAGGTCAGCAGTTCGAGATGAGGTTTGGCTGTTTGCATGTTGTTGTTCTCATATTTTGTTCAAAAAAAAGCCCGCTGGGTAGCGGGCGGGTATCTGTTTGCATTTCGCAGACGCGTGACACTGCCCGAAGATCAGGAAGTGCGCCACCAGCCGTGCAGAGTGAAATGTGCTGTCATTTTCAGATACCTTTCTCGTGTGAACTTGCGTACTAGTTAACTAGTTCGATGGCAAGTTGTCAACCCTTGATTTCAGAATTTCGCGTTAAGTCGGTATCATGGTGTTTTCGGATGTCTCCAACCTGTTATGGGAAGTGCTTTGAGCGATACCACCTACGCCATTATTTATGATTTACACAGCCATACTCAGGCCTCTGATGGCCTGCTGACACCCGAAGCCCTGGTTCATCGCGCCGTTGAAATGCGCGTCGGCACGCTGGCGATAACCGATCACGACACCACTGATGCCATTCCGGCGGCGCGCGCCGAGATTGCCCGCAGCGGGCTGGCGCTGAATCTGGTGTCCGGCGTCGAGATCTCGACCGTCTGGGAAAACCATGAGATTCATATTGTTGGCCTGAACATCGATATAGACCATCCGGCACTTACGGCATTTTTGCAAGAACAAAAAACGCGCCGCAATCAGCGCGCAGAGATGATCGGCGAGCGTCTGGAAAAGGCGCATATTCCGGGCGCGCTGGAAGGCGCGCAAAAGATGGCGAACGGCGGGGCGGTTACCCGCGGTCATTTCGCCCGTTTTCTGATCGACGCGGGCAAAGCGACGAACATGGCCGACGTCTTTAAAAAGTATCTGGCACGCGGTAAAACCGGATACGTTCCGCCACAGTGGTGTACAATAAAACAAGCTATTGATGTGATTCATCATTCTGGCGGTAAGGCCGTGCTGGCCCATCCGGGGCGGTATAATCTTTCTGCTAAATGGCTGAAAAGGCTGCTGGCACACTTTGCCGAATGCGGTGGCGAGGCGATGGAAGTCGCCCAGTGTCAGCAGGCGCCCAACGAGCGCGCGCAGCTCGCGACCTATGCCCGCCAGTTCGGCCTGCTTGGTTCACAGGGCTCTGATTTCCATCAGCCCTGCGCGTGGATCGAACTGGGGCGCAAGCTCTGGTTGCCCGCTGGCGTTGAGCCGGTCTGGCAGCTCTGGGAACAGCCGCAGCAAATTGAAGAGAGGG
Organism: Enterobacter sp. AG326; assembly: GCF_004362415.1. Lineage (NCBI taxonomy): Bacteria > Pseudomonadati > Pseudomonadota > Gammaproteobacteria > Enterobacterales > Enterobacteriaceae > Enterobacter > Enterobacter sp. AG326. Next base: position 592,853 of record NZ_SNXG01000001.1, on the reverse strand, counting down.
AAGTATGAGTCAGTTTTTCTATATCCATCCGGATAACCCGCAGCCACGTCTGATTAACCAGGCCGTGGAGATCGTCCGCAAAGGCGGCGTGATTGTCTACCCGACCGATTCAGGCTACGCGCTGGGCTGTAAAATTGAAGATAAAGGGGCAATGGAGCGCATTTGCCGTATTCGTCAGCTGCCGGACGGCCATAACTTTACCCTGATGTGCCGCGATCTCTCTGAGCTGTCGACCTATGCGTATGTTGATAACGTGGCGTTTCGCCTGATTAAGAACAACACGCCGGGCAACTACACCTTCATCCTGAAGGGCACGAAGGAAGTACCGCGTCGTCTGCTGCAGGAGAAACGCAAAACCATCGGTATGCGCGTGCCGTCGAACCCGATTGCGCAGGCGCTGCTGGAAACCCTCGGCGAACCGATGCTGTCTACCTCGCTGATGCTGCCCGGAAGTGAGTTTACCGAGTCCGATCCGGAAGAGATCAAAGATCGTCTGGAGAAGGTGGTCGAGCTGATTATTCACGGCGGCTATCTCGGCCAGCAGCCGACCACCGTGGTCGACTTAACCGAAGATGCACCGGAAGTGATTCGTGAAGGCGTGGGTGACGTAAAGCCTTTCTTGTAAAGGTATAAGCAGATATACTACGCGGCCATCAAAGCAGGGCTCAGCCCTCTTTTGACCTGATTCGACGCCTGTGAAGGCGACACCTGAGGAAGCTCAATGAGCGAGAAGTTACAGAAAGTGCTGGCGCGTGCCGGCCACGGCTCACGCCGTGAAATCGAAGCCATTATTGAAGCGGGCCGCGTGAGTGTGGACGGTAAAATCGCCACGCTGGGTGACCGCGTTGAAATCGTACCGGGGCTGAAGATCCGCATCGACGGTCACCTCATCTCCGTGAAAGAGTCCGCTGAACAGATCTGCCGCGTGCTGGCTTACTACAAGCCGGAAGGCGAGCTGTGCACCCGCAACGACCCGGAAGGTCGTCCGACGGTGTTTGACCGTCTGCCTAAACTGCGCGGCGCTCGCTGGATTGCCGTCGGTCGTCTGGACGTAAACACCTGCGGTCTGCTGCTGTTCACCACCGATGGTGAACTGGCAAACCGTCTGATGCACCCAAGCCGTGAAGTGGAACGTGAATATGCGGTGCGCGTATTTGGCCAGGTTGATGAGAATAAACTGCGCGATCTGTCGCGTGGCGTTCAGCTGGAAGACGGTCCTGCGGCGTTCAAAACCATCAAATTTACCGGTGGGGAAGGCATTAACCAGTGGTACAACGTGACTCTGACCGAAGGCCGTAACCGCGAGGTGCGTCGTCTCTGGGAAGCGGTAGGCGTCCAGGTGAGCCGTCTGATCCGCGTCCGTTACGGCGACATTCTGCTGCCGAAAGGTCTGCCGCGCGGTGGTTATACCGAACTGGATCTGACCCAAACCAACTACCTGCGCGAGCTTGTCGGCCTGACGCCGGAAACCACCTCAAAAGTGGCGGTGGAGAAAGATCGTCGTCGCATGAAGGCGAATCAGATCCGTCGCGCGGTGAAGCGACACAGCCAGGTGAGCAGCAGCCGCCGCTCCGGCAGCCGTAACAACAACGGTTAATACAAAAGCCCGGTGGAACACACCGGGCTTTTTTCTTTAGTAATCAATTCCAATTTGCGCTTTGATGCCCGCATCAAATGCATGTTTGACCGGACGCAGCTCGCTGACGGTATCGGCCATCTCCAGAATATCCCGATGACACCCGCGCCCCGTGACGATAACCGTCTGGTGTACAGGACGATTCTTCAGAGCATCCAGCACGGCTTCCAGCGGCAGGTAGTCGTAGGCGACCATATAGGTGATCTCATCCAGCAGAACCATATTCAGCGAGGGATCGGCCAGCATTCTCTTTGCATGCTCCCAGACGGCGAGACAGGCTGCAGTATCCGTTTCCCGGTTCTGAGTATCCCACGTAAACCCGGTCGCCATAACCTGAAACTCAACGCCGTGAGGCTCAAGCAAATTTCGCTCACCGTTGGGCCATTCGCCTTTGATAAACTGGATCACGCCCACTTTTTGACCGTGTCCGACGGCGCGTGTCGCCGTGCCGAATGCGGCAGTGGTTTTGCCCTTGCCGTTGCCGGTAAAAACGATGACGATCCCACGTTCGTCCTGGGCTGCCGCGACGCGCGCATCGACCTGTTCTTTCAGACGCTGCTGGCGCTGCTGATGACGTTCTTCACTCATTGAGAAATTCCTGGTTTACGTCCCGGCTGGGCGTCAAAGGTCATCCCGGTTTTGCGGCGGCTGTCGTCGCCCATCAGCCAGAGATAGAGCGGCATAATGTCTGCCGGGGTTTTCAGCTTCTGCGGATCTTCACTCGGGAACGCGCTGGCGCGCATTTTGGTGCGCGTACCGCCCGGGTTAATGCAGTTTACGCGCAGATGGCGGCTCTGATACTCCTCCGCCAGCACCTGCATCATGCCTTCGGTCGCGAATTTTGATACGGCATAGGCTCCCCAGTTTGCGCGTCCTTCACGACCAACGCTGGACGAGGTAAAGACCAGGGACCCTGACTCGGATTTGAGTAATAAAGGAAGCAATGCCTGTGTGAGGAAAAACGTGCCGTTGACGTTGACCTGCATCACCTGCTGCCAGATATCAGGATCCTGTTCATCCATCGGACGAACCTCGCCTAACAAACCGGCGTTATGCAGCACGCCGTCGAGTCTCGGATAGTGAGCGCTGATGCGCTGGGCTAATTCCTGGCACACCGCAGGCGTGCAGGTCAGTAAATCGAGCGTATACCACGGGGCCGGCGTGCCGCATGCAGCCTCAATCTCCTGAGCGACGCTTTTCAGTTTTTCTTCGTTGCGCCCGATCAAAATGACGTGCGCGCCATATTCGGCGTATGTCAGGGCTGCCTCGCGGCCAATCCCGTCGCTGGCACCGGTGACAAGAATAATCCGGTTGTGCAGCAGATTTTTTTGCGGTTGATAATGCACGGTGACTCCTCAGGCGACCGGTGATGCAATGGCGCCTTTATAATGACTTTTCGGCTTTATGCCCGAATTAGCCTAATAATTCAATCAGTCTACAGGACGCATTACTGTAAAATTAACAATTTGCAAATATTTAAACTCCAGCCCGGGGATTCCTGAAGGCGGCTCGCAGAGGTAATGTCACGAGCGAGACGCATGGGCAGGGCTGTTGTACACTGCCGTGAAAGATTCGTGGTTAAATCAAGGTGGAACGCGTGGAATTACTTTCTCAATATGGGTTGTTTTTGGCCAAAATCGCGACGGTGGTGGTTGCCATTGCGGTGGTAGCCGTTCTGATTGTGAACCTGACGCAGCGCAAGCGTCAGCGTGGGGAGTTACGCATCACCCGCCTGAGCGAGCAGTATAAAGAGATGCAGGAAGAGATGTCTCTGGCGCTGCTTGATAGTCATCAACAGAAACTCTGGCTGAAAGCGCAGAAGAAAAAGCATAAACAGGAAGCCAAAGCGGCAAAGGAAAAAGCAAAGCTCAATGCGCCGCAGGATAAGGCCACGCCGCGCGTCTATGTGATCGATTTTAAAGGCAGTATGGATGCGCATGAAGTGTCTTCTCTGCGGGAGGAAGTGACTGCCGTTCTGGCCGTGGCGACACCGCAGGATCAGGTTGTCGTGCGTCTTGAAAGCCCAGGCGGGGTGGTTCACGGTTACGGACTGGCCGCCTCACAGCTGCAGCGCCTGCGTGAAAAACAGATCCCGCTGACCGTGGCCGTGGATAAAGTGGCGGCGAGCGGTGGCTACATGATGGCCTGCGTGGCGGACAAAATTGTTGCCGCGCCGTTCTCCATTATTGGCTCGATCGGCGTGGTCGCGCAAATTCCGAACTTTAACCGCTTCCTGAAAAATAAAGAGATTGATATCGAACTTCACACGGCGGGTCAGTACAAACGTACCCTGACGCTGCTGGGGGAAAACACGGAAGAAGGGCGTCAAAAATTCCGCGAAGATCTCAACGAAACGCATCATCTCTTTAAAGATTTTGTACACCGTATGCGCCCAACGCTCGATATTGAACAGGTCGCGACGGGCGAGCACTGGTACGGCGTCCAGGCGCAGGAGAAAGGGCTGGTGGATGAAGTCGGAACCAGCGACGATCTGCTGCTCAATCTAATGGAAGGCCGGGAGCTGGTGGGCGTGCGCTTTACCCAGCGTAAGCGACTCCTTGACCGCTTTACCAACAGTGCAGCGGAAAGCGCGGATCGCCTGCTGTTGCGCTGGCTACAGCGCGGACAAAAACCGCTGCTGTAAACAAAAACGCGAGGCATATGCCTCGCGTTTTGCGTTAATCGACCAGGTGATATTTCTCTGAAAGCGTATGCGCCAGGTATTTGAACATGTTAAACACGGCGGTGCTTTTCGGGGTCGGTAAACCCTGTTCGTCAAGGAAGTATTCGCCGCTGAAAATCAGCACGCCATTACGCTGCTCTACGCCTGTGGCTTCAATGCCCGCCAGCGTATCTTCATGGTCACGGATAAGCTTGTTTGCTTCGATAAGCAGAGAGGCTCGGTCAATAGGTTGGGTCGTATTCTGCATAATCCACTCCTTAAACAGTGACAATAGTCTACGCCGAGGGCGCTTTGGGGGCAAATTTTCCCTGTAATGTGAGGGGATAAGGTGCAGGGTCCTGGCTGGCGGGATCTGCTTTTGCATGCTAATAAAGTTGCGTAACGAATTTTATCAGGTAGAGTGTGCGCTTTCGTCATTCTGGCAACAGAATTGCTTGACATTCAACCGGGAATTCGTCACGAATTACACGAGATGTGAGAAAAATACCCGAAAACTCAATCACCTGGGCGTCTTCTCATTAACGTCCGGTAAGACAAAGGGGTTGATATCTCCTGACGCAGTCGCAATATCATTGGCTCGTCGTCAGCGGAAGGGAAATCAACGTGCGGCGTATTCCTGGAAGAATTAAATTAGGTAAAGGTGAATATGGGTAAAGCTCTCGTCATCGTTGAGTCCCCGGCAAAAGCCAAAACGATCAATAAGTATCTGGGTAATGACTACGTGGTTAAGTCCAGCGTGGGTCATATCCGCGATTTGCCGACCAGTGGCTCAGCCAGCAAAAAGAGCGCAGACTCTACCTCCACCAAAGGGGCTAAAAAGCCTAAAAAGGATGAACGTAGCGCGCTTGTCAACCGCATGGGTGTTAACCCATGGCATAACTGGGATGCACAATATGAAGTGCTGCCCGGGAAAGAAAAAGTCGTTAACGAGCTGAAGCAGCTTGCTGAAAAAGCAGACCACATCTATCTCGCAACCGACCTTGACCGCGAAGGGGAAGCCATTGCGTGGCACCTGCGGGAAGTGATCGGTGGTGATGACAAACGCTACAGCCGTGTAGTGTTTAACGAAATTACGAAGAATGCGATTCGTCAGGCGTTTGAGAAGCCGGGCGAACTGAATATTGACCGCGTAAACGCACAGCAGGCACGTCGCTTTATGGACCGCGTGGTGGGCTACATGGTCTCTCCACTGCTGTGGAAGAAGATTGCCCGTGGCCTGTCCGCAGGGCGTGTGCAATCCGTCGCCGTGCGTCTGGTCGTTGAGCGTGAGCGCGAAATTAAAGCCTTCGTACCGGAAGAGTTCTGGGAAGTCGATGCCAATGTGACCACGCCGGGCGGTGACGCTCTGCCGCTGCAGGTGAGCCATCACAACGATAAGCCTTTCCGTCCGGAAAACCGCGACCAGACCATGGCCGCCGTAGCGCTGCTGGAAAAAGCACGCTATCAGGTGCTGGAACGTGAAGACAAACCGACCAGCAGCAAGCCGGGTGCGCCGTTTATTACTTCAACGCTGCAACAGGCTGCAAGCACGCGTCTGGGTTATGGCGTGAAGAAAACCATGATGATGGCGCAGCGCCTGTATGAAGCGGGCTACATCACCTACATGCGTACTGACTCCACCAACCTGAGCCAGGACGCTGTTAATATGGTTCGCGGCTATATCAGCGACAATTTCGGCAAAAAATACCTGCCGGAAAGTGCGAATCAGTACGCCAGCAAAGAGAATTCCCAGGAAGCGCACGAAGCAATTCGTCCTTCCGACGTCTCCGTCCTCGCGGAATCGTTAAAAGATATGGAAGCGGATGCGCAGAAGCTGTATCAGCTGATCTGGCGCCAGTTTGTCGCTTGTCAAATGACGCCTGCGAAGTACGACTCCACAACGCTGACCGTCGGCGCGGGTGATTTCCGCCTGAAGGCGCGCGGTCGTATTCTGCGCTTCGACGGCTGGACGAAAGTGATGCCTGCCCTGCGTAAAGGCGATGAAGACAGAACGCTGCCTGCGGTCAATAAAGGTGACGAGTTGTCGCTTGTCGATCTGGTTCCGGCACAGCACTTCACCAAGCCGCCTGCGCGCTTCAGCGAAGCGTCCCTGGTGAAAGAGCTGGAAAAACGCGGTATTGGTCGTCCGTCGACCTACGCGTCCATCATCTCGACGATTCAGGACCGTGGCTACGTGCGCGTTGAAAACCGCCGTTTCTATGCGGAAAAAATGGGTGAGATCGTCACTGACCGTCTGGAAGCAAACTTCCGCGAATTGATGAACTACGATTTCACCGCGCAAATGGAAGACAGCCTCGACCAGGTTGCCAGCCATCAGGCGGAATGGAAAAAGGTACTCGACAGCTTCTTCAGCGACTTTACCGACCAGCTTGAAAAAGCGGAGAAGGATCCTGAAGAGGGCGGCATGCTGCCTAACCAGATGGTTCTGACCAGCATCGACTGTCCAACCTGCGGCCGCAAGATGGGAATCCGTACCGCAACCACGGGCGTGTTCCTTGGCTGCTCCGGCTACGCGCTGTCACCAAAAGAGCGCTGCAAAACCACCATCAACCTGGTGCCTGAGAACGAAGTTCTCAACGTGCTGGAGGGTGACGATGCGGAAACTAACGCTCTGCGTGCCAAACGCCGCTGCAAGAAATGCGGCACGGCAATGGACAGCTACCTGATCGATCCAAAACGTAAGCTGCACGTTTGCGGTAATAACCCAACGTGTGACGGGTATGAGATCGAAGAGGGCGAGTTCCGCATTAAAGGCTATGACGGCCCGATTGTGGAATGCGAGAAGTGTGGCTCTGAAATGCACCTGAAAATGGGGCGTTTCGGTAAGTACATGGCCTGTACCAACGACGAGTGTAAAAACACGCGCAAAATCCTGCGTAACGGCGAAGTGGCTCCTCCGAAGGAAGATCCGGTTCCGCTGCCAGAACTGCCGTGCGAGAAATCAGACGCGTACTTCGTGCTGCGTGATGGTGCCGCAGGTGTCTTCCTGGCCGCCAACACCTTCCCGAAATCGCGTGAAACGCGCGCGCCGCTGGTGGAAGAGTTGCATCGCTTCCGCGATCGTCTGCCTGAGAAATTGCGTTATCTGGCCGATGCGCCACAGCAGGATCCGGAAGGCAACAAAACCGTGGTACGGTTTAGCCGTAAAACTAAGCAGCAGTATGTTGCGGCAGAGAAAGAGGGTAAAGCGACCGGATGGTCTGCCTTCTTTGTCGATGGCAAATGGGTTGAAGGCAAGAAATAATCTTCCCTTACCGTAACTTACCTGTAAAAGGGCCGGATTTCCGGCCCTTTTTATTACCTTGTTATTATTTTTTGTTCCGTACTATACAGTCAGGCTATAAATGATATAGTGGTTATAGTTAACCTTTTTCTTATTATTAAATCGTCTTAAGCGATTGACCGCATGCGCTAAATCGGATGGTCTGGCATGAAATTACAGCAGCTTCGTTATATCGTTGAGGTGGTGAATCATAACCTTAACGTCTCTTCTACCGCCGAGGGGTTATATACCTCGCAACCGGGCATCAGCAAACAAGTTCGTATGCTGGAGGACGAGTTAGGTATCCAGATATTTGCCCGCAGCGGTAAGCATCTCACCCAGGTGACGCCTGCGGGGCAGGAAATCATCCGCATTGCGCGGGAAGTCCTCTCCAAAGTCGACGCAATTAAGTCTGTGGCGGGGGAACACACCTGGCCGGATAAAGGTTCGCTGTATATTGCCACGACGCATACCCAGGCACGCTATGCGCTACCCGGCGTTATCAAAGGCTTTATCGAGCGTTATCCTCGCGTCTCTTTGCATATGCACCAGGGCTCGCCAACGCAAATTGCTGAAGCCGTCTCCAAGGGTAATGCAGACTTTGCCATCGCCACCGAAGCGCTTCACCTGTATGACGATCTGGTGATGCTTCCTTGCTATCACTGGAATCGTTCTATCGTGGTGACCCCCGATCACCCCCTGGCGGGTAAAGGGACGGTCACTATCGAAGAGCTGGCTCAATATCCGTTGGTGACGTATACGTTTGGCTTTACCGGACGGTCCGAGCTTGATACGGCCTTTAACCGGGCAGGGTTAACGCCGCGCATTGTCTTTACCGCAACGGACGCCGACGTGATTAAAACCTATGTGCGGCTTGGTCTGGGGGTGGGCGTCATTGCCAGCATGGCGGTGGATCCGGTGTCAGACCCTGACCTGGTGCGTCTTGATGCGCATGATGTTTTCAGTCATAGCACCACAAAGATTGGCTTCCGTCGCAGCACCTTCCTGCGCAGCTATATGTATGATTTTATTCAGCGCTTTGCCCCTCATTTAACGCGTGATGTGGTTGATACCGCCGTTGCATTACGCTCAAATGAAGATATTGAAGAGATGTTTAAAGACATCAAACTCCCCGAAAAATAATCACACCCGGTATCTTTCCCTTAGGGAAAGATACCGAAATAACGCCTCAAAGCTAAATTAGAATTATCATCATCTACGCATCCCCTGTCATATAATGTCATTATCCATTTAATCCGTAAGGTTATAATGTCGTGAATTGGCGACAAAAGTAGAAACTAATTTACGCCTTCGCAAATTTTTCTTTTCAATTATTTATTTCTGGTCAAAAGATTGAATATTTCATACCTTCCGGTGCGTAAATTCACTGGCTTTTCGGCTAAAGTTTCTTTAGGATTTATCTCAACAGATGATTAATTGTACCAATTGTTTGGTCCTAAATGATAAGCGATGTCGATTGTATGAGGTTAGCAATGCCTTCAGGAAGTGAAGAACCGCAAAGGGATCCTGCGCTCAAGCGTAAAGCCTGGCTGGCGGTCTTTCTCGTCTCTACCCTGTTTTGGGTAGTGGTTGCTCTCCTGGCCTGGAAATATTGGGGTTAAATATGGCAGTGACGGTACGTACAGAAACGGTAAAACAGATGTGTCAGCATCGTGACAATGGCCACAGAGGGCGTAAAGCACCTGCGACTGTTGTACCCGCGTCCTGGAAACTGACGCCGCAGCAGCAAGCGTTTATTGATGTGTTCGCTGAAGACGAACCCAAAAAACAATAATTTAGTTAATTGCGTAATGATGCAAATAGTCTGAATATCGACTCTGCACTTTTGTACTCTTTAATAAATACACATCAGCAATATAGCACTGAGGACTTACCTCGGAACTTTTAATAAATAATGCCTGGTGTCCCTATGATGAATAACATGACGTCTCACAAATACTGGTCATGGATCGGCGTTTTTACCGTGTCGATTCTTTTCTGGAGTCAGCTCATCTGGTTGGCCCTCCACTAAATTGTAAAACCTCGCTACGGCGGGGTTTTTTGTTTTTCCTTTCTGGACCAAACCTAAATTTATCAATTTGGGTTGTTATCAAAACGTTACGACATCTTTGTGTTATCTTTAATTACGGCCCTGATGATTGTCGGGGCATCTCTGTGATTAAGGAGGAGCTTATGTCGTTAACCCTACGCGAAGCCAGTAAGGACACGTTACAGGCAGAAAATAAAACCTGGCATTACTACAGCCTGCCGCTGGCTGCCAGAACGCTTGGGGACATTTCGCGTTTACCCAAGTCATTGAAAGTTTTACTGGAAAACCTATTGCGCTGGCAGGACGGTGACTCTGTCACCCTCGATGATATCCAGGCGCTGGCAGGGTGGCTAGAAAATGCCCATGCCGACAGAGAAATCGCCTACCGCCCGGCCAGGGTGCTGATGCAGGACTTTACCGGTGTTCCTGCCGTCGTTGATTTAGCCGCGATGCGCGAGGCCGTTAAGCGTCTCGGCGGAGATACGGCAAAAGTGAATCCGCTTTCCCCCGTTGACCTCGTCATTGACCACTCCGTAACCGTTGACCGCTTTGGTGATGACGACGCCTTTGGCGAGAACGTGCGTCTGGAGATGGAGCGCAACCACGAGCGCTACGTGTTCCTGAAGTGGGGGCAGCAGGCGTTCAGCCGGTTTAGCGTGGTCCCGCCGGGTACCGGTATTTGTCACCAGGTGAATCTTGAATATCTGGGTAAAGCCGTCTGGAGTGAATTGCAGGATAAAGAGTGGGTCGCCTATCCGGACACGCTGGTGGGCACGGACTCTCATACCACCATGATCAACGGTTTGGGCGTGCTGGGCTGGGGCGTCGGGGGGATCGAAGCGGAAGCGGCCATGCTCGGCCAGCCGGTGTCCATGCTTATCCCTGACGTGGTGGGCTTCAAGCTCACCGGCAAGCTGTCTGAAGGCATTACCGCCACCGATCTAGTGCTCACCGTCACCCAGATGCTGCGTAAGCATGGTGTGGTGGGCAAGTTTGTAGAATTCTACGGTGATGGTCTGGATTCGCTGCCGCTTGCCGACCGTGCCACCATTGCCAATATGGCGCCGGAATACGGTGCAACCTGCGGCTTTTTCCCCATCGATGACGTCACGCTGGAGTACATGCGCCTTAGCGGGCGCAGCGAAGAGCAGGTCGCGCTGGTGGAGGCCTATACCAAAGTGCAGGGCATGTGGCGAAACCCGGGCGATGAACCGGTCTTCACCAGCACGCTTGAGCTCGATATGGGAAGCGTCGAGGCGAGCCTCGCCGGGCCTAAACGTCCGCAGGATCGGGTTGCGCTGAGTGACGTGCCAAAAGCCTTTGCCGCCAGCAATGCCCTGGAAGTGAACGTGGCGCAGAAAGACCACCGTCCGGTCGACTATGTTCTGAACGGACATCAGTATCAGCTCCCGGATGGCGCGGTTGTTATTGCGGCCATTACCTCCTGCACCAACACCTCGAACCCCAGCGTATTAATGGCGGCCGGTCTGTTGGCGAAAAAGGCGGTAGAGCTTGGGCTAAAACCTCAGCCATGGGTCAAGGCCTCGCTGGCACCGGGTTCCAAAGTGGTATCGGATTACCTGGCGCAGGCCAAACTGACGCCGTACCTTGACGAGCTGGGCTTTAACCTCGTGGGCTACGGCTGTACGACCTGTATTGGTAACTCCGGTCCGCTGCCTGAACCCATTGAAACGGCGATCAAGCAGGGTGACCTGACGGTAGGCGCGGTCCTGTCCGGTAACCGAAATTTTGAAGGGCGTATTCACCCGCTGGTGAAAACCAACTGGCTCGCCTCGCCGCCGCTGGTTGTGGCGTATGCCCTTGCAGGGAACATGAATATCAACCTGGCGACCGATCCAATTGGTCACGATCGCAAGAATGATCCTGTCTACCTGAAAGATATCTGGCCATCTTCGCGTGAAATCGCGCTGGCCGTTGAAAAGGTCTCAACCGAGATGTTCCGCAAAGAGTATGCGGAGGTCTTTGAAGGCACGCCGGAGTGGAAAACCATCAACGTCGTGGGCTCAGATACCTACGACTGGCAGGATGACTCGACCTATATTCGTCTGTCGCCGTTCTTTGACGAGATGCTGGCCGAGCCGGCACCGCTTAAGGATATCCACGGCGCGCGCATACTGGCGATGCTGGGAGATTCCGTCACGACCGACCATATCTCTCCGGCGGGGAGTATCAAAGCCGATAGCCCGGCAGGCCGTTATCTACAGAGCCGGGGCGTCGAACGCCGCGATTTTAACTCCTACGGCTCGCGTCGCGGCAATCATGAGGTCATGATGCGCGGGACCTTTGCCAACATTCGCATTCGTAACGAAATGGTACCGGGCGTGGAAGGGGGCATGACGCGCCATCTGCCGGGGACGGAAGTGGTTTCGATTTATGATGCTGCGGTCAAATATCAACAGGAAGGAACACCGCTGGCGGTGATCGCCGGGAAAGAGTACGGTTCCGGCTCCAGCCGCGACTGGGCGGCGAAAGGTCCGCGTCTGCTTGGCGTTCGCGTGGTTATCGCCGAATCGTTTGAACGTATTCATCGCTCGAATCTGATCGGTATGGGGATCCTGCCGCTTGAGTTCCCGCAGGGCGTGACGCGTAAAACGCTGGGACTGACCGGGGAAGAGCAGATTGAGATTAGCGGTCTGCAAAACCTGCAGCCGGGGAAAACGGTGCCGGTGAAGTTAACGCGGGCAGACGGGAAAATCGAGGTGCTGGATTGCCGGTGCCGTATTGATACGGCAACCGAGCTGACCTATTACCAGAACGACGGCATTTTACATTATGTGATTCGTAAGATGCTGGACTGATGAAACAAGCCCGGCGCGCGTGCCGGGCTTTTTAGTATCACTCTTTCAGCAGATGGCCCATTTTGGCGGCTTTGGTATCCAGGTAGTGGGCGTTTTTCGGGTTGCGGCCGACAATCAGCGGTACGCGCTCGACGATGTTGATCCCCGCTTCGGTCAGGATCTCCACTTTTTTTGGGTTATTGGTCAGCAGACGAACTTCGTCCACGCCCAGCAGCTTGAACATATCGGCGCACAGAGTGAAGTCGCGTTCGTCAGCGGCAAAGCCAAGCTGATGGTTTGCTTCAACCGTATCGTAGCCCTGATCCTGAAGCGCGTAGGCGCGGATTTTATTCAGGAGACCAATATTACGACCTTCCTGACGGTGATAAAGCAGCACACCGCGACCTTCTTCTGCAATATGAGACAGGGCGGCTTCCAGCTGGAAACCACAATCACAGCGCAGGCTGAACAGCGCGTCGCCGGTAAGACACTCAGAATGGACGCGGGACAGAACCGGCGTCTGCCCTGAAATGTCGCCATATACCAGCGCGACATGATCCTGTCCGGTTGCCAGTTCTTCAAAACCCACCATCAGGAAATCGCCCCATGGGGTTGGCAGTTTGGCTTCTGCCACACGTTTAAGCTGCATGTGATTCTCCAGAGTAGGCTGACACGTTTCGTGCCTTTGCCCTGTTTTGCTTTCTGTATCAGTTCATTTTGCCACAAGCTCAGCAGGTTCGCCTAATGGGCACCATGCTATATGAACGTTAAACGCACGATCCGACATATCCACCCAAAGGATTAATTTCAGTTATGATTGTGACGCTTAGCGAAAAAGGAGAAGACATGCTTTCAATCGCCAGACGTACGGCAGCAGGCGCGGCCATTTTACTGATTATGCCTTTGGCCGTTTGGGTATCCGGCTGGATGTGGCAGCCCGGGCAGAATGCTACGTGGCTTAAAACATTGTACTGGGTTACGGAAACGGTCACCCAGCCCTGGGGCATTATTACCCACGTCATCCTCTGCGGCTGGTTTCTGTGGTGCCTGCGCTTTCGACTGCGTGCGGCGCTGATGCTCTTTGCTATCCTCGGTGGGGCAATCGTTATTGGTCAGGGCCTGAAGTCATGGGTAAAAGACAACGTTCAGGAGCCAAGGCCGTTTGTCGTCTGGCTGGAAAAAGCACACCATGTTCCGGTGGATGAGTTCTACACTTTAAAGCGTAAAGATCGCGGCGCGCTGGTGAAAGAACAGCTTGCGGAACAGGAAGATATTCCAAAATTCCTGCGTAAACACTGGCAGAAAGAGACCGGGTTTGCGTTTCCTTCCGGTCATACCATGTTTGCGGCCAGCTGGGCGCTGCTGGGGGTCGGGCTGCTTTGGCCGAGGCGTCGCACGATCACCATCGCGGTGTTACTGGTTTGGGCGACAGGGGTAATGGGCAGCCGCTTGCTGCTGGGGATGCACTGGCCGCGGGATCTGGTGGTCGCCACGCTGATCTCATGGCTGCTGGTGACGCTGGCCACCTGGCTTGCTGAACGATTCTGCGGCCCGCTAACGCCACCGCCGGAAGAGAAAGAAGAAATAGCCGAAAGGGACCAAACCGACGCCTGACGGTTGATATTCCGTATTTTGCCCATAGATCCATGACCTGCGCGTCACTTTTTCCGTTTCGCGCTCGTCGCTAAAATGGTAGTTTATAAGGCTGATTGCGGTGAGTTGAACACACTTTATTCGCTTGAACCACATAACGGGAAGTAATGTGAAATATTTACTCATTTTCTTACTGGTATTGGCGATTTTTGTCATTTCAGTCACGTTGGGTGCACAAAACGATCAGCAGGTGACGTTTAACTATCTGCTGGCTCAGGGTGAGTATCGCGTCTCGAGCCTGCTGGCGGTCTTATTTGCTGCTGGCTTTGCCATTGGCTGGCTGGTTTGCGGTCTGTTCTGGCTGAAAGTCCGTGTTTCTCTTGCGCGCGCTGAACGTAAAATTAAGCGACTCGAAAATAACATTGCCCCTGCGTCTGACATCCCGGAAAGCTCTGGTGTGCCGGTCGTGAAGGAATAATCGACTATGCTGGAGTTGTTGTTTCTGCTTTTGCCTGTAGCCGCAGCCTATGGCTGGTATATGGGCCGCAGAAGTGCGCAACAAACAAAACAGGATGAGGCCAACCGCCTCTCCCGCGACTACGTTGCGGGGGTGAACTTCCTCCTGAGCAATCAGCAGGACAAAGCTGTAGACCTGTTCCTCGATATGCTGAAAGAGGATACGGGGACGGTTGAAGCGCATCTCACCCTGGGCAACCTGTTCCGCTCGCGCGGCGAGGTCGATCGCGCCATACGTATTCACCAGACCCTGATGGAAAGCGCCTCGCTGACCTACGATCAACGTCTCCTTGCGGTGCAACAGCTGGGGCGGGATTACATGGCCGCGGGGTTGTACGATCGCGCTGAAGATATGTTCGCGCAGCTGGTGGATGAAACAGATTTCCGCATCGGCGCGCTGCAGCAGCTCCTGCAGATTTATCAGGCCACCAGCGACTGGCAGAAAGCCATTGATACCGCTGAACGTCTGGTGAAGCTGGGTAAAGATAAGCAGCGCGTTGAGATAGCCCATTTCTACTGTGAGCTTGCGCTTCAGCAGATGGGCAACGACGACATGGATAAAGCCATGGCGCTGCTGAAGAAAGGCGCCGCCGCGGACCGCAACAGCGCGCGAATCTCCATCATGATGGGGCGCGTCTTTATGGCGAATGGCGACTACGCCAAAGCCGTTGAAAGCCTGCTGCGGGTTATCGACCAGGACAAAGAGCTGGTCAGTGAAACGCTGGAAATGCTGCAAACCTGCTATCAACAGCTCGACAAGCAGGAAGAGTGGGTAGCATTCCTGCGTCGCTGCGTGGAAGAGAATACCGGCGCCACCGCTGAACTGATGCTCTCAGACGTTGTTGAGCAGTATGAGGGAAGCGACACCGCGCAGGTTTATATTACGCGTCAGCTGCAGCGCCATCCGACCATGCGGGTGTTCCATAAGCTGATGGATTACCACCTGAACGATGCTGAAGAAGGGCGCGCCAAAGAGAGCCTGATGGTGCTGCGCGACATGGTTGGCGAGCAGGTGCGCAGCAAGCCGCGCTATCGTTGCCAGAAGTGCGGTTTTACCGCGTATACGCTCTACTGGCACTGTCCTTCCTGCCGCGCCTGGTCCACCATCAAGCCAATCCGTGGCCTGGACGGGCAGTAATTTTTTAAAACGCCGCATTTTAGTTACAACATACTGATCGTTTTTCCCATATCCTGAACTCCGTGCGGTTTGTCGGCCTGGCAGGCGCGTAAATGGATCCTGTCAATTTGCGGCGTCGGCAGGTAGAATGCTGGCCGTTTATCTGTTCCGCGCCGCTGCGCGCCCATAGACGAAAAGGGCTGGTCATGACGTCTGTTACATCCTCCACTTCCCGCGTAATTACGGATTCTCCTGTTGTTGTTGCGCTTGATTACAATAAGCGTGACGCCGCACTGGCGTTTGTCGACGGCATCGACCCTCGCGACTGCCGTCTGAAAGTTGGCAAAGAGATGTTCACGCTGTTTGGACCGCAAATCGTTCGCGATCTGCAGCAGCGCGGCTTTGACGTTTTCCTCGACCTGAAATTCCACGATATCCCGAATACCACGGCGCACGCCGTTGCCGCAGCCGCAGAGCTGGGCGTATGGATGGTCAACGTCCATGCATCGGGTGGGGCAAGAATGATGACGGGCGCCCGCGAGGCGCTCCTGCCGTTCGGTAAAGATGCACCGCTGCTGATTGCGGTCACGGTGCTGACCAGTATGGACGAAAACGATCTTCGCGACCTGGGCGTGACGTTGTCACCCGCCGAGCATGCCGAACGTCTCGCACGTCTGACGCAGCATTGCGGCCTGGATGGTGTTGTTTGCTCCGCGCAGGAAGCGGTACGTTTCAAATCAGCGCTGGGCAAGGATTTTAAACTGGTTACGCCGGGGATCCGCCCTGCAGGTAGTGACGTGGGCGATCAGCGCCGCATTATGACGCCTGAGCAGGCGCTGGCTGCTGGCGTTGACTACATGGTCATCGGGCGCCCGGTAACGCAGTCTGCCAACCCGGCCGAGACGCTTAAGGCTATCAACGCATCGCTGAAAAAGGGGGCCTAATGACCGATTCCAACAGCCGTCTGGTCTATTCAACCGATAGCGGGCGTATAGACGAGCCGAAAGCGAAAGTGGAACGTCCAAAGGGGGACGGTATCGTTCGGATCCAGCGTCAAACCAGTGGACGAAAAGGGAAAGGGGTTTGCCTTATCTCCGGCATTGACCTGGATGATGCTGAACTGGCAAAGCTGGCGGCCGAGTTAAAAAAGAAATGTGGCTGCGGCGGCGCCGTGAAAGACGGCATTATTGAAATCCAGGGAGATAAGCGCGATTTAATAAAATCTCTGCTGGAAGCCAAAGGTATGAAAGTCAAACTGGCAGGCGGTTAGGATAAATGAGCCACGGCAAATGCCGTGGCTCGTGTTATATACGTGCGTATGTCAGACCTGAAATGCGTTCAAATATCGCAATACCGGGGAAGGCTTAGATAATAATTATTTGCCAACCTGGTGACCGATAATACCACCGACAGCAGCGCCACCTAATGTACCCAGCGTACTACCATCCGTTAATACTGCACCACCGAGAGCACCGGCACCGGCACCAATAGCGGTGTTACGGTCACGTTTAGACCAGTTAGAGCACGCGCTCAGGGACATTGCTACAGTGATTGCCAGAACAGCGGCGGCTAATTTTTTGCTGGTTAAGGTCATAATACTTTCTCCTGAATTATCGATTCACGGAAAGATGTACACGTTAAGTATAGACGAATCGAATACTTAATTCTGTTCTCCGTGAAAGCTGGTCGCGCAGGCGTTACGTAATCACGCAGGTGATAGTCACTTCCTGTTATATCGCTAACATTAATTTTACGACTTTAATGCAGGTTAAACAGGTAAAAACTCTTAAAGAAGTACCAGGAATCATCTCAGAGAAAGAAGGGCGTATGCGCCCGAAATTCGGGCGCGGAGGGGACTCAGGCGGTCGTTTTAATAATATTGACAATCAGCCCGTCATCCTCCAGCTTATTACGGTGCGCGTCGCTCAATCTTTCATCGGTAATCACGCGGCTAAAGCGTGAAACGGGGCCCATCGTATAAGGGTGAACGGCGCCAAATTTAGAACTGTCGGTGAGCACAATGGCTTCACACTCTTTTTCCAGCACGGCATTCACCACGTCAGAGCGCATCATATCCCGGCCGGTAAAACCTGTCTCCGGCTGCCAGCCGTCAATCCCAATAAAGGCCTTGCTGAAATGAACCTGCTGGACATACTGACGGGTCAGCGGGCCTACCATGCTTTCACTTTTTTTCTGGTAAATACCGCCGAGCAGAATCACCTCGCAGCGCGTCTCTTTGAGCAAATGCGCGATATAGCTGCTGACGGTGATGATGGTAACGTCTTTTTGATCGGCAAGCGTGCGCGCCAGAAGGGCATTACTGCTGCCGTTTTCAATAAAGACGGTCTCGCCGTTGTTCACCAGGGACGCGGCAAATTCCGCCAGTTCACGTTTGAGCGCGTAGTTATTCATCATGCGCGTTTCGACGTCGTCACTGTCCAGCGGGACAGCATATCCGTGCGCGCGACGCAGGTAGCTCTGTTTTTCCAGCAGATTAAGATCCTGACGGATGGTAACTTCAGACACGCCGGTGGTTTTAGCGAGATCGACTACGCTTACGCGTCCCTGATCGATGACCATCTGCAAAATGAGTTGTTGTCGGGAATTCATAGCATCCATTTAATAAAGCGAAACGAGGTCGGAGACGGTGGGATTAAACTTCCCACGGCGCTTTTGGCTGTCCGTTTTCTGGCGCATTGTCAGCACCATTCTGAGCAAGAAGTTCAGACTTCAGGATCTCGAGATTACGGATAGCAGAGTGATAATCGCCCGCCACCAGGATATCCAGCACGGTATCAATTCGTTGTGCTACAGCTTGTGCGTCAATAGTCGACATAATCTCACCCCAGGCGCGAAAAGTTAATATTTTCAATGATGCAGAAAATAGGATCAAAAGAGAAGGGAAAAAATGCAATAACTAAATTACATAAACGTAAGTGATAAATTTATTCCCCCTCATGCAGCAGGCTTAATGAGTGGATTAGTCTAAAACTGCGCGCAAGGCGCTTTTTTATAAGAGGAATTAGACTATGACAGTTATCAATCAGCCTACCTGCACACTGTTTACCGATACTGAACGGTTCACGCAGCTGTCAGGGTATTACGAGGCGGAGCGTCACACGGTCTGGATGATGCTGCGGGCTCAGCCACGTCCTTGCTTTAACCATGCGTTAATAGAGGAGATCATGAACTTTTCATGGCTGGTTCGCCAGTCTGGGTTTGCGGTTGATTTTTGGGTAACCGGATCGCTGGTTCCCGAGATGTACAATGCCGGCGGGGATTTACAGTTCTTCGTCGAGTGCATTCAGAACGGACGTCGGGAAGCGTTACGGGCGTACGCTCGCGCCTGCGTTGATTGCGTCCATGCGGCCTCGCGGGGGTTTGATACGGGAGCCATCACTCTGGCAATGGTCGAAGGCAGTGCGTTAGGGGGCGGGTTTGAGGCCGCTCTGGCACACCATTTCGTCCTGGCTCAGCGCGATGCCCGTTTAGGTTTCCCGGAGATTGCCTTCAACCTGTTTCCGGGGATGGGAGGATATTCCCTGGTTGCACGCCGTGCAGGCATGAAGCTGGCGGAGGAACTCATCTACAAAGGGGAATCCCATACGGCTGAATGGTACGAACAGCACGGTCTGGCGGATGTCCTGTTTGAACCCGGACAAAGCTATGTTTCCACCCGAACCTTCATCGATACGCTGCGGCCAAAACTGAATGGCGTAAGGGCGATGCTGCGCGCCCGTACGCGCGTTCTGCAATTGCCCCGCAGTGAACTGATGGACATCACGGAAGACTGGGTAGATGCCGCTTTCTGCCTAGAGCCGAAAGATATCGCCTACATGGAGCGTCTGGTCACGCTGCAAAACCGCCATCACGCGGCGGGCCTGCGTAAAGCCAGTTAACGTTGATTTCGCGCTTGATATCGTTTTAGCCATCGCTCGAATGCGGCAGCGGGCATCGGCTTAGCAAACAGAAAACCCTGCCGTTCGTTGACGCCGTTCTTGGTCAGAAAGGCGTCTTCTTTTGCATTTTCCACACCTTCGGCAATCACCTGCAGATTTAACGCCTGCGCCACCGCGACGATAGCGCGCACCAGTGACTGGGAAATAGACTGCTTATGAATATCCCTGACGAAAGATTGATCGAGCTTAATGGCGTCGATAGGGAAACGTGCCAGCTGAGAAAGGGAAGAGTAGCCGGTGCCAAAATCATCCAGATGAATTTGCGCCCCGAGTCGGCTGAACTGCTGGATCACGGACAGCGCCAGCTCTTCATTTTCGATAAGACAGCTTTCGGTCAACTCAACGTCGACCGGGCAGTATTCAAAATTCAGATCCTTCAGCGCCTGCTTTAAGTCGCTGAAGATGGTCTGGTCGGCCAGCTGGCGTGCAGAGACGTTCACCGCCACGCGCAGGTTTATTCCCTTATCGCGCCATTTCGCCACCTGGCGAACCACGTCGAGCATCACCCAGCGGCCCAGCGGCACAATCAACCCCGACTCCTCGGCATAAGAGATAAACTCCAGCGGCGGGATCAGGCCGCGTTCTGGTGATTGCCAGCGGACCAGCGCTTCGAGGCTTCTGACTTCTCCGCGCCAGGTTATTTTCGGCTGATAGTGGATCAGAAGCTGATCGTTATCCAGTGCCTTGCGCAGGTTGGTATCCAGCCAGAGATACTCAAACACGCGCTGGTTCATCTCGGGTGAGAAGACGCAGAACTTGCCCCGGCCGTTCTCTTTGGCAGTGTACATGGCGGTATCGGCGTTGCGAATAACGCTTTCCCGGTCGTTCCCGTGCTGCGGGGCGAGGGCGATACCCAGGGAGCAGCCGGTATAAATCTCAATCAGACCGATTCGGAACGGCTGGCGCAGGCGGGTTAAAATGCGCGACGCCATCGCCTCCAGAGAGCCCTGAGAGGTATTGGTAGCCATGACGATAAACTCATCGCCGCCAAGTCGCGCCAGCACCTGTTCCTCGTCCAGGCAGCTTAAAATGGCGAGGGCGACGGCCTGTAACAGCTGATCGCCAAACATATGACCGTAAGCATCGTTGACCTTTTTAAAGTTATCCAGATCGAGATACACCACGCCCACCTGCGTGTCGCCGCGGTTGTCGATGGCGTCAGAAATCAGGTCGTGGATCGCATTGCGGTTTGGCAGGCCGGTGATGGTATCGGTATTGGCCAGCACGCGCAGCCGCTCCTGAGCGCGGCGCTCCTCGGTAATATCGGTCCCGGAACAGATAAGGAAAATTTCATTTTTACCGCTGCCGCTGTGCACGAATTTGTTTCTGAACAGAAACAGCCGCTGCCCTTTACGCGTTTTGATCCAGCGTTCGACTTCGTAGGAGCTGCCGTTGCGAAAAAAACCGGTAATATTGCGCTTTGAGGCTGCCGCTTCGCTGCGGCTCATAAACAGCTTAAATACGTTCTGACCAATGACTTCCTGCTCTTTCAGGCCGGT
This sequence comes from Enterobacter sp. AG326, assembly GCF_004362415.1. NCBI lineage: Bacteria > Pseudomonadati > Pseudomonadota > Gammaproteobacteria > Enterobacterales > Enterobacteriaceae > Enterobacter > Enterobacter sp. AG326. The sequence goes on along the minus strand of NZ_SNXG01000001.1, from coordinate 571,740 downwards.
GTACTCTTCGCTAAGCCGGTTAAAACGCTGAATATTGCCGTGCCGATCGAGAATAACAATGACGGAGTTGGCCTCTGAGACAACCTGTTCCGCGAAAGAGAGCCCCTGAGCCAGATCGCGCGCCACCGAGGGCGTATCGTTCCAGGCGGAAGCGGTGCCTGCCCACTCGTTGCGGGTAATTTTGCGGCCCACAAGATGAACCGTGACATCTTCCCCGTACAGGGAGAGCGACATGGAAATGCTGGAGGTAATAACGGTTAAATGACGGATGAGATCGGCCTGTTCATCGTCCAGCGCCACGACCTGAGTGACATCGGCATTTTCGCTGGTGGAAAGGTGCAGAGCGTTGCTGTCAGCTGACAGGCGCCACCACGGGCTGTGAGTCCCCATGTAGCGAAACAGCAAATTCTGCTCCAGATCGTCCATCATGTTTTCTCCCGCAGCTGTTCATTAGCGCACAAATTATTCATTTGCTGTCGACTTTTCCGTTGAGAAACAGCGGCAAAACCGAAGTGAACCTGTTGTTTTTCCCTGCTTTCTTATAATAAAACGAGTCAGGTGAAAAAGGATACTGAGCGTATAGAAATTCACGTAACCGAATATAACAACACTCTTTTACTGTAGATAATTATGGCGGTTTTGGGCGAAGGGATACTGAAAATAGTAAGGAAAAATAATGATTTTGTGGCGGGGATAAAAAGAAAAATTGCCGGCCCTTCCGGAAAGGAAAAGACCGACAATTGAACCGGTTATCAGGCGACAGGGCGCGCGATAATACTGCGGGTTTCCATGCGAACTTCGGCGATAGTAACGTCAATCACGTCGGTGACTTTGTAAACTGTTTCACCTTTAATTTGCACGGTACCGTTTTCCTGGCTACAGACCATTTCGTCACGAACCGCATGCAGGAACGGCGCAGGAATAAACGCGACAGCACCGTTATCGACCAGACGGACGCGCATCCCCCCTCGGCTGATATCGATGATCTCTGCGGCGAAACGGGTGTCCGTACCGGCTTTATCCTGCAGGAAGCGCGCGTACAGCCAGTCTCCAACGTCACGTTCCGCCATGCGGTTCAGGCGGCGGCGATCGGCCATCTGCAGCGTGGTGTCCTCCTGAGGACGGGCAATGGTTTCACCTTTGATAATCGCTTTCAGCAGACGGTGGTTGACCATATCGCCATACTTACGGATCGGCGATGTCCAGGTGGCGTAAGCTTCGAGGCCAAGACCAAAGTGCGGGCCAGGTTCGGTGCTGATTTCAGCGAAGGACTGGAAGCGACGAATGCGGCTGTCCAGGAAACCCGACGGTTGCGCGTCCAGTTCGCGACGAAGCTTGCAGAAGCCCGGCAGCGTCAGCACTTCTTCCGGATCAACGTGCACATCGTGAGTCTTCAGCAGGGCCGCCAGCGCTTCGGTATTCGCCGGATCAAACCCGGTGTGGACGTTGTAAATGCCAAAGCCCAGCTTGTCGCGCAGCACGCGTGCGGCACAGATATTGGCGGAAATCATCGCCTCTTCAACGATGCGGTTCGCAATGCGTCGCGGTTCGGCCACGATGTCCAGCACTTCGCCTTTCTCGCCCAGAACAAAGCGATAGTCCGGGCGGTCTTTGAACACCAGCGCATGGGTTTTACGCCATTCGCCGCGGTTCAGGCAGATGCGATGCAGCAGACGGATTTGCGCGGCAATGGCGTCTGATTCAGGTTTCCAGCTACCGGTATTTTCAAGCCAGTCGGAGACGTTATCGTAGGCCAGCTTGGCTTTCGATTCGATGGTGGCGGCAAAGAACTCGATATCGTCTTCAATCGCGCCATCTGCGGCGATAGTCATGCGGCAGGCAAGGACCGGGCGCACTTCGTTTGGACGCAGCGAGCAGAGATCGTCTGACAATTCGCGCGGCAGCATCGGAATGTTGAAGCCTGGCAGGTAGTTAGTGAACGCACGGATTTTCGCGGCGTCATCCAGCTTGCTGCCTTCGGCAATCCAGGCGGTTGGATCGGCAATGGCGACGGTCAAATGGAGTTTGCCATCGGCGCCTTCTTCAGCGTACAGCGCGTCATCCATATCTTCCGTGCTGGCGCTGTCGATGGTGACAAACTCCAGCGCGGTGAGATCGCGGCGCGTCAGACCTTCGTCCTGCATCTCGGTCGCTACGCCGTTCGGCGCTTCTTTTTCAAGATTGTGGCGTGCCAGCGTGACCCACCATGGCACGAAATGGTCGGCGCCAAAGGTGATGAACTGGGTCAGCTCAGCATAAAAACCGCGATCGCCTTTCAGAGGATGACGGCGCATTTCTGCTACGGCCCAGTCACCTTCTTTAAAATCATGCTCAACGCCACGGGCGGCGCGGCAGGGAATGGCATCTTTCAGCAGGGGATGATCCGGCACGATAGCAAGACGATCGTCTTTTCTCTGCACCTTACCCACAAAACGGGTCAGGAACGGTTCGATCAGTTCTTCCGGCTCGGCAGACTCGCGGTCCTTCTCGGTATGAATGACGGCCATGACGCGATCGCCATGCATCACTTTCTTCATCTGCGGTGGCGGAATGAAGTAGCTTTTCTGCGCGTCAACCTCAAGGAAGCCAAAGCCCTTTTCCGTGGCTTTTACGACCCCTTCTGCACGCGGCGTCTGGGAATGCAGTTGCTGTTTAAGCTGCGCTAGCAGCGGGTTGTCCTGAAACATAATGTTCTATTTTCGTAGCCATTGAGCGGCTGACAGTTTTACGCGATTCTCACTGTCTCAGCAAGCGCTCTTTGGGTAATTAGTATGGTTATTCCTCTTTACCAAACGCGACTTTCAAACGATTGAGCCAGCCGTCAAACGCGCTTCGGGTAAGCAGCATGATGGCATGTTCGCCCGGGAGTCCTTGATCCGTTAGCGGGGTAAACTGCGCGGCGCTGAAGCGGTCCGGAGAGCGCGTCAGCAGTTCGACCGCCGCCGAAAGTGCGGGGGACGTCAGCGGGATCGCTTCGCGGGTGTTTAACAGGATCTCTCCGGTCAGGTCGAGCAGCGAAGGCTCGTGGCAAAGGACCGGCGTCAGCGCCTCCAGCGCGGGTTCTGCCTGCCAGCGAGACAGCGACTCAAGCTGATGCGCACTCGCATAGCGCAGCTCGACGACGGGCAACAGCGGCACCCAGGCGGCGTGATTCGCGGGCAGAGTTTGCGGCTGAATATGATGGCCTGGCAACCAGCGAACAGGGTGTCCCAACAGCGCCTGAAAAATCGCGACGACGCGCGCCTGAAATCCGATAAACCCGATAATCTGGTTTATCACCACAATGTCATACGTTGACAGGCCCACCTCATCAAGCTGGCTCTGCGCTTTATCATCAATGACATCAGGGGAGCTGGCGAGCTGGCGGGCATACTGCGTAATTTGCGCCAGACGTCGGTTACTTTCGCGCGAGGAGTCCGGGCCGGGAAGCGGGGCGAGGAGGGCGGCGTAATGGTTACAGAGCCGCTGAACGCCACAGGCCTGTGCGACCGTTAGCGCGGTACTGAGTCTATCGTAGGCGCTGAGCGTATGCAGGCGGTTCACGGGAATCGAGAGCGGAAACAGCTGGTGGCATAAGGCCCTGGCAGGGGTAAGCCAGCCAGAACAGGCGGCGACAATCTCATCAGGCAGGGCTAAATCGAGCAAAAAACGATCGTCGACGTTAGCGGCTTCGGGCACCAGAGGCAGAACATCTGTCTGCGCGTGGTTTGACTGGGTTTCGTGATACCAGTGGCCTTTGCCGGAAAAACGGCGTTGTTCCATGTGCGTTCCTTGATCTCAAAATGGCGATCAATATCCTGGCGTAAGGCAGATAAAGGGAAAAATATTGTTAGGTGATAACAAATAGCAGAACGGAATAACGAAGGGGTGGTGCGGGGGGAAAACTCTCTTCCCGGGAGGGAAGAGAGTCACAGCTTATTTAATTTCCAGCTCGTTCATTGCAGCGATGTTGAAGCCGCCGTCAACGTGAACCACTTCGCCGGAGATACCAGCGGAAAGGTCAGAGCACAGGAATGCCGCAGAGTTACCCACATCTTCAATGGTAACGGTACGACGAATCGGGGTAACCGCTTCGCAGTGTGCCAGCATTTTACGGAAATCTTTAATACCGGAAGCTGCCAGGGTGCGGATAGGACCTGCAGAGATGGCGTTAACGCGCACGCCTTCAGGGCCCATTGCGTTCGCCATGTAGCGTACGTTCGCTTCCAGAGACGCTTTCGCCAGACCCATAACGTTGTAGTTAGGGATAGCACGCTCAGCGCCCAGGTAGGACAGGGTCAGCAGGGCTGCGCCCGGGTTCAGCATCGCGCGGCAGGATTTCGCCATCGCAACGAAGCTGTAGGAGCTGATGTCGTGAGCGATTTTGAAGCCATCACGGGTAACCGCGTTCACGTAGTCGCCGTCCAGCTGGTCGCCAGGAGCGAAGCCAATGGAGTGAACGAAACCGTCGAATTTCGGCCATGCTTTTGCCAGTTCAGCAAACATGCCGTCGATGCTTTCGTCTTGTGCAACGTCACATTCCAGAACAATGCTGGAACCCAGCTGCGCGGCAAACTCTTCAACACGGCCTTTCAGCTTGTCGTTCTGGTAGGTGAACGCCAGCTCAGCGCCTTCGCGATGCATTGCCTGTGCGATGCCGTATGCGATGGACAGTTTGCTGGCAACGCCAGTTACCAGAATGCGCTTACCGGAAAGAAAACCCATAGCTTTAATCCTTATATTCATTGCTAATTTTGCCTTGTAATTCATAGCGTTACAGGCAGTATTTCAAAATCATTCGAAATTAGCTCGAAATTATAGCCCACTCACAGCCCCTTGTGTCACGATATTTCTCGCTGTTCTCCGAAGACGCCTGCCCCGAAGAATGCGCCGCGGACTCGCGGGGGCTCAAAATTTCAGCATTCGTCCAGTATATCACCCGGCAACAGCTTCGCCTCATCCAACCAGCGAGGAAGCGCGATCCCGCAAGGGTATTCACGCTTTCCTGAGGTTGTCGATGAAGCGCGCGATGACGATAAAGAAAACCGGTACGAAGAAAATGGCGAGAAGCGTACCGCTAATCATGCCGCCAAATACGCCGGTACCGATGGCATGCTGCGTACTGTCGCTCGCCCCACGGGCCAGCATCAACGGAACAACCCCTAAGGTGAAGGCTAACGACGTCATCAAAATAGGGCGCAGGCGCTGGCCGGCGGCATGAATGGTTGCCGCCAGCAGGGGCTGCCCCTGGCGATGGAGCTGCCTCGCAAATTCAACAATCAGAATGGCGTTCTTGGCCGACAGGCCGATAAGCGTAATCAGGCCGACCTTGAAGAAAACGTCATTTGTCATGCCGGTAACGGACACCGCTATCACCGCGCCGATAAGGCCCAGCGGAACGACCAGCATGACCGCAAATGGAATAGACCAGCTCTCATACAGGGCGGCGAGCACCATAAACACGACCAGTATCGACAGGACGATAAGGCCCGGAAGCTGAGATTCCGATTTTCTCTCCTGCAATGAACTCCCGGCCCACTCGCCCGCCATGCCCTGAGGTAAATCTCTGGACAAACTCTCCATAACCTTCATTGCGGTGCCGCTGGACGCTCCCGAGGCCGCACTTCCGGTAATGCGAATAGCCGAATATCCCTGATAACGCGTCAACTGCTGCGGCGCAACGTGCCAGGAAAGCGTGGCAAACGTTGATACCGGCACCATCTGCCCCATCCGGTTTTTCACTGATAATGTCAGTATCTGCTCAGGCTGCATTCGGTAGGGCGCATCGGCCTGAATAATCACCTGCTGAACGCGGCCGTTGTTCGTATAGTCATTGACGTAATTTGAGCCCAGGGTGACGGAGAGCGTCTGGTTGATTTCATCAAATGAGACGCCCATCGCTTCCGCCTTTTCTCTGTCCACCTGGAGCGCAAGGCTTGTTCCTTCCGGAAGCCCGTCTATATACACGTCACTCAGTTCAGGGCGCTGGTTGGCCTGCAGGACCAGCGCGTCGGCAGCGCGCTTTAACGCCTCGTAGCCCAGTCCCGCTCTGTCCTGCACGTACCAGGTGAAGCCCGACGAAGTGCCCATATCCGAAATGGCCGGCGGGAGCAGGCTCATCGTGACGGCATCAGAGATGTTCGCCATGCTGGCCTGTATCTGGTCGGCTTCCCCCTGGGCCGTCGAGCCCTGCCGATCTTTCCAGTCCTTCAGCGTGGTGAAGGCCATAGCCGAGTTTGGTCCTGAACCTGAAAACCCAAACCCCAGGATCATAATGTTGCTTTCAATATCCGGCCGGGCCGCAATTTCCTCTTCAAATTTTTTAACCACGTTGAGGGTGCGCTGCATCGTGGCATCAGAAGGCAGCTGGATTGAGGACATAAAGTAGCCCTGATCTTCGTCCGGCAGAAAGGACGACGGTAACGAAGACAATCCCAGAAACAGCGCAGCACAAAGCGCAGCGTACAGGAGCAGCATACGCCCGGTTCGCTTCAGAACGGCACCCAGCGCGGCTTCGTAACAGGCGGTGAGCGCACGAAAGCGCGCGTTAAACCCGACCGCGAACCTTCCGCCTCCGCTCTTTCCTGCCTTATGCGGCTTGAGTAACGTTGCGCACAGGGCAGGCGTCAGCGTCAGGGCAAGAAACGCGGACAGCAGTATGGAAACCGCCATGGAAATACAAAATTGTCGGTAGATAATCCCGACGGACCCTTCAGCAAACCCCATGGGGATAAAGACGGCGGTAAGCACCAGCGTGATGCCAATAATCGCCGGGGTGATTTCCTGCATGGCTTGCCGCGTGGCGTCACGCGGGGACAGGCTTTTTTCCTCCATCAGCCGTTCAACGTTTTCTACGACCACAATGGCATCATCAACGATAATCCCTATCGCCAGCACCATGCCGAACATCGTCAGAATATTGATGGAGTAGCCGCTCAATAGCATCACCGTGAAGGTGCCAAGAAGTGCGACGGGAGCAACAATCGCCGGGATAAGCGTGCAGCGTATCTTGTGCAGAAACAGCAGCATAACCAGGAAGACCAGGACCATTGCTTCCACAAATGTCTGAACAACCTTCATGATAGAAAGTTTCACAAACGGCGCAGTGTCGAAGGGGATCGTAAATGCCATTCCTTCAGGTAGCACCCGGGAAAGTTCGTCGATGCGCGCCCGTACGCCGGAAGCCGTACTCATTGCATTCGCGCCTGGCGAAAGCTGAATTGCCGCCGCCGTTGCGGGCACGCCATTTTCGCGAATACCAAAGGCGTAGCTTTGCAGGCCAGACTCAATCCGTGCAATGTCGGACAGCTTCAGGCGAGCGCCGGATGCGTCAGATTTCAGGGTGATATTCCTGAACGCCTCGACCGAGGAGAGTTGTCCCTTTACGGTGATGGGATACGTTACCCCTTGTCCTTCAGATGCTGGCTCATCTCCCGTTTTACCGGGCGAAACCAGGGCATTTTGCTGGCCAACGGCGGTAAGAACATCACTTACCGAAAGCCCATAGCTATGGAGCTTCATGGGATCCAGCCAGATGCGCAGCGCTTTTTCGCCGCCAAACAGCTGAACTTTCCCTACGCCGGGCACGCGACGAAGCTCGTCACTGACGTTTCTGGCAAAATAGTCGCTTAAATCGGCTTCCTCAAATTGACCCGTCGCGGACTTCAGCCCCACCATCATTAAAAAGCCAGAATTAGCGGCCTCAACGTTAATGCCGTTTTGCCTTACCGCCTGAGGTAGACGAGGCTCGACGATCTTAATCTGATTCTGCAGATCCATCTGCGCCAGCTTGATATCCGTGCCCGGTTTAAACGTGACGGTAATCGATGCCGAACCGGTTGTGTCACTGGATGATTCAAAGTAGAGCAAATTATCTACGCCAGAGATTTCGCGCTCGATTAATGACACCACCGACGTATTCATGATGTCGGGGCTGGCCCCCGGGTAACTGACGGAAATAATGATTCCCGGCGGTGCCACCGCCGGATACTGCGCAACCGGCAAACGGGGAATAGACAGAAGTCCCGCCAGAACGATAAAAAGCGCCACTACCCAGGCGAAAACGGGGCGTTCAATAAAAAAATGCGGCATTAAATTAACGTCCAGTTACGTGAATTTCATCATCAGTGGATACGCGCTTACCGATATCCCTGAGCTGCGAAAATTTCTCAAGAAGCTGCGGCGCGTCATCGAGGCTCGTTGCGAACATCCACATGTAGGTCATCACTGAGTAAATATGTCCGGCAGTGATGCCGCTTGAGCGCGTCATCCAGACGATGGTCAGCGTAAAAAGCGCGGCAACAAGCACGCCGACCCACAAATAGCCCCACGCCTCGCGGTCAGATAGTGCGATACGTAAACGTGCCAGCGTGGAGTAATGTCGGTGAAGGGTAGCCGTGCCCGCCTTATGAACATAATCCACTTCTTTTTCCAGCCGATTATTCAGGCGCATGAACAGCCATTCATTTTTACGGGCATATCCTGAGACAAATCCGAGCAGAATAAATACAATCGCAAAGCACATGACGCCGGCCCAAAACTCAATAAACAGCAACATGATGGCGGCACCAAAAAGTGAGCTCAGTGAGGTAATAAGCAGGGGAAGGTGCATTTCAAAGAAATCCACATATTCGCGCGAGAGCGTTACCCTGGCGGCGATTGCCGAATGGTTAAGCTGATATTTGCGCTGTGCCAGGACGACGGAAACCGCGAGTCCGGCATAAATGCGTGCAAACGTGCGCGTGTCGATGCTCCGTCTGGCCGCACCGATGAACCACATACAAAGTACCATCAGGCCATACAGCGCGGCGTTAAGCGTTTCACCGGCGAGGATGGCATTTATCGCGATGCCTGCCAGAACGGGATAAAGTAAAAAAGTTACGTTTTCGGCCACCACCAGGAAGAAAGTGACAGCCAGTTTTTTTCGGTGCCGTATCGCGAGTTTTTTAAGCGAGTGCATCACACCGGCAGGTTCAGAAGAACGAAAATTATTATTACGGTTCATCATTATGGGTAAGTCATGTCAGACTTTTCAGTGAGTTATTTTTGTGTAAAAGAGTGAGGTAGAGACTCTACCGCGCGCCTGTTTAGCAGACATGGGCGGTTTATGGAGGACGTGTGGAGCAGCGGCTCAAATCATTCTCATAATGAGGTACAGGGGTGCTCCGCCAAAAAAAATGATCAAATAACACTCGTAGTAAAAGACCAGATCCTCGATATCGGGCATCGCGTTTAACAGCACGGTGAACGTAATAATGAGATAGACAAAAATCACTATTAGCCAGAAGGCGATGACAAGCAGCTCAGTCAACGCGCCAGCTTTATTTTGTATTATCAGAGAGACAACCGACAATGCGATGCAGCCATAGATAATGGGGGAAGAGAGCAGCGTCGAGGCGACTTTTTCATCCATTCTGTGCACCAGCACCAGCCAGGTATAAAGTAATCCCCACGACAGCAGCAGAAACAGGGAATATATGCCCAGTTTTTTAGGTGAGAAATATTTAGAAAGTTCCATGTTCATTATTTCAGCCAACTTCATAAAATCTTTAAGAAACAGTGGTAATTTGCAACGCGCAATGCACAAAGGGTTATGCCTCAATAGCGATTTTGAACTGACATTGTCGAGTCTTTATTGACTGAATGTGTAGGCTGTGTGGAGAAATAACCGGGCTTTAAATCAACCGGGAAATTTTCGTGACCACGGCACTTTTTCGCGGAGGCTGTGTCTTATTGTGCTAAAGATATCTGATAGCGTGCTCAAAGGGATTTCACCCACGGAGATAAAATGCACAAAAATACGCTGATCCTTATTGTTGAAGATGAAGACGAAATCGCCGATATACTGATGAGCTACTTAGAGCGTTCGGGAATGAAAACGCTCAGAGCCAGGCAGGGCGAACAGGCCATAACGCTCAATCGCCTCAATAAACCGGATCTCATATTGCTGGACATTCACCTGCCCGTATGTGACGGCTGGAGCGTACTTACCACGCTTCGTCAGGAAAGTTCTGTCCCCGTCATTATGGTTTCCGCTCTCGATCAGGATGTCGATAAGCTCATGGGGCTGAGGCTGGGCGCGGATGATTACGTGATCAAACCCTTCAACCCTTCTGAGGTTGTCGCACGGGTTGAGGCGGTGCTGCGCAGAACAAAAACTGCGCTTCAGCAGGCGGGTTCTCTGCCGCTCAGAACGCCCTTTATTACGGTCTATCCGGATGATTTCTACGTGGAAGTCACCGTGGGCGAAGAGGTCATCTCCCCGGTATTAACGACGACCGAATTTAAATTACTTACCTGGCTGATGCGATATCCGCGAAAGGTCTGTTCCCGCGAAGAGTTACTCAACGCGTGTCTGCCGGAAGGTGATACGCTCGACAGAACGGTCGACAGCCATATGAGCAAGCTGCGTAAAAAACTGGAGCTTGCCGGCCTTTACGGTGTTCCCGAGAGCATCAGAGGCATGGGCTACCGGCTTGGGGAAAAGAAATGAACAAAGAGTCTGTCCTGAGTCGTCAGATCTTAACGTATATGCTGTTGCTGACGTTTACGATAATTGCCATCGCCATACTCGGCTCTTGGTTTTTTTACTCCTTTATTCTGGATCACCTCCCGGGCGGCCCTGCAGCGGGCGATGACGAGCAGATGACGATGTGGGACTGGGCATGGATTGGGACCGCGACTACGATCAGTATGATTATTGCCCTCTTTTTCACGGTCAAACTATCATCGCGAATCCTCACCCCGCTAAACGCGGTAGCGTCCAGCCTGAAAAAGATTTCTCAGGGCGATCTGGACGCCAGGGCATTTTGCGCCAGTTCCCGGCTGGGTGAGATTAATCACCTGGTGACGGATTTCAATGAAATGGCGGAAAAATTACAGACGCTGGATATTCAGAGGAAATCCTGGAATGCCGCTATTGCGCATGAGCTGAGAACGCCGGTCACGATATTACGTGGACGGCTTCAGGGGTTGGTTGACGGCGTTTTTACCCCGGACCCGGTGCTATTTAATAATCTTCTCAAACAGACGGAAGGGTTAACCCGCCTGATTGAAGATCTCCGGGTTGTCAGTTCGAATGGCGGGGCGGGATACACGCTGTGCCAGTCAAGAACGGATCTAAAAGGGACAATACAGAACGCACTCGATACGTTCATGCCCGAGTTCAGCCGTAAGGCGTTTACCGTCAATACAGACCTGAGGGAGCAGCAATGCGTATTTGATCCAATACGCATCAATCAGTGTCTGACCGTTTTATTTGATAATGCCTTACACTATTCAACCTCGCGCACGCTCATCGTGAAAAATGGCGTTTCTGATAAAGGCAATTATATCCTTATTCAGGACGGGGGACCGGGCATCCCCAGAGAGTTTCATGATTTCCTGTTTCAGCCCTTTCAGCGCGATAATGGCGCCAGACATGTGAACCCGGAAGGCTGTGGTTTGGGCTTATCGGTGGTAAAAGCCATCATGCTGGCTCATGGTGGCGATGTTACCTATACCTTATCGACGCAAAACCACTCGATATTTAAACTCACCTGGCCCGACTCGTGAGCTTCAGCGGCAGGTCAAATGTGCCTGCCGGTGATAAATGCCATATTTTTCCTAACTTAGCATCCCATTCCTGCGGGGTAATCGTCAGTTTACCGCGTCTCGGGCTTAAGGTTATTTCGCTGAAATAGATTTCATCTTTTTTTAGCATAAGGTCAACGCGGCAGTAGTCAATTCCATGCGCCAGTTCCTGGGAGGCCAACAGTGCCTGGCGGAACAAGAGCGGTTCGCCAGGCGTTGCTGAAGTATTCGGATATTCCATCCGGAAGGGTTGTAAGTTCCAGTGCCTGTCATAAACGTTGATAAACCCTTTGCCGTTCTCATCCGTAAAATCCGCTTCTACATAGTGGGCAACGCCGTGAAAGCAATGGATCCTCAGCATTTCGGGCGTTGTGTTCCTGTCAGCATCGTCGAAGAGATCGACAAACGGCTCGCAAAGTATACTCGGCGTAATGTTTTTGTACTGCCATTCGCGCGTGGTGTAGTAAAGATTTTTCTTTAACGCGAGGCTCAGTTTTTTACACGCTTCTCTTTCATTAAATTGCGCTTTGTTTGTACATATTATTGTGCTGCCGCTGTCATGGTTGCACTTAAGGACGAATTTGTCAGGAAGAACTGAAAAATCAATCTGCGACGGCCGGGTATAAACGCCAATTAATGGCACCGTTTTCACGCGCGTTGTTCTGGATGAAACGTATGCCCGAACGGCGAGTTTATCGGCAAGCATCGTATAGAAGTTATTATGGTCATAGACCAGACGATGACATATTTTTTCGCTCAACGTCGTGGGCGAGTTAATGTCAGGGGTTTCCCCGGTTGTTTTTTTAAGCCTTACAGTATGAAAGTGCAGGTCCGTCATTAAAAATGAACGGCATTTTCTGATGAGATACTCTGTGTATTTTAAAACGTAAGTGGCGGTGTTCATTTCTTCTCCTCCGTAATGTCCGGATATTCTGGAGAAGAATTGTTGATTGTTATTGCTTAAAATATGGAGCAGGGATGGAGACGAAAAATTAAAGGATTAAATAGCGTACGCAGGCTATTTAATCCTTAATTTAATGGGGTGATTTTTTGTTGAGCGTCGCGCTTAGCGGTCCTTTCTCCACGCATCGGCGGTCAATGCTTCACCGAAATGACCGGCAATCAGCCGTTTTGTCAGCTCATGAAGCGGAGAGGCCATCACATCCGCGGTGCTGCCGCGCTCGACCACTTCACCCTGGTGCATGACCATCACCTGATCGCTGATGTGCTTCATCATTCCCAGATGTTGGGTAACGTAGATATACGAAATCCCCTGTTTTTCCTGCAATTCCAGCATCAGATTAATCAGCTGCGAGCGCATCGACATATCCAGCGAGGCAAGCGCTTCATCCGCAATGATCACTTTTGGCCGCAAAATCAATGCACGCGCCAGTCCCAGGCGCTGTTTCTGACCTGGGGCCAGCATATGCGGGTAGTAGCTTTCGTGATCCGGTAACAGTCCAACCATACGCAGGGTTTCAAATACGCGCTTACGGCGCGCTTCCGGCTCCAGGTCTGTGTTCAGACGCAGCGGAAAATCGAGGATCTGCGAAATGCGCTGGCGCGGGTTAAGCGAGGTAGATGGATCCTGGAAGATCATGCGGATGCGCTGGCTGCGGAAAGAGTAATCGCCGAACGTCAGAGGATGATCGTCAATCAACACTTCGCCTGCAGTCGGTTCAACCATGCCGGCGAGCATTTTCGCCAGGGTGGATTTCCCGGAACCGTTCTCGCCGATGATCGCCAGGGTCTGTTTTTCACGCAGCGTAAAGCTCAGCGGCTTCACCGCGTCGACAGTTTGACGATGAAACAGCCCCGTGCGGTAGCGAAAGGTCTTACTCAGGTTGCGAACTTCCAGTAAGGTTTCGACCATTTCACTCTCTCTCCATGTTCAGCGGGAAATGACAGGCGTAAAGATGATTTTTAGCCCCGGTCAGGCGCGGCGTCTCGATACATTTACGCTGAGCATAGGGGCACCGCGGCCCCAGACGACAGCCTATCGGCAGGGATTCCAGCAGCGGGATCGCCCCCGGTAGGGTATTCAGGCGGCTTTTATGCGGCATCGCGCTGCCAAAATCCGGGATGGCGCGGATGAGCGCCTGCGTATACGGATGATGCGGGGCGTTAATCAGATCTTCACTCGGCGCGGTTTCGACCGTTTGCCCGCAGTACATGACGTCAATTTTATCCGCCCATTTGCTGAGCATTTGCAGGTCATGGCTGATCAGCAAAATGGTGGTGTTATTATTCTGGTTGAGACGCGACAGCAGGCGGAAAATTTGCGCCTGCGTGGTGGGTTCCATCGCGTTGGTGGGTTCATCCGCAATCAGCAAACGCGGCTGATTTGCCAGTGCGATGGCAATCATCACTTTCTGACATTCGCCGTCGGTCAGCTCATAGGGGAAGCTGCGCATCGCATCTTTGTGATCTTTGATCCCGACGCGGTGTAAAAGCTCGATGGCGCGGCGCTTGCGCCAGCCAACGCGTTGCCACCAGCGGCCTTTATAGGTCCAGCCGGGAATGTTCTGCATGAGCTGTTTACCCACGCGTTCGGACGGGTCGAGACAGGACTGCGGCTCCTGGAAAATCATTGAGACGTTATGCCCGACCAGCTTACGCCGCTCGCGGGGTGAGAGGCGCAGCAGATCGATATCATCAAAACGCATACGGTCTGCGGTCACGCGCCAGTTGTCTTTCGCCACGCCGCAGATAGCCTTGGCAATCAGGCTTTTTCCGGAGCCGGATTCCCCCACCAGCCCGCGAATTTCACCCTCCGCAAGGGTGATACTGATGCGATCGACGGCTTTAACCCAGCCTTCACCGGTTTTGAATTCAATGGTGAGGTTGCGAATATCAAGAAGCGCCATTATTGCACCCCCGCGTTAATTGCACGGCGAATACCGTCGCCCAGCAGGTTGATAAGCAGCACGCTTACCATAATGGCCGCACCCGGCAGCATGACCGTCCACGGTGCCACGTAGATTAACTCCAGCGCGTCGCCGAGCATCGCACCCCATTCGGGCGACGGCAGCTGTGCACCGAGATCGAGGAAGCCGAGCGCCGCGATGTCCAGAATCGCCATCGACAGGGCGCGGGTGATCTCAGTGACCAGCCCGGCGGCGATGTTGGGCAGTACGGCAAACCACAGAATGTTGAAGGTTGTCGCGCCGTCCAGACGCGCGGCGACGACATACTCTTTTTCCAGCTCATCATGCACCATGCTGTAAACCGAGCGCACGATGCGGGGCAGGATAGCCAGCCAGACGGCGAACATGGCATGCGACAGGTGCGGACCGGCAAAGGCAACAACAATGATCGCCAGCAGCAGGGACGGAATCGACAGCAGCGTATCCAGAATATGGTTAAGCACCGCCGAGCGCAGGCCATGGGTGGATCCCGCAAAAATACCGAGCGCCAGCCCACAGATCGTAGCCGCGAGCGTCACCACAAATGCACCGCCCACCGTCGGGGCTGCACCGCTCAGCAGGCGGCTCAACACGTCACGTCCGAGGTCGTCCGTTCCCAGGAAGAAAGAGACTTCACCGTAGCGCGACCAGGACGGTGGCAGCAGCTGATAGCCAAGGAACTGCTGGTCGATGCCGTACGGCGCAAACCACGAGCCAAAGACGCAAAGCAACACCAGGCCGGCACAGCCGTATAGACCGATCATCGCCGTGGTATCACCATAGAATTTACGCCACACGGTGCGCAGCACACCGGGCGTGCGCTTTTCACTGTATACGCTATCGTAAGGCATACCATTCCTTATGCTTCAATGGGTTGGCCATGGCACCCAGAATATCGGACAACACGTTAACAATAATCACCAGCGAACCAATCACCATCACGCCCGCAGAAATCGCGGCGTAGTCCTGCTGGCGGATGGCGTTAATCAGCCATCGCCCCAGGCCTGGCCAGCTAAAGACCATCTCGGTGATCATGGCCAGCGTCAGCATGGTGGAAAACTGTAATCCCAGACGCGGAATAACCGGCGGCAGCGCGTTGTGCAGGACGTTGCGGCGCAGTATGGTCAGGCGGGACAACCCGCGCGTGGCGGCGGCTTTGACGTAGTTCTGGTCAAATACCTCAATGGTGCTCAGGCGCATCAGGCGGATCACTTCGGTGGTTGGCGCAACCGCCAGCGTCAGCACCGGCAATACCATATGGCGCACGGCGCTGACGATCATCTCATGGCGCCACACCGAATCGGACAGCCACGCGTCAATGATGGCAAAACCCGTCACCGTTTTAACCGTATAGAGCAGGTCAAAGCGACCCGAAACCGGCAGCCAGCCCATCGTCAGCGAGAAGAACAGCGTCAGCAGCAGCGCCAGCCAGAATACCGGGATGGAGAAGCCGAACAGGGCGAGGGCGCTGATAAACTTATCCTGCCATTTATTGCGATAGATCCCGGCCAGCATGCCCACGGGGATCCCGACCATCAGGGCAAAGCCGAAGGCCAGAATGCAAAGCTCCATCGTGGCCGGGAACACCTCTTTCAGCTGCTGGGAAATCAGCTGTCCGTTAATGCTGGACACGCCGAAATCCCAGTGCAGCAGCCCGTTAAACCAGAACAGCCAGGCATCCCACAGCGACGACCCCTGAAGCGGGGCGTGGGGCGTGAAATAGCTCAGGCTGAAGCCGACAAAGTTCAGGAAAAAGAGCGTCACCAGCAGCAAAAGGAGCCGACGTAAGGTAAAAATAATCATGGTTTTTTCACCTCTTGTTCTTTTTCACGCGACACGCCGGCGAACGAGGCATTGCCGAACGGACTCAGCACCAGACCTTTAATATCATAACGATAGGCCTGAAGACGCAGGGAAGAGGCCAGCGGCAGCACCGGGAGTTCCTGGGCAAGGATCTTCTGCGCTTCATCATAGGCGTCGATGCGTGAGGCCAGCTGCTGGGAAGCCAGCGCTTTTTGCAGCACGGCGTCAAACTCCCGGTTGCACCAGTGGGCATAGTTGGTCTGCGAGTTTATCGCCGCACAGCTCAGCAGCGGCCGGAAGAAACTGTCCGGATCGTTACTGTCGGTCGCCCAGCCGGTCAGGGTTAAATCATGATTCATGTCCATCAGGCGCGCCTCCTGAAAACGGCCCTCAACCGGTACGATGATCACTTTGACGCCCACCTGCGCCATATCTGCTTGCAGCAGTTCGGCGGTCTTGAGCGGGCTCGGGTTCCACGCCTGGGAGCTGGTTGGCACCCAAAGCTGCAGCGTGAGGTTTTCCGCCCCCAGCGCTTTCAGCTGTTCACGCGCTTTTGCCGGATTGTATTCCGTAATTTTAGCTTCACCGTCATAGGCCCACGAGGCGCGCGGTAAAATTGAGGCGGCGGTTTCCGCCGTGCCGTAGTAGATCGACTGCATCAAACGCTGGTTGTTAATCGCCAGCGCCAGAGCGTGACGAACGGCTGGGTTATTCAACGGCGGCTTATCGGTGTTAAAGGCCAGATAAGCGATATTCATGCCCGGGCGTAACGTCAGGCGCAGGCGCGGATCGTCGCGCAAAATGGTGAGCTGGCTGGCCGCGGGCCAGGCGAGTACGTCACATTCCCCGGTGAGCAGTTTCGACAGACGTCCCGTTCCACCTGAACCGAGATCGACTACCACCTGCGGCATCAGCGGAGTGCCGCGCCAGAAATGCTCATGGCGCTGCAGGCGAATATACTGCCCGGCGCGATATTCGGCCAGCTGGAACGGACCGGTGCCAACCGGCTGACGATCGAGCAACTCCTGGCGATCTTTTTTCGTCAGGTTCGCCGCGTATTCAGCGGACATGACCGACGCATAGTGGGTAGCCAGGTGCCAGAGGAAGGAGGCATCCGGGCGCGTCAGCGTAAATTCGACCGTCCGGTTATCCAGCTTGCGCACGCTTTTGATGGTGTCGGCAAACTGCAGGCTGTCGAAATAGGGGAAGTTGCTGCCGTTAACGTTATGCCACGGATGGTTGCGGTTAAAGATGCGCTGGAAGGTGAAGACCACGTCATCTGCGTTCAGCTTGCGAGTGGGGGTAAACCACGGTGTGCTCTGAAACGCGACGTCATCGCGCAGGTGAAAACGGTAGGTTGCGCCGTTATCCAGCACTTCCCAGCTTTCCGCGAGCTCAGGCACCAGACGGTAGGTGTAAGGATCAACATCAAGCAGACGATCGTAAAGCTGCGCGGCAAGGGTATCCACGATCAGGCCGCTGCCCGCTTTTTGCGGGTTGAAGGTATCCACCTGGCCGCTTACGCAATAGACGAAGCCGCTGTCACGAATGTCAGGCTGCGGCGTTAGCCCGGGCGCAGCAAAGGCCAGGCTGCTAAACAGACCGAGTGCAAAAAAGGACGATAAAACCAGACGCATAATTTTTAATGTATTTTATATGAAGTGGCTATCTTACTAATTTCAAACGACATTATCCAGTATCGTTTAAGCCTGCGGGCATATTGGGGCAGTAACGTTGCAGTCAGTCATTAAGCATCACGACCCGAACCACGTTCATACCTGCTATCCACTTTGAATATACCTCTTAGACCATCTTAGCATTTTCGTGGCGCATCTGACTCGCTATAAACGAAGGAATTAACCCGGCAGACAGGGTTTCGCAAAGTCGGTCGGTATAGTTACGTCTTCGCTGGGTAAAATGACAGGAATGCAGGGTACATTCCAGGTGCGATATCATTTTAATTTTAATATGTGTCTGATATATTATGATTTTTTACTAAAGTAAAACAAATTATGGCATTCAGACTACCCGCCAAACGCGAAGTGTTTGCATACTTTTGCCTGGGATTATGGTTTTACGGGATGTGTCGGCTTGACATCTATACAAGCGATGCGTACTTGGTAGAACCAGGTTCTGTTTATTGGCCAATTATCTTGATTTCAGTCGCTATAGGTGCCTTTGCATCATGGCGCGTTTCGTCACGCGTCAAAAGCAAAGAGGGTAAACTGGAGCGCGTTAAGTTTTTCCTGGCTTGTTTTGTGTTTGTAGTGGGTGTCGTATCTTTCACACTCTGGGAAAGCACTGAGGCAATCATCGTTTCAAGTGCAACGCAAACAGTTAGCGGAACTTACCCTTTCAGGATGAACTACCCAGGACCTTCATGCGGAAAACATTGCCGTTGCAAGGCTGGGGTTGTCTATTATGACGAATTCTTAAAGCGTGAAATTGAATTCTGCCAGTGGGATGACGCTTCGTCTTTTTTCTACACAGACTCTATTCGTGTGGTCAAAAAAGTCAATGCTTACTGCGGTAAAATAATAAGCCATGAGGCAATTCACTAATTCAAAAGAGTGTCCTGAGATAGCTACATAATGAATAATAAGAGTGCTCAAAAGCAAGCGCATCACTGGAATAGTGAGCTTAGTGTCTTGAAAATAAAGTTTTTTTGATCAAGTGAAATGATGCCGACAGCTAAAAGTAACGAACCACCGCTCGCCATGGTGAAAAGGTTAAAATAGAATTTCCAGGGGTGTTTAGAGCAATAAACATAATACTTCTCATAGGTTCCGTTGAGCCAGCCAATAAAAACTCCTGTCCTCAGAGCTTTACTTGTATGCCAGATGTAGAAAATACCGCCTAAGCAGAATGCGAGAGAAATCAAAAAATCTAAAATAGCCATCTTAATAATATCCTTATTCTTCTTGATTCATTTATTGCTTTTTTTTTCATAAAATAAGTGAATTTTAAAGTGATAGACACTGTCATCGCATTTGATGCTTTTTGAGCAATGCCCTTAACTGATGGTAGGTCAGACCCAGAAGTTCAGCCGCCCGTTTCTGGTTATATTTTGCCGTCTTCAGGCTTTGCTCCAGCAGCTGTTTCTCCTGGTCGTTCTGGAAGTGGCGTAAATCAAGGGGGAGAGTAGGGAGAGCGCCTGAAGACGTTGGTGCGGGCAGCGGCGGCGCGCTGCGCTGAAAAGGATCGATAATGATGTTGTCCAGCTCCGTCTCGCTGCTGCCGTGACGATAGACGGAACGCTCCACGACGTTTTTCAGTTCGCGGATATTTCCCGGCCAGTGGTAAGCAAGCAGCGTCTCCTGCGCATAATCGCTGAAGCCGGGGAACAGCGGCAGGCCGAGCTCGCGGCACATCTGAATCGCAAACTGGTCTGCCAGCAGCATGATGTCGCTTTTGCGCTCGCGCAGCGGAGGAAGCTGAACGACGTCAAAGGCCAGGCGGTCAAGCAGGTCGGCACGGAATTTCTCCTCCGCCACCATCTCCGGCAGGTTGGCGTTCGTGGCGCACACCAGGCGCACGTTAACCTGCAGCGGCTGGCTACCGCCGACGCGCTCCAGCTCGCCGTACTCAATCACGCGCAGCAGTTTTTCCTGTACCAGCATGGGCGCGGTGGCCAGTTCATCAAGAAACAGCGTACCGCCGTCGGCGCGCTCAAAGCGCCCGGGATGGCGCTTCTGGGCACCGGTAAACGCGCCCGCCTCATGGCCGAAGAGCTCGGTGTCGAGCAGGTTTTCATTCAGCGCCGCGCAGTTAAGGGAAATAAAGGGGCCGTCCCAGCGCCCGGATAAATAGTGCAGACGGTTGGCTATCAGCTCTTTCCCCGTTCCGCGTTCACCGATGATCAGCACCGGCTTGTTGAGCGGCGCCAAGCGAGAGACCTGTTCCAGCACTTCAAGGAAACTGTTTGCTTCGCCGAGTAAATTGTCTTTGTATCCAGGCATGATGAAATTAACCACTCCTTAGCGATATTCACCAGGCAAGAATAGTTCTTCACTGCATGAAAATCAATCAGGTTCATTAAAATCAATAAGATAAAAAGTTGGCATGATGTTTGTATTATCTGTACAGCAGGGCATAGCCCGATAACAGAACTATGAGGATTAGATTATGGGTATTTTTTCTCGTTTTGCCGACATCGTGAACGCCAACATCAACTCGCTGCTTGAGAAAGCAGAAGATCCGCAGAAGCTGGTCCGCCTGATGATTCAGGAGATGGAAGACACGCTGGTTGAAGTGCGTTCTACCTCCG
The DNA here is from genome assembly GCF_004362415.1 of Enterobacter sp. AG326. Lineage (NCBI taxonomy): Bacteria > Pseudomonadati > Pseudomonadota > Gammaproteobacteria > Enterobacterales > Enterobacteriaceae > Enterobacter > Enterobacter sp. AG326. The sequence goes on along the minus strand of NZ_SNXG01000001.1, from coordinate 551,214 downwards.
CCCGCGCGCTGGCGGAGAAAAAACAGCTTACGCGTCGCATTGAACAAGCTACCGTTCAGCTGAACGAATGGCAGGAAAAAGCGGAACTTGCGCTGCGCAAAGATAAAGAGGATCTGGCGCGCGCGGCGCTGATCGAAAAACAGAAGCTGGCCGATATGGTCGCGACGCTCGAGCATGAAGTGACGCTGGTGGACGACACGCTCACCCGTATGAAGAAAGAGATTAGTGAGCTTGAAAACAAACTGAGCGAAACCCGCGCGCGTCAGCAGGCGCTGACCCTGCGTCACCAGGCGGCAAGCTCCTCCCGCGACGTGCGTCGTCAGCTGGACAGCGGTAAGCTGGATGAAGCAATGGCGCGTTTTGAATCGTTTGAACGTCGTATCGACCACATGGAAGCGGAAGCCGAAAGCCACGGCATCGGCAAGCAGAAGTCGCTGGATCAACAGTTCGCCGATCTGAAGGCTGATGATGAAATCAGCGAGCAGCTGGCGGCACTGAAAGCCAAAATGAAGCAAGACAACCAATAATAATTCCTGCGGCACCTGAGCGTGCCGCATCATAAGACAAGGAGTACACATGAGCGCGCTTTTTCTGGCCATTCCCCTGACAATTTTCGTGCTGTTCGTTTTGCCGATTTGGCTATGGCTGCACTACAGCAACCGTTCTTCTCGGGGCGAACTCTCCCAGAGTGAACAACAGCGTCTGGTGCAGCTCTCCGACGAGGCGAACAAAATGCGCGAACGCATTCAGGCGCTGGAAGCCATCCTGGATGCTGAGCATCCAAACTGGAGGGACCGTTAATGTCTGGACTGAATCTGAACAAAAAGCTGTGGCGTATTCCACAGCAGGGCATGGTGCGCGGCGTTTGTGCCGGGCTGGCTCACTATCTTGATGTCCCGGTCAAACTGGTCCGCGTGGTCACGGTGCTATCGATCTTCTTCGGCCTGGCGTTTATTACCCTGGTGGCATACATCGTCCTGTCGTTTGTCCTTGACCCGATGCCGGAAGGAGAACTGGCTGCGGAGGGAGCCCCGACCAGCAGCGATCTTCTCAATGCGGTTGATGAGCAGCTCGCCGCTGGTGAGAAGCGGCTACGGGAAATGGAACGCTATGTCACGTCGGATACCTTTACGCTGAGAAGTCGCTTTCGTCAGCTTTAAGAGAGAGATGAGATGAAACAACACTGGCAACAGGCCGGTCAGAAGGTAAAACCCGGCCTGAAAATCGCAGGTAAACTGGTCCTGCTGACCGCGTTACGGTTCGGCCCGGCAGGTGTGGCGGGTTGGGCAATTAAATCCGTAGCCCGCAAGCCGGTCAGAATGGTGCTGGCCGTGGCGCTAGAACCGCTGTTGCAAAAGGTGGCAAAACGGCTTTCTCGCCGCTACTTATCCCAATAATTCCTGCTGGCGTTAGCCCTTTCCCTGACGGGGGAGGGACTGGCGACGGTTAACCGCATTTCCTCTTTTCCCCGTTCTTTCTTTGCGGCAGCTCACAATATTGCGCTGAGCTGCTTTGCAATCACCTTTTTCTCCTTTCTGGTCCGTTGACAGATATTTTTCATGGGAGTAGATTGCCACTCCGTGGGACCGCTACCATGGAAAATAAAGTGAATACAAAAATTAAAGAACTCATTAATCTTGTTTACGGGGAAACGTTTTCTGAAGCCCATCTTAATGTGCTGCTGGAAAATATTGGAAAGGCCGCTTCTGTTATTACGGAAAAACGTAAAACGGGTTGGGATGAAAAAGACGTTGTCCTGATCACCTATGCCGATCAGTTTTCAGCGAAAGGGGAGAAGGCGCTGCCTGTTTTTACGCGTTTTTATAACAGGTGGCTTTCGCATTCTTTTTCTCATGTCCATCTCTTGCCTTTTTATCCATGGTCTTCAGACGACGGGTTTTCTGTTATTGATTATCATGAAGTTGCACCGGAAACCGGAACGTGGCGAGACGTTGCCGAATTAAAACAGTCAGCCAGTTTAATGTTTGATTTCGTCTGTAACCATATGTCGGCCAAAAGCATATGGTTCGCTAATTACCTGAAGCAAATACCAGGATATGACGATTTCTTTATTTCTGTCGATCCTGAAACAGACTTATCCGCGGTGACGCGTCCGCGTGCTTTACCGCTTCTTACGCCTTTCACGCTGCATGACGGCAGCGTGCGACACCTATGGACCACCTTCAGCGAGGACCAGGTCGATCTCAATTTCGCCTCTCCGCAGGTGCTGATCGCGATGGTCGACGTGCTGCTGCATTACCTGATTGAAGGGGCGCGATACATACGTCTGGATGCTGTAGGCTTCATGTGGAAACTACCCGGAACAAACTGCATCCACCTTGAGCAAACCCATCAGCTCATCCAGCTTTTCCGCGCCATTACCGAGGCTGTCGCCCCTGGAACGGTGATTATCACCGAGACGAACGTTCCGCATAAAGATAACGTTGCTTACTTCGGTGACGGCGAAAATGAAGCGCAGATGGTTTATCAGTTCTCTTTGCCCCCTCTGGTGCTGCATGCAGTGCATTCTCAGGACGTCCGGACGCTGAGCCAGTGGGCAGAGTCGCTGACGCTGCCTTCCACGAAAACCACCTGGTTTAACTTCCTGGCCTCGCATGACGGGATTGGTCTGAATCCGTTACGCGGAATTTTACCCGAGTCGGAAATCCTCTTGCTTGTGGAAAAACTTCAGGCTGAAGGGGCGTTGGTTAACTGGAAAAATAACCCGGATGGAACACGCAGTCCTTATGAAATTAATGTGACCTATCTGGATGCTTTAAGTACGCGTAACAGTCCTGACAGCCAACGGATTGCCCGGTTTATTCTGGCGCATGCCGTCCTTTTAAGCTTCCCCGGCGTACCTGCGGTTTATATTCAGAGCATTCTCGGCTCGCGTAATGATTATGCAGGTGTTGAACGCCTGGGATACAACCGCGCAATAAATCGTGAGAAATACGCTGCGGGACAAATTGATAGCGTGCTTGAAGATGAAAATAGCCTGCGTTCTCAGGTCTATTGCTCATTAAGTCAGTTGATCGCGCTGCGTCGGGCCGAAAAAGCATTCCATCCTGACAGTGAGGCTTATTTCAGTGCGTCAGGTGAACATGTATTAAAAATCGTTCGCGTGGCGAATTGTGGCGAAAAAATAACGGCGCTGTTTAATTTCAGTGACGGCATTCAAACGGTGGAATCCGATATTCAATCCGGAACGGAATTAATTTCCGGGAAAGATATTACAGATAAAACGCTGACCCTATATCCATGGCAGGTGTTGTGGATTAAAGAAAACTAAAAAGGACCTTAAAAATGAAAATGCCCAGAATTGTGCTGATTTCAGCACTGGTTTCGTGCGCCTTGTTATCAGGCTGCAAGGACGACAAAAAGTCTGCTGTCACTATTGAGTTTATGCACTCGTCAGTTGAGCAGGAGCGCCAGGCTGTAATCACGAAGCTTATCGAAAAGTTCGAGAAAGAGAACCCCGGCATCACGGTGAAACAGGTGCCGGTCGAAGAGGATGCCTACAACACCAAGGTCATTACGCTCGCCAGAACGGGCGCGCTGCCCGAGGTAATTGAAGTTAGCCATGACTACGCGAAAGTCATGGACAAGGAACAGCTCCTTGATCGCAAAGCTATCGGTGAAGCCATTAAAGCGGTAGGCGAGAGCACCTTCTATGACGGCATTTTGCGTGTTGTTCGTACAGAAGACGGTTCTGCCTGGACGGGGGTGCCAGTCAGCGCCTGGCTATCCGGCGTCTGGTATCACAAAGATGCACTTGCTGCGGCGGGTATCCAGGAGCCGCATAACTGGGAACAGCTGCTGAAAGCCAGCCAGCGCCTTAACGACCCGGCCAAAAAACATTACGGCATTGCGCTGCCCACCGCCGAAAGCGTGATGACGGAGCAGGCATTCTCCCAGTTTGCGCTTTCCGGCGGCGCGAACGTTTTTGATGCCAAAGGGAACGTCGACATCGATACCCCTGAAATGGCAAAAGCCCTGGCGTTTTATAAAGATCTGGCCGCGACCACCATGCCGGGTTCAAACGACGTCATGGAGATCAAAGATGCCTTCATGAACGGTTCTGCGCCGATGGCGGTTTACTCCACCTACATCCTGCCGGCGGTATTCCAGGACGGAAACCCTGCCAATCTGGGCTTCGTCGTCCCAACAGAAACCTCTTCTGCTGTTTACGGCATGGTCACGTCGCTGACGATTACCACCGGTCAAACCGAAGATGAAACTCAGGCGGCTGAAAAGTTTGTGACCTGGATGGAGCAGGCTCAAAACGCAACCGACTGGGTCATGATGTCGCCTGGCGCGGCACTGCCGGTGAACAAGCTGGTGGTGGGCACCGATACCTGGAAAAACAACGATGTGATCAAAGCGTTTGGACAACTGCCTTACGAACTGATTGCGCAGTTCCCGAATGTGCAGGTGTTTGGCGCGGTGGGGGACAAAAACTTCACACGCATGGGCGATGTTACCGGGTCCGGCATCATCAGTTCCATGGTGCATAACGTCACAGTGGGGAAAAAAGATCTCAGCAACACGCTTAGTAACAGCCAAAAGCGTCTGACCGATCTGATTTCACAACGATAGGAGCGCTCTGCGGAAGGAAACTATGAAGACGTTGTTTTCTGGTCGTTCAGATATGCCTTTCGCCATGCTGCTGTTGGCCCCCAGCCTGATTTTGCTGGGGGGCCTGGTGGCCTGGCCAATGATTTCCAATATTGAAATCAGTTTCTTACGTCTGCCGCTCAACCCGCGTATTGATGCGGTGTTCGTCGGGCTGGATAACTACATCAGCATTCTGGGAGATGCTGCGTTCTGGCACTCCCTGTGGATGACGTTCTGGTATACCGCGCTGGTGGTGATCGGCAGCACGGGGTTGGGGGTGGCGGTTGCGATCTTCTTTAACCGTGAATTCCGTCTGCGGAAAACGGCACGTTCACTGGTGATTTTGTCCTACGTCACCCCGTCCATTTCGCTGGTGTTTGCATGGAAATACATGTTCAACAACGGCTACGGCATTGTGAACTATCTGGGCGTTGACCTGCTGCATCTGTATGACCAGGCCCCCCTGTGGTTCGACAATCCTGGCAGCAGCTTTGTACTGGTGGTGTTGTTCGCCATCTGGCGCTACTTCCCGTACGCGTTCATTTCGTTCCTCGCGATTTTGCAGACCATTGATAAGTCGCTGTATGAAGCGGCGGAAATGGACGGCGCGAATGCCTGGCAGCGTTTTCGAATCGTTACGCTGCCCGCGATTATGCCGGTGCTGGCAACGGTGGTGACGCTCCGCACTATCTGGATGTTCTACATGTTTGCGGATGTCTATCTGTTGACGACCAAGGTCGATATTTTGGGCGTCTACCTATACAAAACGGCATTCGCTTTCAACGATTTGGGTAAGGCTGCGGCGATCTCCGTCGTGCTGTTCGTGATCATCTTCGCGGTGATTCTGCTGACCAGAAAAAGGGTAAACCTCAATGGCAACAAATAAACGCGTACTGAGCCTTATTGGTTTTTATCTCGGTCTGGCGGTATTCCTGGTCATCACGCTTTTCCCGTTCTTCGTGATGCTGATGACGTCATTCAAGAGCGCTAAAGAGGCCATATCGCTGAATCCGACCATTTTGCCTCAGGCGTGGACGCTGCAGCATTACGTCGACATCTTTAACCCGCTGATTTTCCCGTTTGTGGACTATTTCAAAAACAGCATGGTGGTGTCGCTGACCTCCTCGGTAATTGCCGTATTTCTCGGCACGCTGGGGGCTTACGCCTTGTCCAAACTGCGTTTTAAGGGCCGCACGACGATCAACGCGAGTTTTTACACCGTCTACATGTTCTCCGGAATATTGCTGGTGGTGCCGCTGTTCAAAATCATCACTGCCCTTGGGATCTACGACACCGAGCTGGCGCTAATTATCACCATGGTGACCCAAACGTTACCGACAGCGGTGTTCATGCTGCGCAGCTATTTCGACACCATCCCGGACGAAATCGAAGAAGCCGCGATGATGGACGGCCTTAACCGCCTGCAAATCATCTTCCGCATCACCGTGCCGCTGGCGATTTCCGGGCTCGTGTCGGTGTTTGTCTACTGCTTCATGGTGGCGTGGAACGACTATCTGTTTGCGTCCATTTTCCTGTCCAGCGCCAGCAATTTCACCTTGCCGGTCGGGCTGAACACGCTCTTTAGCACGCCAGATTATATCTGGGGTCGCATGATGGCGGCATCGCTGGTGACGGCGCTTCCTGTGGTCATCATGTACGCCCTGTCTGAACGTTTTATTAAAAGTGGTTTGACCGCCGGTGGCGTGAAGGGCTGAGGCGGCCAATTTTAACAAGGAGTCAGTCATGAAAAAATTAGTAGCGACAGCGCCACGCGTGGCGGCGCTGGTGGAATATGAAGATCGTGCTGTGGGAGCACATGAAGTGAAAATTCGCGCCCGCTTTGGCGCGCCGAAGCACGGCACTGAAGTCGTGGATTTCCGCGCGGCAAGCCCGTTTATTGACGAAGAGTTCAACGCGGAGTGGCAGATGTTCACGCCGCGTGAAGAGGGGGCGGCCCGCGGGATCGAATTCGGTAAGTTCCAGCTGGGCAATATGATTGTTGGCGAGATTATCGAATGCGGTGATGACGTCACTGAATATCAGATCGGCGACAGCGTCTGCTGCTACGGCCCGCTGCAGGAAACAGTCATCGTTAACGCGGTGAACAACTACAAGCTGCGTAAAATGCCGCAGGGTGCCTCCTGGAAAAACGCCGTTTGCTACGATCCGGCGCAGTTCGCCATGAGCGGCGTGCGTGATGCCAACGTCCGCGTGGGCGACTTTGTGGTCGTGGTCGGTCTGGGAGCCATTGGGCAGATTGCGATTCAGCTGGCGAAAAAAGCCGGTGCGTCAGTGGTTATCGGCGTTGATCCAATCGAACATCGCTGTGAGATCGCCCGTCGTCACGGTGCGGACCACTGCCTGAATCCAATCGGTACCGATGTGGGTCTGGAAATCAAAAAGTTGACCGGGAAGCAGGGCGCGGACGTGATCATCGAAACCAGCGGCTTTGCAGATGCGCTGCAGTCCGCGCTGCGCGGGCTTGCCTACGGCGGCACCATCTCCTATGTAGCTTTCGCAAAACCGTTCGCGGAAGGCTTTAACCTTGGCCGCGAAGCGCATTTCAATAACGCGAAGATTGTCTTCTCCCGCGCCTGCAGTGAACCCAACCCGGACTACCCGCGCTGGAGCCGCAAGCGTATCGAAGAGACCTGCTGGGAACTGCTGATGAACGGTTATCTGAATTGTGAAGATCTGATCGACCCGGTCGTGACCTTCGCCACCACCCCGGAAAGCTATATGAAGTATGTCGATCAGCACCCGGAACTGAGTATCAAAATGGGCGTCACTTTTTAAGCTAAGGACAGCAAATCATGAAGATCGCAACACAAAACCAGGCCTTTTTCCCAACCAACATCATGGAAAAATTCGAGTACATCAAAGCGATGGGTTTTGATGGCTACGAAATTGACGGCCGCCTGCTGGTTGAAAACCTCGACGACGTAAAAGCCGCTATTAAAGCCACCGGTCTGCCGGTGACAACGGCCTGCGGTGGATACGATGGCTGGATCGGTGATTTCATCGAAGAGCGTCGTCTGAACGGATTAAAGCAGATCGAACGCATTCTGGAAGCGCTGGCGGAAGTCGGCGGAAAGGGCATTATCGTGCCTGCTGCCTGGGGGATGTTCACCTTCCGTCTGCCACCAATGACCTCTCCACGCAGCCTGGACGGTGACCGCAAAGCCGTAAGCGCCTCCCTACGCTGGCTGGATGAGGTGGCGGCGCGTACCGGAACAACTGTCTACCTGGAGCCGTTGAACCGCTATCAGGATCACATGATCAACACCCTGGCTGACGCGCGTCGCTATATCGAAGAGAACGGCCTGAAGCACGTGCAGATCATCGGCGATTTCTATCATATGAACATCGAAGAAGACTCGCTGACGGACGCGCTGCATCAGAACCGCGATCTGCTGGGCCATGTGCACATCGCAGATAACCACCGCTATCAGCCGGGCAGCGGCAGCCTCGATTTTGCCAGCCTGTTCGACCAGCTGCGTGCCGATAACTATCAGGGATACGTGGTGTATGAATGCCGTGTTCGCGCCGAGGATCCGGCTCAGGCATACCAGGACTCACTCATTTATCTGCGTGAATGCTAAGGATGACGAGCGTGATGAGTGCTTCTACACCTTCGCCTCTGCGCGTCGCCATCATTGGCGCCGGGCAGGTCGCGGATAAAGTGCATGCCTCGTATTACGCCACGCGCAGTGATGTTCAGATGGTGGCTGTCATGAACAGCCATCCTGAACAGGCTCGGGCGTTTGCGGAACGTCATGGTATTCCCTCGGTATGGCAGGATGCGCGAGACATGCTCGAGGCGGTTAAGCCGGAGGTGGTGAGCGTCTGTTCGCCTAACCGGTTCCATTTCGAGCACGTCATGGCAGCGCTGGAAGCTGGCTGCCACGTGATGTGTGAAAAACCACCTGCTATGACGCCGCAGGAGGCCGATCGGATGCGCATGGCCGCGCGCAAGGCGGGAAAAGTGCTGGCGTATGATTTTCACCATCGTTTTGCTCTCGATACGCAACTGCTGCGTGAGGCTGTGGTGAAGGGGGCGCTGGGAGAAATTTATTACACCACGGCGCAGGCGCTACGCCGCTGCGGGGTTCCCGGCTGGGGCGTCTTTACCAACAAAACGCTACAGGGCGGTGGGCCGCTGATTGATATCGGCATCCATATGCTCGATGCCGCGATGTACGTGCTGGGGTTCCCGGCGGTAAAAAAGGTGACGGCACATAGCTTCCAGAGGCTGGGAAACTGTAAAAGCAGCGGCCAGTTTGGCGCGTGGGATCCCACGCAGTTTACCGTTGAAGATGCCCTGTTTGGCACCATTGAATTTTGTAACGGCGGCATTCTGCGTCTGGACACGTCGTTTGCGCTCAATATCCGCGAACAATCCATCATGAACGTCGCATTTTGCGGTGAAAAGGCTGGCGCCATGCTGTTCCCGGCGCACATCTACAACGACGAAGCCGGGACTTTAGTCACCCTCACGCAGCGTGAAGAAGCTGACGATCGGCGTCATATGCGCAGTATGGATGCCTTTGTGCGGCATGTGCAGGGAGAGCCCGTCATGATCGCTGATGCAGAGCAGGGGCTGGTTATCCAGCAGCTCGTCGCCGCGCTGTATGAATCAGCAGAAACAGGGGAAAGCGTGACGTTATGCTAAACGTGTCTGTATTAACCGACCCGGGCTTTTGTCCACACAGCCTGAATAAATACGCCTCCATCATGGCCTGCGGTAATGGCTACATGGGGATCCGCGCTGCGCACGAAGAAGATTACACCCAGCAAACCCGAGGCATGTATCTTGCGGGTCTCTATCATCAGGCGGGTCGCAACGAGACCACTGAGCTGGTCAATCTGCCGGATATCATCGGTATTGATGTTGAGCTGGATGGCGTCAATTTCACGCTCCTGTCAGGCGAAATTCTCGAGTGGCAGCGCGAGCTGGCGTTTGCCAATGGTGAACTTCGTCGCAGCGTCGTCTGGCGCTCGCCTGACGGGAAACGCTATCGTCTGGAAAGTCGTCGTTTCGTGTCGCTGGACCAGTTGCCCTTAGTGGCCATGCAGCTTTCGATCACACCGCTTGATGCCGCCACACAGGCCGTGCTGAAAACCGGCATTGATGCAACGCAAACGAACAGCGGCAGACAGCATCTGGATGAAATGTCGGTCAGAGTGTTCGATCAGGAATACATGCAGGGTGTGTATGAAACGCAGGACCGTGCCTCAGAAGTTGTTGTTTCGGCGTTTTGTCAGCTCTCAGCGAAGAGCGACAGCTGCTTCACTGCTAAAAATCGTCGCCTCAGCGTTCATCATTCGCTGACGATTGCGATGGGTGACACTGTCACGCTCGAGAAAATCGTCTGGCTGACGCATCGCAGTGATAAAGCGCTGTCGCAGGCCTCTTTCGCCCGCAACGCGCTGGCCGATCTCAAAGTCTGTGCGGCAAGAGGCTACGACGCCTTGCTGGAGAGTTCGGCGTGTGCCTGGCAAGAGGTCTGGCGCGACGCTCGGGTGGAGGTGGACTCTACGGAACATCAGGATCAGATAGCGCTGGATTACGCCGTCTGGCATTTGACGGCCATGACGCCAGCCCATGATGAGCGAAGCAGTATCGCCGCCAAAGGGCTGACGGGCGAGGGATATAAAGGCCACGTCTTCTGGGATACCGAAATTTTCCTGCTGCCTTTCCATCTCTTCACCCGGCCCCAAACCGCCCGTAGCCTGCTGCGCTATCGCTGGCTCAATCTGGCCGGGGCGCGGGAAAAAGCCCGTCGCAACGGCTGGCCCGGAGCGTTGTTCCCATGGGAAAGCGCCGCGAGCGGGCTGGAAGAGACGCCGGAGTTCGCGGCTATCAACATCCGAACCGGCACGCGTCAGAAGGTGGCCTCCGCGCTCGCGGAACACCACATCGTGGCGGACATTGCCTGGGCCGTCGTCGCTTACTGGCAGGCGACGCACGATGATGCCTTTATGCGAAATGAAGGTCTGACGCTGCTGATGGAAACCGCTGCGTTCTGGATGGGACGCGCAACGGAAATCAATGGTCGTCTCGAAATCCATGACGTCATCGGACCGGACGAATACACCGAGCATGTGAACAACAACGCTTATACCAACTATCTGGCCTGGCACAACGTCGCCTGCGCTCGCCAGTTTATGGCGATGTTTGGGCGCGAGGATGAAGGTTTTACGCAGAATGCCACACGGTTCCTGACGCGCTTATGGCTGCCGGAGGCCAATCCAGACGGTGTGATCCCGCAGGATGATACCTTCATGGCAAAACCTGCCATCGATCTGAGCCGCTACAAAGCCAAAGCGGGTAAGCAGACCATTCTGCTCGATTATTCCCGCGCGGAAGTAAACGAGATGCAGATCCTTAAGCAAGCCGATGTGGTGATGCTCACCTACCTGTTGCCGGAGCGGTTTACTCCCCAGCAGTGCGCCGCCAATCTGGCGTTCTACGAGCCCCGCACGATCCATGATTCTTCGCTAAGCAAGGCCATTCACGGCATTGTGACTGCCCGCTGTGGTGACGTCGAAGGTGCATACGCCTTCTGGCGCGATGGCGTCGCTATTGACCTTGGGGACGACCCGCACAGCTGCGATGACGGAATTCACGCCGCTGCGACCGGCGCTATCTGGTCCGGCGTTATTCAGGGCTTTGCCGGTATGCAGATTGTAGAAGGGGAGCTGCATCTTGCGCCGAAACTGCCAGCTCACTGGCAAAAACTCACATTCCCGCTGCGCTGGCGGAACGCAACGCTGCACTTCACCTATGAAAATGAGGTGTTAACCATTGAAGCTTCGGCACCTGCCACGCTGACGCTGTGGGGCAAAACGCTACACGTATCGGGGCGGAAAATTTGCGCTTATAAGGATTTTCTTGCATCTGAAAATGGGACCGCTACCACGGAGGGGCGCCATGATGCTTAAGGCTGTTGTATTCGATCTGGACGGTGTGATCACCGATACCGCACACCTCCATTTTCTGGCCTGGCGTGCAGTGGCGGATGAAATCGGCATCACCTTCGACGAAGCGTTTAACGAACAGCTGAAGGGGATTAGCCGCATGGATTCCCTGCAGCGCATCCTGAAGCATGGCGGGAAAGAGAGGACGTTTAGCGATGAGCAGTGCCTAGCGCTGGCGACGAAGAAAAACGTGCTCTATGTCCAGTCTCTGGCGTCGCTGACGGAGGATTCACTGCTTCCCGGTATTCGCGGCGTGCTGGCGGATATCCGTGCGGCGAAGGTCAAAATTGGGCTCGCCTCCGTTTCCCTGAATGCCCCGGGGATCCTGCACGCGCTGGGCATTCATCAGGCCTTCGATTTTTGCGCCGATGCTTCCCGTATTCGCTGCTCAAAACCAGACCCGGAGATCTTCCTCGCCGCCTGTGCAGGCCTGAATGTGCGTCCTGACGCGGCTATTGGTATCGAAGATGCACCTGCAGGCGTTGAGGCGATCAACGCGGCGGGAATGCTATCGGTTGGGATTGGAGCTGGCCTGAACCATGCGGGATTACAACTTCATTCAACGCGGGAACTGACCTGGAAATGCCTGACCGAGTTTTGGGCATCCCGGACGTATTGATAAGGAATTAACAATGGCTCAACTGTCTCTGAAACACATTCAGAAAATCTATGATAACCAGGTCCACGTGGTTAAGGATTTCAGTCTCGAAATCGAAGACAAGGAGTTCATCGTCTTCGTTGGGCCTTCGGGCTGCGGTAAATCCACGACGCTGCGAATGATTGCCGGTCTGGAGGAGATCAGCGCGGGTGAACTGATTATTGACGGGGTGTGCATGAATGACGTGCCCGCCAAGTCTCGCGATATTGCGATGGTCTTCCAGAACTATGCGCTTTATCCGCATATGACGGTCTACGACAACATGGCGTTTGGCCTGAAGATGCAAAAAATTGCGCCTGCGGTTATCGAAGAACGCGTTAACTGGGCGGCACAAATCCTCGGTTTACGCGAGTATCTCAAGCGTAAGCCGGGCGCGCTGTCCGGCGGCCAGCGTCAGCGCGTGGCGTTAGGCAGGGCGATCGTGCGCGAGGCGGGCGTGTTCCTGATGGATGAACCGCTCTCCAACCTCGATGCCAAGCTTCGCGTGCAGATGCGGGCTGAAATCAGCAAGCTGCACCAGAAGCTCAACACCACCATGATTTACGTGACCCACGATCAGACGGAAGCCATGACCATGGCGACCCGCATCGTGATCTTAAAAGACGGCATTATTCAGCAGGTCGGTGCACCGAAGCAGGTGTACAACGAACCGGCAAACATGTTTGTCGCAGGATTTATTGGATCGCCAGCCATGAACTTTATTCGCGGCGCTATCGACGATCGCTATTTCGTCACGGAAACGCTGCGTCTGGCGATCCCGGAGGACAAGCTCGCTTCACTGAACGCCGCAGGGTATCAGCGCAAAGCAGTGGTCTTTGGGATCCGCCCGGAAGATATTCTCACGCTGCAGAGCCGAGGTGAGAATATCGCGGCGAAAGTCAGCGTAGCCGAACTGACCGGCGCGGAGTTCATGCTCTACGCCACCGTTGGCGGTCATGAGCTGGTTGTGCGCGCTGGCGCTGCTAATGATTATGCCGCTGGGGATAATATCGACATCCAGTTCGATATGAATAAGTGCCATTTCTTCGACGCTGAAACCGAAGCGGCTATTAGATAAGAAAGGTGTTCGCCGGAAATGCAAATTTCCGGTTTTTTTGTTTGTTACTTATAAAGGGAAAATTTAATGGGTACTCTACTAAGAAGTGCTGCGCTCGTGCTGTGCGCAGGGGTGAGCTGTGCACAAGCATCAGAAACAGCGAAACAGTGGGAATTTAATATTGGGGCGATGTATGAAATCGAAAACGTTGAGGGGCAGGGCGACGATAAAGATGGATTATATGAACCTTCCGTGTGGTTTAATGCAACCTGGGATGCGTGGACTATTTCGCTGGCGATGTATCAGGAGGGGCCGGTTGATTACAGCAGTATGACCCGTGGAACCTATTTCGACCGTCCTGAATTTGAATTACGCTATCGCTTTATCGGAACCGATGATTTTACTTTCGGTCTGACCGGTGGTTTCCGTAATTATGGCTACCACTTTAAAGATGAACACGGTGCCAAAGACGGCAGCGCCAATATGCAGCGCTATAAAGTTCAACCTGACTGGGATATTAAATTAACCGACGACTGGCGCTTTGGCGGCTGGTTTGCCATGTATCAGTTTGCCAACGATCTGGAGAAAACAGGTTATTCTGACAGCCGCGTTGAAACCGAAACGGGCTTTACCTGGACCATTAACGAAACCTTTGCGGCTAAAGTGAATTACTATTTAGAGCGCGGCTTCAATATGGATAGTTCACGTAATAACGGTGAGTTCTCCACTCAGGAGATTCGCGCCTATCTGCCTATTTCAATTGGTCAGACGACCTTAACGCCTTACACCCGACTGGGGCTCGATCGCTGGTCGAACTGGGACTGGCAGGACGATCCTGAGCGTGAAGGACATGATTTCAACCGCCTGGGTATGCAGTATGCCTATGACTTCAACAACGGTTTATCCATGACGCTTGAATACGCCTATGAATGGGAAAACCATGACGAGGGTAAAAACGACCGCTTCCACTATGCGGGCGTTGGGGTAAATTACGCGTTCTGACCGAGGGCACGCCAGGGGCGTTAAGCCCCTGGTTTTAGCGCAGCGAGGCCGCCAGTAAAAAGTGGGTATCAACGAGAACTTTTTGCGGTGCGGGCTGACCCGCAATACGCCTGAAAAGAAGATCGCAGCTCTCTTCCCCCAGCTTTCGGGTCGGGATATCGAAGCCGCCAGGTGCGGGCGTTAAAATGAGAGACAGCATCGGGTCACTGTATCCGGCTATCACCACCTGCTCCGGGATCATCAGGTTCAACTCATCCGCCGCGCGATAGAGGCTAAGTAACTTCATGCTGTCGGTAGCGAATACCGCATCAGGCGGCGTGGGTGAAGACAATAATTCCAGCGCCGCCGTAAGCGCACTCTCATGGGTATAACCACCATCCCTGATCCAGTCCGGGTTAAGGGCAATACGGTGCTTTTCCAGACTGGCTTTATAGCCCGCAAGACGATCGATCGAAACATGATAATCAAGCGGGGCATGCAGACAGGCAATTTTACGGCGTCCGTTTTTAATAAAGGTTTCAGTCAGCGTGGCGCTGTCATGGAAATTATCCGTGTCGACGGAATAAATATTCTGAAACTCACCTTCGACTTTGCCGATAACCACTACCGGTACGCCATACGCATCCAGCGTGGTGAAAAAGGATTCATTTGCCGGTGAACTCAGCATTATGATCCCTTTGATCATCTTCTGTTTTATTTTACTCACACATTTCAGCAGATCGTCTTCGCTGCTTTTTGACGTTTGTAAAATAACATCAAAGCCTTCTTCTTCCGCTTTTGCCGTAATGGCATGCAGGACATCGGAGAAAAAAGGATTGCCGGCAGTGGTTTTGGTTGAACGGGTCGAAATAACCATAATGGCATCGAAGCCTGAAGAGGTCAGGGCGCGGGCCAGTTTGTTGGGCTGATAATTTAATTCGTCAATCGCCTTCAGCACTTTTTCACGCGCTTCGGGAGAAATATTCGTTTGTTTATTCAGAACGCGGGAAACGGTTGATTTCGATACGCCCGCAACCCGTGCGATATCATAGATGGTGGGTGACATACACCTTACTCACTCCGGACTGACAGCAATGTCGTTCATCTTACTGGAGAGAAAACGGCAATAGCAATAAATAAGAATTGATAATCAACGATCTGCCCCCATTTATTGTATTCTGAAGCCATGCGTTCAAGGCTTCCAGGCAACGAAGGACGGCGATGAAGCGACTTAAAAACGAAATCAATTCACTGGTGAACCGTGGCGTTGACCGTCATCTGCGTCTGGCCGTGACGGGGCTGAGCCGCAGCGGTAAGACGGCGTTTATCACCGCGATGGTAAACCAGCTCCTGAACCTGCACGCCGGCGCGCGTCTGCCGCTGCTTAGCGCGGTGCGGGAAGAACGTCTGCTGGGCGTGAAGCGTGTCCCTCAGCGTGATTTTGGTATTCCACGCTTTACCTATGACGAAGGGCTGGCGCAGCTCTACGGCGATCCGCCCACGTGGCCGACGCCGACGCGAGGGGTGAGTGAAATTCGCCTCGCGCTCCGCTTTCGCTCGAATGAATCCCTGATGCGCCACTTCAAGGATACCTCCACGCTGTACCTTGAAATCGTCGATTACCCCGGTGAATGGTTGCTCGACCTGCCGATGCTGGCGCAGGATTACCTCAGCTGGTCCCGCCAGATGACGGGCTTGTTGCAGGGGCAGCGCGCCGGGTGGTCGGCCAAATGGCGACAGCTGTGCGAAGGCCTGGACCCGCTTGCACCGGCCGATGAAAATCGTCTGGCGGCCATTGCCGAAGCCTGGACGGCGTATCTGCATCAGTGCAAGCAGGAAGGGTTGCACTTCATTCAGCCGGGTCGCTTTGTCCTGCCGGGTGATTTAGCGGGCGCACCTGCGCTTCAGTTTTTCCCCTGGCCGGATGTGGATGGGGTGGGCGAGTCGAAGCTGGCGCAGGCCGACAGGCACACTAACGCCGGGATGTTGCGCGAGCGTTACAATTACTACTGTGAAAAAGTGGTCAAGGGATTCTATAAAAACCACTTTTTGCGATTTGACCGTCAGATTGTGCTGGTGGATTGTCTGCAGCCGCTCAACAGCGGGCCGCAGGCCTTCAACGATATGCGCCTTGCGCTGACGCAGCTGATGCAAAGTTTTCACTACGGGCAGCGGACGCTGTTTCGCCGTCTGTTCTCTCCGGTGATCGACAAACTGCTCTTTGCGGCCACAAAGGCCGATCACGTCACGGTCGACCAGCATGCCAATATGGTTTCGCTGCTGCAGCAGCTGGTGCAGGACGCCTGGCAAAACGCCGCCTTCGAAGGGATCGGCATGGATTGCCTTGGACTTGCGTCCGTGCAGGCGACGCAAAGCGGGCTTATCGATCTTAACGGCGAGAAAATACCGGCATTACGCGGGAACCGGCTCAGCGACGGTGAACCGCTTACCGTGTATCCGGGCGAAGTGCCTGCGCGGCTGCCGGGTCAGGCCTTCTGGCAGAACCAGGGCTTCCAGTTTGAAGCCTTCCGCCCGCAGGCAATGAGCGTCGATCGGCCATTGCCACACATCCGTCTGGATGCGGCGCTGGAGTTTTTGATAGGAGATAAATTGCGATGACGGAACCGTTAAAACCGCGCATAGACTTTACCGGAACGCTTGAGCAGGATCCTCAGGAGGCGTTTAAAACCGCGCAGACGTTCAGCGGCACGCAGGCTGATAACTTTGCCCCGGCCCTGACCGAGGAGCCGGGCGTCGAGGAAGGTCCGGCAGAGGCGGTTGTGGAAGCCGCTCTGCGTCCAAAACGCAGCCTGTGGCGCAGGATGGTTACCGCCGGGCTGGCGCTGTTTGGCGTTAGCGTGGTTGGTCAAGGCGTGCAGTGGACGATGAATGCCTGGCAAACTCAGGACTGGGTCGCGCTGGGCGGATGTGCCGCGGGCGCGCTGATTGTGGGGGCGGGCATCGGGTCGGTTACCACCGAGTGGCGTCGGCTCTGGCGTTTGCGCCAGCGCGCGCACGAGCGTGATGAAGCGCGGGATCTGCTCCACAGTCACGGCACCGGCAAAGGCCGCGCGTTCTGTGAAAAGCTGGCCAGCCAGGCCGGCATCGATCAGTCGCATCCGGCGCTTCAGCGCTGGTATGCCGCCATCCATGAAACCCAGAATGACCGGGAAGTGGTGACGCTCTATTCCCATATGGTTCAGCCGGTGCTGGATGCCCAGGCGCGGCGCGAGATCAGCCGCTCTGCGGCGGAATCCACCCTGATGATTGCCGTCAGCCCGCTGGCGCTGGTCGATATGGCCTTTATCGCCTGGCGCAATCTGCGCCTGATCAACCGTATCGCGAACCTTTACGGTATAGAGCTGGGTTATTACAGTCGGCTCAGATTGTTCAAACTTGTCCTGCTCAATATCGCGTTTGCCGGGGCGAGTGAACTGGTGCGCGAAGTTGGCATGGACTGGATGTCGCAGGATCTAGCGGCGCGTCTTTCTGCTCGTGCCGCCCAGGGTATCGGCGCGGGATTATTGACGGCGCGTTTGGGGATTAAAGCGATGGAGGTCTGCCGTCCGCTGCCGTGGATTGATGGCGATAAGCCCCGGCTGGGGGATTTCAGACGTGAGCTGATCGGCCAGTTGAAAGAGACGCTCAATAAAAAACCTGCTCCGTGAGGTTTTGTTCACTTATCGTGCTGGCTGTCAATATTTGTTGACAGCCATCTTCCGGATCGCCGTGTTCTGACATATCATTTTACTGTTATTGGCTTAAAACGGTGAATTTCCCATGCGTCTTGAAGTCTTCTGTGAAGACCGTCTCGGTCTGACCCGCGAATTACTCGATCTTCTTGTTTTACGTAGCATTGATTTACGTGGCATTGAGATCGATCCTGTCGGGCGAATTTACCTCAATTTTGCCGAAATTGAATTTAATACCTTCAGCAGCCTGATGGCGGAAATCCGCCGTATCGCTGGCGTTACGGATGTACGCACCATTCCCTGGATGCCTTCTGAGCGTGAGCACCTGGCGCTGAGCGCGCTTCTGGAAGCCATGCCAGAGCCGTTCCTCTCCCTGGATTTGAAAAGCAAAGTTGAGCGCGTTAACCACGCGAGCTGCCAGCTGTTCGCGCAGAGCCAGGAGAAGCTCAGCAATCATAACGCCGCGCAGCTGATCCCCGGCTTTAACTTCCAGCGCTGGCTGGACAGCAATCCGCAGAACACGCTTAGCGAGCATGTGGTGATTAACGGGCAGAATTTCCTGATGGAGATCACGCCGGTCTATCTGAAAGGGGAAGGGAATACCCGCGTATTGACCGGGGCAGTGATCATGCTGCGCTCGACGCTACGCATGGGTCGCCAGCTGCAAAATCTCTCCAGTCAGGATGTCGGCGCATTCAGCCAGATTATTGCCGTCAGCCCTAAAATGCGCCATGTGGTTGATCAGGCGCGCAAGCTCGCAAGCCTGACCGCACCGCTGCTGATTACCGGGGATACCGGCACCGGGAAAGACCTGCTGGCTCACGCGGTGCATCTGGCGAGCCCGCGTGCGGCCAAGCCTTATCTGGCACTTAACTGCGCCTCTATTCCGGAAGATGCCGTTGAAAGCGAGCTGTTTGGCCACGCGCCGGAAGGCAAGAAAGGGTTCTTCGAACAGGCTAACGGCGGCTCCGTGCTGCTGGACGAAATCGGCGAAATGTCGCCGCGTATGCAGGCTAAGCTGTTGCGTTTCCTGAACGACGGAACCTTCCGCCGCGTTGGTGAGGATCACGAGGTGCATGTGGACGTGCGCGTCATTTGCGCCACCCAGAAAAACCTGGTTGAACTGGTGCAAAAGGGGATCTTCCGCGAAGATCTCTATTACCGCCTTAACGTCCTGACGCTGAATATTCCCCCGCTGCGCGATTGTCCGCAGGACATCATGCCGCTAACGGAGCTGTTCGTTGCCCGCTTTGCCGACGAGCAGGGGGTGCCGCGTCCGAAGCTGTCTGCCGATCTCGGTACGGTGCTCATGCGCTACGGCTGGCCGGGCAATATTCGCCAGCTCAAAAACGCCGTTTATCGTGCGCTGACCCAGCTTGAAGGCTATGAACTGCGTCCGCAGGATATTCTGTTGCCCGATTACGACGCGGGGACGGTGTCTGTCGGCGAAGAGGCGATGGAAGGTTCGCTGGACGATATCACCAGCCGTTTTGAGCGTTCAGTGCTGACGCAGCTGTACCGCAGCTATCCCAGCACCCGCAAGCTGGCAAAACGTCTTGGCGTCTCGCATACCGCGATTGCGAACAAGCTGCGCGAGTACGGTTTGAATCATAAGAAAGGCGACGAATAACAAAAAAGCCTCTGCAAAGAGGCTTTTTACTTTACGTTTATTCCTTCGCCATCGGCGTGTTAACGATTTCTGTTTTTGTCTCTCCCTGAATCGACGCAATCCTGCTTTCCACGTCTTTCACCTGCTGCGGGCTGTGCAGCAGGGTATAGGTCAGATCAAACTGCGCGCTGGCACCGGGCTGCAGCTGCTTAACCCGCTTCTGCTCGCGTTCAATCGTAACGGGGTAGGCGTAGCTGGTGCCTGGCTCAATGCCCGTGACGTAGCCCTGCTTCAGAGTGTCGGTATTCTTCCATAAGGTCAGCACGGGCAGCTGGCGGGTATCAAACTGGATTGACGCGCCTTTATCTCCGGCTTTATTGACCACCGCCGCAAGCGTTTCGTGGTTATTGTCCGCGAGCGGTTTAATGTTAAAGACCATCTCATCAAAGCCTTTTGTCGGCCCGGCATAGGTTTGCCAGTCGTTAACCCCCGCTTTGGCGTAGTCATTGAATGGGCTCACGCTTGCCGCCGGCGCAAGGAAACGGGCGCCTTCTTCAAGGATCGGCGTGCCGAAGTTGCTGTGATAGATGATTTGGTAATCATGAGGGTAATCCGCATGGTTGGTCAGAACATCATGCAGGCTGAACTGGTTGGTTCCGGGAACGTAGCGCAGTTCGGTCATGGTTTGCAGATCCGATTTTTTAAACGTGCTCTCTTTGATCAAACCGCGAACGCGGATCTCATGCGGGGCGGCATCCGCGATTTCAACCTCGACCTGCGAAACGGGGGTATTACCGGCCCTGCCGTGCAGGGTGTAAATTTGCCCGTCCGCGGTGACCGGGTGCCCGGTCCACTCATAGCCACAGCGCACCATCATCTCGTTGAAACCATCCAGCCAGCCGAGACCGTTGCGGCTTTCAAGATTGATATATGCCGGATTAACGACCTCTTTAACGGGCGAATTCCACCCCAGTCGGGTGCCAAAGCCTTCTACATGCAGAAGGTTCATCCCGCGGGTCGGGCTCAGGGTAATCGTCAGGCCATCTTTGCTGCTAATAATGATGACCTTGCTGCCTTCCTGTTTACCACCGTGCAAGATTTTTTGCTCAATGCTGAACGTTTGGTCTTTAACTTTCAGCTCATCGCTGGAAATCTTCCAGTTTCCTTTCTCTAGGCTGCTTTCAGCGCTTGTCAGCACCCAGGTTTTGGCCGCTGCATGGCCAGAAATCAGTACCGCAAGAAGCGTAAAAGCGAATTTAATCTTCATATATTATCCTTTTTGCTGAAACGATTATTTTCTTTCGTAAGCAAATCTAATGTTTAGACAAAAAGGGAAATGTGATGCGCTTCACTGGGGATGAAAATAGGGATTTTTAACGATTATTATGCGTTATTGATCACGCTCATGTTACATATTGTCTAAGTTATTGCATGATTAATGTGACTTGTGCGCATTTGTGCTTTAACGATTCAGCTTTGGCGCAATAAAAAACCCCGCCGCGGCGAGGTTGAGAATAAGTTGTATAGAATGCTAAGTACTTATTATGCTTTCAGCACGTCCAGCGCGGCAGTGTAGTCCGGCTCGGTGGTGATTTCGTTAACCAGTTCGCTGAAGACGACGGTGTCGTTTTCATCCAGAACCAGCACGGCACGTGCTGCCAGACCTTTCAGTGGGCCTTCCGCGATGCTGACGCCGTATTTCTCGAGGAAATCTGCGCTGCGCAGGGTGGAGAGGGTAATAACGTTGCTCAGGCCTTCGGCACCGCAGAAACGGGACTGGGCAAACGGCAGGTCAGCGGAAATGCACAGCACAACGGTGTTGTCCATTTCAGTCGCCAGCTGGTTGAATTTACGCACGGATGCGGCACAAACGCCGGTATCAATGCTTGGGAAAATGTTCAGTACTTTGCGTTTGCCCGCAAACTGAGCCAGTGTGACGTCAGACAGATCTTTAGCCACCAGAGTAAAAGCCTGCGCTTTGCTGCCAGCCTGCGGAATGGAACCTGCAACAGCAACCGGGTTGCCCTGGAAATGAACGAGTTGTGACATAGATATCTTCCTGTTTACATATAGTTAACGTCGTGGCTAGTGTATGCCATCAGCGGATAACACGGCAAACCAAATTTTTCGCCTTTCCGGGCCGCAAGGAGTCAGTGATGAGAAGCGTTAAGGTCTATGAAGAAGCCTGGCCATTGCATACCCCGTTTGTGATCTCCCGCGGCAGCCGAAGTGAAGCCAGCGTGGTTGTGGTTGAAATCGAAGAAGAGGGGGTTAAAGGCGTCGGGGAATGTACGCCTTACCCGCGCTACGGAGAAAGTTCTGCGTCGGTGATGGCGCATATCATGACCCTGGTGCCTGACCTGCAAAAAGGGCTCACGCGCGAGGCGTTACAGCAGCGTTTACCCGCCGGGGCAGCGCGCAACGCCGTCGACTGCGCGCTCTGGAGCCTTGAGGCCGCTAAGCAGCAGCAATTGCTGACGTCCTTGCTGGGTGTGGCGCTGCCGGAATCCGTCGTGACGGCGCAAACGGTCGTGATTGGTGAGCCGGAGCAGATGGCCGCCAGCGCAAAAGCGCTCTTTGACGCCGGGGCCACGCTGTTAAAAGTGAAGCTCGACGATCGCCTGATCAGCGAGCGGATGGTCGCCATTCGCTCGGCGGTTCCCTCGGCCACGCTGATTGTTGACGCCAACGAGTCGTGGCATCCCGAGGGGCTTGCCGCACGATGTCAGCTGCTGGCTGACCTGGGCGTGGCGATGCTGGAACAGCCTCTGCCAGCGAAGGATGATGCGGCGCTGAAGAATTTTATCCATCCGCTGCCCGTCTGTGCGGATGAAAGCTGTCATACCCGCGAGAATTTGAGCGCGCTTAAGGGCAGCTATGAGATGGTCAATATCAAGCTCGACAAGACAGGCGGGCTGACAGAAGCGCTGGCCCTGGCGGCGGAAGCGCAGGCGCAGGGCTTTTCCCTGATGCTGGGATGCATGCTCTGCACATCACGGGCGATCGGCGCGGCGCTGCCGCTGGTCAATCAGGTCCGTTTCGCCGATCTGGACGGCCCGACATGGCTGGCGGTTGACGTTTCACCAGCGCTTAATTTTACCAGCGGCGTGCTTCATCTTTGAGGCTGCCAGCGCAGAAGCTCCATCATCGCTTTTAGGTAAATCTCGCTGGCTTCGTCGGAGGAAATCGGCGGGAATTCAGCGGTGATGCAGGGCAGGCTCAAATCGGCGCACCAGCTACCGAACGATCCGGGGGTTTCATAGCCCACGCTGGTGACGAGCGGCAGGGCGAAAGCCTGCGCCAGCCACTCGCCCAGTTCGGAGTGGCGCGGATCTTCAATGCAGGCCAGCGGATCGTGGAAGGAGACAACCCATGCGGGGTGGATCTTATGGATAAGCTGGCACAGCTCCTGCGTTTCCGGCTCGGAGCCGGGCTTGTCTCCCGTCAGCAGCACCACGTCCCGCTCCTCGGCGGAGCTGTTCCAGCGATAAACCGTTTCGCCGGCGCGCCAGTTTGCCGCCGGGAAATTACGGTTCAGGTCGATTCCCCTCGCATTCGCGCGTAAACCAAGCTGACAGCCGTCCGGATTGACGGCAAGAATCACGTGGTGACGTCGCAATGAAGGCGTCAGCGTCCGCAGCGCGCAGGAAAGCGTGACGATGGACGAGTTCTCATCTCCGTGCGTGCCGGCAATGACCAAACCGCTGTTGCGATCGGCATCGGGCGCCGGGAACCAGATCAGCGATGCGCCTAAAAATGAGCGGCCATATTGCTCAGCGCCCGGCGGAAAGGCCCCGCGCTCCGCTCGTGGTCGGGTAATTGCCATACGAAATCCTGATAAAGAAGTCTCTACTGGCAGTGTTGTGCAAAACTCGCTGTTAATCAAATAGTTTCCGTAACGCTTGAGAATTGCCTCAAATCACTATTCCTGACGAAGGTATTTGCATTTCTCTGTTTCGAAACAAATAATTACGCATCTGCTTGTTACCTGAATTTATTAAAGGGGATCTTATGAAGCATCCTGTTTCGCGTCTCTGCGCTGCACTGTACCTGTGCGGACTCTCTACACTCTCGTACGCTGCTGATGTGCCCCAGGGCACGGTACTGGCGCAAAAACAGGAGCTGGTCAGGCATATTAAAGATGAGCCTGCTTCGCTCGATCCGGCAAAAGCGGTAGGATTACCCGAGATTCAGGTGATTCGCGATCTTTTCGAAGGGCTGGTGAATCAGAACGAGAAAGGGGAGCTGGCCCCGGGCGTGGCGACGCGCTGGCAGAGCAACGATAATCGTACCTGGACGTTTACCCTGCGCGATAACGCGAAATGGTCCGACGGTACGCCCGTCACCGCGCAGGATTTTGTCTACAGCTGGCAGCGTCTGGTTGACCCGAAAACCACGTCTCCGTTTGCCTGGTTTGCGGCGCTGGCGGGAATCAACAACGCGCAGGCCATTATCGATGGCAAAGCTGCGCCAGATACCCTGGGCGTGACGGCGGTGGATGCCAGAACCTTACGCGTCCAGCTGGACAAACCGCTACCGTGGTTTAGCAATCTGACGGCAAACTTCGCCTTCTATCCGGTGCAACAAGCGAACGTTGAAAGCGGCAAAGAGTGGACGCGTCCGGGCGCCCTGGTGGGCAATGGCGCATACGTGCTGAACGACCGCGTGGTGAATGAAAAACTGGTTGTCGTGCCGAATACGCACTACTGGGACAACGCGAAAACTGTCCTGCAAAAAGTGACTTTCATTCCGATTAATCAGGAATCCTCCGCCACTAAGCGCTATCTGGCGGGGGATATTGATATCACCGAATCGTTCCCGAAAAACATGTATCAGAAGCTCCTGAAGGACATTCCGGGACAGGTGTATACGCCGCCTCAGCTCGGGACCTATTACTATGCGTTTAACACGCAAAAGGGCCCGACGGCCGATGCCCGGGTGCGTCTTGCGCTGAGCATGACTATCGATCGCCGCATTATGGCAGAAAAGGTATTAGGTACAGGCGAGAAGCCGGCCTGGCATTTCACCCCTGACGTGACGGCGGGGTTCACCCCTGAACCTTCTCCGTTCGAGCAGATGTCTCAGCAGGAGCTGAACGCTCAGGCGAAAACGTTGCTCCAGGCCGCAGGTTACGGTCCTCAGCGTCCGCTGAAGTTGACCCTGCTGTACAACACCTCGGAAAACCACCAGAAAATCGCCATTGCGGTGGCGTCCATGTGGAAGAAAAATCTCGGTGTGGACGTCAAACTGCAAAACCAGGAGTGGAAAACCTATATCGACAGCCGTAATACCGGCAATTTTGATGTGATCCGCGCGTCATGGGTAGGCGATTACAACGAGCCGTCGACCTTCCTGTCTCTGCTGACCTCAACCCACAGCGGTAATATCTCGCGTTTCAATGAACCGGCCTACGATAAAATTATCCACAAGGCAACGCTGGAAACCACGGCGAAAGCGCGTAATACAGACTACAACATGGCGGAGAAAATCCTCCTGGAGAAAGCGCCTATCGCGCCCATTTACCAGTACACCAATGGTCGTCTTATTAAGCCCTGGGTGAAAGGCTACCCCATCAATAACCCGGAAGACGTGGCGTATAGCCGGACGATGTTTATCGAGAAGCACTGATGTTTTATGAGACCTGGCGCGAGAATGCGCCAGGTCTGCAATAAGCGGTACGGCTTCATCCGCTATGCGTGGCCCGATGCCGGGTCTCTGTTATTCTAATAGAGCATTAAACTTCGCCAGCCACTGCGGATGCGCGGGCCAGGCGGGAGCCGTCACCAGGTTGCCGTCCACATGGGCCTGATCGATGCCGATAGCGGCGTAGTGTCCGCCGCTGAGACGGACTTCAGGCGCGCAGGCCGGGTAGGCGCTACAGGTTCGTCCTTTCAGGATCCCCGCGGCAGCAAGCAGCTGTGGTCCGTGGCACACCGCAGCAATCGGCTTACGCGCGGCGTCAAATGCCTGTACCAGCTTTAAGACGTCCTCATTTAACCGCAGATACTCGGGGGCTCTCCCGCCGGGGATGAGCAGCGCGTCGTAGTCCTGCTCCTTTACGGCTGAAAAATCGGCGTTGAGGGTAAAGCGGTGACCGGGCTTTTCGCTGTAGGTCTGGGCGCCGTCAAAGTCATGGATTGCCGTCATGATATAGTCGCCCTTCGGTTTGTCTGGGCAGACCGCATCCACCTGATGGCCAATCATCTGCAACGCCTGAAAAGGCACCATGGTTTCGTAATCTTCGGCGTAATCGCCAACCAGCATCAGGATCTTCTTGCTCATCTTTCCTCACCTCTATCAATAAAGATGATTAAGATATAGCCTGGCGTGGCTGAATTGCCGGAAATAAAAAAGCCCGTCAGAGCACGGGCAACATAAGCAAATGAATAAGTGATTCGTTATCAACGTTGTTGGAGGATAACGCCGCGTATTTTACGCGGCTGTAAGGGAAGCAGATACCTGACATATTCGGTAGGTGAAACAAGCGATTAAACGTGCGTTACGGTGCGTCAAAGGTCGGGTAAAGGCTATTTTCAAGAAACTCGACGAGATACCAGATCTCACCGCTAAAAATAAACCAGAAGCCAAATATAATAAGGAGTAAAATAATTAAGGTGAGTATTATTTCTGTTTTTCCCATTGCGGCTTTTACCCACCTGAAGCTAATTGATTCGAGGGGGCATTGTAGCGGGGCTTTTCCGGATACTCCAGTTTCATGCCGCAAGGACTTTATTGCGTCCGTCATTTTTAGCGCGATACAGCGCATCGTCCACACGCTTAAACAGCTCGTCAATACTCTCCCCCTGATTGTGCCGCGCCACGCCGATGCTGACGGTGAACCGCGGCAAGCCCGGAATCGTAATGCGGGCAACGGCTGCGCGGACTGACTCGGCAATCTGCATCGCGGTATCGAGAGAGGTGCGCGGCAGCAGGATAACGAACTCTTCGCCACCCCAGCGGAAGACCATATCGCCCTCCCGACTACAGGCTTCCAGCGTCCGGGAAAGGGCGATAAGCACCTCATCGCCTTTCAGATGACCGAACAGGTCATTAATGTTTTTGAAATGGTCGGTATCCACCAGCAGCAGGCTAAATTGCTGCTGCGCAGGAAGTTTATTCAGGCTGCTTTGATCGGTAATCGCGTAGAACTGCCGCCGGTTGAGTAGCCCGGTCATAGAGTCACGTAGCGCCGCATGTTCCAGCTCCTGCTCCAGCCTTTTTTGCTCGGTGATATCGTGGATGATGCACAGCATCAGCTTGTCACCGTAGATCTCAATGGGCCCGGCATACGTCTGAACGTGGCGGGTGGATCCATCGGCAAGGCGGTGAACAAAATTGAGCGGCTTATGACCACCTGGCAGCGCGGCAATCGCAGTCATAATGGGCATCACATCTCGCCCCAGCGTATTGATTTCCCAGGTATGCTTACTGCACATGTCATCATGTGAATAACCATAAAAATTGAGCGCGGCCAGATTCGCATCGACGATTTGACCGTCGCGGGCCGGATCGATTAACAGCATCGGGGCACTGTTGGTCAGAAAAAAGCGCGCATAAAAACCCTGTTTTTTCCGCCGGTAGTTAGCGGAACGGCTGGCCTTCAATCCTGAGAGTATTTGTTGGGAGATGCCCTCGAAAACAATCACATCTCCCCAGGGCGCGTAGTGGGCAAGCGAGAGGCGACAGCTTAACGGTGTATCCTGTCCATCCCGGTTCGTTGTCCAGATTTCGACGATCTCCTGCTCTGTTTTCAGTTCAGATACATACATCGACAGGACGGTTTGCGCACTGGCTGAATAGATCCCTTTGCGCAGGTCATCGAGCGTTTTATCCCCCATGATCTGCGTTGCGGACACATTCGCAAAAATGATCTTTTCCGACACGGGTGAAACGAGCCACACGGGTGTTTTAATTACATTTAACGCATCAAAACAAGGTTGCGACATAGGCGTTTCCTGTTCATCGACAACATGTGCCTGACAATCATGACAGAATTGACTCGCGTGTACTCCCTTGAAACATACTCCACTTAACCCCGTCAGGCATGATTTTTTTGAGAAATAAATGCGGGGTCCGTTTGAATTTTATTAATGGGTATAATCTGTTTGTCTGAATTTATCTGCAGCAGTAGCCACGGTACCTGTTCGGCAGGTAAGGGCCGGGAGAAAAGGTAACCCTGCAGGTAATCGCAGCCGAGATGGGTGAGAACCGCCTGCTGTTCTTCCGTCTCGATCCCTTCTGCCACCACATTCATCTCCATGGTCCGGGCGATACTGATAATGGTTTCAACCAGCTTGTAGCTTTTTTCATTTTCCAGCATCGACGTGACAAAGCTTCTGTCGATCTTAAGTTCTTTTGCCGGAAGCACGCTCAGCATCAGAAGGTTGGAATAGCCCGTACCAAAATCATCAATCGAGACGACGATCCCCGCGTGATTAAACGCATTGAGCAACTCAATGCTGCGGTCCAGATTTTTAAGCGCGGTGCTTTCCGTTACCTCAAGGATCAGCCGGGACGGAGACAAGCTATATTTTTCCAGCATCGACGAGATGATCTGGAAAATATCCGGCTGTTCAAACTGGATGGGGGATAGGTTGAGCGACAGCGTCCACTGGCTGAAACCTTGCTCAGTCCAGAAATGAAGCTGTCGGCATGCCGCTTCAATGGCCCAGTTACCTACCGGAATAATTAAACCCGTTTGCTCCAGAGAGGGGATAAACAGATTGGGCAGCACAACCCCTTGCTCGGGATGCCGCCAGCGCAGAAGGGCTTCAAAACCGTGAATGGTTTTCTCTCCCGCATGCCAGGTTGGCTGGTACCACAGTTCAAACTGATCGCGCTCAAGCGCCTGAGAAAGCTCCTGCAGGAAACCGGGTTTTGCCGGGATCGCCGTTGACATCTCGGCCCGGTAAATCGCCCAGCCGTTGCGGCCCTCTTCTTTGACGCGATGTAGGGCTGCATCAGCCTTGAGCTTCAGCTCGTGCAGCGTTTCGCCATCCTGAGGATAGAGGCTGACGCCCGCGCTGATCGTCGTGCTTAACGTATGCCCGCAGACAGACAGAGGGCGTCGCACGTCTTCGAGCAACGCGGTGACCAGGGCGTTGAGCCTGTCGTCGTCACATTCCGGCACCAGCAGGATAAAGGCGTCGCCTCCCAGCCTTGCCAGGGTCATCTCACGAGTGAGCCGGGCCGTGATGCGCTGCGCGACCGCGATCAATAGCTCATCACCGACGCTGTGGCCCCACGTATCGTTAACGCGTTTGAAGTGATCGACGTCCAGGAAAATAACCGCAAATGGCTTCTTGCTCAGCAGCGCGCTGCGCAGACAATCCTGCATGCGGAGATCCATCTGGTGGCGGTTTGCGAGCCCGGTGAGCGCGTCAAAACGCGCCTGTAGCTCAAGCTGGCGGTTGAGCTGATGCAGATTATCCGTCAGCCGGCTGGTACGCCGGTGGGAATCGATAAGTGAAATGATTAACATCACGCCGAGCAGGCAGAGCGTGGTGACCGAAACCCAGATGGATAACCCCAGCTCGCCGATCCCGCCCGGGAGGGTATGCGCCATTTCCTGAAACTGCGCGGCACTCATGCCGGTATAATGCATCGCACAAATGGCGGCACCCATGACGAAGGCCGCGAGAATGCGATTGATAAAGACGCCTTTGTGTTTATCCCGCAGACGGAAAGCCAGCCACAGCGCCGTGCCGGAGGCAACAACAGCAATAACCACGGACAACCCCACAATGCGGCGATCCCAGATGATGCTGCCATCCAGCATCAGGGCCGCCATACCGATGTAGTGCATAGACACCACGCCAGCGCTCAGGATCGCCGTAGCAAAGATCAGCCGGAAGGGAGAAAGTTTTTTGCCCGCGACGGCAATATTAAGTGCCGTGGCCGATGCAATCACCGCGACGCCCAGTGAAGCAAGGGTTAACCAGAGGTCGTAGCTCATCATCATGGGCATTTGCATCGACAGCATGCCGATAAAGTGCATTGACCAAATGCCAATGCCCAGCGTAACTCCACCGGCAATGCGCCAGAAGAGGGCAGCCTTTCGGCTGGAGAGGGGAATCTTTCCGGCGCTGTCCAGCGCCACAAAGGAGGCGATAAACGCCACCAGATAAGAGATAGCGATTAACACAGGGTCCCACGATATATTGAGCATTATGCAGTCCCACGCCTGAGAGGGTCACCGATTTCGCCTGCCGGGTACATCTTTATTGGGCAACGAACATGCGCATTCAAACCATATTAGTTATTTATCGTGAAAAATGACCAGTCATATTAATACTCTAAAACTTATTAAGAATATAAAATATATTCTCTTGTTAATATATTAAGCATTGCTAAACAAGAACGAATAACTGTAGCAAAGCTCCTTAAATATGAGGGCGATCGTATCGTCTCACCGCGGGCGATACTATCGCTTAAGATGGCGGGAAACCAGTATCACAGCATGCTGAGCAGAACATTTTCACTAATACGCTTTTTTTATCTGACTTAAGACAAATCTCAGGATGCTAACGGCGAAACAAAAAACAAGCGTTGTTTGCGATGAAAAACTTCCGGGCCAATGCTATAAGTCTAAGTGCCGACCAAAATATAAAACGTGGGTATTATCATGCTAAAAAATATTAGTGTCAGGACCTTTATTATCGGGTTCCTTTTCTCTCTTTTTTTGGTAAGTGCGGGTGTCGTTGTTCTATTTTCCAGCAATACGTCTCTCTTTATTTCGCTTAATGTCATCAATTTCGTTGCGCTATTTTTGCTCTGGGTCTATATGACGAAGTATCTTGTGACGCCGATCAATACGGTGAAGAGAAGTATTGAGGAGGTGACCGCAGGTAACCTTGGCGTATCTATCCCTGAGTTTGGCAATAACTGTGCGGGCCGACTCATCCCCGGGATAAATAGCCTTTCCGGCAATATTGCGACGCTGGTGCGTGAGATCAGGGCGTCATCGCAAACCGCCATGACCTTATCGGATCAGCTCTCAGCACGTAGCGCTCAGCTATCGGTGAAAACCGAACAGCAGTCTGCGTCTTTGGTGCAAACCGCCGCCAGCATGGAGCAAATGGCCGCGAGCACCAAAAACAATGCCGATAACACCCGCCTGGCGAGCGAGCAGGCAAATGTGGCGACGTTACAGGCGCGCAAGGGCGGTGAGCTCATGGGGCAGGTCGCCAGCAATATGCAGTCTATTACCGAATGCGCGCAGCAGATGACGGAGATTATTTCGCTCATTGACGGCATTGCGTTCCAGACGAATATCCTGGCGCTCAACGCGGCCGTTGAGGCGGCAAGGGCGGGCGATCATGGAAAGGGGTTTTCTGTGGTCGCGGAAGAGGTAAGAAACCTGGCACACCGCAGCGCAGAGGCCGCGAAGAATATCAAAACGCTGATTGAAGTCACTAGCAGTAACGTCACGCAGGGAGCCAGCGTTGTGTCACAGGCAGAGAAAAACATGCATGAAATCGTGACGGGGTCGGGGAATGTCAGCCGCTTAATGGACGACATTTCCGCGTCAACCTCAGAGCAGGAGAAAGGCATTTCTCAGATTACGCTGGCGCTATCGGAGCTGGAGCGGGTTACGCAAAGCAACGTGGCAATGGCAGAGGAACTCAACGGTTCGTCTGATGTACTGCGTAATCAGGTGATTGAGCTGCAGACCCGAACGCGTAATTTCAGGCTCGATCCGGGTTCCTCTTCCTTATCATCTACCGGCTCGCCATCCTTCCTTCAGCGGCCAGAGCACTCGCTCTGACTGCACCTCAAAGCCTGGGATGCCAGGCTTTTTTTACGCCTCTGGCCAGTATGTATAATTCCTGAGCGATTTCAGCGCGATGGGATACATAGTTGTTGCTTAACACCTGATGAAAGCTAGACTGACACCGAAGAGCTAAAAAGGTGGAGGCGCTGTGGAAAGCATTAAAGGATCTGAACTTAACGTTCCAGACGCAGTTTTTGCGTGGGTGCTGGACGGTCGCGGCGGTGCGCGACCGCTGGAAGATAATGATGTGATCGATAGTGCGCATCCCTGCTGGCTACATCTGAACTACACCCACCCGGACAGCGCTGACTGGCTGGCCTCGACTCCGCTCTTGCCCAATAACGTGCGCGATGCGCTGGCGGGTGAAAGCCTGCGGCCCCGCGTGAGCCGAATGGGTGACGGGACGCTAATCACCCTGCGCTGCATTAACGGCAGCACGGATGAACGCCCGGATCAGCTCGTTGCGATGCGTGTCTACATGGATGATGGGCTCATTGTGTCGACCCGGCAGCGAAAAGTTCTGGCGCTGGATGACATCGTCAACGATCTGAAAGAAGGCACCGGGCCGGTCGACTGCGGCAGCTGGCTGGTGGACGTCTGCGACGCCCTTACCGATCATGCGAGTGAATTTATTGAAGAGTTGCACGACAAAATCATCGACCTGGAAGATAACCTGCTCGATCAGCAGATCCCGCCGCGCGGTTTTCTGGCACTGTTGCGTAAGCAGTTGATTGTGATGCGCCGCTACATGACGCCGCAGCGCGACGTTTACGCGCGTCTTGCCAGCGAAAGGCTCGCCTGGATGAATGACGATCAGCGGCGCAGAATGCAGGATATTGCCGACAGGCTGGGGCGCGGGCTGGACGAGATTGATTCCTGTATTGCCAGAACGGCGGTGATGGCGGACGAAATCGCGCAGGTGATGCAGGAGTCTCTGGCGAGAAGAACCTATACGATGTCCCTGATGGCGATGGTGTTTTTACCCAGCACGTTTCTTACCGGGCTATTTGGCGTGAACCTGGGGGGAATTCCGGGTGGCGCTTATCGCTACGGCTTTACCGCGTTTTGCGTGATGTTAGTTGTTTTGATTGGTGGTGTTGCATGGTGGTTGCATCGTAGTAAATGGCTGTAAATTTACGCTTTTTTCAGCTTTTCACGGGATCAAAACGCTCTTTTAATTGAGCGAAGTCAATAAACATCTACCCCGTAAGGTGCAATATTACTCCCGCAGGTGAATGCAACGTCAAGCGATGGGCGTTGCGCTCCATATTGTCTTACTTCCTTTTTTGAATTACTGCATAGCACAATTGATTCGTACGACGCCGACTTCATAGTCGGCTTTTTTTTGCCTCCTGATTCTCAGCGTCTACCTTAAAAGGGACGAAAGCAAATTCTGGAGGGAATGATGAGCATCCTGAACGCTCTGCTACTGCAACAATCGCGTCAATCCGATCCTATCCCCAGCGATCCGGTGCCAATGCCCGATCCCATTCCGCGCCCGCAGCCGATGCCCGACCCGCCGCCAGATGAAGAACCGATTAAATTGTCGCATCGGACCGCGAGATCTGCGAGGATACGCGCCATCTGACCGCAAAGATGACCACGAGAGACTACTGTGACCGCTTTTTCTACCCTGAATGTTCTGCCCGCCGCCCAACTCGATAACCTCAACGAGTTGGGTTACCTCACGATGACGCCTGTTCAGGCGGCCGCGTTGCCCGCCATCCTTGAGGGCCGTGACGTGCGCGTGCAGGCGAAAACGGGCAGCGGGAAAACGGCGGCATTTGGCCTTGGCCTGTTGCAGCATATCGATGCGGCGCTTTTTCAGACCCAGTCTCTGGTGCTGTGCCCGACCCGCGAACTGGCAGACCAGGTCGCGGGTGAACTGCGTCGCCTGGCGCGTTTCCTGCCAAACACCAAGATTTTAACCCTCTGCGGCGGACAGCCGTTCGGCGCGCAGCGTGATTCACTCCAGCATGCGCCGCACATTATTGTCGCAACGCCCGGCCGCCTGCTGGATCACCTGCAAAAAGGCACCGTCTCGCTGGATGCGTTACAAACGCTGGTGATGGATGAGGCAGACAGGATGCTGGATATGGGCTTCAGCGATGCGATTGACGAGGTGATCCGTTTCGCCCCGGCCGATCGTCAGACGCTGCTGTTCTCCGCGACCTGGCCGGAGGCCATCGCCGCCATCAGCGGGCGCGTGCAGAAAAATCCGCTCACCATTGAAATCGACAGCGTAGATGCGCTGCCCGCTATCGAGCAGCAGTTCTTTGAAACCTCGCAGCAGGGAAAAATTTCGCTACTGCAGAAATTGCTGAGCCAGCATCAGCCTGCGTCCTGCGTGGTGTTCTGTAATACCAAAAAAGACTGTCAGTCGGTCTGTGATGCCCTGAATGCCGCCGGCCAGAGCGCATTGTCTCTGCATGGCGATCTGGAACAGCGCGATCGCGATCAGACGCTGGTCCGCTTCGCTAACGGCAGCGCCCGCGTTCTTGTCGCAACCGACGTCGCTGCGCGCGGTCTGGACATTAAATCCCTTGAGCTGGTGGTGAACTTTGAGCTGGCGTGGGCCCCTGAAGTGCACGTGCACCGTATTGGTCGTACCGCGCGCGCGGGAAACAGCGGTCTGGCGATCAGCTTCTGCGCACCGGAAGAGGCGCAGC
Source organism: Enterobacter sp. AG326 (assembly GCF_004362415.1). Taxonomy (NCBI): domain Bacteria; kingdom Pseudomonadati; phylum Pseudomonadota; class Gammaproteobacteria; order Enterobacterales; family Enterobacteriaceae; genus Enterobacter; species Enterobacter sp. AG326. Next base: position 517,198 of record NZ_SNXG01000001.1, on the reverse strand, counting down.
GCGCCAACATTCTTTCTGAGATGCTGCAGATTAAGCTGAACTGGATGAATACACCGGCCAGCGTCAGCCTTGTGCCGCTGGAGGCTGAAATGGCGACGCTGTGCATTGATGGCGGTAAAAAAGCCAAGATGCGTCCAGGTGACGTATTAGGGGCGCTGACCGGGGATGTGGGTCTGGACGGGGCGGATATCGGCAAGATTGCGGTCCATCCGGCGCATGTCTACGTAGCGGTTCGCCAGGCGGTTGCCCATAAGGCATGGAAGCAGCTGCAAAACGGGAAAATTAAGGGTAAAACCTGTCGCGTACGTCTGCTGAAATAAAGAATGAAGCGTCTCAGAAGGTGTTTCTGAGACGCTAATCGCTTACTTCACTTCAAGCACGTTCAGACGCAGCTCTTCAAACTGATTGTCATCTTCTTCCGGCTGCCAGCCCGCTGGCTGCATGGGAATATCTTCCCGATCAAACGCCAGGTCCCCGCCGTTCACAACTTCTGACTCGTGATTGATGCCTTTAAAGTCGAACAGCTCCACATCCGCGAGATGGGAAGGGACGACGTTCTGCATCGCGCTGAACATGGTTTCGATACGACCCGGATAACGCTTATCCCAGTCGCGCAGCATGTCGCCAATTACCTGACGCTGCAGGTTCGGCTGAGAGCCGCACAGGTTACATGGAATGATCGGGAAACCTTTAGCCTGAGAAAAACGCTCAATGTCTTTTTCGCGGCAGTAGGCGAGAGGGCGGATCACAATGTGCTTGCCGTCATCACTCATCAGTTTAGGCGGCATGCCTTTCATCTTGCCGCCGTAGAACATATTGAGGAACAGCGTTTGCAGGATATCGTCGCGGTGATGGCCCAGCGCAATTTTGGTCGCGCCCAGCTCCGTCGCGGTACGATACAAAATGCCGCGGCGCAGGCGAGAGCAGAGTGAGCAGGTGGTTTTCCCTTCAGGGATTTTCTCTTTCACAATGCCGTAGGTATTTTCTTCGACGATTTTATACTCAACGCCCAGCTTTTCGAGGTATTCCGGCAGAATATGCTCCGGGAAACCCGGCTGTTTCTGGTCAAGGTTGACCGCCACCAGAGAAAATTTCACCGGTGCGCTTTGCTGAAGATTACGCAGGATCTCCAGCATGGTATAGCTGTCTTTACCCCCCGACAGGCAGACCATGATGCGGTCACCTTCTTCAATCATGTTGAAGTCTGCAATGGCTTCGCCCACGTTACGGCGCAGTCGCTTTTGCAGTTTGTTGAGGTTGTATTGCTCTTTTTTGTTAATCTCTTGATTCTCTTGCATTTAGTACTACCTTCGGAGCCAGCAGGGGCAAACATTGTATGCCGCGTATGGTACGGATTCCGGCGGCGAATGCCAGCACGTTTTACAGCGGGGTTATAACTGGTGCAGCAACGCCGTTAGCGTGCGTTGAGATTTCAGGACCTCATATAGCATTTTACTCGTGGTAGTTTTCCATATTTGTTATATGACCGCAGGGAACTTATGTGGCATAAGAGCGTTAAATGAACATAAAAAGGAATGACTTAATGTCGCTTTATGACCTAAAAACCGAAGCACTTGCCTTACCGGAGACCTGGCACTCTCGTGTATTGGGCCGCATTGGAACTGCAAATCTTAAAGTTTTACGAATGGATGAACGCTCAGTGATTGAAGAGGTACATGAGTATGACGAGGGGTTACTGGTCATTGATGGACGTCTGGAGCTGGGCGTGACGGGTAAAAAAATCTCTGTAACGGCTGGGCAGCTCTATATCGCTAAAGCTGGCACTCCCCATACTGTAGAAACAGGCAGTTTTGGTACACTGGTTATCATTGATTTACCAGAAACGGAAGTGGCCTCGCTTTAAGCGGCTTGCGATAAGGTCACAGATTGTCAGGATTGTTCGACGTGCTGATCCAAACTTTAATCAAACTCAACGTTATCAACCCCATCACAACGGCAACAGTGGTTACTACAATATAAGATGTCATAAAATAATCTTTTCTGGTAAGGGTCTTCATTTGACTCATTTCTTTTGCATTAGTTCCCGCAAAGAGCCAGATTTTAATGAAAAGAAGTGTCGAGTTTTAGTCTGTGTTGTGTAAATAAAAGTTGGGCGGTTTAGGATTACAGGTTCTATAAAATCACCTGCATTTAGCAGGCTTTAATAGCAAGACGTTTTTATTATTTTAATTCAAAAGATAAAGCCTAAAGATGTTCGCTAAAAATATTGGCGATTTTTACTGAGGTTTTATCTTTCCATTTGTGAAGTGGCTGAGATTTTTCCGGAAACGCACATCACAAATGGTTTTTTGCGGCATCGAGTATCTTCTGAGAGGTGAGTTCTCTATCAGAGGCAACGTAAACAAAGCTGCGATCGCCGGTTAAGGACGGGAAACCGGCAGACATAATCTGAAGGTATATTTCTTCTCCATCCGGATACTCCTGCCTTACGGACGTAACGCTTTGTTGTACCGTGACAACTTTACCAGGCTTCCCATTGAAAAAAACGATGACATTCTTCATAAACCACCCTGTGTTTTTTTAGGAACATTCGAAAACTAAAGCAAGCATTTTTTAGCTTTAACGTGTATGGTGGCAGTCCGTAAAATCAGGAGATGCCTATGTCTGGACGTAAAAATACACAATCCCATCGAAATCATTTAGTCAAATGTTCATGCCCAAGTTGCTCTAAAGATTCAGAGCATAGTTTTAATCGCGTGCAAAAGGGCGCTCAACTTGTCTGCCCGTACTGCCACGTTTTGTTTAAATCTACTCAACGATTCTAAACCAAAGTAGTTGACAAAATGAGTTAGCTTTGAGTTTTAGACCATTCATGCAGCAGTTCTGCACTTCATCACATTGGTTAGCGTACTCGTTAAGAAAATATGCTGACTGTTGCTATCAATAACAGTCATATAATCCAGGGCCCGTTTACTCAGGAAACCTTGTTGGTAATCACGGGCCATGGATAATATTATCTATCCAGAAGAATGACATTTGCAGCAGCAGGGCCTTTATCGCCGCTTAGAATCGCAAATTCGACTTTCTGGCCTTCAAATAGTGTATTAAAACTTTCTCCCTGCAGGGCAGAGAAATGAACAGAAACATCTTTACTGCCATCAAGGGGAGAGATAAAGCCAAAGCCTTTATCTTCATTAAACCACTTAACCAGACCTTGAATGCGTGAAGACATAAATACTCCTTTAAAGACTCTTTAAATGATAAGAAATGACTAAAACGTATGGACTCAAAAGGAGGGGATATCAGCGATAGCGCCTGGTTATGAGGACTGCGTGGTAAAATATTGTATTCGGTATTGCATCGAGCCAACTAAATCATTAAGGCACGGACTGAGTTGATAAGCAAATGTTATTTTAGCCATCCGGATGGCTTACGTGGCGCGTTTCCGGTCACGTTGAATCTGGTGTCAATTCTCGATAAAAAGTCGCCGGCTTGATGTTCGCCTTTGCGAGTCCGGGGCTGGAAAAAGGGTTACGCGCATTGACCTTGGGAATATATTTTGATTAGGCTATGTATGTTCAGCACCACGCTTTTTCTTAAAATTTTATCCCATTGGAAGGGTTTAACGTGTTCAAGCTTAGTTTATCTCTACTGGCCATTTTCCTGCTGTCAGGCTGTAGCTCCGATTTGGTTCTCAGTCCACCTAAACAACCCGAATACAAGTCAATGCCTGAAATAACCCAGTCTGTGACGCCAACGCAACAGCGTGCAATCATGGCCGGCGAGCGGCCAGACTGGTCAGAAAGAACCCCGATCAATACAATAAAGCGATATTAATAGACACTTATCCACCAGGGCTGCCGTTCGGCGGCCTTTTGTTTCCCCTCAATCTGGTGAGCGAGAACATTTCTGACGCCTGACATGGTAATTATTACGTTATCGACCATGCTTAAGACAATGACAATTCAATCACTTCAGCATCGTTGAAGCGGCTACTTCACTTAAATCGAGAACCCTAAATGCGCCATGCATCTATCCCCGTAGCTGCAGCCACGACAATGTTTTTGCTCGGCGTTTTTATCATTAATTTACAGGTCTGGTATTCTGCACGGGCTGATAGCCTGGCAGAGGCGCACTACGTCGTGCGGAACATGAATGTTATTCTTAAAGAAGCTCGTCATGCGACTGAGATGGCAATGCAACTTGCCGAGAATGAGTGTGATGCTGAAGGGCAATATCGGCTAGGCACCGAGGCGGCATTACAGCCTCACCTGAGAACGATCGTTATTCTGAAAAATGATGCGGTCTGGTGCTCCTCGTTACCGGGAAACCGCGTATTGTTGGTCAACAGCTCAGTGCTGCCTGAGTCATCACTGCTCCTCGTCCCTTCGGTCAGTACCGTCAACGGTCTTCCGGTTCTCTTATACCAGACAATTCACGCCGGAAGCCGAATCATCGTTAGCATCAGCGATAGCCATATCCGTGATGCGCTGGATATGCCATTAAATGGCGTTGAATATTCCCTGAGAGTAGGCAATACCCTTTTAGGCCTGACAGGCGATGTGACGACGGCAGACCATACGAAGAAAGAGGTATTAACGGTAAAAGCCTCTAATTATCCATTTTCGGTACAATTTAACTCTCCACCTCTTTTTAGTCTTAAGAGATTATTCAATCGAGCCGGAGGCGTGGTGTTATTCCTGCTGATAATATCCTCTCTTTCTGCTTATATTCTTCAACGCTATATTTCTAAGGATGTCTCACCCGAAGAATCACTGCGCATCGCCATTTACAGAAATGAAATTATTCCGTATTACCAACCCGTTGTGAGCGGCAAAGAGGGAACCTTACGGGGTGTGGAAGTGCTGGCCAGATGGAAGCATCCTCAATCAGGGTTCATTTCTCCCGCATCCTTCATTCCTCTTGCTGAGAAATCCGGTTTAATTATTCCATTGACTCAGAGCTTAATGAGGCAGGTTGCAATACACATGAATGCTATTGCGGCATTGCTGCCAGAAGGGTTTCACGTAGGGATTAACTTCAGCGCTTCTCATATCGTTGCGTCCACCTTTGTTGAAGAGTGTCTCCACTACAAGCGCAGCTTTACTCAACAGGATCTTAACCTTGTCGTTGAAGTGACGGAGCGTGAACCACTCGACATTGATGAACATCTCGTTAATACATTGAATGAGTTACATAACAATGGATTTGCCATTGCGCTGGATGACTTTGGTACGGGTTATTCCGGCCTGTCCTATCTGCAGGATCTACATATTGATTACATTAAAATCGACCAGAGCTTTGTTGCCAGGGTTAACGCGAATGAGGACTCAACGCTAATCCTTGATTCGGTACTGGAGTTGGCCAAAAAACTTTCAATTAGCATCGTGGCGGAAGGCGTTGAAACTGAAGAGCAGCTCGATTACCTCACGCGCAATCATATCCGGTTTTTACAGGGTTTTTTCTTTTACAAACCTCTTCCTTTCAAGGAACTGGTCAAAGTTCTCTTGTCGAAGCCAAAAGTTAAGGTCAGGGTGGAATAAGGTTTATTCGGTTGTTTCTGAGGAAATAAAAAAGGGGGGACATCATCCCCCAAAAAATGCAGACCATTATTGCTTTAACCACGGTGATATTTTGTTATGCATTGACCGGATGGTCAAATTAATTGTTTTCAACATTGTTTTTAAAATTAGAAGCGCATATGGGGTCTCGAATATTAGCAGCCTAACGTTTAATTTGATTCTAATCAATATTGCCGCGCCCCTCTTTAGATTAATGGATGCAATAATTGTTATTTTGTTAAAGCAATGCTCTTGCGCTGTGTTTTCGACGTAAGGCGCTTCAGGTTAATTTTTTAAGAAAAAAATGCTGACCGCTAAAGCATAATGAAAAAATGCTTACTTATTACGGCAGTTTAAATGTTAACCAGTGATGCCAGGGGCGCAGTTTGCTTTTAGAATAGCCATCTCACTCTGCGATTTGCGTCAGTTAGCGTATAATGCTTCATCCAAAACCGCTAAACACCCCGTGACTCGTGCTATGACCCTTAATCGCTTTTGTTATTTACTCCTGATTATCGCTGCGATCGGCAGCCTTCTTGCTACCCATCCTCTGCTCATGTGGTTTCTGACGATCAATGTGCTGACGTTGGTCATGTATGGCGCCGATAAAATGGCGGCGCGGAAGGGGATGAGTAGGGTTCCGGAAGCGACATTGCTGGTATTTGGCGTGACTGGTGGCTGGCCTGGCGCCATTGCGGGGCAACAGCTCTTTCGCCATAAAACCCAAAAGCAGCCTTTCAAAAGCTACTTTTTCATCAGCGTCGTCGTCAGCATCGCCATGATGGCGGCGGTTTACCATTTTTCTTCTTATTCTCTTTTATGAGCGTCGGCTGGGACCGCTGACGGTAAGGCATATCTTTAATTCATTCCTCCGTCACTGCCAATAGTAGTAGGACTATTCTTAAGGGGTTGCTGTTTTTTGCACAATCTGAATAATACGTGCAACAACACGGACGACAACATCCCATGAAAATAAAATCTATTCTACTGGCAGCGCTGGCGGTCTTTTCTGTGCCTTCCTGGTCCGCTTTTCAGGAACGGGAATATAATACCTGGTATATGAAAAATGCGGTGCTTTACGATATGACGCAGACCTCGACAGGCTATCCCGTCATGGTGAGCGTCTCCCAGCCAGGGAGGAAATCCGCTAATTTGCTCGTGTCATATATTACGGAAGGTCGCTGTGGAGAGAATAATCTGCCGCTGAATGTAAATGGTAAAGTGCTGCCCGCAAAGTATAATTGCGTCCAGATAGGGGAAAACAGAATTGAGCATTTTTCAGTGGTGGATGCGGAAAGCGTCAATGGCATGGTGATGCACCTGAAATCTGATTTCACTATTCTCCTGCAAAATGATATCAAAATTTGGGCGGCGAATATCAAAACACCAAAATATGGACTGGCACCGAGATTCTAACTATGAAATGCCTGTATTACGACGGGCATTTTTTTGGGGATGTAACGCAATCATTTCTAAGTTAATAGTTTTAATGCATTACTAATCAATATAAAGGGTAAGTGGCCCTGGTTTTTTACGTATTTAAATGGACTGTATGCTAAACGGTACAAAACCGCATAAATAATCCTTTCTGACATTATGGATAAAGCTCATTACCAGACTTACGCTTGCTAGCGGCGTTTTAGTTGTTCAACACATCTTTACTGGTAAGGAGCAGAAAATGTCGCAACGTAATAGTCTGGATTTACTAAGCCGTAAAGAAGGAATGTGTCTGTTAGAGCAAAGCATGGGTTTTGTCTGGCAGGCAGCGCTTCGGGCGGTCGCGGTCTTAGGCGTCGCAGATCGTCTGGTTGAAGGAAAAAAATCCGTCAAGCAGCTGGCGAAGGAGCTGAATGTCGACGCTGACTATCTTCATAGAATCATGCGCTTATTGTCCTCTCGTGGAGTTTTCAACGAATTATCTGAAGCTGAATACAGTCTTAGCCATTCAGCACAATTCCTCTGTTCGGAGCATGAATTTTCCTTGCGCGCGGCGGTGCTCATGCTGACTGACCAAACATTCTGGCAACCAGCGGCTAAAATGGATGAGATATTGCAAGGCAAACCTGTTTTTAACGAATTGTTTGGTAAGCCTTTTTACGACTACTGGCAGCATGACGATAGGGGGGCTGACAGCAACGTTTTTCATGCCGGTATGGCCTCTATGTCATCCGTAGAGAATGAAGTCATCGCAGATAGCTATTCATTCGCTCAAAACGCTGTCGTTGCCGATATCGCCGGTGGGCTGGGGAATTTATTGCTGACCGTTTTACGTCGAAATCCGACCTTAACGGGGATCCTTTTCGATCAAAAAGACGTTCTTGAGCGGAATCGACTGCACCTGTTAAAGGATAATCGTCGATGGAAGACCGTTGAGGGCAGCTTTTTTGAAGCCTGTCCTGTAGCGGACATTTACCTGCTTAAGTATATTTTGATGGACTGGCCTGATGAGAAGGCCATTCAGATCCTTCAATGCTGCAGAAAGGCTATGAAAGAAAACGCCCGACTATTAATTTTTGAGCCGCTTATTAAAAAAGAAAATAATGAGCTGGGACGATTCGAAATTGACCTTCTTCTGTTAACAAGCTTTGATGGGGGGCGGGCACGAACAGAGTCTGCGTATCAGGCCTTGTTTGAGCAGACCAATCTGAAGTTGAACAAAATAATAGACACCCATTCGTATCTGTCGATTTTAGAAGTCGTACCTGTCTGAACTGTTTAAATAATATTTACAGAGCATGCGCCCCGCATTCCGTTTTACCGTATTCCTGCTACGCTTGTTTGTTGTACCAGGAGCATGAATATGAAAAACAAAGATGAACAAACCGGATTAGTGGGGCTGGCGATTGGGGCCGCCGTCATTGGGCTGGTTTCAGCGCAAAAACCGATCCATCGCAACAGTATTGTCGATGAGCTGGTCAGGCTCGGCAGGCAAAAAGGCGATGGCGTAGAAGATGAGGTTTTCGTTAAGGCTGCCGAGCTGGTGAGAAAAGGGGTATAGCCCATGTCTGAAAGACGTAATGCGAAGTGCCATTGCGGCGCGGTGGCGTTCACCGTTGAGCTCACTGATGGTCTGAATACCGCACGGCGCTGCAGCTGTTCCTTTTGTCGCATGCGGGGCGCGGTGGTCGTCTCTGCGCCGCTGTCGGGGATTACGGTGACCAAAGGTGAAGATAAGCTCACCGAGTACCGCTTTAACACGGGAACGGCACGGCATTTCTTCTGCTCGGTGTGCGGGATATACACGTTCCATCAGCGACGTTCTAACCCAAACGAATATGGCGTTAATGTCGCCTGTTTTGAAAACGTATCACCTTTTGATTTTCCAGAGGTGAAGGTGATGGACGGCGTTAACCATCCCATGGATGGGGATAGTGGGATATTTGGATATCTTTCTTTTCGCGAGAAAGGTGAAGAGCAGGCATGATTGCCGCCTGGCCACTCTTTTACTCCTCCGGCTATAGTTGGCAGTGGGTAACTGAAACAGGAGAAACTATGCTCTGTGTTGAAAAAGACGATCCGCGTGAGGCCCCTGAATCAGGTGATAAAAAGCCTCAACCTGTGAAAAAATAACGCGACATACGCGTTTACCCGCCACCGGCAATGCTGGTGGCTTTTTATTTCCTGGAACACGGTCAACTGCCATCCAGATGGTTTAACAGCGTGCCGAGATGCCCGACAATATCACCAAAATCAAAAATTAACGCCATCCACAGCAATGCTAAAAGGGTAAGTACGGCAAGGGATACACGACCAAACAACGCTGTTATCCTTAGTGGCGAAAGGGCTATCACCGCAGTTTAACCAGCTTTCTTTCAACTTACCCTCAACCAATCCCTTTCTTAAACTGTCTTTTGTGACGAACTTCAAAAAACAAGCGAGCCCGCATGATTATGCGGGCTCTGACAATCAGAACTGGTAAACCAAGCCTAACGCTACAACATCATCGGTGCTGATGCCGTTGTCTTTGTAGAAGTTGTCGTCTTCATCCAGCAGGTTGATTTTGTAATCAACGTAGGTGGACATGTTTTTGTTGAAGTAATAGGTGACCCCTACGTCAGCATATTTAACCAGATCCTGGTCGCCCTGGCCGTTGCCCAGGTCCTTACCTTTCGACTGCAGATAGGAAAGGGACGGACGCAGGCCGAAGTCGAACTGGTACTGCGCGGTCACTTCGAAGTTCTGGGTTTTGTTCGCCACTGCGTCGGTATTATCACCATACGGAGTCATATTGCGGGTTTCAGAATACATTGCCGCCAGGTAGATGTTATTGGCGTCATACTTCAGGCCCGCCGTCCAGGCATCCGCTTTGTCTCCACCCGCAGTGGTGTTCATGACCTGCTCGTTGGTGCGGTCAGAAGAGGTATACGCGGCACCCGCAGTAATCCCCATGCCGAAGTCATAGGTGGTAGAGATACCAAAGCCGTCACCGTTCTCGTGACGCGTGTCGCGACCGTTGTTGGTGCCTTCCTGGTTGTTGCTGGCGTCTTCATTTTTGCCCTGGTACTGCAGCGCAAAGTTCAGGCCCTGCACCAGACCATAGAAGTCGGTGTTACGGTAGGTTGCCACACCGTTGGCGCGGCCGGTCATGAAGTTGTCGGCTTTGGTGTAGGAGTCGCCACCGAACTCAGGCAGCATATCGGTCCAGCCTTCCACGTCGTACAGGACACCGTAGTTACGACCGTAATCGAAGGAGCCGTAGTCACCCACTTTTACACCGGCGAAGGCCAGACGCGTCCAGGACTGATTATCAGACCCTTCCGTGTTATTAGCCTGAATGTTGTATTCCCACTGCGCATAGCCGGTCATCGTGTTGTTAATCTGGGTTTCACCCTTGAAACCCAGACGCATATAGGTTTGATCGCCGTCAGCACCTTTGTTATCGGAAAAGTAGTGCAGACCATCTATTTTTCCATACAGATCTAATTTGTTACCGTCTTTATTATAAATTTCTGCTGCATGTGCAGAACCAGCTATTAACAGAGCCGGAATCATCAGAGCCAGTACTTTTCTTTGCATTGTGATATTCCTTTGCAGTTGTTTTTATTTAATTACCTGTTGAACTTTCAGAATGAGAAAGTTGTCTCATGCTAAATCACTCCTGTGTAAGAGTAATAAAATATAATTGTTACGAACTAAGTAAAATCTAAACCGAATAAATCGGTGGAAATGATCATTGGTGTGATGAATGATTTAAAAGTAAGCATATTAAATTGAAATTATTAATCAGGCGTTAATTAAGCTAATCTAGCCGGCGTTATATGCCTGTAAGATGATTCATCCATAATTAACGTGAATGCTATTAAGGAAGCTAAATAGATATTCAATGATTATCTGGATTCGCCCGGTGTGAATACGCCGGGCTTTTTTTATGGCAAAAAAATGCCCGGACAAGCCGGGCAGGGGAACTAGTCGCTGGTCGGTTTTTCGGCTTTACCCGCCATCTGCGCCAGGAAGTCATAGCGTTTTTGCAGGTCAGCAGCGGCATCTTTCCAGAGCTGCTCGGCCACTTCCGGCTGCTGGGCGTTAAGGCGACGGAAGCGCTGTTCCTGCATTAACGTCTCGGCCAGGGCATCCGACGGCGGACGCGAATCCAGCGCCAGCGGTAATTTACCCTCGTCTGCACGACGCGGGTCGAACCGGTACAGCGGCCAGAAACCGGTCGCGGTCAGCTGGCGCATCTGGTCGTGGCTGAGGGCCAGATCGTAGCCATGCTCTTCGCAAGGGCTGTAGGCAATGATCAGCGACGGGCCAGGATACGCTTCCGCTTCCTGAATCGCTTTCACCGTCTGGTTAAGCTGGGCACCCAGCGAGATTTGCGCGACGTAAACGTGACCGTACATCATCATGCTCACGCCGAGATCTTTGCGCGCCTTGCGTTTACCGTGTTCGCCGAATTTCGTCACGGCACCTAGCGGCGTCGCTTTCGACGCCTGGCCGCCGGTATTGGAATAACACTGCGTATCCAGAACCAGGATGTTGACGTTTTCGGTCAGGCTCAACACGTGATCCAGCCCGCCAAAGCCGATATCGTAAGCCCAGCCGTCGCCGCCAATCAGCCAGATTGATTTTTCGACCAGGGCGTCAGCGTCGGTCAGCAGCTGTTCAGCCCCCGCCGCGCCCTGCAGCGCGCGGCGCAGCTCAGCAACCTGCTCACGGCGTTCTTCTGGCGTCGCGTCCGCATGAAGCGCGTCATTGAGCTCAGCGGGGATCTGCCCGGCAAACTGCTCCAGCAGACGCATCACGCGCGCGCGGTGCTGGTCGACGGTCAGGCGGAAGCCCAGGCCGAATTCGGCGTTATCCTCGAATAACGAGTTTGCCCACGCCGGACCGCGACCATTCGCGTCGGTGGTGTACGGCGTAGAAGGCAAATTGCCCCCGTAGATGGATGAACACCCGGTTGCGTTTGCAATCAGCATTCGGTCACCGTACAGCTGGGTAAGCAGCTTGATATACGGCGTCTCACCGCAGCCGGAGCAGGCGCCAGAGTACTCAAACAGCGGCGTAATCAGCTGTGACGTACGAATATCAATACGTTCCAGTTTGCTGCGATCGATTTCCGGCAGATTCAGGAAGAAGTCATAGTTGACCTTCTCCTCTTCAACGTGCTCCAGACGCGACATCATATTGATGGCTTTGATCTCCGGATCCTGCCTGTCCTTCGCCGGACAGACCTCGACGCACAGATTACAGCCCGTGCAATCTTCCGGCGCGACCTGTAGAACGTATTTCTGTCCGCGCATATCACGAGATTTCACATCCAGTGAATGCAGGCTGGCAGGCGCGGCTTCCATCTCTTCCGGTGATACCACTTTGGCTCTAATGGCAGAGTGCGGGCAGGCCGCAACGCAGTGGTTGCACTGGGTACACAGATCTTCTTTCCAGATGGGGATCGCTTCGGCGATGTTGCGTTTTTCCCAGCGCGTGGTGCCCATCGGCCAGGTGCCATCCGGCGGTAGCGCAGAGACGGGCAGGGCATCGCCCAGACCGGCCAGCATCGCCGCCGTCACGGTCTTAACGAAATCGGGCGCCGCATCGGACACCACCGGCGGACGATTCGGACTTGCGGCATTCACCGGCTGCAGCGGTACCTCAAACAGCGATTCGCGCGCCAGCGCCAGCGCCTGCCAGTTTCGCTCGACCAGCTCCTGGCCTTTGCTGCTGTAGCTTTTAGCAATCGCACCCTGCAGTTCCACCAGCGCGCTGTCGCCCGGCAGAATATTGGTCAGGTGGAAGAAGGCCATCTGCATAACGGTATTAATACGCGCAGCAAGGCCGCATTCGCGGGCAATTTTTGCGGCGTTGACCACGTAGAAACGGGCTTTTTTCTGGTTCAGCACCGCCTGAACTTCCTGCGGCAGGCGCCCCCAGACTTCGTCTGCGCCGTACGGCGTATTGAGGAGGAAAATGCCGCCGGGCTTCAGGCGCTCGGCCATCTGGTATTTATCAATAAACTGCAGCTGGTGGCAGCCAACAAAATCAGCCTGAGAAATCAGATACGCGGAGCGGATGGGCTGTTCGCTCACGCGCAGGTGGGAAACGGTCAGGCCGCCTGCTTTTTTGGAGTCGTAAACGAAGTACCCCTGGGCGTACCACGGCGTTGAGTTGCCGATGATTTTGATGTTGTTTTTGGTCGCGGAGACGCTGCCGTCGCTGCCCAGACCATAGAACAGCGCCTCAAGTTTGGCGGTCGAGGGCAGGGTATTTTCCGGCAGCGAAAGGGAAAGGTTAGTCACATCATCATAAATGCCAACGGTAAAGCGCGGCTTGGGTTTCGCCTCGCCTAACTCGTTGAATACCGCCAGCACGCAGTCCGGCCCAAACTCCTTGGAGGACAAACCATAGCGACCCCCGATTACGCGCGGCAGCGTTTCACGTTCGCCCTGATTAAAGGCTTCTGCCAGGGCGGTCATCACATCCAGATAGAGGGGTTCCGCCTGCGCGCCCGGCTCTTTGGTACGGTCGAGCACCGCCACAGCGCGGGCGCTTTCAGGCAGAGCCGAAAGCAAATGTTTGGCCGAGAACGGACGATAGAGGCGCACTTTAAGCACGCCAACTTTTTCGCCGCGCATCAGCAGCTCGTCAACCACCTCTTCACAGGTCCCAATGGCTGACCCCATCAGCACAATGACCCGTTCCGCCTGTGGATGACCGTAGTACTCAAACGGTTTGTACTCCCGGCCGGTTGCGGCGGCAAAGTCATCCATTGCCTGTTCAACATGGTCGTAAACCGCGTTGTACCAGGGGTTAGTGGCCTCGCGGGACTGGAAATAGGTATCCGGGTTAGCCGATGTCCCGCGAATAACCGGGTGTTCCGGGTTAAGAGCCCGGGCGCGATGCGCGTCGATTTCCGCCTGCGGCAGCAGATTCAGGATAGTATCGTCAGCCAGCGGGACGATTTTGTTGATTTCGTGAGAGGTGCGGAAACCATCAAAGAAGTGAATAAACGGCACGCGGCTTTTGAGCGTGGCGATATGCGAAATTAAGGCAAAGTCCTGCGCTTCCTGAACGCTGCTGGCGCATAGCATCGCGCAACCGGTCTGGCGCACGGCCATCACGTCAGAGTGATCGCCAAAGATAGAGAGCGCGTGGGTGGCAACCGTACGCGCGGCAACGTGCAGAACGAAGGGGGTCAGCTGACCGGCGAGTTTGTAAAGCGTAGGGATCATTAACAGCAATCCCTGTGAGGAGGTAAACGACGTGGAAAGCGCGCCGGTCTGAAGCGCACCGTGTACCGTGGCAATCGCCCCGGCTTCAGACTGCATTTCAACCACTCTCGGGACATCGCCCCAGACGTTTTTTAACCCGTTACCCGCCCAGGCATCCGCCTGCTCGGCCATGGTAGAACTTGGCGTAATCGGGTAGATGGCGATAACTTCACTGGTGCGAAACGCGACTGAGGCAACTGCACCATTACCGTCAATAGTTTGCATAGGACAACACCCTTACATTGCGCAAAAAATAGGGGTCTGTATTACGGCAACAAACCCTGAATATTATCTGTGTATTCTAGCAAACGGGGGATTTTACGATTTTCGCTTTTGTGTCCTTGGTATTCTTGCCATCAATGAGTAGATCAAACTTTTGGCGAAAAAATTGCGAGAAATTGTTTCTGAAGCGCATAAATACGCACTTCCGCTCTCGACGACACGGGATGTGATGCCTATTATGCATAGGTTTCGCATTATTCATGGGGGAGAGCATGCGCTCAGCATTTTTGGTAGGGTGTGCCGCATTATTGTTGTCGGCATGTAGCAGTGAGCCAGTCCAGCAGGCAACGGCAGCCCACGTGGCGCCGGGAATGAAAGCGGCAATGTCCAGTTCAGGTCAGGCCAACTGCGCGATGATTGGCGGTTCGCTGTCTGTCGCCCGCCAGCTTGATGGTTCTGCTATTGGGATGTGCGCCTTGCCAAACGGCAAACGCTGTAGCGAACAGTCGCTTGCCGTTGGAAGCTGCGGTAACTACTGATTATTCTACACGCTTAAACATCAGCGTTTTATCGGCTGTCGCCAGCGTTAACTGGTCCTCAGTCAGGTCGACCTGCGCCCCTTTGCGCAGCATGTCGCCGATGGTCTGATCCAGCTCATTCAGCTGCGGCTCAGTACAGAGCTTGCGCGTCATGGCCAGCGTTTTAACCTTAAGCTCGCCTTCGGACAATTTCCCCTGTCCGTTAAAGCGGTTACACATCTGGCCAGAAACGCTGATGTTATTAACCAGGCTGATATCTGGCAGCGCGCTAAAACCGATCTCAGGTTGCGGTGTCGCGGTCTTCACGGCCTTACCGTTTACGTTTTCCAGCACAAAGCGGTGGTTTTTAAGTTGCTCCGGCTGTACGGAGGCTTTACCCGGATTAACACACCCGGTAAGGACAAGACTAATAACGCTTAACGCAATGAGCTTTTTCATTTTTCTTCTCAAACTATAAATACCGTGAATCTTTTTCCAGTGTAACGATACTCTGCCGTGCGTTAATGGGGTTTATCTGAAAGTGCGGGGAGAAGTACCGGGCAACGCAGCGGTTGCCCGGGATGACGTTAATGCGATTTAAACCCTGCCGCCGTCATCAGCATGCGGAAGAGCATACTGACAGCAGCCAGCGCCAGTACGCTGCCGCCCCAGATAATGGCCAGCCACAGTAATCTTTTCCAGACCGGTTGTTGCATCAGTGATAACCCTCCCCATGCTGAACTTTGCCGCGAAACACGTAGTAGCTCCAGAAGGTGTAGACCAGAATAACGGGAATGATCAACAGCGCGCCCACCAGCATAAAGCCCTGGCTTTGCGTCGGGGCGGCGGCCTGCCACAGGGTGATCGACGGTGGAATAATATGCGGCCAGATGCTGATCCCAAGCCCGCTAAAGCCGAGGAATATCAGCCCCAGCGTCAGAATAAACGGACGGCTATGGCTATTGGGATTATTCAGGCAGCGCCACTGGTACAGGCTAAAAATCACCACCAGGGCAGGGACAGGCAGCAGATAAAACAGATTCGGTAGTGTAAACCAGCGCGCAGCGATAGCCGGTTGCGCCAGCGGCGTCCAGAGGCTGATCGCTGCAATAAACGCCAGCAGCACGATTAACAGCGTTTTCGACACCTCACGCATCCGCTGCTGCAGCGCGTTTTCGCTTTTCATCACCAGCCAGGTAGAGCCTAACAGCGCATAAGCCACCACCAGCCCTACGCCGCAAAACAGGTTAAACGCGGTAAACCAGTCAAAGGTGCCGCCTGTATAGGCCCGGCCGGTGACGGTAAAGCCGTTAATGACGGCGCCTACCGTCACGCCCTGGGTGAACGTTGCCAGAATTGAACCGCCAATAAACGCCTTATCCCAGAAGGGGCGGTGGGCAGGCGTGGCTTTAAAGCGAAACTCAAATGCCACCCCGCGGAAAATAAGTCCGATCAGCATTAATGTTAGCGGAATGGTCAGGGCATCAACGATCACCGCATAGGCCAGCGGGAATGCGCCGAACAGGGCGGCACCGCCAAGCACCAGCCAGGTTTCATTTCCGTCCCAGACCGGCGCGACGCTGTTGACCATTACGTCGCGATCGTCGGCGTTCTGCGTTGCCGGGAACAGAATGCCGATCCCCAGATCAAAACCGTCCATCACGATATACATCAGCGTGGCGAAGACGATGATCACAAACCAGATAATGGAAAGATCGATACCCATTATGGCTGCTCCTTATGTTCAGTTGTGACGGCAGAAAGCGGGCGCGCCGGACGTCCGTCGGACTCGGTGGCGAAAGTTTCATGCGGCTGCGGGCCTTTTCGGATGAGGCGTACCATATAGCTGTAGCCCACGCCGAATACCGAGGTATAGACGACGAAGAAGGCCAGCAGGCTCACGCTCATATGCAGGTCACCGTGGGCAGACACAGCATCCTTCGTTCGCTGGAGTCCGTAGACCACCCAGGGCTGGCGGCCCACTTCGGTGGTGATCCACCCGGCCAGGATGGCAATCAGCCCGGTTGGCCCCATCAGCAGCGCAAACCACAGGAAGGGGCGCGACGAATACACGCGTTTTTTGTAGCGCAGCCAGAGTGCCGTCACCCCGAGCAGCAGCATCAGCATGCCCAGGCCCGCCATAATGCGGAATGACCAGAAGACGATGGTGGAATTCGGACGGTCTTCCTTCGGAAACTCTTTGAGGGCCGGAACCTGTTTATCCAGGCTGTGCGTCAGGATAAGACTCCCCAGCGCCGGGATCTCCAGCCCAAAGCGGGTGCGCTCCTGTTCCATATCCGGCCAGCCAAACAGCAGCAGCGGGGTAGGCTCACCCGGCGGATTTTCCCAGTGGCCTTCAATGGCGGCAATCTTGGCGGGCTGGTGCTTTAAGGTGTTCAGACCGTGCATATCGCCAACCATGGCCTGGATGGGGGCGACAATCAGCGTCATCCACAGCGCCATCGAAAACATCGCCCGGATGGCTGGGGTATTATTCCCGCGCAGCAGATGCCATGCCGCGGATGCGCCCACAAACAGGGCGCTGCTCAGGAATGCGGCTATCGACATATGCAGCAGGCGGTAAGGGAAGGAGGGGTTAAACACCACGGCGAACCAGTCCACCGGTACCACCTGACCGTTGACGATCTCATAGCCCTGCGGGGTCTGCATCCAGCTATTCGACGAGAGGATCCAGAAGGTAGAAATAATAGTGCCCAACGCCACCATGCAGGTGGCGAAGAAGTGCAGACCCGGCCCGACTTTGTTCCAGCCAAACAGCATCACGCCGAGGAACCCGGCTTCGAGGAAGAAGGCGGTCAGCACTTCATACGTCAGCAGCGGGCCGGTAATGCTGCCCGCAAACTGTGAAAATCCGCTCCAGTTGGTGCCAAACTGGTAGGCCATCACCAGCCCGGAGACCACGCCCATGCCAAAGTTGACGGCAAAAATCTTCGACCAGAAATGGTACAGCGAGCGCCAGACCGGATTTTTGGTTTTAAGCCACAGCCCTTCGAGTACGGCGAGGTAGCTTGCGAGACCAATGGTGATGGCCGGGAAAATAATGTGAAAGGATACGGTAAAGGCAAACTGTATCCGTGCAAGGTGAAAAGCATCTAAACCAAACATGCACAGCCTCAATGTCAAACGGTGTGCTGTTATGGTATAGGGGCAAAGTTCGGACTATCAGACGCAGAAAAGTGTTTTTTAACCATAACAGTTGGCTTAAAATTCATGCTTTAGCCATCTGATATACCTCGCGTGAGGAATAAAAACCGTGTTTTTATGAATTTTACGCATAAAACTGCTTGCCTTGTCGTCTGCGCCGTGCGTTAATGGTCCTCTGGTTTTGAGTCCAAATAAATATCTGACGTAGTTTTATAAAGCAGTTCTCATCACGTTGTGCCTCTCCGCAGCCTCTCTTGGGTCTTTATCTACTTTCCGATTCGTTTTGTTTAAAACCATTATTGCCCAATCGGCCCATTAGTAATTTACGTTTTACGTGTCAGGAGAATCCTATGACTTCTTATATTCATTTCCGCTGCCCATGCTGTCATGGCTCGCAGTACCGTACCTCAGTCTTTGATATGTCTGAGAAAAACCCACTCGGCGCGAAATGCATCTTTTGCAAATCGTCGATGATCACGCTCGACCACCTGGCCGCTGCGCGTCAGGCGCAAAGCCACGTTACCGAGTAC
The DNA here is from genome assembly GCF_004362415.1 of Enterobacter sp. AG326. Lineage (NCBI taxonomy): Bacteria > Pseudomonadati > Pseudomonadota > Gammaproteobacteria > Enterobacterales > Enterobacteriaceae > Enterobacter > Enterobacter sp. AG326. The sequence continues at coordinate 498,536 of NZ_SNXG01000001.1, read as the reverse complement.
CGTAAGTAATTCATTTCGCGAACTATAACAGTTAGCTAAATCTTCTCTTTTTCTCCTGCTGATATACACTGTCGGTCACAAGGAGAATTTGATGAAAAAATACCAGCGTCTGGCGCAACAAATTATCTCGCAGATTGAGCTTGGCGTATGGCTGCCGGGCGATAAGCTGCCTTCGCTGCGAGAGCAGGTGGCGAGCAGCGGCATGAGTTTTATGACCGTTGGCCACGCGTATCAGATGCTGGAAAGTCAGGGGCGCATTGTCGCCAGACCGCAGTCGGGCTATTACGTTGCCTCGCGCCCGACCGCACAACAGCCTGCTCCACCTGCCCAGGTGATGCGTGACGAAGTGGTGGATATTAACACCTACATCTTCGACGTCTTACAGGCCAGCCGCGACCCGTCCGTTGTTCCTTTTGCCTCCGCGTTTCCCGATCCCCGACTTTTCCCGCTGCAGCAGCTCAACCGCTCGCTGGCTAACGTCAGCAAAACCGCGACGGCGATGAGCGTGATTGAAAACCTGCCCCCGGGTAACGTCGATCTCCGCCACGCCATTGCCCGTCGCTACGCGCAGCAGGGAATGAACATCTCTCCGGAAGAGATTGTGATCACCGCAGGCGCGCTTGAAGCGCTCAATCTCAGCCTGCAGGCGGTAACCGAGCCGGGCGACTGGGTGATAGTCGAAAACCCGTGTTTCTACGGCGCGCTTCAGGCGCTGGAACGCCTGAAGCTCAAAGCGTTGTCGATTGCGACGGATGTCCGCGAGGGGATTGACCTGAATGCCCTTGAACAGGCACTGAAGGAGTACCCGGTTAAAGCCTGCTGGATCATGACCAACAGTCAGAACCCGCTTGGCTTCACGCTGAGCGCGGAGAAAAAAGCGCAGCTTGTCGCGCTGTTAACGCAGCACAACGTCCCCCTGATTGAAGACGATGTCTACAGCGAGCTCTATTTTGGCCGCGAAAAGCCGCTCCCGGCGAAAGCATGGGATCGCCAGGACATGACGCTGCACTGCTCGTCCTTTTCAAAATGCCTGGTGGCCGGTTTTCGCATCGGCTGGGTTGCGGCAGGAAAACACGCACGACGCATTCAGCAGCTGCAGCTGATGAGCACGCTCTCCACCAGCTCACCCGTGCAGCTGGCGCTGGTGGATTACCTGGCGACGAAACGCTACGACGCCCATCTTCGCCGCCTGCGGCGGACGCTCGCCGAGCGAAAGCAGCAGGCCTGGCAGTCACTTCTGCGCCATATGCCTGCCGGCGTCAAAATCCACCATAACGACAGCGGCTACTTTTTATGGCTGGAGCTTCCGGCGCAGCTGGATGCGGGGCTGCTCAGCGAAAAAGCCTTAACGCACCACATCAGCATTGCGCCCGGAAAGATGTTTTCCACCTCCGACGCGTGGACACCGTTCTTCCGGTTTAATACCTCCTGGGCCTGGGGAGAGCGAGAAGAGCAGGCGGTCATTCAGTTAGGAAAATTAATTAGCGCGATGCTGGAATAAACTTTTCTCCGTTATTTAAATAATCAATTCTTATCCTGATGACGGCACGGCGAATATTTCGCGGTGCCCGGTCATAGGAAATCTGCATACCGTCTCTCGCGGCTAACTCCTTGTCTATAATCCAGTTAACGGGGAATGCGCCCTCGGTCACACCTTGATGAAATTTCCTGAAGCCGTACGGTGCGGCGCATTTGCGCGGTCTACGTTTAATAAGGGAGATATTTTTACGGCACGGCTGCCGCTAAATTTCATTGCGACAGGAGTAACTCTTATGAGCAAACATTTTGCCCGCAGCAGCCTGTGCGCGCTCGGCATGACTATCATGACAGCGCAAGCCGCAGAACCACCAAAGGCCATCGGCGACGGGGAAGGTCGGCTGGATATTATCGCCTGGCCGGGATATATCGAACGCGGACAGACGGATAAAAATTATGACTGGGTCACCCAGTTTGAGAAAGAGACCGGATGTGCGGTCAACGTCAAAACGGCGGCCACGTCGGATGAAATGGTCAGCCTGATGGCGAAAGGGGGCTATGACCTGGTCACCGCCTCGGGTGACGCCTCCCTGCGCCTGATCATGGGGAAACGCGTCCAGCCCATTAACCCCGATCTCATCCCCAACTGGAAAACCCTCGACGCGCGGATTGTGAAAGGGGAATGGTTTAACGTCGGCGGGAAAGTCTACGGTACGCCGTATCAGTGGGGGCCAAACCTGCTGATGTACAACACCAAAACCTTCCCGACGCCGCCGGACAGCTGGAGCGTAGTCTTTACCAAACAGGATCTGCCGGACGGTAAAACCAATCAGGGACGCGTGCAGGCGTACGACGGGCCGATTTATATCGCCGATGCCGCGCTGTTCGTCAAAGCCACGCAGCCGCAGCTGGGTATTAAAGACCCGTACCAGCTCACCGAAAAACAGTATGCCGCCGTGCTCAAGGTGCTTCGCGACCAGCACGCGCTGATCCACCGCTACTGGCACGACACTACCGTCCAGATGAGCGACTTTAAAAATGAAGGCGTCGTGGCCTCCAGCGCCTGGCCGTATCAGGCGAATGCGCTGAAGGCTGAGAACCAGCCCGTTGCTACCGTCTTCCCGAAAGAGGGGGTGACCGGCTGGGCGGACACCACCATGCTGCACGCCCAGGCAAAACACCCGATGTGCGCCTACAAGTGGATGAACTGGTCGCTGACGCCGAAAGTGCAGGGCGATCTGGCGGCATGGTTTGGCTCCCTGCCCGTGGTTGCAGAAGGGTGTAAGGCCAGCACGCTGCTGGGTGATAAAGGCTGCGAAACAAACGGTTATAACGAGTTCGACAAAATCATGTTCTGGAAAACCCCCATCGCTGAAGGCGGCAAATTTGTCCCTTACAGCCGCTGGACGCAGGATTACATCGCCATCATGGGCGGTCGTTAATTGCCCGGGAGCAGAACATGACGTACGCGGTAGAATTTAACAATGTTTCCCGTCTGTACGGCGACGTACGGGCGGTGGATGGGGTCACCATTGCTATTCGTGACGGAGAATTTTTCTCCATGCTGGGGCCTTCGGGCTCCGGCAAAACCACCTGCCTGCGTCTGATAGCGGGTTTTGAACAGCTGTCAGGCGGCACGATTTCTATCTTCGGCAAAGAGGCGAGCGAACTGCCTCCCTGGGAGCGGGATGTGAACACCGTCTTTCAGGACTACGCGCTGTTCCCGCATATGTCGATCCTCGACAATGTTGCCTACGGGCTGATGGTCAAAGGCATCGACAAGAAAAAACGCCATGCGCAGGCCCGTGATGCCCTGGAAAAAGTGGGCCTGAGTTTTGCCGTTGCCCGCAAACCTTCGCAGCTTTCCGGCGGCCAGCGGCAGCGTGTCGCCATCGCCCGCGCGCTGGTCAATGAGCCGCGCGTCCTGCTGCTGGACGAACCCCTTGGTGCGCTCGATCTCAAACTGCGTGAACAGATGCAGTTCGAGCTGAAGAAGCTTCAGCAGGAACTCGGCATCACCTTTATTTTTGTCACCCACGATCAGGGCGAGGCCCTTTCCATGTCAGACCGGGTGGCGGTGTTCAATAACGGGTGCATCGAGCAGGTGGACACCCCACGCGATCTCTACATGCGTCCGCGCACGCCGTTTGTCGCCGGTTTTGTCGGCACCTCTAACGTCTTCGATGCGGGCCTTGCGCAGAAAATATGCGGCATGGAAGGCAGCTATTCCCTGCGTCCGGAACATATTCGCCTTGATGAGGGCGGAGACGTTCAGGTTCAGGGTATCGTGCAGGCCGTTCAGTATCAGGGGGCGGCCACGCGGCTGGAGCTGAAACTTGCCGACGGTGCCAAGCTGCTGGTGAGCCAGGCCAATCTCAGTGAAACCTCGTCGCTGAGCGGCATTGCGCCGGGGCAGGCGGTGATGGCGTCGTGGTCACGCGAGGCGATGATTCGCCTGCACGAGGAGAGGTGAAATGTCTATGAGCGTTGCGCATCCTCCCGCCTCGCACGGCCGCTTAAGCCGCATGACGGCGCTGTTCTGGCGTAAACCGTCTCTCGGCCTGTTCCTGCTTCTGCTCGCGCCGCTGATGTGGTTTGGCATCGTCTATTTAGGATCGCTTCTGACCCTGCTGTGGCAAGGTTTTTACACCTTTGACGATTTCACCATGGCCGTCACGCCGGATCTGACCCTGGCGAACATTCAGGCGCTTTTCAACCCGGCAAACTACGACATTATCCTGCGCACGTTAACGATGGCGATTGCGGTGACGATTGCCAGCGCCATCCTGGCCTTCCCGATGGCCTGGTACATGGCGCGATACACCCGCGGCAAGTGGAAAGCGTTTTTCTATATCGCTGTAATGCTGCCAATGTGGGCGAGCTACATCGTCAAAGCCTACGCCTGGACGCTGCTGCTGGCGAAGGACGGGGTGGCACAGTGGTTTCTCAACCATATGGGGCTGGAGCCGATCCTGACCTCACTCCTTACGCTCCCGGCGATTGGCGGCAACACCTTGTCCACCTCCGGGCTGGGGCGGTTTCTGGTCTTCGTCTACATCTGGCTGCCGTTTATGATCCTGCCAGTCCAGGCGGCGCTGGAACGCCTGCCTGCCTCGCTACTGCAGGCCTCAGCCGACCTTGGCGCGCGCCCTCGCCAGACCTTTCGCTACGTCGTTCTGCCGCTGGCGATCCCGGGTATTGCGGCAGGTTCAATATTCACCTTTTCCCTGACGCTGGGGGATTTCATCGTTCCGCAGCTGGTGGGGCCGCCGGGTTACTTCATCGGTAACATGGTCTACTCGCAGCAGGGTGCCATTGGCAATATGCCCATGGCCGCCGCGTTCACGCTGGTGCCCATCGTGCTGATTTCACTCTATCTGGCGTTCGTGAAACGTCTGGGAGCATTCGATGCACTCTGAACGCGCACCGCTGTTCCTGAAAGTGGCAGCCTGGGGAGGCGTTATCTTCCTGCACTTCCCGCTGCTGATTATCGCGACCTATGCCTTTAATACCGAAGACGCTGCCTTCAGCTTTCCGCCGCAGGGGCTGACGCTGAAGTGGTTTAGCGTGGCGGCGGGGCGCGGCGATATTATTGAATCCGTGACGTTGTCACTTCAGATTGCGTCGCTATCCACCGCGATTGCCCTTGTGCTTGGCACGCTTGCTGCAGCGGCGCTGTGGCGAAGCGAGTTTTTTGGCAAGAATGCGATCTCGCTGTTGCTGCTATTGCCGATTGCGTTACCGGGGATCATCACCGGTCTGGCGCTGCTGACGGCATTCAAAACGATCGACCTTGAGCCGGGCTTTTTCACCATCGTGGTGGGACACGCCACCTTTTGCGTGGTGGTGGTGTTTAACAACGTGATTGCCCGGTTCAGACGCACCTCCTGGAGCCAGGTGGAAGCGTCGATGGATCTCGGGGCCGACGGATGGCAAACCTTCCGCTATGTGGTGCTGCCCAATCTGGGTTCCGCGCTGCTGGCCGGGGGAATGCTGGCGTTTGCCCTGTCGTTTGACGAGATAATCGTCACAACGTTTACGGCGGGACACGAGCGCACGTTACCGCTGTGGTTGCTCAATCAGCTCGGTCGTCCGCGCGACGTGCCGGTCACCAACGTCGTAGCACTGCTGGTGATGCTGGTGACAACTATCCCCATTCTGGGAGCCTGGTGGCTAACCCGCGACGGCGAGAACATCGCCGGCAGCGGGAAATAACAGTGAATTCAACAGGAAAATGCTATGCAAACACAACTGCTGATAGAGGGAAAACTGGTAACCGGTGAGGGAGAAAAACAGCCGGTCTATAACCCGGCCACTGGAGAACTCCTGCTGGAGATTGCCGAGGCGTCAGCGGCTCAGGTCGACGCGGCGGTTCAGGCGGCCGACCGTGCTTTTGTGGTGTGGGGACAAACCACGCCGAAGACCCGCGCCGAGTGCCTGCTGAAGCTGGCGGATGCGATTGAAGAGCATGGGGAGGACTTTGCCCGGCTCGAATCCCTAAACTGCGGCAAGCCGCTGCACTGTGCTCTGGGAGATGAAATTCCGGCGGTGGTCGACGTTTTCCGTTTCTTCGCCGGGGCCGCCCGCTGTCTTAACGGGCTGGCCGCCGGGGAGTACCTTGACGGCCACACGTCGATGATCCGCCGCGATCCGGTGGGCGTGGTTGCCTCTATTGCCCCCTGGAACTATCCGTTGATGATGGCGGCATGGAAACTGGCGCCCGCGCTGGCGGCAGGGAACTGCGTGGTGATTAAGCCCTCGGAGATCACGCCGTTGACCGCGCTGAAGCTGGGAGAGCTGGCAAAAGATATTTTCCCGGCAGGCGTTCTGAACGTGCTGTTTGGCCGGGGAAAAACGGTCGGCGATCCGCTTACCGGACATGAAAAAGTTCGTATGGTCTCGCTGACCGGTTCGATTGCTACCGGGGAACATATCATCGGCCATACGGCATCCTCCATTAAACGCACCCACATGGAGCTGGGCGGTAAAGCGCCGGTTATCGTCTTTGATGATGCCGACCTGGATGCGGTTGTCGAAGGGGTGCGGACGTTTGGTTTCTACAATGCCGGGCAGGACTGTACGGCGGCCTGCCGTATTTATGCCCAGAAGGGCATTTATGCCGCGCTGGTGGAAAAGCTGGGCGCAGCGGTCGCCAGCCTTAAAATGGGGGCGCCGGAGGATGCCTCGACCGAACTGGGCCCGCTCAGCTCGGCCGCCCATCTTTCACGCGTCTGTAAGGCCGTCGATGAGGCGAAAGCGCTCGGTCATATCCGCGTTGTCACGGGCGGGAGCAAAAAAGAGGGGGCAGGCTACTACTTCCAGCCAACCCTGCTGGCGGGGGCAAAACAGGACGACGCCATCGTTCAGCGGGAGGTGTTTGGCCCGGTGGTGAGCGTCACCGAGTTTGATGACGAGGCGCAGGTGCTGGCCTGGGCGAACGATTCGCAGTATGGCCTGGCGTCATCGGTCTGGACCAAAGACGTGGGCCGCGCCCATCGCCTGAGCGCGCGGCTGCAATACGGCTGCACCTGGGTGAATACCCATTTTATGCTGGTGAGCGAAATGCCGCACGGCGGCATGAAACTATCCGGCTACGGCAAAGATATGTCGGTCTACGGGCTTGAGGATTACACGGTCGTGCGGCATGTCATGATCAAACACTAAACCCGTCATGCCTGGTCGCATTCGCGGCCAGGCGTTGGCCACGCCCGCCATGAGTGTTACGCAAGATACTCAATTGTTATTATCCATGAATTTTAAGTGGTTATTCTGTAACGAAAAAACTTGATCTGTATCAACATATGACGCATATTGCGTGCGGTTATTTTTTCGGCTCTGGTATACAGAATGACGTTGTATCAAAAGATGTTGGTTTTCTACGCAATCATGGCTTCCATCTGCGCATTAATTACCTGGTTCCTCTCTAAAGACCGCAAACGTATCCGCCTGCTCAGCGCTTTTCTGGTGGGGTCAACCTGGCCAATGAGCTTTCCCGTTGCGCTGCTGATCTCGCTTTTCTGAAGCACGCTTCCATTTTTAAAAATGAATATGGCATTCCAGATACGGTAACTGTATAAATACACAGTGCATCGTAAAAGGAGTGCTTATGAACAGTTTTTACTCGCAGCAGGCCGGTTGTACCGTGCGCTGGCATGACCTGCCCGGCACCGGCGATCCCATGGTGTTCATTCACGGGCTGGGCTGCGCCTCATCCTATGAATATCCCCGTGTCGTTCATGACCCGCTGTTTGGCGCGCGCAGAGCGATTCTCATCGACTTGCCCGGCAGCGGCTACAGCGACAAGCCTGAGCACTACAGCTATAAAACCACCGACCAGGCGCACGTTGTGGCGGAACTGATTGACCACCTTAAGCTGGATGCCTTCTGGTTATACGGCCACAGCATGGGCGGCAGCATTGCTATTGAAACGGCCGGGCTGCTGGCGTCGCGCGTGAAGAGGCTGATGGTGTCAGAGCCCAATTTTCATGCGGGTGGAGGGATGTTCAGCCGGTCTATTGCAGCGCAAACCGAGCAACAGTTCCTGAGCCAGGGCTATGACGCCATGCTCAGCGCGGAAAAAACGGCGTGGGCGGGATGTCTGCAGAGCAATGCGCCGTACGCCGTCTGGCGGGGCGCATCGAGCCTGGTGGCGGGCGTTGAGCCCGAATGGGAAGCACAGTTCCTGTCACTTCCTTGCCCGGTAACGTTGATTTTCGGCGAACTGTCTCTGCCGGATGACGATGTGGACAATCTGAAGCAAAAGGGCGTTGAGGTAAAAATTATCCCAGCGGCGGGGCATTCAATGTCGTGGGAAAATCCGTCTGCACTGGCACAGACGTTAGCCGGGTGTATGACGGAGTGATGTGCGCAAAAGTTTCGCCCGGCGGCGCTACGCTTGTTCGGGCCTGACAACGATGAAGAATGTAGGCCGGGTAAGCGGCAGCGCCACCCGGCAAGAAATGCGGCTACATTGTTAATTAGCGTTCAGCGTAATAACGCGTGTAAGGCCTGACGCGCACCGGGCTGAACATCATGCGGATGCTGGTAATCAATGTTCTCTATCGCGCGGCTATAGAGTGCGACCAGCCAGTCGTATACGTACGCGGTGGCCGCATGCACAGGCTGTTCTCCCAGTCGCGTCAAGCGAGGCTCGGCGCTGCTGACCACTGGCGTAACGAAGATTGCCTGCCCCTTGCGGATGCGGCTTGCCGGACGTACCGCCACGGGCGTCTGGTCGTAACCCAGCCAGCCAATGAAATTGCCCATCACGGCATGCAGCTGTGCAGCGCTGCTTTTATCCGCTTCGACGATACGCTGAAGCTGTTGAGGCAGATCGAGCCGGTAGCTGGTGACCACCAGCACATCCGCGATTTGCTGTAACACCGCAGGCTCCAGCCCAAGGCGCGCGGCCGTGGCCCCATTGCGGCTCCACTGACGCAGATGATTTATCCAGACTCTGTGCGCCAGACGCGCTTTGTCTTTTGTCTGGAACAGGCCGGTGCTTTCCTGGGTATTCTCGGCAAACAGGTCAATAGTGTCCGTAAACAGCCCGTTCACGTGCTCCTCGCGCGGCTGCTGAACGGCGAGCAGCGTTTCAAAGGCTTTCAGCGGCGGCAGGAGGCCTTCAAGCAGTTCGCCGTGGCGGGCGGCGCTGTTTTGCAGCGTGCGCACCATGTTTTCGGCCTGAACACGCCTTGTCCCCGGTTCTTCAACCAGCGGTGCCAGATAGCTCTGCATCAGCGATGAGAGCTCCTGTCGCAGCAAGCCTTTCAGCGTGCTGAGACGCTTCTGTCGCTGGGCGGGCAGCGTGGCCTGAGACAGCCATTCGATGACGCGCTGCATGCTGTGGCTGTCCAGCGCCTGAAGCGTGCCCCAGCGTAAACCCGGCTTTCCGAGCAGATGCTGTACGGCTTCATCGAGATTCTGTCGGGTGGTAAAGCGGGCATCGTGTGGGGTAATCGCCCATACCAGGCCGGGCAGGGCAGATTCTTCAGCAGGCTGCGTCTCCTTGACCCAGTTCATCAACACTTTTGCTTTTTTGGCCGTCTGCTCGTGCTGCGCCGTCGCATTGCAAATCACCAGCACATCCGGCTGAAGCTGCTGACGGTAATGCTCGAGCAGCCACTGGGACTTCGCCTGGCGTAGCGGGTCGGCACGGTTATCTTCAAAAACCGGAATATCAATAATATCGACGTTATCCAGCGCGCCGTTCTCAACCGGCAGCACCAGCTCGCGGGTCAAGAAGGCCAGCACGTCGACGGGGATGCTGATGGCGTTTAGCATTTCACCGCTGTTCAGCGGATGAAGCAGCGTCTCCTGCGCGTCCTGAAGATCTAACGTGCCGTCGTGCGTCAGGAACCCTTCACCCGGCAGGCCAAAGCTGTCCACCAGCAGGCTAAGCGGAGCAGCAAGCTCGCCGGCATGGCTGGTCTGGTGCAGCACATGGGCCAGTTTTAACCACTGCTGGGTCAACTCCTGCTGCTCGCCCCACAGCAGCGACCAGACGCTGGCCCGCGTGCTGAGATCGAGAGAAGGCACCAGCCGGGCGAACTCATGCCACAGGGCATCATCAATTTGCTGTTTCGCGGCGGGTACGGTGCTTTGCCAGAAGCGGGCAATCGCACCCACTTCCTGAGCCGTGATACCGGGCACGCCCTGCGGCTGGCGCAGCCCGCGCCATTTCTCCAGACGTGTCTCAATGACCGCCTTTTCTACCGCGCGCATCTGCGGATGCAGCGTTGTGCGGGCAATAAACAGCTGTACCAGCTCGGCCTCGGTGACAAGGCTCAGACGCAGCGGGAACGCCTCATCCGCCACCTCCGGGCTTTCCCGGGTGAAGCGGACGGCCATGTTGGTCAGGGCATGTCCCGGATTGATATGCGAAAAATAGTCAAAGGTGCGCTGGCCCGGCGTCACGTTCAGGCGTCCATTACCGCTGCCGCACAGGGATAACAGCAGATGGGCTTTCGCGCTCTGCGAATGACCGTAAAGCCCAATGCTGCTCTGGCGCGTCATGGCGCGTTCAATGGCCTGCTCCCGCGCCTGCGCCGCGTTGATGCGAGCAAGCAGGGCGTCAGCATCGTTATCCAGCACAGGGGCGTTCAGGCGCGTCTCATTAATCCACCCGATTAAGGCCTGAGTGGTGGTCGTCGTCGCTGTCATTTCAGGTATACGCTCCCGCTGTCAATCCAGTAGTGGCTACCGCTGTGTCGGCGATCGGCCAAAGTATTCAGTTTGAAGGTTAATGCGTCAGGGGCAACCGGCGTGCCGTCCTGCAGCCAGGCATCGCTCAGCTCGAAGGCCTCAGGGCCTTCCTGCTTGCTGCCGCCGCAGAGCTTCAGCCGCACGTTCAGCACGCCGTCACCGGCAATGGCTTTCGCCAGTTCAGCCGAGTTGATGCTGAGCGTGTAGAGCGGCGTGGCAGGCCAGCGCGCGTTCGCCAGCTGGCGGAAGCCGAGGGTGACGTTACCGCGCAGCGGGAAGTGCAGACGCGCGTCGAGCTTCGCGCCCGGCTTATCGAGGTCGATATCCTGATACCAGACGTTTTCTTCGCGCAGGGTATTAACGGTGTTATCCAGCACGCCGAGATACCGTACGGTGGAATACGCGCCAATGTCCGCGGCTTTAAAGTTGAAGCGCGGCAGACGCAGGTCGAGCGCCAGGCTGCAGAGCATGGCCCCCACGGCGGCCGTCGATTTCGGGTTGCCAATGCGCCCCTGCTGGCTGAACGGATACCACTCGTGCACCTGGTATTTATCCAGCCAGACGATGCGGTTGACCGGCACCGGCTGCAGATGGCGAATGAGCGCCTGAACGCCAGGCAGGCAGCCGGGGCGTCCGGTGATCAGCAGAATATCGCAGCTGTAATGGGATATCGCCTCGCACACCGCGTGAAGCGGCGAGGCCAGCGTAAACTGCCCGGCCAGCATCGCATCCTGCATTTCGCGGAAATTCACGTGCAGCGGCACCGCGAACAGGTCAAAAGCGTCTGAACCCGCAGGCAGGGCATGATCGATCGCCTGCTGCAGGTAATTCATGACGTTACGGGTCGGTTTCTGCGGCAGGAGATCGCCAAAGGTGGCATGCAGACCGGCCAGCGGATCGTCAACGTCGCTCGATTCCCACGCGGCAAGAATAGCGTGGCCAATCGGCATAAAGAGCTGAAGCGCCGTTTGCTGACGGAGTACGGCCTGGGTATCGATGCGCCCGGAGTCACCGAATAGCGACGCCATAAGCAGCGAAGCGTCCGCGATACCGGATTTCTGCAGCTGCGTTTGCAGCGCGGGCAACACGTAGCGCTGAATGACGTCCAGAAGCGTGTCGTCGCCCGCGACTTTAAAGCCTTCACGGAACAGCAGCTGCGGGGTGATTTTGACGTTATTGCCGGAACCGTCATCCAGCTGATAATGGGTGATCGCCATATCCGTTGTACCGCCGCCGATGTCGATGGACGCGACGCGCAGCGCGCGGCCCGGCTGGCTACCCGGCTCAGGCTCACGGTCCGGGCGGGCCAGGGAGGCGAAGAAGGCTTCGGTCTGACCGCCAAAGCGGGAGATCGCTTCGTTATACAGCCAGACCAGTTGACCGCAGCTGGCTTCATCCCACTCCATCTGGATTTCAGGAACCGGCACCACGCTTTTATCCTGCTGTTTGCGGGTGACAAAATCCTCATCCTGCGGGTGCCAGCCCATCGCTTTCCAGACGATGGCAATGGCTTCAAACATGCGGCGACGGAAAATCTCGCGCTCCTGCTTTGGCATGGCCGAGGGCAGGGTCAGGATCAGGGTGCGCAGCTGGCGCGGCGATGCCGGGAAGCCCAGACGCAGGCGGGTGGCGACGCTGTTGATCTGCCCCAGCGCCTGCGCCAGCAGCTCGCACAGCATGTGCGTCATCAGCGTACTGCGGCTGTACTGCGGCGAGAAGACCGGCAGCCGCTCGTCCTGCGGCAGCGTGAAGAGCGGCTCGCCGTCATCGTTCATCAGGTTCATCAGCGGAAACGCGGTGGCAAGCGGCTCACGCTGGGTTTTGCTGTTCATCTGGCTAAAGCGCCAGTCCTGTACGACCGGCGTTTCATCCCACAGGTAGCGACGCGGGCTGGAGATGCCGCTGTTGCCTTCGGTCCCCAGACGCTGCATTGCAAGCTTGCGGGCTTCATCACCCACGCGAACAATCGACGGCCAGACAAAGGCGTCTTCGCGGCCGCTTTCAACCGAGAAGTGCTGCTTGCCAAAGCGCGCTTCCGAAAACTCGAGACGGCTGGTGAACAGCGGCGCATTCAGGAACTGCGGCTCGCTTAGCGAGCGGACCTGCAGCTCGGCGGTCTGTCGCAGTCCATCGTTCGCATCGCCGTGGTCTTCAATAATGACGCCGCAGGTGTGGGTATTGCCCACGTCGAGGATCAGGTCGACCGGAATGGCAGGCGTGCTGAGCGTATGGGTAACAAATTTCACTTCCGGCACGGTGAGCTGTTCACCGAGCATGGTCATAAGGTTGAGCCAGTGGGCCTGATATTCAAACCCGCGCATCGCCTGCTGGAGATCGCGTTCTGAGCGGTTTTCAACGCCGTCGGCATGCTGGGTAAATGCCTCGCGCAGCCAGCCGTCGATCCAGGTCTGGTCGAGGAAACTTTCAACCTCATTGTCTCGCCAGGCCAGCGCGAATCGGGTCCCGTTCAGAATATCGTTTTCAACCGGAGACAGGGCGGACGTGGCGTGTTCAGCTATCTGGCTGTCGAGGGCGAGGGTCACGCGGTGCGTATTGCCTGCCGTATCGGGTGTATCCAGCCTGCGCACCTGAACGCGGGCCCAGTTATCCGGCCCCTCAACAAAGGTGCGCGGTGGGTTGAAGCGCTGGAACGGAACCGGAAGCCAGACGCCGTCCAGCACTGCCAGTGACTGATGCAGCGGGATGGTGGTTTCCGGTTTAACCACTTCAGGCTGTCCGCCGTTCGTTCCCGGCACGGTATAGCGCCCGTTAACCAGGTCGAAATCGAGCCGCAGCAGCGGGCCGTTCGCGGTTTTACGTACGAAGCGCCCGTTGCTGGCGGTGTCCTGCGGCGTCAGACCGAAATCAAGGAACTGCACGCCGCTGTTGGCAATAAGCGTGACGCTTTGTTTATAGTCGCAAAGATTAACCAGCATAGGATCAGGCACCTGCTTTCTTGAACGTCAGGGGAACGACGGTATTGGCATCATAACGGGCGCGACATTCTGCGATATCGCTGGCGCCTGCTTTACAGGCAACCTCCGGCATCGGGTAGCGGGAGCCGTCGGTGCAGCGGGCAGTACCGCGACTTTTAATCATCAGCTCGCCGTTGCTGTGCAGGCCGGAGAAGACCTCCGCGCGGCAGACAACGTTGTCGCCGTGGACAACCCGGGCGAAGCCTTTATTGTTCTGGATCTGATAGCGCATTGACGGCGGCTTGCCGGTAACCGGATCTTTCACGTCCAGAACCGCACGCCAGGTGCCGTTCAGGAAACGCGTCGATCCCGCTTTCACCTGATTCGCTTCCATCACCATGGCATCTTTCGGGATGGCGACAATCACTACCGGGGCGGGCTGTGGCGCAGGCGCAGGTTCTTTTTCTTTGCTTGCCAGGACCTCAGCCTGATGCAGCGGTAACTTCATTGCCAGCGGCTCAACCGCTTTGATCGGCTTTGGCGCAATCTCTACGGGCTGAGGTGCGGGCACAGGGGCGGGCTCAGCGGAAGGCGACTGTTTTGGCCACAGCAGCGGTGCGGCAATGGCGGCAACGATCGCGAGGGCAACCGGCAGCGTCCACAGGGGAACGCGGCGCTTTTTCGCGACGATCGGCACAGCCGGTTCCTGAACGGGTTGCGCAACGGCCGGGGCCGGCTCCGGCTCATACAGTTCTTCCGGCGTGATACGCACCACCGTGGAAGGGGCGATCAGCGGCTCGTCGGCGTGTTCAAAGGCCACCACCGGTTCTGGCTCAGGCTCGGGCTCAGGATCTTCAATCAGAACGGGGGCAGGCTCAGGGACCAGCGATTCACGCAGGCAGTCGAGAACATCGTCGCGCGCATTTTCGTTCAGGTTTACAAACCCCCAGAAGCTGATGACCGGCTTTCCGTCCACGAGGAAGAGGAAGTTTTCACCCGGGAACTGAAACGCCTTCGACAGCAGAGAACCAAAAAGCTGCTGCGCGGTTTTGGGAGACTGGAGGCATTTTTTGCTTAACGACTCAACGCTGGCTAGCGTGTTTTCCAGATAGCGCAGGGCGCGATAGCGGTCATCCTCATCGGCCGCTTTCCAGCTGGTTACGCTCCCTTCAACAGGGGAATACCAGTCCACGCGGTCACCGCTGTCGTTGACCTGCGGAATAGCCAGACAGTCGACGATGGCCTGTTGTTTGCGCAACCGGAGCGCTTCCCGGATTTGTAACGCTGATTCAAAAACGGCTTGTCCGCCGCCGCCAACGGCCTGAAAGTCATCCAGGTTACCGCTGCGTAAAAGAGTTTTTGCCACGATTTGATCCCATATACTTCTTCACACCGTTACTTTAACGAAACGAGGAAGCAACCAAACGGGGGAAGAGACGCTAAAAGGACCGATTTCTTGCGGCATAGAAAGTGACGGTTGTGCTTGACGAATAATGGCCCTTAAGGCAAATCACCTTTTCGGACGCTGGCTGTTAAAACAGCAAAAAAAGCGGCTTTAGAATAACCTGATAGTGTTTCGTTATTTGCCAGGTCATATCGCCTGTGCTGTTATTACTGTCTTATATAATAAAACTGTCAGGGTTATAACCATGTCTACAGGGAAAACACTGCTCGCCCTTGCGCTGAGCGCGCTGTTACCAGCCGGTGCCGCATGGGCGGCAAACAGCGACACCCTTATTTACTGTTCTGAAGCGTCCCCCGAGTCCTTCAACCCGCAAATCGCCAGCTCTGGCCCGTCTTTTGTGGCCAGCTCTCAGGTACTTTACAATCGCCTGATCAATTTTGACCCGGTGAAAAACACCCCGGTCCCGTCGCTGGCGGAGTCCTGGACAATTTCGCCGGACGGCAAGACCTATACCTTTGCCCTGCGCAAAGGGGTGAAGTTCAACAGCAACAAATACTTCAAACCGACGCGCGACTTTAACGCCGATGACGTTATTTTCTCGGTTTTGCGTCAGAAAGACCCTAAACACCCGTATCACAACGTGTCGCAGGGCAACTACGAATACTTTAACGATGTCGGGCTCGATAAGCTGATTCAGGACGTGAAAAAGGTCGACGACTATCACGTTCAGTTCACCCTCAGCGAGCCAAACGCCGCGTTTCTGGCCGACTGGGGGATGGATTTCGCCTCGATTCTTTCCGCCGAATACGCCGACGCGATGCTGAAAAAAGGCACGCCAGAAAACGTGGACACCTGGCCGATTGGCACCGGACCTTATGTCCTGCAGCAGTACAAGGTGGATTCGCTGATCCGCTACGTCGCTAACCCGAACTACTGGGAAGGCGAGGTGCCGACGAAGCATCTCATCTTCTCCATCACGCCGAACGTAGAAACCCGTCTGGCGAAGCTGCAGACCAACGAGTGCCAGATCATTCCTGCGCCGTCCCCGGTTCAGTTTGACGCGATCAAAAACAACAAAGACCTGACGCTGCACTCGGTCGATGCGCTGAACGTCGGCTATCTGGCGTTCAACACCGAGAAAAAACCGTTTGATAACGTGCTGGTGCGCCAGGCGCTTAACTACGCGACCGACAAGAAGGCTATCGTCAATGCGGTATTTATGGGTTCCGGTACGGTGGCAAAATCGCCGATCCCGCCAAATATGCTGGGCTTTAATAAAGACCTGAAGGACTACAGCTACGATCCAGAAAAAGCGAAAGCGCTGCTGAAGCAGGCGGGGCTGGAGAAGGGGGCGGAAGTCACGCTGTGGTCAATGCCGGTTCAGCGTCCGTATAACCCGAACTCGCGCCGTATCGCAGAGATGATCCAGAGCGACTGGGCGAAAGTCGGCGTGA
The DNA here is from genome assembly GCF_004362415.1 of Enterobacter sp. AG326. Taxonomy (NCBI): domain Bacteria; kingdom Pseudomonadati; phylum Pseudomonadota; class Gammaproteobacteria; order Enterobacterales; family Enterobacteriaceae; genus Enterobacter; species Enterobacter sp. AG326. The sequence continues at coordinate 482,082 of NZ_SNXG01000001.1, read as the reverse complement.
AGGCCAAAATTGTCTCTTACGAGTGGGGCGAATATCTCTCCGGAATGCGTAAAGGCGAACATGACTCCGCGCTGTTTGGCTGGATGTCCGATAACGGTGACCCGGACAACTTTGCCGACGTGCTGCTGGGCTGCAACAGTATTAAAACCGGATCAAACGCCGCGCGCTGGTGCGATAAGGGCTATGATGCTCTGGTGCAAAAAGCGAAGCTGACCAGCAGCCCGGCCGAGCGCGCGAAACTCTACGGCCAGGCACAGGAGATTTTCTACCAGCAGGCGCCGTGGATCGCACTGGCAAACGGGAAAACGTTCTATGCAACCCGCAGCAACGTGACCGGATACAGCGTCAGCCTGATGGGCAGCGATTTCTCTAAGGCGAAGCTTAACTAATATGTTGCCCGGTGGCGCTGCGCTTACCGGGCCTACGGTTTCCCCTGTAGGCCGGGTAAGGCGCAGCCGCCACCCGGCGATTCACAAGGAGTGACAATGTCACATTTAAACGAAGTTACCGCCCGTGTGGATGCCGCTATTGAAGAGGGCGTCATCACCCATATGAATGAACTGCTGATCGAATTAAGCGATGACGCAGAGCTCAGCCGTGAAGAACGCTACACCCAGCAGCAGCGTCTGCGTACCGCGATTTCGCACCACGGTAAGCAGCATAAAGAGGAGTTGGACGCGCGGGAGGAACAGCTGACCAAAGGTGGCACCATACTGTAACGATCAAAACTGGCGCCGCGCCACCAGCCAGGCCCCGACGACCAGCATCACCGCGCCGCATACCGGGCCAATAAGGGCGCGGAGCGGAACGCCGTTGCTCCTCAGCACGTCCATCACCAGCCCGCCAATCAGCTGGCTTGCCACCAGCACGGCGATAGTCGTCGCCGCGCCAACGTTCTGATACCCGCTGATGCTGGCAAACACGAAAAACGAACCCAGCAGCCCGGGGATAAGCGTCCACCAGCGTACCGTTGCGGCCAGCTCGCTGAATCCGGCGACGCCCTGTTTCAGCAGCAGAATGCTGACAAACAGCACAATGCCGACCAGGGAGTTCAGCAGCATCGCGATAAGAATGGTGGAGGAGGACTGGGTGATACGCACCATTAAGGTGTTTTGCACCACCAGACCTATTCCCGCCGCCACCAGAAACGCCAGCGTCAGTGACTGATTCATGGGATGGCGTCCGGATCGCTGCGCTCGTCCAGCTGCAGCTGCATAAAGGTCAAGTCCAGCCAGCGGCCAAACTTGGTTCCCACCTGCGGCATCTGCCCCGTTGTCACAAAACCAAGCGTTTCGTGGAGGTGAATCGAGGCATGGTTTTGCGCTTCAATACCGGCCACCATTACGTGTTTACCGATGGCGCGGGCCTCGTTAATCAGCGCGATCATCAGCGTGCGGCCAATGCCTTTGCCCTGATGGTCCGGGTGGACGTAGACCGAATGCTCAACCGTATGACGGAAACCGTCGAAGGCGCGCCAGTCGCCGAAAGAGGCGTAACCGGTGATAACGCCGTTTTCTTCACTCACCAGAACCGGGTAACCCGCGAGCGTGCGCGCCTCAAACCACGCGATTCGGTTATCGGTATCGACGGTTTTATCGTTCCAGATCGCGGCAGTATGCAGCACCGCGTGATTGTAGATTTCTCCTATCGCGGCGCAGTCTTCTTTGCTGGCATGACGAACGATCATGATTAACCCTCTGTGTGTTGTTCACTATAGTATTACGTTATTCCTACGATATTACACAATCGTATCGCCCGATCGCTACGGCATAAGCCATATTTTTTTGTTATCAAAACCCCATTGAAATGCCGTTCATACACTATAGTATGACGTCATGAACACCATAACAGACACGATGAATCAACGGATTAGCGCAAGAATTCGCCTTGAACGCGAATCTCGCGGATGGTCCCTGAGCGAGCTTGCTGACCGGGCTGGGGTTTCGCGCGCGATGATCCACAAGATTGAACGCGGAGACAGCAGCCCGACGGCCACCTTGCTTGCTCGCCTGTCTGGTGCGTTTGGCATCAGCATGTCAACGCTTATTGCCCGGGCCGAAATGCAGGAGGGCAAGCTGCTGCGCCTTGCAAACCAGCCCGTCTGGCGAGATCCGCAGACGCACTACCTCCGCCGCCATGTTTCTCCCCGCACCGATCTGCCCATCGACCTTGTTCAGGTTGAACTGCCCGCGGGCAGCGATGTTCCGATGCCTGCCTCTTCTTACGCGCTGGCTCGTCAGCTTATCTGGCTCCAGTCCGGCGAGCTGGTGTTCCAGGAGGGCGATACGCGCCACGAAATGCACGCCGGAGACTGTCTCGAGCTGGGGCCGCCAAATGACTGCCGGTTCATCAACGAAACGAATGAAACCTGCATCTATCTGGTTGTACGGCTTAACCAGTCTGCCTCGTAATGCTAATGCGATAACGCCGATCGTGAGCCAGGCTGTAATGACATTTGTACCAGAAGGAGATCCCGATGAATCAACCTGTTTCGCAAAATCGCCGCTGGGTACTGGCCTCTCGTCCACAGGGTGCGCCGGTCGCGGAAAATTTTCGTCTCGAAACGCAGCCTGTTCCCGCCCCTGCTGAGGGACAGCTTTTGCTGCGCACCGTCTGGCTGTCGCTGGACCCTTACATGCGGGGGCGCATGAGCGATGCGCCATCCTATTCACCACCGGTTGAGCTGGGCGCGGTGATGGTGGGGGGAACGGTTAGCCGCGTTGAGCAGTCGAATCATCCCGATTTCAAACCGGGTGAGTGGGTGCTGGGCTACAGCGGCTGGCAGGAATATGAACTCTCGGACGGCAGCGGCCTGGTGAAGCTGGGCGAAAATCCGTCACATCCTTCCTGGGCGCTGGGTATTCTGGGCATGCCGGGCTTTACCGCCTATATGGGGTTGCTGGATATCGGGCAGCCAAAAGCGGGCGAAACGCTGGTGGTCGCCGCGGCGACAGGCCCGGTTGGCGCGACCGTCGGGCAGATCGGTAAAATCAAAGGTTGCCGGGTGGTCGGGGTCGCCGGTGGGGCTGAAAAATGCCGCCATGCCGTTGAGGTCCTCGGGTTTGATCTGTGTCTGGATCACCACGCGGCCGATTTTGCCGAACAGCTGAAACGTGCCTGTCCGCAAGGAATTGACGTCTATTATGAAAACGTCGGCGGGAAAGTATTTGACGCCGTGCTGCCGTTACTGAATACCTCCGCGCGCGTGCCGGTGTGCGGCCTGGTGAGCGGCTACAACGCGACGGGCCTGCCCGAGGGGCCGGATCGCCTGCCGCTCCTGATGGCGACCATCCTGAAGAAACGCATTCGTATGCAGGGCTTTATCATCGGCCAGGATTACGGTCACCGCATTAAGGAGTTCCAGGAAGCGATGGGACGCTGGGTGCAGGAGGGCAAAATTCACTATCGTGAACAGATAACGGACGGGCTGGAGAACGCGCCCGAGGCGCTGATTGGCCTGCTTGAAGGGCGTAACTTCGGCAAAGTCGTGATTCGCGTCGCGAGTGACAATAAATAAACAGCATTATGGCGGGGTTTCCCGCCATATTTATTTGTGAAGATACGATATATTGTCTTTAATTAATGGACATGGCATTTCGCGCCCGCTTCCCGGATGGGCCCGAAACCAATAAAAAATACAAATTTTGCTTTTTTGATGTTTTTACGTACTTCCCACCACCAGGCATGACGATACAGGATATATCGGACCAGCGTCGTTTTATTAAAACTGGCGTTTAAAAATAGCATTAAGTTTTAGCTACAGGAATTGAACATGCTTGATTTGGACCACTTAGAAAAAGCCCAAAGGGTCAGTCTTACCATGCAAGTTGAACACAGTTTGAAAGGAGCGTTAATTACAGGCTCACTCAAACCTGGGGCACGACTGATTACGAAAGAGATCGCCGATAAATTAGGAACCAGTATTACCCCGGTTCGCGAGGCGCTGTTGCGCCTGGTGTCATCAGGGGCGTTACACGCCACGCCGGCGCAGGCATTTCTGGTTCCGGAGGTCACGCTGGAGCGCTATAACGAGATTAACGCCATTCGCAAGCAGCTTGAGCCGATGGCGGTCGCCGCCGCCTGTCAGAATATGTCTGATAGCAAACTGGAGGCGTTGCGCAAATTGTCGGATGCCTTTCATGAGGCCATGCGCAACGGGAACGTCCAGCAGGCATTGCATGCGAATCGCGTCTTCCGGTTTACGCTTTATCAGTATGCAGAAATGCCAACGCTTAATGCATTAATTGAGCAGCTCTGGGTGCGCATCGGGCCCTGTATGAACTATCTGCATCAGGAGCTTAACGACATCAAAGCCTCGACATATCACTATGACGAACTGCTTTCCGCCCTTGAGCGAAGAGATGTTGTTGCCTGCCAGAAGGCGATTGATAAGGTGATTGATGAAGCGAATTTGCTTTTACAGCGACAATATTTTAACTAAGAGATTATTTAGCAGAGCGACTATATTCCGCACCTAATTATTTATCCGGTGAATAACTCCTGATGGTTTATTGCCATCAGGAGCGTTATTTCATTAATAAAATAAACTTTTCTTTTCGCTTACTCGAAGCGATAAGAGACCGACAGCCCGACCCCGTAGTTGCGGCCTGGTGCAGGCTCGTAATAACGACCGTTAGACTCGTTGACAATAACCGAGCCCGCGTACTCTTTATCGAACAGGTTATCGACGCGGCCAAAGACATCCATGCCCCAGCTGCCGTAGTTGAATTTGTACCCGGTGTTCAGCCCGACCACCGTATAAGACGGCGCTTTCGCCGTATTTTCGTCGTCGGCCATGATATCGCTCATGTAGCGCACGTCTGAGCCCGCGTACCAGCCTTCCTCTGGCTGCCAGCCAAACGAGGCGTAACCCATGTTGCGGGCAATGCCTGGCATACGATTACCGTTACAGTCTGCGTCGCTGCACACGTTAGTCCGGTAGGTGGCATCCAGATACGTCCATGCCATCTTCAGCTTCCAGTTCTCAGCAAACTGCTGGTCGAGGGAGACTTCCACCCCCTGACGACGGGTTTTACCGGCATTTTTATAGCTGGTACGCCCGCCAGAGCTGGCATCCACCACGATCTCATCATCCGTATCGGTGCGGAACAGCGCCGCGGTCAGCAGGCCATTGCCGATGCGGGTTTTGCTGCCCACTTCATACGTGTTGTTGGTGGACGGCTGCAGGCCGATGTTCAGGCCGCCCTGGTTATCGGCACGATAGGAGAGTTCGTTGATGGTTGGCGTTTCGAATCCACGACCTGCGGCAGCGTAGAGGTTCCATCCGTCCGTCACCGCATACTTCACGGAACCGGCCGGGAGCCACTTGTGATAGCTCGCGTCACCGCTGTCGTCACCGTTGCCCGGCGTAACGTAATGGTCGTTGGAATCAAACCACACCGAGCTGTAGCGCACCCCCGCATCCACCGACAGTTTCTGCGTCAGCTGCCAGCTGGTTTGCAGGTAAGGGTCAACGTTCCACATCAGGTTACGTTCGTTTCGACGCTTGTCACCCTTTACGCCGTAATCCGGCACGCCGTTGTTCATCACGAAGTTCTCGTATCCGCGACGATCTTCGCTCAGGTTTTCGTAGTTCAGGCCGGTAGTAAACGTCACCGGCACCAGCAGCTCGCCACGGTGCGTCCAGCGGGTATCGATACCCTGATAATGACGCTGCATATCAATCACGCCGCCGGAGTGGGAGGCTTTTAGCTGCGGCTGGTACGGAATCGACTGGTACTGCGTCATTTCACGCTCGCCGGCGTACATCATCACGCTGAGGTCGTCCTGGGTGCTGAGCTGACGATCGTAGCGCAGACCGGCCTGGGTCTGTTTGATGGTCTTGCGGGTGTTGTACTGATCGCCGCGCGGAGACTGACGCGGATTGTTCTGCCACTCCTGATAGCTCAGCCCGCCCGGATCGTTGGCCTTCATGTCCACGCTGTTAAAAATCAGCGTCAGCTTGCTGACGTCGTCAATGCGCACGCCCAGCTTGGCGTTAGCGAGGTTCTTCCGCGCGCCGCTGTGGTCGCGGTAGCCTTTGGTGGTGAAACGGGTGGTGGAAACGGTGTAATCCACATCGCCCGCGTGGGTGCCGTCACCCATCGCGCCGGTGGCCTTCATGCCGTAGCGCCAGGTACCGTAGCTGCCGTAATAGCTGCTGGTTTCAATGGTCGGCGGCTGCTGCCCGGTCTGGGTGTTGATGTTAATCACGCCGCCGGAGGCGTTGCCGTACAGGGCTGAGAAGGGGCCGCGCAGCACTTCAACGCTCTCAACGCTGGAGAGATCGATGTTGGACGTCTGGCCCTGTCCGTCCGGCATGGTGGCAGGGATACCGTCGACATACATACGGATACCGCGCACGCCAAACGTTGAGCGGGCACCAAACCCGCGCATTGAAAGCTGGAGATCCTGGGCATAGTTCTGGCGGTTCTGAATTTGCAGTCCCGGGACGCTGCCCAGAGATTCAGACAGGTTGATGCGCGGCGCGGCGTGGCGCATGTCATCGCCATTGACGACGCTGACCGCGGCCGGGGTATCCAGTTCCGATACGGTTTGCGGCGTGGCGCTGACGATCATGGTCTGTTCCTCCGCGCTCATTGCAGTTAGCGGCGCGAAAATAACGGGAACCAGCAGCAGCGGAAGAGAAGCCTTACGGGCAGAAATGATTTTCATGAATAAAACCGGTTGTGGTGTATAAACGAACCAAATGGAACATGTCCATACATGTTAAAGGTTTTGTAAATGTTTTGAAAACTATAACCGCACATTGCGTTAATGAAAGGCGAAGCGCGAAAGAAAAACTCCACATTCAGTCCATTAATGATTACTATTCTCATTATCAAAAGGCAATGCCATGACGTTGTCTGCCGGAAGTGATGTCAGCGGAAACCCCTCTTTTCAGAAAAGGAATTGTTATGTCTTTACGTCATCTGTGCTCGCCGCGTCTGAGCCTGTCACTGCTGTCTGCCACTTTACTGCTTGCCGGGACGTTCCAGGTGCATGCCGCCGAAGAGGTGCTGCGTAAAGCGGTGGGCAAAGGGGCGTATGAAATGGCGGTCAGCCAGCAGGAGAATGCGCTGTGGGTGGCGACCTCGCAAAGCCGCAAAACCGATAAGGGCGGGGTTATCTATCGCCTTGATCCGGTCACGCTGGACGTGACGCAGGCGATTCACAGCGATCTCAAACCCTTTGGCGCCACGCTCAACGGCGCGACGCAAACCCTGTGGTTTGGCAACACCATCAACGGCGCCGTGACGGCCATCGATGCGAAAACGGGCGACGTGAAAGGGCGACTGGTGCTCGATAATCGCCAGCGCAGTGAAACCGTCAAACCGCTGCAGCCGCGCCAGCTGGTGGCGGATGACGCGAGCAACACGATTTACATCACCGGTGTCGGTAAAGAGAGCGTGATTTGGGTGGTGGATGGCGCCACCCTGAAGCTGAAAGAGACCATTGCCAATACCGGTACGTACAGCACCGGCCTGGCGCTGGATGCGCAGGCAAAACGCCTCTACACCACGAATGCGGACGGCGAGCTGGTAACCATTGATACGACCACGAACAAAATCCTGAGCCGTAAAAAAGTGCAGGATGACGGTAAAGAGCACTTCTACCTGAATCTCAGCCTCGATACCGCCGGCCAGCGCGCGTTCCTGACCGATTCAAAACAGCCGGAAGTGCTGGTGGTGAGCCTGAAAGACGGCAGCGTGATGGAGAAAATTGCCGCGCCGGAATCACTGGCGGTCCTGTTTAACCCAACGCGCAATGAAGCCTATGTGACGCACCGTGAAGCCGGTAAGGTGAGCGTGATTGATGCGAAAACCTACAAGGTGACAAAAACGTTCGATACGCCGGTTTATCCGAACAGCCTGGCGCTCTCTGCGGATGGCAAAACCCTGTACGTGACGGTGAAACAAAAATCCACTCGCCAGCAGGAAGCCACCCAGCCTGACGACGTTATTCGTATCGCGCTGTAAGATAAAAAAGGGAAGGCATTTGCCTTCCCTTTTTAACGCTTACCGGATGCTTAACGCGAGGTTTCTTCCACCAGCGGCGCGTCGTGTTTTTCATCGTCGTGATGAACCGGCGCGGTGCTGTGGATCTCGTGAACGCGCTTACGCACGCCGAACCAGCCGGCAATCAGCAGCACGGCCAGCAGCGGAATGGTCGCGATGGTGTAGGTACCGTTCGGGTAGTCGAACGCCATCAGCACCAGCACGCTGAACAGGAACAGCAGGGTGAGCCAGGAGGTCACCGGTGCGCCCGGCATCTTGAAGCTCACATCAGCCGCTTTGCCTTCTTTGATCGCTTTGCGCAGACGCATCTGGCAGACCACAATAAAGGCCCAGGAGGCGATAATCCCCAGTGCAGCCACGTTCAGAACGATCTCAAATACGCGGGACGGCACCAGATAGTTCAGGAATACGCCAAATACGTACACCACCAGCGTCGCCAGAATACCGGCGTACGGCACGTGCTGCTTGCTCATCTTCGACATGAATTTCGGCGCAGAGCCGCCCATCGACATAGAGCGCAGGATACGACCGGTAGAGTAAAGGCCGGAGTTCAGGCTGGAGAGCGCCGCCGTCAGAACCACGATGTTCATGATGCTGCCAACGTATGGCACGCCCAGCTTAGAGAAGAAGGTCACGAACGGACTCTGACCTGCCTGATAGGCAGTCCACGGGAGCAGCAGAACCAGCAGCACCACGGAACCGACGTAGAACAGACCGATACGCCAGATCACGCTGTTAATGGCTTTTGGCACCATGGTCTGCGGATCTTTACATTCACCTGCTGCGGTGCCCACCAGTTCGATGGAGGCGAAGGCGAACACCACGCCCTGAACCAGGACCAGCGCAGGCAGCAGACCGTGCGGGAAGAATCCGCCGTTATCGGTAATCAGGTGGAAGCCGGTGGCATTGCCGTCCAGCGGCTTGCCGCTGCCGAGGAAGACGGTACCCACGACCAGGAAAATCACGATGGCCAGCACTTTTACCAGCGCAAACCAGAACTCCATCTCCGCGAACCACTTCACGCCGATCATGTTCATGGTGCCGACAATCGCCAGCGCGCCAAGCGCAAAGACCCACTGCGGCACATCGCCGAACGCGCCCCAGTAGTGCATATACAGCGCAACGGCGGTGATATCGACAATGCCGGTCATCGCCCAGTTGACGAAGTACATCCAGCCCGCAACGTAGGCCGCTTTTTCACCGAGGAATTCACGGGCGTAAGAGACGAAGCTTCCGCTGGAAGGGCGATGCAGTACCAGTTCACCCAGCGCACGAAGAATAAAGAAAGAGAAGATCCCGCACACCAGATAGACCAGGGCGAGAGCCGGGCCAGCCATTTGCAGACGCGCACCCGCACCTAAAAACAGACCCGTTCCGATAGCGCCGCCGATGGCGATCATTTGAACCTGACGGTTGCCCATCGCTTTGTGGTAGCCCTCTTCGTGGGAGTTCAACCAGCGACGTTTAGCAGCATGATGATCGGCTGCGCTTTTATTGCTTGTTTTCATTGAGTTACCTGTTTGCCTGTCTGAACCATTATCGTGATAGTCCTGCCTGGCAGAGCGCAATACAAACGATTGCTTCTGCGCAAACACATGTCGCCTTCCCAGTCATTCTGCGTATGGATAAGGCGAAACATGGCGAGGCATCCTACCTGCAATTCATAAGCGACGCAAAATATAACCGTGCCGAAAGTGATGCACGTCGAAGGAAATCGTGTGGTCAGAGCAGACGGCGATCACAACACGCTGAATCGTGATGAGTTTTTAGACAAAACAGTTGGAGGGTTGATTATTTAATCATCAGATTTTCTTAATTATTACCAGGTGGTCAAGATTTTGACTGCTGCAGAGCATCTAACAGTAACCTGAAAGCGGTAGTGTGCTGGCGACGGCTCGGATAATAAAGGTGATACCCCTCGAAAGTAGGGCACCACGATTCAAGGACCCTGACCAGCCGTCCGTCACTCAGCGCCCCCAGAACCGACGCCTCCGGTACGTAGGCGAGTCCGAGTCCATTCTCAGCGGCGTCGATGCGCTGCGACAGGCTGCTCAGCGTAAGCTGCCCATCAACCCGAACGCGAAACTCGCGCCCGTCGCGTTCAAATTCCCAGTGATACAACCCCCCGCGCGTGGGCAGGCGCATGTTGATGCAGCGGTGGTCAGCGAGCTGCTCCGGCGTCTGCGGCACGACAAAGCGAGCCAGATAATCCGTAGAACCGACCACGGCCATGCGCATATCCGGCGCGATCCGTACCGCAATCATATCTTTTGCCACCTGTTCACCCAGGCGTACTCCCGCGTCGAAACGGCCATCCACAATATCAGTCAGCCCGTTATCTACCGTTACTTCGACGTTAATCTCAGGATACTGCACCATAAACGCCTTCAGCACCGGCCAGAGCACGGCGTCCATCGCATGCTCGCCGGCGACGATGCGAACAGAACCTGCGGGTTTGTTGCGGGTGCTGCGAAGCGCCGTGAGCTCCTGCTCAATCTCAAGCAAATGCGGGCTTAAGCGTGTAAAGAGCTGTTCACCCGCCTGGGTGGGAACAACACTGCGGGTTGTGCGGGTTAAAAGGCGAACGTCCAGTCGCGCTTCAAGCTTGCGCATGGCATGACTCAGCGCCGATTGCGAGACGCCCAGCTGCGCCGCCGCGCGCGTAAAGCTGCGCTCGCGGGCGACTACCATAAAAGAGAGCAGGTCGTTGAAATTATCTTTTAGCATCGCGATTGCCTCTATTTATGAATTTCAATCATATTTCCTATTTGATTATGCACGCTAATGCTCCGGATTGCTTTGCGCTACTGTTAACGCAACAGTAAACGAGGAGCATAAGATGAAAATTATCCGCAGCGGATCATTACCTTCAGCAAAAGGACCGGAAGCCTGGTTCACCGGCACCGTCCGCATTGACGCGCCATTTCAGGCGAGCGAACCTGCCAGCGTCGGCGGGGCAACCGTGACCTTTGAGCCGGGCGCGCGCACCGCGTGGCATACGCATCCACTCGGGCAAACGCTGATTGTGACGCAGGGTCGCGGCTGGTTACAGGAGTGGGGCAAAGCGGCGGAAGTATTGAATCAGGGCGATATCGCCTGGATCCCACCCGGCGTAAAGCACTGGCACGGCGCAAGCGCGCAAACGGCGATGACGCATATTGCCATCGCCGAATCCGTTAACGGCAGCCCGGTTGCATGGCTGGAAAAAGTCACCGACGAGCAGTATCCGAACGGCTAACCGCCAAAAACGGCAATCGCCTGCTGCAGGCGCGTGGTGCGCTGCGTCAGGTGATTCGCCGCGTGAGTGACGTTATCCACCATCCCCGTATTGTTGTGGGTCATTGCGCCGATACGGGAGATGGATGCGTTGATGAGCGTCAGCGCCTGGGTTTGCTCCTGCGTGGCGTGGCCGATCTCCTTAATCAGGGAGGAGACCCGCAGCACGTTGTCGATCATAACCGTCAGCTGCGTTTCGGTTTGTTCAACCTTCTCCACGCCTGCGTTGACGCTGGCGACGTTTTTCTCAATCAGCGCTTTGATCTCTTTCGCCGCCGTCGCGGAGTGCTGCGCAAGATTGCGCACCTCGGCCGCCACCACGGCAAAACCGCGCCCGGCTTCACCTGCGCGCGCCGCTTCCACGGCCGCATTCAGCGCAAGAATGTTGGTCTGGAAGGCAATACGATCGATAACGCTGATAATATCGACGATCTGGCTGTTATCCTGCGACACGGATTGCATCATACCGATGGTTTCTTTCATCATCGCTTCACCGCGGTGGGCGCTGTCGCGAGTGCGATCCGCCATCTCCGTGGCTTCTTTCGCGGTTTCTGCCGTCTGCTTCACCGCGCTGGCGATCTCTTCTACCGCCGACGCGGTTTGCTGCAAAAAGTCTGCGGTCTCTTCTGAACGCGTCTGCAGCGCCGCGCCTTCTTTCGCGACCTGCTGGCTGATGGTGCCAATCCCGCTGATTTGCGCCCCAACATCGTCAACCAGCGAATTCAGGTTCAAACCTGATTGATTCACCAGGCGCATCATCAGCCCGATGTCATCGATCCTGTCAAAGTGGTAATAGTCCGTTTTACGTCCTGAAACTACGCGCTGCATCTGTTGCAAAATAGATTTTACCGGACGGGCGATCTGCGCATGAAGATAATAAGCCAGGGAAGTAAACAGCAGTACCAGACTTCCCGACTGCACAAGTTTATCAGGGAATAAATACACCGCCAGGCAGGAGAGTAACGCCGTCGTCGCTATACCCAGATGGATTCGTTTACTGGTGCTAAGACATTTAAAGAGCGACATAAACGAAAATAAACCGCGCCGTACCAGTAAGCCTTTATAAAAGCGGTAATGTTTTAATTCGTTATTACGCACTTTTGCGTACAGTTTTTCACTGGCCGCAATCTCTTCCCGTGCGGGGATATTTCGCACGGAAATATACCCCGTCAGGGATCCACCCTGCCAGACCGGCGTCACGTTAGCCCGCACCCAGTAGTGGTCGCCATTATGACGACGGTTCTTCACCAGCCCCGTCCAGGTCTCACCTTGCTGCAGGGTAAACCACATGTCGCCAAAGGCTTCGGCAGGCATATCGGGATGGCGGATGAGGTTATGCGGCTCACCCAGAAGATGTTCTTCTTTATATCCACTGGCTTCAATAAAAGCGGAATTAGCATAGGTAATATGGCTTTTGGTATCGGTGGTCGACATTAACGTCGAGCCATCGTTAAGTAAATACTCGTTTTGTGTAACGGGACTGTTACGCCTCATGAGTAACTCCATGATGATGTGCAAGAATAAAAAATGCCCGGAAAAAGCTCCGGCAAGATTAATGTGATTATTTTTATATAACGCTCTGCAGCATATTCTGTCTGAAATTGTGACTGCCTGAAATACCCGTCGTTCATTATTTTTAATCTGTTAATGCTATCGAATGTAATAAAAATGAAAATATTTTCAGGGGCGTATTCTGGAGCCGCAGCAAATAAACAACATAACCCAAACTGAAAGAGGGAGATCGTCTCTCAGGAAAAATTGCCATGCTGAAATAGCGTTTCGTTAACAGGATGAAAACGCTATGATTTGGTCAGTTTTCGTTATTACAGTGAGGCTGAGGTGAAAATTAACGTCATCGGAACCAGCGGGAGCGGAAAAAGCACGCTGGCGAAGCAGATTGCGACCGAACTGGCTATTCCCTATATCGAGATGGACAGACTCTACTGGCGACCTGACTGGCAGGGAACGCCGGACGATGTGTTTCAGGAAAAGCTGGAGCAGGCGCTACAGGCTTCGCCAGACTGGGTGCTTGACGGCAACTATAACCGCACGCGGCCGGTGAAATGGCGTAATGTCGACGTTGTGGTGTGGGTCGATTATGGCTTTGCCCGCACCCTCTGGCAGGCCGTCACCAGGGCAATCAAACGGGCCTGGCATAAGCACGAGCTCTGGCCCGGAACCGGGAACAAAGAGAGTTTCCAGCGCGCGTTCTTCAGCAGAGAGTCCATTCTCATCTGGACGATGAAAACCTGGCGTAACAACCGCACGCGTTATGAAGCCGATCTGCAAAACCCGCAGTATGGGCATATTCGCTTCATCCGCATTACCCGCCGCGGGCAGGGGAAAACGCTGATTGCCGACTTAAAGTCTTATTCTTAGCATGGTTTTATATATCTGATTTCCGGCAAACTAAATGTAAATTAATTGTTTCTCAGTGGTGAAATGCGCCTTTAATAATGTCGACATGTTAAGTCAAACGAGAACGCAACATGTCATGGCGAATCAGCATTCTGGATAAAAGCCCCATCGCTGAAAACGAAACGGCTGCCGATGCGCTGGCGCGTACGCTGGCGCTGGCGCAGCAGGCAGAAAATCTGGGCTATCACCGCTTCTGGATTGCCGAACACCACAACACTCCCCACCTTGCCAGCCCCTCGCCGGAGCTGCTGATTGCCTGGATCCTCGGGCAGACAACGCGCATCCGCGTCGGATCCGGCGGCGTGATGCTCCAGCACTACAGCCCTTATAAAGTCGCCGAAAATTTCAACGTGCTGGCCGCGCTGGCGCCCGGCCGCGTGGATCTCGGCGTCGGAAAAGCCCCCGGCGGGCTGCCGCTCTCAACCCGCGCGCTTCAGCAGGGTCTGAATCAACAGGAAAAGGGCAGCTTCGCCGAACAGCTGGCCCAGCTCGATCGCTGGATCCGTCCTGAGCATCAGTCTCATGAAGAGGCCGTTCGCGCCACGCCGCTGCCGCTATTGCCTGCAGAGGGTTTCCTGCTGGGCGCGAGTATCGATAGCGCGCTGCTGGCCGCCGGGCTCGGCTGGCACTTTGTGTTTGCCGCGCATCTGAACGGTGACCCGGACCTGCTGCGCGAGGTGGTCTCGACCTGGCGTAAGCACAGCGCGCGGGACGTGATTGTGGCGGTACAGGTGATTGTTGCGCCGACGCAGGCCGAGGCGGAAGCCCTGGCGCAAAAGGTCGAAGTGTGGGGCGTTGAGCTGGCAAACGGCCAGCGCGTCACCGTGGCCAGCGAAGAGCAGGCCTACGCCTTTGCGCGTCAGGCGGGCAGCGAGCCGGTGCGCATTGCACGTCGCGCGCAGTCGCTGCTGGCCGGTACGGCTGAGTCGGTGCTGGAACAGCTCAACGCGCTGCACCAGCAGTGGGGGATTGACGAATTTATCATCGACACGCCGGTAGCGGAGGGAGCAACGCGCGTCGCGTCGCTGCGCCTGCTTGCCGAGGCGCGTCTTAACAGGGAGGTCACCGTATGAGCTTTGGCGAACAGCTGATTGCCTGGCGTCGCGAGCTGCACCAGAACCCGGAGCTCTCCGGCCAGGAAGTGGAAACCACGACGCGCCTGCGCCAGTGGCTGACGAATGCCGGGATTACCCCGCAGCCTTACGACCTGTCGACCGGGCTGGTGGCGGAAATCGGCTCGGGCAACAAACTGATTGCGCTGCGGGCGGATATCGACGCTCTGCCGATTGAAGAGCGCAGCGGCGTGCCGTTTAGCTCCCAGCGTGCAGGCGTAATGCATGCCTGCGGACACGATATCCACACCATCGTGATCCTCGGCGCCGCGTTAAAGCTGAAAGAGCGGGAAGCGTCGCTTAACGGCCGGGTGCGGATCCTGTTTCAGCCTGCCGAAGAGAACTTTGGCGGTGCGAAGAGCATGGTGCGGGCCGGTGCCCTGCGCGACGTCAGCGCCATCTTCGGCATGCACAACGAACCCGGCCTGCCGGTCGGTGAGTTCGCTACCCGCGGCGGGCCGTTTTATGCCAACGTCGATCGCTTCGTGATCCGCATTACCGGTAAGGGCGCGCACGCCGCACGTCCGCACGAAGGCAACGACGCCATCGTGCTGGCGAGCCAGCTGGTAACGGCGCTGCAAAGCGTCGCCAGCCGCAACGTCAACACGCTGGACTCGGTAGTGCTGAGCGTGACGCGCATTGCAGGCGGTAACACCTGGAACGTGCTGCCGGAAAGCGTCGAGCTGGAAGGCACGCTGCGCACCCACCGCACGGAGGTGCAGCAGAACGTGAAAGCCCGCGTGGGCGAAATCGCCGCCGGGTTTGCCAGCGCCTTTAGCGCGCAGATTGATATCACCTGGTATGCCGGGCCCACCGCGCTGGTGAACGACGAGCGCTGGGCCGATTTCGCCACCTCGGTCGCACGGGACGCCGGATATGAAACCCGGCACGCCGAGCTGCATATGGGTGGGGAAGATTTCGCGGTCTACCTCCAGCAGATCCCGGGGGCGTTTGTCAGCATCGGCAGCAACAGCCCGTACGGTTTACATCATCCGGCATTTAATCCGGATGAGGCATTAATTGAGCCCGCTGCCCGCTATTTTGCACAGCTTGCGGAAAAAGCCCTGCAACACGTTTAATTCTTAAGAGGTGAATATGTCTGCACATCGTCAACTGCGGCTCGGGACCATTTTGCATGGTGCATCCGGAAATATGTCCGCCTGGCGTCACCCTGAGGCCGTCGCCGATGCCAGCATCAATTTTGATTTCGTCAAAGCGACGGCGTTAAAGGCGGAGGAGGGCAAACTCGATTTTTTATTCGTTGCCGACGGTCTCTATATCAACGAGAAATCGATCCCGCATTTTTTAAACCGCTTTGAACCGCTGACGGTGTTATCCGCTCTCGCCAGCATCACCTCGCGCCTGGGGCTGGTGGGAACCTTATCCACCTCCTACAGCGAGCCTTTCACTACGGCGCGCCAGTTCGCCAGCCTCGACCACCTCAGCAACGGACGCGCGGGCTGGAACGTGGTGACTTCGCCGCTGGAAGGGTCAGCAAAGAACTTCTCTCGCGAAAAACACCCCGAGCACGCGCTGCGCTATCGCATTGCGGATGAGTATCTCGACGTGGTGAAAGGGCTGTGGGATTCCTGGGAGGGCGACGCCTTTGTGCGCAATAAAGAGAGCGGTCAGTTTTTTGACCCGGCCAAACTGCATACCCTGGATCACCACGGTGATTTCTTCCAGGTCGCCGGTCCGCTGAATATTGGTCGTACGCCACAGGGACGACCGATTGTCTTTCAGGCGGGCGCGTCGGACGACGGGAAAAAGCTGGCGGCGAAACATGCCGACGCCATTTTTACCCATCACGAAACGCTCGATGAGGCAAAAGCCTTTTACCGCGACGTGAAGCAGCAGCTGGAAATTAACGGACGCCGCGCGTCAGATTTACATATTTTCCAGGGCGTCAGCGTGATTGTGGGTAAAGACGCCGATGACGTGGAAAACCAGTATCAAACCACGGCGGCGCTGGTGTCGATTAACGATGCCCTCAACTACCTCGGGCGTTATTTTGAACATCACGATTTCAGCCAGTATCCGCTCGACGAGCCGTTCCCGGATATCGGCGACTTAGGCAAAAACAGCTTCCGCAGCACCACCGATGAAATTAAGCGCAATGCCCGCGAGCGCAGCTTAACCCTGCGTCAGGTAGCGCTGGAAGCCGCCTCGCCGCGCCCGCGCTTTTCCGGTACGCCGGAAGAGGTGGCTGACGGTCTGCAGGCCTGGTTTGAAGGCTATGCCGCAGACGGCTTCATCATTCAGGGCGGTACGCCGGACACCTTCCCGCGCTTTGTTGACCAGGTTGTGCCCGTTTTACAGGCGCGCGGCCTGTTTCGTACCGACTACCCGGGCACCACGCTGCGCGAAAGCCTCGGCTTAGACGAACCCAAAAACCAGTTCACACAACAATAAAAGAGAACCCCGCTATGCAGAAAACATCGCTTATTCTGGCGCTCGCGCTGGCCTTTACCCCTGCCGTCTGGGCAGAGAATGTGAATATTAACGGCACCGGCGTGAGCATTGAGGCCAATAAAACGCCGGTTAATACCGTCAAAAACAATGATGCGGTGGCACAGCTGCCGAAAGATTATCGCTTCGCCGTGCCGGGCAAATTTACCGTTGCGGTAGCGGGCCTCAATCAACCGCCGCTGACGGTTTTCTCCGACGACAACAAAACGCTGCTGGGAAGTGAAGTGGACGTCGCCCGTCTGGTCGCTGACAGCCTGGGGCTGGAGCTGAACGTGGTACCGACCTCCTGGGAGGACTGGCCGCTGGGCGTGGCCTCCGGGAAATATGATGCCGCCATCAGCAACATCACCGTCACCAAAGAGCGTAAAGAGAAGTTTGACTTTGCCACCTACCGCAAAGATTCCCTCGGGTTCTACGTGAAATCAACCAGCCCGATCAAGTCGCTTGAGAAGGCTGAGGACATCGCCGGACTGCGGATTATCGTCGGCTCCGGCACCAACCAGGAGGCCATCCTGCTGGCCTGGAATGCCGAAAACCTCAAGAAGGGTCTGAAGCCCTTTACCCCGATCTACACCAAAGACGATGCGGCACAAACGCTGGCGCTGCAGTCCGGACGCGCGGATGCCTACTTTGGTCCGAACGTGATTGGCGCCTGGAAAGCGGCGCTGAACGGGAAAACCAAACTGGTGGGGAGCGTCGACGGCGGCTGGCCGAAGGCGGCGCACATTGCCGTGACGCTGAAGAAAGGCAGCGGGCTGGTTGAGCCGGTGCAAACCGCGCTGAACGGCGTCATCAAAAACGGCGATTACGACAAAGTGCTGAACCGCTGGGGGGAAGGCGTTGAGCGTATTCCTCAGTCAGAAGTGAACCCGGCTGGCCTGGGCGATTAAGGAGGCGTGATGAGCGAACGATTTCGTGATGTTTCACCGGAAGACGCCGAGCTTCAGCCCATTATCGAAGGGCTGTTCGGTGAATATGCCGCCCGCTACGGGGACTACTTCTCAAAAGACGCGGAGGTTGAGCTCACCGAATGGTATTTAGCGCCGCAGGGGCTGTTTATCGTGCTGGAGCGCGACGGGAAGATTATCGCCACCGGCGCGTACAAACCTTTCGACGAACGCACCGCGGAAATCAAACGCATCTGGACGGACAAAACCCTGCGTCAGCAGGGGCTTGCCGGGCGCGTGGTGCAGGAGCTTGAGCGCAGGGCGGTGCTGGCAGGATACAGCCAAATTTACCTGACAACCGGCTTTCGCCAGCCGGAAGCGGTCAGGCTCTATCTCAGCCAGGGCTATCAGCCGCAGTTCGATCTGAACCGCGATCCGGAAGAGTACAGCCAGCCGCCGTTTGACGGTCGGCTGCGCTTCACCAAAACGCTGGTACGCGAAGCGTTCAGTAAAACCGCATGAGGAATGACGATGAGCAACGTTGAAACCATTAAGGTGGTCCCGGCGCGTTATCCGCTGCGGGCCGTCGGCGCCGCGGTGGCGCTGTTTTTCCTGGCGGTCGTGATTCAGTCCGTGGCCTTTAACCCGCGCTGGGAGTGGGCGGTGTTTGCCCGCTGGTTCTTTGACCCGGTGATCCTTGAAGGTGTCGGGCAGACCCTGCTGCTGACGCTGATCGGCACCGCGCTGAGCGTGGTGTTTGGCGGCATGCTGGCGCTGGCGAGACTCTCTTCATCCTGGCTGCTGAGCAGCCTGGCGTGGGCCTACATCTGGCTGTTTCGATCGCTGCCGCTGATCGTGGTGCTGATCGTTCTCTACAACTTTTCCTATCTCTACGACACGCTCTCGCTCGGCGTGCCGTTCACCGGCATCACCTGGGGCAGCTTTGAAACCATCAACGTGCTGGGGCAATTTTCTACCGCCGTGGTGGGGCTAACCCTGGTGCAGAGCGCCTATACAGCCGAGATCATTCGCGGCGGATTCCTCGGGGTCGATCACGGCCAGTACGAGGCCGCCGCCGCGCTCGGCCTGCCGGCCTGGCGCCGCACGGTGCGGATCATTTTGCCTCAGGCGCTGCGCACCATTCTGCCGTCGGGATTCAATGAAATCATCAGCCTCGCCAAGGGCACGGCGATGGTGTACGTCCTGGCGATGCCGGAGCTGTTCTATACCATCCAGATGATCTACAACCGCACGCAGGAGGTGATCCCGCTGCTGATGGTCGGTGCCGCCTGGTACCTGGCGATCACCACCGTCCTGTCCGCTATCCAGTACGGCGTCGAACGCGCGCTTGCCCGCAGCGAACGCCGCTCTGCCGTTAACCAGAACCGTGCCGCTCGTCGCACCCGTTCTGTCACTACCACGCCAGCACAGGAGCCCGTCCATGCAAGCCTCTCCTGAAGGACATATTTCGATTACCGGCGTCAGCAAATATTTTGGCCGCCATAAGGCGCTCGACAACGTTTCGCTTGAGATCCCGCCCGGCTCCGTGACGGTGATCCTCGGGCCGTCCGGCTCCGGTAAATCGACGCTGCTGCGCACCATTAACCACCTGGAGCGCGTCGACGAAGGATTTATTCAGATCGACGGGGACTACATCGGCTATCGCCGTCAGGGCGACAAGCTCTATGAGCTAAAGGAGAAGGAGATCCTCAAACAGCGCGTCAACGTGGGCTACGTGTTCCAGAACTTCAATTTGTTTCCGCACCTCACGGTGCTGGAAAACCTGATTGAGGCGCCCATCGCGCATAAAAAGCTCAGCAAAAAAGAGGCGGTGGAAAGGGCGTACAGCCTGCTGGACGTGGTTGGGCTGCGGGATAAAGCCGATGCCTGGTCACGCCATCTTTCCGGCGGTCAGCAGCAGCGTATCGCGATTGCCCGCGCGCTGGCGCTGCGTCCTCGCGTGATGCTGTTTGATGAACCCACCTCGGCGCTGGATCCGGAGCTGGTAGGGGAAGTGCTGGACGTGATCAAAAAGCTGGCCCGGTCCGGCACCACGCTGGTGGTGGTGACCCACGAGATCGGCTTTGCCCGGGAAGTGGCGGATCAGGTGGTGTTTATGGTCGACGGAAAAATCGTCGAGCAGGGAAGCAGTGACGAGGTATTAAACCGTCCGTCACATGCGCGAACGCGCCAGTTTCTCTCCAAAGTTTTGTAAGGAGTGCCAATGAAATACGGACTTCTGGCGGGGCTGGTCTTCACGACGGCGAGCCACGCCAGCATTGATTTGAAAGCCAACGAGCAGCCGCTGCCGGTGACGGTGGATCGGCAGGCCGTGGCGAAGATCCCCGCCAATTACAAATTCGTTGAGCCGGGTACGCTGACGGTCGCCGTTTCGGCGCTGAACTCTCCGCCGCTGGCGCTGCTGGCCAGCGATAACCGCACGCGCATCGGCAGCGACCCGGATATCGCCCGCCTGCTGGCGGGCAGTCTGGGGCTAAAGCTGAAGCTGGTGCCGACGGCGTGGGAAGACTGGCCTCTGGGGATCGCCTCCGGGCGCTACGACGTGGCGCTGGTGAACATTGCGGTGACCGAACAGCGTAAAGAGAAGTTTGATTTTGCGACCTACCGCGTCGATTCGCTGGCGTTTTCGGTGAAATCCACCAGCGAGATCCAGTCAATCAAAAGCGCGGAAGATCTGGCCGGGAAAAAGGTGATTGTCGGCTCTGGTACCAATCAGGAGCGCATTCTGCTGGGCTGGAACGAAGAGAACAAAAAGGCGGGGCGGACGCCTGCGCTGCCGGTCTATCTCCACGACGATGCCTCGGGCAATCTCTATATTCAGTCCGGCAGGGCGGACGTGTTCTTTGGCCCTCAGTCGGTTTCAGCCTACAAATCGGCGCTCACCGGCAAAACCCGCGTTGTCGGTTTAGGGCCGAAAAAAGCCTATGTCGCGACCACCACCAAAAAAGGCAATGAGCTGGTGTACGCGCTGCAGGCCGCGCTGGACGGCGCGATTAAGCGCGGAGATTACCAGAAGGTGCTGGCGCGCTGGGGCGAGCAGGGGGAAGCGGTGGCACAGTCGGAGGTCAACCCGCCTGGGATAACCTACTAATGGTGCTCTATACCCAAAATAATTCGAGTTGCAGGAAGGCGGCAAGGGAACGAATCCCCGGGAGCGTACATAAGTACGTGACTGGGGTGAGTGAGTGTAGCCAACGCACCTGCAACTTGAAGTATGACGGGTATACACTTAGGGTTTTCATCCCGAAGGAGGCAACATGATTAAACTCTATGGCGTACCCGGCTGGGGCTCGGCAATCGGTGAAGTGATGCTAACCCTGGCTGATATCCCTTATCAATTTATCAACGTGGACGGGTTTGACCAGCCCGGTCCGCAGCGTGAGCTGCTGCAAAAGCTCAACCCGCTGTGTCAGGTACCCACGCTGGAGCTGGAAAATGGCGCCATTATGACCGAAACGGCGGCGATCGCCCTGATGGTGCTCGACAGATGCCCCGATCTCGCGCCGCCCGTGGGGCAGGCCGAACGCCAGCAGTTTCAGCGCTTGCTGATCTGGTTTGTGGCCAACGTCTATCCCACGTTTACGTATGCGGACTATCCAGAACGCTGGGCGCCGGATGCGCCTGAACAGCTGCAGAAAAACTGCATCGAATACCGGAAGTCGCTTTACTTGTGGTTCGAAACTCAGCTCAAGGCCGCCCCGTTTGCGTTGGGTGAACGGCTGACGCTGCTGGACGTGTATATCGCGGTGGCGCGCACCTGGGGGCCACGCCATGACTGGTTTGCGACCAATACGCCGAGGTTTACGGCTATTGCGGACACCGTATGCCAGCTGCCGGAACTGCACAAGGTGTTAAAGGCCAACGGTATTATCTGATAACGTGGAGCCCTGACTCACAACTGGAAGCCTGCATATGCCACACGTAGATATCAAATGTTTTCCCCGCGATTTGAACGACGAACAAAAAACCGCACTGGCCGAGGATATTGCTGAGGTCATTATTCGCCATTTCAACAGCAAAGACAGCTCGGTGTCCGTTGCGTTGAATCAGGTGAACCAGGAGGACTGGAAAGCGCAGGTCTGGGATACCGAAATAGGACCGAAGCTGGACGAGTTAATCAAAAAGCCAGGCTATTCAATGTAAGTGCAACTGCCGGGGGGATCGCTCCTTCCCGGTTTTTCCCCGCCTCGTCTTCCCGCTTTTCGCAAAAAACGATAAAAATGCGTTTTATCTTATCCGTTACACTTTACGTTTCTGACTGACAGCCCATCAATCCTTAGGAAAGATCTCCAACAGAATCAGTTAAGGACAGACACGTTAAAGGATAATTTTCTCATGACAAAATTACCCCGTTTTTCACTCGCCTTTCTTCATCCCCGTTACTGGCTAAGCTGGGCCGGCATTGCCGCACTGTGGCTCATCATGCTGCTCCCTTATCCGCTGTTGTTCAGAATCGGTCATGGCCTGGGTCGACTGGCGATGCGCCTGCTTCCGCGCCGCGTTGAGATTGCCCGCCGCAACCTGGAGCTCTGTTTTCCGGAGATGAAAAAGGCGGAGCGAGAGTCGCTGCTGCAGCGTAATTTTGAATCGGTAGGAATGGGGGTAATCGAAACCGGGATGGCATGGTTCTGGCCCTCGTGGCGGGTGAAGAAATGCTTTACCGTGCAGGGGTATGAGCACATGGAAAAGGCGCGGGCAAAGGGCAATGGCGTGGTGCTCGTTGGCATGCATTTTCTCACCCTCGAGCTGGGCGCGCGGATCTTTGGCATGCTCAACCCCGGCATTGGGGTGTATCGTCCGAATAATAACGCGCTGCTGGACTGGCTTCAGACGCGCGGACGCCTGCGCTCCAATAAAACCATGCTCGATCGTCATGATTTAAAGGGCATGATCCGCTCGCTGAAGCAGAATGAGATTTTGTGGTACGCCCCGGACCATGACTATGGCAAAACCAATAGCGTCTTTGTGCCGTTCTTTGCTGTTCCGGATGCCGCCACGACCGCGGGTAGCTACATGCTGGTCAAAAGCGCTAAGCCTGCCGTCATTCCCTTTGTGCCGCGCCGCAGGGCGGACGGCACCGGCTACGAACTGATTATTCTGGAGGATATCAGCGAGTCGCTGCAGGGAGGAGATAAAGAATCTGTTGCGACGCAGATGAACAGGGCGATTGAACAGGCGGTACGGATGGCGCCAGAACAGTATATGTGGCTGCACCGGCGCTTCAAAACGCGTCCTGAAGGTCAGCCTGACCGGTATGCCCGCCGCAAGAGTGTGGCACCACGGGCTGATATCCTGTCTGCCGCCGATCTTTCCGAACGGTCGGGCATCCAGCACTAAGGCAGCAATCCTGCCCTCACCGTGCAATGAGGGCAGGATCGAGGCTTACAGCGCAGACCTGCGGTACGGCGCATAGTCCGCCTGCCACCAGGTCTTCTCAATACGCGCCATCAGCGTCTCATCATCTATCGCCTGAGCCACGCCCTGTTCAATCGCGGCCCGGGCGACGGCGACGGCAATCTGGCGTGATACCGTTTCAATCTGATCTACCGGCGGCAGCAATCCACCTTTTTCCGTGGTGACCAGCGGAGACTGCGCGGCCAGGCTGCGGCTTGCTGCCATCAGCATCTCTTCAGTCACCCGGCGCGCGTTACAGGCCAGCACGCCCAACCCCAGGCCCGGGAAAATATAGGCGTTGTTACACTGGGCGATCTCGTAGTGTTCATTCTCCCAGAATACCGGGGCGAACGGGCTGCCGGTGGCCACCAGTGCGGCACCCTGGGTCCAGGCGATAAGATCCTGCGGCTGGGCTTCCGCCCGCGAGGTCGGGTTAGAGAGCGGCGTGATGATCGGGCGCGGACAGTGGCGATGCATCTCTTTGACAATCTCTTCGCTGAACAGCCCCGGCTGGCCTGAAACGCCGATCATCACCGTAGGATGCGCGTTCTTCACCACGTCCAGCAGGGAAATATTTTGCGAGTCTACCCGCCAGCTGCAAACGGCGTCGCGCGCGGTAAGCAGGTTTTTCTGGAAATCGAGCACATTGGTCATGTCGTCTGTCAGCAGGCCGAAGCGATCGACCATAAAGATCCGACTGCGCGCTTCGGACTCGGTCAGGCCGTCATCCACCATCAACGCCACAATTTTTTCAGCTATCCCGCATCCGGCAGAACCGCTGCCCAGGAAGACCACGCGCTGATCGCGAATGCGCGTGCCCGCCGCATGCGCCGCCGCCATCAGCGTACCGGCGGTGACGGCGGCCGTGCCCTGGATATCATCATTGAAGCAGCACAGCTGGTCGCGGTAGCGCTGGAGCAGCCTGGTGGCATTTTTCTGCGCGAAGTCTTCAAATTGCAGGAGCACATTGGGCCAGCGCGCTTTAACGGTGCTGACAAACATATCCATAAACTCAGCGTACTGATCGTCGCTGATGCGCGGGTGGCGCCAGCCCATGTACATCGGGTCGTCGAGGTGCTGCTGATTATTGGTGCCGACATCCAGCATAATCGGCAGGGTAGAGGCCGGATGGATCCCGCCGCAGGCGGTATACAGCGACAGCTTGCCAATTGGGATACCCATTCCGCCGATACCCTGATCGCCAAGCCCTAAAATACGTTCCCCGTCCGTCACCACAATCACACGAACGTCGTTGCGCGAAAAGCTTTGCAGCATCTCATCAATACGATGGCGGTTAGGCCATGAAATAAACAGGCCGCGCGCGCGTCGATAAATCGTGGAGAAATGCTCGCAGGCTTCACCGACCGTCGGGGTATAGATAATCGGTAACGTCTCTTTCAGATGCAAACGCAAGAGGTTATAAAAGAGAGTTTCATTGGTGTCCTGAATATTTCGCAGGTAAACGTGACGCGAAATATCGCTTTT
Source organism: Enterobacter sp. AG326 (assembly GCF_004362415.1). NCBI lineage: Bacteria > Pseudomonadati > Pseudomonadota > Gammaproteobacteria > Enterobacterales > Enterobacteriaceae > Enterobacter > Enterobacter sp. AG326. Next base: position 457,002 of record NZ_SNXG01000001.1, on the reverse strand, counting down.
AAAATGACAGAACTGCACCCAGGCGCGCTCGGTTTGTTCTTCAATAGTTTCAACGTTGTGCGGCAATAATCCATGCAGATTAAAATTGTCACGCTCTTCTTTAATAAATGCGAGTCCTTTATTTAGCAGCGGATTTTCCAGCAATACGGCCCCGTTATAGGGGGTGTACAGAACTTCTTTCCGGGACATGGTTAACTCCTGAATTTTTTATATAAAGCAGATTAAGAAATAAAATAGATCATAATGCCTTCGGTCACGACCCCGACGGCAGTGCCAATTAATATGGAAGAGGATGCGGTATCAATATAGGTATCGCTGCGTAAAGCAAACATACCTGCGGCAATCGCGGAAGGCGTTGCGCCAATAATGACGACCTGCTGCAGTAAGGTATGGCTCAGGCCAAAGGCGATCCCTGCGGCGGCCATCATTGCCGGCTGAATCAGGTTTTTAATACTGATATTGGTAAACGTCTGCACGTTCAGTTTTGGACGTTCACCGTAAAACAGCAGGCCGAGGGCAAACAGGGACAGCCCGCCTGAAACCTTTCCGACCATCTCAATAGGCATGCTGAGAATAGAAGGGATTTGCACGCCGGCCAGACTGAGCAATACGCCGGAGACCGGGATCCAGACGATAGGATTGCGCGCCGCTTTGATGAGGTTTTGCACAATCATCGCGCCCGGGTGCAGCGCCTCCAGGCCGTCAAGACCATTTTTATCACCCATACGAATCAGGACGATAGTCAGAGGGATCATGATAACGCTGGTAATGATATTGCCAATCAGCACGCCGATAAATCCTTCCGGCCCAATCAATACCGCCAGGACCGGTGCGCCAAAGTAGGCCATATCGGGAAAGGCGCAAACCAGAGACTGAATGGCGCTGGTTTTGATATCGTGGCGAAAAACGTAGCGCGAAATAAATAGCGTCAGTAAATACGACCCCATTAAACCGACAACTAAAACGGCCATAAAGGTCAGGTTCTTAATTTTATTGGGATCGGTATGCAATGCACCGATAAAAAGATGGAAAGGAAGGGCGAAACGAATCACCACGGTTGCCATGACGTTTGCATCTTCACGCCGGGAATATCCCAGCTTTCCACTTAGCCATCCAAGTAACATTATAAAGACGAGCGGAAACAGTGACTGTAATAGTAATGAAGGCATAGTATTTCCTGTAGGGTATTTTATGTGTTTTATTGCAGCGCTAATCTAGCGCTTAGAAAGCAGGGCAGGAGTGACAAGGGTCACACTCTCTCTGGTTTTATTAATTTCAAAAAGATTGCATTAGTTGGATAAGTAATACTTTCGTCAAATATTGATAAGACGCAAGAAAGCAACATTAGCTGTTATAAATAACTTTAGTTACTTAACGCTGAATTAAGTTATTTAAAAGCAAAGAGCCAGATTGTTCACATTTCTACCCGCAGGCCCGTGATAATTTCATCGTGAGCCTGTTTTTAGAAAAGGCCATCTAAGTCTTTATTTATATTTAAGAACATTTATTCGTATCAGGAATAGTTTCAGTTATTCCTTTCTCTGTTTATCCGAACACAAATTCAGGTGATTATATGAAAGATAATCCTGTACCGACTTCTGAGCTGTCGACCTCGCGTTTTGCCTTTGGGCTCAACAATACCGAGGTGGGCACGGTCCCGTTGATGCTGTTCGTCGGGATTGCCGCGATTGTGGCGACATCCGCCTGGGCAGGGCTGCTGCCAAAAAATATGATTGGTGGACTCGCGGTCATCATGACACTCGGCTTCGCGTTTGCCAAAGTCGGGCGTCAAATCCCGGTGCTGAAAGATATCGGCGGCCCGGCGATCCTGTGCCTGATGGTCCCCTCCGTGCTGGTCTATTTTGGCGTATTCGGGAAACATACCCTTGATACCGTGCATCTGCTGATGAAAGAGGCGAATCTGCTCTATTTCGTCATCGCCTGCCTGGTGGTCGGCAGCATTCTGGGGATGAACCGGGTGCTGCTGATCCAGGGGATGATGCGCATGTTTGTTCCGCTGGTGGCGGGAACATGCATGGCCGTGCTGAGCGGCCTCATTGTGGGCTCACTGTTTGGTTATACGCCTTACCACACCTTCTTCTTCATCATTGTACCCATCATCGGCGGCGGGATTGGCGAGGGGATTTTGCCGCTGTCCCTGGCCTATTCGGCAATACTGGGGCAGACGCCGGACGTCTACGTTGCGCAGCTGGCACCTGCTGCGGTCGTCGGGAATATCTTCGCCATTATTTGTGCGGGCTCGCTGGCGCGTCTCGGCGCGAAACGTCCTGCGCTTTCGGGAAATGGCATGCTCACGCGGAGTAAAGACGACGCCAGCCTGTTTGCCGGGGCGCAGAGCACGCAGCAGACGGATTTTCATCTGATGGGGGGCGGATTGCTGATGGTGTGCGCGTTTTTCATCGTCGGCGGATTGTTTGAAAAACTGGTACACATTCCCGGCCCGGTGCTGATGATCCTGATTGCCGTCCTGTGTAAATACTTCAGGGTGATCCCGGCCTCAATGGAGCAGGGCGCGCACAGTTGCTATAAATTCGTCTCGGCTGCGCTGGTCTGGCCGCTGATGATCGGCCTCGGGATGTTATACGTGCCGCTTGAGAGCGTGGTGTCGGTCTTCTCGGTGGGATACGTTGTGGTGTGCGGTTCGGTTGTAATTGCGATGGCGCTGAGCGGCTACTTTATCGCGTCGCGTCTGAATATGTATCCTGTGGAAGCGGCGATTGTGACCTGCTGCCACAGCGGGCTGGGCGGAACGGGGGACGTGGCCATTTTGTCCGCGTCAAACCGAATGTCGCTCATGCCGTTCGCGCAGATTGCCACCCGCATCGGCGGCGCGTCGACGGTGATTTTCGCCACGCTGCTGATGGGTTGGATTATGGCGCGCTGATCCGATACGTCAGGATGCTGAATCGCAACGATATTTTCAGGGTGTCGCTGCGGTTCAGTCCTTTATAAAACTCACCGCGCTGTATAGAATTACCGCACCCACAGTGACGGGATACCACACGATGACCGGAAGAGTTGATTATCAGATTGAAAAATATCTCCTTACCGAAGCCGCCGAGCCGGAGCGCCTGACGCGCCAGTGGGCAGAGGTGATGGAGGAGTGTCGTGAGCAAACGTCCGGTGCAGAGGAGCGGCTGCGCCTCGCGTTGCTTAATGTGGATTACGTCACCAGCTTCGAGCTGCCCTTCAGGCTGCTCCTTACCCGTGCGCCCCAACTGATAGACGTTGTCAGAAAAGAGCTTCAGCTCAGTCAGAAAAATGTTCTGTTTAACGGCAAGCGCTTTGGCTGCGTCTATAGCCTGAAAAGAGATCTGGACGGAATACCCGACGAGTTTACCTATCAGCTGAAAACGCGGATCCAGCGCAGTGACGCGACGGGATGTAATGAATTACCTTACAGGCAAATTGCTCAGCAGGTTAAAGCCCCCCGCGAACGACTTAAGCTGGCGCTGGAAAATGGGTTAGCGGTAACGGCACTCGACGGGCTTTTCTGGTTTGGTATTCAGCGCATTGCGGCCGATGTGCAGAGATTACGCAAGTCAGGGATGAGGATCGTGACGTCCGACGCCGAGGTGTTTGATACGCTCACCACAACAACCCGGCGGATCCCGGTCTATCGCCTGGAAGGGACTGAAATTATTTAACCTGCAGCAGTATCTCCATCAGCCCTGGAAAACGGGCATCCAGATCGTCTCGGCGTAACGAAATCATGTTCTCCCGCCCCTGCGGGCGCTGCCAGATAACGCCGCTGTCGCGCAGTACGCGCCAGTGGTGTGTCATTGTCGATTTTACTACATCCTCCGGGCGCAGCGCGTTACAGCTGAGTTCGCTGCCATCGGCCAGCCGGCGAATGATCGACAGCCGGAGCGGATTGCCGAGGGCAAACAGCACATTTTCCAGCAGTATTTGTTCAGTTTCAGGGTGGTTTGGGATCATCGTTTTCCTGCGTTTGGCGTCAGATTGAGCTATATCAACAATAGGTCAACCGTTAAAAAATAGTTCGATAATACTCGTACAATAGGACTATTATAGCAAACGAACGAATGCACGACCATCCTGGTCGTCATAGACAAGTCATAGTGACTAAGGAAATATCATGCCCCGACCCATCCCTCTCGAACGTTATCGCAACATCGGTATCTCCGCGCATATCGATGCCGGTAAAACCACCACCACTGAGCGTATCCTGTTTTATACCGGGATGAGCCACAAGCTGGGTGAAGTACACGATGGCGCGGCAACCACTGACTGGATGGCGCAGGAGCAAGAGCGCGGGATCACGATTACCTCTGCGGCGGTCAGCTGCTTCTGGCCCGGTATGGACAGAGGCTATGAGCCGCACCGGATTAACATCATCGACACTCCGGGGCATGTGGATTTCACCATTGAGGTGGAACGTTCCATGCGCGTACTCGACGGCGCCGTGATGGTGTATGACTCCGTGGGCGGCGTGCAGCCGCAGTCGGAAACCGTCTGGCGCCAGGCCAATAAATATCACGTTCCGCGTCTGGCCTTCGTCAACAAAATGGACCGTCCGGGCGCTGATTTCTTCCGCGTCGTACGCATGATGCAGGAGCGCCTGAAGGCCAATCCGGTGCCGATTGTCATTCCGGTGGGTGCCGAAGATCATTTCACCGGCGTGGTGGATCTCATCAAGATGCGCACCATTCTGTGGGACGACGCGACGCAGGGCATGGTGTTTACCTATGCGCCCGTGCCGGATGATTTGGTCAGTACCGCCCAGGAATGGCGGGAAAAAATGGTCTCTGCGGCGGCGGAAGCCAGCGATGAACTGATGGACAAATACCTGGAAACCGGCGACCTGACGGAAGCGGAAATTATCAAAGGACTGCGTATTCGCACCATCTCGGGTGAAATTCAGCCGATGCTGTGCGGCAGCGCGTTCAAGAATAAAGGCGTGCAGCGCATGCTCGATGCGGTCATTGAGCTCATGCCGTCGCCGCTGGACGTGCCGGCCATTGATGGCGTGGATGAAAAAGGGCAGCACGCGGAGCGTCATCCGAGCGATGATGAGCCGTTCTCGGCCCTGGCGTTCAAGCTGATGAGCGACCCGTACGTCGGTCAACTGACCTTTATCCGCGTGTACTCTGGCGTGCTGCGCAAAGGCGACGCGGTGTATAACCCGGTGAAAGGGAAGAAAGAGCGCATTGGACGAATCGTGCTGATGCATGCCAACGATCGCCACGAGGTGGACGAACTACGCGCCGGGGATATCGCGGCCTGCGTTGGGCTGAAGGACGTGACCACCGGCGACACGCTCACCGATCCGAATGCAGTGATCACGCTTGAACGCATGGAGTTCCCGGACCCGGTTATCTCGCTGGCGATCGAGCCGAAAACCAAAGGCGACCAGGAGAAAATGGGGATCGCGCTGCAGCGTCTGGCGGCGGAAGATCCGTCTTTCCGCCTGCATACTGACGAAGAGTCCGGCCAGACCATTATCTCCGGGATGGGTGAACTACATCTTGAGATTATCGTCGACCGCATGAAGCGCGAGTTTGGCGTCGAGGCGAACATTGGCCGCCCACAGGTGACCTACCGTGAAACCCTGCGTAAAACGGTGAAGGATATCGAAGGTAAATTTGTTCGTCAGTCCGGCGGTAAAGGGCAGTACGGTCATGTGGTGCTGAGCCTGGAGCCGCTGGAGCCCGGAAGTGGCTTTAAATTTGAAGATGCCACCAAGGGCGGCGTGGTGCCGCGCGAGTATATCCCGTCCGTTGAGAAAGGGCTGCGGGAAGCGATGAACAGCGGCGTGCTGGCGGGTTATCCGGTCGTTGATGTTAAAGCGACGCTGACGTTTGGCTCGTATCACGACGTCGACTCCTCGGAGATGGCGTTCCGCATGGCGGCGATCCTCGGCTTCAAAGAGGGCGCCCGCAGGGCGGATCCGGTGATTCTCGAGCCGATCATGCACGTAGAGGTGGAAACGCCGGAAGAGTACGCCGGTAACATCATGGGCGATCTCTCCTCCCGCCGCGGCATGGTGCAGGGGATGGCAGAGCAGTACGGAAGCCAGATTATTCGTGCTGACGTGCCGCTGGCAGAGATGTTTGGTTATGCCACAACACTGCGCTCGATGTCCCAGGGGCGCGCGACGTATACGATGGAGTTCCATCATTTTGCGGAAGCCCCGCGGAATGTTGCGGATGAGATTATTTCACGACGTGCGAAGTAATTAATTGCACACGGTAGCCGCTGGGCTATCGTGTGCTTTTTCCTATGCAACAGAGGGCGTTTCCTTTCATATCACGTTTTTACTTTATCAGCGTGGCCGAGCGAACTTTCCATACGCCTTTTTCCTGAACGAGACAATCTGCTACAACGTGATCTTGTTTCTTACCAAACGCGATATAGACGTTTGTGCAAACGGCATCAAAATCAGAATGTAAGACGGTTATTTGATTCCAGTCTTTATCCCAATCCTGCGATTTGATGAACATATCCGCATCTGGCATGTCTTTTTCGTTACTGTCTCCAGAGTACATTTCTTTAATTGCTGCAATGGTCCCTGAAGCTACGAACTCGTTCATGATGTCTGGATTAAGTACTGGCGGTTTGTTCTGATCTAACTGCGCGATATACCATTGATTGAATTTAAGCGCCGCCTGACCCGGTGCATAAATGTTATCTGCGATAGCGAACGGAGACAGTGCGAAAAGTAAAAAGAAGAGTGTTTTCATTAGTCATGCCTGAACAGCTCGTAATGAGGCTGTATGTTTCGGTAAGCCTGTCCTGGATACAGAGAGCGTTGTACAAAATCGCTGATCCACTGCTGACCATCGTATATGCAAACGTGGCCGCTATCGTGGCCCACAATATTTTGGATAACGGCTACGTCACCGGCATGAGGTTGATCGTATACCAGGCGGAATCCAGCATTGACCAATGTCCGCCCCATGTCTTTTGCCAGACGCGTATTGGGGATTTTTAATCTTCCACCCGTTCTGATCGCTTCGGTGACGTAGTGAGCACAATAACCCGTGCTCTTCGATTGGGCGTGTGATTTGGCATATGAGATTGCGCCATCTTTATTCCATGTCATTGATATTTCCTTAATGCGAGAGTGCTAATGCGGCAACTCCGGAAATATCCTCCGTTTTAAAAAGTAATAGTAAACATAAAATGCCATAGAAATTTACTATAATTCAGTAGGATATGATTAAGTAAATCAATCCGGCGCCTTCACCATCTTCCCGCTCGCCACAAACGTCCCGGCTCCAAGATGATGCAGGGTATTCAGCTTATCCCCGTCAAACTGCCAGCGCCCGGCGATAAACGCGCGTTCATCGGCTGCCGCTGAAACCACTTCACCAAACAGCGTATCGTATTTTTCTGCCGCTGAGGTGACGGGTAATAACCGACACTCCATCCACGCCAGACATTTTTCTTCAATCACCGGCAGGCCAAGTTCAGGACCGTTCACGACCGGGATCCCGTAGCAGTTGAATTTGTCTTCATCGCGCCCGCTGACGCTACCGACAGCGTATGTCCAGTTGGCCGCCGCCACGCCGGGGATGACGATGCCAAATTTCCCGCTGCGTTCAATCAGCTCGCGCGACCAGGTGCTTTTATCCACGACGATCGCGATGCGCGGCGGTTCAAACTCGACGGGCATTGACCATGCGGCGGCCATCACGTTGCGTCTGTCGAGGCTTTCATCCCGACTGGTGATAAGCACAGTTGGGCCGTGGTTCAGCAGACGGCTGGCGTGACGTAATTCAACAGGGCGAAAGTGGCTCATAGGATCTCCTCATCTACACCGATGAGTATGACGAAAAAGCACGTAAATCAAAGTGGGTGCGTAAAATTAGTTTATAAACAGAACATCTCAATCAAAGGAAACTGATGTATGTCCCCATTTCTGACCGCCTATTTTGCCCGCATCGGCTGGGCGCAACCGACGCGGGTGGATATCGATACCCTGCGCGCGCTGCATTTACATCACAACTGTGCGATCCCTTTTGAGAATATTGATGTTGTTCTGCCGCGCGAAATCCAGCTTGACGATCGGTGTCTGGTCGACAAACTGGTCACCGCACGTCGCGGAGGGTACTGCTTTGAGCAAAACGGCCTGTTCGAGCGTGTCCTGCGTGAAGTCGGGTTTACGGTGCGTAGCGTCCTGGGGCGCGTGGTATTAGCGAATCCGCCGCAAATGCCGCCGCGCACGCACCGCCTGCTGCTGGTTGAGCTTAACGGTGAGCGCTGGATTGCCGATGTGGGGTTTGGCGGCCAGACGCTGACGGCGCCGATTCGACTGCTCGCTAATGAAGAACAGGAGACACCGCACGGGCTGTATCGTCTGCTGAGCGAGGGGAACGACTGGGTGCTGCAGTTCCGTCACCACGAGCACTGGCAGTCGATGTACCAGTTTGACCTCACAACGCAGTATTTCAGCGATTACGTGATGGGGAATTTCTGGTCGGCGCACTGGCCGCAGTCGCATTTCCGTCATCATCTGTTGATGTGTCGCCATCTGCCGGACGGCGGCAAGCTGACGCTAACCAACTTCAACTTTACCCACTGGCAGAACGGTCACGTAGAAGAGCAGATCCATCTGCCGGATGCTGAGGCGCTATATCAGCTGATGCAGGAACGCTTTGGTCTTGGGGTTGACGATCCGAAGCACGGCTTTACACTGTCAGAATTGACGGCGGTGATGGCAGGGTTTGATACGCATCCGCAGGCCGGGAAATAATGCGCAAAGGGGCTGGCCCCCTTTGCCGTACCGTAGGCCGGGTAAGACGTTTCCGCCACCCGGCAACATCACTGATGAGGCGGGCTAGAAAACAACTCGAGCGTGATGAGTTTATCAAGATGATTGTTAAAGGCGGCTTCGTCCATTTCAGGCATGTTTAAGATATACATTCCGTCAAGGCCGCACACCAGACCAATCAAGCGCCAGGCAATATTTTCCGCCCGATCGCCCGGATTCAATTCTCCGGCCTCCGTTCCCGCTTTGATAAGCGCCACCGTTTCCTGGTGCCACATCTCCATAGTCATCACATAGGCGCCTTTGATGTCGGCATCGCGGCTGGCCAGGATCTGCGCCTCACGCCACAGGCGAATATAGGGCTCAAACCTCCCGTCATCGCTGCCGAGCATGCCATGAAGCTGCTCCCGCCATCCGGCCTGTTTACCCGCGACGTCCGCATCCAGCAGTTCGCGAATCAACCGTACGAAGGCCAGCGATTTTAGTTCGCCGCCGGACGTAAAATGATGATGCACCTGGCCGGTGGCGACTCCGGCCTCGGCGGCAATACGGCGTACCGTCATAGCAGCCAGTCCTTCAGCCAGCGCCACGCGCATGGCGGCCTGTAAGATGGCTTCCCGCCGTTCATCCTTGCTCAGATATCGCATGTTTACTCACTCTCAATGGGAATGAAACGAGTGTAACAAAAAGCTGGACATACGTTCAACTTTACGTAGGATCGCATCCTGGACATGTGTCCATGTTTTAAAAGAAAAGGAAATTTATGTTTCGTCAGTGGTTAGCGTTAGTGATTATCGTGCTGGTGTATATCCCGGTGGCGATCGACGCGACGGTGCTGCACGTGGCGGCGCCGACATTGAGCATGACGCTGGGCGCCAGCGGCAATGAATTGCTGTGGATCATCGATATTTACTCGCTGGTGATGGCGGGAATGGTGCTGCCGATGGGCGCCCTGGGTGACCGCATTGGTTTTAAACGATTGCTGATGATTGGCAGCACGCTGTTTGGCCTGTCGTCGCTGGCGGCAGCGTTTGCCCCGTCAGCAGGGTGGCTGATTGCGGCGCGCGCCTCGCTGGCAATCGGCGCGGCGATGATTATTCCGGCTACGCTGGCTGGGATCCGCACGCTGTTTATCGACGCGCGGGATCGTAATATTGCGCTCGGCGTCTGGGCCGCGGTGGGGTCAGGTGGCGCGGCGTTTGGCCCGCTGATTGGCGGTATGCTGCTTGAGCATTTTTACTGGGGATCGGTGTTTTTAATCAACGTGCCGATCGTGCTGGTGGTGGTTTCGCTGGCCGCGCGTTTTGTGCCTCCTCAGCAGGGCCGCCCGGAGCAGCCGCTGAATATTAGCCATGCCATCATGCTGATTGTGGCGATTTTGCTGCTGGTCTACAGTGCGAAAACCGCCCTAAAAGGCGTCCTGTCACCGTGGATAGTCGCGTCCGCGCTGGTGACCGGCTCGGTGCTGCTGTTTATCTTCGTGCGTATTCAGCTCCGCGCTCGCGTACCGATGATCGACATGCGTCTGTTCTGCCATCGCATCATTTTGAGCGGCGTGGTGATGGCGATGACCGCCATGATTGCCCTGGTCGGGTTTGAGCTGCTGATGGCTCAGGAGCTGCAGTTTGTTCATGGCTTTACGCCGTTTGAAGCGGGAATGTTCATGCTGCCGCTGATGGTGGCGAGCGGGTTTAGCGGTCCGATCGCGGGTGTGCTGGTCGGGCGTTTGGGGCTACGCATCGTCGCCGCCGGCGGAATGGGGCTCAGCGCCGTCAGCTTTATCGGCCTGTCGATGCTCGACTTCAGCACGCAGCAGTGGCTGGCGTGGGGGCTGATGGTGCTGCTCGGCTTCAGCGCCGCCAGCGCGCTGCTGGCCTCGACCTCGGCAATTATGGCGGCCGCGCCGAAAGAGAAGGCCGCCGCCGCAGGGGCGATTGAAACCATGTCCTATGAACTGGGCGCTGGGCTGGGGATCGCCATCTTTGGTCTGCTGCTGACCCGCAGCTTCTCGGCGTCAATTGACCTGCCGCCCGGGCTGAACGCCTCGCTCGTCGATAAAGCCTCGTCATCCATTGGTGAGGCGATGAAGGTGGCGCAGGATCTGACCCCGACGCTGGCGGAGTCGGTGATTGAGGCGGCGAAAAGCGCGTTTATCACCTCGCACAGCGTGGCGCTGGGCAGCGCGGGCGGAATGCTGCTGCTGTTGGCTGTGGGGATCTGGTTCAGCCTGGCGAAGGTCAAGCCGCAGTAATACAGGGCGCGCGGTTGGCGCGGGCGGGGCAGATGGGCTATGTTTTTTATAGGATTATCTGACTCTTGCTGGAAAATATGAGCCCTCGCCACAGCAGTGAACCGTCCCAACCGCTCTCCCGGTTAACCCTGCTTGCAGGAGGCGCGCTGGGCGTCGTTTTTGGTGATATCGGCACCAGCCCGCTCTATACCTTCCGCACGGTGCTGTCGCTCTCTGAGCATGACCCTACGCCCGGCGTCATCCTGGGCCTGCTCTCCCTGATTACCTGGACACTCATCCTGGTAACGTCCATAAAATATGCCGCCTTCGCCATGCGAATTGATAATCATGGTGAGGGGGGCATCATGGCCTTGATGTCGCTTCTGGTGGAGAAAGGCAAAGGCGTGCGCTGGGTCATTTTTGCCGCTCTGATTGGCGCAGCGCTGATTTACGGTGACGGTGCGATAACCCCGGCTATCTCCGTGCTTTCTGCCCTTGAAGGGCTGGAGATGGTGATCCCTGAGTCCCAGCCGTACATATTACCCCTGACGGTGGCGGTTCTGCTGGCGCTGTTTCTTCTTCAGCCTTTTGGCACTGCGCGAATAGGGAAAATATTTGGCCCGGTCATGGCGCTGTGGTTTTTGGCGATTGCTGCGCTGGGCGTGCGAGGGATCGTTCAACACCCCTCGGTACTGCTGGCCCTCAACCCTGCGTACGGCATCGCGTTTTTGTTTTCGAACGGGTACACCAGTTTCCTGGTCCTGGGCGGCGTTTTTCTCTGCGTGACGGGGGCCGAGGCCCTGTATGCAGACATGGGACACTTTGGTAAAAAGCCGATCTGGCTTGCCTGGTACGGCATCGTCTTTCCTTCGCTGCTGCTCAACTATGCTGGCCAGTCAGCGCTGATTCTGGCCGGTGCCGACAGCAAACAAAACCTTTTCTACACGCTTTGTCCGCCTGTGCTCCAGGTTCCGCTCATCGTTCTTGCCGCGCTGGCGACGATCATCGCCAGTCAGGCGATTATCACCGGCGCTTTTTCCATGACGCGCCAGGCCATTCAGCTTGGCTGGTTACCCCGATTACGCATCAAACAGACGGCGGCAGAAAGCTACGGCCAGATTTATATCGGGATAATCAACTGGCTGCTGATGGGGGTGACCATCGGGCTGGTGGTGTTCTTTAAATCCTCCGATAAGCTCGCCGCCGCGTACGGCATCGCCGTGTCGTTAACCATGCTGATGACCACGGGGCTGCTGTTTGTGGCGATGCGCGAAGTGTGGCGCTGGAGCCTGGCCAGCAGCGCGGTGATTGCCCTCTGCTTCCTGGTGATTGATGCCACCTTCTTGTTTGCCAATCTGATTAAGGTCCTGGAGGGCGGCTATATTCCGCTGCTGATGGCCGCCGCTATTTGTACGGTGATGCTGATCTGGCACCGCGGCGTTAAGGCGGTATCCGCATCGGTGGGCGAGAAGGGCGTCAGCGTGGATGCGTTCTTTGCCCAGCTTCAGCAAAAAACGGTGCCCAGAGTCGCGGGCTCCGCCGTCTTTTTGACCCGTACGCAGAACAATATCCCGCCGGTCATGCGCTGGCATGTCGCGCGAAACCGGGCGCTACAGCAGGACGTGTTGTCGCTTACCATTGATATTCTGAATGTGCCCTACGTGGGGGAAGAACAACGCATCAGGGTAGAGCAGCGCGCGCCGGGCTACTGGCACGGCGTGGCGCAGTACGGCTTTATGGAACACCCGGACATCCCGCGTTTGTTGCAGGGTGTCAGCGAGATTAACGCGCTTTTTGCCACGGATGACGCCACCTGGTATGTCGGGCATGAAACTATTGTGGCAGGCGAGGGTGAGGCAGGTATGGCGGCATGGCAACGGCACATCTTTGCTTTCATGAAGCGCAACTGCACGCACGTCATCAACCACTATCACCTTCCCAGCGATCGGGTTGTCGAAATCAGCCGACGCGTTGCCGTGTAGATTCTGGCGAAAGCAGAGGACCTCTGCTTTCGCACCGTTCTATCTCTCAAGGGCCGCAGACAGGACGCTATGCAATAACACATTCGCCCCTTTCTCCGCCCACTCCGGCAGGATCCTTTCCGCTTCGTTATGGCTGATGCCTTTCACGCAGGGGATAAAGATCATGCTGGCGGGCGCCATTTTGCTGACATAGCAGGCGTCATGTCCCGCACCGGAGACCATCGGTTTCGACGAATAGCCCAGCGCCGCTACGGCCTTCTCCGTACGAGCCAGGCATTCGGCATCAAACGCGATGGGCGCGTAGTCAAAAATGCGTTCAACGGCAGCCGCGACGCCGCGCAGGCTGAGGCTTTCAGCCACCTTATGCAGCGCCGCTTCCATGGCTTCCAGCGCCTGCTGCATAGGATGGCGAAACTCAACGCTGCATTCCACGCGGGACGGCACAACGTTGCGCGAGTTTGGCGTAACCTTCGCCATACCGATCGTCGCGCGTCCGTCCGGCGCATGCCGATAGCCAATCTCTTCCACCTTCAGCGCCAGCTCTGCGAAGGCGGTCAGCGCGTCGCGGCGGCTGTGCATCGGCGTCGTGCCCGCGTGGGCGGCGAATCCGTCCAGCGTCAGGGTAAACCAGCGCTGGCCCATTGCCGCGCGGACTAACCCGATATCGATGACCTCATCTTCCAGGATTGGGCCCTGTTCGATGTGCAGTTCGTAGCAGGCGTGAACGGGAAACGCGCGGGCAGAGGCTTCACCCCGGTAGCCAATGCTCTCCAGCGCTTCGCCCACGGTGATGCCATCGTTATCCGTGCGGGCATGCGCGTACGCTTCGCTAAACTGTCCCGTCCAGACCCCTGAAGAGAGCATGGCCGGCGCAAAGCGCGCGCCTTCTTCGTTAGTCCAGTTCACCAGCACAACGTCACGTTCAGTCTCAACGTTATGGTCGTTAAGGGTTCGCAGCAGCTCCAGCCCGGCCAGCACGCCGTAAACCCCGTCGTAGTTACCGCCCAGCGGCTGGGTATCCACATGTGAACCCGTCATGACCGGGGCAAGCTGCGGGTTTTTCCCCGCGCGACGGATAAACATATTGCCCATGCTGTCGATGTTGCAGGTGAACCCCGCGTCCAGCGCCCAGTCGCGCAGCAGGTTACGCGCAATGCGGTCTTCCTCGCTCAGCGCCAGACGGGTCACGCCACCGGCTGGCGTGCCGCCAATCTGCGCCATCATCTCAAGCGTTGACCACAGCCGTTCGGCGTTGACGCGGATCATGTCTTGTCCTTACTGCTGCGGTAGCGGAAATCACAGCACGAACCGCCCTGCATGATGGTGGTCGTGCGGGTCAGCTTCACGTCCGGCGCATAGCCAACGATGAATTTTTCATCGCGCGCGCAGGAAAGCAGATGACCAATCTCGCCCAGCCCCATTTCGTGATACATCTCCGCGTAGCGGCAGCGGATCACGTTGTAGTTGTACTGCTGGTCGTCGGCGTCGATCACCTTCACGTCAAGCGCGTTATCTTTTTCCCACAGATACTGCAGAGCGATGAAGCTCCTGACGTCCGCGCCGTTGGGTTCTTTGCTGGCAAACGCTTTGCCTGCGTCAATCGCGGCCTGCTCGATAGCCTCGCCAATGACCGCCTGGGCGCGGGTTTTTCCTATCTCGCGCACCAGGATTTCATAAATTGGCTTAATAATTTCTGCTTCAATTTTGCGGCGGGCGAGAATGCCCAGCTCGTTATTATCACTCATCACATTGCCCTCGCTGCGTTACTTCGCTTTTGCGCCACCCAGCACGGTCTGCGGCTGCCATTTGCCATCGACAACTTTGTAAACGGTGAAAGACGGCGATTTCAGGTTACCTTCTTTATCAAACGCGATCTGTCCAGTGACGCCGGAGTAGCTGATGGCGCGCAGGGCGGGCAGATAGTCGGACGGCTCAACGGAGTCTGCTTTTTCCATCGCCGCAACCAGCACGCGGGTGGCGTCATAGGCGAACGGAGCGTGCAGTTCGATATGGGTATGGTAGCGTGACTGGTACGCCTGCTCGAACGCTTTACCGCCCGGCATCTGGTCAACGGGCAGACCTGGTTCGAGGGCAACCACGCCTTCGCCTTCTTTCTGCGCCAGCTGCAGGAACGTCTGGCTGACAAATCCGCCTGCGCCCATCAGCGTGGCGTTCATGCCCAGCTGTTTGATACGACGCGCCAGCGGTGCGGCCTGGCTGTCGACGCCGCCGAAGAAGATCAGATCGGCGTTTTTACTGCGAATAGCGGTCAGCACGGCGCTGAAGTCCACCGTTTTGTCATCAACGTACTGACGATCGACAACCTTCACGCCCTGCGCTTCAAGCGATTTAATAAACTGGTCCGCCAGTCCCTGACCAAAGGCGGTACGGTCGTCGATCACCGCAATGCGTTTGGCTTTCAGGGTATTAACCGCGTACTGGCCGGCTAGCTGACCGCCGTCGTCGTCGTGGCCCATCACGCGGAAGCTGGTATCAAAACCCTGTTTGGTATAGGCGTGACCGGTCGCGACCGGTGCCACCTGTGCGATGCCCGCATCGTGATAGATACGTGCGGCAGGAATGCTGGTACCGGTGTTCCAGTGGCCGACCACGCCCGCCACGCCGCTATCCACCAGACGCTGCGCCACGGCCACGGCGGTGCGCGGGTCGGACTGATCGTCTTCGGACTGCAGTTTGAAGGTCACCGCTTTGCCGCCGATGGTCGGGTGCTGTTTGTTAATATCGTCAATGGCCAGCTGCGCGCCGTTCTCCAGATCTTTACCGATACGGGCGGACGGGCCGGTGAGCGGGCCTGCCAGACCGATAACCACGGTTTCACCGTCGGCTGCCCACGCGGCCGTCGAGGCAAAACTGCCGAGGAGGATAGCGGCGCTGAGCGCACTGATTTTTACTGTTTTCATTGTTTTTCCCTGATGTTGGCTGGTGTTGTTAAACGGGCATTTCGCCCAAATAAATCTGTGCAATCCGGTCGTCATTGAGCAGCGCTTTCGATTCGCCATGATGAACAATGCTGCCGCTGTCCATGACCCACGCGCTGTCGGTGACTTCCAGCGCGAGACGGGCGTTTTGTTCGATGAGCAGCAGGGCAACGCCGCGCTCGCGCAGGCCGGCAATGACGGCAAAAATGTTTTCGACCATCTTCGGTGCAAGGCCCATCGAGGGTTCGTCGAGGATCAGCAGGCGCGGGCGGCTGAGCAGGGCGCGGTTAAGGGCCAGCAGCTGTTGTTCTCCGCCGGAAAGCAGGCCTGCGAGCTGATGCTGGCGCTCTCCCAGGCGTGAGAAGCGTTCGAAGATCTCGTTCATCTCGCGCTTAACGGTGACAGTGTCACGCCTGAGCCAGGCGCCCATCTGCAGGTTTTCCAGGACCGTCATTCGGGAGAAGATCCCCCGGCCTTCCGGGACCATCACCAGTCCGTCACGGAGCAGGGTTTCGGGCCTGTGCTTACGCACCGCTTTACCGTTGAATTCAATACGGCCGCTAAAGCTTTCCAGCCCGGTAATGGCGCGCACGGTGGAGCTTTTCCCCGCGCCGTTAGCGCCGATCAGCGTAGCCTGTTCGCCCTCGTGCAGGGTAAAAGAGACATCGCGTACGGCCTGAATGCCGCCGTAATGCACGTCCACGCGTTCCACCTTCAGTAATTCAGACATGGGCGTTGCCTCCAAGCCAGGCGGCGATCACTGCCGGGTCGCGGCGCACGCTCTCCGGCGTGCCGCTGGCGAGCGTTTTACCGTAATCAAGCACCGTCAGGCGATCGCAGATGCCCATCACCAGCTTGACGTCATGTTCAATCATCAGCAGGGTTTTGCCGTCGTCGCGCAGGCGGATAAGCAGCTCGCCGAGCGCCACTTTTTCCGCTGCGTTCATCCCGGCGGCGGGTTCGTCCAGCGCCAGCAGCAGCGGATCCGTTGCCAGCGCGCGGGCAATCTCCAGACGGCGCTGATGGCCATAGGCCAGATCGCAGGCGCGGTAGTGCGCAAACTTCGCAATGCCGGTGTACTCCAGCCAGTGCCAGGCCAGCTCCCGGGTCTGTTTCTCTTCTTCGCGAGCGCGTTTGTGACGGCTCAGCGCGGCCCACAGGCCGTTGCGGGTGCGCACGTGGCGGCCCACCATCACGTTTTCCAGCACCGACATATCGTTAAAGAGGCGCACGTTCTGGAAGGTGCGCGCGATCCCGGCGGCGGTGACTTTCTCAATGTGCTTTGGAAAATAGGGCCTATCGGCAATTGAAAATTCACCGCTGTCCGCCGGATAAAGCCCGGTGATCAGATTAAAACAGGTGGTTTTTCCCGCCCCGTTAGGACCAATCAGGCCGTAGATCTCGCCCTTGTTCACGGCGATCGAAACGTCGTCCACGGCGGTAAGCCCGCCGAAGCGTTTTGACATGTTGCGTACGGTTAACAGACTCATGTATTCACCTCCTTGTGGCGTACCGGCCAAATCCCGGCAGGACGCACCAGCATGACCAGCACCAGCGCCAGGCCGTAGAACAGCTGACGCAGCACTTCCGGGTCAATCAGTACCGTACCGAACAGCGCCTGCTGAACCGGGGCTGCCTGACTGCGCAGCAGTTCCGGCAGGGCGGTAAGCAGAATCGCGCCGAGGATCACGCCCGGAATGTGTCCCATCCCGCCCAGCACCACCATCGCCAGCACGGCAATGGATTCCTGTAACGTGAAGGATTCCGGGGAGACAAAGCCCTGAAACGCGCCGAAGAGGGCACCCGCCACGCCGCCAAAAGAGGCACCCATCGCAAAGGCCAGCAGCTTATAGTTACGCACGTTGATGCCCATCGCGCGGGCCACATCTTCATCTTCACGGATGGCGTGCCAGGCGCGACCAATACGGGAATGCTGCAGGCGCAGGCAGACAAAAATAATCGCCACAATCACCAGCATCAGCAGGTAGTACCACAGCCACAGGGCGGGCACTTTGAAACCAAACCAGTGGTATACGCCGCTGAACTTCAGGCCGAACAGATTCAGCGTATCCACCCCGGTAATGCCCTTCGCACCGTTGGTGATGTTCACCGGACGGTCGAGGTTGCGCATCAGGATGCGGATAATTTCGCCAAAGCCGAGGGTTACTATCGCCAGATAGTCCCCGCGCAGCTTCAGCGTGGGAGCACCCAGTAAAATGCCGCAGACCGCAGCGACGAGCGCCGCCAGCGGAATAATCAGCAGATATGAGGTGTGCAGCCCGTCCGGGAACCAGACGCCGAGGAGAGGAAACACCTCCAGCAGGTGCGGCGAGGCCATCAGTGCGGCGAGATAGGCGCCGACCGCGTAAAAGGCGATAAACCCCATATCCAGCAGGCCGGTATAGCCCACCACAATATTGAGCCCCAGCGCCAGCATGATGTAGAGCAGGGCGAAGTCGATAACGCGCACCCAGTAGTTGCCGCCAAGCTGCGTGGCCACCGCGGGAGCAACCAGCAGCGCAAGGCAGAACAGGACCATGCCTGACCAGAATTTGCGCGTCGCCGCCGGGGTTTGTAGTTGAAGCGTTGTCATTGTTTCCCTCACGCCCTGTGCGCCACGCGCTCGCCCAGCAGGCCTGCTGGGCGGAAGACCAGCACCAGAATCAGGACCATGAAGGCAAAAACGTCCTGATAGTTGCTGCCGAAGACGCCGTGGGTCAGTTCACCCAGGTAACCTGCGCCCAGCGCTTCGATAATGCCGAGCAGGATCCCGCCAATCATTGCGCCACGAATGTTGCCAATGCCCCCCAGCACGGCGGCGGTAAAGGCTTTGATCCCGGGCAAAAAGCCCATCGAGAAGCTGGCGTTGCCGTAGTTGCTGGCCATCATCACGCCTGCCAGCGCGGCAAATACGCCGCCAATGGCGAACGTCAGGGTAATAATGGCATTGGGGTTAACCCCCATCAGCGTGGCAACGCGCGGGTTTTCCGCCACGGCGCGCATGCCGCGCCCCAGGCGGGTGTATTCCACCAGCAGCCATAGCCCGGTCATCACCGCAAGCGCCAACGCCACGGTAACAATGCCGGTGACGGTCACAATGGCGGGGGGATGCAGTTCGCTTCCTGACGTCACGGCGATCGGCTCCATGGGCAGGATCTGCGGGAACATCAGCGGGTTGCGCGTCCAGATAATCATCGCCACGGTTTGCAGCAGGACCGAGACGCCGATACCCGAGATCAGCGGCGCCAGGCGCGGGGCGTTGCGCAGTCGGCGGTAGGCAAAGCGCTCCACAGCCATTGCCAGCAGGGCGCAAACGGCCATGGCAATCACCAGGGCAACGCCAAGCTGCAACAGCAGCGGCATGTGCGGAAAGGTGGCGTTCAGGGCGTTAATGGCGGAAAGGGTGGTGAGCGCACCGACCATCAGAATATCGCCGTGAGCAAAGTTAATAATGCGCAAGATGCCATACACCATGGTATAGCCCAGCGCGATCAGCGCGTAAATGCTTCCCAGCATCACGCCGTTGATCAGTTGTTGTATGAGTGTATCCAACGTCTGTTCCCGCAAAGTCTTCTTTCTGCGGCTACCATCCGATAAATGAATTAAATTGTAAAATACACATATATTATTTCTTATGATAAACCGCTATTGCTTTATCTTAATGATTTATATAAAGATAATGTAATCGAGTTTTAAGGTGTAAAGCCTAAAGAAATCAACATATGAATAAAACAGAACAATCGGCGGGTTTGTCCGCGTATGCGGACAGTCGCCTGGCAAACGATCCGCCGCTTCGGGCTGTCCGTGCCTTCGAGGCCATCGCCCGGCTGGGCAGCGTCACGCTGGCCGCGCAGGAGTTGGATATCTCACC
Organism: Enterobacter sp. AG326; assembly: GCF_004362415.1. Classification (NCBI taxonomy): domain Bacteria; kingdom Pseudomonadati; phylum Pseudomonadota; class Gammaproteobacteria; order Enterobacterales; family Enterobacteriaceae; genus Enterobacter; species Enterobacter sp. AG326. Next base: position 437,225 of record NZ_SNXG01000001.1, on the reverse strand, counting down.
GTCGGCGGTCAGTCATCAGCTCAAGGTGCTCGAAGGCTATCTGCAAATGCCGCTGACGGAACGTCAGGGGCGCAGGCTGGTGCTGAGCCAGCACGGACGTGAATATTACCGCTCGATCCGTGCGGCGTTTAACGTGTTGCGACAGGCAACGGAGCATCTGGCAGAGCAGGCGCAAACGCGTCAGGTCACCATCAGCCTGATCCCGCTTTTTGGCATGGGGTGGTTTATCCCGCGTCTGCCTGATTTCATGCGCGCTAATCCGCAGACCGAGATCAACGTTGTGTATGCCAACCATCGTAACTATCTGAGCGATGCGTCGGATATGTCGATTCGTTTTGGTAACGGCCAGTGGGCGGGCTATCAGAGCGAAAAGCTGATTTCCGGACAGATGGTTCCGGTGTGTAGCCGCGCATTTTTGCGCATTCATGGGCATATCGATACGCCTGAGCAACTGCTGCAAATGCCGCTGCTGCATGATGAGGAGCGCACCAGCTGGCCGCAGTGGTTTCAGTTGCAGGGGGTAAAACGATCTCTGCGGCGCAGCGGCCCCCTGTTTGAAGACGGGCTGTTGACGCTGGCGGGCGTACAGGCTGGTCTGGGCTGCGCGCTGATGCGCGAGCCGCTGATCGCGCCTTATCTTGAGAGCGGCGAGCTGGTGAAGATATTTGACTTACCCATTGACGACGGGCGCGACTATTACCTCTGCACGCGTGCCGATTCAGAGATGACCGAGGACGGTAAGCTGCTGCAAAACTGGCTTCGTCGGGCTGCAGGCGTTGAACCGCTTACGGCGTAAGCAGGCAGTGCTTATCAAGCGCTTCAATTTCCGAACCGCTGTAGCGTGCGTATTGCCCGGTCAGGCCAAAAAACGCGGGTTGGGTTTCGGTGTAGATTTCCGCGGCGAGCACCAGCCGGCGTCGCTCATCTTCGCCCATCTCAAGCAGCGTCCAGGGAATGAAATAGCGCGACGTGGAGGTCAGTTTGAACCACAGCGGGCAGCCGCAGCCGGGACAGAACCAGCGTTCGCCGCGCGCCGATGATGCAAAATGAGAAGGGGCGATGGAGCCTTGCTCAAGAAGCGGTTCGCCCTGCGGCTCAAGATACATGGCAATGCCGCCCGACCACTTCTGGCATTGGGTGCAGTGACATGCGTATACGTCAAAATTGTTGAGGCTCACGCTGAACTGACTCATTCCGCACAAGCAGCGTCCTTTGAATATGTGCATGGCGTACTCCTTTTTGACGCCAGAAATCCGTATAAAAAAAGCCAGCCGCATGGGCTGGCCTTTTATCGTGACAAATCTTAGAACTGGTAGGTCAGGCCTACAGCTACGATGTTGTCGGTAGCAACGCCAGTTGCTTTGGTGAAGCTGTTGTCGTCAACCAGGTTGATTTTGTAATCAACATAGGTAGACATGTTTTTGTTGAAGTAGTAGCTCGCACCAACGTCAACGTATTCAACCAGATCCTGGTCGCCGTATGAACCCAGGTCTTTACCTTTGGATTTCAGGTAAGCGATGGACGGACGCAGGCCGAAGTCGAACTGGTACTGAGCAACAACTTCGAAGTTCTGAGCTTTATTCGCGATATAACCGCTACCAAAGTTGGTCATGTTGCGGGTTTCAGAGTAGGTGGTTGCCAGATAGATGTTGTTCGCATCGTATTTCAGGCCAGCAGCCCATACTTCTGCGTTCTCACCGCCAGCGTTAACGGTGTTAGCGACGCGACCTGCAGCAACCTGACGGTCAGTACGGTCAGATTTCGCGTAGGTTGCACCGACACCGAAGCCGTCCATTTCATAGGTAGAAGACAGACCCCAGCCGTCACCGTTCGCTTCGGTGATGTCGTTACGGTCGTTTTTACCCTGGTACTGAGCGGCAACGTTCAGACCGTCAACCAGACCGAAGAAGTCGGTGTTACGGTAGGTTGCAACGCCAGTCGTACGGCCAGTCATAAAGCCATCGGTCTGGGTCCAGGTATCGCCACCGAACTCTGGCAGAACGTCAGTCCATGCGCCGATGTCGTAAGCAACACCGTAGTTACGACCGTAGTCGAAAGAACCGAATTCGTTGAATTTCAGGCCCGCGAATGCCAGACGAGTTTTGCTGCCGTCAGAGCCCTGTGATTCAGAACGGTTGCCTTTGAACTCATATTCCCACTGGCCGTAACCGGAAAGCTGATCGTTGATCTGAGTTTCGCCTTTGAAGCCCAGACGAACGTAAGTTTTGTCGCCGTCGTTATCAGTATCATCAGAGAAATAGTGCAGACCCGTTACTTTACCGTACAGATCCAGCTTGTTACCGTCTTTGTTATAAATTTCAGCCGCGTTTACAACGCCTGCTGCCAACATGGAAGTCACTGCCACTGCAACTAATTTAAGTTTCATCTTAAATGTTCCTTATAATTTTCTTTGGTATTTCCTGAGCCACTTTGAACGATTTCTAAACGAGGCCGATCGTCAATGGCATGCTATTTTTAAAAATCTTGTAGTCCTATTTCAATAATAAGTTTCAAATTATTAGCAATAATTTCATTTAGTGTGATCGAGATCGGGTAAATGACGATGAAATAGCGTCAAATGATTAGTATTTAATCAATTAATTGTCGGGTTGATTGCGGTGAATATAGTTTCCTAAGGGTTTTATAAAAAGTGGTAATTATCGGTATTTCCGTTCATTTGGGAGCGATGAATGGTCATTATAGCCCTAATGCCTTGCTTTGGACTCGTAATGCACGGAATTTCCGTTCTGGCAACTGAAATAAACAGAAACATACTATTGCACTTTGTGCTATTAACCTTGTGAGTATTTGAAGCGCATTAATAACCTTCAGGTGTCAATTTATGTCAATTCGTGAGGGCGGGATTTACGAAAGGGGGTGGAATATAAACAGAATCTAAACACGTGCTCTAGTGCTCAGATGAATATTTTGGCGTGCGCTCACATATTAAATTTATGTTAAGTATTTGCTGTCGGGATAAATATTTCTCGACAGCAAAACCGGCATTATTGTCTTGTTGCGTACCAGCAGAGCAACGACCCGGCGCAAACCATCAGCGCGCCTTGCCAGAACGAGAATGAGAGGGGGGAACTCAGCACTGCGGCGGCAAGCGCGGCGGAGAGGACAGGGGTAAAATAGGATACGGCGGCAAGTACCGTGACGTTACCGTGAAGGATGCCAATATTCCATGCGGCGTAACCAAACCCAAGCGCAATACCGCACATGACGAGTTTCACTACCACCGGAAGCGTGAACACCATCTCGGGCTGATCGCTCAGGAAATATTTCACCCACAGGCTCAGCGCGGTCAGCAAAACAAACAGCGTGATGCCGTTTTGTCCTTTCGCAAATTTGGCAGTGACGGTGCAGTAGGCGGCCCAGATAAATGCCCCGGCAAACGCCAGCGCGTAGCTCAGCGGGCTGGAAACGATATTGCGGGTTATTTCATCCAGATGTAAACCCTGTTCACCGCCCAATACCCAGCAGACGCCCAGCAATGAGACGGCTAAGCCGGGGATCACCCACAGAGTTGATTTCTGTCCGTTGAACAAGATGGCAAACACAATGGTCAGGCTTGGCCAAAGGTAATTGACCATGCCCACTTCAATAGCCTGCGAACGCGTTGCGGCATAGCCCAGCGACAGCGCCAGGCATATTTCGTAGCTGACAAATAAAACGCTGCCGGCAATAAGATAGCGGGGTGAAAACCGCCTGATATCAGGAAATCCTACCGTCACCAGACACAGTAATCCGCTGAGGGTGTAAATCATCGCCGCACCGCCTACAGGGCCCAGTCCCTCACTCACGCTGCGAATAAGGCCGACCATGGTGCTCCATAACAGTATTGCCGCCAGCCCAATAAGCGTTGCTCTTTTTCTGTCCATTACTTCGCCATTGCAATAAAAATCAAAGGAAAAATGTATCGCATTCATCCTGACGCTGTCGCCAATTATTCTCTTAAACCGTTAATCAAAAAGGGGTATTTAAATATACCGGGGGTGACTATTAAGGGGGGGAAGACAGATGACCTTGATTTGACGCAAAAAAATCAGGGGAGTTACTGCTAGTTTGCGGCGCGAAGTCTTATTTGAAAACGAGGACAACAATGGACGTCAGCCGCAGACAATTTTTTAAAATCTGCGCGGGCGGTATGGCCGGAACAACGGTAGCCATGCTGGGATTTGCTCCCAAAATGGCGCTGGCTCAGGCACGCAACTATAAGCTGCTGCGCGCGAAAGCGATCCGTAACACCTGCACATACTGCTCCGTAGGTTGTGGGCTTTTGATGTATAGCCTGGGCGATGGCGCGAAGAACGCCAGAGAAGCGATTTACCATATTGAAGGGGACCCGGATCATCCGGTGAGCCGCGGCGCACTTTGCCCGAAAGGGGCGGGGCTGCTGGACTATGTACACAGCGAAAATCGCCTGCGCTATCCGGAATACCGCGCGCCGGGTTCCGACAAGTGGCAGCGAATCTCCTGGGATGAGGCCTTCTCCCGTATTGCCAAATTAATGAAAGCCGACCGCGACGCCAACTTTATTGAAAAGAACGCGCAGGGCGTAACGGTTAACCGCTGGCTTTCCACCGGGATGCTTTGCGCGTCTGCGGCGAGTAATGAAACCGGCATGCTGACGCAAAAATTTGTGCGCTCTCTCGGCATGCTGGCGGTAGACAACCAGGCGCGCGTCTGACACGGACCAACGGTAGCAAGTCTTGCTCCAACATTTGGTCGCGGTGCGATGACCAACCACTGGGTTGATATTAAAAACGCTAACGTCGTGGTGGTGATGGGCGGTAACGCCGCTGAAGCCCATCCGGTGGGTTTCCGCTGGGCGATGGAAGCGAAAAACAACAACGATGCGACGCTTATCGTCGTCGATCCGCGCTTTACGCGTACGGCATCGGTGGCCGATATCTATGCGCCAATCCGCTCCGGCACGGACATTACGTTCCTGTCTGGGGTACTGCTGTACCTGATCGAAAACAACAAAATTAACGCGGAATACGTTAAGCACTACACCAACGCGAACCTGCTGGTGCGGGATGATTTTGCCTTCGATGACGGGCTGTTTAGCGGCTATGACGCCGAAAAACGCCAGTACGATAAAACGTCCTGGAACTATCAGTTCGACGAAAACGGCTATGCGATGCGTGATGAAACGCTAACGCACCCGCGCTGCGTGTGGAATCTGCTGAAGCAGCACGTTTCCCGCTACACGCCGGACGTGGTGGAAAACATCTGCGGCACGCCGAAAGCGGACTTCCTGAAGGTGTGTGAAGTGCTGGCCTCAACCAGCGCCGCAGACAGAACCACGACGTTCCTGTACGCGCTGGGCTGGACGCAGCATACCGTCGGCGCGCAGAACATCCGCACCATGGCGATGATCCAGCTGCTGCTCGGCAACATGGGGATGGCGGGCGGCGGCGTGAACGCGCTGCGCGGTCACTCCAATATTCAGGGGCTCACCGACCTTGGCCTGCTGTCAACCAGCCTGCCGGGCTACCTGACGCTGCCGTCGGAAAAGCAGGCGGATCTGCAAACGTATCTTGAGGCCAATACGCCGAAAGCGACGCTGCCGGACCAGGTGAACTACTGGAGCAACTATCCGAAGTTCTACGTCAGCCTGATGAAATCCTTCTACGGCGATGCGGCCCAGAAGGAGAACGACTGGGGCTTTGAGTGGCTGCCGAAGTGGGACCAGGCGTACGACGTCATCAAGTACTTCAACATGATGGATAAAGGCAACGTCACGGGGTATATCTGCCAGGGCTTTAACCCGGTAGCCTCCTTCCCGGACAAAAACAAAGTCGTTCGCAGCCTGAGCAAGCTGAAGTACATGGTGGTTATCGATCCGCTGGTGACCGAAACGTCCACCTTCTGGCAGAACCACGGGGAATCGAACGATGTTGATCCGGCGTCGATTCAGACCGAAGTGTTCCGCCTGCCGTCCACCTGCTTTGCGGAAGAGGACGGTTCCATCGCTAACTCCGGCCGCTGGCTGCAGTGGCACTGGAAAGGCCAGGATGCGCCGGGCGAAGCGCGTAACGACGGCGAAATCCTGGCCGGGATTTACCATCGCCTGCGCGAGATGTACCGCACCGAAGGCGGCAAAGGCGCTGAGCCGCTGCTGAAAATGGGCTGGGACTACAAGCAGCCGGACCGTCCTGAGTCAGAGGAAGTCGCCAAAGAGAACAACGGCGTGGCGCTGGCGGATCTCTATGACGCTAACGGCAACCTGGTGGCGAAGAAAGGCCAGCTGCTGAACAGCTTCGCGCTGCTACGCGACGACGGCACGACGGCGTCGTCCTGCTGGATCTACACCGGCAGCTGGACGGAGCAGGGCAACCAGATGGCCAACCGCGACAACGCCGATCCCTCCGGGCTGGGCAACACGCTGGGCTGGGCATGGGCGTGGCCGCTGAACCGTCGCGTGCTGTATAACCGCGCGTCTGCGGACGTAAACGGCAAGCCGTGGGATCCAAAACGCATGCTGATCCAGTGGAACGGGGCGAAGTGGACGGGGAACGATATCCCTGACTACAACACCGCGGCACCGGGCAGTAAAACCGGGCCGTTCATCATGCAGCCGGAAGGTCTGGGCCGCCTGTTTGCCCTCGACAAGCTGGCGGAAGGGCCGTTCCCGGAGCACTACGAGCCGATGGAAACGCCGCTGGGGACTAACCCGCTGCACCCGAACGTGATCTCCAGTCCGGTGGTGCGTATCTACGAAGAGGACGTGCTGCGATTAGGTAAAAAGGACAAGTTCCCGTACGTCGGGACGACCTACCGCCTGACCGAGCATTTCCATACCTGGACCAAGCACGCGCGGCTTAACGCCATCGCGCAGCCGGAACAGTTTGTGGAGATCAGCGAAACCCTGGCGAAGGCGAAAGGGATCGCCAACGGCGACCGCGTTAAGGTGAGCAGCAAGCGCGGGTTTATTCGCGCGGTGGCGGTGGTGACGCGTCGTCTTCAAAGCCTGAACGTGCATGGGCAGCAGGTGGAAACCGTTGGGATCCCGCTGCACTGGGGCTTTGAGGGCGTGGCGCAGAAAGGCTATATCGCCAACACCCTGACGCCAAACGTCGGCGATTCCAACTCGCAAACGCCGGAGTACAAGGCGTTTCTGGTCAACATCGAGAAAGCGTAAGGAGCGATTCAATGGCGATGGAAACACAAGACGTTATCAAACGCTCCGCGACTAACCCGATAACGCCCGCGCCCCGCGCGCGGGACTATAAGGCAGAGGTCGCCAAGCTTATCGACGTCTCCTCCTGCGTGGGCTGCAAGGCCTGCCAGGTAGCGTGCTCGGAGTGGAACGATATCCGCGACGAGGTGGGGCACTGCGTGGGGGTCTACGACAATCCGGCGGATCTGAGCGCCAAATCCTGGACGGTAATGCGCTTTAGCGAAACCGAGCAGAACGGCAGGCTGGAGTGGCTCATCCGCAAAGACGGCTGCATGCACTGTGAAGATCCGGGCTGCCTGAAGGCGTGCCCGTCTGCCGGCGCGATTATTCAGTACGCCAACGGGATCGTCGACTTCCAGCAGGACAACTGTATCGGCTGCGGGTACTGCATCGCGGGCTGTCCGTTTAATATCCCGCGCCTCAATAAAGAGGATAACCGGGTATACAAATGCACCCTGTGCGTGGACCGCGTCAGCGTCGGGCAGGAGCCTGCCTGTGTGAAAACCTGTCCGACCGGGGCTATCCACTTCGGCACTAAAAAAGAGATGCTGGACGTGGCGCAGGCGCGCGTGGACAAGCTGAAAGCGCGCGGCTACCAGAATGCAGGTGTTTATAACCCGCAGGGCGTGGGCGGTACGCACGTGATGTATGTGCTGCACCATAACGACCAGCCTGAGCTGTACCACAACCTGCCGAAGGATCCGGCGATCGATACCTCCATCAACCTCTGGAAAGGGGCGCTTAAACCGCTCTCCGCGGCGGGCTTTATCGCCACCTTTGCGGGGCTGATTTATCACTACATCGGTATCGGGCCAAACAAAGAGGTGGATGAGGACGAGGAGGAGCATCATGAGTAAGTCGAAAACGATCGTGCGCACGAAGTTTGTCGACCGCGCCTGTCACTGGACGGTGGTGATCTGCTTCTTCCTGGTGGCGGTGTCGGGGATTTCGTTCTTCTTCCCGACGCTGCAGTGGCTGACCGAAACCTTCGGCACGCCGCAGATGGGGCGCATTCTGCACCCGTTCTTCGGCGTGCTGATTTTCGTGGTGCTGATGTTTATGTTCGTGCGCTTTGTCCACCACAACATCCCGGACAAGCAGGATATTCCGTGGGTGAAAGGGATCGTCGAAGTCCTGAAAGGCAACGAGCATAAGGTCGCGAAGGTGGGGAAATATAACGCCGGGCAGAAGATGATGTTCTGGACCATCATGAGCATGATTTTTGTGCTGCTGGTGACCGGCGTGATTATCTGGCGTCCCTATTTTGCGCACTACTTCCCGATTCAGGTGATTCGCTACGCGCTGCTGATCCACGCCACGTCGGCCATCATTCTCATCCACGCCATCCTGATCCATATGTATATGGCGTTCTGGGTCAAAGGATCGATTACAGGGATGATTGAAGGGAAGGTGAGCCGCCGCTGGGCGCAGAAACACCACCCGCGCTGGTATCGTGATGTGGAGCGACTGGAAGCGAAACGGGAAAGCACGGAAGGAATGAAGTAAGACCTGCGCCGTCGGCTTTGCCCGGCGGCGCTGCGCTTGCGCAGGCCTACGTTATGTATTGGTCACTAACGCATCTATCGCCGCGATAACAGTACTTCTCGCGCTGCGAAGATTACATACATAATCTTTATTATTTAGTTTCTGTTTCTCCACGTGTGTTATGCCAGCGGTGTTAAGGAAATATCGCTCGAAATCAATATTCACTAAAGGCATCGCGGCATTGATATGTCCACGTAGATAGCTATGGTAGCTTAATGGAATAATCAGTCTTGTTGATAAATCATCATAATAGTCATGTTGAATTATCATAAAATAAGGCTGGTGGTCCCGTGTTCTTTCTGAAGGATTACGGTAAACGTCAAACTGAAAGCACATTAAATCCCTCCAAAGAAAGGATCGTCTGATAATAATCCCGCTTTAGCTGTAAATTCATTCATGGCTCTTATGAATTCTTTATCTTGCTGATGCTCTCGTCTTCGCGCCTCTGGTGTACGGGCCTCGCGGGAGACTCCACTCGCCATGCTCTCCCTTTTGCTATAGTCTTTGTTTCGGTTTGGCTTCATTTTCAGCTCCTTTGTTGGTGCGGTCATTATCAACCGCAGCCAACAAAAAACAATACCGTATCCCCTGGTAATCTACATTCTGCGAGGCGTATTCCAGTAATTTCAGAACCGCTCCTCCACATACCGGAACGGGTATTTTGTGGGTTTGACTTTACCAATTTTACGTTTCGGTAAATCCACTTTTTCAACGTGAATTTCTTTATAGGGAATTTGGGTGAGCAGGTGCGAAATAATATTCAGACGCACGCGTTTTTTATCTTCTGAACGTGCCACAAACCACGGCGCCCATGCGGTATCTGTCGCTTCAAACATGGCGTCGCGCGCGAGGGTATACTCATCCCACAGGTTAAAGGATTTAATATCCATCGGCGATAGCTTCCAGATTTTACGACCATCGTTAATACGATCGCGCAGGCGGCGCTCCTGCTCTTTAGGCGTGACCTCCAGCCAGTACTTCAGCAGGATAATCCCGGCATCAACCATCGCTTTTTCCATCACCGGCGTACCATCTAGAAACTTTTCAACCTGCTCGGGGGTGCAGAATCCCATTACCCGCTCGACGCCCGCGCGGTTGTACCAGCTTCGGTCGAAAATGACGATCTCTCCGGCGGCAGGTAGATGGGGAACATAACGTTGAAAATAGAGCTGGGTTTTCTCTTTCTCGGTGGGTGCAGGGAGGGCAACAACGCGAAACACGCGAGGGCTGACGCGCTCGGTGATCGCTTTAATGGTGCCGCCTTTGCCGGCACCATCGCGTCCTTCAAAAACAATACACACTTTTAGCCCTTTGGCGACGACCCACTGCTGGAGCTTAACCAGTTCAACGTGGAGGCGACGTAGCTCTTTTTCATACTCTTTGGTCTTTAACGGTGCATTCTTTACGACATCGACAGCGACACTGGTTTTCTTTTTGTTTCCCATGATGGTCATCCTCAGATTGTCCGGCGCGGAAAAAAGCGAGGCCGCACTATGAAGTGTAATCCACCTGATATTATGCGTAATGTTTTTAGGTAATTAATTTCACAACACTTTTTTTAAGCAGATACTGAGGTATTCGCGAAGGGGTTTAGCACCCATTCCCCTATGTAGATGCAATAAAATCAGCACTTTTAAACCCACACGCCATATGTGGTTAGCGTGATAATTTCATTCTTATTTACTTAAAGGAACTAAGAATGAGTTGGAATAAAGAAGCTGCAGTTTCGTATCTCCGTTCACACGCTCTGGGGCACTCTCATAGTGAATGTGCTAAGTTTACCCGCCTGGCCATTCTGGCTGGAGGCGTTAAGGTGCCGAACACAGATTATGCAAAAGATTATGGGGCGGAGTTATTACGTGCTGGGTTCAGTGAGCTGCCGCCCGGTTCTACTTTAATTTCTGGCGATGTGGCTGTGATACAGCCGTATCCTGGAGGAAATGGCATAGGTCACATGACTATGTATGACGGTACGCAGTGGATTTCTGACTTTGTTCAAAAAAGCATGTATCCGGGGCCTGGGTACCGCAAAATGCAACCATCCTTTAAAATTTACAGGATGCACTGATGAAAAGGATATTTTTATCATTCGTTATGCTGCTGGTGGGATGTAGTTCGGCTGCCCGTCAAGATCAGAGCGCGCAAGACGCTACCGAATCATTTTATAAATCCTATCTTTCCGCATTCGGCAGCGATGAAGCCAGGCCTTATCCTGCCGACGCACTGCGTAAATATGTTTCTGCTGATACTATTGCTCGCATTAGCGCCATTCAGGAAATCTCTGAACAAGAGTTAATCGAATCTGATTATTTTACGTATACCCAGGATTACTCTCGCGATTGGATACCTGCGTTACGAGTGGGAAACGCAAGGCCATTTTTAAACGGTGAAGTAGTCCAGGTCATTGAGGGGGCGGGTGATGGAAGAAGCATACATCTTGAAGTCTTTCTTCGTCGTGAAGGAGATGCATGGAAAATCTACCGCGTTCGTGACATAACGAACAATCACGAGCACCCAATTTTCAATGCTGGCGCTATTACACGCGCTAAATCAGCGGCAGAAAGCGAACTGTAAAAGCTAAACCTTAAACCCTTTGGCCCTGACACCAGTCGGGGCTTTTTGTTTCCCATTCCCGCCGCGTAGCAATGGGAGAAAACTCCTGAATTAATGGATTAACCTGCCAGCCAACGGATTTGAGCTGGCTCACCATACAGGATTATTCAATAATGCCCGTCGCGAGTGATTAACCAGTGGTTGAGGTATGAAAAAGACAATTTTTTCGTTGGCGCTTGGCACATTTGGCCTGGGAATGGCCGAATTTGGCATTATGGGCGTGTTAACCGAGCTGGCACATGACACCGGTATTTCGATTCCCTCCGCCGGGAATATGATCTCGTTTTATGCGTTCGGCGTGGTGATTGGCGCCCCGATTGTGGCGCTGTTCTCGGGCAAGTTCTCGTTAAAAACCACGCTGCTGTTTCTGGTGGCGATGTCCGCTGTCGGAAATGCCCTGTTCACGTTTTCCACATCCTATTTCTGGCTGGCGGTGGGGCGGCTGATTTCCGGCTTTCCGCACGGGGCTATTTTTGGCGTCGGGGCGATTATCCTGTCTAAAATTGCGCCACCGGGTAGGGTGACGGTCGCGGTGGCAGGGATGATCGCCGGTATGACCGTGGCGAACCTGGTGGGCGTTCCGCTGGGGACCTGGCTCGGGCACCAGTTCAGCTGGCGTTATACCTTTTTTCTGATTGCCGTATTCGATGCGCTGGTGATCCTCTCGGTTCTGCTCTGGGTACCGGACATCCGCGACACGTCAGAAATCAAATTCACCGAGCAGTTCCACTTTCTGAAAAAACCAGAACCCTGGCTTATTTTTGCCGCCACCATGTTTGGCAACGCCGGGGTGTTCGCATGGTTCAGCTTCGTTAAGCCGTTTATGGTCATCGTTTCCGGTTATTCAGAAGGGATGATGACGGCCATCATGATGCTGATGGGGCTTGGCATGGTGTTGGGCAATCTTCTGAGCGGTAAGCTCTCGGGGCGTTTTAGCCCGCTGCGCATTGCGGCCACCACCGACATGGTGATTGTCGCCTCGCTGCTGCTGCTTTTCGCCTTTGGTGAACTGAAAACGGCCTCGCTGGTCATGGGCTTTATCTGCTGCGCCGGGCTGTTCGCGCTCTCTGCGCCGCTACAAATTCTGCTTCTGCAAAATGCGAAGGGCGGTGAGATGCTGGGGGCGGCAGGGGGGCAGATGGCGTTTAATCTCGGCAGTGCGATTGGCGCGTACTTTGGCGGGATGATGATTGTCCTCGGCTTTAGCTGGCGTTACGTCACGCTGCCGGCGGCAATACTTTCGTTCTCGGCCATGAGTGCACTGCTGATCTACAGCCACCTGCGGGCCAGACGGGCTCAGGCTAACGCTCGCGCGCTAGCCTGACGGGTTTCAGGCAAGCCAGGGCTCACCCAGGGTCAGCATCAGACGGTTGGCCCAGGCGAAGAACGCGGCGGACTGCACCAGATCAAGCTGCGCTAAGGTATCCAGCCCCTCTTTTTCCAGCGCGGCAAGGTGCAGCGGCGTGGCGGCAGGCGGCGTGACCGACAGCGCCGCCGCAAAATCGATTTCCGCCTGCCAGCGTACGGATTGCCCCTCGCTCAGGGACCGCCCCGGCCTCACGGCCAGCAGGGCTTCCACCGCCGCGTCATCCTTTGACAGCTGGCTGGCTTTACGCGCATGGACAGATGCGCAGTAAATGCAGCCGTTGATTTTACTGGCTACCGTTGCGGCCAGCTCGCGCTCGGCGCGCGGCAATCCCTCCGATGTATAAAAAATTCCTTTATCCGTTAATGTGCGCTGTTCAAGCACCGGCAGGTTGCGCCCCAGCAGGCGGAAGTAGTCGGAATCGGTATGGCCAAATTTAGCCAGAATGGCAACCTCATCGTCACGGAAATCCGCCAGCGGTTTGGCCGCTATCCACGGTTCCCATCCCAGCTCCTGCTGGGTAAACGCGACGGGGGCCGCCTTCCCGGTGACCGTTGTTGCGATCGTGTGCCAGATGCCTGCCGCCACCGGCGCATCGCTTTTGGCGACGGGCCTGTCGTTCAGCAGCCGCAGTCCGGTGATGAGTCGACTCTGGAAGCTCACAAACGCGACGAGCTGCGCCAGGGTAACAATGCCTTCCTTGCTCCATCCCGCCTGGGTCAGCGCCTTTAACGCTGCTGGCGTCGCTTCGACGGGTGAGAACGTCAGCAGGCGCGCGAAGTTCAGCGCCGGGGTCAGGCGTTCTGAGGTGGGATCGGCCAGGCCAAACCCTGCATAGTGTGCGGCCAGCGCCTCCGCGCTGTGCCACCTGGCGACTTTTGCCGCCACGGCGAAGCGCTCGTCGAGTGCAAAATCAGCATCCTGCTGGCTAAAGAGGATTTCGTAGCTGCCCTGCGCGTGGCGCGTGGCGGCATCACGCGTGGCGCGCGCCTCTGCCAGAGGGGAACCGGGTTTAATTTCCGCCAGCTCGGCGAGAATGTCCTGACTTAATGACATAGGTGTCTCCTCAAAGGATGTGGGGGGCAATACGTTCGGCGATCAGTTCGATGGACCGCAGCGTGTCGCGATGCGTGGGTTCGACCGAATGGACCTGGAATGAAATATCCGTGGCGCGCCTGAGAATGGAATCAGCATTCAGAGAATGCAGCACCGTATCGGGCGAACCAATATGCGCGTCAAACTGGCGGCGATAGTCGGTGACGTTGTCACCTTTAACCACGTGCCCGGCAGCGCGATGCTGCTGGGCCTGTTTCGTGAGGCCCGGCGTCGCGACCCTGAGCGCATAGTCGTCGCTGTCGGCGACGAACGCCGTACGGGAGGCCAAAATGCGCGGTGCGATGCCCGCAGGCAGCGCCTCAAGGTAGGCATCCACAATCGGGTTCTGGATCTCGTCGAGCGTTAAATCCAGCCGATCTGCCGGGCGCGGCTGCGTGCGGGAGAGCATTAAACCGTGTCCGGCCCGGGCGGCGCGAACGGCTCCGTCAACAGAGAAGGTGGCAATCCAGATACGGTCGGCAAGCTGTGGCGCAGGCGGGTAAAGGTGGTTATCCGGATGGGTCAGCGAATCCCCGCGCCAGGCGCTTTGGATCACATGCAAATGGTCAGCAAACGCCGCGCCGCGCTCCTCAAACGTCAGGCCGAACGGCAGAAATGAGGTCGGTGTGCCGCCCGAACCAAAACCGACCTCAAGACGACCATCGGCGAGTAAATCGAGCACGGCGGCATCTTCGGCGACGCGCAGCGGGTTTTCCATCGGCAGGGTGATGATGGCCGTGCCCAGGCGGATGGTTTCGGTATGCGCGGCTACGTGCGCCAGAAACAGCAGCGGCGACGGTAGGCCACCTTCACTTTCGTGGAAGTGGTGCTGGGCAATCCAGGCGCTGTCAAAACCGTGGCGTTCGGCGTGGCGGATCTGTTCAGTTGCCAGACGATAGCGCTCCTTTGGCGAAGCGTCGTCAAGCAGGCGGGTGAAAAATCCCAGGCGTTTTCGCGTCATGCGAACTCCTCCGTAGCGGGTGAAAAATGGGGAATGGCGTCAATCAGCTCGCGGGTATAATCGTTCTGCGGCGACGCGAATAAGGTTCCGACGTCACCCTGTTCGACCACCTGACCGCTGCGCAGCACCGTGACGCTGTGGGCGATCCGGCGAACGGTAGACAGATCGTGCGTGATAAAGAGGTAGGTCAATCCCAGCTGCTGCTGCAGCTGCTGAAGCAGAGCCAGAATCTGCGCCTGCACGGTGACGTCCAGCGCCGAGGTGGCTTCGTCCAGCACCAGAATGGTCGGTTCCAGGATCAGCGCTCGGGCGATGGCAACGCGCTGCCGCTGCCCGCCTGAAAGTTCCCGGGCGGTGCGGGTCAGGAGTTCGACGGGCAGGGCAACCCGCTGCGCCACCGTCTCCACCCGGAGCTTTCGCTCCGTCTTGCCGAGGCGAGAAAAGTTCTTCAGTGGCTCTTCGATGATGTCAAACAGCGTCTGACGCGGATCGAGAGAGGCAAACGGGTTCTGGTAGACAAACTGGATCTTCTGGCGCAGCTGACGGCGGGCCTCGCGGCTGAGCGCGGTGGCATCAATATCATCAATGATGACCTGCCCGCTGTCGGCCTGTTCAAAACCCAGCAAAATACGGGCGAGGGTGGTTTTCCCGGAGCCGGATTCACCGACCAGCGCATGCGTACTACCGCGCCTGACGTCAAACGTCACCCGATCCAGCGCCTGAAGCTGATGACCTTTGCCCAGGGAGAATTGTTTGCTGATGGCGCGGGCGCGAATGGCCGGGGACGCGAGCGGGCGACCGGCTACCGGGGCGATGGTCAGGCGCTTGCCCTGGAGATCGCTCAACAGCTGGAGGGTGTAGGCGTGCTGCGGCGTGCGGACGATATCGGCGGTGTTGCCCTGTTCCTGAACCTCGCCATCGCGAAACACCAGCAGCCTGTCCGCGCGCTGTGCGGCCAGCGCCAGATCGTGGGTGACAAACAGAACGGCGGTACCCGATTCCCGGCGCAGGATATCCAGCAGATCGAGAATGCGTTTTTGCACCGTCACATCCAGCGCGCTGGTGGGCTCATCGGCAACGATCACATCCGGGCGCAGGGCAATGGCAATGGCAATCAACACGCGCTGTTTCATCCCGCCGGAGAGCTGGTGGGGATACTGCGTCATGCGCTGTTCGGGGTGGCTCAGGCCGACCTTTGTCAGCAGGGCGAGCACCTGCTCGTCGCGCTGGGCGCGGGTCACTTTCTGGTGGAGCTGAATGATTTCTCCGACCTGCGCACCGATGGTTTTCACCGGGTTGAGCGAATTACCCGGATCCTGGGGCACCAGGCTAATTCGCGCCCCGCGAAGGGTATCGAGACGCTTCGCGGACCATCTGCTAATCTCCTCGCCGTTTAGCGATATTTTTCCCGCATCGCGCCGGGCGTTATCGGCCAGCAGGCCAATGATCGCCTGCGCCGTGGTCGTTTTGCCGGATCCGGATTCGCCGACAAACGCCAGCATTTCCCCTCGCCCGAGCGTGAAGCTGACGTTATGCACCACCTCTCGCCACTGGCGCGCGGTACGGTAGCTGATCGTCAAATTTTCCACTGAGAGCACGGTCATTAGCGACCTCCGCTGAACTGTTGGCTGATACGGTTGGTGGCCAGCACCACGGCGATGACGAAGACGCCGGGGAAGGTGGTGAGCCACCAGGCGGTAGAGAGATAGTTACGGCCTTCGGCAATCAATAACCCCCATTCCGGCACCGGCGGCGGGGTGCCGTAGCCGAGAAAGCTCAGCGTAGAGAGCGCCAGGATGGCCTGACCAAACTGCAGCGTGGCAAAGGCCAGAACGGCGGTTAACGCGTTGGGCAGGATGTGTCGCCACAGCACGGCGAAAAACGTCCCGCCGCTGCCGAACGCCGCTTCGACATAATCCGTATGGCGGATACGCACGACTTCACCGCGCGCGAGGCGGGCGAAGCTGGCAATGGAGGCCACGCCGACGGCAATCGCGGCATTAACGGTGCCAAACCCGAGCAGAATAATCACCGTCAGCGAGAGCAGCAGAGACGGGATGGACAGCAGCACGTCGACGAAGCGCATCAGCAGAGACTCGACGCGTCCGGCGAACGCCCCGGCAATCACCCCTAAGCCGGTACCGACCACCAGACCCATCGTCACGGCGGCCAGCGCCGCGCTCAGGGAGTGTGATGCACCGTAGACAATACGCGTGTAAACATCGCGGCCAAGCTGATCGGTGCCGAGCCAGTGTCCCGCCTGCGGCGCCAGGCGCTGTGCCCCGGCGATGCCCTCAATCGGGCTGTAGTGGGTTAACAGGCTGGGTGCCACGGCGGCAAAAGCGGCGAGAATAATCCCCCCCCATGCCAGCCACAGCCCCGGCTGCCATTCCACGCCCTGCCAGGCAGGAACGCGTTTTCGCGCGGCGGCAGCGTAATCGACCAGACTCATGATGCACCTCCGGTAACGGTTTGCAGACGGGGATCCAGCAGCGGCATCAGCAGATCCACCAGCAGATTGATCAGGACAAAACCGAGGGCGGAAATCATCACTACCGCCTGAAGTACGGCGATATCCTGGTTATTCACCGCCTGCTGGGTCAGCTGTCCGAGCCCGCTGCGGCCAAAAACGGTTTCCGTGATCAGCGCCCCGGCAATCAGCTCGCCCAGCAGCAGCCCGGCAATGTTCAGGACCGGCAGCAGGGCGTTGCCGGTAACATGACGCCACAGGACGGCGGTTTCACTCAGCCCTTTGGCACGGGCCACGGCGACAAACGGCTGCGTCGCCACCTGGTCCAGACCGCGCATCAGAATTTGTGCCAGCGGGGCGGATATCGGGATCGCGACGGTCACGATCGGCAGGATCAGCCCCTGGAGCGGCGTCGGGTTAATCACCGGGATCAGCCGCAGCTGAAAAGAAAAGAGCTGGATGAGGGCAATCCCGAGCCAGAACGTGGGTAGGGAGATAAACAGGACCGGCAGAGACTGGAGGGTATTACTCAGCCAGCGCAGACCCGGCAGACGCGATGCAAAGGCCAGCGCGAACGCCAGCAGGACCGCAAGCGCAAACGCGGGCAGGGCGAGGCTCAGGGTATCCGGCAGATTGCTGGCAATCAGCTCGCTGACCGGCACGCCGGCCTGTAGCGAATAGCCGAAATCCCCGCGCAGCATCGCCAGCAGCGTGTGGCCGTATTGTTGCCACAGCGGGCTGTCCGCGCCGTAGGCCACGCGCATCTCCTCGATTTGCGCCGGGCTTAAGCCCAGGTCCGGGTTCTGAAATTTAATCAGCACCGCGTCGCCCGGCAGCACCTGGAGCAACACGAACGAGAGGGTAAAGGCGGCCCACAGTACCAGCAGCCCGTGCCCAAAGCGTTGAAGAAGTGCGTGGCGCATCGTCAGCTCCTCAGTGTTTCTCAATCCACGCGCCGTAGAACGACGGGCGGCCTACCGCTTCAAAATTGACGCCTTTCAGCCACGGCGCACCGGCAAAGACCTGCGGCTCTTCGAAAATCGGAATGACGTAGGCGTTATCCAGCAGATAGCGCTGGGCGTCCCCCGCCAGCTGCAGGCGTTTTTGCGGATCGACCTCAGCAGAAATGTTTACCAGCAGTTCATTCAGCCTGTCGTCACGGAAGTTTTTGACCTTGTCGCTGGATCCGCCTTTTTGCAGCAGCGCGTCGCGGTTAGCCGGGTAGAACATGCTTTTCACCACGTCAGGATCGGCGCGGCCCACTTCGGAGACGGTTAACGGGGTTTTCAGCGGGTCAAGGTTATCCAGCGTGCGGCTGCCTGCGTCACCGGCTTTGACGCTCAGCGCCACGCCCACCTGTCGCCACTGCTGGGCAACCAGTTGCAGCACCTCTTTGTTTTGCGGCTGCGGCAGGGATTCATACACCGTCAGCGCCAGACGTTGGCCGTCTTTGGCGCGGATCCCATCGCTGCCTGCTTTCCAGCCCGCCTCGTCCAGCAGCTGGTTGGCTTTTGCCGGGTCAAAGGTCAATTTGTCGCTGAGATCGACAAAGCCTGCGGCGGAACCGGCAATCACGGACTTCGCCTGCGGATAGTTGGCCGAGAAGAGGGTTTCGACCACCTGTTTTGCATTGGTGGCATGCAGCAGCGCCTGGCGTACGCGAATATCGGAGACCAGCGGGTTATCCGGGCGGAAGCTGATGCTGTCGTTCACCCCGCGCGTCGGGGCGGCGTAGATCTTATAGCCCCGATCGGTCGCCTGCTTTTCATCATACGCCTGCACCTGGCGAATAAAGTCTGCCTGACCCGCCAGCAGGGCGCCCACGCGCACGCTGTCTTCCTGGGTCACGATAAACTTGATGCCATCGAGATTGGCGGGCCCCTGTTGCGCCAGGTTTTTCGGTCCCCACTGGTAGTCTTTGCGCGCTTCGAGCGTCACCTCACGTCCCAGCTTCTCGTCCTTCACCACAAACGGGCCGGAACCAATGATGTGGCGGGCATCACCCAGCTCCTCGAAGTTGCGCTTCAGCGTGCTGAGCGAGACCAGACCCGAGCCAATGGTGGCGGTGCCCTGCAGGAACCCCGGCGACGGATTTTTGAAGTAGAACTTCACGGTCAGCGGGTCGATGACTTCGCTGCGATCGTAGTTATTGATCACTTCTGACACCGGCAGGCGCTGCGCCTTGTTGCCTGAACCGTAGGTATCAAAGTTTTTCGCCACGGCGTTGGCGTCCAGCGGCGTGCCGTCGGAGAAGGTGATGCCGGGACGAAGCTTAAAGGTGTATTCGGTTTTATCGGCGTTGGTGGTCCAGCTTTCGGCGACCCAGGGTTCCACCTGCAGCGTCTTTGGGTTCTGCCACGTCAGTTTGTCGGTGATTTGATTCAGAATGCCGCCGTTCGGGTAAAAGCCACCGGCAGGCGGATAGAGGTTGGTGTGCGCCTGTTGCTCCAGATAAATCAGCGTGCCGCCTTTAACGGGCGCATCTGCTGCCCAGGCTGCGGTTGTCGCCAGAATCAGCGCCGTCAGCAGCGGCAAACGAAATGGGGTTTGCATGGTGAATTCCTTTGTTATCTTCTTGTTAGCGTCGGATTCATCATCGGGCGCGGGGGAAAGCAAGGGAACAAAGGAATTAAGATAAGGATTGCCGGAAACTGGAAATAAAAAAACGCCCCGCTAGCGGGGCGATGGCGAGGGGGCTAGACGAATTTCGCCAGCGGGTCGGCGGCGGCAAATGCGACCGTTTTGTCTGCTGCTGGCGGATAGATCAGCTCGTTCGTGATGGCGATTTTGATCTTCTTCGCCTCATCGCGGACGGATTTGACGGCCTGTTCCCAGCCCTCGGTATAGACCGCGCCCCACGCGCCTAAATCCAGGCAGGTAACATAGTTCACCTGACGATAAGGATATGGCGCGATGTTTAGCAGGCTGGCTGCCGCGTTGTGCCCGGCAAATTTTCCAAGCTGGATCGCGTGCTGGCAGGTCATCAGCGCCGTGTTGCCCGCATCGTCCGTTTTGGCGTGCGCCATGTCGCCCGTTGCATAGATGTCCGGATGGGCAGGAACCTGCAACGACTCGGTAACGATAAGTCGCCCCTGGTTGTCACGTTCGCCGTCAATCTGCTGGCTGAGGGAGTTGGCCTCGACGCCTGCCGTCCAGACCACGGTAGAGGCGGCAATACGTTCGCCATTTTTTAAGGTAACGCCGTTTGCGTCGATGGCTTCCACTTCACCGTTAAGACGCCATTCAACGCCCAGCTCGCGGCTTGCGTCTTCAATGGTCTTGCGCAAGGCTTCGCTGTAACGGCCACCGATAACTGCACCGCGCTCAACTACGATTATTTTAATCGCTGTATCTTCACCTAATCGAGAACGAAGCCGGGCAGGGAGCTCGGTCGCCAGCTCAATGCCGGTGAAGCCGCCGCCGCAGACCACAACGGTGTTGCGTGCTGGGGAGGCAGGTCGTGAAGCCAGTGAATCAAGGTGCTGCTCAAATACCAGCGCCGATTCCAGCTGGTCGATATCAAATGCGTATTCGGCAAGCCCGGCAATGGGAGGGCGTTTGGTTTGGCTACCCGTCGCCAGCACTAAACGTTCGTAAGCCACCGAGGATGTTATCCCCTGATTATCACGCCATATCACCGTTTTTGCATGAGTATCAATATGTTCTGCGCTTCCGGCAATGAACTCGATATCCAGCTCAGCGAACAGTTCGGTCAGCGGCGCGACCAGCGTTGATACCTTTTCTTCATAGAAGCGTGGGCGAACGCGCAGCTCAGGAACGGGCGCCAGCACGGCAATCTTAAGATTGTCTTTTCCTTCCAGCGCCGAGAGGCGAGCGGCACTGACCGCAGCCCACATACCGGAAAAGCCGCTACCCACAATTAAAATTTGCTTTTTCATACTCGATCCTTTTGATCGCCAGGCTGTGTACCTGACATAACTGCCACTATACTTGTCGGAGTTAACTGCGACAACTTCTTTCTGAGTTAAAAATCGTTATAATGGCCTGAACAGCAAACTGGGGTTAACCATGGCGTTTTACAGTTCCGGTGTGGAATACGGCATTCACAGCCTGATGTGCATGGTGGATGCGAAGGGTAATGAGCGGGAAATGAGCGTCAGGGAGATGGCTGCTCTTCAGGGCGTGCCGTACGATTATCTCGGTAAAATATTCACCCGCTTGTCGCGTGCCGGTCTGGTCATCAGTACGGAAGGCAAGGGTGGGGGCTTTCAGCTGGCTCGCCCGGCGGAGCTGATCACCGTGCTGGACGTAACGCACGCCATCGACGGCGAGAAAAATATGTTTGAGTGCAGGGAGATACGCCAGCGGCTGGCCGTGTTTGATGAAACGCCGCCTGCCTGGGTATGTGACGGTCCGTGCGGGGTACGTTCGGTGATGGACAGCGCGCAGCAGCGAATGGAAGAGGAGTTAGCCCGACATACCATTCTCGATCTGGCGCGCAAAATGTATCGAAAAGCACCGGACACGTTCCAGATTGAGGTCCAGGAGTGGATTTCGGACCGGCGTTCGTCGTAACAGTAGGCCGGGTAGGGCAAAGCCGCTACCCGGCAATAGTTTTTTACGAGCGTAGATCAATGACCATACGGCCGCGGATCTGGCCCTGTTCCATCTCTTTAAAGATAGCGTTGATGTCCTCAAGCGGGCGCATCGTGACTTTCGGTACGACCTTACCTTCAGCGGCGAACTGGAAGGCTTCCTGCAGATCCTGACGGGTGCCGACCAGCGAACCCACTACCTGAATGCCGTCCAGCACCAGACGCGGAATGTCGAGGCTCATCGCTTCCGGCGGCAGGCCAACCGCGACCACGCGGCCACCGGCACGCACGGCGTCAACGGCTGAGTTGAATGCGGCTTTTGCGACGGCAGTCACGACTGCGGCATGCGCGCCGCCGGTTTTCTCCTGCACAATTTTTGCGGCGTCTTCGCTGCGGGAGTTGATGGTTAAATCCGCACCCATGCTGGCCGCCAGCTTCAGCTGTTCGTCGTTAACGTCAAGGGCGATGACTTTGGCGTTAAAGACGTTTTTGGCGTACTGCAGCGCGAGGTTACCCAGCCCGCCCAGACCATAGATTGCAATCCACTGGCCCGGTTTGATGCCAGAGACCTTCACCGCTTTGTAGGTGGTCACGCCGGCGCAGGTGATGCTGCTGGCCGCCGCGGATTCCAGACCGTCCGGCACTTTTACGGCGTAGTCCGCGGTGACGATGCACTCTTCCGCCATGCCGCCGTCAACGGAGTAACCGGCGTTTTTCACATCGCGGCACAGGGTTTCGTTGCCGGTATTACAGTATTCGCAGTGGCCGCAGCCTTCGAAAAACCAGGCCACGCTTGCGCGATCGCCGACTTTCAGCGACTTCACGCCTGGGCCGACTTCTTTTACGATACCAATCCCTTCGTGGCCCAGGATAACCCCGGTTTTATCGCCGAAATCACCGTTCTTCACGTGGAGATCGGTATGGCATACGCCACAGCATTCCATCTTCAGCAGGGCCTCTCCGTGCTTTAGCGGGCGTAAGGTTTTTTCGGTGACATTAACCTGATGATCCTGAGTGACAACAGCAGCCTTCATGTGTATCTCCTTGTTCATGATGAGTATCTGCATAGCAGGTGTAATACTCCTCAAGGATTAGTGCTTTGGGGCTGTAATGCAAGGCAATGGCAACATAATGTCATCATTTAATCCGATTTTCAGAATAAGAATACGGCGTTCCTCTAATAATTTAGGGGGAAAATACTGGCCCGACGAGAGAGCCTCGCCGGGCGCAGCGTTACAGCTGTGCTTCTATCTCCTCAATCTCTTTACGCCATTGCGCCTGCAGCTGCGGCTTTTGATGCTTCGGCTTACGCGCCAGATCGTCTTCCAGCAGCGTTTCCAGCGCGACCAGCCGTTCGAGCAGATCGTCATACGGCGAGGGTTGAACCATCGCAGCGTCGATGACGGGCGCGGCGGTGGTCGCCAGCCCCGCGCTTTCACGCAGGCGCTCAAACACCGCTTCTGCATCGTGCCACTCGCTCAGCTTTCCCTCTTCAATCAGCCAGAAACGGTTGCAGCTTTGGCTAATTAACTGGCGGTCATGGCTAACCAGCAGCACGCCGCCTTCGAACTGCTGGAGGGTTTGCGCCAGCGCCTCTTTGCCTTCCATGTCGAGGTGGTTGGTCGGCTCATCCAGCATCAGCAGGCTATAGCGGGCAAGCGTCAGGCCTACAAACAGCAGGCGCGAGCGTTCGCCTCCGCTGAGCGTGCTGACCGTTTGCCCGTGACGCGCCCACGGGAAACCCGCGCTTATCAGCGCCATTTTGCGGTTCTGCGGATCCGGCGCGAAAGGCTCCAGCGCGTCGAGCAGCGTGGCGTCATCCGACAGCTGATGAAGCGTCTGGTCGTAATAGCCTGGCGACACGCGCGGATGGATTTTCAACCCGCTGTCTGCGGACTCATCGGCAAACTGTTGCCAGATAAGCCTCATCAGCGACGATTTGCCGCAGCCGTTACGACCGACAATCGCCACGCGATCGCCGCTTTTCAGCCGCGCCATGTCGATGTTAAACAGCGGCGGTAGCCCCGGTGCAGGCGGGACGCTGAGGTTTTCCATCTCCAGCAGACGGTCTGCCCGCAGCGCGTCGCCGCGCAGGGTTAACGTCCACTGGCTGCCTGCCGTGAGCGCCGTCTGGCTATCCTTCAGCCGTTCGACCTGTTTTTCCATCTGTTTGGCTTTGCGGGCCAGGTCTTCGTTGTCGTAAACCTTGCCCCAGGTCGCCAGCCGCTTCGCGCTGGCGGTCACGCGGTCGATCTCCTTTTGCTCCGCCTTGTGGCGCTGCGCGTCGCTTTCATCCTTTGCTTCAAGCGCCTTGCGGGCGGTCGTGCAGGGAAGGGCGAAGTAGTGCAGCGTTTTATCGCGCAGGATCCAGCTGCCGTTGGTGACGGCATCCAGCAGCTGTCTGTCATGGGAGACCAGCACGAAGCTGCCTGACCAGTTCTGCAGAAAGTGTTCCAGCCAGAGCATAGTCGGCAAATCAAGGTGGTTGCTGGGTTCATCGAGCAGGAGCAGATCCGGGTCGTGAATCAGCGCCCGCGCCAGCAGCAGGCGCGTGTGCTGTCCGCCGCTCAGCGTGGCGGATTGCAGCGCCATATCCTGCGGTGTGAAGCCCATGCTCGCCAGCAGCGTTTCGGCTTTCCAGCGCAGGCTATCGCGCTCGGCTAAAGGCAGCTGTGCGAGTACGGCATCCAGCATGGTCAGCGGGAAAATGACGTCCGGGAGATGTTGCTCCACGCGCGCCATCAGGCAGTGTCCGGCCAGCGCGACGGTTCCGGCGGCGGGGGAGTCAGTGCCGTCCAGCACCTTCAGCAGCGTGCTTTTGCCGCAGCCGTTGTCGCCCAGCAGGCCAATGCGGTCGCCTTTTTTCAGCGTAAAGGAGAGTGAGTCGAAGAGCGTGCCAAACGCCGTATCAACGCGTAAAGATTGTGCAGTGAGTAAAGTGCTCATTGTTGCTTACCCAAGAGTTACAGGCATGTTTATGCCTCGTCAAACATCGCTGACGATAACTCAGTAAGCCCGAGAGAAGGGATTTCAGGGGTTGGTGTCTTCGCTCAAGCAGAAGTTATCGCAGCACGATACCGATAACGCTTGAGCTGGTGCGATCACCAAATGTATGTGAAACATTGAAAATTTCACGATACAGCATAATTGGCCTCCTTATATATTCAGTAGGTTAATGGATGAAGGGAGTGTAGCGGGGGAAAGGGGGTTTGGCTAGTGGGTATTCAATGGTGCGGTCTGATGCCCTCACCCTAACCCTCTCCCACAGGGAGAGGGAAAACACCCCGCCCGTAGGCCCGGTAAGCGAAGCGCCACCGGGCGATTGGGCCGCACCGCGTCTCCCACATGGAGAGGGAACGGTCGGGTCGAATTAAATCGAGGTACGGCGATAGCTACGGTATTCAGGCTTCCAGAAGTTGTCGTCGATGGCCTGCTGCAGCGCGTCGGCAGAGGTTTTCACCGCCACGCCCTGCTGCTGAGCCATTTTACCTACCGCAAACGCGATGGCGCGCGACACCTTGTGAATGTCTTTCAGCTCCGGCAGCACCAGCCCTTCACCGTTGTTGACCAACGGCGAGTAGCCCGCGAGGGTTTCGCTCGCCGACATCAGCATTTCGTCGGTAATGCGGGACGCGCCGGACGCGATCACGCCCAGACCAATGCCCGGGAAGATATAGGAGTTGTTGCACTGGGCAATCGGATAGGTTTTATCCTTCCACACCACCGGATCGAACGGGCTGCCGGTCGCAACCAGCGCGTTACCTTCGGTCCAGGCGATGATGTCCTGCGGCGTCGCTTCCACGCGGGAGGTCGGGTTGGAAAGCGGCATCACGATAGGGCGCTCGCAGTGCTTGTGCATCTCGCGAATGATCTCTTCGGTGAAGAGGCCGGTTTGCCCGGAAACGCCGATCAGAATATCCGGCTTCACGTTGCGCACCACGTCCAGCAGGGAAAGGACTTCGTTGTCGGTATCCCAGTTTTTCAGGTTATCGCGCTTCTGCACCAGCTTGGTCTGGAACGGCAGCAGGTTCGGCATGCCGTCGGTCAGCAGGCCGAAACGGTCAACCATAAAGACGCGGGAGCGGGCCAGCTCTTCGCTTAAGCCTTCGCGCTGCGTCTGGGCGATGATCTGCTCGGCGATACCACAGCCCGCAGAGCCTGCGCCCAGGAAGACGATTTTCTGGTAGCTCAGCTGGCTGCCGGCTGCGCGGCTGGCGGCGATAAGCGTACCTACGGTCACGGCTGCGGTGCCCTGGATGTCGTCGTTAAAGGAGCAGATCTCATCGCGATAGCGGTTCAACAGCGGCATCGCGTTTTTCTGCGCGAAGTCTTCAAACTGCAGCAGAACGTCCGGCCAGCGGTGCTTCACCGCCTGGATGAAGTCATCGACAAACTGATAGTACTCGTCGTCGGTAATACGCGGGTGGCGCCAGCCCATATAGAGCGGATCGTTGAGCAGCTGCTGGTTGTTGGTGCCGACGTCCAGCACTACCGGCAGGGTATACGCCGGGCTGATGCCGCCGCAGGCGGTGTAGAGTGAGAGTTTACCGATTGGGATCCCCATCCCGCCAATGCCCTGGTCGCCGAGGCCGAGAATACGTTCGCCGTCGGTCACCACAATCACTTTGATATTGTGGTTCGGCACGTTCTGCAGAATATCGTCCATGTTGTGACGGTTCTGATAGGAGATGAATACCCCGCGTGAACGACGGTAGATCTCTGAGAAACGCTCGCAGGCCGCACCCACCGTCGGGGTGTAGATCACCGGCATCATCTCTTCGAGATGGTTTTGCACCAGGCGGTAGAAGAGGGTTTCATTGGTGTCCTGAATGTTGCGCAGGTAAATGTGCTTGTCGATTTCGGTTTTGAAACCCTGATACTGGATCCACGCGCGCTCCGCCTGTTCTTCAATGGTTTCAACCACTTCGGGCAGTAAACCCAGCAGGTTAAAGCTGCTGCGCTCTTCCATGCTGAAGGCGCTGCCTTTGTTGAGCAGGGGGAATTCGAGTAAAACCGGTCCAGCGTATGGGATGTATAAGGAACGATGTTTTTTCAGTTTGTTGTCCATGTCACTCACTCTTTTTATGAAGATCCGTCCCTGACACTGCTGTTTGTCATCTTTCTGGCCTGTGCGATGGGGTGCGGTCAGGCGGTATTATAAAGGAGCTAAATATTAATTACCGCAACACATAAACAAAAACACCATCGGGATTACCGATGGTGTTCTGGATCTCAGTCTGGAACTTACTTGCCGGCGTGGCGTTTTCTGCCGGTTGCGTGCGTGACCTGCGTTTCGTGGTCGCCTTCAATCACCACTTTACGCTGATTTGAAAGCTTGTAGTTCAGTCCCAGAATATGGCGTGCCTGACGGTTCGATTTCATGTTAACTCCTCAATCCTGTTGATAGTTTTAAGGACCAGTTTGCTTACGCAAACGAAATGTAACCCCTTAGGTTGCAGATCCAGCTTAGCAGGTTTTTACAAGGGTGCGTTTTGCCCGCTGACGACGTAGTTAATAGTCTGCTGGTAGATGTCACTGAGGATGTCATTATCCGTGGATTCCACCCATTTGGTGAGTTCCATCAAAATGTCATCTTCAGTCACAGCACCGTGCTCGGCGTGAAGACCCTGCGCAATCGCGTTAACGAGTTCAGGTTGTGCTGCTGCAGTATTAGCCGGGTAATAAGTAAACATGCTGCCTCCGTGTCGTTGTCTGTTTAATGGTACGGCTCGCAAAAAATTTAATTCATAAACAGAATGGCAAATATTTTCCCGGTTGTGGTTCAGATTCATCTTAGAAATGAAAATGACATAAGTGCATGCTTTTATGCGCTTTTAAAAGGTGTTGCTATATCGACGGGTAACGGCGGGGATATTTTGGCGGTGCTCCTGCTATCGCGGAAATATAGCAGGAGCCGTTTTTAAATTACCACTTCATTTCGCCAGTGTTCACTTTGGCGCTTAATTCCAGCGAGCTTTCTTCAGCCAGGCTTGGATACTGTTTTTTCAGGGTGCCGATGACGCCTGCGGAATCTTTATGCGCGGTTAAAGCCTTTTCAAAGCGCTGCAGATAGTCGCGGGTAAAATCAATCGCGCCAGTACCCGCTGGCGGGGTACCCAGATAGTGGCCCGGGATCACGCGCTCAGGTTTGTGCGCGGCCATATTCTCAAGGGTTTCCTGCCACTGCTTGCGGCTTTCCGGCGTCTGGGTGTCTGCTGTCCAGACGTGAATGCCCCAGGCTACCCCGGTGCCGCCGAGGATCGTTTTTGCTGACGGGATCCACACATAGGCCGCATAGCTGTCTGGCTGTTCGATGTCGACCTTTTCCCCGTCAACCATGAACGTGGTGGAGGCAAGTACCTGCGGGACGACCAGCTCCGTTGGCGCGCCGTCCTTCATCTGCGGGCCCCAGAAGGCGAGCTTGGCGTCTTTGGTGGCTTTAATATGGTCAACCACATGCTGCGTGGCCACCACTTTGGCATTCGGGAAGGCTTTGACCAGCGGCTGCAGGCCAAAATAGAAATCCGGATCGCCGGAGGTGATCACAATCTTATTCAGGGTTTTACCGCTGCGGCGGATTTTTTCTACCAGCGCTTCGCCATCCTTCACGCTGAACTGCGCGTCAAACAGCACAGCTTCCTTCGGGCCGGAAACCAGCGTGGAGGAGACCGGGAAAATGCCTTTTTCCTGCGGGTTATAGGTATCAATGGTCAACGGCGCGGCAAAAACCGCCGGAGTGAAAAGGGTGGAAAGGAGGGCAAGGTGAGTGAGTTTCATGCTGTTGTCTCTGTTGTTCAGGAATGTGTCTATTGTACGGATATTCGCATTTGCCAGAATTCCTGAAACAAGACATGCTTAGTTTCATAAATCGAGCAAATGGAGCTTATATGGATCGCGTTATCGCCGCTCAGGTCTACAACCGGATATGCGAGCTGGGCAGTTTGAGCGCGGCGGCCCGCGCGTTGGGCATTTCCCGACCGATGGTGAGCCGCTACCTTGAACAAATGGAGAAGTGGGCGGGAACGCGGCTGGTAAACCGCTCCACGCGCAAGCTGACGCTGACCGCAGCAGGGGAAAAGGTGCTGCAAAAAACGCGGACGCTCTCGCAGATTTCGCAGGAAATCGAGGGCCAGTCGGAGAAAGATCTGCCGTCCGGCACGCTGCGGGTGGCCTGCGCGCACTTTACCGCCATGCACCTGATTGCACCGGTCCTGCCCGGCCTGCTCTCGCGTTACCCGCAGCTGCGCATCGAGCTGGACGTGAATAACCACCCGGTCAGCCTGGTGGGAGAGCGCATTGACGTCGCCGTGCGCATTACCGACAATCCCGAACCCGGCATGATTGCCCGCCGGCTGGGGGAATGTTGCTCGGTGCTCTGCGCCTCGCCGGACTATCTCGCACAGCACGGTACCCCCGTCAGCCCCGAAGAATTAGCGCAGCACAACTGCCTGCACTACAGCTTTTTCGCCGGGCAGTCCTGGCACTTTCTGACGCCGGAAGGGGAAAGCCTGAGCGTGGCCGTCAGCGGCAACCTGAGCGCCAGCATCTCTTCGCTGTTGATGGACGCGGCGATTAAGCACTGCGGTATCGCCATGCTGCCGGAGCGCGAAGCGTCTGCCGCGCTGGAACGGGGATTACTGGTGCCGGTGCTGGAGGCGCTTGAGCCGAAACCGCTTGCCATCCATGGCATTTATCAGTCCCGGGAATACCAGCCTGCCGCGCTGCGCGTGTTCCTCGACGAACTGTCCCGCTACCTGGCATAAGAAGGGATTACTTCGCCTTTAGCCAGGGAGACGCTGTGCTCCAGAATATAATATCGGCACCGAGATAACTTTCGCCGAAGCGGACAAATTCCGCTTTGGTGAACGGTTTTCCGGTCTGAGGATCCTTATAGGTCAGGGTCGGTTCCTGAACCGCCATGGCGATGAGCGGCAGCGTCTGTTTATTTTTATGGAAGAAGGGATAGGCATTCTTCATGTGCGCCTTGCGGTTGGGAACAATGTCCGGCCCGCCCAGGCCGACGTTGTTGGCGCTGGCATACGCAAACAGACGCCCCATGTAGTTGTGGTCATTATCCCATTCGCACGGCCAGAAGTTCACGTATTGCACCACGTGTGATTTCTGAAAAGCCTTTCGCGCAAAGGCCAGGTTTTCCATTTCACCCGCGAAATAGCTGTCGCAGGTGAACCCGGCGGGCGGATTTTTTTCGTCGATATCAATGGCGGTTTCGGGCAGGTTTACGCCATACACCTCGCCATCAAAGCGCTTCGCGAGGGCGGCCAGCAGCGCCTGGTAGCGCTGGCGCACGGCCGGATCCCACTGACGCGCCACCCATCCTGAACCGACTGGCTTGCCTTCGCCGGGGTTATCGAACTGCGGCGCAATCCCGCCACCGTATCGCTTATCGTGCATCAGATAGTCCGGCACGTAGCGAGCGTCCGGCTCAAAGAAACGATCCTGGATTTGAATAAAGAGCTTTTTTCGGGCGGACTTAACGCGCGCCAGATCCTGCTCAATCCGTGAGAAGTCATAGCTGTCCTTCTCGGGTTCCAGCAGGCGCCAGTTGTAAACGATCTGCACGCCGCCGATATCGCTTCGCGCAACAAGCGGAAACGCCGCGTCGAGATCGCCCGAGCTGGTATAGATAAAGTTTTCCGGCGTTTTTGCCAGTGAAGTCAGCGACAGAGCCAGCGTGGTTACGGCAACGGCCATCCTGATTTTTAGCGCCATATCATTATCCTTTTTGTTGGTACAGCAGGTGAAAGTCCTGGAATTGTCTGTGTTCCAGGGTGGGGCAGATGCGTAGTCTATACTTAACCCTTTGTAAGCCAAAAGGAGAGCAAGAATGACTATTCATAAGCACGGTTCGGCACACTGGTCTGGCGACATTAAGCGCGGAAAAGGAACGGTTTCCACCGAGAGCGGCGTTCTCAATCAACAGCCTTATGGTTTCAATACCCGCTTTGAGGGTGAAAAGGGGACCAACCCCGAAGAGCTGATTGGCGCGGCACATGCGGCCTGCTTCTCAATGGCGCTGTCGCTGATGCTCGGCGAAGCGGGCTATACTGCCGATTCCATTGATACTACGGCGGACGTCTCTCTGGATAAAACCGACGGCGGCTTTGCCATCACTAAGGTTGCCCTGAAAAGTAAGGTGACCGTTCCAGGCATTGCCCCGCAGCAGTTCGACGGCATTATTCAGAAAGCAAAAGCGGGCTGCCCGGTTTCGCAGCTCCTAAAGGCCGAGATTACTCTGGACTATAAGCTCAACTAAGCCGCAGCCGGGTTCGCGCCCGGCTATCCCTTCAGCGCGGCGGGGAACACCTCCGCCAGCCAGGCAATAAATACCTTAAGACGGTGCGTTAAATGTCGGTTCTGCGGGTAAACCACATGGAACGGATACGCGGCAGGACGCCAGTCGCCCAGAATCGCCGTCAGCGCCCCCGCATGCAAATACGCCTTTGCCGAATACTCAAACGTTTGAACGATCCCCAGCCCCGCCGCGGCAGCCGCCAGATGGGCATTACTTTCATTGACGCCGAGATAGTGCGGAATGTTGATTTCCAGCGCCTCGCCGTTCAGCCGGAAGCGAAACGGAAATGCCCGCCCGGTGACGGGCGAAAGGTAGCTGATCAGCTTATGCCCGTTGCACAGCTCCTTCGGATAGGCCGGGACGCCGTGATTTTTCAGGTAACCCGGCGTCGCGCAGGTGACCATCTCGGCGTTACCGAGATGACGGGCGATGAGGGTCGAGTCGTCCAGCGGCCCGCCGCGGATCACGCAGTCTACGTTACCGCTGATGAGATCGACCGGCCGGTCGGCCACGCCAAGGTCGATGCGGATATCCGGGTAGCGCCGCATAAAGTCCGGAAGCAGGGGGATGAGCACGTCCCGGGCGGTGGAGCCGCCCACGTCAACCCGCAAATGCCCTTTTGGCGTCGCGCGGGAAACGCGAAACGAGGTGTCGATATCTTCGATATCAATCAGCACCCTGAGCGCTTTTTCATAGTATTCCATCCCTTCAGGCGTCGCGACCACCCGGCGAGTGGTGCGGTGCAGAAGGCGTATCTCCAGGTGCGCCTCAAGCGATTTGACTAGCTTGCTCAGCGTGGCGATCGGCATATTCAGCGAGTCCGCCGCGCGGGTAAAGCTGCCTGACTCCACGACCCGCGTAAAGGCGCGCATCGCCATGAGCTGGTCCATGATGACCTCTGATTATTTCTGTATATGAATAGTCATTTTCATTTTTGCCTGTTTTTCACTAATGCCGCAAGGGCTAAAGTTTGTTCAACGCGAGCGAAAGCGCGCACCGCAAACCCAACAAAAGGTAAATGACATGAACACGACTCTCTCAGGAAAAATCGCACTGGTCACCGGCGGCAGCACCGGTATTGGTCTTGCCACGGCGCAGGAGCTGGCGGCGCAGGGCGCGAAGGTCTACATCACCGGTCGTCGTCAGGCCGAACTAGACGCCGCGGTAGCAGAGATTGCTTCTGACGCAGTGGGCATTCGCGCGGACGTCTCAAAGCTTGCCGATCTGGATGAGGTTTATGCCCGGATAGCAAAAGATGAAGGCCGTCTTGATATCCTGTTCGCCAATGCCGGTGGCGGCGATATGCTGCCGCTGGGCGCGATCACCGAAGAGCAGTTTGACCGGATTTTCGGCACCAACGTGCGCGGAGTGCTGTTCACGGTGCAGAAGGCGCTGCCGCTGCTCTCCGCCGGATCGTCGATTATTCTGACCGGCTCGACGGTGTCCATAAAAGGGACGGCCAACTTCAGCGTCTACAGCGCCAGCAAGGCCGCAGTGCGCAACTTTGCCCGCTCCTGGGCGCTGGATTTGCAGGGCCGCGGGATCCGCGTCAACGTGGTGAGCCCGGGCCCGATCAAAACGCCTGGACTTGGCGATCTGGTGCCGGAAGAACACCGTCAGGGGCTGTACGACGCGCTGGCCGCGCAGGTACCGCTGGGGCGTTTAGGCGCGCCGGGCGAGGTGGGTAAAGCGGTGGCGTTTCTGGCCTCCGACGCGGCCAGCTTTATTAACGCCATCGAGCTGTTTGTGGACGGCGGGATGGCCCAAATCTAATCCAGACTGCGCCAGCATCGGACGTTACGGCCCTCGCGTGAGGGCTGTAGCGGCTGGGGACGCTCACACCCCTGC
The DNA here is from genome assembly GCF_004362415.1 of Enterobacter sp. AG326. Taxonomy (NCBI): domain Bacteria; kingdom Pseudomonadati; phylum Pseudomonadota; class Gammaproteobacteria; order Enterobacterales; family Enterobacteriaceae; genus Enterobacter; species Enterobacter sp. AG326. The sequence goes on along the minus strand of NZ_SNXG01000001.1, from coordinate 404,266 downwards.
GCTGCCATCGGACAACGGTCGCGGAAAAAACAGCCTTCGGGCAGATGACGGTTGCCGGGAAGCTCCGTTTTGCGTAACGCCAGATTTTCATCCAGCGGTTCACCGGTGCGGGGAACCGAGTCGAGCAGCAGACGGGTATAGGGATGGCGCGGCTCGCCAAGCACCTGCGCGGCGCTGCCCAGCTCCACAATCTGCCCAAGGTACATCACCGCCACGCGGTCGCTCATGTGTCTGACCACCGATACGTTATGCGAAATTAACACGTAGGTCAGATTACGCTGCTGTTGCAGGGTCACCAGCAGGTTGAGGATTTGCGCCTGCACGGAGATATCCAGCGCGCTGGTGGGTTCATCAAGCACGATAATATCGGGGTCGGAGGAGAGCGCCCGGGCGATGGCAATGCGCTGGCGCTGCCCGCCGGAGAAGGCGTGCGGAAGCCTGTCGAGGTATTCCGGGCGAATGCCAACCTGCAGCGCCAGATCCTCCGCCAGCTGACGGCGCACGCTCTCGCTGCTGCGTTTCTGCACCCACACCGGCTCGGTGATGATTCGCCAGACCGGCAATCGCGGGTCGAGCGACGAGAGCGGATCCTGAAACACCATCTGCATGCCGCCCGCGTGGTGCGCCCGCTGGCACGCGCCTGTGCTGGGCTTAAGCATGCCCATCAGCAGCTGGGCCAGCGTGCTTTTCCCGCAGCCGGATTCCCCGACAATGCCCAGCGTTTCCCCCCGACGGATCTGCAGATCGAGCCCGTTTAGGGCATGGACCTGTTCCGTTACGCGCCCCAGCCAGTTTTTGCGCGCCGCAAAGTTCACGTGCACGCTATCCAGTTCCAGCAGTACATCAGACATGGTGTTTCTCCCGTTGTGGATACCAGCAGGCAGCCTGTTGGCCTTCTGCGCCATTGGGCTGTAAGCGCGGCGTTTCGCTGCATTTCGCCCCGGCGGCAAAGCAGCGCTCGCGGAAGGCGCAACCCTGCGGAAGCTGGCTGAGGTTGGGGACCGTGCCGGGGATGGCAGGAAGCAGGTCGCGCGGCTGGCCGTTTTCCGGGGCGCACTGCAGCAGGCCGATGGAATAGGGGTGTACAGGGCGGTCGATCAGCGTTTGCGTGGCGCCGCTCTCAATCACGCTGCCGGCATACATCACGTACGTTCTGTCGCAAAGCTGCGACACCACGGCCATATCATGGCTGATAAACAGCACCGAGGTCCCGCTGGCCCGCGCCTTATGCTTCAGCAGGCGCAGCACCTGCAGCTGGACGGTAACGTCCAGCGCGGTGGTCGGTTCGTCGGCGACGATCAGCTCCGGCTCACAGGAGAAGGCAAGGGCGATCATCACCCGCTGGCGCATGCCGCCGGAGAGTTCAAACGGATAACGCTCCATGACCTGCTTCGCGTCCGGGATTTGCATCTCTTCCAGCAGGGTAATCGCCTTCTGCTGCGCCTCGCGCCGCGAAAGCGGCTGATGCTGGCGGATCACCTCCACCATCTGTTTGCCAATCCGCCGCGTCGGGTTGAGGGCGGTCATGGGCTCCTGAAAAATCATCGCCACTCGGGCACCGCGCCACTGGCGAAGCTGCTTCTCGGACGCCGTCAGGACGTTTTCGCCGAGTAACTTCACCTGACCATGATGAATGCGGTAACTCCCTTCCGGCAGCAGCCGCATGGCGAGCATGGCGGTCACGGACTTGCCCGATCCCGACTCGCCCACCACGCCGACGATTTCGCCCCTGCCGATTTCCAGCGAGACGTGGTTCAGCGCGTGGACCTCACCGCGAAAAATCGGGAAGCTCAGATGCAGGTCTTCAATACGTAATACCGGTTCGGTCATTACTGTTTTCCTCCCGACTTCGGATCCAGCAGGTCGCGGATACCGTCGCCAAACAGGTTAAAGCCCACGGCGGTAATCAGAATCGCCGCACCGGGAAAGGCGCAGTACCACCACTGGTCCAGGACGTAGTTACGGCCCACGGCCACCATCGCCCCCCATTCGGCGGTGGGCTGCTGCGCGCCCAGGCCAATAAACCCCAGCGTGGCGGCCATCAGAATGGCGCTGCCGATGTCCAGCGAAGCCTGCACAATCAGCGGCGGCAGGGCGTTGCGCAGGATATGCCAGCGGATCAAATGCCAGCGGGACGCGCCAAACGTGCGGGCGGCCTGAACGTAGGTAAACTGGCGCACCACCAGGGTTTGCCCGCGCGCCAGGCGGACGTAAAACGGGATGCGGACAATCGCAATCGCCAGCATGGCGTTAAACAGGCTCGGACCGAGCGCGGCGGCTAGCGCCATGGTCAGCACCAGGGAGGGAATGGAGAGCATAATGTCCATCACCCGCATGATGATAGCGTCGCCGCGCCCGCCCAGTACGCCGGAAAAACAGCCCAGCAGCGAGCCGATGCCGCCCGCAATCGCCACCACAGCCAGCCCGGCGGTAATCGACTGCTGGCTGCCCGTCAGCACGCGGCTGAACAGGTCGCGTCCCACCTCATCGGTACCAAACCAGTGTTGCCCAGAAGGCGCCTGCAGGCGTGCGGTCAGATCCAGCGCATTCGGGTCATGCGGCACAATCCACGGTGAGGCCACCATCAGAAAGAGCATCGCAATCATAATGACGCCGCCAACGATCGTGAGCGGGCTTTGACGCAGCATCCAGAACAGCTTTGCCCAGTTGATGCGTTGTCCGGCGGTTTTAACCGGGACGGGCGTTTCCTGCGTTAACATCATTCGGCACCTCCGCGCCCGATTCGCGGGTCAATCCACAGGTAAAGCAGATCGACCACCAGATTAACCAGCACGTAGGCCAGCGAAACGACGACTGCAAAGCCCATCACGGCAGGGAAATCGAGCGCCTGAATGGACGTCACCACCCAGGCGCCCATGCCCGGCCAGGCAAAGACGGTTTCGGTCAGCACGGCGCCGTAAAGCAGATCGCCCAGCGCCAGCCCGAGCACGGTGATGGACGGGATCATCGCATTGGGCAGGGCGTAGCGCAGGACGATGTACCAGCCGGGCAGGCCGCTGGCGCGCGCGGTGCGGATGTAGTCTTCGCTAAGCTGCTCCAGCATCGCCGAGCGGACCTGGCGCGCCACGATCCCCAGGTGAACAAACGCCAGCGTCAGCGAGGGTAAAATCAGGTGCTGAAGCGCGTTGAAGAACACCTCACCGTTGCCCTCCAGCAGCGCGTCCAGCATATAAAACCCGGTGACGTGCGTCGGCGGATCGAGCCAGTCGTCCAGCCTGCCGCCGCCCGGCAGAATCTGCAGGTGCCCGTAGAACAGCACGATAACGCCCAGCCCGAGCCAGAAGGCCGGCGTGGAGATCCCGGTCATCGCCATTAAACGCACCAGGTGATCCAGCCAGCGGTTGCGGTACACCGCCGACAAAATCCCCAGCGGCACGCCGATGACCAGCGCCAGCAGCAGAGAACAAAAGGCCAGCTCCAGCGTGGCGGGGAAAAAGGCCTTCAGATCTTCGGCGACCGGACGTCCGGTACGGATGGACGTGCCTAAATCACCGTGCGCCAGAGCGTCCACGTAGCGGCCAAACTGTATATATAGCGGCCGATCCAGCCCTAGCTGCTGGCGGATGTTCTGCACGATTTCGTCGCTGGCGCGGTCTCCGGCCAGCAGACGGGCCGGATCGCCGGGGATCAGGTGTGAAATAATAAAGGTAATAATACAGACACCGGCCACCACCAGGATTAACCCCCAGCAGCGCTGGCGCACTATGCTCCAGAACGTCATACGCTTTCCCCCCGGCGAGAACCGTTATTTGCTCATGGTGGCGATGTTGAACACCTGCTCGAGCATCGGATTAAAGGTGAAGCCTTTGACCTCTTTGTTCATCGCCAGCTGGTAGTTTTTCTGGAACAGATAAACGTAGGCCGCCTCGTCGATAACCACCTTCTGCGCCTGCTGGTAATCTTTGGTGCGTTCCGCCTGGTCGGTGGTTTTCAGCGCGGCCTGCAGCAGCGAATCGACCTCTTTGTTCTCATAGAACGAACGGTTGCCCGGCAGCCCTTTTTTGTCCGATTCGAACCAGTAGTTCATGAACATGTACGGGTCGGCAAAGTCCGGGCTCCAGTTGCCGATGGCAATGTCGTAATCGCCTTTTCCGACGCGGTCGCGCATGGTCGCATTGGCCAGTTTTTCCAGCTTGACGCTAATGCCGATCTTGCCGAGGCTGGCCTGAGTGGAGAGGGCGATCGGCTCCCAGTTCGGATCGTTGTCCGAGTAGAGGAAGGTCAGGCTGGCGGGTTTGTCTTTGACCTTCTCTAGCGCCGCTTTGGCTTTGGCCTCATCGAAGCTGTACTGCATCGCCGTGGCGTCAAAGCCCCACATGCCTTCCGGGATCGGGCCGCGCATCTGCTTGCCGTTGCCGCTCAGAATGCCTTTCACCATCCCCTGGTAATCCGTCGCCCAGGAGATGGCCCGACGTAAATCCACCTGATTGAGCGGCGCTTTGCTGTTGTTGAGATAGAGGTAAGTCACGCGCAGGGACGGGTATTCCGCGACGGCGACTTTGCCTTCCTGCTTCAGGGCCGCAAGCTGATCGACCGGCAGGGCGTCGGCAATGTCCAGATCGCCGCGGGAAAGCTGCAGTCGGCGCGAGGCGCTTTCACCGATAATTTTCACCGAGACGCGCTTAAAGTGCGGCTTTTCACCCTGCCAGTGGGGGTTAGGGACCAGGATCAGCTGCTGGCCTTTCTGCCAGCTTTTGAGCATAAACGGCCCGGAACCGGCGGTGTTTTGCGCCAGAAAACCGCGGGCATCGTCCGCCGCATTGGCCTTCAGCACCGCCGGGTTAATAATGGACGCCCCGTCGTTTGCCAGCGTGTAGAGGAAAGGCGCGAAGGGCTGGCTGAGGGTGAACTTCACCGTATGGTCATCGACGGCATCAATTTTCAGGTCTTTCGGGAAAGCTTCAGACGGCCCCTGGCCGAGCTTCAGCAGGCGCTCAAAGGAGAGTTTTACCGCCTCAGCGGTGACCGGCGTGCCGTCGGAGAATTTCGCGTTATCTGCCAGGGTAAAAGTCCACTCTTTCTGGTCTTCCGACGCCTTCCAGCCCGTCGACAGATCGCCTTCCACCTCGGTAGAGCCTGGCTTGTACTTGACCAGACGCTGGTAGGACGGATAGGTGACGGTCCAGTCGTTGTTATCAATGGTGATGGCAGGATCGAGCGTTTGCGGGTCGGCGGCTTTGCCGATCGCCAGCATGTCTTTCGGGACGGCAGCCAGCGCCAGCGGTGCGCTCAGGGCCAGCGTGGCGGCGATCAGCGTCGAGATAAGCGATGTTTTCATGGCAGTGCTCCAGGTTTAAAGAGAAGTGTGCGTCAGGGGAAAACAGGCAAAACGGTCGTCAAGCAGCGGGTAGCTGGCGGCATTGGGCAGTTCGAAGTGCCACCATTCGCTGCTGATACCGACAAAACCGCCGCCAAACATGATGGCGTTCAACAGCAGACGGTTGCGCTGGGCGTGCGGCGGCACGGAGGGGTGATACGGATGCGATCGGTCATGCATTTCGTCAAAACCGGCCCCCATATCCAGCACGGCGTTATGTTCATCCATCAGGGTGACGTCGATGGCCGTACCGCGGCTGTGATTGGAGCCAATCGCCACGTCGACCACGTATTCCGGGTTCGGGCAGGCATCCCACAGCTGGGCCTGCGCCTGCTGCGGCCGATAGGCGTCGTACACCACCAGCTTCAGCCCGGCCAGGGAGGCAATGCTGATGGCTTTTGCCAGCGCGGTGGCCGCGTCGGTATGCAGCAGGCACAGCGCCTCCTGATAGATCGGACGGCCGGTGATGTTGTCGGCGGTGGCGTATTTCAGATCGATATGCAGCGTGGGAAACGTCTTCGCCACATCAATCAGTTCACTCTCTTCGGGCATAGCTCCGCTCCTTTAGCGTTCGAATTGACCAAACTCTTGTTGTAATTGCCGGTTTACCGCCAGACGCGCCGGGAGCGCATCACCCAGCGCTTCCACCACGCCCGACAGCAGCAGGTTGAACAGACAGCTCACGGGGGCAAGCGAATCCCAGAAGTGACCGGTATCGGTTTTCACCTGCAGTAAATCCATCGGGTAATCCCGCGCCCACGGGCACCAGATATCGGTGATTAAGGCCAGCGGAATGCCTTTCTCGCTGGCGACGCGGCAGTACTGACGGGCCATCGCGGAGTAGGTGCGCGTATCGATCAGCACGACGTACGGGTGCGAAAACCCCGAGTTCAGGGATTCCACCCAGCTGCCGGAAGCGCCTTCCGAATAGCTCACGCGCGGGCGGAGGTACTCAAGGTGGCTGAAGAAGGCGTTGGCAATCCCGCGCGTGGACTGGATCCCCAGCACAAACACCGCATCCGCGTGGGCGAGGTTGTGCACCACCTTGCGGAAGGCGTCCGTTTGCGCCAGCTGGTACACCTGCGTGATGGCATCCACTTCCAGCGACAGGGCATGCTGAAGGCGGCTGGAAAGGGGGCGCTGCTGCTGCCAGGAGTCCAGCCGCTCGTTCATGCCCCAGGGCTGATACGGATCGCGCAGGCTCTTTTTGGCATCTTCCAGGTTGCGATACCCCAGCTTGCGCAGAAAGCGTCCGACGGTAATTCCGCTGGTCCCGCTCGCCTGACCGATGCTCTCCGCCGTTTCAAACGGGATTTGCGCGGCGTGCGCCAGCAGCCAGCTTCCGACCCGCTTTTCGCTGGGCGTGAGCTGGCTGAACGTCGCTTCGATACGGCTCAACATCTCAGGTTTCGTCGTCATACCGCCTCGCTGTTAACAGGCTGTCAATGGCCGAATTTTTGTTACCTGGTTAACAATGCATGACGCGTGCCATGTTCACAGGGCGGGTGAAACCCGCTGTGTAGTAAACTTCATGCAATATTTGTTTAACCAATGATCAACATTTGTGCAGCGTAGTTCACTTTTGGTGCACTGTCTGACGCGGCAGGTATGAATTTGGTGAATCCGTCAGTCCGTTCACATTTTTGATAAGATAGATGTACCGTGAATATAAAAAGGATCCCGGCATGGCAAATCTGCCCTGGCGAGTCAGCGTGCGCCTGATGGCGCTTGCAAAGAAAATAGGGATTGTCGTCGGGATCGTACTGGTTGTCCTGCTGGCGGTTCGGGTCTATCTCTCCCAGCAGGGACCGGAACTGCACCTCTGGCATACCTGGCGGGCCGATGAGATGTCCGTGCGCGAGATGGATAACGCCGATTTTGCCCGGTATATCGCCCGGGAAAACGCCATTTTCGCCGATCTTGATCGCGCGGTGACGGCGAAAACAGAGGGCGAGGAACGTTCGCCGTTAAACCGCTATTATCGCCAGAGCCTTGTGTGGCCGGGACAGTTTACGCCCGATGCCAACCGCTCGTTTGTATTGATGCCTGCCGGAAAGCCGCGCGGCGCGGTGGTGCTGCTGCACGGTCTGACGGACTCGCCTTACAGCGTCCGGCGCCTTGCGGTGAACTATCAACAGCACGGCTTTGTGGCCGTGGTCCCGCGTCTGCCCGGGCACGGTACCGCGCCCGGCGCGCTGACGGACGTCGACTGGGAGATGTGGCTCGCGGCGACGCGTCTTGCGGTGCGGGAAGCCACGCGTCTGGCGGGTGAGGCTGCGCCTTTGCATCTGGTGGGCTACTCCAACGGCGGGGCGCTGGCGATGAAATATACCCTCGATGCGCTGGACGCGCCTTCGCTGCGTAAACCGCAGCAGGTGATACTGCTCTCACCGATGATTGGCGTGACGGCCTTTGCGCGGTTTGCCGGTTTCGCCGGGCTACCGGCGCTGCTGCCGGCGTTTGCTAAAGCGGCGTGGCTGAATATCGCGCCGGAATATAATCCGTACAAATATAACTCGTTCCCGGTGAACGCCGCCCGCCAGTCATGGCTTCTGACGAAGGCCCTGCAGGAGCAGATTGGCCGCGAGGCGCGGGAGAACAGGCTGGCGAATTTGCCGCCGATCCTGGCGTTCCAGTCAGTGATGGATTCTACGGTGAGCACCCGCGCGGTGGTGACCGGCCTGTTTGACCAGCTTCCGGCAAACGGCAGCGAGCTGGTGGTGTTTGATATCAACCAGGCGGCGAGCTTCCGCCCGCTGTTCAAACCGTCGTCGTGGACGGCAACTTCGGCGCTGCTGCCGGTTGCGCAGAGGCGTTACGGTGTCACGATTATTACCAATGCGGACGCATACAGCTTCTCGACGGTAGCGAAAATCACTCCGGCTGGCAGCACCCTGGAGACGGTCGTGCCGCTGGCGCAGGCCTGGCCGCAGGATGTCTATTCCCTGTCGCACGTTGCGGTGCCGTTCCCGCCGGATGACGATCTCTATGGCCGTGAGCCTGGGGTGAAAAACCGCTACGGCATCAGCCTGGGGACAATCGCGCTTTGGGGCGAAACCTCCGTGTTGAGCGTCGGAAAAGAGGCGCTGATGCGGGTCACCTCGAACCCGTTTTACGGCTATATGCAGGAGAGGATTAACAGCCGGATCGGGGACGGGGAAAAGTAACGTTCCCCTGTGGCGTGAATATGTTAGGTCGCATTGATTAAGTATGTTAAATAATAGCTTCAAGGCACCTCTCTTTCTCATCGGAACCCATTTTTGTGCTGACTACTCTGATTTACCGAAGCCAGTTGAATTTATCCTGTCAGTCCTCCGCGCTGAGGGAGCTGGTGGAGCGCGCCCGGATCCGCAATGCCAGTCTGAATATCACCGGGGTTCTGCTTGCAAAAGGCAGTGACGTGCTGCAAATCCTCGAAGGGTCGGAAGAGAGCGTGCTTAAGCTGTTCCATAAAATCCGTGACGACAAGCGGCACAGTGGAGTGGTAGAGCTGATGCGGGACTATGGCCCGCGCAGACGCTTCGAAAACGTCGGTATGCTGCTGTTCGATCTGCAAACGCAGTCGCCGAAAGAGGTGCTGCAGTCGGTTCTGAATTACAGCAAGCTGGAAAGCTATCTCACATCCGATGACCGGGTGTTTAAATTTATCCAGACGTTTATCACAGGCAAACGTCCGGCCCTGTCGGGTGCACGCTACGTACCTGAAAAATGGACTCTGTCACCCGAGGCGTTGCCCTTTGGCGAACGTCTGGGGCTGATGGCCAACCAAACCTGTCAGTTTGCGCTCCAGCCCATCGTTGAGCCCTCGGAAGGGAAGATAAGCTCGCTTGAAGCCCTTATTCGCGGCAACGACGGCGGCAGCCCGGAGCATTTCTTCAGCACCCTCGACCCGGACAAAATCTACGAAGTCGATCTCCAGACGAAAGCGTATGCCTTTGCGCTGGCGGAAAAGCTGGGCATTGGCAGCCATAAGATTGCGGTAAACCTGCTGCCGATGTCGCTGGTGAATGTCCCCAACGCTGTGGAATTCCTGGTCAGCGAGATAAAAAAACATGGCCTTCAGCCGGAGCAGGTGGTCATTGAAGTGACGGAAAACGAGATGATCTCCGGTTTCAACCAGTTCAATAGCGCCATCAAGCAGCTTCGCGGTGAGGGCATTGGCCTGGCAATCGATGATTTTGGTTCCGGGTATGCCGGTCTTTCGCTGCTGACCCGCTTCCAGCCGGATAAAATTAAGATCGACCGGGAGATAGTCAGCGATATCCACCTCAGCGGCCCGAAGCAGGCGATTGTGCGCTCCATCGTCAGCTGTTGCTCCGATCTCGAAATTACCCTGGTGGCCGAAGGGATCGAGAAGATAGAGGAGTGGTGCTGGCTCGAGTCTGCCGGGATCCGCCGTTTCCAGGGCTTTCTGTTTGCCCGCCCGCAGCTTAATGGCGTCGGTGATATTCACTGGCCGCATCTGGTGCGTTAGCCAATTTTCCTCCCGCGTTATTTCCCCTTCGTCCTGCCTGTGCTTAAATAGCTAAAACGGTTTAATATTGTTTAGCTACGAGGAACACATGAAAAAAATCTGGGTACTTGGCGATGCGGTAGTGGATTTGCTGCCCGATGGAGAAGGCAGATTGCTGCAGTGTCCCGGTGGTGCACCGGCAAACGTTGCGGTCGGTATTGCCCGGCTGGGCGGCCAGAGCGCCTTTATCGGCAGGGTTGGCGACGATCCATTCGGGCGCTTTATGGCGAAAACTCTCGCTGACGAAAAGGTCGACGTGAAGTCTATGCGCCTTGACCCGGCGCACCGAACCTCAACGGTAGTGGTCGATCTGGATGACCACGGCGAACGCTCGTTTACCTTTATGGTGCGCCCGAGCGCCGATCTGTTTCTGGAAACCGCCGATCTGCCGACGTTCAGCGCCGGAGAGTGGCTGCACGTCTGTACCATCGCGTTAAGCGCAGAGCCGAGCCGTTCCGCGACGTTTGAGGCGATGGCCGCCATCCGTGGAGCGGGCGGCTACGTCAGCTTCGACCCCAATATTCGCCAGGACCTCTGGCCGGATGAGAACGCGCTGCGCCGCTGCCTGGAGCAGGCCCTGCAGAGCGCCGACGTGGTGAAACTCTCTGTGGAAGAGCTGGCGTTTTTAACCGGAAATGTAGAGGTTAACGTCGGTCTGAACGCGCTGATGGCGCGCTGTCCGGCGCGTCTGGTGCTGGTCACCCAGGGAAAAGAGGGGGTGATCGCCTGGCATGACGGCGCCGCGAAGCACTATCCGGCAACCCCCGTTGAGTGTGTCGATACCACCGGCGCGGGCGATGCCTTCGTCGCCGGACTGCTCTACGGCCTGGCCGCCGGGCAGGACCTGACGCCGGTCATCGCCTTAGCCCAGCGCTGCGGCGCATTAGCCACTACGGCCAAAGGGGCGATGACCGCCTTGCCGTGGCAGCACGAACTGTAATTCCTCCCTTCACTGGCCGCAATCCGGCGGCCTGAATTGTCGCCTCGATCACACTTACTAAAACGGTTTAGCAAAAAAGATTGCCGATCCAAAATTCAGAGGTTTAGTATCAGCAACCTAAACCGGTTTAGCAATTTAGCACGTTTAATGACTTCTTTTAGGGATGCGACAAAATGTATAAAAAACGCAGACTTGCCGTGATGATAGGCATGCTGGCCGGAAGTACCTCTGTTTTTGCCCAGACGGATATGACAAGTATCGAAGCGCGTCTTGCCGCGATGGAGCAGCGCCTCCAGGCGGCGGAAACGCGTGCGCAGGTGGCTGAAAAACGCGCCACCGATGCGGAACAAAAAACGCAGCAGCTGGTTGCCGCACAGCAGCAGACGCAAACGACAACCCAGGCGGTGGCGCAGCGCACCACCGCGCTGGAGAAGAAGGCGGATCAAAGCAGCGGATTTGAGTTCCACGGCTACGCCCGTTCGGGCCTGCTGATGAACGATGCGGCCTCCAGCAGCAAAAGCGGTCCTTATCTGACCCCGGCCGGAGAAACCGGCGGCGCGGTAGGGCGTCTGGGTAACGAAGCCGACACCTACGTCGAACTGAACCTGGAGCACAAGCAAACTCTGGATAACGGGGCCACCACGCGCTTTAAAGCGATGCTGGCCGACGGTCAGAGAACCTATAACGACTGGTCAGCCGATACCAGCGATCTCAATATTCGCCAGGCCTTCGCGGAGCTGGGCAACCTGCCTGATTTTACCGGCGCGCTGAAGGGCAGTACCTTCTGGGCGGGTAAACGCTTCGACCGCGACAACTTTGATATTCACTGGCTGGATTCTGACGTGGTGTTTCTGGCCGGTACCGGCGGTGGTGTCTATGACGTGAAATGGAACGATTCGCTGCGCAGCAACTTCTCCATCTACGGCCGCAACTTCGGCAGCGTAGAGCAGACCGACAATAACGTTCAGAACTATATCCTCAGCATGAACCACTTCGCCGGACCGTTCCAGCTGATGGTGAGCGGCCTGCGGGCGAAAGATAACGACGACCGTAAAGACACCAACGGCGATCTCATCAAAACTGACGCCGCCAATACCGGCGTTCATGCGCTGGTCGGGTTGCACAACGAGAGCTTCTACGGCCTGCGGGAAGGGACCGCCAAAACGGCGCTTCTGTACGGTCACGGGCTGGGTGCGGAAGTGAAAAGCATCGGTTCCGACGGGGCACTGCTGTCTGAGGCGGATACCTGGCGCTTCGCAAGTTACGGTGTCACGCCGATCGGCGGTGGCTGGAGCGTTGCTCCCGCCGTGCTGGCGCAGAGCAGTAAAGATCGCTACGTCAAGGGCGATAGCTATGAGTGGGTAACGCTCAACACCCGCCTGATTAAAGAAGTGACGCAGAACTTCGCCCTGGCGTTTGAGGGGAGCTATCAGTACATGGATTTAAATCCGGAAGGCTATAAGGACCGCAACGCCGTTAACGGCAGTTTCTACAAGCTGACCTTTGCGCCGACGTTAAAAGCGAGCAAAATCGGCGATTTCTTCAGCCGTCCGGAGCTTCGTCTGTTTGCCACCTGGATGGACTGGAGCAGCAAACTGGATCATTACGCCAGCGATGATGCCTTTGGCAGCAGCGGCTTCAACGCCGGCGGGGAATGGAACTTTGGGGTCCAGATGGAAACCTGGTTTTAACCCATCACGCTCCCGCCTGGCGGGAGCGTTTCGCACATCATAAAAAGAAGTCAGGCAGAGGTATCTATGGATTTTAATCAAATCGCCCGCGAGCTTATTCCGCTGCTCGGTGGCAAGGAAAATATCGCCAGCGCGGCGCACTGCGCAACGCGTCTTCGTCTGGTGCTGGTTGATGACGCGCTTGCCGATCAGCAGGCGATCGGCAAGGTCGACGGCGTAAAAGGCTGTTTTCGTAACGCCGGACAGATGCAGGTGATTTTTGGCACGGGCGTGGTCAACAAGGTTTACGCCGCGTTTATTCAGGCGGCGGGGATTAGCGAATCCAGTAAATCGGAGGCCGCGGACCTGGCGGCGCGCAAGCTGAACCCGTTCCAGCGCATTGCCCGTCTGCTCTCCAACATCTTTGTCCCGATCATTCCCGCGATTGTGGCATCCGGCCTGCTGATGGGCCTGCTCGGCATGGTGAAAACCTACGGCTGGGTCAATGCGGATAACGCCATCTACATCATGCTGGACATGTGCAGCTCCGCGGCGTTTATCATTCTGCCTATTCTGATCGGCTTTACCGCCGCGCGGGAATTTGGCGGCAACCCGTATCTCGGCGCGACGCTGGGCGGCATTCTGACCCACCCGGCGCTGACCAACGCCTGGGGCGTGGCGTCCGGCTTCCACACCATGAACTTCTTCGGCCTTGAGATCGCGATGATTGGCTATCAGGGCACGGTATTCCCGGTGCTGCTGGCCGTCTGGTTTATGAGCATCGTGGAGAAAAACCTGCGACGCGTGATTCCAGACGCGTTAGACCTGATCCTGACGCCGTTCCTCACCGTCGTTATCTCCGGTTTTATCGCCTTGCTGATTATCGGCCCGGCGGGGCGCGCGCTGGGCGACGGCATCTCCTTTATCCTGAGCACGTTAATTGCCCACGCGGGCTGGCTGGCGGGTCTGCTGTTCGGCGGGCTGTATTCGGTGATTGTGATCACCGGTATTCACCACAGCTTCCACGCGATTGAAGCCGGGCTGCTGGGTAATCCGTCGATTGGCGTTAACTTCCTGCTGCCTATCTGGGCCATGGCGAACGTGGCGCAGGGCGGCGCCTGTCTGGCGGTGTGGTTCAAAACCAAAGATGCCAAAATCAAAGCCATTACCTTACCGTCCGCGTTTTCTGCGATGCTGGGCATCACCGAAGCGGCTATTTTTGGTATCAACCTGCGCTTTGTTAAGCCGTTCATCGCCGCGCTGATCGGCGGCGCGGTGGGCGGGGCCTGGGTGGTCTCTGTCCATGTCTACATGACCGCCGTTGGGTTGACCGCTATTCCGGGCATGGCCATCGTGCAGGCCAGCTCGCTGCTCAACTATATTATCGGTATGGTGATTGCCTTCGGCGTGGCGTTTACCGTCTCACTGCTGCTGAAATATAAAACGGACTCTGAATAATGACGTTACCTTCCCGCTGGCCTGCGATCCTGCAGGCCGTTATGAAAGGTCAGCCGCGGGCGCTGGCGGATAGCCACTACCCGCAGTGGCACCCCGCGCCGGTGACGGGGCTGATGAACGATCCCAACGGGTTTATCTGGTTTGCCGGCCGCTACCACCTGTTCTATCAGTGGAACCCGCTGGACTGCGAGCATCGGTTTAAATGCTGGGGGCACTGGAGCTCTGCGGACCTGGTGCACTGGCAGCACGAGCCGCTGGCGCTGATGCCGGATGAAGAGTATGACCGCAACGGCTGCTACTCCGGTAGCGCCGTGGATAACCAGGGCGTCCTGACCCTGTGCTACACCGGCAACGTTAAGTTTGATGACGGCAGCCGCACGGCCTGGCAGTGCCTCGCCGTGGAACAGCCGGACGGTACCTTTAAGAAGCTGGGGCCGGTGCTGGCGCTGCCGGAAGGCTATACCGGCCACGTGCGCGACCCGAAGGTGTGGCAGCACGACGGGGAGTGGTACATGGTGCTCGGCGCGCAGGATGTGCAAAAGCGCGGCAAGGTGCTGTTGTTTAAATCAGCCGATTTGCACGCCTGGATGTCCTGCGGGGAAATCGCCGGTCACGGGGTCAACGGCCTGACGGATGCGGGGTATATGTGGGAGTGTCCGGACCTGTTCGCGCTCGACGGAACGCACATACTGATCAGCTGTCCGCAGGGGCTGGCGCGCGAGCCGCATCGCTATCTCAACACCTATCCGGCGACCTGGACGAGCGGGGCGTTTGACTATGCAAGCGCCGCATTCGATCACGGCGATCTGCACGAGCTGGACGCGGGCTTTGAGTTTTACGCTCCGCAAACGACGCTGGCGGAAGACGGTCGACGCATTCTGATCGGCTGGATGGGCGTACCGGACGGGGAAGAGATGCTTCAGCCAACCCGGGCGCACGGCTGGATGCACCAGATGACCTGCCCGCGTGAATTACGCTATCGCGACGGCAGGCTCTGGCAGACCCCGGCGCGCGAGCTGGCGGGGCTGCGTGAAGATGAGCAGCGCTGGCAGGGGCGCGCCAGCGAGGCGCCGGACCTGGACGCGACGCGCCTGGAGTTTGAGCTGAGTGCATCGCAGGTGAATGTCGATTTTGGCGGCGCACTGCGCCTCACGGTCGATGAGCAGGGTATACGTATTGAACGCGCGAGCCTGAAAACCGGTGAAACGTTGACCCGCTACTGGCAGGGCGACGTCAGTCATTTGCGCGTTCTGTGCGACCGCTCCAGCGTTGAAATTTTCATCAATCACGGTGAAGGGGTGATGAGCAGCCGCTATTTTCCTGACCATCCGGCCCGGGTGCGATTCGAAGGTGCGTTCGATATCACATTACGCTACTGGTCGCTGCGCGCCTGCATGATAGAATGAGGGTTTTGGCAGCCGGATCTAAGTCGTTGTGAGAAAAACAAAACGCGTCACCATTAAAGACATCGCGGAGCTGGCGGGTGTGTCAAAAGCCACCGCCAGCCTGGTCCTGAACGGGCGCAGCAAAGAGCTTCGCGTGGCGGAAGAGACGCGCGAGCGCGTGCTGGCGATTGCAAAAGAGCACCACTATCAGCCCAGCATTCACGCCCGGTCGCTGCGCGATAACCGCAGCCACACCGTTGGTCTGGTGGTCCCGGAGATCACCAACTACGGCTTTGCCGTGTTTTCTCACGAGCTGGAAACGCTGTGCCGCGAGGCGGGCGTTCAGCTGCTGATCTCCTGCAGCGATGAAAACCCGGGGCAGGAGACGGTGGTGGTGAACAACATGGTGGCGCGCCAGGTGGACGGGCTGATTGTGGCCTCAAGCATGCTTAACGATGCGGACTACCACAAGCTGAGCGAGCAGCTGCCCGTTGTCCTGTTTGACCGCCACATCAACGACAGCGCGCTGCCGCTGGTGATCACCGATTCGATTACCCCGACGGCGGAACTGGTGGCCGACATTGCGCGCCAGCATCCTGATGAATTCTATTTTCTCGGCGGCCAGCCGCGCCTTTCTCCGACGCGCGATCGTCTGGAAGGGTTTAAGCAAGGTCTGCGAGAGGCCGGCGTGGAGCTGCGCCCCGAGTGGATCATTCACGGCAACTATCACCCGAGCTCCGGGTACGAGATGTTTGCTGAACTCTGCGCCCGTCTGGGGCGTCCGCCGAAAGCGCTGTTCGCCGCCGCCTGCGGGCTGCTGGAAGGGGTGCTGCGCTATATGGGCCAACACAACCTGTTGCAAAGTGATATCAGGTTAGCCAGTTTTGACGATCATTATCTCTACGATTCGCTGACGATCCCGGTGGATACCATTCGTCAGGATAACCGCCAGCTGGCGTGGCACTGCTTTGATTTGATTAGCAAATTGATCGAAGGGGAGACGCCGCAGCCGTTGCAGCGCAAGCTCAATGCCACCCTGCAGCGACGCTATAAGCCAGCGAAATAGCCCGGTTCGATACTTCAATAACTTTAATTAATTTAAGTTTTGGAATGGCCGATAACCATAAGGAATAATTCTCCTTGAGGTATTGGTTTATGTCGTTGAAAAAGTCGTCCCTGATCGTCCTGTTCTCACTGCTTTTCTTCTTTGTTGTCAGCACTGTGACCAGCGTTGGCCTCATCATTAAAAGTAATAATTCCCTGGATAACGTCAACAAAGAGATCCAGGTTGTGCTGTCCATTATTGACCCTATCAACCATAGCCGTACGCTGCGCGTGCGGGTGATGGAGTATGTGAAGATGGTGGAAGCGGGCAACTCTGCGGACGGGGCTGCAAAGCTAGCCGCCGTGAAAGAGGCGCTGACCAAAGCGGACCACGCCTTTGCGGCCTTTATGGCTTCGCCGCGTCTGACGGATGAAGCGCCGCTGGTGACTGCCTATCAGGATGCCTGGCAAAACTACCGCAACCAGGGACTGGCGCCGCTGATCGATGCCGCCGAGGCGCACGATGTGGCCAAATTTAACGCGCTGATCCCGGAAGTCTCCCGTCTTGACCGTCAGTACGAGATCGTTCTCGACCAGGTCCTTTCCGTCCACCAGAAATACGCCAAAAGCCTGAACGAAGACGCGAGCAGCCACTTCGTCTCCGGCCTGGTGATTATTGCCGCTATCGCCTGCCTGTTTGTGGTGGTGATTGTCGCCGTCAGCCTGCTGATGAAGCGCTTTGTCTTTGCGCCGGTAAACCTGGCGCGCGAGCACTGCAGCCAGATTGCGGCAGGCAAGCTGGACGTTCCGGTGCCGGTTAAGGGGAGCGCGCATAACGAAATCGATCATCTTATGAGCTCGATGGAACAGATGCGTCAGGCGCTGCTGGCGACCATCGCCCAGGTGCGCGATGCGAGTCATACCGTAACGCACGCGGCGCAGGAGATTGCCTCCGGGAATATCGACCTGGCGTCACGTACCGAGCAGCAGGCTTCCGCGTTGACCCAGACGGCGGCGAGCATGGAAGAGCTGAGCGCGACGGTGGCGAACAATACCGACAACGTTTATCAGGCCGGGAAACTGGTGCAGGACGCGGTGAAAAATGCCCACACCGGTGAAGCTGTGACCCGTGAAGTGATCGACACGATGAATACCATCGCGGCGAACTCGAAGCGCATCGAAGACATTACCAGCGTGATTAACAGCATCGCCTTCCAGACCAACATTCTGGCGCTGAACGCGGCGGTTGAAGCGGCGCGCGCCGGTACGCAGGGCCGCGGCTTTGCGGTCGTGGCCAGCGAAGTGCGCACCCTGGCGCAGAAAAGCGCGGTGGCGGCTAAGGACATCGAGAGCCTGATTGCGCAGTCGGTCTCCAGCGTGAAAAACGGCGCGGAGCTGGTGAGCCGCTCGGGCGAGGTGATTGACTCGATTATTTCGTCGGTGAATAAAGTGAATACGCTGATGGAGCAGATCTCCGTCGCCTCCGAAGAGCAGAGCCGCGGGATTAGTCAGGTCGGCCAGGCGGTGACCGAGATGGATGGCGTCACCCAGCAGAACGCCGCGCTGGTGCAGCAGTCCGCTGCGGCAGCGGCATCGCTGGAAGAGCAGGCGCAGCAGCTTTCGCGGAGTATTTCGAGTTTTAGTTTGCCGGTGCAGGCTTGATCTATGGTAAGAGGCTCCCTGGGGAGCCTTTTATCTACTTAGGGTGTGAAAATTTCTAAGTCGCTTCCCCATTAGGTCAGCTTGTAGTTCTACTAGAACTGTTTTAATACCACTTATTGTATTTCACATAAATAAAAGAAATAGCAATCACCCAAACGACGCTAAGTAAAGCAGCATAGTCCGGTATAAACCGGATAAAAAAATATATCCCAAGTACAATAAGTAATGCTGGCACCAGGTAAAAAAACGACTTCAAAAGCCATAAGATTGCTTGCTTCATTTCCGCAGTATCTCGTACAAAGCATCACCTATAACTTGCTCGTTATTATCCCCGGAGTTTACCTGGTAGATAATTTCAGACATTTGCGGTTCGATTAAGAAATATAACATCTCAATATTTTCTTTATAAAGCGCCTGGTAGTACTGAGGATCCTGAAATTTGAGTCGATTAGCCGCAGATGCCGCTACCTGAGCCTTTGAGTAAAGTGTTGCACCATTAACAAACCATGTCGAGAATGAGTTAACAAGCCTGATGTGATTTTGCTTAAAATCCCTGCTGTTGATGATCAGATTCGCAAGGGTAAAAGAGAGGGCTAACTTGCTGGCTTTAGCAGAGGCATGCTCGGCAGCTTTACCCAATAAGTTATGGATATTAGTAATCAGGTCTTTACTTTTTTGTTCGCCCAGCCTATTGAGAGTTTTCCTAAAATAAATTTCAACCATGTCTAAAGTGACATCTTTTCTGTTGTAAATTTCACCTAAGGCAAGGACTAAGCGTTTATCTTCGCGCCACGTATCACGGCAAGCGTTACGATAATACTCGTCTGGCATCAGGCATGCACCGTAGCTAACCAGGCGCTGTGTGCCCTGTTTCACCTTCTCCAGAGTAGCCATATGGTCTTCATGCATATCTCGAAGCGAGTTTGTTAATGCAATCGCTAACTGTTTATTCGACTGCATTTTTAGTTGCAAATAGTTTTGTGCCATTTTATATAACCTTGCAGTATCATTATCTTATTATCATTGATCATGTTTGAGAAAGGGGCAACATCGAAAATGGGAAAGCGCAAGAGTGCTCTGGTTTATGTCCTGACCGTCATTATATTTTTGCTTATTATTCCTGAGATCATTTTGCGTGTATGCACGTCCGAGCAACTTGGCCGTATCAGCGACTTCACCAGTTTAGGTGGCTTGTTAAATCCACTATTGTCCTTGCTCATCTTCCTGGCACTGTTGTCAATCATACTGGCCGTTATTGCTATCGCACTGGTTAAGCGTATTCTTCGTACGAGATGATTTGCCTGCAAGCGACTCATAGCGCCCGCCAGCCGTTACCGCTATGAGTCCAAATCGTCAGCCCAAAAATTTTTATTCACCCCAGCAATATTTCCCTTCCTCATCCGTCTACCTCATCACAAGCCATAATCAGTTACTGTAAACGAGGTAAACCCCATGAGAGATTTTGATATGCACGACAGAGGTCACGGGCGCGGATTCGGTCGCCACCGTATGGGTAAGGGTTTAGTCATCGGCGCGGTGATTTTCATCGTGCTCGGCCTGGTGGTGATGACCCTGTGGAACGCCTTGCTCCCGGCCATTCTCGGCGTGAAGGCCATTGGCTTCTGGCAGGCGCTGGGCATTCTGGTGCTGAGCCGCATTCTGTTTGGCGGGTTAGGTTTCCGTCCGGGGATGTTTGGCGCGCACCGCCGGATGCACGAGCGCTGGATGAACATGACGCCAGAACAGCGCGAGGCGTTTATTCAGCAGCGCCGCGAAGGTTTTGGTCGCCACGGTCGCGGGCACTGCGGCTGGCACGGTCATCGTGACGATAAGCGCGACGACGCCACGCCAAAAGCGCCGGAAGCAGAGTGAGCGAAATGAAAGCCGGGGAGGCGGGCGGATCCATGCTGATGTCGGCGCTCAATGCCTGCCGCGCCCGGCTGACAGCCTTCATTCGCGGACGGACGTCCGTTCGTGATGATGCCGACGACATTTTGCAGGAAGTCACCTATCAGCTGATGAAAGTGGAGCAGCCGGTCGAAAACGTCGCCGCCTGGCTGTTCCGCGCGGCGCGTAACGAGATGACCGACCGGGCGCGTAAAAAGCGCGAGGTCTCGCTCTCCGGCTATTTTACGGGCGAAGACGAAGAGGGTTTCCCGGAGGACGAACTGGCCGAAACCCTGTTCGGCGTACCGCACACGCCGGAAGAGGAGTACCTCAAAACGCTGCTGTGGGAAGAGCTGGGGCAGGCGCTGTCTGAACTTCCACCGCCGCAGAGGGAGGTGTTTGAAAAGACCGAACTCCACGGCTACAGCATTAAAATGCTGGCAGAGGAGACGGGCGCCAGCGAACAGGCGCTGTTATCCCGCAAGCACAAGGCTGTGCTGTTTCTCCGCACGCGTCTGCGGGACGTCTACGACGCGCTGACGGGCGAATAGCGGCGACAGACAAAACCTTACACTTCCGGCACTTGTAGATTCATCACTATCGTTTATGATCGGGGCGTCTTGTCACTCTGGAATGTTATGCGCAACCGTCAGCTCCTCGGAAAATGGCTTTTGATCGTCACCTGTCTCGCGATGGCGCTTTGCCTCGTGCAGCGTGCGGTGATGCTCAACCATTTTTTACAGGGACTGGATCCGCAGATTTCTCTGAGTGCAGATGCCCCGGCTCAAAGCAGCACCACTGAACAGCCCGGCCCGTCGCCCTGTCAGCTGGGCGCACACTCGCTGCTTTGCGCCCAGCCGCTGTTCTTCGACGGCGCGCTACCGGCCATTATTATCTTCTTCGCGCTGCTGCAGCTGTTTACGCAAGGGCGGGCATTGGCTCCCGCAGAGCAGCCCGTTCAGGCACCGCCTCCCCGAATACACCTTAAAAACTGCGTTTTCCGTGAATGAAAATCATCGTCCTCACACGATAATTTTCACTGTTCACGGAGTAAAACATGGTTAACCTCTTCAGGGGATTCGTCTTCCTGTGGCTGTCCTGCATCGGCATTGTCCATGCGGCAGACACCGGCTGGCTGGTTTCCCCACAAAACGATCACGCCCGCATCCGCTTTCAGGCGGAGAGGGAACAAACGCACGTTAAAGGCCTGCTCACCGTTGAGCTAAAGCCCGGCTGGAAGACCTACTGGCGATCGCCGGGCGAGGGCGGCGTCGCGCCAAAAATTAGCTGGCCGGAAGGCGTGACGGATCGCTGGTCCTGGCCGGTCCCGTCGCGCTTCGATATCTCCGGCATGACCACACAGGGCTATCACGACAAGGTCACTATCCCGATTACGCTCGACGGGGTGAAGGGCGACACGCTCGACGGAACGCTCACGCTTTCCACGTGCAGTAACGTCTGTCTGCTGACGGACTACCCGCTGCACCTCGATTTTACCCAGCCGGTGGACGAGGGCTTCCGTAGCGAGTTCGAGCAGGCGATGCGCGCCGTGCCCGGTACGTCAGGCGTATCCGCGGATCTCTCCGCCTGGCTCGCTGGCGACAAGCTGGTGATTACCGGCACGACGGACGGGAAGTGGGATAATCCGGGGATCTACTTTGACCCGCTGGAGGGTGACATTCTTCCCGGCGAGCCGGTCATTAAACACGACGGCAATACCCTTCGGGTGGCGGTACCCGTGACCGACGAATGGGGAGACAAGCCCGCCTCGCTGGAGGGCAAGAGGCTGTCGTTTGTGCTGACCACTGGCGGCAATGCGCAGCAAACCACCATGACCGTTGGCGCGACGCCAGCTACGCCTTCTGCGCCTGAAGGGACGGGAAAAATGGTGCTCTTTGCACTGCTGGGCGGGCTGATCCTCAACCTGATGCCCTGCGTGCTGCCGGTCATGGGGATGAAGCTTAACAGCATCCTGCAGGCGGGATCGGACAGGCGCGCGATCAGGCTGCGGTTTCTGGCCACCAGCGCCGGGATCCTCACCTCCTTTATGCTGCTGGCGGGGATGGTGACCGCGCTGAAGCTGGCCGGAGCGTCGCTGGGATGGGGCATTCAGTTCCAGAACCCGTGGTTTATTGGCCTGATGGTCGCCGTCACCTTCCTGTTTGCGCTGAACCTGTTTGGCGCGTTTGAGATGCTGCTGCCTTCTGCGGCCACGGGACGTCTGGCAACGGCAGGTGGCGCGGGGATTGGCGGCAGCTTCTGCGAAGGGATGTTCGCCACGCTGCTGGCCACGCCGTGCTCCGCGCCATTCCTCGGTACGGCGGTCGCCTTTGCCCTTGGCGCGCCGCTGCACTCCCTGTGGCTCATCTTCCTGATGCTCGGCGTGGGCATGAGCCTGCCGTGGCTGTTTGTCGCTCTGGTGCCCAAAACGGCCATGCTGCTGCCGAAACCCGGCCGCTGGATGAAGACGCTAAAAGTCGTTCTGGGCCTGATGATGCTCGCCTCCAGCCTGTGGCTGGCGACATTGTTAAGCGTGCATCTTGGCGAGGCGGTCAGCCAGATTGTGATGCTGGTGCTGATCGCCGTCGCGCTGGCGCTGTTCGCGCTGAAGGGGCAAAAATCCTCACCGCTGTTCTGGTTCGTGGTGATCGCACTGTCGGCGTTTGGTGGGTATCAGGCGCGCGGGCTGCTTAACGCGTCGCCTGTCGCGTCGGCGCAAAATGCAGCTCAGACCATCCCGTGGCAGCCGCTCAGCGAGGAGGCCATCCAGCAGGCGCTGGCGCAGGGGAAACGGGTGTTTGTGGATATCTCCGCGGACTGGTGCGTGACCTGCAAAGTTAACGAGCATCGGATACTGAATCAGCCGGACGTTATTGCCGCGCTGCGTCAGCCGGACGTAGTGGCCCTGCGCGGAGACTGGAGCCAGCCGTCCGCGTTTATCGCGGAGTTTCTGGCGAAGCGAAACCGTTACGCTATTCCGTTTAACGCGGTATATGGCCCCGGCATGCCCGAGGAGGAAATCCTCTCGCCGCTGCTGGACAAGCGCGCCCTGGTCACCACCCTGAACAACGCAAAAGGCTAAACGTATAATGAAAAAACTGCTTATTACGCTTCTGCTCCTGCTGGCCCCGGTTCAGGCGTTCGCTGCCCAGCCGCTGACGCCGGACCAGGAGCAGCGTGCGCAGAAGATGATCGCTGATTTCCTGTTTAACGATCCGAACTCCCCGCGCATCGGCGCGAAAAACCCAAAGCTCACCCTGGTGGTGTTTACCGACTACAACTGCCCGTACTGTAAAAAATTCGATCCCTATCTGGAGAAGATCGTCGAAAAGCATCCGGACGTCGCGGTGGTCTTTAAGTTTTTACCTTTCCGCTCGGAAAGTTCACTGACCGCCGCGCGCGATGCGTTAACGCTCTGGCGTCAGGATCCCGGGCAGTTTATGAAGCTGAACCATACCCTGATGGCCAAAAAGGGTTACCACGATGACGCCAGCATTCAGGAGGCGCAGAAGCGGGCGGGCGTGAGCGTGACGACGCCTGATGACGAGAGCATGTTGACAATCAAGCGCAGCCTGATCGTCGCGGAAAAAATGGGGATCCAGGGCACGCCCGCCACGCTCATCGGCGAGGGACTGTTGCCCGGCTGGGTGCCGTTTGAACAGTTTGACGAAATGGTCAGTGACGCACTGAAAAACCGCTAACCTGAAGGGGGCGGAATGCCCCCGACAAACCGGAGAGGGAAATGAAAAAATTACTGTTACTTTCAGCGCTGGCGACCTCAGGGCTGGCGCAGGCGGCTGAAGCCATACCGGACGTGGTGAAGCACTTCAGCGAGCAGCAGAACATTAAAATCATCAAGAAGCTGGATGCGCCCGGCGGCGCGCCCGCCTGGATTGGGCAGTATCAGGATATGGGCGTGACGCTCTTTTTAACGCCGGACGGCAAACACGTCATTTCAGGCTATCTGTATGATGAAAAAGGAAAAAACCTCAGCGAAGGCTATTTCCAGAAAGAGATCTACGCCCCGATGGGACGCGAAATGTGGAAGAACCTCAACGCGGCGCATCCTCTGAAAGAAGGGGCGGATAACGCTCCGCGTAAGGTCTTTGTGTTTGCCGATCCGTTCTGTCCGTACTGCAAGCAGTTCTGGGCCGAAGCGCAGCCGTGGGTGAAGGCGGGCAAGGTTCAGCTTAATACGCTGCTGGTTGCGTTTCTCAACCCCAACAGCGGACGTAACGCCTCAGCGATTCTGAATGCGAAAGATCCGGTTTCGGCCTGGCGCGAATACGAGCTGTCCGGTGGGAAAAAATTACCGAAGCCAGAGGGCGAGGCTTCTCGCGAAACGGTAGCGATCCTGCAGAAGCACCAGACGCTGATGGACAGCCTGGGCGCTAACGCCACGCCGGCCATTTACTATCTGAATGCGGAAAATGAGCTGCAGCAGGTGGTCGGTATGCCGGATGCGCAGCAGCTTGAGGCGATGTTCGGGCCGAAGCCGTAAAAAAAACAGGCAGAAACGGGGCGTTTCTGCCTGATGGCATTTAGCTTCCCCAGCGTCCTTTCAGGTAGTTCACCGCCTGCTGCGTCTGCGGCTGGTTCAGGTAATCTTCCCGGAACAGGATGGTGCCGTTCACGTTGGGCAGCGAATCGTTGAGATCGAGCTGTTTTTTCAGCTCCGGCACGCCGCCCTGAACCGTCCAGTCCGGCTCGTTTCTCGACGGCTCGCCTACCTTGTAGAACGCAATGCCGATATACAGGCGAGTGTGGGTCGGCTTCACGACGTCGGCCCACCATTTGGTCAGCACGTCGTAGCGCGCGGCATCACGGGCGAAGGGCCAGTATATCTGCGGAGCGATGTAGTCCAGCAGGCCCTGCTGCACCCACTGCCGCGTATCGGCGTAGGATTCATCGTAGGCCGCGGCGCCGCGGGTGTCCGAGCCAGCCGGGTCAAAGGAGCGGTTGCGCCACACGCCCGCCGGGCTGACGCCAAACTCAACGTCGGGCCTGGTCTGTTTAATCGCCCGGGAAACCTGGACGATCAGCTGCTGCGTGTTGTGTCTTCGCCAGTCTGCCTTCGAGGCAAATCCCTGACCGTACTGCCGCCAGGTCTGTGCGTCATTGAGCGCTGAACCAGGCGTTTCGGTATAGAAGTAATCGTCAAACTGCACGCCGTCTACCGCGTAGTTCGCCACCACTTCGGTCACCACTTTGGTTATCCAGTCGCGTACTTCCGGAATGCCCGGGTCGAGCACAAAGCGGTCGCCCGAGATGCGCACCCACTCCGGGTGCTGGACATAGACGCTGGACGGGGTCTGATAGGAAGTCCGGTTCAGGGCGGCGATGGTTGACGGTTTGGTGTTGGTCGACACGCGGTACGGGTTGAACCAGGCATGGACCTTCATGCCGCGCTTGTGCGCTTCATCCAGCATAAACTGCAGCGGATCGTATCCGGGATATTCGCCGATGGTGCCCGTCAGCATATCCGACCACGGTAAAATTTTGGATGACCAGAGGGCCGTGCTGTCCGGCTTCACCTGGAAAAACACCGTGTTAATACCGAGGTGCTTAAGGTTGTCGAGCTTGCCGATCAGCGCCTGCTTTTGCATCGCGATGCGCTGGTCCGCGCTGCGGCCGTTCACCGAGGCCACAGGCGGCCAGTCGAGACGCGAGACGGTCGCCAGCCAGATCCCGCGCATCGGCTCGTTTGCCTGCTGCGTCGGTTTGCTCGCGGTGGGGAGAGGGGTAACCAGTGATTTGGGTGGTTTTGAGGAGCAGCTCACAAGTAAAAGCGCGCAGGCAGCCAGCGCACCAATCCGTTTTACGTGTCGCGTCATTTGCGTATTAGCTCTTGATAATCCGACTGTTGGCCCAGGGATTAAAGGCGGGCTCCGCCTGTTCAGTGCTCACCTCATCGTTGAGGGAGTCCAGATACAGGGCTTCGACTTCCGCGCGCGCCCACGGGGTGCGGCGCAGAAATTTCAGGCTCGATTTAACGCTGGGATCTTTTCTGAAACAGTTAATTTTGATTCGGTCGCCCAGCTCGCTCCAGCCATATTTTGCCACCAGGGCGTTGACCATCATCTCCAGCGTTACGCCATGCAAAGGATCTTTGGAAATATGTGCAGTCATAGGTGTCCGGATGTCTCAATGTTCGTGGGGGCAGGGTTTCCGGTGAAAGGGTACAAGAAAGCAGGGGAAGCGGCAATTTTCCTTTTCCCTCGCTCATTTTATGACGGACTCCGTGCGCTGATTTTCACCAACCCTTTTTCCCGCCTTGTTTTCAATTGTAAACGTAATCGACACCTCATCCTGACCCACTGGCGTGGCCGTCAGCGTTTTGACCATCGTTCCCGAATCTGCGGGGATCGTCATCGTCATCGTCCCCTTTGCCAGCACCTTAGCGCGCTGGGTGATACGCCACGACAGACGGCATTCGCTGCACCGTTTCCAGGTGTCGTTGATGGCCCAGAGACGCACGGTCGCCGCCGTGCCGGATTTCCACTGCGGGGTGACCGGTTCAATAGAAGGCAGAACCGGCTGGTATGCGCGTTTTAACGCGTAAAAACCGGCTTTAGGCTTACGCAAATAGTCCACCACGCCCCAGTTGATGGAGGGCCAGGTCTCGACGAACATAAAGTGAAACAGGGCCGTCACCGGCTGGTAGCGCTGTCGGCGATAGCTCTCGGCCGCCGTGGCGACGAGCTGAGACTGATACGCCTGGGTATTGCGGATCATTTCCTGAATGGTGTTTCCGCGCGGAATACCGGCAAATTTAAACGTCTGAAAGGGCTGGAAGTTATGGTATTTCCAGACGCTCCAGCCGGGATCGTCAGCGGCGGTGGTTTTTGGCCAGAGTTGCGCAGCCGGGATGATGGTTTTTAGCGTGGACAAGCGGGGCAGCGCCTGCGCGCCAAACTCGGTGATGATCCCCGTTTTGGCCGGCGTCAGCAGGTCACGTACGCTACCGAAATACCAGCCCGCCCAGTAGTGCTCCTCAACGGCGGAAAAGCGATGCACGATGCGGGAGGTATCTTCGGCAAGCGTATCCGCTACCCGCTGCGTGAGCTCGCGGTTGAGGTTTTTGTTCCAGTCCGGGAAGCGTTTTTCCATCCAGGGCGAATTCCAGGGCGGTTCGTTATGGCCTCCCCAGACGATGATGGCGGGTGAGTTGCCAAACTGTTCGATCATCTCCCGCGTCTGTCGTACCGCATTTTTGGTAAAGGCGTCGCTGCTGTCGTAGCCCCACTGCAGCGGAACATCCTGCCAGATCATCATGCCCATTTCATCGGCAACGTCATACAGCGCGCGCCCGGCAACGTGTCCGTGCACGCGAATGGCGTTGGCGTTCATGGCTTCTGCCAGACGAAGATCGCGACGATATTTTTCTCGCGTCATGGTGCCGAGCCAAGGGGAGCCGATGTAATTGCTGCCCTTAACAAAAAGGCGCCTGTCGTTAATGAGCCAGCCTTTGTTGCCTGGCTGCTCAACGATCTTGCGCAGTCCGGTGCGGGTGACCGCCGTATCCATTAACCCTTTTTCATCTCGTAATGAGACGCGAACCGTATACAGCTGGGGTTTCCCGGTGCCGACCGGCCACCACAGTTTTGCCGCAGGCATGGGCAGCGTGACACGAGCGGAATGGGCGCCGTTTTCCAGGGTAACCGGAAAATCTGCCTGGAAGCGTTTACCGCTGAAATTGGCGGGCGTGGCGGTGAGTCGCGCGGTAGCCTGTCCCTTCCCAAGTGCGCGATAGCGAATCTCAGCCTTCAGTGCAGGGCTTTTCAGCCCCTGCGACCAGTCAGGCCGCAGGATGATTTCATCAAGGGTGGCGCCCCGGCTCAGATGCAGCCTGACCGGTGCCCAAATGCCGCCAGAGTTGGCGTCCTGTCCTTCCGGCGACCAGGCGCCCCCGGGACGCGTATCATGCTGATTAAGAATCCCCTTCATGAGCGTTTTATGCAGCGGCCAGACCTTGTGCGGATCTTCGTAAGGGCTATCCACCCGAACCACTAACTGGTTGTGACGTTGTAACGCAGCGCTGGCATCCAGCGAAAAGCGTTGAAAATAGCCCTCGTGCTTGCCCAGCGGCTGGCCGTTCAGCGTAACATCGGCAAGGTAATCGACGCCGTCAAATACCAGGGTGCTCATCACGTCGGGCGGTTGAAGGGGTAGCGTAAAGGCGTGCTTATACCACAGCGCGCCCTGATGATCGTACCCCGCGCTGTACCAGTTGGCGGGAACTTTCAGCCCGCGCCAGCCTGACGCGGAAGGAGGCGTGCCGTCGTTGGCGTCCTGAACCCGCCAGGTGCCAGCAAGTGACCAGCTGACCGGTACCGGGTTCGCCGCCAGCGGTGGAATAAACAGCGCAAAGAGCAGCGCGCAGCTACGGGTCATGGTTCGTTTACCCCTCGCGCGTTGAGCCACACCATCAGGCGCTGCGATTCCATTTGAAGACGCTCGTTTAGCGTTGCAAGCTGTTGCCTGTCCTGCGTGTGCGCCTCGCTCTCCAGCGCCTGCAGCTGACGGGCTAGCAGCCCGAAATCCAGCGTGACGGCTTCTCCGCGCAGCTTGTGGGCCATGCGGCGCAGCGCTTCACGGTTATCGCTTTCGATAGCCCGGGTGAGGCTTTTCATGGCCTCCTCCAGCCCTTCGCCAAACAGGGCCAGCAGCTCCTGAACCAGGGCAGGGTCGTCAGCGCACTGTTTCAACAGGCGCGCTTCATCAGGAAAAACGGAGGAATCATCATGATGCTCGAGCACGCGAGCTATCTCCTCAGCGAGACGCTCCTGGCTGATGGGCTTGGCAATATAGCCGTCGAAGCCCATGTTAAGGCAGCGCTCTTTATCCCCCTGCATGGCGTGTGCGGTCATGGCGACGGCGGGCTGAGCCGGTCCTGGCCGGGAGCGTTCCTCCTCGCGAAGCAGGCGAATGGCGGTCTCGCCGTCCATCTCGGGCATCTGAAGATCGATCAGCAGAACGTCCCACACGCCCGTGCGCCAGCGCTCAAGCAGCGCGACGCCGTTGTCGACGATCTGACAGCTATGACCGAGGCGTTCCAGCAGGCGCGCGGCAACCTTCTGATTAACGAGGTTATCTTCAGCCAGCAGGATCCGTAACCCCGTTTCGCCCGGCGAGACGATAGGCGTCGGCGTGGTTTCCCCCGCGAGCTTCGGCGCACGTTCAAACGCCGCGGCAATCGCCTGATGCAGCTCGTCCTGCGCAATAGGCTTATGCAGATAGTTTTTGATGCCAATTCGCTTCAGCATATTGATATCAAAATGTCGGCTCATGGAGCTCAGCATGATGATATGGCTTTCAGAAATCTGCGGCAGCACCGAAAGCTCAAGGGCCAGAGACACGCCGTCCATATCCGGCATCTGCGCGTCCAGCAGGATCAGCGGCCAGGCACTCGCTTTAACCCGGTTGATGGCCTCGCTGGCGTTGTTGACGCAGGTGGGTTTCAGCCCCATCTGGCTCAGCATGGCCGCCAGCAGCCGGAGGTTGGTTTCGTTATCATCCACCACCAGCACGGGTTCCCCATTAAAGCGCTGGCTGCGCGGGCGTTCCTCCGGGGCAAGAAACTGTGTTGCAAGCGGTAGGACGAACGAAAATTCGCTGCCTTTCCCCGGCTCGCTGGTGACCGTTAGCTCTCCGCCCATCGCCGCAACCAGTCGCGAAGAGATGGTTAGCCCGAGCCCTGTTCCTCCGTAGCGGCGGGTGGTTGAGTTATCCGCCTGGCTGAAGGCTTCAAAAATGGCCTTTTGCTTATCAGCCGGGATGCCAATACCGCTGTCGCGCACCCGAAAACGCCAGTGATTCGGGTCATCCCCGGATTCAACAATCAGGATAACTTCTCCCTGGTGCGTAAATTTCAGCGCATTACCCAGCAGATTGGTCAGAACCTGACGCAGCCGGGCGCCATCGACCAGCAGCACGTCGGGAACGTCGGGTGCAATATCAACCAGAAGCTCGATGCCTTTTTCGCTCGCGCCCGGCATATGCGGGCGAATTAAGGTCTGAATGAAGGGACGAAGATTGACAGGATCAATATCCAGTACAATTTTGCCTGCTTCAATACGGGAGAAGTCGAGAATATCGTTGATGATATGCAGCAAAGACTGCGCGGAACTCATCACCAGCGTCAGGTAATCGCGCTGATCGGCGCTGAGCGTGGTATCCAGGCACAGCTGGGTCATGCCAATAATGCCGTTCATCGGGGTGCGGATTTCATGACTCATGTTCGCCAGAAATGCGCTTTTGGCCTCATTGGCTTTTTGTGCTTCAAGGGCTGAGGCGATCGCCTGAATCTCAGCCTCTTTGCGCCGCGTAATATCCTGCAGTGTGCCAATAACGCGCTCGGCGTTTCCCTCGATGGAGAGCGTGACCACCTGCCCGGACAGCAGCATCCAGCGCAGTCCTTCGGTGGGGTGATGCATGCGGATCTCACATTCAAAGACCGGGCGATGCGCCTGTTTTGAAGCAAGCAGCGCCTCACGTAGTATGAGGCGATCGTCAAGGTGAACAAGGTCTAGCAGCTTTTGAAGCGGATATCTCCACTGGGATCGCGACTGACCCAGCATGGCAAGCAGCGTGTCGTTAACCTGTAACGCGTCGCCGGAAACCTGCCAGTCCCAGATCCCAATATGAATGGATTCCGCCGTCAGCAGGAAATCGTCATGCAGCTGGTGGCGCGAGCGCTGCGCCTCATCCAGCTCCGTAATATCGCTGTGCAGGCTGACAATACCGCCGTCCGCAAGGCGCTGATGCTGGACGAAAATACGCCGCTGGCCCACTTGCCGCACCTCACAGTGTTTATCCTGCCGACAGTTGCGGACGACCGACTCGCGTAGCGTCTGGCGCAGGCCGGGGTCGACGTTGTAAACAGCATCGATAAAGCGTTCCGCCAGCTCTGCAAGGGGCGTACCCACCTGCAGCCAGGGGGTGATGACCGGATAAAAAAGGGCCACGTTGTCATTCCAGGCCTGCAGGCGTTCATCTCGGTCATAAATCATGACGGCGGCCGGCAGCGCGTTAAGATCGTACGAGAATGCGTTCATCGTGATCCTCCCTATGCGCGGTAGTGCAGTTCGGCCTGTCGGCGCAGGTATTCCAGCCCGGGCGCTATCGCCATCGCCCAGGCCGTCTGGATCTCATCGTCGCACTGCGGGTCGCGCTGGCTCACCGCGTTCAACATCGCTTCGCGCCAGAGGGCGAAAAATCGTGGGGGAAGGTGCAGGCCGTCGTCGCTTTGCTCCCGCGCCAGCCGCTCGAGAAAATCAGGTACGATCAGGGCGCCGTCTACCGCAAGCATGGCGAAGAAACTTTTAAACAGGGTCTGCTGGCCTTCCCGATCCGGCAGGCGAGAAAAATGCTGCTCCGTCTCGGGTGACATATGGACGAAGGCGTCATAGAACGTCTGAAAAAAAGCTGTTTTGTCATTATCCGGAAAGACGCGGTTCAGACTGGATTCAAACAGATCGCGGTAAAACTTCACGGCGTCCTCCTTAAGGCGTTTTCGCCCGGCAGACAGTGCCCGACTGGCGTATATTCCTCTGCTACACGGCGCGTAAAGTAGCTCTCTTTCTTAGACCGGCGGATGTCAAACAGCGGCCCGGCATTGTGCTTAAAGAAAAGGGCTTCCAGAACCGTGGCATTGGTAGAAAGGGTCAGGGAGGCGTTGGTATCGCCCGTGGCTTCAAGGCGGCCTTCGTACCAGCCTCTCGGCGGATCGTTAAGGTGCTCGGTGACCGACATCAGCACGTCAGTATAAGAGGTATCCCACAAGGCCCACAGAGCAAAAACCGCTTTTGTCGACACCTGCGCGAAGCGGGTGTAATCCCGGCCATCATCGCCAACAGAGTTCCAGGCATAGCCATTTCCCCAGACCGTATCCTGTATATGCCAGGGGGCCTGAGGCAGTGAAAAATCCGCTCTGGCCGTCAGGATTTTATCGGTCTCCCAGCGGCTTTTCTGGCTGAGCCAGACGTTTTCCGCCTGCTTGCGCAGGCGCTTTTGCAGATCGGCCGCAACGCCTTCCGGCTCCCAGCCAAACTCCAGGCCCGGCAGCATATAGGGAAGGGTGGTTATCAGGGAGGGCTGCCACGTGGTGCGCGGATCGCGGGCGTCCACGGCAACGCGCCGCTGAGCGATGATGACGTGGTGCATCGGTGGCGTAAACGCTTTATCCGGGGAAAATCCCCACAGATGAAACGCCGTCGCGGCATATTCGCTTTCGCCCAGGCGCAGCTCCTCACGGACCACCGGCTGGCCGTTTTGCAGGGAAGAGGACCACAGTTCGCCTTCACCATCGATGACTGGGCAGAAGTTCCAGCGCAGAATGATTTTATCCAGATACTCGCTGTACTGCGGCTCCCGCTCAGCGGTGAGGCGCAGGGCGAGCATCAGGCGAGCCATGTCGCGTGCGGACCAGCCATTTTTAGCGGGCTTGCCGCTAAAGTCGATCGGCGCCGCCGTCTGGCTGGAATAGAGCCGTCCTGGCGTTCGGGTCTCGGTCAGCATCAGGCGGTTGAGAGTGCCCATCAGCCGCGTCAGGCGGGCGTCATACTCGGCCTCATCAATCAGCCCCAGCTCTTTTGCCGCCAGCAGGGCGATAAGCGTATCGCCCATTTGCCAGAGCGTGACGCGGGGCTGTTTGTCGCTTCCGTTGACCAGGCCCGTTTGCGGCTGGGTATTATTGACGAAATAGCGCCAGGCGATCGCCGCCCATTTCTGTTCTTCCGGCGTCAGGGCAGCGATACGCGCGCTGGAGTGCCAGCCGCCATTGATTAGCCAGCGCCAGCCAGCCCCCTGATGGCCAAACAGAGCAAAGATGACCACACCTGCGAGGATTAATCCCGCGAGCCCTCTGGCTAAGGTTTTAAGCATTGCGCAGTTACCGGAGGCAGTTTAACCGGCTCGTCCGCGCTGCATGACGCGCACTGACAGGCCTGGCAGGCGGGTTTGGTGCGCTGCGTGACGCCGGTCCGGTCGCACCAGCTTTTTACGGCCGGCGTGCTGGTCAGGAACGGACGGCTACGAAGCGCGTTATTCTCTTCAAACTGATCGAGCAGCTTTTGATCCCACAGCGACGGCGCAAAATCCTTGCTTTTCGGGTTGTCGGTGTTGAAGGCCAGCAGTTTGCCCTCTTTTTTGAACAGCAAGGCTTCCAGCATGATGCCGTTATTGTTCGCGGTGAACTCCTTGATCGGCCCGTCACCGTTTTCATACAGCCCTTCGTAGTAGCCTTTTCCCTCTTCGTTCGCATTTTCAATGGTGTTCAGCAGGCGGTCGGTATAAGGCGAGTTCCACAGGACCCACATCCCCAGCGCCGCCTTCAGTGAAATGGCGGCAGCGTTAGGAACGAACTGGCCCTTGTCGGTGATCGTGTTCCAGTTGTACCCGTCACTGAAGACGGTGTCATAGACGAAGTAAGGGGCTTTATCGAGCTGGTGCTCAGAGCGCGCGGTGAGCACGCCGGTGATGGTATAGCGGTTCTCCTGAGCTTGATAAACGCGATCGGCAAAGTTTTTCATCCACGTCAGGGAGTAGTCGCGCGGGGCGTTATCGCGATCGGTCGGCTTATCGAAGCCGAACTCCAGGCCGTAGAGCAGGTAGGATTCCGTCACAACATAGTTATGCTGCGACGTATTGCGCGGGTCGCGTGAATCATACGGAACCAGCACGCAGTAGATCTCGGCCAGCTCATACGGCTCCGGACGGCTGGCTTTACAGGTATTAAACCCCCACAGCTGAAAACCTGCCGCTCCGTACTCTTCATAGCCCAGTCGACCTTCCTGAACATACTTCGGCTGGCCGTTTTCGAGATAGGCGCCATACAGCGTGCCGCAGGGGTCGATCGCGTGGCTGAAATCCCAGCCCAGCACCACGTTATCAACGCTGTTGCCGTATTCCGGGTAACGCTCTTTGATGATTTTCAGCCAGACCAGCATTCGCCCGATATCCAGGGCCGAGAAGCCAATTTCGCCGGGCTTGTTGGTGTAGTCCACCTTCTGGCCGCTGATGGTGTTATAGGCTTTGTTGGGCAGCTCGTTGCGAAACAGCACCAGGGTGTTAAGCGTGGCGAGGAATTTCAGCATCCGGCGGTCGAACTCTGCTTTATCTATGATCCCGAGCTCGCGCGCTGCGGTCATGGCGGCCAGATAGGATGCGCTGTCCCACATGGTGGTGGAGGGATATTTGTTGACCGCATTTACCAGCCCCGTCGTGGGCTGATAGTTGGAGACGAAATACTGCCAGGCGTTTTTCGCAATGGTCATCTCTCGGGCCGTCAGCTCGCCGCTGCGCGGCGAGTAACTTGATGCAGGCAGCTCGGTTTCCGCACGCACGGTCGATATCGCCAGCCAGCAGATCGTTATTCCCGTGAGCAGGTGGAAAAGGATCGGGGATCGTGGCTTCATGGCGTTGCTCCTGCTGGAGTGGATGAATGGGGGGCAGTGTTAAGGCAGGCCAGACAGAGCATCTGGCCGTGCGCGATGTAGGACAGACTTTCAAGCACGATGGCGTTGGTGTCGGCGTCCACGACGCTATTAACGCTGTTATTAAGATTGAAGCCGCGCTGCCAGCCTTTACCCGGCACCAGAAGCGGCAGAACCTGCTGGCGCAGCGCCTCGCTCCAGCCATTGCGGAACAGGGCATACCAGGCAAACGCGGTGCGGGTGGAGGCGATCGCGACCTTCTCCGGGACCTCTTCGCGCAGGGCGCGCGCCTGAACCGGCTGCCTGTTGGGCAGATCGGTAACGTAATCCGGCGCCGGTTCGGCGTAATCGGTGCTGACAGGTGGTTTTGGGCTGCGCAGACCGTGGCGCCGCTGCTGGATCTGCATAATCCGCCATGCAATTTCAGCGCTCTGTGCGTCAAAACCCAGTTCGAGTCCGGTTAGCAGATAGGGCAGACTGATCAGGGAGGTCTGCTTGCCCCAGGGCGTGCGCAGCCCTTCATCGGGAACCATGATCCCGTCCAGGTCGATCATCTTTTGCCCTTCGGGCGGATTGGTGACCGCCAGTCCCGCCGCACTGTCAATCAAGCGCAGCGTATGGCTGGCATAGAGCCGGTAGCCAAAGCTGTCTCGCTGCTCGTCGGCAGCCAGCGTCCAGTGATGGAGCGGTACCGCCGCCTGGCTTTGGGTGCTGTTTTCCATCAGCGCGCCGGTGCGCCAGACGCTAAACAGATCGCGGATGGCCGCCGCGTGCTGAGGATAGCGCCACAGAATGGTCTGCAGCGCCGTCAGCAGGCGGCTCAGGCCTATTGCGGAGGCGTCAGGTTTTCCCAGAATTTTGAGGGTGTCCGCATGGTAATACGCGGCAGGGAGGCCTTTCTCATTAAGCGGCAGCTGCTCCAGCGTAAACAGGGCCGCGCTGACCCTCTCGTCAAACTCATCGGTGGAAATGATATTGAGCTGCTCTGCGGCAGCGGCCGCAAACAGATAGCTCCCTACGCTCCAGAGGCTCAGCCAGGGCTCACCGTCGCTGGCATTCGCCAGACCATTTGGCTGGGTATTGTTCACATAGTATTGCCAGGCCACCCGCGCCCAGATGGCCTCGTCATAGGTCAGCCCGCGTTTCGCGGGCAGCGGAGGGAAATCTTTACTGAGCGCGATGCCGCCGCTGCTTTCCACGCGCGAAGGCATTTGTTTCTCAACCCATACCACAATGGCAAAGCCGAGCAGGAACCCCAGCAGAATAGTGAGATAACTGCGCGCGGAAAGCAGGGCATCACGTATTCTCATTGGGTGACCTCATCGTCTTCGGCGGGCGTCCACATGGCTGCGAATATCAGCGGCAGCATGGCGACGATGTTCACTCCTCCCCAGAAAATATTGATGACGTAGCCAGAAGGATCGTCGACCTGTCCGCGTGCAACCTGAATGCCTCCCCAGACAAGCCCTGCCAGGGTCAGCACCACAATGGCAATCTGCGGCTTCACCAGATAGAGAAAACGGCCCGTCTGCCTCTCTTTTGGCGTAACGTGAAACTTGATCTGTTCGCCCCGCAGCACCGTATTGAGCGCGCGCAGATTCATGGAAAAGAAGGAGAGGTAGGAGGCCCTGCCGTCCCAGGCCGAAATCCCCCATGTCCCGAACATAAAGGCCAGTTCGGAGAAAATAAAAAAGGGGAGAAAATGGAGATAGAACGGCGTCGACCAGGCCGATACCGGCGGAATGCCGGTGAACAGATAAATAATCGGTGAAATCAAAAATACCGTGTTCCACACGCAGGCCATATAGGACCAGAAGGTCGTGGCATACATCAGCGTCTGGGGGAGTGAAAGCCTGAAGCGACGACGGCTGAAGATGTTGTCATGGAATAAAATATCCAGTGAACCTGCGGCGTATTTAAAGCGCTGGATCATCCAGGTCAGCATATCCTGCGGAGAGAGCATCTTCGACTCAACGCGCGGATGCATGACCGAACGCCAGCGTCTTGCGGCGTCACCGTGCAGCAGTACCGAGGTGTAAATATCTTCGGAGACGTGAAACTTGTAGGGCGTGAGTTCGGTGTCAAATGCCACGTGCGGGCGCATCGCCTCCTGGAGCGCGCTCCGCGTTTCGTCATCGCGGATGTCGCGGGTATGGCGATGGATCTCCTCTTCGACGGACCAGACGTAGCTTCTCAGCGCGGCCTGCATGACCGCCTCACGACGGTGGATGGACGCCGCGCCGCAGCAGAACGCCGCGTTCGCCCAGTTGCGCCGCCGCAGGATCACGTCATAGAACATGCGCGGATCGTTAAAAAACGGGTCGCGGCCAACCGTGACCGGGCCGACACACTTTTGAATCAGCCAGCCCAGGCCATAGCCCACTTTTCCCGCTTTCCGCTTGCCCCAGCGCGACAAACTTTCTCCTTCCGGAAGATCGAAAAACCACTGCGGCGTCTGCACCCAGGCCACGTCCGGGTCGCGGAAATAGCCCAGCGTATGGCTGAGAAGGGTGGGAAATACCCGGGTGTCGGCGTCGCAGATGACAATAAAATCGCCGTCGGTTTGCTCAAGACCATTGCGCAGGTTACCGGCCTTAAAGCCGATGTTGGTCTGTCGACTGATGTAATTGACGCCTTCCTCATCGCAAACGGCTTTCATCTCCGGGCGACGGCCATCATCGAGGACGTGGATCCGGTAGTCAATCGGGTACGGGTAATCCATCTTCAGGGCGTCGCGAATGGACAGCCTCACCAGCTCGGTGTCTTCGGAGTAGGTGGCAATGAACAGATCCACCTTAACGGGACGGGGCTCTACGGCCTCCTCCGATAACAGGCAGTCGTTAATCTCGCTCGGAGGTGGACTCTGGGGAGGATCCTGTTCTTTCCATAAGTTGATGGTAAACAGCACGGTACCGATCCAGGCCAGGGTTTCGGCGAGTACCAGCGGTATGGCGTACCATAGCGCGTCCGTATTCAGGGAGGCGGTCCAGCGCCAGTAAATATAATTTGCGCCCAGAATAAGCGCCGCGACCGCTAACACCTGCCAGGTCATCATTACCCAGCGCGGCGTTTTTAACGGTTCCGGAGGTCGACGATGTTCAAAACGGGAAAAATAAAAATCCATAGTTCCGGCGTTCCTGATTCCGTGAAAATGCAGAGCCATTCTGCTGCGCAGGCAGTTGCCCAAAAGCGAAAGAAAATAGCGATTAAACAAGATTTAAGATAAGTGTAGAACGCCGAATAAAAGTGTCCAGCCACGTTTATGACTATTATTTAGTGGGGGTTAATTAAGGTTAAATTCTGCTTAATTCGTCTCATCTGTCCGTGATAAATTGCGGTTACTATTCCTTTAGGCTATCTACTTTATTTAGGCGTTAATTTTCGTTTCCAGGCAAAGGACATCCTATGAGCCATATTGCGCCGTCTATCGCGCAAGAAGATCTAGCCAAATCAACATCATGGCGGTATGCCATTGCAGGGGTCAGGGACCTGAGAATTGACTTTATGCGCGGCATTGCCCTCGTCATGATGGTCGTGGCGCATACGGAGGTTATGTCGGTATTTAATATATTCTCCTGGGAGCGCTTTGGGTTAACAACCGGCGCAGAAGGTTTTGTCATTCTCTCGGGATTTATGTTGGGGATGTTGAATCGCGCTCGCCTGCAAAAAGTGGTATTACTCACGGTTTCGTGGGGGCTTTATCTTAGAGCGTGGAAAATATATCGTGTAAATATCATTATCATAGTGTCTTTTATTCTCATGGCATATATCCCACATATTAATCTTTTCGAGGTTACTCATTTTACCGACCGCTTTTCGGGTGAAAGCTGGTCGCTTTATCCGGTCACGCCGCAAATAAAAGAGACCTGGTTCAACATTATCCTCTATTTGCAGATTGGCCCTCATCAGACCCAAATTCTGGGGCTGTATATCTTTTTGCTGCTCTTCAGCCCACTATTTTTGGGGATGCTACAGAAGGGTAACGTCTGGTGGCTGCTGGGGGCGTCTCTGCTGGTGTACGGCCTGTGGCAGCGGTGGCCGCTCCGGCTGACGCCGTCGGAGTTCGAATTTGCCTTTCCGCTTCTGGCCTGGCAATTCATCTTTGTTCTGGGCATGGCCAGCGGCTGGTATAAAGCCGAACTGATCTCTTTCGCACGCACGCCTGCTGGTAAAGTGGTGGTGGTTGCGCTGGTGATAGTGGCGCTCATTCTGGGGTTCATAGCACAGAACCATACCAACCCGTTTATGCCCCCCGCGCTGCTGATTCACGTGATCCCGCCTGACAGCTTCAACACCTTTTATCACACCTGGGCGGCGAAAAATGGGCTGGGCCCGGTGCGGGTGTTAAACGATATCGCCCTGATGGTTACCGTCTATCTGGTGCTGACATACTGCTGGACGCCGCTCAACCGCCTGCTGGGATGGTTTCTTATTCCGTTAGGCCAGCACTCGCTTTATACCTTCATTTTGCATGTGTACGTGGTGCTGCTGGTCAGTCAGTTCATCACCTTCGATTTGTGGCGTCATGCCTGGATAGAAAATACATTAGTGCATGCTGCGGCTTTGGGCATTTTGTGGCTCATGGCAAAATACAACGTCGCCGCACGCTGGATACCTAACTAAGGATGGCGGTTATGCGCGAAAAATGGCTCCTGGCGGGCGTCTTACTCGCCGCAATACCCGCGGCGGATGCGGCGCAAAGCAGTGAGAAAGAGACGTTGCGCGATAAGAACGGCGAACCCGTTCAGGCAGGCGTGTTTACCAGCCGGTGGGGGCGTCTGTTCTCAGGCAATGACAAGAAATTTTCAGGCGCCCTGAGCTTCAGTTCAGGGCTGAAAGAGCAGATGGTGAGCGTGCCCAACAGCTCGGACAGCGCCGCGCAGGCGAAAAAAATTAACCAGACGCTGAATCTTAGTCTGCAGTATTCCCCCTACAGCTTCTGGTTTGCCAACATCACCTCCCGGTTGCCGGTCAGAGATACCAACCGCTATACCGCCGATTTTCGCTACAGTTTTGGCTATGACGACTGGCATGCCAATACGTTCAGCCTGGTCTACGGCAACTACGGCGATAACCACTTCTGGACGTCGGGTAGCCGGAGACACACCTATTTCGAACAGGGCGCCTTTACCCTGGCCTACAAGTTTTCGCTACCGAAACCGGTTGAAAACACGCTCCTGATTAATAAAGGCGACTCTATCATTTGTCAGGTCGGGTACAGCTGGGTTCCGCGCTACTACGACCTCAGCAGCGATGACATCCGTAAAAATAAAAACGTCATGCTCGGCGGCTGCGGCTATACCTTCAAACAACATTTCTTCGTTCGCGCAACGGCGTTCTGGTTCCCGGACAGCAGCCAGCAGCAGCCCTGGAACGGCGATTACAGCTACAGCTTTGGCTATGCGGGCTATACGCCAGGTTCGTTCTCCATCCAGTACGCGAACTATGCGGGGACGCGCTATCCGGGGCACGGCAACGGTAACGCAAAATTCAGGGAAGGGACCGTGAGTCTCATCTGGTTCTTACCGCTATAGGAGGGATACATGTCAGCGCTGCACGTGTTAATCGTTGAAGATTCGCTGATTTATCGTCGGTTACTCTCCCGAATGCTCACCCAGTGGGGGTATATCGTGAGCGAGGCGGAAAATGGTGTCGCCGCGCTGGAAATATTGTCCAGCCAGCCGATCAGTATGGTGATAAGCGACTGGGAGATGCCGGAAATGGACGGGCTTACGCTCTGTCAGACGATCCGCAGCCGTCAGTTTGGCCACTATGTGTATATCATTCTGCTCACGGCCCGCGAGAATGCAGGAGATTTAACGCAGGGTTTTGATGCCGGGGCGGATGATTTTTTAAGCAAGCCCGTCGAACAGGCTGAGTTACGGGCGCGACTCCATGCCGGGGTACGTATTTTGACGCTGGAAGCGACCCTTGCGGCGCATAATAAGCGCCTGAGTGAAGCGTTACGCCAGATTGAACAGGATCTTGAGCTGGCGGCGCGCGTTCAGCACTCGGTTCTGCCATCACACCGGCTGCGCTTCGGGAACTACTTTTCCGACTGGCTTTTCTTACCGTCTGCCTGGGTATCGGGCGATGTCTTCAATATTTTTCCTCTGGACTCTCATCTGGGGTTCTACTGCGTTGACGTGTCCGGTCACGGCGTAGGGGCAGCAATGATGTCCCTCGCCGTGGCGCGTCAGTTCCTGCACGGCCGGGTTGTGGACCGTTTTTTGTTTACCGCAGAGGGCGGAATTCAGTCGCCTGCTGAGGTCATCAGAATACTGAACAGCCGCTTTTGCAGTGAAGAAAACGACATCACCAGCTATTTCACCATCATCTACGGCGTGATCGACCCCGTCAGTGGTAAGGGGTTGTTGTGTCAGGCGGGGCATCCTACTCCCGTGATTGTGAACGCAGAGAGTGCCGTCACTTACGTTGGCGAGGGTGGGTCGCCTGTCGGACTGATGCCCGACCTCAGTTGGGAGGACGTCGCTTTTACCCTCAATCCAGGGGATCGCTTATGCTTATTCAGTGACGGCATCACGGAGTGTGAGAATCGCAAGGGCGAGCAGTTTGGCCCGCAACGTCTGGAACGCTGGCTTCATGAGCATGCCCATCTGCCGGTTGACGAGCTCCTGCCGCGGTTCGGCCAACATCTGACCGGCTGGCGCAATGAAAATAGACATGAACCGACCGCCTTAACCGATGACGTTTCACTGTTAGTGATTGAGCGTCAGGGAGAACAGAATGATTATTAACACTGAACGATTACCGCATGCCAACATTCTCACGCCAGCGGTCCGGCGGCTGGATGCGTCCATTGCCGCGACGTTTAAGGCCTCTGTGACGGAAGAAATTGGCAGCGATCGTAAAGCCTTAATTGTCGATTTTAGCAAAGTGGACTTTATCGATAGCAGCGGGCTGGGGATGCTGGTGTCGTTGTTTAAGCTGATGAACGGGAAAGGCGAAATGGCGCTGTGCTCCCTGAACCCCGGCATCATGAATATGTTCACCCTGACCCGAATGGATCGCATATTCCGCATTTATCCGGATAAAAACAGCGCGCTTGCGCAGCTGGGGCAGTAGATGCTGACGCCGGAGCATGCGGCATTTCCGGCAGAGCTCGGCTCCCTGACGCCGCTTGCTGGCTGGCTGGGAGAACGTCTGAGCGCGCTTGCCGTTGACGATGAGTGGCGTTTCGCTCTCGATCTGGCCGTCAGTGAAGTGGCGACGAATATCATCCGGCACGCGCTGCATGAGGATGCCTCACGCGCATTTAGCGTAGAGTTCGACATCCGGGAGCATACTGTCCGCGTTGTCTTTACCGAAGCGGGTGATGCATTCCCGCTGGAGCGGCTTGAGGCCGCCCGACGAGACCGCTTCTGCGAAATCTCGCCGTTACTTGAGAGCGGCAGGGGGCTGATGCTCATTTTGCTGAGCGTCGATCGTTTCTCGGTGGAGCGAAAGGCGGATAAAAATATTGCCACGCTTGAAAAGAAAATCAGCGTATGACCTGCGGGCCATACGCCCAAACTTCCCTATTTCTTATCAGCGAACAGCTCCGGCGCCCATGGACGCGGATCCACCTCCATAAACGGCGCGCGCTCGAAGCGGTCCTTCAGCGCCCACGGCACCGTGCAGTCGAAGATGGTCTTGCAGGAGATGCCGTTTGCGCGAATCGAGTTGCTGTAATCCGGCGACTGGGACGGATCCAGCTGGTGGCCGCGGATCCCCGGAATATTCGTGATGCTGACA
This sequence comes from Enterobacter sp. AG326, assembly GCF_004362415.1. Lineage (NCBI taxonomy): Bacteria > Pseudomonadati > Pseudomonadota > Gammaproteobacteria > Enterobacterales > Enterobacteriaceae > Enterobacter > Enterobacter sp. AG326. The sequence goes on along the minus strand of NZ_SNXG01000001.1, from coordinate 362,179 downwards.
TCACCCTGCATGCGGGTGGTCATCGCCCACAGGATGTCGTCGCTGTCGAAAATATCCACGTCTTCATCGACAAGAATGATGTTCTTCAGCTCCGAGTAAGTGGCTAAGGCAATCAGCGCCGCCTGGCCCTGACGACCTTCGTCTGACGGCTGGCGTTTTTTCACCTGCAATATCCCGAGGAACTTACCGCCGCCCGCGGTATGCGCATAGACGTTTTGCAGGAAGCCCGGAATCGCCTCTTCAACGGCATTGCGAATGCTGGCCTCCGTCGGCAAACCGGCCAGCGTGGTATGTTCTTCTCCCGGTCCCACCAGCGTTTGCAGGATCGCGTGGTTTCGCATGGTCACGGCTTTCACTTTGATCACGGGCAGGGAGGGGTTTGCCTCGCCGCAGTAGCCCGGGAACTCCGGCATCGCGTGGCCGGTATTGGTGTGCTGATCTTCTCTTACCCGCACGCCCGGAAGCAGTTCGCCCTCGATGATGATTTCCGCCCGCGCGATCGCTTTCTCTTTTACCGCCACGCCCTGCACCAGCTCGACCGGCTGCTGGCGCAGCGCCCCGGCGACGCCCAGCTCGTTGTAGCCAAACGGCGTGGTGGGTGCCTCAAAGCACGCGCCGATATAGATGGCGGGATCGAGCCCCATATTGATCGTTACCGGCAGCGGTTTTCCGGCTTCTTCCGCCTTTTTGCGGAAGACTTCGATATGCCGACCGGCGGCAAGGAACATGGAAAGCTCGTCGCGCTCCTGGACGCAGAGGCGGTGAATGGTGACATCCGTCAGCGAGCTGTCTTCCGGATCGCTTGCCAGCACCAGCCCCAGACAGAAGAACGGACCGGCATCAATCGGCGTGTTTGTTGGGGCCGGAAGCAGCTTGCGCAGGTCGAAGTCAGGGTCGTCTGCATAGAAAACCTGTTCCTGGCAGGGCGCCTGCGAGGCCGGAACGACAACCGGCGCAACCGGCTTTTTCACCGCCTGACCGACGTGTTTTGCCAGTTCAGAGGGCTCGCAGCCCAGAAGCAGCGCCGCGCGCTCGCGGCTGGCGTGCATGCCCACCAGGATGCGGGAGCCCGGATAGCCCTTCACGTTGTTGAACATCATGGCCGGTCCCGTACGGGTGGGACGTTTTACCGTGCCGCCCGCGCCGATATGGCGGTAGACCCCCGCCAGCTCCGCGTTGGGATCGACCGGATAATCGGTTTCAAGATACTGCCCTTCGTGGCGCTGAAGCAGGGCGATGGCGCTGCGGAGATCGTTGATCGGGTTTTCCATATTTTCCTCCCTCGTTTGAATACCTCCATTTTTATGGCAATGACAAATACCATCAATTGCATCATTGCTGCTAAATTGATAAGTAAATTCATATCAAAAAAGGAAGCGTTCCGTGCAGTTTCGTCAGATGCGCCATTTCATCGTCGTGGCCGAAGAGCTCCACATGCACCGGGCCGCCGAGCGTCTGAACATGGCGCAACCGGCCCTGAGCCAGCAGATAAAGGCGCTGGAAGAACGTTTAGGCGTCACTCTTTTCAGCCGGGCGAATCGCCGCTTAACCCTGACGCCCGCGGGTGAAGCGTTTCTGGTGAAAGCCAGGCTCGCCATTTCCCTGACCGAGCAGGCAGTTCTCGACGCCAGGCAAACGGCACGGGGCGAGCAGGGGGTATTAAACCTGGGGTGCGTGTCGAGCGCGATGTTCGACGGCAGGCTGCCCGCCGCGCTGCGCCAGATGCATACGCGCTGGCCGGCCATTACCATGTCGCTGGTGACGGGAAACGTGCAGACGCTCTACGCCGCCGTGCAGAGCAACCAGCTCGACGTGGCTATTATCCGGGCGCCGCTGCCGTCGCTGCCTGACGATCTGCAAAGCCGCCCGTTCACGTCAGAGAAAACGGTGCTGGCGCTGTATCGTCAGCATCCGCTGGCGGGATCTTCCGCGCTGACGCTTTCGTCGGTGAAAGACGAAAAATGGATCTCCCTGCGCGACCCGGAGGGAATGGGGCTGGAACAGTACTTTTATGACGCCTGCAGCGGGGCGGGCTTTCAGCCTGACGTGGTGCAAAACGCGACCGACGTGCCTACGGTGATAAGCCTGGTCTCGGCGGGGTTTGGGCTGGCGCTGCTGCCCGCGTCGGCAAAGGCGGTGAGCGTCGAGAATGTGGTTTACGTGGACATCCTCGACCGACTCCGGGAAAGCGAGCTGACGCTGGTTTGTCACCGGATTATTCGCTCAGAAGTGCTTAAAAAGTTTCTGGTTACGCTCGATCATACCTGACGCCCGGCGGCCTGCAGCAGCTGCTCGCGCAGCCAGACGTTCGCCGGATCCTGGCTGTTTTTCGGGTGCCAGTACATGTTGATGGTAATTGGCTGGAGCGGCAGCGGCGGCGCAAAGAGATCCAGCGTGCTGGCAAACTGTTTCAGCATCCGTTCCGGCAGGGTGCACACCAGGTCGGTACCGGCAACAAGCGCAGGCGCCATGGCGTAGCTCTGCGTGGACATCGCAACGTGTCGCTGATAGCCCAGCCCGGCCAGGGTTTGATCGACAAAGCCGGTAAACGGATCTCCCGCCGATGACACCACCAGATGAGAAAGCGTGCAGTAGCTTTCCAGGTCTAACGCTCCGGTCCCGCGCGGATGGCCTTTACGCTGGGCGGTGGCAAACGCGTCGTCGAGCAGTTTACGTCTGACCCAGCCGTCAAGGGCACCCGCGCTCACGCCGATGTAGATATCGACATCACCGTTTTCCAGCTGCTGCGGCAGCTCGGCCATCTCCGGCAGGGCGAAGCGCAGGCGGATACCGGGAGCATCGGTGCTCACCCGGTTAAGCAGCCCTGTGCCCAGCATCAGCGCCGGGTTTTCATGCAGCGCGATGATAAAGGTCCGGGTACTGGTCTGCGCATCAAACGTCGTGGGGGCAAACATCGCGCTGATGCCGCGCAGCACGCTCTCCACCTGAGGCTTGAGCGCTTCCGCTCTCGGCGTGGGCAACACCCCACGTCCATGTGGTGAGGGGATAAACAGCGGTTCGCCAAACAGCGTTCGCAGACGCGCGAGACGGGCGGACAGCGCGGGCTGGCTGATGCCAAGCCGCGCGGCCGCATGGGTGATATTCCTGTCCTGAAGCAGGGCATCCAGGGTCAGGATCAGGTCTATGTCCATGTCAGAGAGGGGCGTCATCTTATTTCGCGCTGCTGGCGTCCCGGTTGGTATAGGTGACAGGAACCCAGGCATAGCCGCCGTTTTCGCCTTTGGTGACATAGCCGATACCCGGGAACGGGAGATGGGGCGCGGCAACCAGGTATTTATTTTTCACAAAGTCCGCAAACGCATGTTCGCGCACGCTTGCCGCTTTGTTCTGATCTTCATCGTAGGTAATGGTCACGTCGGGCTGCGGGAACTGAACAGCCGCGGCATGAATGATGTCGCCGACAAAGGTGATCTTCTCGCCTTTGCTTGTCAGCGTGTAGAAGGCCGAACCCGGCGTATGGCCGGGATGAACCGTGCCGGTCAGCCCCGGGAGAATCTCAGATGTGCCGCTAAACGGCACCACTTTACCGGCGTCAAGATAAGGTTTTAAGGTCTTCTGCGCGACGACAAAGTAGTTCTTGCCGTAGCCGGTTTTTTTCTGATTCTCATCGTTAAAGAAAAAGTCGACGTCCGGTTTGCCAACAAAAACGCGCGCGTTGCTGAACACCGCCTTGCCGTCTTTCACCAGACCGCCCGCGTGATCGGAGTGGGCGTGGGTCAGCAGGACTTCAGTAATGTCCTCGGGTTTAATCCCCTGCGTGGCGAGGCTCTCAATCAGACGTCCGCCGTTGCCGGGGCCAAAGAGCTGGCCTGAGCCCGTATCTACCAGAATTTTATGTCCGGGCATCGCAATCAGGAACGCGTTGATGGACACCTCAGGCGGGTTGGTCTGGAAATTTTTCGCGAGCAGCGCATCAATTTTTTGCGGCGTTGTCCGGCGCAGCAGCTTGTGCAGATCCTGCGCGACGGTCCCGTCCGTAAACGAGGTCACCAGAACGTCGCCGACCTGAACGCTGTATCCGCCCGCCGGTTGTTTAACGACGTGCTGGGGCGTCTCTGCCGACGCCTGCAGCGCAGGGTAAAAAAGCAATGAACTGGAAATCAGCGTGGACAGAGCAAGTTTTTTCACGGTAAGCATACGAGTCTCCTTTGAAAGCGCTCATCTTACTTCTTCGTAAAATTATAAGAACCTGCCCAGAAATGATAGGACCTATAAACGCGGTGGATAGCATAGCGAAGAGGCCGGGTGGCGGTGAAGCCTTTCCCGGCCCGTAAAACGTTATTTTTTCAGCGGCGCGTTCCAGCCGTCCGGCGTGGCTTTCGACCAGGAGCCATAAGCGGCATTTGGCAGCACAATCCAGTCGTTTCCGAAGTGTTCCGCGCTGGCCTCAACCAGCTCGCGCTGCTGCTCGCTCGGCTTTTTGTTTTTAAACTGCACGGCGAAATCCGGCAGGCTGTCGCCAAACAGCATCACGATCTGCTGTTTTTTGAGGATGCTCTGGCGACGCTCTTCCTTGCTGACCGTATCCAGAAGCACGCTTTCATCGGACACCTGCGGAAGTCCCAGGGCTTTTAACGTCCTGAGCGTATCGGCTTTATTTTCCTGCATGCGGTCCGAGACGTAATAGATACGGACCTTGCTTTGATTCACATGGTCAAGAAACGCCTTCGCTCCCGGAATTAAGCCGGGTTTACCCTGTTTCTCCCAGTCGCTCCAGGTGTCCCATTTTGTAAAGTCGTGACACTGCTCCGTGTCGCGCACCAGCAGAGGGGTGTTATCCAGCACCGTTTCATCCAGATCCATTACCACGGCGTAATTTTCAGGCGTTTTCAGATCTTTTAACTTTTCGTTGAAACGCTCGGTGGCAAACCGATACGTCTGCAGCTGAAGAGCCATAATCTCTGCCGATTTCTGCTGATAGCGCAGCGCCATTTCGTACGCTTTGGGTTCACACAGCTCGCGCCCGGCGGCCGTCGCACTCAAAACAGGTAATGCCAGCAGTAATACCTTAGCCATTGAATTCACGCTTTTTTCCTCAACACCCTGGTTAAAATCCCGAAAGCGTAATGAAATTCAATGACAGAAATATGAAGGCCGCGTTGCTAGACCAGCATGTAATACCAGAACAGGGCGACCTCGTCTTTTTCCGGTAAGGCGTTATAGAGAAAACGATCGTATCCGCCCAGGGTGAACCCGTAGTTACGGTAGAACAGGCAGGCAGAGACGTTCACATTTTGTGTTTCAAGCCGTAATCCCGGCGCGTTTACGCTGCGGGCCCAGACGTGGGCGGCGGCCATCAATTTTTGTGCGGCGCCGGTTCTGCGTTTTGTACGCTCAACGGCGATATAATCCACTGAGATAAATTTATTCCAGCCAATTGAAGCGGTAATAAATCCCGCAATTTCGCCGTCATCCGTTTCGGCAATAAGAAATATGGCGTCCGGATTAACGCAGTGGTTTTCAAGAGTTTGGATGTCGAGCTCGTAGGTTTTAATCCAGGGAACGGCGACGGCTTCGATATGCAAATCGCAGTGGATAAAGGGCTCTCGCGCAATGTGGCTAATGGTGAAAGAAAAGTCACAGCATTCAAGGCGCGTGAGGTCGGTACTGAGTCCTTTTCGAATCTGCATAGTATTCCCGGTAGTGAGTTATTTCATAAAGAATAGACGAAGCGGTTAAATTCGCTGGCCTAACACACTTTTAATCCTGAACTAAGCTTGTACTTCGTTCCGCGTAAAATGTGGGTCATTCGAGGACAATGAATGGAATTCAGGACATTTCAAAAGCAGTGGGGTGCTGAGTTTATTTCCGATGACGTTGTACGTTTTCGCGTCTGGGCAGAAGGACAGAAAGAACTTACGCTACGTCTGGCCGCCGCCGACGTGCCGATGATGGCAGCTGGCGACGGCTGGTTTCAGGCAGACGTACCCGGCGTCACGCACGGTGCAGAATATCAATTTGTTCTGCAGGACGGCATGACGGTGCCCGATCCCGCCTCGCGCGCGCAAAAAGGCGACGTTAACGGCCCCTCCATCGTTATCGATCCCCAACGCTATCAGCCGGTCAACCGGGACTGGGCAGGGCGGCCGTGGGAAGACACGGTTATCTACGAGCTGCACATTGGCACGTTTACCCCGGAGGGCACCTTCCGGGCCGCCATCGACAAGCTGCCGTATCTGGCAGAACTCGGTATTACCCAGCTTGAAGTGATGCCCGTCTCTCAGTTTGGCGGTACCCGCGGCTGGGGGTATGACGGCGTGCTGCTCTACGCCCCGCACTCTGCCTACGGTACGCCGGAGGATTTCCACGCGTTTATCGACGTCGCGCACGGGCTGGGACTCTCCGTGGTGCTGGATATCGTGCTCAACCACTTCGGCCCCGAGGGGAACTATTTGCCCCTGCTGTCGCCTGCGTTTTTCGATGCACAGCGGATGACGCCGTGGGGCAACGGCATCGCTTACGAACGCGAGCCGGTGAGGCAGTACATCACCGATGCGCCGCTCTACTGGCTGACGGAGTATCGTCTGGACGGCCTGCGCTTTGATGCCATCGATCAGATTAAAGACGACTCAGAGACGCACATTCTGGAAGAGGTAGCAGAGAAGATCCGCGAGGCGATCCCGCACCGCCACGTTCACCTGACCACGGAAGACAGCCGCAACGTGATTTTTCTACACCCGCGCGATGAACAGGGCAACACGCCGCTGTTCACCGCCGAGTGGAATGATGACTTCCACAACGCTGCCCACGTGTTTGCCACCGGCGAGACCCACGCGTATTACCAGGATTTTGCCTTTGAGCCGGAGAAAAAGTTCGCCCGGGCGCTGGCGGAAGGCTTTGTCTACCAGGGCGAGGTGTCGCTGCAAACCGGCGAATCCCGCGGGGTGGAGTGCCAGACGCAGCCGCCGCAGTTCTTCGTCGATTTTATTCAGAACCACGATCAGACCGGGAATCGCGCCCAGGGCGAGCGGCTTATCACCCTGGCCGGTGCCGACAAGACGCGGGTGCTTCTTGCCGCGCTGCTGCTTTCTCCCCATATCCCGCTGCTGTTTATGGGCGAGGAGTTTGGTGAAACGCATCCGTTCCTGTTCTTCACCGATTTTCACGGCGATCTGGCAAAGGCGGTGCGGGAAGGGCGCGCAAAAGAGTTTACCGGCCATGCCGGGCACGATGAAACCGTCCCGGATCCGAATGACGTGAACACCTTTGTTCGCTCAAAACTCGACTGGAATAAGATTGCCACCGACGAAGGCAAAACGTGGCTGCGCTTCACGCGCCACCTGCTGACGCTGCGTCATCGCCATATCGTTCCGCTTCTGCATCATGGCGGCGCCGTTGAGGGCAAGGTAATCAAGACCGCGCCCGGCATGGTGGCGGTGGGCTGGCGCTTCACGTCGGGGACGCTCTCTCTGGCGCTGAATATCGGTAATAAGCCCGTCGCGCTGCCCGATCTCGCGGGTGAGACGCGCTTTGCCTGGCCGGAAGTCACTGACGTTTTACCGCCGAACGGTATTGTCGTTCGCTTTGCTGATGGAGAAGCATCGTTATGATCCCTTCCGCCACGTACCGTATTCAGTTCCGTAACGGCATGACCTTCGACCGCGTTGCGGCGCTGGTGCCTTACCTGAAAGATCTCGGCATCAGCCATCTCTATGCGTCGCCCGTGTTTACCGCCACAGCGGGTTCCACTCACGGCTATGACGTGACCAACCCGAATGAAATTGACCCCGCAATCGGCGGACGAGACGGTTTCAACCGCATGGCCGCGGCGCTTAAGCAGGCCGGCATGGGGCTGATTCTGGATATCGTCCCTAACCATATGTCCACCTCGCTGGAAAACGCCTGGTGGCGGGACGTGATTGAATACGGCCAGCAGAGCCGCTATTTCCGCTATTTCGATATCGACGGCTCGCGCCCGCTTACGCTGCCGTTCCTCGGCGACACCTTTGAGGCGGAGCTGGAGAAGGGGGCCATCACCCTAAAAAGTGACCCTGTCACTAAAAAGGCCGCACTGGTCTACTATGACGCCGAGTATCCGCTCAACCCGGGTACGTACAGCGAGGATAAGAGCATCGCTGCACTGCATGAAGCGCAAAGCTGGCGGCTGATGTCCTGGCGGGAGGCGCCGAAGCAGCTCTCATGGCGGCGCTTCTTTGAGATCACCGGGCTGGTCGGCGTTCGGGTTGAAGACGACGCGGTCTTCGACGATTCGCACCGGCTGATCCTTGAGCTGGTTCACGCGGGCGTGGTGGACGGCCTGCGCATTGACCACGTCGACGGCCTGGCCGATCCGCTGGGGTATCTGCAGCGCCTGCGGGAGAAAACCGGGCCCGAGTGCTACATCACGGTTGAAAAAATCCTCGCGAAGGGAGAACAGCTCCCCGCAGACTGGCCGGTATCCGGCACCACCGGCTACGAGTTTATCGCCTCGCTGGCGGAAGTGCTGGTCGACGACGATAACCTGACCCGCCTGGAGACCATCCACGACGAAACGCTGGGGATAACGGTCGATCGCCGCGCGGAACTGCGCGATGCCAAGGGCCTGATGACCGACCGCAATTTTGAGGGTGAATTCACCACGCTTCTTAACCTTGCTGACGATCTGGCCCGCCGCAATGAGGTTGCGCTGCCGCGCGAGGAGATCCGCCACGCGCTGCGCGAGCTGCTTATCGCCTTTCCGGTCTACCGCACCTACGGCACCCGGGAGGGATTAACCCCACCTGACGTGGCGCTGCTCAACCGCGTGGTCGCCAGCGTGGAGACGTCTGAAGCGGCGCTGAGCCTGCTTGTGCGCATTCTTACCGGCGACCTGCCGGAAGAGTGCCGCGATTCCGCCGCGCTTTTCAGAACCCGCTTCCAGCAGCTTACCGGGCCGCTGATGGCGAAGTCCGTTGAAGACACGCTGTTCTTCCGCCACAACCTGGAGCTGGCGCTCAATGAAGTGGGCGCCGACCCGACGCCGCGCGCGTTTTCATTATCCCGCTTCCACCAGGAGATGCGCATTCGTCTGGCCCGTCAGCCCGACGCGCTGCTGGGCACCTCCACTCACGATACCAAGCGCGGGGAAGACGCCCGGGCGCGACTCTACACCCTGACGGAAGCCCCTGAACGCTGGGGTGAGAACCTGGCCCGCTGGCGACAGATGAACCAGACCCAGGTGCGTTTTCTCAATGACGGCACCGCGCCGAACGCCGCCGATACCTGGATGATCTATCAGGCGCTGGCGGGCGTCTGGCCCGCCACGCAGTCTCCGGACGACGCCGAAGGGCTTAAAGAACTCGAAGCGCGTTTTATCGGCTTCCTCGAGAAAGCGCTGCGCGAGGCAAAACAGCGCACCGACTGGATCGACAGCAACGAGAGCTATGAGAGCGTGGTGTTGAGCTATGCGCGGCACCTGCTTTCGCCGGACAACGCGCTGTTCCTGCAGGATTTTAGCGAGGCGATGCAGCCCTTTATCCGGGCCGGGCTGATGAACAGCCTCAGCCAGACGGCGATCAAGCTGACGGCTCCCGGCGTGCCGGACATCTACCAGGGCAGCGAGGCGCTTAACTTTAGCCTTGTCGATCCGGATAACCGACGGGAGCCGGACTTCAACACGCTGGTGCATAACCTCAGCGCGGCGGATGCCAAGGTGTTTGACAACCCGGCCTGCTGGCGAGACGGGCGCGTTAAGCAGTTCGTCACCGCCACGCTGCTGCGGCTGCGTCCGCATTACGACGCACTTTTCCGCTACGGCGACTGGCTGCCGCTTAAGGTCTCCGGCGAGCGCGAGGAAAATCTGATTGTCTATGCGCGCGTTAAGGACGAGGAGGCGCTGATTGTCGCCGTGCCGCGTCTGGTTTTTGATGTCACCGATAATCATCAGCTGTGGGTCAATACCACGGTGGCGATACCCGAGGAGCTGGCGGGGAAACGCTATCGGGATCTGTTCAGCGGTGAGAGCCGCATTCTGCAAGAGACGCTGAATTTAACGTCAGAAAAGGGATGTGTACTGGTTCTGCTTACCTGCGAATAATCGTGGAGAACGAAAATGGCAAAGGATACTACGTTTGAAATTCGGGCCGGTCATGGCCAGCAGTTGGGTGCTAATTATGACGGGAAGGGCGTCAACTTCGCGCTGTTCTCCGCTCACGCCGAGCGGGTGGAGCTCTGTCTGTTTGACCCGTCCGGGAAAACCGAAATCGCCCGGCTGGAACTGCCGGAATATACCCATGAGGTCTGGCACGGCTATGTGCCGGACCTGAAGCCCGGCGCGCTGTACGGCTATCGCGTCTACGGCCCTTACGATCCGGAAAACGGTCACCGCTTTAACCCGCACAAGCTGCTTATCGACCCCTACGCCCGCGAACTGGTGGGCGATATTGACTGGAACGACGCCCATTTCGGCTATGAGCTGGGGCATGACGAATTAGATTTAAGCTTTGATACGCGCGACAGCGCGCCGTTCACCCCGAAATGCAAGGTCATCGACCCGAACGCCTTTGACTGGCAGGACAACAGCCGGCCCAATGTGCCCTGGCCGCATACCGTCGTCTATGAGAGCCACGTGAAAGGGTTTACCCAGATGAACCCGGCCATTCCGCCGGAGCTGCGCGGCACGTTTGAGGGGATGGGACACAAAGCCTCGGTCGACTACATTAAGAGTCTTGGCATCACCTCGGTGGAGCTGCTGCCGGTTCACTGGTTCCCGGACGATCGGCATCTGCTCGATCGCGGCCTGAAGAATTTCTGGGGCTATAACACGCTCGGCTTTTTTGCTCCGGCGTCGCGCTACTATGGCCCGGCGGGGATCCAGGGCTTTCGCGACATGGTCCGCGCGTATCATGATGCGGGCATCGAGGTGATTCTGGACGTGGTGTACAACCACACGGCGGAAGGGAACGAGCTTGGCCCCACGCTCTCGTTTAAGGGAATTGATAACTACAGCTATTACCGCACCCTGCCGGACCAGCACCGGTACTACATCAACGACACCGGGACGGGAAATACGGTCAACACCTCGCACCCGCGCGTGCTGCAGCTGGTGATGGACTCCCTGCGCTACTGGGCGGAGTCGATGCATATTGACGGTTTTCGTTTCGACCTGGGGACGATACTGGGGCGCGAGCCGGAAGGGTTTGACCCGCGCGGCGGTTTCTTCGACGCCATATCTCAGGATCCGGTGTTATCGAGACTGAAGCTGATTGGCGAACCCTGGGATATTGGCCCCGGCGGATATCAGGTCGGCGGTTTCCCGCCGGGCTGGGGGGAGTGGAACGACAAATACCGCGATACCGTCCGCGAGTACTGGAAGGGCGATAACGTCTCCACCGATTTTGCCGCGCGTCTGCTCGGCTCCGGGGATCTGTACGACCTGCGCGGGCGTCGCCCGTGGGCCAGCGTCAACTTCATCACCGCTCACGATGGCTTTACGCTGAATGACCTGGTGTCGTACAACGAGAAGCACAACGCCGACAACGGCGAGGACAATAACGACGGGCATAACGATAATCGCTCGTACAACTATGGCGAAGAAGGGCCGACGGAGAACCCGGATATTATTGCCACCCGCGAGCGGCAGAAGCGTAATTTCCTGACCACGCTGCTGTTTTCCCACGGCACGCCGATGCTGCTGGCCGGGGACGAGTTTGGCCGCACGCAGAAGGGCAACAACAACGGCTACTGTCAGGACAGCGAGATCTCGTGGATCGACTGGAACGGGATCACCGAAAACGACGATGCGTTGCGCGAGTTTACCCGACGGCTCATTGCGCTTCGCGCATCGCAGCCGTTATTGCGCCGTGAAAGCTGGCGCGACGGGCTGGAGATCCGCTGGTTCAATGCCGGAGGCGGCCCGCAGCAGGCCGAGCAGTGGGATGAAGGCTCAACGCTCGGCGTCTCCATCAGCAGGCCGGATCTCAGGCAGGAGGACGGCATCTGGCACGACGTGCTGATGCTGTTCAACCCGTTTGAAGGCACCGTGCCGTTCCAGATCCCGCAGTTTGGCGAAGGGGGATGGGTGCTGGAGCTGTCTACGGCAGATGGCGCTGCCGCCGGGACAGCGTTTACCGACACCGTAGAGTACGAACTGGCCGGACGCAGTATTACCCTCTTTAGACGTCCTTAGCTTCAGAGTGATGCCGCCGCGCGGGCGGCGGTGTCATACAGGGAGGAGATCGTGCGTAACAGCTGCGCGGTCTCGCCAATCGACTTCCCGGCAATGCCGCTCTCCGCGTGGATTGCGATCAGACACGCCTCTCGCACGTCCCGGTACTTCATGCACAACGCTTTCCCTTCCTCGGTAGTCGAGAAAAAGAGCTCTTTGCCCGCTTTCTCGCTCGTCACGTAGCCCGCTTTGACCAGCTTTTTCAGGGCGTAGGTCACAACGTGGGTATCTTCCACGTTAAGTACGAAACAGATATCGGCCAGCTTTTTCTTGCGGTCTCGGTGGTTCACATGATGCAGCAGCGAGACGTCAAATGCGCCCATATCCGGTTCGCCGGCTGCGGCCATGCAGCGCACCATCCATTTATTGAACGCGTTGCTGGTCATGATCAGCGCGTACTCAAGCTCTGACAGTTCCGCGCAGCGCTCGGACACCAGATGACGGGAAGAGACGATCCGGCCATCGTTGATATCGTCGCGATCGGGTGAAGCACTCTTTTTCGAGGTCATAACGTTCCTTAGCCAGAAATGTAAACTCATCGATAAAATAAGAACATTTTATTGATAATTTGTTTACATGTTTTTGAGGTTCAGATATAGCTTTTTAGCGCAGGTTTTCCGAAACCTGACGAAAAACACAACATCGCTCGCCGCAAATTAAAAAAATAGCCGTCGGCGCGCAACGCTCACTTTGGATAGGGTAAACGTTATGGACGGTACTACGCTGTTGCCGCTGATCGGGATACCGATCGTGGTTATTGGTTTTGCACTGCGCTTCAACCCGCTGCTGGTGGTCGTGGTGGCGGGGCTGGCGACGGGTCTGCTGGTCGGTATGGATTTCGGGATGCTGCTGGAGACCTTTGGCGAAAAGTTCGTGAATAGCCGATCGCTGGCGACCTTCATTCTGATCCTGCCCGTGATTGGTCTGCTGGAATATTACGGGCTCAAGGAGCGCGCCCAGGCCTGGGTGGCGAAAATCGCCAGCGCCACCTCGGCGCGAATTCTGATGCTCTATTTTGTCGCCCGTGAAGGCACCGCCGCGCTGGGGCTGATGTCGCTGGGCGGTCATGCTCAGACGGTTCGTCCGCTGCTGGCGCCGATGGCCGAAGGGGCGGCGCTGAACGAATACGGCGAGCTGCCGCAGCACATCCGCGACAAAATCAAAGCCCATGCCGCCGCGTGCGACAACATCGCGGTCTTCTTTGGGGAAGATATCTTTATTGCCTTCGGCGCGGTGCTGCTGATCGACGCGTTCCTGAAAGAGAACGGTATTTCGGGCATCGAACCGCTGCATATTGGCCTGTGGGCCATTCCTACCGCCATTGCGGCATTAGTTATTCATATGACGCGCCTGCTGCGCCTGGATGCCAGCATCCGTCGCGACGTCATGGCCTGGCGTGCAGAGCAGGGTACGCAGGGGGCCGCGCAATGATGACGCTTATCACCATTAACCGCGTGTACTACCTGATCGGCTTCGTCGTGATGCTGCTGGTTGTGATGACCCTGCGCGATCGCGCCAATCCGAAGCGCTTTACCACGGCGCTGTTCTGGTTTTTATTCGGCGGGATCTTCCTGTTCGGTGACCTGATGGTGCAGGAGCTGGGGAAATCGCTGGCGTACCGAATAATCGGCGGGGGCGTTATCGCTATCGCGCTGCTGGCGGGCTTTGGCCTGGTCGGGAAAGGGCACTATAAAATGTCCACCGAAGACGAACGTCTCGCGTCGTCAAACCGCCTTAAAAACTGGCTGTTCCTGCCGGCGCTGATGATCCCGGTGGTGACGGTTATCGGGACACTGTTCCTGAAAGGGGTTTCGGTTGGCGGCGTGTTCCTGCTCGATCAGAAACAGCTCACCCTGGCGGCGCTGTGCGTGGCCTGCGTCGCGGCGATCCTCACCGGCTGGTGGCTGACCAAGGGCACGCCGCTGCACGCCATTCGTCAGTCTCGTCGTCTTGTCGATACCATCGGCTGGGCGGTGATCCTGCCGCAGATGCTGGCCATGCTCGGCGGCGTGTTTGTGGCGGCCAATACCGGTGATTCGGTGCAGAAGGTGGTGAGCCTGTTCGTTAACCCGGATAACCGCTTTATGCTGGTGGTGATTTACTGCGTGGGGATGGCGCTGTTTACCATGATCATGGGGAATGCGTTTGCGGCCTTCCCGGTGCTGAGCGCGGGGATCGCCTTGCCGTTTCTTATTAACGTGCATCACGGCAACCCGGCGCCGCTGCTGGCGATTGGCATGTACGCGGGCTACTGCGGCACGCTGATGACGCCGATGGCCGCGAACTTCAATATCGTTCCCGCCGCGCTGCTGGAGCTGAAAGATAAGTATCAGGTGATCAAGATCCAGATCCCGACCGCGTTAACCCTGCTGGTGGTGAACGTGTTCCTCATGTATTTCCTCGTGTTTCGCTAAGGAGCTGTTATGGAATTAACGCAACATCAGGCTGACGCGTTTGCCCGCATGCCTTTGACCTATTTGCGTCAGGAATACCCGAACCACATCATGCATCTGCTGAATGATGATGGCGACGTGCTGCCGCCTCGCGAACTGCACCCGATTTTCTACGGCTGTTTTGACTGGCATTCGGCGGTGCACGGCTACTGGCTGCTGCTGCGCTGCGTGCGACTCTATCCGGAACTGCCGAGCCGGGACGCGATCGTCGCGCTTTTCGACGAGCACCTGACGGAAGATAACGTGGCGAAGGAGCTGGCCTATTTCACCGCGCCGTTCCGCGCCTCGTTTGAGCGCCCGTATGGCTACGGCTGGCTGCTGGCGCTGGCCCAGGAGCTAAAACAGTCTTCGCTGCCGCAGGCCGCAGGCTGGTACCGGACGCTTGAGCCGTTAACTCGGGATATTCGTAACCGGCTGGTGGATTACCTCAGCAAGCTCACCTATCCGATCCGCGTCGGGACGCACTACAACACGGCGTTTGCCCTCGCGCTGGCGCTCGATTACGCGCGAGCCGTAGAAGATAGCGCGCTTGAGCAGGCGATTGTGACGGCGGCGGAGCGGTTTTATCTCGCCGACACGCGCTATCCGGCCCACTACGAGCCCGGCGGGGATGAGTACATTTCCGGCGCGCTGACGGAAGCGCTGCTGATGAGCAAGATGTTGAAAGACTTCCCGGCCTGGTTTGACGCGTTTCTGCCGGATGTCGGCTCCGCTGCGGCGCTGATGAACCCGGCGGAAGTGAGCGACCGTACCGACCCGAAAATTGCCCATCTCGACGGGTTAAACCTCAGCCGCGCCTGGTGCATGAAGCATATTGCTAAAGCGCTTCCCGCTAACCATCCGGCGCAGCAGCCGCTGCGCGAGGCGGTGGCGAAACACCTGTCGGCAAGCGTTGAGCATGTGGTCGGCAGCCACTACAGCGGCGGGCACTGGCTGGCGAGCTTTGCGCTGCTGGCGCTGGAGTAAACAAACGCGCTGCGCCGCAAGGCGCAGCCGGTTTACGCTGATGCCCGCACCGCAGGGCGCAGCCTGCTCAGGCTAAACAACACCGATCCCGTCGAAGCTATTACGGCTATCCACAGTGCAACCTGTATGGCACGTTGATGGTCCCATCCCGTCGTCGCGGCCAGCAGCACCCCCACCGCGGCGGCACCGAGACACTGGCCGAATGTCCTCACAATCGACAACACGCCGGAGGCGTAGCTGGCATATTCCCGCGCCACGTTAGAGAGCATCTCCCGGTTATTGGGGCTCTGAAAGCAGCCAAACCCAATCCCGCACACCAGACTGCGCAGGCAGATATTCCATGCGGAAGGATTGTCCGGCAACGTCGCCAGCAGGACCAGTCCACCGACAAAAATCATCAGCCCGACTGTCGAGATCAGCGGCGCGGAAATCGTATCTGCCCAGCGCCCCGCGTGCGGCGCGATCAGCACGATGCCAATCGGCCACGGGGTGAACAGCAGCGCGGAGACCACCGGGCTATAGCCGTACACGCTCTGAAACAGGAACGGCAGCGCGACAAAGGTGATGCCCTGACTGACAAACGAGGCCAGCGAGGTCAGGGCTGCGAGGGTGAAGCGACCGTTATTGAACATGACGGGCGGCAGTATGGGACTTTGCGCGCGCTGAATCCGCCAGATAAAGGCGAGGGCGCTGGTCAGCGTAAGAATCCCCCAGCTGAGGGTCTCCTGGCTAATGTGTTGCGTCACGCGCTGAAAGCTGTCGGCCAGCATAATCGCCGAACCTAACAGCGCGGCGGAGAGCACGGCGCCCGGCGCGTCAAAGGGCGAGCGGTCAACGGCCGTTTCCCGCGGCAAGGCCCGCCACGCCAGCAGCAGGGCAACGCTGCCCGGAACAATGTTAATGGCGAACAGCCACTGCCAGCTCAGCGCGTCCAGTATGGTTCCACCCAGCACAGGGGCAATCGCCGTGCTGGAGGCGATAAGCAGGGCGTGCAGCCCCAGAATGCGGCCAAGCAGTCGACCCGGAAAAACGGATCGCAGGATCGCCGGGGCGATACTCAGGGTGGCCGCGCCGCCGATGCCTTGTAAAATACGCATGCCGATCAGCATTTCTGGCGTGGGCGCCAGCGCGCAGCCGATCGAGGTGAGCGTAAAGGTGGCAAGCCCGGCAAGAAACACCGGGCGATAGCCCACGCGCGCCGCCAGCGCCGCGAAGAGGGCTAACGTCATTGCCGCTGACAGCAGGTAACCGTTGGCGAACCAGACCGCCACGTTCGCGGGGACCTGCATCGATTTTGCCATGGAGGGCAGCGCGATGTTGATCATGGTGCCGTCAAAAACGCCCATCAGCGTGGTGGTCATGACGGCGGCCATGACCCGGGCGCGTTCATGGCCGGATAAGCCTTCATCGCCGGGCTGGTTTGAAAATAGCGTCATCGTCGTTACTCCGCATAAGAATAGTGATGACGAAACTATAATCATGCGGTATACAGGGCGGAAGACGCATCAGCTGCACTTAATCGTTGCATATAACGCCTTATCTAAGGAGTCATCGTGTCCGATCCTGACTTTAACCTTCTGGTTGCGCTCGACGTTCTGCTGGCCGAAGCCAGCGTGGCGGGTGCGGCGCGGCGTTTGAATCTCAGCACCTCCGCCATGAGCCGCACCCTGAGCAGGCTGCGGGAGGTGACCGGCGATCCTATTCTGGTGCGGGCCGGGCGTCATATGGTGCTGACGCCCTGGGCCGAAGCCACGCGGGACCGCGCCAGAAGCGCCGTGCATGAGGCGAGGGCTGTGCTACAGCCCTCCACCGACGCGCTGAAGGTTGAAAGTCTCGAGCGGCTGTTCACCATCAGAGCCAACGACGGTTTTGTGGTGGCGCTTGGGCCGCTGCTTATTGCGGCGGTGGCGAGCGTTGCGCCCGAGGTATGCATCCGCTTCTCGCCAAAACCTGAAAAAACCTCGCGCTATTTGCGCGAGGGGCTGGTCGACCTGGAGATCGGCGTGCAGAGCAATATGGGGCCTGAAATACGGCTGCAACGGCTCTTTCAGGATCGGTTTGTTGGCGCGGTGCGTAAGGGACATCCGCTGTCATTACGGCCCGAGGTAAGCCTTGACGATTATGTCGCGTGGGGCCACGTGGTGGCTTCACCGGAGGGATCGTTACACGGGTTTGTCGATGACGCGCTGGCGGAACGGGGGATGAAGCGCAAGGTCGCCAGCGTGGTGCCCGGATTTCCGACTGCGCTATCCGTGGCGCTGGCGTCCGATCTGATTGCCATGGTGCCGGCGCTGTACCTGCTCAATCAGCCGATGAACGAGCGCGTACACGTCTTTGAGCTGCCGTTTAAAACCCGGACCATTACGGTGTCGCAGATGTGGCATCCGCGCATGGAGCGGGACCCGGGGCATCGATGGCTCAGGGAAAAGGTGCTGGAAGTGTGTCGGGCCGTGCGCTGACGCTCAGACCGCTTTTCCCGGCACGGAGAGGATGAAGCGCGTCGATACCGCATCCGATTCTACCCGGACTTTCCCGTGGTGCGCGGTGACGATGGACTTCACGATGGCAAGCCCGATCCCGCTGCCTTCGCCTTTGCGCTGTCTGGACGGATCGACGCGATAGAAACGGTCAAACAGCTTTGCCAGATGTTCCTGAGGGATCGGCGTACCGGGATTTTCTATCATCAGTTCAACGTCGTTAGCCTGATTTCTGATGGAAACCGTCACTGCTTTCCCTGCTGGCGTATAGCGCAGGGCATTGGAGAGCAGATTATTCACTGCTCTTCTGAACATCTGCGGATCGCCTTCTATCAGGCAGGGCATCCCGCTAAATTTCAGCGTAACGTTGCGTTCTTCCGCCCAGGCTTCGAAGAATTCGAAGACTTTCATGACCTCAGCACTTAAATCAAACATCACCCGGTCAGGGATCAGCTGGTTATTATCCGCCTGCGCCAGGAAAAGCATGTCGCTGACCATCCGGGTCATCCGGTTGTACTCTTCCAGGCTGGAGTACAGAACATCTTCCAGCTCTTTCTGCGAGCGGTTCTGGCTCAGCGCGATTTCCGTTTGCGTCACCAGGTTGGTGATGGGGGTTCTGATTTCATGCGCGATATCGGCGGAAAAATTCGCCTGGCGGGTAAAGACATCTTCAATCTTTTCGATCATATGGTTGAAGGAGATGACCAGCTGTTCCAGCTCAACAGGCACGCGGGACGGCTCCAGCCGCGCGTCCAGGTTTTCTGAGGTGATATTTTTGATGGCGTTGCTGACGTTACGCAGGGGCAAATGTCCCTGACGAACTGCGATACGAATGACAAGGATAATCAGCAGGCTGATCGCCGCGGCAATCATCAGGAGATTCTTTTTAAGCGCCTCAAGGTAGTGCAGATGAAAATTAATCGAGAGCCCGATCAGCATCACGTAGCCCTGCGTTTTGCCCTGCAGCGTCGCCGTGCCTGAAGAGGCGATAATCCGGTACGTTTCCATGTTCATGTCGGACCCGACGTGCATGTTTTCGGCAGGGTCTTCAACCGTCCAGAGAAACACATCCTGTGCGCGGCGGTGTTCGCTAAAATCCGCCGTGTTCATCGCAGGGCGCAGTGCCGCCCCTTGCGCCGAGCTGAACAGGGTATTTCCCTGCGGATCCAGGAGCAGGACGGCCACGTTGCGGTAGCTGGCCATCGACTCTTTGATCTTGCTAATTTTCTTTTGGTCAGGATCGACCGGAGACTGAAGTATGCGGTGCATCGCGGTGCTGATTTGCTGCAGGTCGCTGATATCCTGCTCGGCGAAGTGCTTTTCAACGGAATGCAGCATAAACCAGGTAAAGGCGAAAAAGGCCAGTATCGTGGAGAGGCTGATAAAAAAGGTCAGCCGCAGGGCAAGCGAAAAAGGGCGCCTGGCAAGCTTAACGCGCATCCGGTACCTCCAGCATATAGCCCACGCCGCGCACCGTCTGGATCAGCTTCGGTTCATAATCGTTATCGATTTTCGCGCGAAGCCGTTTTACCGCCACATCAATCGCGTTTGTGTCGCTGTCAAAATTCATGTCCCACACCTGGGAGGCAATCAGGGAGCGGGGAAGCACCTCTCCCTGATGACGCATGAAAAACTCCAGCAGGCTGAACTCTTTGCTGGTTAACAGGATGCGACTTCCGGCTCGGCTTACCTTTCTCGACACGAGGTCAACCGTCAGGTCTGCCACCTGAAGCTGGCTTTCCGCAATCACCGTATTTCCGCGTCTCAGCAGCGTCCTCACCCGGGCGAGCAGCTCGGCAAAGGCGAAAGGCTTAATCAGATAATCATCCGCGCCCAGCTCGAGCCCTTTAACCCGGTGTTCAATCGTGCCGAGAGCCGTGAGTAACAGGATGGGCATCCCTTTGCCGCCTGAGCGGAGCATGCGGACAATGTCCCAGCCGTTCACATCGGGCAGCATGATATCCAGAATCAGCAGATCGTATTCAGCGGTCATGGCGAGATGGTAGCCGTTCAGGCCGTTATCCGCGTGGTCCACCACAAACCCCGCTTCAGTCAGTCCCTTACTCAGGTACTCACCGGTTTTCATTTCGTCTTCGACGATCAGTATTTTCATCGTGCTCCCCTGACTAGCTGCTGATGACATTCTAGTGAGCCTGCGACCGTTAACAATGACTTACGCTAAAAATGACAACATTGTCATTATCCTGTCACCCGTCAAACAGGATGCGTTCCGTAGAGTAGCCCTAAAACTACTCTGGACTTCATTTGAACCGTTATGTTCCTGTTAAAACGACTAAGCATCAGCACGGTATTTATTCTGGCAGGCTGCGTCTCGCTGGCCCCAGAGTACCAGCGACCGGAAGCACCTGTACCCCAGCAGTTTTCGCTCTCCCGTAACGGCCTGACGCCCGCGGCGGCGGGGTATCAGGACACCGGCTGGCGACGCTTCTTTGTCGATCCGCAGGTTGCCGGATTGATTACGGAAGCCCTGAATAACAATCGCGATATCAAAATGGCCGCCCTGAAGGTCGAGGAAGCCCGGGCGCAGTTCAACGTGACGGATGCGGATCGCTATCCTCAGCTGAATGCCTCCTCGGGCATCACGTACAGCGGCGGGTTTAAAAGTGACAAACCCACCGCGCAGCAGTACGACGCGGGCCTTGCGCTTAGCTATGAACTCGATTTCTTCGGCAAGCTGAAGAACATGAGTGATGCCGACCGACAAAACTTTTACGCCAGCGAAGAGGCCCGTCGCGCGGTGCATATCCTGCTCGTCTCTAACGTGTCGCAGAGCTATTTCAACCAGCAGCTGGCGTATAAACAGCTGCGTATCGCGCGGGATACGCTGAACAATTACCGGCAGTCTTATGCATTCGTTGAGCAGCAGCTGTTGACGGGCAGTACGAACGTCCTGGCGCTGGAACAGGCCCGGGGACAGATCGAAAGCACGCGTGCAGATATAGCCAAAAGAGAGGGGGAGCTGGCGCAGGCCAATAATGCCCTGCAGCTGGTCCTTGGCACCTATCGCGCGCTGCCGGGTGACGGCGGCATGAACGCCAGCGACGTTGCGCCGGTAAAACTGCCTCCTCATCTTTCCTCCGCGATACTGCTGCAGCGTCCGGATATTATGGAGGCGGAGTATCAGCTGAAAGCGGCCGATGCGAATATCGGCGCGGCGCGCGCCGCCTTTTTCCCGTCCATATCTCTCACCAGCGGGCTTTCAACCGGCAGCACGGAGTTGTCCAGCCTGTTCACGTCAGGGAGCGGGATGTGGAATTTTATTCCTAAAATTGAAATTCCCATTTTTAATGCGGGCAGAAATAAGGCCAACCTTAAGCTGGCCGAAATTCGCCAGCAGCAGTCGGTTGTGAATTACGAACAAAAAATTCAGTCCGCCTTCAAACAGGTTGCCGACGCGCTCGCGCTGCGAGATAGCATTAACCAGCAGCTTGCTGCGCAGCAGCGGTATCTTGATTCGCTACGCATCACCCAGCAGCGGGCCAGAGGGCTATATTCCAGCGGCGCTGTCAGCTATATCGAAGTGCTTGACGCGGAACGTTCTCTTTTCTCCACTCAGCAAAATATTCTCGACCTTATTTATGCCCGGCAGGTTAATGAAATTAATCTCTTCACCGCGCTCGGCGGCGGTTGGGTCGAATAACGTTATTTAATTAAACAGGAAAATAACCATGCGCAATTCACTTAAGGCCGTTGTATTTGGTGCGATCTCCATTGTGTTTTCTGCCGGCCTCCAGGCTGAGGTTCATCAGCACGAGATGATGAGTGCTGCCAGCGAAGGGACCTCAGAGCAGCTCATCACCGGGACCGGTATCGTGAAGGACATTGATTTCACAAATAAAAAAGTCACGATCTCCCATGAAGCGATCCCGGAAATTGGCTGGCCTGCGATGACCATGCGTTTCACCTTTATTCAGGCTGACGAGAGTATTAATTCTTTAAAAGTCGGCAGTCACGTGAATTTCTCGTTTGTTCAGCAGGGCAATCTCTCTTTACTCAAGAGCATTAAATAGCGAGAAACGGCATGGCCTCATTAAAAATAAAATATGCTGCCATGATAGTCAGCAGCCTTATTGCGGGAGGGCTGATATCGGTGACGGCATGGCAGGCGATTCATTCATCTGAAAAAACGGAAAATAGCGCACCAGAAAGAAAGGTGCTTTTCTGGTATGACCCAATGAAGCCAGACGTGAAATTCGATAAGCCCGGCAAATCGCCGTTTATGGATATGGATCTGGTGCCGAAATATGCGGATGAAAACGACAGTAAAAGCAGTGCCGGTATCCGTATTGATCCGACCCAGGTTCAGAACCTGGGATTAAAAACGCAAAAGGTGACGCGCGGAACGCTGAACTATGCCCAGACGATCCCGGCTAACGTCAGCTATAACGACTATCAGTTTGTCATTGTGCAGGCGCGCGCGGAAGGCTTCGTGGAGAAAGTGTACCCGCTGACGACGGGCGATAAGGTGAAGAAAGGCACGCCGCTTATCGATATTACCATTCCTGACTGGGTCGAGGCGCAGAGCGAGTTTCTGCTGTTATCCAGTACAGGCGGAACGCCGACGCAAATTAAAGGGGTTCTGGAACGGCTTCGGCTGGCGGGTATGCCGGATGAGGATATTCAGAGGCTGCGCGCGACCCGTACTATCCAGACCCGGTTTACCATCAGGGCGCCGATCGACGGGGCGATCACGGCCTTTGACCTGCGTACCGGCATGAATATTTCGAAAGATAAGGTGGTAGCGCAAATTCAGGGGATGGATCCGGTCTGGATCGGCGCGGCAGTGCCTGAATCCATTGCTTATCTGCTGAAAGAGACCTCACAGTTTGTTATTTCGATACCGGCCTGGCCGGATAAATCCTTCCCGGTTGAAAAATGGAGTCTTCTGCCGAGCGTGGATCCAACCACCCGTACCCTGCAGGTGCGCCTGCAGGTCGCTAACAAGGATGAGCTGCTGAAGCCGGGCATGAATGCCTACCTGAAGCTGAATACCCAAAGCCAGGAAATGCTGCTGATCCCCTCCCAGGCCGTTATCGATACCGGCAAAGAACAGCGCGTGATTACGGTTGATGCGGACGGGAATTTTGTACCGAAAAGGATCCACGTTCTGCATGAATCTCAGCAGCAGTCCGGCATTGGTAGCGGACTGGAAGAGGGGGAGTCGGTGGTGGTCAGCGGTCTATTCCTGATTGACTCGGAGGCCAATATTACCGGCGCGCTGGAGCGCATGCGTCACGCTGAAGCTGCTGACGGCGCGCACTCTGGCCATTAAGGAGACGATGATGATTGAATGGATTATCCGGCGGTCCGTCGCCAACCGTTTCCTGGTCATGATGGGGGCGCTGTTTCTCAGCGTCTGGGGGGCATGGACGATTATTAACACCCCGGTCGATGCCTTGCCCGATCTCTCTGACGTTCAGGTAATTATCAAAACCAGCTATCCCGGCCAGGCCCCGCAGATTGTTGAAAACCAGGTGACCTATCCACTGACTACCACCATGCTGTCGGTTCCCGGCGCAAAGACCGTGCGCGGTTTTTCGCAGTTTGGTGATTCGTACGTGTACGTCATTTTTGAAGACGGCACCGATTTGTACTGGGCCCGTTCGCGCGTGCTGGAGTATCTGAACCAGGTTCAGGGCAAGCTGCCTGCTGGCGTGAGCTCTGAAATTGGTCCTGATGCCACGGGCGTGGGCTGGATATTCGAGTATGCGCTGGTGGATCGCAGCGGAAAACACGATCTCGCGGAGTTGCGCTCGCTGCAGGACTGGTTCCTGAAATTTGAGCTGAAAACGATCCCGAACGTGGCAGAAGTGGCCTCTGTCGGCGGCGTGGTGAAGCAGTATCAGATCCAGGTCAATCCGTTAAAACTGGCTCAGTACGGCATTAGTCTGCCGGAGGTTAAGCAGGCCCTTGAGTCGTCTAACCAGGAGGCGGGGGGATCGTCAGTTGAAATGGCGGAAGCGGAGTATATGGTCCGCGCCAGCGGCTACCTGCAGACGATGGACGATTTCAATAACATTGTCCTGAAAACCGGAGAAAACGGGGTACCGATTTACCTTCGAGATATCGCCCGCGTACAAACGGGGCCGGAAATGCGCCGCGGTATTGCCGAGCTGAACGGGCAGGGGGAAGTTGCGGGCGGCGTGGTCATCCTGCGTTCGGGCAAAAATGCGCGTGAAGTCATTACGACGGTGAAAGATAAGCTGGAGACGCTGAAGGCCAGCCTGCCGGAGGGCGTTGAGATAGTGACTACCTACGATCGCAGCCAGCTCATCGATCGGGCAATCGACAACCTGAGTTCTAAACTGCTCGAAGAGTTTATCGTGGTGGCCATCGTCTGCGCCCTGTTCCTGTGGCACGTCCGCTCTGCGCTGGTCGCGATTATCTCTCTGCCGCTTGGCCTGTGTATTGCCTTTATCGTCATGCATTTCCAGGGGATGAACGCCAATATCATGTCGCTGGGCGGCATTGCCATTGCGGTCGGCGCGATGGTGGATGCCGCCATCGTCATGATTGAAAACGCGCACAAACGGCTGGAGGAGTGGGATCGCCAGCATCCGGGAGAGCAGATTGATAACGCCACCCGCTGGAAGGTGATCACCAACGCCTCTGTCGAGGTTGGCCCCGCGCTGTTTATCAGCCTGCTGATCATCACCTTATCCTTCATTCCTGTCTTTACCCTTGAGGGTCAGGAAGGGCGGCTGTTTGGTCCGCTGGCCTTCACCAAAACGTACTCCATGGCGGGCGCGGCCGCGCTGGCCATCATCGTTATCCCCATCCTGATGGGGTTCTGGATCCGGGGTAAAATTCCCGCTGAGACCAGTAACCCACTGAACAGGCTGCTGATTAAAGCCTACCATCCGCTACTGATTAAGGTGCTCCACTGGCCAAAAACAACCCTGCTGGTTGCGGCCTTATCCATCTTCACGGTGATCTGGCCTCTCAGCCAGGTGGGCGGCGAGTTTTTACCGAAGATCAACGAAGGCGATCTGCTGTATATGCCGTCAACGTTGCCGGGCGTCTCTCCGGCAGAAGCGGCGGCGCTCCTGCAGACCACGGACAAGTTAATCAAAACCGTCCCTGAAGTGGCCTCTGTTTTCGGCAAGACGGGTAAGGCCGAAACGGCTACGGATTCCGCGCCGCTCGAAATGGTGGAAACCACCATTCAGCTCAAACCTGAGAATGAGTGGCGGCCCGGCATGACGATTGACAAAATTATTGACGAACTCGACAAGACCGTTCGGTTGCCCGGCTTGGCTAACCTGTGGGTTCCGCCCATTCGTAACCGGATAGACATGCTTTCCACCGGGATCAAAAGCCCGATTGGTATCAAGGTGTCAGGTACCGTTTTGTCTGATATTGACGCCACGGCGCAGAGCATCGAGGCGGTAGCCAAAACGGTGCCGGGCGTGGTGTCAGCCCTGGCTGAACGTCTGGAGGGCGGGCGCTACATTGATGTCGATATCAACCGGGAAAAAGCCTCGCGCTACGGGATGACGGTGGGCGATGTGCAGCTCTTTGTCTCCTCGGCCATCGGCGGGGCGACGGTGGGTGAAACGGTGGAAGGCGTCGCCCGATACCCGATTAATATTCGCTATCCTCAGGACTACCGGAACAGCCCGAGCGCGTTGAAGCAGATGCCTATCCTCACGCCGATGAAACAGCAGATCACGCTGGGCGATGTGGCGGATATCAACGTGGTTTCCGGCCCCACGATGCTGAAAACGGAGAATGCCCGACCTGCGAGCTGGATTTATATCGATGCTCGCGGCAGAGATATGGTGTCGGTGGTGAACGACATTAAGACGGCCATTAGTCAGAACGTAAAGCTGAGGCCGGGCACCAGCGTCTCATTCTCCGGGCAGTTTGAGCTGCTCGAACACGCTAACAAGAAACTGAAGCTGATGGTGCCGATGACGGTGATGATCATCTTTATTCTGCTGTATCTGGCGTTCCGTCGCGTGGATGAAGCGCTGCTGATCCTGATGAGTCTGCCGTTCGCCCTGGTCGGTGGGATATGGTTCCTCTACTGGCAGGGCTTCCATATGTCTGTGGCAACCGGCACCGGCTTTATCGCCCTGGCCGGGGTGGCGGCAGAATTTGGGGTGGTCATGCTGATGTATTTGCGTCATGCCGTTGAAGCACAGCCGGCGTTGTCCCATCGGGACACGTTCACCGAACAGGGGCTTGATGACGCTCTTTATCATGGTGCCGTGCTGCGCGTGCGGCCAAAGGCGATGACCGTCGCGGTGATTATTGCCGGTCTGCTGCCCATTCTTTGGGGTACCGGTGCCGGGTCAGAGGTCATGAGCCGGATAGCGGCACCGATGATTGGCGGGATGATCACGGCGCCGCTGTTATCGCTGTTTATTATTCCTGCGGCGTACAAGTTAATTTTGCTGCGCAGGCATAAAAAGCCATAAAAAAAACCGCCAGCGATGGCGGGTTTTTTACGGAATGAACGCTTAGTGAGCTGTTTTAGCACGCGTCTGGCTGAGAAGCTTTCGCCAGGCACGATTATGCAGAGTAAACAGCAGCATCTTATAGAAGGCGGTTGAAAGGATACAGCTGCCGCTAAGCAGTAGCATGCCGATACTCACTAGCGCCGCGGTCAGACTGACGCCCGGAGCTGCGCTACCGCTCAGCGCGACCAGCAGATAGGCTGCCGTTAATACCAGGCTTATCACCGCCAGCGTAAGGTGTAACCTCACGGCGCGCATGCTGCCTTTGCCAATCATAAACATCGTCACGCCGTTAAGGCCAGCGAACAGAAGGGCGATCAGGACAACCCAGACGAATACGTGTTCCGCTGGTTGGTTGAGTCCGGCGAGTATGCCATACCCCAGCCACAGCTGAGGAATAGCGAAACTGACAATCACCCCGAGGGTACTAATCGCCGCTGGAATACCCATGGTGTGTAGACCTACAGGTTTGCCCATTTCGTCAGCCAACTCAGTCTTTAGCTGTTGCAGCTGTGTCGGGGAGGCATTGCTTATGCTGGTAGCCACCTCGTTACAGCGTTGCAGGCGACGGGAAAAAACTTTAACCATTTGAATACTCAGCGTTTAGTTAGACGAAAATGACTGCAACAGACCGACTACATAGCGCCCGGACTGGACGGTGTTTTGAGGATTGCGGATCGTCCCCGTTAGTGAACTGCCAACAAAGGCCGATGCGTTGTTCACAGCACTCATCAGCTCACGTTGCAGTGATTTCTGTAATGATTCGCTGGGAAAACGTTTCGGGTAGACGCCTGCGCGGATCGCTGCCTTCACACCGGCGCTGGAAATACCTGGATTCTGCGCTTTAATGATCTCTTCCGTGATGCGCTTACGCTCGGCACGGCTCAGGCTTTGGAACCAGGCGGTAACTTTACTTGAGGATGCCGCTTTCATCAGCTTGTACGTTTCTAAAGTACCTCGCAGCGCGGTTCCTGCCGCAGCCAGCGAAATGACATCCAGAACCGTCGTGGTAGCTACATACCAGTCCTGGCTGTCGAGCCAGGCAACATCGGAACCATGATCGTTATGGATAGCCAGCAGACGGCCCGCGCCAATCATGCATTGTGCGCCCGTTGCCAGCGTACCGGACAGGCTAATCGCAGCAATCACACCAGACCCGCCAGCGGTAAAAGGCACTGCCGCACCGGCACCAAACGCCATAACAAGCGTAACAATCATCGCGCCACAGGCAAAACCGGTTGAGGTAATTTCCGTAGCAAGTGAGGGAGTCGTTAGCGTCGCCACCACAGCTTTTTCTGCACTGATTTCCTTAGCATCCGGAATTTTACTGATTACCACATGGCTGACGGTGCTCTGATTCACATCTGCAATGCGGCGTGAAGGGCGTACCAGCCAGCGCTGTTTGCCATCATCAAAAATGATGCCGACATTGTAAAAATTACGCGTGCAGTCGAGTTGGGCGGCCAGCTTTTTAAAATCGATATCAGCACCGGTTTGTAGTCCCAGGCTGCGCGAAAGGTCATAAGAGGGAAGGGTGCTGTCAGGCGACTGCTGACCTGGTAAGTTCATCGGGGAAGCTCCTTCATTCCGTGAGGACAATTAATTAGCAGGATAATTTATTGAAGAAATTTATGATTCGAACACTAAGACTTAGATAATAGCAGCGTTAACTCGGTGAGCAAATGATATTGCTTGACTAAAATGTAAACGATACTAGGGGGTATTAAACCTTACCCGCAGACTCTCTTAATTCAGTAATATCCCTTTTAGGCGATTGACCGAACTCTCTTTGAATCAGCGGCCCGAGAACAGGAATGGCTTGAGGCTCGTCAAGCAAAGAGAGCAGGCGGCAGAAAGGCTCCAGCAAAACATCAGTAACTGTACCGATCCCTACACCCGTTCCCGCGTCCAGTGGCCAAAAGGCCACTGCATTGATGTGAGAGGGAAGGCAGCTATGAGGGTTTTGACTGAACTGAACAGTTTATGGCTTATTCTCTGATGTCCACATCGTATTTAACATAATATACATTATGCGCACCAATATGGAATCAGAAGAAATCTGGCATCTTATGGGCATCGTTGGCCTGGTTGCTGATGGCCTCTGAGTGTGTCTTCTCAAGTGCTGCTATCGTCACGCTAATCATCTCACAGTGCGTGGCTTACCGCTTTGCCCTGTTGATATAAGCCTGTAAACCCTCAGCAAGAAAATCAAACACCGTTTTACAGGCCTGACTGTGGCGTAAATCCTCATGCATCACCAGCCAGGTGTCCAGATGAAACGCAAAGTATTCAGGCATTATCCTCTGCAACGGCGGAGAAAAATCTGCCAGTTGTACCTGACACATTCCGATACCGGCCCCTGCGCGAATAAGGTTTAATTGTGCAATATCGCTGTCGGTCCGAACGGTAAACAGATCGCGGTTTAGCTGTGGGTATTGTTTAAGCGCCTGTAAAATAAAGGGCGTTAAATTATCGAAACCGACAAGCGTATGGGTTAATAACTCATCAATACTTTCCGGAGCACCACGCCGTGACAGATAGGCTGGCGCGGCATGCAGACCTATTTCCACCCTTCCCATCCGACGTGCAATCAGTTGCTCCTGCACCGGCGTCGCCATGCGTACGGCAATATCCGCCTCCCGATTCAGTAAATCCTGAACTCGATTAGACAGAACCAGTTCAACGGTTATTTGCGGATATTCTTCCTTTATCTGTGCAATCACGGGAGGCAGAACCTCCGTTCCGATGATTTCACTGGCGGCGACGCGCACCACGCCCCGCAATCCGGTTGCGTCGGAACTGAAACTGGCAGCCGACCGCTCAATCATCATGGCCGTATTTTCCATCGCCTGAGCATGACCCTTCAGCTCAACGGCTGCATCCGTGGCCTGCAATCCCGTCTGCGAACGAGTAAATAAAACAAGCCCCAGGGCTGATTCCAGCGCAGCAATATGCCGTCCGGCGGTTGGCTGAGTAATAGCAAGCCTGTGAGCGGCTCCTGACAGTGACCCTTCCTTCATCACGGCCAAAAAGGTGCGATACCATTCCCACGGAATATTTAGCTTCATACAAATATGCATACCTGCTGGCTTATATTATGCAATTACATTTAGCCCGTGTGGCCGCTAAGATGTCAAGCAGATATCCAATAAGGGCCAGACGATGAAAAGCACAAATAAGGTACTGATACTGGGCGCAACCGGTGGGATCGGTGGCGAAATTGCCCGTAAATTGATCCGTGATGAATGGGATGTTCGGGCATTGCGCCGCAGCGCCCCTCAACATGACGATCTCAACGAAAGCATGACGTGGATAAGCGGCGATGCGCAGAATGCTGAACAGGTTGAGGCAGCGGCGTCAGAATGCAGCGTGATTGTCCATGCCGTTAACCCGCCGGGTTATCGAAACTGGGAACAGCTGGTTTTACCCATGCTGCATAACACCATCAACGCAGCGGAGCGAAACGGTGCATTAATCGTTCTGCCGGGCACGATTTATAACTACGGTCCTGATGCTTTTCCCCTCTTACGCGAGGATTCCCCTCAGGATCCAATTACCCGAAAAGGAGCCATACGCGTGCAAATGGAGAATGCGCTCTCAGCCTATGCTCAGCGTGGCGGTAAGGTGCTCATTTTACGGGCGGGCGACTTTTTTGGTCCCCTCGCAGGCAACAACTGGTTTTCACAGGGACTGGTAAAACCGGGGCATCCACCGAAGGTCATTAAAAATCCCGGGCAAACCGGCGCAGGACATCAGTGGGCTTATCTGCCGGATGTCGCCGAAATCGTTGCGGCACTGCTGGCGCGGCGGGATGAGCTCGAAGCGTTTTCCTGTTTCCATATGCGTGGTCACTGGGATCCTGATGGGACAACGATGACCACAGCCATAAAGCACGTCGCGGAGCATGCCGGTATTAAGGCGAAGGTGAAGTCATTTCCGTGGTGGCTGGTCTCTGCAATGAGTCCGTTTAACACCACGCTGCGTGAAATGCGGGAGATGCGATATCTCTGGGAGCAGACAATAGAGATGGATAATTCAAAACTGATTGCCTTTTTAGGCCATGAACCGCAGACCCCCCTTACCGAGGCCGTGTGTTCTACATTAGCGGGCCTGGGCTGTATTTAACATAACCTGCACGTTTAGAAAGGGTTGAAAGATATCTGATATACTTCAGCTTTTGAAAAACCGCTGCCGTAAGCAAATGGAAATTGAATTAAATAAGAGTGTTAAAGAGAGAGTTTTCCATGCTGTCATTTTTGAAGTGACGGCCAACGTTATCATCGCGCTGTCACTCGCCTGGCTGATGAACGTGTCGGTACTCCAGTCAGGCTCGTTGTCCGTGATATCCGCCCTTACCGCAACGGTCTGGAATTTTATTTTTAATAAGCTCTTTGACTCCCTGCAGAAAAAACATCAGTTTCAGCGCACATTTCTCGTTCGCGCAATCCATGCGGTTGGTTTTGAAGCGGGACTTATCATCTCCTTAATCCCTGTGGCAATGGTTATGCTGAATCTGACCGTGGCTGAGGCATTTTTTGTTGAGATTGGTCTGGTGCTGTTTTTCCTGCCCTATACGATGCTGTTTAACTGGCTTTACGACTACCTGCGCTGGACGTTCGTTGGACGGAAACGTACGGCGTTATAGCTATAGTAGATCAATGTAAAAAATGAAGAGGAAGAAAAATGCGAAGTCTCCTGACTAAAAGAATTTGTCTTGCGTTAGCGTTATCCGCCGCCGTGACGGCTCAAGCCGCTCAGAAAGAGAGCCATGACGACAAACTCACCGGGATAACCATTTTCGCTCAAAAAGAGTCTCAGGGAAGCCAATGGGACAGTACAACGGGCGAAGCAAAATATATGGTTAGCTATAAGGTTACGCTGGATAACGCGTCGGGTAAAAGTATTGAGCCGGGCAAAGATAATAAGATTTGTTTCTTCCTGTTTGATAAAAATGGAAAAACATTTATGAGCACCGGCATTGAGCTTGAGATGTTGAAAAAATATAAACCGCGGGACAATAGAACAGGATTGGTCTATTTTTCCAGCTCAAACCCTGACGTTTTAAATATGCCATTTGTCCGTTTCGGCATCGGGAAAGACTGCATAAATTGATGACTGTCACATTGACACGTTGTTTAGCATGTTCGACCCCACTCTCCTTCTATACTGGTTATTTCTCCAACTCATAAAGGAAGGAACCATGTTCGATCATGTGAAATTCGGCGTCAGTGATTATGAAAAAAGTAAAACCTTCTTCCTCCATGCGCTTAAGCCGCTTGGCGTAGAACTCATCGATGAAGGCACGCCAGACTACGGTGTCGAAATGAGTTCAGGGGATGTTTCGCTCTGTCTTTTTCAGACAAATGAAAAACCAGCCCCTCTGCATCTGGCGTTTGTCGCCAACACGCGCCAGCAGGTTGATGCGTTTTACCATGCCGCCCTGCGCGCCGGCGGACGTGATAACGGCGGGCCGGGGCTGAGGTCATACGGTGACAATTACTATGCCGCGTTTGTCATCTCGCCCGATGGCCACAATATCGAGGCGGTGTGCCATGCGCCGGAAAGTCAGTAGCTCAGCCCTTCTGTCAGAAGCGATTAAATGATCTGCCATGCATCTTTTTGCACGATAATGCACGAAACTATTTCATAACGCGGCGACAATCCCGTAATGTATCGGCAGTAAACGTGCAACTTCATGCAATAACACTGACAGAGGTACCTATGACACAACAGCTAATTTTAATTGCCGGCCCCTATCGCAGCGGAACCGAAGGCGTTCAGGCACGCATTGATGAGAATCTGGCGCGTCTCGAAAGCGCAGCATTAGCCGTTTACCAGCGGGGTCACATCCCGGTCATTGGCGAATGGCTGGCTTTGCCGTTGGCAAAAGCCGCAGGATCGAAAACGGTTGGTGATGAAATCAGTGAAGCGATGCTGTACCCCGTTGCTCACCGGCTCATAGCTAAATGTGATGCCATTTATCGTATTGCCGGTGCGTCTAAAGGTGCCGATATGGACATTGAGGTCGCCCGCAAATATGGCCTGAAGGTTTATACCGCCCTTGAGAACATTCCTGAGGCTTAAGGCAGTCCGCCAGCCAGCCTGTGAGCACAGGCTGGCTATCAGAGAGTGTCACTCTCTGAGGTCAACACGACGGATACCCCCTTTTCCGATACCGCGCGGATCCACTCATTATCGGTATTGTCTTCAACGATAATGGTGTTCACCGATGACACATCGCCAATCACAAACGAAGACGCTGTGTTGATCTTTTCCGGAGAAGCCAGGACAACCGTCTCAGCTGCTCTGCCGGAAAATGCACGTTTGATGCACGCTTCTTCGAAATCGCCGGTTGTCAGCCCCGCCTCAGGATGGATCCCGGTCACGCCCATAAAGAACAGATCTGCATGAATATTTTCGATGCCTTCGATGGCCGCAGCGCCGACCGCAACAATGGAATGCTTATACAAGCGACCGCCGATCAGAATCACCTCGATGGACGGATGATCCACAAGCCCCAGGGCGATGCTCGGACTGTGCGTAACCACCGTTATGCGCAGGTCAGGAGGGAAAAACGTAATCAGCTCCGAAGTTGTCGTGCCACCGTCAACGATCACCACCTGGCCTGATGAAATCAGCTGTGCCCCTTTCCGGGCCACCCTTTTTTTTGCATCCATCTTCACGGACTGTCGTTCAGCAAATGGCGCAACAGCAGAAGATGACGGCAGCGCGCCGCCGTGAACACGCTGTAAACGCCCTTCTGCCGCCAGCTCGCGTAAATCACGCCGAATGGTGTCTTCAGAGACGTCAAAGAAAATACTTAGTGCTTTTGACTGGACCTGACCTTCGGCGCCAAGCTTTTCGAGGATCAGTTGTTTTCGCTGACTGGTGAGCATCATGAATTCCTGATGTTG
The DNA here is from genome assembly GCF_004362415.1 of Enterobacter sp. AG326. Classification (NCBI taxonomy): domain Bacteria; kingdom Pseudomonadati; phylum Pseudomonadota; class Gammaproteobacteria; order Enterobacterales; family Enterobacteriaceae; genus Enterobacter; species Enterobacter sp. AG326. Next base: position 328,720 of record NZ_SNXG01000001.1, on the reverse strand, counting down.
CATGTTTTATCTTGAAGATGAACGATAATGCTGTTTATGATAATTACTCTACGTAAGGAGGAACAAACGTGCAATCAAAACGTGCAGATGTGCGCATCATTGACAGTGAAACCCTGTCAGATAACTGGTACAACCTTAAAAAATACACCTTCGACCTGCAGCGCCGTGACGGTGAATGGCAACGACAGCAACGAGAGGTCTACGACCGTGGCAACGGCGCGACTATTCTTCTCTACAACCGTGAGAAAAAAACGGTGATCCTGACGCGCCAGTTCCGCTTCCCTGTCTTTATCAACGGTCATGAGGACGATTTAATTGAAGCCGCGGCGGGACTGCTGGACAACATGGATCCCGAAAGCCGCATAAAAGCAGAAGCGGAAGAAGAGACAGGATTTCAGGTTTCGAGCGTGCAGAAAATCTTTGAAGCCTATATGAGTCCAGGCTCCGTTACGGAAAAACTCTATTTTTATCTTGCCGAGTACCAGCCGAAAGACAGAACCGGCGAAGGCGGCGGGATCAAGGCTGAAGGAGAAGATATCGACGTGCTGGAAATGACGCTTGAAGAGGCATTATGCGGCATTGAAACAGGCAAGATTGTCGACGGTAAAACCATTATGCTGCTTTATCATATTGCTCTTAAAGGCATTATGTAGCCTGCGGGTTAAAATCCTGATGAGAATCAGCTTCGGTACGCTTGTCCGATACTCGAATGTAAAGCGGAAAACCTCCTAAATTTCGCAGCCTACTATATTTAGTGAACTATTTCGGGATTCGACAAAATCGTCAACAATTCGCTGAGTCATCTGCATTTGCCATTTAGAAATGCCAAACGTTCGACAGGCTACCCGCTTAGGTAGCCTGTCTTATCTGTTGACTGGATTAAAATGCGACTCGCTACAGATAACGAAGCATATTATACTTGCTCCTCCACTCGAACAGGAGGCAAGCAACTCACGTGAAGGATACATATTACAACGACATAACGATCAATACGCTAATTCAGAGTGAGCTGGACGCGTTTTTTGAGGACTTCAAAGGGATCGTCTTCGCCTACGCCATTATGAACAAGAAAGATCCTTCACAGATGCGGATAATCAATAACAGCCCCGAGTGGTTTGATATCTACCTCGACAGGAAATATCAGTTCATTGACCCTGTTATCATTCGGGCTTTGCGCTGTGTTGAGGATTTTTTCTGGGAAAGTGATGTCATCCTGTCTGATGGATATAACCTGACGCGTATTTTCAACGAAAGCGTCCAGTATGATATCTACCAGGGGCAGACTTTCCCTCTGCATGATTATCTGAATAATCTTGTCGTCTTATCCGTCATCAGTCCTAAGCATTCTGGGATTGATATTGAAAAATATCGGCCACAATTTTTAAGCTTCCTTGTTCAACTGCATCAGAAGACACTCAATCTGTATAGCCAGCATCAACAGAAAAAGAATGTTTTTCTGTCGCCACGTGAGCGACAAATCCTTAAATGGGTCAGCGCCGGGAAAACCTACGCAGAAATTTCTGTTATTTTGTCTATTGCTGAACGCACCGTTAAATTCCACATGGGCAATGTAATGAAAAAACTCGGTGTGAATAATGCCAGGCACGCAATTAAACTTGGAACAGAACTACGATTACTGGACGACTGAGCCTCAGCCACTGGTTATAAGTGGCGTAAATGCTCCAGCATTTCGCGAAGCCAGTGACTGGATTTATCTTTGCTAATAATGTCTTCAATAATGCTGATACTGGCAGGCATAAATATATAGTAAATAACCTCCCCTTTTTCAGACACGCCGCGTTGAATAACTTCGACTTTCCAGTTTGCATGACGAAAAATGGCATACATACCACGACTGACTACTGCGTACATTCCATGATATTTATTGTTAATGCAATAAATATTCATCGCAAGAAACAATGCCTTACTCGCGGGCACGCCCTGCAGACTTGAGGAGTCTCGTCTTTCTTTATCTAAAAATAAACGGCTAATTTCACAGCAGGGAACATCTGCCGGAAAAATAATGGTTTCGGTAAAATAATTGTGAAAAATTTCGCTTATCATCGTCGGATGCGTCGCGTTAATGAATCGTGCGCCGCATAACAATTCTCCCTCATACATACCCAACAAGTATGTCGTGTTTGGGTTGTCAAATTGATCCTTTTCCATATCTTCCACGCATTCAACTTTCCAGTCGAGTCGGTCCCGAAAGGTTTTTCTCCTGAGTCGGAAGAGTTCGCGGGCTAATGCTGACGGTAAATCATCGTAATCATGCAAAAAAAACTCAATAACAGAATTCATTGCTCTTATTCCTGATAATAACACCTGAAACTATTATCCCCTGTCTTTTAGGACAGCTTTCATTGTGCATGGTATTCCTTATACTTAAAAAGTACCCGGCCACTAAGTCCTCGTGAAACTCAGTGGCCAGGAGGTCAAAGACCTACGAAACACCAGGGATATATCCATTCATGATTATCTAATATTTATAGTTTCGGGTACAGAGTGTAAGAAGCACTTAGCCGATAAAATATTAAAAAACGATAATCATAAAATAATTACAATTAAAGTATTGCCCCTTAAGAATTTAAGGGGTAATCTTTCCTTTTTCTTATTTTTTCCCCTATTATCTCTGTTCTTACTGCTGTGCTACTCTTGCAGAAGCATGCTAAACGGAGAACCAAAATGGCCGACTGGAATCCTTCTCTTTACCTGCAATACGGCGCGGAAAGAACGCGTCCTGCCGCTGAACTGCTCGCCAGAATTCCTCTGGATGAGGTCTCCACCATCGCTGATTTAGGCTGCGGGCCGGGAAACAGCACCGCGCTGTTGAAGCATCGCTGGCCTTTGGCGCACATTACCGGGGTCGACAACTCCCCTGCAATGCTCGAGGAAGCAAGAGCCGCATTGCCTGACTGCCATTTTGTTGAGGCCGATATCCGCCAGTACAAGCCTGGCCAGCCGCTGAGCCTGATTTATGCCAACGCTTCGCTGCAATGGGTTCCTGACCACTACGATCTCCTGCCTCATCTCGTTTCTTTGCTCACGCTTAACGGCGTATTAGCGATCCAGATGCCTGACAACTGGCTTGAACCCACTCACGTAGCGATGCGCGAAGTGGCGCTGGAGCAAGACTACCCTGACCGCGGCCGCGAACCTCTCCCGGGCGTGCATGCCTATTACGACATCTTGTCGGAGGCCGGCTGTGACGTGGATATCTGGCGAACAACCTATTTCCATAAAATGAGCTCCCACCAGGCCATTATTGACTGGGTAAGCGCCACCGGTTTACGCCCGTGGCTCCAGGAACTGAATGAGAGCGAGCAGAAACGTTTCCTGAAACGCTACCATGAACTTCTGGAAGAGCAGTATCCGCTCCAGGAAAATGGGCAGATACTGCTCGCTTTTCCGCGGCTATTTATCGTGGCGCAACGCCAGCCCTGACGGGTTATGACCGGGCTTCTTTCAGCAGTTGCTGGATGACCTTTTCCTGCTGCGCATAATCTCCTTCGCCAAAGGCGGTATAGCGTAGCTGGCCTTTGGCATCAAAATAGTAATGCGCTGGCCAGTACTGGTTCCCGAAAGCGTTCCAGATTTTGTAGTTGTTATCCGTCACCACCCGGTACGGCAGCTGCCATTTCTCTACAGCGGTTTTTACCGACGAAAGCGGCTTTTCCCAGGGATATTCCGGCGTGTGAACCCCAATCACGACCAGCCCCTGAGACTGATACTTCGTGGCCCAGTCTCTCACATGGGGAAGCGTATGCTGGCAGTTAATGCAATCCCACGTCCAGAAATCAATTAACACCACCTTCCCTCGCAGGGATTCAGACGTGACAGGGTCACCGTTAATCCACCCTGTGCCACCACTTAACGAAGGCAACTGGCTGCTGGGCTCTGTCAGCACGACCGGCCGGAGCTTCACCGGCGCGGCTGTGGGTTTCGCCAGGGTCAAAAGTGTTCTCTCCAGACGATCCGCAACGCCGTTTGCTCCTTTCAGAAGCGAAGTCATTCCTGTCGCGTTAAATACGACTGCCGCCAGCATCACCACGCCCGCCCCCTGCCGCAGCCTTTCCATCAGCGCCGATTTTGCTCTTAACGGCGCCATCAGCGTGCGGCCTCCTAAAACGAGCAGGCTCAGCATCAGCGCGCATCCGCTACCGTAGGCCGCCAGCAGCGCGCCCGTCGCAATGGCCGAGTGGCCCGCGATATTAATGCTGAAAATGGCGCCCAGTATGGGTCCGGCGCAGGGAGACCAGAGCAGCCCCACCGCAAGCCCGGCCAGAAAAGCCGATGCCATACCGCGCGTTTGCCCGCTTCGGGCGTTGAGTATATTGCCCGCGCTGACGGCCGGACCCGCAATACGCTGGGCGAATGACGGAAAAATTAAGGCCAGCGCGGCCGCGGCCAGAATGACGAGGGCGATCCAGCGCCCAACGATGGTTGCCTCGGCGATCCACTCGCTGGCGACGGTGACGACCATCGCCACCAGGGTGAACATCACGATCATCCCCGCGAGCAGGGCCAGAATATGGCGTCGCTGCCCCTGAAAACCAGCGAACAGGAGCGGGATAACCGGTAGCGTACATGGACTGAGCAGGCTTATCATCCCGCCCAGAAAAGCGATTAACAGAAACATAGACACCTCACAATACAAGTCCTGCGACGCTGCAGTGAGGCTATTTCATCGTGCGGATGTGTTCAGGATATGTGTAAAAACGCGGGTTTTGTCTGGCTCTGTATCGCCCTGCCCGGGAGATACAAAGCCGTACAATTACCTAACGGCGCGGTAGCGTAATGGAGACGTCCAGCCCGCCTTCGGTCCGATTCGTTAGGTTGAGCTTTCCTTCCAGCTGAGCGGTAAGCTGTGCGGCAATCGCCAGCCCGAGTCCTGTTCCGCCGGTATCGCGGTTGCGCGATGTTTCAACCCGATAAAACGGCTGTAACACCGCCTCAAGCTCGGCTTCGGGGATCCCCGGTCCGTCGTCCACAATGTGAATAACTACCTCGCTGTCAGACGAATCGTCTATGGCAATCGCGGCACGCTCGCCGAACTTGAGGGCGTTATCCAGCAGGTTGGTCATCACCCGACGAAGCGCCTGCGGACGCGTAACGATCGGTAAACGGGCTTCGCCTGCCTGAAACTGCACGTTTTTACCGATGTCCTGATAATCGCAGGCGATGCTGTTGACCCAGGCATTCAGCTCCAGCTTCAGCGGGGTCTCTTCCAGTGATTCTGATGACCGGGCATACGCAATGCCCTCGCGAACAAGACGCGTCATGCTATCAAGATCGTTCAGGAGCTTGTCGCGAAGTTCGGGTTCCCCAGCCATCTCTACGCGCAGCTTCATGCGGGTAATCGGCGTCTGGAGATCGTGAGAAATAGAGGCCAGGATCTGCGCGCGCTCCCTGAGATAAGACTGAATGCGCGTCTGCATTGCGTTAAAGGCATGGGCTGCGCGCTGCACCTCCAGCGGCCCTTTCTCCGTCATTGGCGTGCTGGCCGCCGGATCCAGTGCATCCACCGCGTGGGTAAATTGTGAAAAAGGCCGCACTACTTGCCGCACGGCAATCCAGGCGCACGCAGCCAGCAGCAGCAACTGCAGGATCAGCACAACGGGCAGCCAGCTGGCGACCGGCGGCATGCGCGGGATCAGGTCAATGGTCAGCGGCGCGCCGTCGCGCAGCGTCAGATGCGCCTGGATGTGTGAAACGGAACCGGGAACGGCGGTGAAGCTGAGCGGGTACCGTGTCGCGAGCGTCACTTTTAAGGTCCGGATGGCATCCTGCGAACGCTTATCCGTCGGCGCGTTGCCGGGCTCTCCCGGCCCCAGAATATAGCGGTAATTGCCCCGTTCGAGGCGCGGAAGCCAGGCCGCGCGTTCGCTGGCCGGTACGCGGTCTAAAATGGCGACGCTGGTTGCGACGTCGTTTTCCAGGTTACCGAGCATCACCGTTCTGGCGCTGTGCATTCGTTCAACCATGACCAGCGTCAGGCTCAGGCCGTTAGCCAGCAGCAGGCCGGACAGCACGACGAGCAGCAAGCGGGCCAGCAGCGAGCGTGGCCAGAGCGTCATTCGTTAGCCTCTTTGATGGTGACCGGCATCGTAAAAACGTAGCCTTCGCTGCGCACGGTCTTGATATAGGCGGGCGTGCGGGCATCTTCGTTCAGGCGCTGACGGACCCGGCTAACCAGCAGGTCGATAGAACGCTCAAACAGCTCGGCGTCGCGCCCCTGCGTCAGGTTGAGCAGCTGATCGCGGGTCAACACCCGCTGAGGATGATCAAGGAAAACGCGCAGCAGGCGATACTCCGCCCCGCTGAGCGCCACGATCACCCCTTCCGGATCGATTAAGTGGCGGGCAACGGTATCGAGCTGCCATTCACCGAACATCACCAGCCGCCCGGCTTCCGTCACCTGCAGATTGGGCGGCATCGTGCGAAAACGTCGTAAAATCGCTTTGATACGCGCCAGCAGTTCGCGGGCGACAAACGGCTTCACCACATAGTCATCCGCGCCCATCTCCAGACCCAGGATCCTGTCCGTCTCCTCATTGCGGGCCGTCAGCATCAGGATGGGCAGATCTTTATATTTACCGACGCGTAGCTCTCGACACAGCGTAAGGCCGTCGTCGCCGGGCATCATGACATCCAGCACCACCAGGTCGATATGCTGTTTATCCAGCACGACGCGCATCTCTTTGCCGTTGGCCGCGCCCGTCGCGCGATAGCCAGACTTACCGAGATAATCGACAATCAGTTCACGAATATCCCTGTCGTCATCGACGACAAGGATATGATCAATATGCTCCACCGAAATCTCCAGACCGAAGGGTAACGTACTGAAAATAGCACATTTCAGAGCTTGTCCGCGTCAACGACGGCCTTGACGAAATCCTGCGGATCTTCCTGGGGCGGATTGTGCCCCACGGTTGCCCCGAAGGTGCGGTGCTCATATTTACCGGTAAATTTACCCGCGTAGGCCTGCGGTGCCGGATGCGGCGCACCGTTGTTCCCGCCTTCGATGGTGATCGTTGGAACGGTGATATTCGGCAGCGTAGCGAGTTTTTGCTCGTAGCTGTCATATTTGCGCTCGCCTTTTTCCAGCCCTAAACGCCAGCGATAGTTGCTGAGCGTCACGGCGACGTGATCCGGGTTATCGAGGGATTTGGCGCTGGCGTTAAACACAGCATCGCTAAATTTCCAGTCAGGCGAGGCCTGAGACCAGATTAAGCGCGCGAAGTCATGCGTGTTTTTGGCATAGCCCTCAGCACCGCGCGCGGTGGCAAAATAGAACTGATACCACCACTGCTGCTCCGCTTTTGGCGGCAGCGGCTGTTTGCCAATCTGCTGGCTGCTGATGAGATACCCGCTCACCGATACCAGTGATTTAACCCGCTCTGGCCACAGCGCCGCAACGATATCCGCGGTACGGGCACCCCAGTCATATCCTGCAAATACCGCCTGCTTAATATTCAGGGCGTCCATCAGGTTTACAATATCTTTCGCCATGGCTGAAGGCTGGCCGTTGCGCGGCGTTTTGGCTGACAGAAAGCGCGTGGTGCCGTAGCCGCGCAGAGAAGGCACAATCACCCGATAGCCTTTTGCCGCCAGCGCGGGGGCGACGTCGGCATAGCTGTGAATGTCGTACGGCCAGCCGTGCAGTAAAATAACCGGCTGACCGTTTTTCGGGCCGATGTCGACATAGCCGACATTCAGATCGCCGGCGTTAATTTGCTGCGGATGATCAAAGGCTGCCGCGACGTTTGTGCCGGTGGCTTCGGCCTGGCAGGACATCACGGTGCCAAGAGAAACGGTCAGTGCGAGAGTTGAGTACGCGAATTTGCTAAACATGTTGGTATCTCCGGTTGAGTACAATTCACGGGGATATAACAACACTGCAATGTATAGCGGATATGTGCGAAAGCGGGTTTATTGCAAGCCTGTGTATGTATCCGGGACGCTGATACAGTGTGATACAAACACAGGCGCTGTCGCCTTAAAGGGAGAGGCGATAGCGGACGTAATCGTCAGCTTCGCCATATTTGTCATAGAGTTTACGCGCCGGGTTGTTTTCCCGGGTGACCCAATACAGCTTGGACCACCCTTCGCGCTTGCCTTCCTCAATCAGAGCATCAATGAGCGCCTTACCTGCGCCCGCCCCGCGTTCGTCGGCATCAACAAACAGATCTTCCAGATAACAAATGGGCGCGGTTGACCAGGTTCCTTCGTGAAGAATGCACATCGCGAAACCGATGACCTTTTGGTCCTTCTCGACCACCCGGCAGAACATCGTTGAATGCGCAGAGAGCGCCCTTTCCCATGTCGATGCGGTGACGGATTCCTCAAGGTAGCAATCATAAAAATGGGTATAGCCATCCCAAAGCGGTCGCCACCGGGAGTAATCGCCTTCGTACAGAGGTCTTACCGTGACAGCCATGTGTTCCTCACATTACAAATCGATCGCCATTTCGAAACAGCGTAAATCAACACCTGCCATACGCGAGTGATGATAGGTTTCGCGCAGCGTCACAAACCCCAGCTTATGATAAAACGGCTGGGCGTTAGGCGTTGCATCCAGCCTCAGGCGGGTTATCCCCCGGCTACGGGCCTCACTTTTGAGCGTCTCGATTATCCGGGTCGCCATGCCTTTACCGAACGCCGCGGGCAAGGTGAATATCGCCTCCAGGCAGTGGGTATCCAGATCCAGATAGCCGGTTGCCGCAATATCACCCTTTTCATCTTCCACCACATAAAAAGGGTATTCAACGATCGTCTGCCGAAAGCGTTCAGGCATGAGATCTGGCGTCCAGCGCGCAATGACGTCGGCGTCGTAGCTGGTTTTACAGCCGTGACGAATCGCCTGATTGCGAATGTTCCAGAGTATTTCGGCTTCCTGTGGCTTAGCTTTTCGTAACGTCATAACCCCTCTTTAACGGCTTTTTAGCCGCATTTCCCGTGCCAGTCTGGCAAGACGCTGAGTACGACAATAGAGCGTAAACAGCACAAAGCCGCTGCTGTTCATCACCACCCGACAAAATAACAGCGCGAAGGATGCGATGACCAGCGGCCAAAGGCCTCCGTCATGCGAAAGCAGGAAATGTAAAACCTGAACGAGGGTCGTTATCAGCAGAATGATGAACAACGCCCTAAACCCCAACAATCCCGACGTTTTCCCACGAGCCAGGAGTACGCTTATCACAATGAGCGCGCCTGTCATCGTCAATGATGGTACGAAAAAGCTCAATGCATGATGTAAAGGTGACAACCCCTGCAACGCGCTGAGAAAAGGCAGAAGGTTTAACGCAAACACCACTAAAAACAGAGGTAAAAGCACCGCTACCGGATAAGGATTTTGACGCGGAAGCTCGCTGAGTTGACGCGAAAAATACCGTTCCAGCTCGGGCGTGGAATGATTCAAGAGACGGGTATCACGATGAGTAATAGCCTCCTCTATCTCTTTGCCATGCTGCAGGAGTTCCTGGAAAACCCGTCCGGTTAAAAGAGACACAAAACTCATCAATATTTCGCCATTAAAGAAATGATGCCCATTTCTGGTAGGTAATAACCCCAGCGCGCCTCAACTGAATGTGATAGAGATGAAAATACCAGAACGCAAACAAAAGTATAACGCTTAAATATGGAGATCCGCGGATGACGATACCGACGTTCACGACAGAACGCCTACTGCTAAAACCGCTGGTTGCCGAAGATGCGGCCCAGATTCAAAAGCTGTATCCGCGCTGGGAGATTGTCCGCTATATGGTCTCTTCCGTGCCCTGGCCCTACCCGGATAACGGCGCGGAAAACTATGTCAACAACGTGGCGCTGCCGGATATGGCAAAAGGGATCGCCTGGTTCTGGAGCATCCGCCGTCGCGAGGTGCCGGATGAGTTGATGGGTATTATCTGTTTGTATGACGTCGAAGATAACAACCGTGGATTCTGGTTGGCCCCGGAGTTTCAGGGCCAGGGATACATGCGCGAGGCCAGCATTGCCGCGACGGATTACTGGTTCAATACCCTAAACAAACCCGTATTACGCGCCCCGAAAGCCGCCGCCAACAGCCGCTCCCGGCGTATTTCAGACCGTAGCGGCATGCGGCTTATCAGGACAGAAAAGAAAGCCTACGTCAGCGGCATGCTGGATTCCGAACTGTGGGAGATCACCCGCGACGAGTGGAACGCCCGTCAGGTCAGCTGATAATGCTTATCCGGCATCAGCCTTTCCGGAATGTTCTCTTCATCGTTCATCTGCAGCAGATCGCGTTCCATCATGTTGCAGATGGCGTCCAGCGGCAGATCGTTATTCTCTGTGCCGAACGGGTCTTCCAGCTCTTCCGCCAGGGTGTCCAGCGAGATAAAGGTGTAGGAGATCAGCGCCGAGACAAACGGCGTCATGTAGTGCAGATCCACAACCAGCGCGAACGGCAGCATGATGCAGAACAGATACACCGTGCGGTGCAAAATCAGCGTATACGCAAACGGCACCGGCGTTGTCGCAATGCGCTCGCACCCGGAAAGGATGATGGACATATCGTTCAGACGGTTGTTCAGACTGTGGAACAGGATGTCTGAAAGCTGCCCGTTTCGCCGCCGCACGGCCAGCCACTCCCCCATGATCAGTAAAATACGGTTCGCCGGCGAGTTGGCGCTCATCACGTGACGTAAATCATCCGGAGCAAGATAGCGAGAAAGTTGCTCGGCGTTCAGCTCCCGCCGTAGGGTCATGCGCAGGCAGTTGGCAAAAGCAATCTGCAGGCGGACAAATTCCCCCAGGTGCTTATCGTCAGGTAAAGTGTTTTTTACCTCGCGAAACAGCGAGCGCGCCGCTATCATCAGCTGCCCCCACAGCAGGCGAGCCTCAACGTAGCGTGAATAACAGGCGTTGTTTCTGAAACCCAGAAAGATAGCGATCGCTACGCCGAGAATGCTAAATGGCGCCACGGTAAATTTGATGCCCAGCGAGGTATACCACGGCAGCATCAGGATAACGGCAATAGAAAGCAGGAAGTTGAGCAGCAGTCGGGTGTAAATTTTGGGAAGTACCGAACCGTGCCAGACAAAAATCAGTTGTAGCCAGTGCTGTTTAGGACGAACAATCATAGTGAATTTCAGGAAGGAAAAGAGCGTGGCTATTAAACGTGATCTCCCTCACCGTTGCAAGCATGTTAACGGAACATTGAATTTTATGACCTGCCCGGCGATAACCGCACGGTGTTGCATGAGGTTTTAAAAAAGAGCAAATAGTATGTTGTAACTAAATTAAGATGTAATTAAACCCGGCCGAAGCCGGGTGACGTCATTAGCAAAGGGGTTTCACCGCTGCGCGCATTCCCTTCAGGAGAATGGCGTCAAGATCCAGGGTGACCTGGTCGACAAGCCCGGAGACCTGCGTGAGATCCTGTTCCCAGTGCTCGCTCACGCTCAGTACGGATTGCACCAGCTCACGGGTGCTCAACTGCTGGTCGCGATGCTGTGCCCACAGCTGCTGATAACGTTCCAGCCAGAAGGCATCATCCTGCACCGGATAGTTTTCCCCGTTACGTTCCCCGCGATAAAACGCTATCAGTGCAGCCAGAGCGAACGTCAGACGTGCAGGCAATTGTCCGCTTGCGTTCTGCCCTGCCAGCAGCTGCGGCAGGATGCGGGTGCGATATTTGGTCATGCCGTTGAGCGCAATGGAAAGCAGCTGGTGTCGGATGTAGGGATTACGAAAACGCCCTGTTACCGCACTGGCGAAAGATTCCAGCTCGTCACGCGGCAGATCGAGGACCGGAATGATCTCCTGATAAATTGCTTTTTCGACGAATGCGCAGATCTCTGCATCATTCATCGCCTCGCCCACCGTATCCAGCCCGGCCTGGAATGCCACCGGCACCAGCGCAGTGTGTGCGCCGTTCAGGATAGCGACTTTGCGCTCTTTGTAAGGCCTGATGTCGTCGACAATCAGCACATTCAACGGGTACTTATCCAGGCGGAGTTCCTGAGCAAGGGATGCCGGCCCCTGGATAACGAACAGATAGAAATGTTCAGCCGTATCCAGGAATCCATCGTGATAGCCCAGCTCAGCTTCAAGCGTGGCCGCTTCGTCGCGCGGGTAACCGGTCACGATACGGTCGACCAGCGTCGAGCAGAAGCTGTTGGCGTCGTTTAGCCACCGGATAAAGGCCGCAGGCAGCGCCCACTCCCGGGCATAGCGCAGGACAAGTTCACGCAGCGCATCACCGTTGTAGTCAATCAGTTCGCACGGAATGATGATCCAGCCTTTATCCGCTGCACCGTTGAAGTGGCTGAAGCGCTCAAACAGCAGTCGCGTCAGCTTCGCCGGGTAGCTCACCGCAGGGGCATCGTCGAATTGGTCACCCGCGTGGTAGCTGATACCCGCTTCGGTGGTGTTCGAGAAAACAAAGCGCATATCCGGATTGTGCGCCAGTTTCAGGAACGCATCATACTGGCTGTAGACGTCGATCTCCCGGTTAACCGAGCGGATAAGACGGCTCTCACTTACCGCTTCATCCTGCCCGTTCAGGCCGCGAATGATAGTGGTATAGAGACCATCCTGAGTGTTCAGCGACGGCGGGAAGTCGCTCTGAATAGGACGGACGATAACCACTCCGGCGTTAAGATCGGTATTTTCATTTAGCAGGTCAATTTGCCAGTCGACAAACGCACGCAGGAAGTTGCCTTCACCAAACTGAATAATGCGTTCCGGGTATTGAACACCGGGAAAATCACGACGGTTGAGCGTGTTCACAGGGATTCCTTTTATGATTAGTCATACAGCATGATAAGATTGGTACGATAACTTATCAAAACTTAACGACCAGATACCCTGTTTTGATCAATCCACGGCGTAGTTGTACAAAATAATCATAAGAACTTATAGAACACGGACGTGGCCGTCATGGTGCCGTCCGGCATCAGGGCATAGCGTGGGATCTCCCCTACCTTTTGCCAGCCGGCACGCTGGTAGAACGTCTCGGCGCCGCTGCCGGTGGAGGTATCGAGCACCAGAACCGAAATATCTCTGGCCCGCGCCTCCGCTTCAAGCGCTTCCATCAATGCCATCGCGGCACCTTTGCGCCGCGCTTTCTCGTGAACCAGCAGCTTCGCCACATCGGCTCGATGCGGCTGGTTTTCCGGCTGGTCGACGATCAGCTGCACCGTTCCGATGACGCCGTCCTGCGGGTCGATACTGGCCAGCACGAGGCGCTCGTTGCGCCCTACGCTTTCAGCGATGCCGCGCCAGAACGAACGAGCCTTATCCAGACTAAAGGGAAGCATAAAGCTGACGGATGCCCCGCCGTTCACACAGTTTTCGAGGATCCCGGCCAGCGCATCAAGGTGGGTGAGAATGTCGTCTCGGGTGAGGTTTTTGATTTGCAGTGAGGTATTCATTGTTTTTCCTTACGTTGAATACCGTCACTGTGCATTTAACATCTTCTTAACGCAAACGGATCGGACATACGCTTTTGTTATGTTACCGGGCGCGCTGGCGCTGCTGTTTCATGGCATACATTTTTTCATCGGCCTCTTTTAACCACTGCTGCAGGTCGTTGCCGTTATGATCGAATTCACTTAGCCCCCACGAGAAATGGAGCGACCAGGGGTGAAGCTTCCGGGCGTTATAGCTTTCGACCTGCTCGGCAAGATACTGCATGGCAATCCAGGCGCCCTGCTCATCCGTATCCGCGAACAGCACGGCGAACTCGTCCCCGCCAAAACGCACCAGCAGATCCGCTTCACGGAAAGAGGCGCGCATCAGCTGCGCCATCGCTTTCAGCGCCTTATCCCCCTCTTCATGCCCGAAGCGATCGTTAATTTCCTTAAAGCGATCCAAATCCAGCCAGCCGAGCGTCAGCGGCTCAGCGCGACGCCGGGCAACGGAAAGCGTGAACCGCACGAGCTGATTAAAGCCCCGACGGTTGAATAACCCGGTTAATTCATCCGTAGTCGCCGCGCTGATGGCAGCAAATTCATCCTCTGCCAGCGCGCCAAGATCTCCCAGCACGGCGAGGTCGGCGGCAGAAAACTCGCGGGGAGCGTAATCAATCAGGCACAGCGAGCCAACGCTTGCGCCGTCGCGCAGGCGCAGCGGGAAGCCCGCGTAAAAGCGCACGCGAGGCTCACCGGCCACCAGCGGGTTATCCGCAAAGCGATCGTCCTGCAGCATATCCCCCACCACCAGCGGCGCTTCGGTGAGGATCGTATGGCCACAAAATGAGATATTGCGCGGAACGCTGCCGGGCGCCTGGCCGTCGGCCGACTTAACGATCAGCGAATGCTCATCAATGAGATTGACCATCGCCAGCGGCACCTGGAAGAAGCGTTTTGCCAGACGCGTTAAGCGGTCAAACGCCGGGGAGCTGTCGATATCAAGCAGGCCTGATTCTCGTAGCGAGTTGAGTCTGTCTGTTTCATTTTCAGGGGTTGCAGGTGCTTTCATAATGTCTCCTGACGTAAAGCGTTACTAAAAGCGTAGCTTAAACAGAGACATTGTCAGTGTTCTGACAGCCTGTTAAGCCGCTTACTATTCACGTCAATGCCTTATGACGATTAACGCAGCTATGTTTCACTCCCGGAGGGCGCGGCAAGTTGCTCGTCCGCCACCCGGGCGCTGGTACGGTTTCGACCCGCTTTTTTTGAACGATAGAGATGATCGTCCGCTTCGGCCATGAGCTTGTTGAAGACCTCGGTCAACTGCCAGGACTCGGCCTTTCCGCTGCCGAGGCCAATGCTGACCGTCAGATAGAGCGTCTGGTGACGCCATGTAAAAGGATGGCTGGCAACGTTGGATCGGATACGTTCAGCCAGTTCAAAACCGTGCTGCGCGTCGCCTGAATTGACCACCACGGCGAACTCTTCCCCGCCCATGCGCGCCACCATGCCGTCTTCCCCGACGACCTGCTGCACCTGTCGGGCAAACGACGCCAGCACGCGGTCTCCGCACTCGTGGCCGTAGTTATCATTAATGCTTTTGAAATAATCAATATCCAGCAGCATGACGGTCAGAAAACGCGTGTGCCGGTACGTCTCTTCATGCTTTAACGCCTCATAAAGCCCGGAACGCGAGTAGACGTGCGTTAGAAAGTCATAATCCGCCCTCAGTGAAACCTGGCGGATCAGGGAATTAATCGCCGCCATGCTGACGGATACCATCACCGGGCAGATCGCCATCGTGGCGATCCCCAGCCGGGCTGAAAACATCATTGGCGTCGTAAACGGCGTCGCCACGGCAATATTAATAATCGAGTTGGCGACCAGAATAATTTCAGTGGCGCCCGTGATAAACGTCAGCAGACAGGTCGCAGGCAACGAGTAACGAACCGCACACCAGATAAGCGCGGGCAGAGGAAACGAGAGGCTCCCCGCGCCGCCAATCACCACCGACGCGATCACCGAGACGATCAGCGCAATTACCGGCAGCAGCTGCTCCAGACGTAGCCTGAGCTCACGCCCGGGCATACGTAACGTGAGCATACAGGGCACAACAAGCACGCCGGTTGAGAACTGCTCGCTAAACCAGTCGGCAAACAGCGGCCAGAAGGTATGACTGTCAATCCCGACCGACCCTACCGCGCCGAGCAAGGCGCAAAGCAGCGCGGCAATCAGACAGTAGTTAAACAGGCGTAGCGCGTTAAGCGGATCGGGGGTTTTCTTCATCAGCCGCTTGTCGCGCTGGACCAGCACGGCGACGGCGACGATAAAGATCATGTTTGACAGGTTGATCACCACGGAGGCCATACCCCAGTTGGTCGTTACCGCGTCGTACAACAGCATCGCGACATAACATACCGCGTAGTAATGCAGGCGATTCAGGTAAACATAGCGGGCGAAGATCCCTGCCATGACGCCATTCAGCGGCCAGAACAGCGACAGGGCCTCAACGAGCCGTAATTCCGCGCCCACAAAATAGAATAAGGTGGTGAGGATGAAGATCGTCGCTGCATTTCGCAGCGGCGTGTCAACCTGGAACGGCCTGAAAGCGGTAAGAGCAGAACGCATTAAATATCATTCCATATGAAAGCTTATGGCAATTATTGCGGTCGTCAGCATGATCGGGACTAACTTGGGATGCATCTATAACACAAATACCACGGGAGCATAACTCGTCAAATTTAGGCGTTCATCTGCAGCACCAGCCAGTGGTGGATGACGCTGACGATATAATTTTGTTGCGGCGCCGTGAGCGTTACGCCCTGTGGAATATTATGCCATTTTGCCAGACAGCCCCGACAACAGGTAGCGGTGGCATGCTGGGCGATAAACACCGGATGACCGCGCATGGGCGTCTGTTTACCGTCGTTGGCGGGGTGCGCGGGCGCAAGGCGCTTTTCGACAAAATCCGCGGTGTGCCGGTCAATGGTTTCGGGGCCTTTGTCCCAGCAGTACTGTCGTTCCTTATCGCCTAAGCGAAAGCGCGAGCGAAATGTCGATCGCGCCAGGCGGGAAAAGAGAGGATCCAGATCGGACATCAGTATACGGAACGTCCCAGGCGCTGGGTCAGTTTCTCCAGAACCGCCACGCCGGCAAGCGAATTTCCCGTTTCATCCAGTTCCGGGCTCCAGACGGCTATCGCCATTTCATGCGGCACAATCGCCACGACCCCGCCGCCAACGCCAGATTTAGCCGGAAGCCCAACGCGCCAGGCAAACTCACCGGCGTTTTGATACATCCCGCTGGTGGCCATCAGCGCGTTAACCTGCCGAGCCTGAAGCGGAGAAACGACCTCCTGATCGAGATGCGGCGCGTGCCCCTGGTGTGCAAGGAACAGGAACGTCTGAGCCAGCTCAACGCAGCTCATTTTCAGGGCGCAGTAATGGAAGTAGTTTTGCAGCACGGTCGCCACGTCGTTGTGGAAATTACCGAAGGATTTCATCAGCCACGCGATAGCCGCGTTACGGGCGGAATGTTCAAACTCCGAGCGTGCCACCACCGCATCATAGGCAATATCGTCAACGCCAGAGAGCTGGCGAACAATCTCCAGCATTCGCTGGCGCGGTGCGCTGAGGCGACTTTGCAGCATATCGCAGACCACCAGCGCCCCGGCATTGATAAAGGGATTTCGCGGTTTACCCTGCTCAATCTCGAGCTGAAGCAGCGAGTTAAAAGGCTGGCCGGAAGGATCTTTACCGACACGCTGCCAGATCTCTTCTTCTTCATACTGGCGCATCGCCGCAACCAGACTCAGCACTTTTGAAATGGACTGAATGGAAAAACGCTCAGTCGCATCGCCTGCCTGGTATCGCTGTCCGTCAATGGTACAGATAGCAATCCCCAGCTTATTCCCGCTCACCGAGGCAAGGGCCGGAATATAGTCGGCAACCTTCCCCTTTCCAATTAACGGACGAACCTGCGCCAGAATCTCGTCCAACATCTCATTATGGATGACCGCAGCCACACTTTGCTCCTTGCCCTCAGGCTAAAACGGGCTGCGAGTATAACAGAGGCTTATGTATTGCGTCAGGCGCTAAGACGAAAACGCGAAACGGCCTGCAATAAAAGATCGGATTGCTTTTGCAGCCGCTCAGAGGCATCCGAGGCGTCTGAGACCAGCAGGTCCGTCTGACGGGAGACCTGATTCAGCGCCTGAAGCTGGCGCGTCATCTGGTGAATACTGTCTCCCTGGCTGAGCGTGGCGGTTGAGATCTCATTAAGCAAACTGCTTAAATTGCCCACCAGACCGGTGACCTGCTGCAAATTCTCTTCCATCAGGTTAACCGCGCGGGAACCGTCTTCAATGCCCTGCAGCGAGCGGTTAATAAGTTCCTGAATGGTCTGCGTCGAGTGGCTGCTTTTTCGGGCCAAAAGCCCGACTTCCCTGGCGACGACGGCAAAGCCGCGCCCCTGGTTTCCGGCATGGGCCGCCTCGATGGCGGCATTCAGCGCCAGGATGTTGGTCTGAAACGCCACGCTGTCGATCATCGCCACGATCCCGCGCATCTCAGAAGATCGGTCGACGATCGCCTGCATGGACGCATTCACGGTCGACATCATCCGGTCGCCGCCCGCGGCCGCATGCCGCGCTTCATCGGCCCTCGAGCTGGCGAGCCTGGCATAGCCGGTATTCCCTTCCACATGGCTTTCCAGCGCCGCGATATGCGCCGTCACATCCTCAAGCTCTTTCGCCTGGCGCGCTGACTGCTGATACAGCTTCTGGTTACCCTCCGCAAGGGAGTCAATGTTCTCCACCATCGTTGCGGTGGCATGGCTGACCTGCGTCACCAGCTGCTGCAGACCGTGCTGCATCGTCGCAATACTGTCGCTAAGCTGACCTATCTCCCGGTTGAAGCGCATGACCTTCGGCGGCGTGCCGGAGAGATCCCCTGCCGCCAGCCGGTTAATATGCGCAATCAATCGACGCAGCGGCGTAATCACCCATCTGGACATGCCGAACCAGACAACAATCGCGATGGCAAGCAACAGCACCGGCGCAAACAGGAACAACGTTTGCAGGCCGGAGAGCTGCGCCATTAAGCTCTGACGTCCCTGCATGGCCTGCTTCTCGCTTGCCTGCTGATAGCGCGCATAGTTGTCGTTAAAATCAGACTGAAACGCCTGAGCCGGTACGGCAAAAAAAGCGTCGATGGTATTTGTCTTGATTAGACCGTCTGCCTGCTCTTTGATCGCGTCGTAGAAAAGCTGATAGCTGTTCACCAGGGCATCGTCTTTCGGCGGATTGAGCGCCAGCCAGGCCTTCCACGCCTGCTGAGAAACCGCCAGCGCCTTTTGCGCATCGTCCATCAGGCTGTGCCAGCTCCCGTCGGAGCCGGTCTCTTTATCCTGCATAAACCAGACGCCGGAGCGGTTAAGCAGGTCGCTTGCCGCCAGCAGGGAAACGCGGGCCAGATCCAGCTTGCTCTGCTGCTGCCAGGCCAGCAGGTTTTGCTGCTCGTTGCGCTGGGCGTCGTTCAGGGAGGCGTTAAGCAGGAATGAGGAGGAGAGCTGCAGCGCGGAGAAAAGGCCAATAATGCAAAAGATACCCGTCAGCAGGCCAAAGTGACGAGGGGTGAGACGCTGCGCAATACGGCGAAAAATTTGCGTTAGGTTCATAATTATCTTCATTAACAATGCATTAGACGCGTGCGAGTCTACGAAATGAAAATGACAGAACCATTGCAGATAAATGACAGCGGCCCTCGTGATGAGGGCCGAAATCACAGGCGGGCGATAAATTACACGCGATCCTTCCAGACCGTTTGCACGTTGCAGAACTCGTGCAGGCCAAAATGGGAAAGCTCGCGACCAAAGCCGCTTTTCTTCACGCCGCCGAAGGGCACGCGCGCGTCGCTGGCGCTAAAGCCGTTGATAAACACGCCGCCGCACTCCAGTTCGCGGGAGAATTTATCCGCCAGCGCCGCGTCAGCGGTAAAGACGGTGGCGGACAGGCCAAAGTCGCTGTCGTTGGCAAGCGTCAGGGCATGCGCCGCGTCTTTCGCAACAGTCACGGCCGCGACCGGACCAAACAGTTCCTGGCGGAACGCCGTCATCGACGGGGTAACGTTCGACAGCACGGTTGGCGCGTAGTAATTACCCTCTCCGCTGATTTTCTCTCCGCCCAGCAGCAGCGTTGCCCCTTCGGCCAGGGTGGCCTGCACCTGCTGATGCAGCTCATCGCGCAGGTCAAAACGCGCCATCGGGCCCAGATAGTTATCTTCTTCTTCCGGCGCGCCCATCTTTAACGCGGCGACGGCGTCAACGAAGCGGCGGGTAAAGGTCTCTGCGATCCCCTCCTCAACGATAAAACGTTTGGCCGCCGCGCACACCTGCCCGGTATTCTGGTAGCGACCTGCAACCGCCGCCTTCACGGCAAGATCCAGGTCGGCATCGTTAAGTACTATAAACGGGTCGGAGCCACCCAGCTCAAGAACGCATTTTTTCAGCGCGGCTCCTGCCTGCGCGCCAATGGCCGCACCGGCACGCACGCTGCCGGTGACGGTCACCGCCGCAATACGACGATCGTTAATCGCCTGGCTTACGCCGTCATTGGTGGCGTTCACCCAGCCGAATACGCCTTCAGGGAAACCGGCATCCGCAAAGATCTGTGCAATAAGATCCGCAGAACCGAGCACGTTTGGCGCATGTTTCAGCAGATAGCTGTTACCTGCCAGCAGAATGGGTACCGCGCCGCGCAGCACCTGCCAGAGCGGGAAGTTCCATGGCATTACCGCGAGAATAGGCCCCAGCGGACGGTATTCAATGACCGCGTTATGGTTTTCCACCAGCGTGGGTTCCGCACGCAGCATCGCCGGGCCGTGCTCGGCATACCAGTCGCACAGACCGGCGGATTTTGTCACTTCCGCCCGCGCCTGCAGGATGGGTTTTCCCATTTCACGGGAGATGGTCTGCGCCATCTCTTCTGCGCGGTTTCGCAGCGCTGCGCCGAGATCCCGCAGCTTCTGCGCCCGGTGGGACACGCTTTCGCGTCGCCACTGGCGATACCCCGCGTCAGACTGAGAAATCGCGCGTTCAACCTCTTCCGGCGTCGCCCAGGCGAAGGCACCGAGGGTTTCCCCCGTTGCCGGGTTAACGGACAGGGCATGTGTAGCAGATGAATATTTCATGATGTTCTCCACGCATTTCGGTTGATTGATTGTGGCTCACTCTGCTATTTCTTAAAAATGAATAATACTAACCACCTTATTCACGAAACGAGAATGCTATGGACTTAACCCAGCTTGAAATGTTTAACGCCGTCGCGCTGACGGGCAGCATCACCCAGGCGGCGCAGAAGGTGCATCGCGTGCCGTCCAACCTGACGACCCGCATCCGCCAGCTGGAAGCCGATCTTGGCGTTGAGCTGTTTATTCGTGAGAACCAGCGTTTGCGCCTATCCCCCGCCGGGCATAACTTCCTGCGCTACAGCAGGCAGATCCTCGCCCTGGTGGACGAAGCGCGCATGGTCGTCGCGGGTGATGAGCCGCAGGGGTTATTTGCCCTCGGCGCGCTGGAAAGCACCGCCGCGGTGCGCATTCCTGAAACGCTGGCGCAGTTTAACCAGCGCTATCCGCGCATCCAGTTTGCCCTTTCTACCGGGCCATCCGGGACGATGATTGATGGCGTACAGGAGGGAACGCTAAGCGCCGCCTTTGTCGACGGGCCACTGTCGCACCCGGAGCTGGAGGGCATGCCGGTCTACAGGGAAGAGATGATGCTGGTCACGCCTGCCGGGCATGCGGAGGTGACGCGCGCCACACAGGTCAGCGGCAGCGACGTTTATGCCTTTCGCGCGAACTGCTCGTACCGTCGACATCTGGAAAGCTGGTTTCATGCGGACAGAGCCACGCCCGGCCGCATTCATGAGATGGAGTCCTATCACGGCATGCTCGCCTGCGTCATTGCGGGCGCGGGTATCGCGCTGATGCCGCGCTCAATGCTGGAGAGTATGCCGGGACATCATCAGGTTGAAGCCTGGCCGCTGGCGGAAAACTGGCGCTGGCTCACGACCTGGCTGGTGTGGCGGCGCGGGGCGATGACCCGCCAGCTGGAAGCCTTTATAGCGCTGCTAAACGAACGTCTTCAACCAGCGCCTTCTCCATAAACAGGCTGAGCGGATCGTCAGCGTACGGGGCAAACGCCGGACGCAAATCGTACCCGCACTGCTCATACAGACGAACCGCGGCGCGCTGTTTGATGCCCGTCTCCAGTCGCACCGTGTGGCAGTGACGGCTCAGGGCCTCATCTTCCAGGGCGGCCAGCAGCGTCTCGCCGAGATGCTGCCCCCGATGGGCCGGATCGATATAGACCCGCTTCATCTCCCCCGTTCCGTCACCGTTGAGCACGATGGCTCCGCAGCCCACGGCGTGCAGCTGCTGGTCACGAATGACCATCAGGATCAGCGAAGCTTCCGGCAGCGCGGACAGGTCGAGAAGATGATTGCTTTCGGCGGGATAGAGCTCGCTCTGATAGCGGTCAAGCGCCGCGATCAGGTTGAGAATGTCCGGATGACGTGCAGATTCAGAGGTAATGGAATACATGGCAGGCTCCTTGCTGTTTTTATATCAACATAGCTCAGGCCTGCCGGGGTGGTTCATAGTATTAACTTATAGCGCGTCACTCAGCTAGCGCAGGAAGATTCGCCCTTTCAGATACAGTGTCGCCTGGCCGCTAATCAGCACGCGGTCGCCCTTCAGCTCGCAGCGCAGATCCCCGCCACGGTATGACACCTGGCGGGCATTGAGCGACGTTTTGCCCAGCTTTTCGCTCCAGTAAGGGATCAGCATGCTGTGGGCGGATCCGGTAACCGGATCTTCCGGCACCCCTTCGCCCGGGCAGAAGAAGCGGCTGACGAAGTCATATTCTTCTCCCGGCGCCGTCACGCAGACCATTTTATCCAGCGGAAGCATGGCCCCGATATCCGGCGTTAACGCTTCAACCTGCTGCTGGCTCTCCAGCACCACCATGTAATCGCGTCCGACGCGCACCTCTTTTGCCGCCGTGATGCCCAGCGCGCTAAACAGCACTTCAGGTGGGTTCTCGACAACCTCCGTCGACCACGCGGGGAAGTTCAGCGTCAGCCAGTCGCCGCTGCGTTTGACGGTCAGCTCGCCCACAAAGCGGGTGGTGAAGGTAATTTCGGTATGCGGATAATCAAGGTATTCGAAAATGACGTGCGATGCGGCAAGCGTAGCGTGACCGCAGAGGTTAATTTCATCCAGCGTGGTGAACCAGCGCAGCTCAAACCCGCCGTCGGTGCGTACGAAAAAGGCGGTCTCAGACTGGTTATGCTGCTGCGCCATTTTGAGCAGCGTTTCGTCCGGCAGCCACTCTTCCAGAGGACATACCGCTGCGGCGTTGCCGCCAAAGGTTTTATCGCTGAAGGCATCCACCAGATAAAAATCAATTTCCTGCATTGTCTCTTCCTCTCTTGTTATGGGTTTTTAGCGCAGAAAAACTGTGCCTTTCAGATAAAGCGTGGCCTGCCCGCTCATCAGCACGCGCGAACCTTTCAGCTCGCAGCGTACGTCGCCGCCGCGCGCTGAAACCTGACGGGCAAACATCGTCGTTTTGCCCAGCTTTTCGCTCCAGTAAGGGATCAGCATGGTGTGCGCAGAGCCGGTGACCGGGTCCTCCGGGACGGAAACGCCCGGTGAGAAAAAGCGGCTGACAAAATCATATTCCCTCTCACCGCGCGCCGTAACGCACACCTTATGCTCGCCTGGCTTCATCGCCGAGAAGCGCGGCGCAAGCGCTTCAACCTGCTGGCGATTCTCCAGAACGATCAGCCAGGCGCGCCCTTTACGGGCTTCAACGTAGCGGCTGATACCCAGCGCCGAGAGCATCTCCGGCGGGGGCGTCTCTTCATGGGTTGGACATGCCGGGAAGTCCAGCGTCATCCACTCCCCCTCCCGGCTGACCGTCAGGCGGCCAGAGGCGGTATCAAAGTGGATCCGCGAATCCGGGTAATCCAGCTCGGTAAACAGCACGTGCGCGGCCGCCAGCGTAGCGTGGCCGCAGAGATTGACTTCGGTGAGCGTGGTAAACCAGCGTAGCTCAATGCCCCCTTTACTGCAGACGAAAAAAGCGGTTTCCGACTGATTATGCTGCTGCGCCATTTTCAGCAAGGTCTCATCGGGTAACCATTCCTTGAGCGGGCAAACGGCGGCCGGATTGCCGCCAAATGAGGTATCGCTGAACGCATCTACCAGATAAAAATCAATCTCCTGCATTGTCTTACCGCCTGTTTTTATTGTGTTGTTCTTTTATATTCAATGAAAACAGCGTTCCCGGCTACCGCTTTCATAAGGTAAATATTGAGATCTGCGTCACATAATGGTTGAGTTTTCGCCGTTCAACGTTTTAAGATCGTCTCCTCTTCTTTTCAGCAACGAATCTCCGACATCCCTATGACAACGAACACAGTTTCCCGCAGGGTTGCGTGGCTACGCGTGGTCACGCTGGCCATCGCCGCGTTTATTTTTAACACCACAGAATTTGTTCCGGTTGGGCTGTTGTCTGACATCGCTGAAAGTTTCCAGATGGAAACGGCCCAGGTGGGCATTATGTTGACCATCTACGCCTGGGTAGTGGCGATGATGTCCTTGCCGTTTATGCTTTTGACCAGCCAGATGGAGCGGCGCAGGCTGCTGATCGGTCTGTTTGTGCTGTTCATCGCCAGCCATGTCCTGTCGTTTATGGCGTGGAATTTTACGGTGCTGGTCATCAGCCGAATCGGCATTGCCTTTGCCCATGCGGTGTTCTGGTCGATCACCGCGTCTCTGGCTATTCGACTCGCTCCGGCAGGGAAACGCGCCCAGGCGCTGAGCCTGATTGCCACCGGTACCGCACTGGCGATGGTGCTGGGACTGCCGATTGGCCGCATCGTAGGGCAATACTTCGGCTGGCGTACGACGTTCTTCGCCATTGGTATGGGCGCGCTGGTTACGCTGGTATGCCTGATTAAGCTGCTGCCCGCGCTGCCGAGCGAGCATTCCGGCTCGCTGAAAAGCCTGCCGCTGCTGATGCGTCGCCCGGCGCTGCTGGGTATCTACCTGCTTACCGTCATTGTGGTGACGGCCCATTACACGGCATACAGCTACATTGAACCCTTTGTGCAGGTGGTGGCGGGCTTTAGCGCCAACTTTGCCACCGTCCTGCTGTTGATCCTCGGCGGAGCGGGCATTGTTGGCAGCGTGCTGTTCGGTAAGCTGGGTAACCGGCATGCGTCGACGCTGGTGAGCTGCGCTATCGGTCTGCTGCTGGCCTGCCTGCTGCTGCTGATGCCTGCCGCAGGCAGTGAAAGCCATCTGGCGATCCTCAGCCTGTTCTGGGGCGTGGCGATCATGATTATTGGTCTGGGCATGCAGGTGAAAGTTCTGGCCCTGGCACCGGATGCAACGGACGTCGCCATGTCGCTGTTCTCAGGGATTTTCAATCTGGGGATTGGCGCGGGCGCGCTGGTGGGAAATCAGGTAATACTGCACGTATCAATGTCGGCGATTGGCTATCTCGGCGCCATTCCGGCGCTGGTGGCGCTGATCTGGTCGGTGCTCATCTTCCGTAAATGGCCGGTGGCGCTGGAGGAACAGGGTCAGCACGGGTGAGCCTTCTTGCCGGGTGGCGGCTTCGCCTTACCCGGCCTACAAAACCCGCAGGCCCGTGCAAGCGAAGCGCCGCCCGGCAATCGCATCAATGATAGGTCTTAATAATTTCCAGCACGCCGTTAATAATAAACTGCACGCCCATACAGACCAGTAAGAAGCCCATCAGACGGGAAATCGCCTCGATACCGCCCTTGCCTACCCAGCGCATAATGGCGCCAGAGCTGCGCAGCGACGCCCACACGATAACCCCGATAATCGCAAAAATCAGCGGTGGCGCAACCGTCAGCACCCAGTCCGGGAAGGTTGCGCTGTCGCGCACCGTTGACGCGGAGCTGATGATCATCGCGATCGTACCCGGCCCCGCCGTGCTCGGCATGGCAATCGGCACAAAGGCGATATTCGCACTCGGCTCGGTTTCCAGCTCTTCCGATTTGCTGGCCGCTTCCGGCGACTCATGCGCTTTTTGCGCCGGGAACAGCATGCGGAAACCGATAAAGGCCACAATCAGCCCCCCGGCGATACGCAGGCCGGGGATGGAAATCCCGAAGGTGTTCATCACCACCTGTCCGGCATAGTAAGCCACCATCATGATGGCAAACACATACACCGAGGCCATCATCGACTGATGGTTGCGTTCGGCGCTGTTCATATTCCCTGCCAGCCCGAGGAACAGCGCCACCGTCGTTAACGGGTTAGCCAACGGCAGCAAGACCACCAGCCCAAGGCTGATTGCTTTTATTAAATCCAACATAGTGCGTTGTCGTCCTTATCCATATTTAACACAGCAATTATAGGGTGAAAGTGTGACATTGAGCCATGGGCGCAACGCAACGATTATTTCTGTTCTGGAAAGATAACTCACAGTTATCTATATGATTTGAAAGACCACAAAAAAAGTTCATGAAACGTTTTAGCAATTCGTGGCATCGGCTGACTCATTCAGTTGACTTATACTTGCCTGAGCAATAATATCTGCCGTGACTAACTACTTGCCAGGGCAACCATTGTGAAAAGCACCAGTGATATCTTTAACGACGTTGTTCCGCTGGGTCGTCTTATTCATATGGTAAATCAGAAAAAAGATCGCCTGCTCAATGACTATCTGTCACCGCTGGATATCACCGCAACACAGTTCAAAGTGCTGTGTTCCATTCGCTGCGAAGTGTGTATCACACCGGTTGAGCTGAAAAAGGTGCTCTCTGTCGATCTGGGCGCGTTAACCCGCATGCTGGATCGTCTCGTCTGCAAAGGATGGATAGAACGAAGCCCTAACCCGAATGACAAACGCGGCGTACTGGTGAAGCTGACCAGCGATGGCGCGGCCATGTGCGAGCAATGTCATCAATTAGTAGGACAAACACTGCATCAGGAACTAACAAAAAACTTAACGGCAGATGAAGTGGCAACCCTTGAGCTTCTGCTCAAAAAAATACTGCCGTAAACAGAAAAAGAGGTATGACGATGTCCAGACGCAATACTGACGCTATCACCATTCATAGCATTTTGGACTGGATCGAAGATAACCTGGAATCGCCGCTCTCCCTTGAAAAAGTGTCAGAGCGTTCAGGTTACTCCAAATGGCACCTGCAACGGATGTTCAAAAAAGAGACCGGTCATTCATTAGGTCAATACATTCGCAGCCGCAAGCTGACGGAAATTGCCCAGAAACTGAAAGAAAGCAATGAGCCGATCCTTTATCTGGCGGAGCGTTACGGATTTGAATCGCAACAAACCCTGACGCGTACGTTCAAGAACTATTTTGACGTGCCGCCTCATAAGTACCGAATCACCAGCGTGCCGGGCGAATCCCGATACCTGTATCCGTTAAAACACTGTAGTTAACCATCGCCTGTAAAGACGTAACCGAGGAAATCATGAAAGTTACCGCCTCCGCCGCCCTCGCCTTGCTGGTGCTGTTCTCCAGCCAGACCTTCGCGGAGCAAACCCCTCGTGCAACGCAGCAAAATAATCCTGATACGATGATTTTGCCGTCAGCACATGACCAGTCGCCTTATGATTTCAACCATATGGGTGCTGGTAGCGACAAATCCGACGAATTGGGCGTGCCTTATTATAATCAGCACGGCCTCTGATTCGTTTTTGCCCCGCAGACGCGGGGCTTTTTTTTATGCCTTTCTTACCCGCGTCGCCCGACGCACGCGCAGGCCAAAGACGTTAATGTACAGTCCGGCCATAATCAGCACGGCGCCAATCAGCTGCAGCGCGCTCAGCGTTTCATCCAGCAAGAGTGCCGCACTGGCAAGCCCCACCACCGGCACCAGCAGGGATAACGGTGCCACGCGCCAGGTTTCATAGCGCCCCAGCAGCGATCCCCAGATCCCGTAGCCCACAATGGTGGCGACAAAGGCCAGATAGACAAGAGAAAGGATTGTGGTCAGATCGATTTCGACCAGACTATTCAGCATTACATCCGGACCATCCAGAATAAATGACGCCGCCAGAAACGGGATTATCGGGATCAGCGCGCTCCAGACAACCAGAGACATCACCGCCGGGCGCGCCTCGTGCTGCATAATCAGCTTGTTGAAAATATTCCCGCAGGCCCAGCTCAGCCCCGCCGCCAGCGTCAGCATAAAGCCGAGCAGCGCCACATCCTGGCCGTTCAGGCTGGCTTCAATGAGCACCAGCACGCCGAACACCGCCAGCGTAATGCCCGCCAGCTGTTTGCCCTGCAGGCGCTCGCCAAACACAAAGGCGCCGAGAATAATGGTAAAGAACGCCTGCGCCTGCAACACCAGCGAGGCCAGACCGGCCGGCATACCGAACTTGATGGCGCAGAAGAGAAACGCGAACTGGCCGAAGCTAATGGTCAGACCGTAGCCCAGCAGCAGCTTTAACGGGATCTTCGGACGGGCGACGAAAAAGAGCGCCGGGAACGCGACCAGCAAAAAACGCAAACCGGCCAGCATCAGCGGCGGCATATTGTGTAACCCCAGCTTGATGACCACAAAATTGAGCCCCCATACTACGACCACCAGCAACGCCAGCAGCCCGTCTTTACGCGTCATACCCTGCCCCTGAATTATTAATTATTTGTTAACACTTCAAGGTAACAGAAAAAAGCGGGCGGCGAGAAGATCATTAATTCTGGCAGTCAGGCGAAGCACTTAGGGATAAATTAGGCGCTATACAAGCCCCTTATGTCGTGATAATCCTTTTAGGACACAACATAAAAAGCATAAGCATTTGTCGGGCAGGAATATGAAACCATCTCTCAGGCGCTCAACCGCAGCGCTGCTGGCATCGTCATTGTTATTAACCATTGGTCGGGGGGCAACGCTGCCGTTTATGACCATTTATCTCACGCGCGTCTACAGCATGAGCGTCGAGAATATTGGTTATGCCCTGACGATTGCGCTGACTATCGGCGTGGTGTTCAGCCTGGGATTTGGCATTCTGGCCGATAAGTTCGATAAAAAGCGCTACATGCTGATCGCGATCGTGGCCTTTATCGCCGGATTTGTCGCAATCCCGCTGGTCGATAACGTCACGCTGGTGGTGCTGTTCTTTGCGCTGATCAACTGCGCCTATTCCGTCTTTTCAACGGTGCTGAAGGCCTGGTTCTCCGACGTGCTCACCGCAAGCCAGAAAGCGCGCGTCTTCTCGCTTAACTACAGCTTTCTGAATATTGGCTGGACGATCGGGCCGCCGATTGGCACCCTGCTGGTGATGTACAGCCTGCAGCTGCCGTTCTGGCTGGCGGCCTTCTGCGCCGCGCTGCCGCTCGGATTCATCCATTTCTTCGTGCAGAAAAGCGTTGCGCTGGATACCGCCGAGGAGAAGATGCCCTGGCAGCCGTCGGTGCTGCTGAAAGACCGAGCGCTGTTCTGGTATACGCTCTCTGGCCTGCTCGCGTCATACGTCGGCGGATCGTTCGCGACCTGCATTTCGCAATACGTTCTGGCCGCGCATGCGGACAGTAATTTCGCCGAAAAGGTGGTCGCCGTGGTATTGCCCGTCAACGCCGCCGTGGTGGTGACGCTGCAATATGCGCTGGGCCGCAAGATCTCTGCCAGCAATATTCGCCCGCTGATGACCCTCGCCACCCTGTTTTTTATCGTGGGGCTGGGTGGCTTTATGATCTCCGGGGAAAACCTGGTCTACTGGGGCATCGCTGCCGCCATCTTTACCCTGGGTGAGATTATCTATGCGCCGGGCGAATACATGCTGATCGACAACATTGCCCCGCCGGGGATGAAGGCAAGCTATTTCTCCGCGCAGGCGCTGGGCTGGCTCGGCGCGGCGGCAAACCCGATGATCACCGGTATTATCCTGACCAACCTGCCGCACTGGTCGCTATTTGTCATTATGATGGTCGCCATTGTCATTGCGTGGCTGATGATTTTGCGCGGAATGAGCGTGAAGGCGTGGTGCGAAACGCCCAACGTGGCGTAGCGCTTCCAGGCCGGGTAAGGCGTAGCCGCCACCCGGCAATAAAGCATCAGTGGTGCAACATTTCCTCCACCACCTGCTCTTTGTACATCTCATTGGGATAATAGGTCGGCCAGTTATCCATCTCTTTCAGCAGCGCCTCGTGGGAGGTGTTGCCCATGAAAATGTGAAAATGCGAAGAGGCTTTCGGTGCGATGGTGTGGTCGCTGAACTGAACAAACTTCGGTGCCTTGCTGCCGGCATCCTTACACTCAAACAGATAGCGAACGCCTTTTTTGCCCGATGCGTAGGTCAGTATTTTGTAGCCGCTGTAATCATACTGACAGCGGCTGACCGCTTTGCCCTTATGAAATTCCATCACGTTATTTTCGATGCCGATAGCATCCACGTCCGTCGCATAACCCTTGCGGTAGTACGCTTTCACCTCGTCAAAGGTTTTGCTTTTGTCTTTCTGCGCTTTCTGTTTAAACACCGGATCCAGCGAGCCGTCCAGCAGGAACGGATAGACCGACTGCCAGGTCCCGTCCCAGTCAGACAGCGATCTGTCCTTCACGTCCTTATCCTCAAACACGCCGCTCGCCGCTTTCTGTTCCGCTTCGGTCATCTGATGGCCGTGCGAGTGAGCAAACAGCTGGCCGCTGACCAGCAGCGCCCCCAGAGTCATGGCAAATTTCCCAATATGTGCAGCCAACATAACACCCTCATTCCGTTTTGTAAGAATGAGGATGTTATAATATAACATTTCATATCGCAACCAATCCGCGAACGCCCTCCTGCTCCATGTTTTCACCCCGCCCACGCTGGATTATGGTGCCGCGCGACATCAGCAGATAGCTGTCGGCCAGCTCGGCGGCAAAGTCGTAAAACTGTTCGACAAGCAGGATCGCCATGTCGCCTCTGTTCGCCAGGGTACGGATCACCTGGCCAATCTCTTTAATCACCGACGGCTGTATGCCTTCCGTCGGCTCGTCCAGAATCAGCAGCTGCGGACGGCTCGCCAGCGCGCGGCCAATCGCCAGCTGCTGCTGCTGTCCACCGGAGAGATCGCCCCCGCGCCGATGCTTCATCTCTTTGAGTACCGGGAACAGCTGCCAGATCTCGTCCGGAATCTGCTTCGCCTCGCGGGCGGAAAATCGCGACAGCCCCAGCAGGAGGTTCTCTTCCACGGTCAGGCGCGGGAAAATCTCGCGGCCCTGCGGGACGTACGCCACGCCAGACTGCACCCGCTGGTGCGGCCTGCTGTGGGTGATCTTTTTACCCTGCCAGACAATCTCCCCGGTTTTTGCCGGGATCAGCCCCATCAGACACTTCAGCAGCGTGGTTTTGCCGACGCCGTTGCGGCCCAGCAGGCAGGTGACTTCTCCGGTGACGGCCTCAAAACTCACGCCGCGCAGGATATGGCTGCCGCCGTAATACTGATTCAGTTCGTTAACCTGTAACATCATCGCTCCTTAGCGCCCCAGATAGACCTCAATCACCTGCTCGTTTGCCTGCACCTCACGAAGCGAACCTTCCGCCAGTACCCGCCCCTGGTGCAGCACCGTGACGTGGTCGGCGATGGTTTCAACAAAGCCCATATCGTGCTCCACCACCATCAGGGAGTGCTTACCCGCCAGCGTTTTGAACAGCTCGGCAGTGTATTCCGTTTCCGCGTCAGTCATCCCGGCGGCCGGTTCATCCAGCAGCAGCAGGTGCGGGTCCTGTACCAGAAGCATACCGATTTCCAGAAACTGTTTTTGCCCGTGCGAAAGCAGCCCGGCGCGGCGGTCACGTTCGCTGCTAAGGCGCAGCAAAACCAGCATCTCATCAATGCGGTCGCGCTGTTCACCGTTGAGCGTTGCCCGCAGGCTCGCCCAGACGGATTTATCGGTTTTCATGGCGATCTCCAGGTTTTCCCACACCGTCAGCGCTTCAAAAACGGTGGGTTTCTGGAATTTACGCCCAATCCCCTGGCGGGCAATGGCCGCAGGCTCCAGCGCGGTCAGGTCGATGGACTGATCGTAAATCGCCCTGCCGCTCTTTGGCCGCGTTTTGCCGGTGATGACGTCCATCAGCGTGGTTTTACCGGCGCCGTTAGGGCCAATCACGCAGCGCAGCTCGCCCACGCCGATATTCAGCGAGAGATCGGTCAGGGCCTGAAAACCATCAAAATTGACGTTAATGGCCTCAAGCTGAAGCACCGGGTCGGTCTGTTCACGGTAACGATCGCCCGGCAACTGGCGGGTAAATAACCCTTCGGCTGGCTGCATTATTTCTCTCCCTTTCGAAACAGACCGTAGACGCCGCGCGGTAAAAACAGCGTGACGGCGATGAAAATCAGCCCCAGGAACAGCTGCCAGTATTCGGGCATCGCGACGGTGAAGAAGCTCTTGGCACCGTTTACCAGCGCCGCGCCAATCACCGGCCCGACCAGCGTGCCGCGCCCGCCCAGCGCCACCCAGATGGCCGCTTCAATCGAGTTGGTCGGCGACATTTCACCGGGGTTGATAATGCCCACCTGCGGGACGTACAGCGCCCCCGCCAGGCCGCACAGCACGGCAGAAAGCGTCCATACCAGCAGCTTGAACCCGCGCGGATCGTAGCCGCAAAACGTCAGGCGGTTTTCGGCGTCGCGAACGGCGGTCAGGATGCGGCCAAACTTGCTCTTCGCCAGGGCAAATCCGGTGCCCAACGCCAGAATCAGCAACAGCACGGTCGCCAGAAACAGCGCGATACGGGTGGTCGTTTCCGTCACCGAAAACCCGAGCAGCGTGGTGAAGCCGGTAAAGCCGTTATTGCCGCCAAAGCCGGTTTCATTGCGAAAGAACAGCAGCATCCCGGCATAGGTCAGCGCCTGGGTCATAATCGAGAAATAGACTCCTTTGATCTTTGAGCGAAAGGCGAACCAGCCGAACACCAGAGCCAGCAGGCCCGGCACCATCACAATCAGCACCAGCGCCCAGGCAAAATGCTGGGTTCCCCACCAGAACCACGGCAGCTCGCTCCAGGAGAGAAACGACATAAACGCGGGAAGACCGTCACCCGCGGACTGGCGCATCAGGTACATGCCCATCGCGTAGCCGCCCAGGGCGAAGAAGATGCCGTGCCCAAGAGAGAGCATCCCGGCGTAGCCCCACACCAGATCCAGCGCCACCGCAACGATGGCATAGCAGAGGATCTTGCCAATCAGCGTCAGCATCCAGGTCGACAGCGCCAGCGGATGCGTCGCAGGCAGTAAGGCGAAAAACGGTAAGATCAGCAGACACACCACCAGCAGGCTGCCTGCAAGTTGCGTTGTGCGCGGCGCTTTGCGCGCCAGCGTTAAGGTCAGCGGCTGGCTCATCAGTCAATCACCCTCCCTTTCAGCGCAAACAGCCCCTGAGGGCGTTTCTGAATAAACAGCACGATCGCCACCAGAATCACGATCTTGCCCAGCACCGCCCCCATCTGCGGTTCAAGAATTTTATTGAAAATACCCAGACCAAACGCCGCGGCCACGCTGCCTGCCAGCTGGCCTACGCCACCCAGCACGACCACGAGGAAGGAATCAATAATGTAGCCCTGGCCCAGCTCCGGCCCGACGTTACCGAGCTGCGATAGCGCCACGCCGCCTAACCCGGCAATTCCTGAGCCAAGCCCAAACGCCAGCATATCGACGCGGCCTGTCGGTACCCCGCAGCAGGCGGCCATGCTGCGGTTCTGCGTCACCGCGCGTACGTTCAGCCCCAGACGGGTTTTATTCAGAATGAGCCAGCTAAAGAACAGCACCAGCAGCACGAAGCCCAGCACCACGATGCGGTTCCACGGCAGCGTCAGGTTGGCAAAGATCTGCACCCCGCCGGAAAGCCATGCCGGGTTGGCCACCTCCAGATTCTGGGCGCCAAACGTCATGCGCACCAGCTGGATGAGCATCAGGCTGATCCCCCACGTTGCCAGCAGCGTTTCCAGCGGGCGACCGTACAGATGGCGGATCACGGTGCGCTCCAGCACCATCCCGATACCCGCCGTCAGGCAGAACGCAACCGGCAGCGCGATAACGGGATAGAGCGCCAGCCACTGGGGCGCAAGCCCGGCCATCGCCTGCTGCACCATCCACGTGGCATACGCGCCCAGCATCAGCATCTCACCGTGCGCCATATTAATGACGCCCAGCAGGCCGTAGGTGATGGCAAGCCCCAGCGCCGCCAGCAGCAGCACCGACCCCAGCGACAGCCCCATAAACGCCTGGCCCAGCAGATCGCCCCACATCAGCCGATGCTGGATCTGGCTAAGGCTCTCCTGCGCGGCGGCGCGAACCCCGGCATCAGGCTCTGTCTGTGCCTGGGTAAACGGGGCAAGTCTGGACTCCACGTCCGGATCGTCAGACCGCCCTAATAATTCGACAGCCTTGCGGCGCACCTCTGCCTGCGGGCTGGCTAGCTGGAGATTCGCCACCGCCAGTAAAAGCACCTGACGTGCCACCGCGTCCGTTTCATCGTTTACCCGCTTTTCCAGAAAAGCGAGCATCCCCGGCTGGGCATCCCGCTGAAGCTGACGTGCCGCTGCCCGCCTTTCTGTGACGCTGTCACTCACCAGCTGATGCGTAGCGATGGCCGTGGCGGCCAGCACGCGCAGCCGGTTGGTCAGACGAACGGCTTTGGCTGCCCCTTCGGTCGACTTAGCGTCACCGAGCGAGACCATTTGACCGTTGCGCTGCGCAAAGGCGTGCTTTTGGCTGTCGGTATAGAGATTTTCTTTTTGCAGTGCCTGCAGCAGCGGCAGCCTCGAGGCGTCCGGCGCGGCGGCCCACTGCGAAAGCAACTCCGCCTGCTGGCTGCGGCTGGCGGCAACAAAACGATCGGCATCCGATGCCTGCGCCATCCCTGGCAGCAGTCCGGAAAGCCATACAAGAGCGATGAACATGCGCATGGCGTTCATGACGTTTCTCCCTGGTGATGGCTTAGTTGCTGGCGGTTTTCATCGGCTGGTCGGGCTTTTTATCGTTTCCGGCGATGAACGGGCTCCACGGCTGGGCGCGTACCGGCTGCTCCGTCTGCCACACCACGTTAAACTGGCCGTTACCTTCGATTTCACCGATCATGACCGGCTTATGCAGATGGTGGTTGGTGGCATCCATGGTGAGCGTAAAGCCAGACGGCGCCTTAAAGGACTGGCCGGCCATCGCCGCACGCACTTTATCCACGTCGGTAGTGCCCGCTTTTTCCACCGCCTGCGCCCACATATGGATCCCCACCCAGGTAGCTTCCATCGGGTCGTTGGTCACCACGGTATCGGCATTCGGCAGCTTGTGCGCTTTGGCATAGGCTTTGTAATCCGCCACGAAGGCCTGGTTGGTCGGGTTATCCACGGATTCAAAGTAGTTCCACGCCGCGAGGTTACCGACCAGCGGTTTGGTGTCGATCCCGCGCAGCTCTTCTTCGCCCACGGAGAACGCCACCACCGGTACGTCTGTCGCCTTCAGCCCCTGGTTAGCGAGCTCTTTGTAGAACGGAACGTTGGAATCGCCGTTGATGGTCGACACCACGGCGGTTTTACCGCCCGCAGAGAATTTCTTGATGTTGGCGACGATGGTCTGGTAGTCGCTGTGACCGAACGGGGTGTAAACCTCCTCGATGTCCTTATCCTCAACCCCTTTCGAATGCAGGAACGCGCGCAGGATCTTGTTGGTGGTGCGCGGGTAAACATAGTCCGTGCCCAGCAGGAAGAAGCGCTTCGCCGCGCCGCCGTCTTCGCTCATCAGGTATTCCACCGCCGGGATGGCCTGCTGGTTCGGCGCCGCGCCGGTATAGAAGACGTTCGGCGACATCTCTTCACCTTCATACTGCACCGGATAGAACAGCAGACCGTTCAGCTCCTCGAAGACCGGCAGCACGGATTTGCGCGATACCGACGTCCAGCAGCCGAATACCACCGCCACTTTATCCTGACTCAACAGCTGGCGCGCCTTCTCGGCAAACAGCGGCCAGTTTGAGGCCGGATCCACCACTACCGGCTCCAGTTTTTTACCCAGCACGCCGCCTTTCGCGTTGATCTCGTCGATGGTCATCAGCGCGACGTCTTTCAGCGGCGTTTCGGAGATGGCCATGGTGCCGGAAAGAGAATGCATGATCCCTACTTTGATGGTATCGGCCGCCTGCACGCCAAAACTCATTCCCATCGCCACGACGGACGCGGATAACGCAAAGGCTTTTAATAAGGTACGACGCTGCATATTTTCACTCCTGAAAAAGAACGCTGTGCGAAAACGTCCGTTACGGCGTGGACGCGGAAAATAAAGATGTCAGCGAAGCAGGAGCAAAAAGGATGCCAGAATGGAGGTAGCGCTATTTCTGGAGGGGGAACGCGGGATGTAAAGAGAACGTCTCAGAATGGCACAGCGCTGCACTTTTATAATGCAGCGCTGTGGATGAGGCTTTACCAGACTTCGCTGGCGATCTGCGTGACCAGACGGACTTTGTCCCACTGCTGGGTTTCGCTCAGGCTGTTGCCCTCTTCGGTAGAGGCAAAGCCGCACTGCGGGCTGAGGCAAATTTGCTCTTTTGCCACGTATTTCGCCGCCTCTTCCAGACGAGCCTTAATACCCTCCGGGTTCTCCAGCTCTCCGTTTTTGGTGGTGATCAGGCCCAGCACCACCTGCTGCTTGCCCGGGCGAATGAAGCGCAACGGCGCGAAATCACCGCTGCGGTCGTTATCGTATTCAAGGAAGAAGGCGTCAACGTTGACCGTGCCGAACAGCACTTCCGCCACCGGCTCGTAGCCGCCTTCGGAAATCCAGGTTGAACGGAAGTTACCGCGGCAGACGTGCAGGCCGATGGTCAGATCGTCCGGCTTGCCTTCCAGCGCCTTGTTCAGGACGCGGGCATAGATGCGTGCCAGCTCATCGGCATCATCGCCGCGCTCGCGGATCTGACGGCGCTGATCGTCCGAACAGAGATAGGCCCAGACGGTGTCGTCCAGCTGCAGGTAACGGCAGCCCGCGTCGTAAAATGCGCGGATGGCGTCGCGCCAGGTGGTCGCCAGATCGTCGAAATAGTCATTCAGATCCGGGTACACCGTCTCATCGATGTCTTTACGCCCGCCGCGGAAATGCAGGACGCTTGGGCTGGGAATGGTCATCTTCGGCTGAGCATTGCCGCTGATGCTTTTCAGGTAGCGGAAATCTTCGAGCATCGGATGGTCGCCAAAGCCCAGCTTGCCGGTGACGCGCACGCCGTGGGCTTTGGTTTGTACCCCGTTGAACTGGATACCCTGCTGTGAATCGTAGCGCTCAACGCCCTGCAGACCGTCAAAGAAGTCAAAGTGCCACCAGGCACGGCGAAATTCACCGTCGGTCACGACATGCAGGCCGCACGCACACTGCTGCTCGACGACGTGGCGGATGGCATCATCCTCTACCGCGCGAAGCTGTCCGGCGTCAATTTCGCCGCTGGCGAACTTCAGGCGAGCCTCTTTGATGGCATCCGGGCGTAAAAAACTGCCGACTACATCGGCGCGGTACGGGGCGTGCTGTCGTTGCATGGAAATCTCCTCAGTCTGCCGGCGATAATTGCCAGCAGTGATAATTCATCATTTGAAGATTTAGACTTCTGGATGTCTAAATGTCCAAAAAAGATGTCATACCTGTCCTGTTCCGGCAAACGAGAAAATTTCACGGGTGTTGAAAAAAATTCATGTTCACAGCGCGACGGCAGTTTCGCTGCTGGCAAAGGCGAACTTTTCATCCTCCCATCCGGTGATCCCCCCGAGCATGATTTTGACCGGCAGCCCGAGGCGCGCCAGCTTGAGCGCGGCTCTGTCCGCGCCGTTACAGTGCGGCCCTGCGCAGTAAACGACGAACAGCGTGCCTTCAGGCCATTCGGCCATGCGCTCAGCGGTAATCTGGCTCCGCGGCAGGTGCAGTGCGCCAGGTACGTGACGGCGGGCAAACTGCTCCGGGCTGCCCACTACGTGTAGCAGCACGAAGTCCTGCTCATTATTGGCGATGGCGTGATGCACATCCGCACAGTCGGTTTCAACGCTCAGGCGGCGCAGAAAATGGGTAACGGCTTCCTGCGGCTCGGCAGCCGGAAATTCAGTAACATAGCTCATGATCCTTCCTCATCTTTGGCGTTTGTGTTAACACTACTCTATCCACAAATTCAGCCCGTGAATGCGTTCGCTCATGCCAGAAAACAGCAAAAAGATGACAAACTTAAGACAAATTGCCCGCCCGCAGGTGGTCGTGCTGGCGTATGACGGTCTGTGTACCTTTGAGTTTGGCGTGGCGGTGGAGATCTTCGGCCTGCCGCGCCCCGAGCTGGGCGACGAGTGGTATCGTTTTGCGGTGGCGAGCGTGGACAGCGGTGAACTTCGGGCAACTGGCGGGATCCGCATCGTTACCGATGGTGATTTAAGCCTGCTTGCGTCTGCGGACCTGATTGTGGTTCCCGGCTGGCGGGGGCTGGATTCACCGGTTCCGGATGCGCTCTGCGAGGCACTACGCCAGGCCAGCGCGCGAGGGTGTCAGCTGCTCTCCATCTGTTCGGGGGTGTTTGTGCTGGCCGCAACGGGGCTATTGAACGGCCGCAAAGCCACGACGCACTGGCGCTACATTGACGCGCTAAAAGCCCGTTACCCTGACATCGACGTGGTTGAGGATGTGCTCTACCAGGACGAAGGCGATATTCTGACGTCCGCTGGTAGCGCAGCGGGTATCGATCTCTGTCTGCACGTTGTGCGGCGGGATTTTGGCATGGAAACCGCCAACAGCGTGGCGCGTCGGCTGGTCATTCCCCCTCACCGGGATGGTTCACAGCCGCAACAGCTGAGCCGTCCGGTGGCGCAGCTGCGGGAAAGCCAGCGTCTCGGCCAGCTGTTTGATTTTCTGCACACGCATCTTATCGAGGCGCACAGCGTCGACTCCCTGGCGCGTCGAGTCGGAATGAGCCAGCGCACCTTCCTTCGTCGCTTCGAGGCGGCAACGGGGACGACGCCCGCACGCTGGTTGATCAATGAACGCCTGCTGAGAGCAAAAGATTATCTGGAAAGCAGCCGGTTAAGCATCGACAGCATCGCTGAACAAACCGGGTTTGGTCAGGCGTCGACACTGCGTCATCATTTTCGCCAGCAGTTCGCGCTTTCCCCGGCTCAGTATCGCAAACAATTTTCACGTCCGGGTACTGCACGCTGAGGCGTCAGTTTTAGGGCTACACTGGCACACGGAGCACCTGATGGTCACCACACACGTTTTTATCGCGGTTAGTCTTGATGGTTACATCGCCCGACAGAATGACGATATCGACTGGCTGCTGCAGCGCGACGATCCAACGGAAGATCATGGCTATGAGGCATTCATCGCGGACAAAGAGTGGATCGTGATGGGCCGGGGTAGCTATGAGAAGGTACTGACCTTTGACGCATGGCCTTACGATCGTCCCGTGCTGGTGCTCTCCCGACAGCTGGCCGGTACGCCCGTGCCGGAGGCGCTAAAGGGAAAAGTGCAGTTTTCATCCAGGACGCCAAAGGAGGTGCTGGACGATCTCGCTGCGCAGGACGTACATCGCGTCTATCTCGATGGCGGACAGGTGATCCAGTCGTTCCTGCGCGAACGTCTGGTAGCCGATATGGTGATCACGACCGTTCCTGTACTGCTCGGGGAGGGAAAACCGCTGTTCGGAACGTTGTCCCGGGATATGGATTTGACACTGGTATCAAGCCGCTGCTTCCCTTCGGGTCTGGTGCAGTCGCATTATCGGCTGACGCCATAACCCTATCGCGACGATCGGCGCAAAAAAACCGCCAAAAA
The DNA here is from genome assembly GCF_004362415.1 of Enterobacter sp. AG326. NCBI lineage: Bacteria > Pseudomonadati > Pseudomonadota > Gammaproteobacteria > Enterobacterales > Enterobacteriaceae > Enterobacter > Enterobacter sp. AG326. The sequence goes on along the minus strand of NZ_SNXG01000001.1, from coordinate 289,499 downwards.
ATGGCGGTAAATGCTTGCATGGATAGATTTGTGTTTTGGTCTCTACGTCCCGACACTCCATGGCCGGGCAGCGGATCTCATACAACCTAACACCTGTTGTCTTAACGAATGCTAAACAACCTTATTAACCAGTATGGGTATTGATCTGCAAATAACGCATAAGGCCCTGCTCAGCGCTCTGTTTTGCATCGTCATTAATGGCTTCCAGATAAAAGGAGCGAGCGACACCATAAGGTGCTTTTTCAGAGGGATACACCGCGAACTGGAATGTTTTTCCTCTCGCCCGATGAGTGCAGTCTAATTCCCAACGCTGATCGTTCACTTTTTTGCTGGCGCAGGCAACGCTACCATAATCGCTGGTTAAATAAGAACCCACGCGAATTTCTGCAGATTGAATATATTCTGGTTCGTCATTACCTGCATAACGAACCCCTGCAGCGGCTCCAACAGCCACTGCCAGAAGCGCAAGCGCTATTATTTTTTTCATTTATAAATGACCTGTTCCTTAGCCTAAGATTACTATTATATAAGATTAATCCTTAATGCATACATCCAATTGTGGACCAGAAATGGTAGTTTACAAAGATTCAGTTGTTTTTAGGAACTGTCCTAACCGCTATTTCGAACGCACATTATTTGACATTTTCTTTGCGCTAATTTTAATTTTTGAATAATAACCATAAGAAATAATCGACATGATTACTGCGCATTGTTTTTCAGCGGTGAAACCATGATTAAAAAAGGGTTATCTTTCGTCATGCTTATTTGTGCGCTGTTTTCAGGCCAGCTTATGGCCGGACACAAAGGACACGAATATTTATGGGTCAAGAATGTGGCGCATCAGCTTCGTCATGAAGCCGACAGCGATGAGTTGCGAAGCGCTGCGGAAGAGTCGGCGGAGGGTTTGCGCGAACACCACCTGTGGCAGAAGTCGCGCAAACCGGACACGCACGTTCGGTGATTAGCTGCCCTTGCGTTTTGGCAGGGTTTTCATCAGATCGTCCGGACTGACGGACGCCACAATACTGCCGGGCTGCGGCATTTTGAAGATGTGGTTTTTCATCTTACCAATCACATGCATTTCGCAGGGACGGCAGTCGAACTTGAGGGTCAGAACCTCATCGCCGTTTACCAGCTGCATAGGGGTAGCCTTCCAGCTCTTAATGTTCCCTTTCGCCTGCTTAGGACACAGGTTAAACGCAAAGCGCAGGCAGTGCTTGGTGATCATCACCGGCACATCGCCCTTCTCTTCATGCGCTTCATAGGCGGCGTCGATCAGCTGCACGCCGTGGCGATGATAGAATTCACGCGCTTTATGGTTGTAGACGTTGGCGAGGAAGGACAAATGGGTGTCCGGGTATACTGGCGCAGGGACGGCTTCCGCTTTACGGCTTCCGCGCGGATACTGTGCCAGGCGCGCGGCATCCAGCATCTCTGCCGTTTCACGGCGGAACGCGTTAAGCAGGCTGTTTGGCACAAACAGCGCATCCGGCAGATTCACGTCGATAGCGCGCGCGTAGTAAATCGTCTGGCCCAGCTTCGCCACGCCATCCTTCAGGCTGTTAAGCGCTTTTTCCGCGTTGTTTGCCACCTCGAAAAGGCCATCGAGCGTATGCGTCACGCTGATGCCGTCTTCACAGGTCATGGTCAGAATCAGCTGCTCTTCCCAGCCGCCCAGCTCAATATCCACGGCGATACGACGTTCGCTGGAGGTTTTTAGCAGCGCCTGCTGCCAGTTATGATCGAGGTTACGGTTAAGCGCCGCGTTCGGCCGCGCCTTGTAGAGATCGGCGGGCATTTCATTCGGCCAGACGCGATAGCGGTTCTCGCCGGTTTTTTCGACCGTATTGGCACGGAAGCCTACGACCTCACGCTTAATCATCACGTTAAGGCCATCGCCGTTCGCCAGCGGTTCCGTCACTTCGACATCAAGGTGATCCTTCGCCACTTTCAGCACTTCACCCACCGGTAAACCGATAAACTTCGGTGAGTCAAACGCGCCGATATCCCCTTTACGGGCATTCACAAAATAGTCCGTGCTGCCGCGGTGGAACGTTTTGTCCGTCGACGGAATAAAGAAATGCTCGGTGCGGCCGGCAGACGCGCGCGCCAGGTCGCCGCGATCTTCGATAATGGCGTCCAGCATCTGGCGATAGTGCGCGGTGATGTTCTTCACGTAGCTCATATCTTTGTAGCGCCCTTCAATCTTGAAGGAACGTACGCCCGCGTCGATCAGCGCGCCCAGGTTGGCCGTCTGATCGTTATCCTTCATGGAGAGCAGGTGTTTTTCGAACGCCACGACGCGGCCCTGATCGTCTTTCAGGGTATACGGCAGACGGCAGGCCTGAGAGCAGTCGCCGCGGTTGGCGCTGCGGCCCGTCTGCGCGTGGGAAATGTTGCACTGACCGGAGTAAGCTACGCACAGCGCACCGTGGATAAAGAATTCAATCGTCGCGTCTGTCGCCTGGTGAATATCGCGGATCTGATTCAGGTTCAGCTCGCGCGCCAGAACGATCTGCGAAAAGCCGACGTCGGAGAGAAACTTCGCCTTCTCGACCGTGCGGATATCGCACTGGGTACTGGCATGCAGTTCAATGGGCGGAATATCCAGCTCAAGCACGCCCATATCCTGAACGATCAGGGCATCAATGCCGGCCTGGTAGAGATCGGTAATCAGACGTTGTGCAGGCTCCAGCTCATCATCATGAAGAATGGTGTTCAGGGTCACGAACACTTTCGCCCCAAAACGGTGGGCGAACGGCACCAGTTCAGCAATATCGCTCAGGCTGTTGCTGGCGTTATGGCGGGCACCGAAGCCAGGGCCGCCAATGTAGACGGCGTCAGCGCCGTGAAGGATCGCTTCACGGGCAATGGCGGCGTCGCGGGCCGGGCTTAAAAGTTCAAGATGATGGGATTGCAGGCGCATACTTCGTCGTTATCCGTTATGGTCAAAATGGCGGCTATTGTAGTCAGAAGTATGCGTCAGCGAAACAGTTTTGCGTAGCGTCAGCGGGGATAATGAATCAGGGAGTGAAAATGCACCGTCCGGTCGCTGCTGTTGCGGTAGGCGTGCGGTTTATCACCGGCGAAACGGACGCCCGAATCGGCAGAAATCGTCTGCCACTCGCCGTCAAGCTTCATCTCCAGCTCGCCGCTGACCACTACCACATGTTCAATTACCCCGGCCTCATGCGGCGTGGATTCACTTAGCGCGCCGGGTGCCAGCGTAATGGAGAAATAATCAAACCCGAGTGTCTCGTCCCACGGAAAGAGCGGTTTGACCATCATCGCCTGCTGCTGCGGGTCAAACACCGCCTGCCGGTCCGCCTCTGGCGTGATGAACGCGGAAAACGGGACGTTCAGCCCGGTGGCTATTTTCCACAGCGTCGACACCGTCGGGCTGGATTCATTGCGCTCGATTTGCCCCAGCATCGCTTTTGACACGCCGGTCTCGTCCGCGAGCTTCGACAAACTCCAGCCGCGCGCCTGGCGCAGCGTTTTCAGCGTTGTTGCAAGGTGTAGTGTGATGTCCATGGTCCCTCCTGATGGCGATCAGCATACCACTTGTACGCTATAGCGCACAGTGTTACCTTATACCGGACGTTATAACGCACAACGGAGTTTCTATGCGCCCTTCCTCTCACCTTGTTCCAGTCGCACTGGCTGGATTTGTCGCCGTGCTGGTCGGTTACGCCAGCTCGGCCGCCATCATCTGGCAGGCCGCCGCGGCGGCTGGTGCCAGCGCACAGCAGATCGCAGGCTGGATGACCGCGCTGGGGATTGGGATGGGTGTCAGCACGCTGGCGCTCTCCTGGTGGTACAAAGCGCCGGTGCTGACCGCCTGGTCGACGCCCGGCGCGGCGCTTCTCGCCACCAGCCTGCACGGCGTGACGCTGGCTGAGACGATCGGCGTGTTTATCTTTGCTAACGCGCTCATTTTACTTTGCGGCATCACCGGGCTCTTCGCCCGTCTGATGAGGCTGATCCCCCATTCGCTTGCTGCCGCCATGCTGGCTGGGGTGCTGCTGCAGTTTGGCCTGCATGCTTTTGCGCATCTTGAGGGACACTTTCTCCTGTGCGGCAGCATGATTGCGGCGTGGCTGCTGGCTAAAGCGCTGGCGCCGCGCTATGCCATCGTGGTCACGCTGCTGGTGGGCGGTATCGTGGCATGGGCGGGAGGTGACGTTGTCACCGATAAGCTCGCGTTCTCCCTTGTGATGCCTGAGTTTACTGCGCCCACGTTCACCTTCACCAGCCTGGTGAGTATTGGCGTGCCCTTCTTCCTGGTCACCATGGCATCGCAAAACGCGCCGGGTTTCGCCACGATGAAGGCTTCCGGTTACCCGCTGGCGGTCTCACCGCTCATCATCGTTACGGGTGCGCTGGCGCTGCTGCTTTCCCCTTTTGGCGTCTTTTCTATCTGTATCGCGGCCATTACTGCCGCCATTTGTCAAAGCCCGGATGCACACCCGGATGCCGATAAACGCTGGCTGGCGGCCATCGCTGCCGGAGGGTTTTATCTGCTGGCGGGGATTTTCGGCGGTTCGATTACCGGACTGATGGCCGCTCTGCCGCTCAGCTGGATCCAGACGCTCGCCGGTCTGGCGCTGCTGGGCACCATCAGCGGGAGTTTATATCAGGCACTGAGCCACGAGGCGGAGCGCGACGCGGCCATCGTCACTTTCCTGATGACCGCGAGCGGCGTCACGATCCTCGGCATCGGTTCGGCATTCTGGGGGCTGGTGCTGGGCGGTGTGTGCTATGCCCTGTTTTCACGCGCTCGCCGCACGTAGCTGCGAAGGCGTCATGCCCGTCGCGCTGCGAAAGCGGTTGCTGAAGTGGCTGGCGGAGTTAAACCCGCAGGCAAGGGCGATGTCCGTCAGCGGCGTCGCCGTGTGCTGCACCAGGGCCTTCGCTTTTTCCATTCGCCTCTGCATCACGTACTGATGCGGCGCCAGCCCCGTCGACTGGCGGAACATGCGGGCAAAATGGTACTCGCTGAGGGCGGCCTGAGCTGCCAGTTCAGCCAGCGTCAGGGGTTGCCCAAGGTTCTCTTCAATAAAGGCCAGCACGTTACGCAGCACGAATGGCGATAGCCCGCCGGTGACGACCGGCAGCTTCCACTGAACGTTAGAGTAGTTTTGCAGCAGATGGGTCAGGAGCAGCGTAGAGGCCGTGCTCAAAGTGAGCTGGTTGGCGTGCTGCTGCCAGTCGCAGCCGAGCAAAAACTGGCGATACAGCGCGGTGATCTTCGGATCGCTACCAAAAATGCGCTCGTCCAGCGTCAGCGAAAGCGGGCGCTTGTCCCAGATCTTTTCCCCCACGTCGCGCAGGTGTTCATCGGTGCAGTACAGATGCACAAACGACAGGTCATCACGGATATCCCACGTCGATTCGCTCTCTTTTGGCATCAAGCAGAAACGGTCCGGTCCCCCGCCGTTCTTCCAGCCGCCCGGCGTTTTTTGGTAGCTTTCGTAGCCGTCCGCCACGTACAGGCTCAGGGTATGGTGGTTACTTTTTACCGTTATCGTATCGTGCTTGTTGTACCACGCTGCCAGCTGAATACCCGAATTCAGCGAGACGGTTTCCCGCAGGACCGCATTCTGTTGGCAAAGCGTTTCAAAGGTATCGTAAGCGTGAGACATGACCGTAAGCGCGTGATTGACTGGAATATCAGTCTAAGAAGAGTTGTCTCCCGTTGCCAGCCCCCGGGAAAGAAAAAAGCGCAAGATTTTGCAAGTCACCCGCAAGCTGGTGAAAGCCCTTCGCGGATCTCAGCGTCATACTGCGGGCTTTCGTGGTTTGAGAAGAGAAAAAGTATGAACGCACTATTATACGGACTGGTGGTGGTCATCTGGGGAACCACCTGGATTGCGATTTTCCTGCAGCAGGGGTCCGTGGCGGCGCCCGTCTCTATTTTCTGGCGTTTCGCCGTCGCCAGCCTCACGATGATGGTGGTGTTAATCGCCCTGCGCCGTCTGCGCAAGCTGGCGCTACGGGATCACCTTTTTTGTATGCTCCAGGGATGCTGCGTTTTCTGCTTTAACTTCTGGTGTTTTTACGCCGCAGCCTCGCACATTAACACCGGGCTGGAATCGGTGATCTTCTCCATGGCCGTGCTCTATAACGCCATTAACAGCTTTATTTTCTTCGGGCAGCGCCCGCCCGCGCGTTTCTGGACGGCGGCAGCACTGGGCCTGACTGGGATTGTCACCCTCTTCTGGGACGATCTGCTGGCCAGCGGCTGGAGCGCGTCGCTCCTGACCGGGATTGGTCTCTCCGCGCTGGGCACCTACGGCTTCTCGCTGGGCAACATGATCAGCATGCGTCACCAGCGCAGAGGCCTTGAAACCATGACCACCAACGCCTGGGCTATGCTCTACGGCACGCTGGTGATGGGCTGCATTGCCCTGTTCAGAGGCGACAGCTTCGCGCCAGAGTGGACCATCAGCTACATTGGCGCGCTGCTCTATCTGGCCCTGTTTGGTTCGGTGATTGCCTTTGGCGCCTACTTCACGCTGGTGGGACGTATCGGTCCCGGCAAAGCGGCCTACAGTACGCTGCTCTTCCCGCTGGTGGCGCTGTCCATCTCCACGGTGTATGAAGGCTACGTCTGGCATATCAACGGTATCGTGGGATTATTGCTGATTCTGGGGGGAAATATGGTTATGTTTACCAAACCTGAAACCTGGTTCAGGCGCTTACGAACGGCGTAAATAAAAAGGGCCTGCATTACGCAGGCCGTTTAATTTTATTTAGCGGTCTTTTTCACATCAAACATGGTGGCGTCCGTCGCCATGTCATCAACTACCTGCTTCAGCGTCGCAAAGGTCATCGGCGTACTTTCGTTGTTCAGGTCTTTACCTTCGCCTTTACGCACCACCTTCATGACCGGTTTGTTGGTGGCCGCATCGATCAGTTCGCCTTCAAAGAAGAGATGCGTATCCATGGTGCGATGCCCGGTTGCCATCTGCGTACCTGCTACCACCAGCGCGACCGGCACCACTTCATAGAACTGCAGACCTTCTTTCTGCGAACTCACCCCGGTAATTGCACCGCGGAAAATCAGGCTGTGTTTACCCGGCGTGGTCACAACTGGCTTACGGGTACCAATAGCGGTTTTCATTTTGTTATTGGTGTAATTCAACAGCTCATCAAGCGTTTTTTGACCAATTTGAGTGGTCGGTTTAGGCGCAGGATAATAAGTAATCGGCGTCCAGAGAATACTGTCGTAATTAGCTTCGTTATAAGAAGGATCCACCCAACGCAGCGTTGGTTTTCCCGTCGCAGACGTCGTCTGCTGCAAGCCTGAATAGTCTTTTAAAAAGCCAGAATATTGTTCGGGAGCCGCGACTTTTGAAGAACAGCCCGCCAACGCCAACAGACCAGTAAGCACTGCAACTTTAAAAAAAGTTTGAGTACGCATGATAGTTTTCCATGTTATCTGCAAGTATGCATTTGAAGTTATAGCAAAAGACCGGCGGGTTTGTTGTGACAAAAAATGATGCGGAGAGCACAAATTGCGAAAAGACTGCCCGGAAGCGTGCCGGGCAGTGAAAAATTACTGTTTTATATCCAGTTGCCAGAACAGATGTTTGCCAAACGGGTCAATTTCATAGCCCGTCACCTCTTTGCGCACCGGCTCGAAAATGGTTGAATGCGCAATCATCACCGCGGGCATCTGGTCATGCATCATTTGCTGAGCCTCTTTATACAGCGCCACGCGTTTATCGCGATCGGTGGTTGATTTGGCTTCCGCAATAATTTTATCGAAGGGCTTGTAGCACCATTTCGCCGAATTTGAGCCGCCGTTTGCCGAGGTACAGGTAAATAGCGGACCAAAGAAGTTGTCGGGATCGCCCGTTGCGGTCGTCCAGCCCATCAGCGCGGCCTGATGTTCCCCGCCCTTCACGCGCTTAAGGTATTCGCCCCACTCGTAGGTGACGATTTTGGTCTGAACCCCGATTTTCGCCCAGTCGGCCTGAATCATTTCCGCCATGCGTTTCGCATTCGGATTGTACGGACGCTGCACCGGCATCGCCCATAGGTCGACGCTCACGCCGTTGGCAAAACCGGCCTCTTTCAGCAGCGCTTTCGCCTTTTCAGGATCGTAATCGTAATCCTTAAGCTCGCTGTCTGCGCCCCAGACGCCCGGCGGCAGCAGGTTCTTTGCCGCGGTGCCGGTGCCGTGGAACACCGCATCAATAATGGCCGGCTTGTTGATGGCCATCGCCAGCGCCTGACGGACTTTTACGTTATCCAGCGGCGGCTTTTGGGTATTGAACGCCAGAAAGCCGGTATTCAGTCCGGCTTTGCTCATCAGGTTGATGTCTTTGTTCGCCTTCATGCGCGGCAGGTCCGCCGGGTTCGGGAACGGCATCACCTGACATTCGTTCTTCTCAATTTTGGCAAAACGCACGGAGGCATCCGGCGTGATGCTAAACACCAGCCGATCCAGCTTCGATTTCCCCTGCCAGTAGTCGGCAAACGCCGTAAACAGGATCCGCGAATCCTTCTGATACTGCGCCAGCTTAAACGGCCCGGTGCCTATAGGCTCCATATCCACCTTCTCCGGGGTGCCCGCTTTGAGCATCGCGTCGGCATACTCCGCGGAGAGGATCGAGGCAAAATACCAAGCCAGATCGGCGACAAACGGCGCTTCCGGGTGCGCCAGGGTAAAGCGCACGGTGTGGTCATCAACTTTATCAATGCCGGTTATCAGGCTGCCAAACTCCAGACTTTCGAAGTTGGAGTAGCTGCCGTTAGAGACGTTGTGATAGGGATGATTCACGTCTTTCTGGCGCATAAACGAGAAAATCACGTCGTCGGCGTTAAAGTCGCGGGTCGGCGTGAAGGATTTATTGCTCTGGAATTTGACGCCCTTACGCAGATGGAAGGTGTACACCTTGCCATCGTCGCTGACTTCCCAGCGCTCCGCCAGGCTCGGCACCAGCTCCGTGGTGCCGGGTTTGAAATCAACCAGCCGGTTATAGACCGGCACGGCGCTGGCGTCCACGCTGGTTCCCGAAGTGTATAGCTGAGGATTAAAGTTTTCTGGCGATCCTTCGGAGCAATACACCAGCGTTTTCGCGGCAACGGTGGAACTGACCGTGAGTGCAGCAAGCGCCAGCGCTAAAGTTGTGAGTTTGCTTTTCATCATTTATTCCTGTCTTTTTAATTCGACGGCTAATTAATTCTTTTGCCATTTCATAAATAACATTAAAGTGATGTGGCAAACACCTGAAAAATAAATAAGGAACAAATCACTATGGGCTCGCCGCTTTCCAGACAATTAACGCACCGTTTTTTCCGCTATCTCGCTATCACCAGCCAGAGCGATCCCAAAGTCAAAACCCTGCCCTCAACGCCGGGCCAGCACGACATGGCGCGGGAGCTGGCGCAGGAGCTGGCACAGCTGGGTTTAGACGACATTGTGATTGATGAATTTGCTACGGTAACGGCGGTAAAAAAAGGCAACGTGCCCGGCGCGCCGCGCATCGGCTTTATTACCCATATTGATACCGTGGACGTGGGATTATCACCGGATATTCATCCACAAATATTAACCTTTGCCGGTGAAGATCTCTGTCTGAATAAAGAGAAAGACATCTGGCTGCGGGTTAACGAGCACCCTGAAATTCTGGCTTATCCCAATGAGGAGATTATTTTCAGCGACGGAACCAGCGTATTAGGCGCCGATAATAAATCGGCGGTCACGGTGGTCATGACGGTGCTGGAAAACCTGACGGCGGAACATCAGCACGGGGATATCGTCGTGGCATTTGTGCCTGACGAAGAGATCGGCCTGAACGGTGCAAAAGCGCTGGACCTTAAGCGCTTTGACGTCGACTTCGCCTGGACCATCGACTGCTGCGAGCTGGGTGAAATTGTCTACGAGAACTTTAATGCGGCAGCCGCTGAGATCCGCTTTACCGGCGTAACGGCGCACCCGATGTCCGCCAAAGGCGTGCTGGTGAATCCCCTGCTGATGGCGACTGACTACATCAACCATTTTGACCGCCAGCAAACGCCGGAGTGCACCGAGGGACGTGAGGGCTATATCTGGTTTAACGGCATTCAGGCCGGGCAAAACGAGGCCATTCTTAAGGCCAATATCCGCGACTTTGACAAGGACAGCTTTGCCGCCCGCAAGCAGCAGATTGCCGACGTTGCCGCGCTGATTGCCGCCCAGCATCCAACGGCCAGGGTGGACTATCGCATTGAAGATACCTACAGCAATATCAGCAATGCGATTGGTGAGGACCGGCGCGCTATCGATCTGATGTTCGAGGCGATGGAATCGCTCGGCATCACGCCGAAGCCGACGCCCATGCGCGGCGGTACCGACGGCGCGGCGCTCTCGGCAAAAGGGCTGCTCACGCCGAACTTCTTCACCGGCGCGCATAACTTCCACTCGAAGTTTGAATTCCTGCCGCTGTCGTCGTTCGAGGCGTCCTACAACACTGCGCTGCAGATCTGCCTGCTGGCCGCCCGTTAAGCGGGCTTGCGCGCCAGCATCGTGGCAAAGCGCAGCTTGATGCGGTTACCGTTTTCATCGGTGCGGTGCAGTTCGCCAACGTCTTCGTTGTATTTGAGCAACTCCCAGCCTTCGTAGTAGTTGCTCAGCTCACCGCTTTTGAACGCAAACGGGAAGCCGACGGTGCATGGGTAATCCGCCGTGTCCATCGCGGCAACGATCAGGTTGTAGCCGCCGGGCTTGGTGCAGCGCTGCATGTTGGCGATAAGTCCCGGGATGGTTTTTGACTCCAGGAACATCAGCACCACGGTGGAGAGAATGAAATCGTACTCGCCGTCAAAACTCAGGTTGTTGAGATCTTTAATCGCCGTGTGGAGGTTATCGATCCCTTCTTCCGCCTTGATGCGCTCGATATTCTCGATGCTCATCGGGTTCTTGTCCCAAGCGGTCACCTCGTAACCGTTGGCAGCCAGATAAAGGCTGTTGCGGCCATTGCCGCAGCCCAGATCCAGCGTTTTACCCGGTTTAATCTTTTCCGCACTGAACAGCACCTCTGAATGGGTGCGGGTTAAGCCATATTCCTCTGTGAAGTAGTTCTCATCGACGGTCATTATTTTTTCCTGAGCCTGCATAAGTTGAAAGTGCATCCTGAATGCCATTTTAAGGCGTTTACCGTCTGGTTGCCAGCCGCTCGAAAACCGAAAAATTTGCTACGTTTAGTTAAGACGCCTATCAGAGACCTATAGATGAACAAATATCGCCTTAGCGACGAGACACGCCTCTGGCAATGGAAAAACGGTGAGACAGCCCACTCTGCGACGCTGCGGCAGATCGTCGCCACGGCGGATTTTAACGACGTGACGGTCGGTACCAAAGGCGGCTGGGTTGACGATGAGCGTGCACTCGCCCAGGACGGCGAATGTTGGATCTACGACGAAAACAGCGTGGTGTTCGCCGGTGCTACCGTGTCCGGCAACGCGCGCCTTACCCTGCCGTGCGTCGTCAGCCACGATGCGCATATCAGCGGCAGCTGCTGGCTGGACGCGGCAGAGGTCAGCCACGGCGCGCGTATAAGTGACAACGTCACCATTCAGCAATCCTGCGTGCGGGGCGAGTGTCATCTCTACGGCGACGCCCGCATTCTGCACAATAGCGTTATCATTGCCGCCAAAGGGCTAACGCCGGACCATGACCAGATCCTGCAAATTTACGATAAGGCGACCGTCAGCCAGTCGCGCATTGTGCATCAGGCGCAAATCTACGGCGAGGCGATGGTGAATTTTGCCTTTGTTGAGCACCGCGCCGAAGTATTCGACAACGCCATTCTCGAAGGTAACGACTTAAATAACGTCTGGGTCTGCGACTGCGCAAAGGTCTATGGTAACGCCCGCGTGATTGCCGGTTTTGACGAGGATGCCATTCCGACGGTGCGCTACAGCTCTCAGATTGCGGAAAATGCCGTGGTGGAGGGAAACTGCGTTATCAAGCACCACGTTCTGATTGGCGGTCAGGCCTGGCTGCGCGGCGGTCCGATCATGCTGGACGATAAGGTGGTGATCCAGGGACGCGCGCGGATAAGCGGGGATGTGCTCATCGAGCACCGGGTTGAAATCACCGATGATGCGGTCATCGAAGCGTTTACCGGGGAGAGCATTCACCTGCGCGGCGAAAAAGTGATCAACGGCGACCAGCGCATCACCCGCACCCCGCTGCTGGGGGCGTTATAGGGCGTAGATCTTCCCGTAGATGTTCACATCGTCAAAGCGGCCATTCAGGTATTCCGCTTCCCGCAGGCACCCTTCCAGCGTAAAACCGTTGCGCACGGCAACGCCGTTGCTGTGCTGATTCGCCACCCGGCACTTGATCACAAAACGGCGGATCTCCCCGCGTTCGACGTAGTAGCGCATAAACGCCTGCAGTGACCGGGAAAGAATGCCCTGCCCCTGGTGGGCTTCATCCAGCCAGTAGCCGATGTACCCGGCTTTGTTGGCAGGTTCAATCGTATTGAACGACAGTACGCCGACCAGTTCATCACTCTTAAATATCAAAAACATTTTGGCGTAGCCGCGCTGGTGCAGCATCTGGTTACTTTGCACGTTGCGGCGGGTATCCTCTTCGCTGCCCACGTGCTGCGCCCAGTCAAAGGCGGTTTGCAGAAAGGTTTTGTTTTTGACGACAAGATTATGCAGGTCGGCGGCGTAGCGCTCTTCGACGGCGCGAAGCTCGAGAGCGTCAGATACCGGGATAATTTCGGATGTTGCTGCGGTCATTGCCCCTCACCCTAACCCTCTCCCGGAGGGAGAGGGTATCGTTCGTTAACGCATTATCCGGTCGTCAACGTAGTTACGTTTATCCGGCGCCGGTGGGAAATACTGATACAGCCAGGTTTCACTGATGGCATCGCCCTGGCAGCGCAGGAACAGGCGCATATCCACCGGCTCCGTCGAATCCGAGGTTGGATACCAGTCAAACAGGATGCGATAGCCGTCAAACGGCTCAACGTAGAGGATCTCAACCTGCTTCGCTTCACCGCTGGAGAGCGTAATCACCGGCTCGATGCCTTTTGGCGCAGAGGCCTTGAGGTCGCCACCGACGAAGTCGATAGCAAAGCGACGGGCCCACACTTTCGGGTAATTTTCGCCCGGTGCCCAGCCTTCCGGAAAGCCGCCCATGCCGGTACGGGTGGCGAAGACGTTGGCCAGCGGAGAACGCACCGGCGGCATGGCGCTCCAGTACAGACGATATTTAAAGTCGAGCTCGTCGCCCGCCTTCACCGCTTTTTCCGGCTGCCAGAAGCAGACCACGTTATCCAGCGTTTCACCGGTGGTCGGGATCTCCATCAGGCCAACCGCGCCTTTACCCCAGTCGTTACGCGGTTCAACCCACAGGCTTGGGCGTTTGTTATACCAGCCCATGACGTCCTGATAGTGCGAGAAATCGCGATCGAGCTGCAGCAGGCCGAACCCTTTCGGGTTTTTGTCCATATAGGCGTTGAACTGCAGCTTCTGCGGGTTGTTCAGCGGACGACAGATCCACTCCCCGTTGCCGCGCCACATCGCCAGGCGGTCGGAGTCATGAATTTGCGGGTGAATGGTGTCACACATGCGGCGTTCGTTATTGCCGCAGCTGAACATACTGGTCATCGGCGCGATGCCGAGCTGCTTGATGTCCTTCCGCGCATAGAGATGGTTTTCCACCTCCATAATCACCTGGCTCTTCTCGCAGTGGATCACGAATTTATAGGCGCCGGTGATGCTCGGGCTGTCCAGCAGCGTATAGACGGTAAAAGTCGTGTCGCCGGGCTTGACGGTTTCAAACCAGAAGGAGGTAAAGTCCGGGAACTCTTCCGGGGTGTCGGTAAAGGTATCTACCGCCAGACCGCGCGCGGAAAGGCCGTACTGGTAGGTGTCATCCACCGCGCGGAAATAGCTCGCGCCCAGGAAGGAGACGATATCGCGACGCGCCAGCTCAGGGGCCTTAAAGGCGCGAAAGCCCGCAAAGCCGAGATCGCTTTGCCCTTCCAGCTGTTTGGTATCCACACCCGTTTCACCGTAGCTGAACAGCTCCGGACGGAAGTGGATCTCGCGCGCCATAGAGGTCGACTGGTCAAGCGAGAACATCCGCACGCGGCGGCGGAACCCCATCCCCATGTGGAAGAACTGCACGTCCAGCTGACGCCCTTCAATGTTGTTCCACAGTGACTGCTTTTCATCGTAGCGGATGGCGTTATACGCCTGCGGCGTCATGGTTGCCAGCGTCTCCGGCAGCGGACGCGGCGCGCCACCCCACGGGGTTTTCGCCAGGTCATGCGCCATGGATTGCAGTACGGAGAAGTCGAAACGACGGCTCTGGCCGTCAGCAATGTCAGAGTCGGCAGCGTATGCCGCTTTGGAAAACAGGGAAGCAAGGCCAGATGTGCCGCTCAGGGCTGCCACTGCCAGCGAGCCTTTTAGAAAACGTCTGCGATTCATGCCTGGAAAAACGTCCTTATGGTCGTGTGAATGTGTTTCGCGCTCGGCGAAATGACGGCAAGAAAGAACGCACAGCCTAAACAAAAATGGTTAAGAATCCAATTGTTGGCCGGTGATTATATGAACAAAGTGAGAAATATTTTCTGTCGACCAGAACGGCCCGAAAGTGGTGTAAAGAAAGCCTGGAAAATGTGTAGAAAAATGCCCCGTCAGGACATCAGCTGACGGGGCTAATGAGGCGGTTATTTTACGCTGACATCGATACCCGGAAAGTACTTATCAGCGAGTTTAGCGATCGTGCCGTCGGCACGTACTTTATCGATCGCGGCATCAAGCTGCTTTTTGGTGGCCTCGTCACCCTTACGCAACCCAAAACCAATCCCACTGCCGAGGATAGTGTCGTCAGACACCGGTTTGCCGATGAAGCCAAACCCTTTCCCCTGCGGCTTGCTGAGGAAACCTGCCTGCCCGGCCGCGGACATGACCAGCGAGGCGTCGATACGGCCATTCAGCAGATCGCCCCAGGCCATATTCTGATCTTTATAAGACACCACGGTGACACCCTGCTTTTCCCAGTGCTCTTTGGCATAGGTTTCCTGAATGGATCCCTGCAGCACGCCGATGGTTTTACCCTTCAGCCCTTCTGGCGTTGCCTCAACCGCCGTGCCGGCCTTGCCGACCAGCTGCGACGGAATACGGTAGATCGGCTGGGTAAAATCGATGCTCTTGCGGCGCTGCTCGGTGATGTTCATCGCCGAGTTGATGGCGTCAAATTTCTTCGCCACCAGGCCCGGGATCAGCGCATCAAATGAGGTTTCAACCCAGCTGCACTTCAGCGCAGCCGCTTTGCAGATGGCATTCCCCAGCTCAACGTCAAACCCTTCCAGTTCGCCCGCCGCATTGCGGCTCTCAAACGGCGGGTATTCCGCTTCCAGCCCGTAACGCAGCTCGGTGGCCGCGAAGGAAGAAAAAGTACACAGCAATCCCATGCCGACAACTAACGCGCGTAATTTCATCTACAACTCCTCAGAGCCTATCTCAGCGTGGTTTAACCCGACACAGGGCTTGGGCACCTGCCCGTAACGTCGCCTCATCTTTCGCAAAAGAGAGACGAATCAATTTATTATCCGTACCGTCCGCATAAAACGCCGACAGCGGAATAGTGGCAACACCGTACTCAACGATCAGCCTCTTCACCAGCTCGCTGTCGCGCTCGTCGCTGAACTGGCTGTAGTCGGCCAGCATGAAGAACGATCCGGCGCTCGGCAGCAGCGTAAACGGTGAATCGGCCAGCAGGCTGTGCAGCAGATCGCGCTTGCGCTGGTAAAACGCCGACAGCGACAGCCAGGTTTGCGGATCGACCATATGCTCAGCAAACGCGTGCTGCATTGGCGTATCGGCAGAAAACATTAAAAATTGATGGACTTTACAAATCTCGTCCATCATTACCGCCGGTGCAACACAGTAACCCACGCGCCACCCGGTGACGTGATAGGTTTTTCCGAAAGAGGAAATAATCACGCTGCGCTCCGCCAGCTGCGGGTGCGTGGCCATCCCGTGGTGCGGCTCATCGTCAAAAACGACGTGTTCGTAAACTTCGTCAGACAAAATAATGATGTCGGTATTGCGCGTCAGCGCCGCCAGCTGCTGCAGGTCACTGGCGGAGAAGACCTGGCCGCTCGGGTTGTGCGGCGTATTGATGATGATCATGCGCGTGCGCGGCGTGATCGCGGCGCGAACCTCATCCCAGTTGACGGCAAAATCCGGCACGGTGAGCTTGATGGCTATCGGGGTTGCCCCCTGCAGACGAACAATCGGCGCATAGCTGTCAAACGACGGCTCAAAGTAGATCACCTCATCACCCGGATGCACCAGCCCGCTTATTGCCGAATAGAGCCCTTCGCTGGCGCTGGCGGTCACCAGCACCTCGCTGGCAGGGTCGTACTGCGTGCCGTAGAGCGTGGCAATTTTATCGGCAATACGTTCCTTGAGCGGCTGCAGACCGGTCATCGACGCATACTGGTTATGCCCCGCCTCCATTGCGCGGGTGACGCCCGCAATCAGCTTCGGGTCGCAGGAAAAATTCGGTGCACCCTGAGAAAGGTTAATCGCGTTATGCTGCGCCGAGAGCTGGCCAATAACGGTAAAAATGGTGGTTCCCACATCCGGCAGTTTGGAGCGCGTTTGCACAGGCGTTCGTAAAGTCATCCTCTTTCCCTTCTCATGGACATTGCATAACTATTCAAACAACATCTGTGCTGTCGGGACAATCGAATTGTTGTCATAATAGCCATGAGAAAAATGCATAGCTGAGGTGTTTATATGTCGCGCCGTTCGCTCCCCCTTAATGCCATCGACGCATTTTTAGTCACCGCGCGTCACCTCAATCTTACCCATGCCGCGGCGGAACTGTGTCTGACGCAGGGGGCCGTGAGCCGTAAGATTGCCTCCCTTGAGGCGTGGTTTGGCTTTCCGCTTTTTGAGCGCCACGCGCGCGGGCTGCGCCTCTCGCCGCAGGGCAGCGCCCTGCTTCCGGAGCTGCAGTCCGCTTTCGAGCAGCTGCTGTCCGTGGCCGACCAGGCCCGCAGCCAGCACACGGTGATCCGTCTGAAGGCCCCCACCTGCGCCATGCGCTGGCTGGTGCCGCGCCTGCTGGAGGTGGAGCGCGAGCATCCGGATCTGCAGATCGCGCTGACCACCACCACCGATCACAACGTCAATTTCAAAACCGAATCTTACGACGCGGCCATTGTGTTCGGCACGCACATGAGCGCAGGCGATCTGCTGTTCGAAGAGGCGCTCACCCCGGTGATAAGCCCGGTGCGGGCGGGTGCTGCCTTGGGTTCGCTGACGTTTCTGCACCCGACAAGGGATAAGACGGACTGGTCGCTGTGGCTGACGAAACAGGAAGGCCCGGGCTTTGTCATGCACAAAAATCAACACTTCGATACGATGGATCTCGCCATTACGGCCGCCATTCAGGGGCTGGGGGTCGCCATCGCCGACGAAACGCTGGTGGCAGAAGATGTTCACGCGGGAAGGCTGGTACGCCCCTATGAAACAAGCATAAAAACCGGCGCAAGCTACCGGCTGGTGCTGCGCGAAACGCCTGGCGAGGAAAATGGTCTCGCGGCGTTTCGCGCCTGTTTGCTTAATCGAGGCTGACGTGGTGCTTCATTACCCGCTTGAAGAGGCTCATGCGGGCGCGCATAAAGCGGTTTTCAAGCCTGAAAGCTGCATGTTTATTCACACCGATGCGTAACAGGACGTCCCGCCCTTTGCGACACGCGGGCCAGTGCGTCGGCCCGGGCAGGATGTCGCGAGAACCAGCGTCACGCGCAAAGCTCACCCAGTAATCGGCCACGTGGGCAGCAAACTGCAGATCTCGCTCATTGACGTACTGACGTGAAGGCTCCACCTGACCGAGCGTATCGAAGACATAGGGAACTTCGTTGCCGTGCCAGGCACCGTTGATGTACGTGCCATGTTCCGCCTCTGCGACATAGTCAAACCAGTAACGCCAGCACAATCCGCCGACGCGCTGCTGGGCCTGCATCACCACGTAGCCCATGGTGGTAAACGCCATGTCGCGGCACACCTGCCTGCCCAGCTCTTCATCGCCCTTCACGCCCGGATAGAGCAGCTTAATCAGCCCCAGCCCGAAGCGGCGTTCGCGCCGAAGCTTCTGAATTTGTCCGGCGAGATCGATGCCAAACACCGCCATCACGCTGGCTTCATCGCTGTTGGAGCCAATCATTACCGGCACCGGATGCTGACGGGCGGCGAAAAAGACGTCCAGCATGGCTTCCGGCAGAACGCAATCTCCAGCGATAGGCGCCGGGGCGACGTTCAGCGGCGCGGTGAGCGGCCAGAACGCCTCGGGCGGAATGGCGCGCAGCTGCCCGGCGGTCGCATTTTCCAGGCCGAAATGGTCGGCCAGCGCTTCCCCTTTTTGCAGGGCCTGCTCGCGCGGCGTGTCAGGCAAGGTGTATCCGCTTTGCACAATCGCCTTATGGAACAATCCTTCGGCCAGCGGAGAAGCCAGCAGAGAGAGCACGCTGCGCGCGCCGGCGGATTCGCCAAACAGGGTCACATTAGCGGGATCCCCGCCAAACCCGGCGATATTCTCCCGCACCCATTCGAGCGCGGCGATCTGATCCAGCAGGGCAAAATTATGCACCACGCGCCCTTCTTCTCCTTCCAGCGCGGGATGGGCGAAAAAGCCAAGATGACCGAGACGGTAGTTAATCGTGACCACAACCACGCCGCGCGTGGCGAGCGCTTTGCCGTTATACGGCGGTAGGCCACCGGCACCAATCGTAAACCCGCCTCCGTGCAGCCAGACCATAACCGGCAGCGGCTCGGCGCGCTCTGCGGGAGACCAGACGTTAAGGTAGAGGCAATCTTCGGAAAACTGGCCCGGATCGCCGCCGCCTAGTTCCTGACAATACTCGCTGCTTTGCCAGCTTGAGGGAGAGAAAGCCGTGGCCTCGCGCAGGCCATCCCAGCGTTCAGGCGGCCGGGGAGAGCGCCAGCGCCACTCCCCCACGGGCGGCGCGGCGTAGGGAATACCGCACCAGAGGTGGACGTTTTCATCGGTTAAACCAGACAGTGCGCCCTGGCGCGTTTCAACCACAGGGGCGGAAGGATTTTGCATAACGACCTTAATTTTTCCATCACACCCCAGCAGAGTAACGATTTCAGAGCAAACCGCAACGCTGTTTGCTGCGCGTTTCAGCCTCCTGGTAGAGCGTAAACTCGTCATATACCGGGCATCCCAGCGCGTCTTCAAACGCATCGCGGCTGGCGTTACCGTGGCTGCGGGCCTGGGTTTCGTTCCCGAGATTGGACTGGAAAATCCCCGCGGCGCTGACCGGGAGGAAATCTTCGTAGGTGATCGGCTGGGCAACCACCCATCCGCGCTCGATCAGCGGCTGCGGATCGTCTCCCGGACGAAACGCATGACGATGGGCTTCCCCTGATGGCGTCAGGCGATAGCGGAAATAGGCCAGCTCCTGACGGCGCATGAGCATTTCGCTGTCCGGGAAGGCGCTAAAAATCTCCCGCAGATGCAGCTGATGCGTGAGGTTATCTTTACCGGTACCGGCCTGAGCGAGCAGGCTATCGTACAGTTCACGGCCTTTCGGGGTCAGCGCCACGCCGCGCTGCTCAATCTCACCGAAGCGCGCGGTGTGGGTGCCTTTATGTTCACCGGCAAACAGCACCGGCTCTTCCAGCGCCTTGAAGCTGGTTTGACGCAATAAGACGGGCACCTCGCGACGCGGCGGCCCTTCGATCAGAATTTTTGGCTCGATACCGTACTTCGGCATCAGCTCCTGCACCCGATCAATATCAAGCGTGCGCGGCGTGAGGTGGTTAATATGGCAGCCCGGGAAGCAAACCACGTCGGCAATCAGGCGATGCTCGTTGCTCAGGGCCAGATAGGTCTCCTGATCGACCGTCGCATGGCGGTGCCAGCGGAAGGTTTCTAACGCTTCGTGTACAAACTCGTGGGCCTGTGCGTCAGTAAAGTGCCCTTCCGACTCGTGCAGGTCGATCAGCTCCAGGCAGCGCGGCGTGAAGATGTTGCGGTGAGACAGGATCTCCGCGGCACGCTCGCGCAGCGCGACGTTTTCAATCAGCTCAAGACGCAGCAGCGAGGTAAAGATACGAAACGGATTCCGGCACAGCGCCGCATCCTCTATCGGACGAAATGCCGTTGAGTGGACGGGCACCCCCGCCTGAGAGAGATCGTAATAGCTGACCGGGTACATGCCCATAATGGCAAACATACGGCGCAGGGTTGAAAGTTCCTGTGCCGTGCCGACGCGGATCGCCCCGTGACGCTCCACGTTAAGGCGCGCAAGCTCATCGGCGTTAGCCAGTTGTTCATGTAATAGTGGATTATTTTCCAGAACCGCCAGGTTTACGTCCGCAACCAGTTCAAGTAAGGTGCCGTACTGCGGAACTTCCTGCTGGTACATCGCCGACATAGCCTGCGAAAAGTGTTCCCGAATGTCATCAGCCGTGATGGTGTTCGCCATGATGTCATGCCTCCAGTGAATATTACCTGGAGTGTAGAGAAACCCGTTCCTTCCGGGGGGAAGAATTTCTGATTTGTGATCTTAAGACGACAGTGGTTAAACCGTGTGCTACGGGCCCCTGAACGGGCCCGAACGGCCGCCCTTTCGACCTGAACGCTTTTATCCAGGATTTTCCTTATAATTATTTAGGGTTCCGCTTTCTAGCTATAAAGGAGTATTTATTGGCTCTCTCCTGAATGCAAATTAACCAATATGAGTACGCCATTATTTTTATCCTCACCTTTCAAATTTTTAGCCCGAAGTTAGGATTAATCCGAATGGTTGTTTACAAGTCCTTCCTGCCTATCCATATTTCCACTTTAAGCGAAGCGCAAATTTACAAATATTTAAAAATAACGCAACCGCAAATAGCCAAACGCATTTGACGGATGCCGCACAGCGACTAGAGTTATTACTCGAACGACGAGTGATACGGAAATATTTTCGTATCGTACTGACATAACCAATATATGACTATGAGGTTTAATATGGCAGAGCATCGTGGTGGTTCCGGTAATTTCGCTGAAGACCGTGATAAAGCATCAGAAGCTGGACGTAAAGGTGGCCAGCAAAGCGGTGGGAATTTTAAAAACGATCCGCAACGCGCATCCGAAGCGGGTAAGAAAGGGGGCCAGAACAGTCACGGCGGAGGCCGTAAATCTGATAACTCCTGATCTTATTTAAAACTCTTTTAATAAAACCTGAGAGCATGCTGCGGGCTGAATAGCTCGCAGTAACCTTTCTTCATTTTACCGGAGCGTAATTATTATGAATATGAAAAGCGTCGAGGATGTTTTTATTCATCTTCTGTCGGATACCTACAGTGCGGAAAAGCAGCTTACCCGCGCGCTCAGCAAGCTTGCCCGCGCCGCCTCCAGCGAGAAGCTGAGCGCCGCCTTCACCGCACACCTTGAGGAGACGCAGGGTCAGATTGAACGTATCGACCAGATCGTCGAACAGGAAGACGGTATCAAGCTTAAGCGCATGAAATGCGTGGCGATGGAAGGCTTAATTGAAGAAGCCAACGAAGTCATCGAAAGTACGGAAAAAAATGAAGTACGTGATGCCGCACTTATTGCCGCTGCGCAAAAGGTCGAGCATTACGAAATTGCCAGCTACGGTACCCTCGCCACATTAGCAGAACAGCTGGGCTATAAAAAAGCCGTTAAGCTTCTTGCCGAAACGCTGGAAGAAGAAAAAGAGACCGACCTTAAACTCACCAACCTGGCCGTAGGAAATATTAACCAAAAAGCGCAGAAATGACGCAATAATACAGGTTAAATAAAATGAGCATCAGTCCCAGGACAATTAAACGGTGCCATTTAGCGGCAGCCATAATATGGTTCATTCTCGCCATCCCCTCCGTAATATGGTGGAAGAATAGCGTGCTATGGGTCATTATCATCAGTATTTACGCCAATATTGTCGGCCATTTATCCGGCTACAGTGCCGCGCGTGCCGATCAGGCTGCTGAAAGTGAGACCAAATAAGCGAACCCCTAATGAGGATACAATGATGAATCACGTAGAACACTACCATGACTGGCTACGCGATGCCCATGCGATGGAAAAGCAAGCCGAATCTATGCTGGAATCCATGGCCAGCCGTATCGATAATTATCCTGATGTTCGCGCCAGAATTGAGCAGCATATTAATGAGACAAAACGGCAAATTACATTGCTGGAAGAAATCCTCGACCGTAATGATATTTCTCGTTCGGTTTTAAAAGATTCGATGAGCAAAATGGCGGCGCTGGGCCAGTCTATCGGCGGCATGTTCCCGTCGGATGAGATCGTTAAGGGTTCCATCAGCGGCTATGTTTTCGAGCAGTTTGAAATAGCCTGTTATACCTCCCTGCTCACGGCGGCTAAGAAAGCAGGCGACGTCGCCTCGGTACCCGCCATCGAGACGATTCTTGCGGAAGAACGCGAAATGGCCGACTGGCTGATTCGTCATATTCCGCAGACCACGGAACAGTTCCTGCTGCGTTCAGACGCATCGGGCGTCGAAGCGAAAAAATAATCCGGGAGAATCGCCATGTTCCGACACGTCAAACAGCTGCAATACACGGTTCGCGTTGCCGAACCGAACCCTGGCCTCGCCAACCTTTTACTGGAACAGTTCGGTGGGCCGCAGGGCGAACTGGCTGCCGCCTGCCGGTACTTTACGCAAGGATTGAGCGATGACGATCCGGGCCGTAAAGATATGCTTATGGATATCGCGACCGAGGAGCTAAGCCACCTCGAAATCATCGGTACTCTGGTCGGCATGCTGAATAAAGGCGCTAAAGGCGCGCTGGCGGAAGGGGTGGAAAACGAGGCTGAGCTGTATCGGTCCATGACCGAAAACGGCAATGACAGCCACATCACCTCCCTTCTCTACGGTGGTGGCACCCCGCTCACTAACTCGGCGGGCGTGCCCTGGACCGCGGCCTACGTCGATACCATCGGCGAGCCGACGGCGGACCTGCGCTCAAACGTGGCGGCAGAGGCCAGAGCGAAAATCATCTATGAACGGCTGATCAACGTGACCGACGATCCCGGCGTAAAGGATGCGCTGGCGTTTCTGATGACGCGCGAGGCGGCGCATCAGCTCTCCTTTGAGAAGGCGCTGCAGTCCATCCGTAATAATTTCCCACCGGGAAAATTGCCGCCAATCGAGGAATTCACCAACAAGTACTACAATATGTCTGAAGGTGGAGAGGTTCGCGGAAGCTGGAACAGCGATAAACATTTCGATTACGTTGAGTCCCCCCAGCCTGCGGTTGACGGCGGCGATGGCAGCGCAAGCGTCACGCTCACGACCGAACAGGCAACCCTGGTCAAGGCGATGTCTGCCCGCACGAAGTCCGATCCACATTCTGACCCGCTGACCGGTGCCGAGCTGGGTGCCGGTAAGACTAAACCGTAATCGGTTTTGCCGGGCAGCCATAAACTGCCCGGCAATTCTCGTGCCCCATCGTTTCAGAGGTACGGACCATGTTCGAACTCGACGCGTTCCATCTGGCCAGAATTCAGTTCGCTTTTACCGTCTCGTTTCATATCCTTTTTCCTGCGATCACCATCGGCCTCGCCAGCTATCTGGTGGTGCTGGAGGGCATGTGGCTGCGCACCAAAAACGACGTCTGGCGATCGCTGTACCATTTCTGGCTCAAGATATTTGCCGTTAACTTCGGGATGGGTGTCGTTTCCGGGCTGGTCATGGCGTACCAGTTTGGCACCAACTGGAGCGGGTTCTCACAGTTCGCGGGCAGTATTACCGGCCCACTCCTGACCTATGAGGTGTTAACCGCCTTCTTCCTCGAGGCCGGTTTCCTTGGCGTCATGATGTTCGGCTGGAATAAGGTCGGCCCGGGCCTGCACTTCTTTTCAACCTGCATGGTGGCGCTCGGCACGCTGATGTCGACCTTCTGGATCCTCGCGTCCAACAGCTGGATGCATACGCCGCAGGGCTTCACTATTGAAAACGGACAGGTTATCCCGCAGGACTGGCTGGCGATCGTCTTTAATCCCTCCTTCCCTTACCGCCTGATTCATATGGCTATCGCCGCGTTTCTGAGCAGCGCGCTGTTTGTCGGCGCGTCGGGCGCATGGCACCTGCTGCGCGGTAACGATACCCCCGCCGTCCGCACCATGTTTTCCATGGCGATGTGGATGGCGCTGCTGGTCGCACCCATCCAGGCGGTCGTGGGCGATATGCACGGTCTGAACACGCTTGAGCATCAGCCGGCCAAAATTGCCGCCATCGAGGGGCACTGGGAAAACCCGCCCGGCGAGGCCACCCCGCTGCTGCTGTTTGGCCTGCCGGATATGGACGAAGAGCGCACCAAATATGGTCTGGAGATCCCCGCGCTCGGCAGCCTTATCCTGACGCACAGCCTGGATAAGCAGGTCCCGGCGCTGAAAGATTTTCCGAAAGAAGATCGCCCAAACTCGACCATCGTTTTCTGGTCGTTCCGCGTCATGGTCGGGATGGGGCTGCTGATGATTACCCTCGGGCTTATCAGCGTCTGGCTGCGCTATCGCCATCGCCTTTTCCACTCGCGCCCGTTCCACTGGTTTGCTCTCTGCATGGGGCCTGCCGGGCTGCTGGCGCTGCTCGCCGGCTGGGTGACCACCGAAGTGGGCCGCCAGCCGTGGGTGGTCTATGGCTATCTGCGCACCATCGACGCGGTATCGCTGCACAGCACCCTGCAGATGAGCATCAGCCTGCTGGCGTTCTTCGTCGTCTACACGTCGGTGTTTGGCGTGGGCTATGTTTACCTTATCCGGCTGATTAAGAAAGGACCGCAGCCTGTCGATACGCTGACGTCAAACACCTCGGGCACACCCGCCCGTCCGCTGTCTGCCGCTGAGTCTGTTCCTGAAGAGGAGAGAACCTGATGGGCGTCGATATCTCAGTGATCTGGTTTGCCATCATCGTCTTTGCCACGCTGATGTACATCATTATGGATGGCTTTGATTTGGGCATCGGCCTGCTGTTTAACTTCGTGGGCGATGCGAAGGAGCGGGATGTGATGGTCAACAGCGTGGCGCCGGTCTGGGACGGCAACGAAACCTGGCTGGTGCTCGGCGGCGCAGGGTTATTCGGCGCCTTTCCGCTGGCCTATGCTGTGATTGTGGATGCGTTGACCATTCCCCTTACCGCCATGCTAATTGGCCTGATCTTTCGCGGCGTCGCCTTTGAGTTCCGCTTCAAAGCCACGCCGTCGCACCGAAAGTTCTGGGACTACTCGTTTGCGGGCGGCTCTCTGCTCGCGACATTCAGCCAGGGCATCGTCGTGGGCGCAATGATCAACGGCTTTGACGTTGAGGGCCGACGCTTTGTCGGCTCCGCGCTTGACTGGCTCACCCCCTTCAACCTCTTCTGCGGTATCGGGCTGGTCGTCGCCTACACGCTGCTGGGCACCACCTGGCTCATCATGAAAAGTGAAGGCGCGCTGCAAATCCGCATGCGCGAGCTGACCCGCCACGTGCTGCTGGCGCTGATGGTCGTCATCGCCGTGGTGAGCATCTGGACGCCGCTCGGCTGGCAGTACGTGGCAGACCGCTGGTTTACCCTGCCCAACTTCTTCTGGTTCCTGCCGGTGCCTCTGCTGGTCGGGCTTTTCAGCGTGCTGATCTGGCGCCTCACCCGCAACCCGAATAGCCACTCTCGCCCCTTCCTGCTGACGCTGGGGCTTATTTTCCTCGGGTTTAGCGGGCTCGGCATCAGCCTCTGGCCGAACATTATTCCGCCGCGCATCACCCTGTGGGAAGCCGCGGCCCCGCCTGCCAGCCAGCTGTTTATGCTGGTAGGCACGTTGCTGATTATTCCGGTGATCCTGGTGTACACCGCCTGGAGCTACTACGTCTTCCGGGGCAAAGTGTCGGATACTGAAGGCTATCACTGAGGAACGCTATGACCGACTGGCATACACGAGCCATTATTTATCAGATTGATACCGCGCTATTTTATGATTTGAACGGCGATGGCTGCGGGGACATCGCCGGGATCGCGGCCAAGCTGCGCTATATTCGCCGCATGGGGGCGACGGTCATCTGGATCACCCCGTTTTACCTCACGCCCTTTCTCGATGAAGGCTACGACGTCAGCGACCACCTCCAGGTGGATCCCCGCTTCGGAAAACTGGCCGATATCATCGCCTTTATCGAACAGGCCCGCGAGCTTGGCATGCAGGTCATTATCGAGCTGCTGATCCAGCACACCTCGGACGCGCATCCCTGGTTCCAGCAGGCGCGCCGCAGCCCGGCGTCACCCTATCGTGATTACTACCTCTGGTCGGATAGCGACGAGGACGATACGCCCCCCATGTTTCCCGGCGTGGAAAAGAGCATCTGGACCTGGGACGACGAGGCGGGACAATACTACCGGCACATGTTCTATCGCCACGAGCCGGATCTGAACCTTACCTCGCCCGCGGTGCTTAAAGAGATTGAGAACATCATCCTCTTCTGGCTCAAGCTTGGCGTGTCGGGATTTCGCCTCGACGCCGCGTCCCACCTCACCACGCAGGCGGGAAACGGCGATGAAAAAAAGGGGCTGTGGATCCTCGAACATATGCGGCGTCTTATCGAAGAGCGCAATCCGGACGCGATCCTGCTGGGTGAAGTGGACGTAGACGTTGAGACCTATAAAGACTACTTCGGCAATAATGACCGCCTGAATCTGGTGCTCAACTTCTGGCTCAACAAGTATTTCTACGTCAGCCTGGCCCGCAAAAGCGCCCGCCCGCTGCGCAATGCGGTGAAGAAGATGATCGTCCCGCCTGATGCCTGCTGTTTTGCTAACTGGCTGCGCAACCACGACGAGCTGGATCTGGAAGGCATTAGTCAGAAAGACAAACAGTTTGTCCTCGACACGTTTGCCCCTGACGAACAGATGAACGTCTATCAGCGCGGGATCCGCCGCCGCCTGGCGCCGATGCTCAACGGCGATCGGAAGCGACTGGCGTTCTGCCACGCGGTGCTGTTTTCCCTGCCGGGTGTCCCGGTGATGCGCTATGGCGACGAGATCGGCATGGGTGACGACCTGGCTCTGGAGGAGCGCTACGCCGTCCGCACCCCAATGCAGTGGGCGGGGTCACAGGGAGGCGGTTTCTCCGCAGCAGACCCTGAAAAATTTATCGCACCGATTATCGACCACGGCCCTTACCGCTATCAGAAAGTCAACGTCGCCGATTCGCTGCTTCACCACAACTCGCTTCTGCACCGGATCATCGATATTGCTAATACCCGCTCGGAGTTCCCCGAAATTGCCGTTGCACCCTTTCGCCTTATCACAATCGATGATGACGCGGTGCTGGGGCTCTATTACGAGACCGACGAGCGCAGCATCCTGACCTTCGTCAACTTCAGCGACCAGCCGGTGCAGTTCACCGCAAAAGGCATCCGCAACGCCACCTGGACCGCCTGTCTCGAGGACAAGCGCTACGATGACGCGCTGATTTGCGGCAAAACCGTTCAGCTCACTCTTGGCGGCTACGGCTATCGCTGGTTCTGGACGCACCGTAGCGCGCTGCGCTGACTAGGGTTTCCGGCGGGTTATCAGACGCGTCAGCACTATCCCAGCCACCGCGAGGGCGCCCAGCGCCACCTTACCCGGCATGCCGGAGGTGACGGACGGCGCGCGGGTTTTCGCCTCGTCAGTAAAGCGACCGTGGATTTTATGCAGATCGTTAACCGGCTGGTCGAGGTAGTCCCGGCGATCCGGCGCGTTGAGATCGTCGGTCATCTGCCCTTCCCACGCCTTTTTTACCATCAGCCGGTCAAGAAAGCCGGGGAAGAAAAATTGCCCGACGATTGACTGGATGGTGCTGCTGCCTACCCACAGCTCGCGAACCGGTTTTTGCGCCACCCTGAAGATGGCGCTGGCGGCCACCTCGGGCTCAAAGACCGGCGGCACCGGACGCATCGCCCAGGCAAACTTATTCCTCGCCCATTCGAACTGCGGGGTATTGAGTCCGGGCATCTGGACCATCGAAAGCTGAACCCGGCTGTTCTCATGCATCAGCTCGGTACGCACCGCATCGGTGAACCCGCGGATCGCCGCTTTGGCGCCGCAGTAGGCTGACTGCAGCGGAATGGAACGGTAGGCCAGCGCGGACCCCACCTGGATAATCACGCCCCTGTCACGCGGAACCATAAGTTCGAGCGCGGCGCGGGTGCCGTTCACGTAGCCGAGGTACGTCACGTCAGTCACGCGACGGAACTCGTCCGGCGTGAGGGTTCGGAACGGTGCCAGAACGGCCCCCATGGCGTTGTTCACCCAGACATCAATCGCGCCGAGGCGATACTCAATTTCGTTAGCGGCGTCCACCACCGCCTGGCTGTCGGCGACGTCCGCCTGCACGGCGTGGGCATTAACGCCAAAGCGCCGCAGCTCCTCCTGGGTGGAGTGCAGGCTAGCTTCATCGCGGGCGATGAGCCCCACGTCGTAACCCGCCTTTGCAAAGTGCAGCGCCGTGGCTTTTCCCACGCCCGCCGTTCCGCCGGTAATCACTATGACAGCCATAGAACCTCCCCGTGAGTTTAACCGTTATCCTCGTCAGACAATGCTGCCAGCAGCTCCGCCAGCGAGAAGTGCACCGCTTTTTCCACCACATCCTGACAGTCACCGGAGAAAAGCACGGTGCGGGTTTCCGTCTCGCCGCGTATATTCCACGCAAAGCAGACCGTCCCCGCCGCCGTGCCGTCGTCGCCCCCTTCCGGGCCTGCGTAGCCGCTGATGGCGATGCTGATATCCGCCTGGGCGATATCGCGAATACTGGCGGCCATCTCGGTAACCGTCTGTTCGCTCACGGCCGTAAACCGCTCAAGCGTCTCGGGACGCACGCCGAGGATCCGCATTTTGGCTTCGTCGCTGAACACGACCAGGCCGACATCATAAAATTCGGCGGTATTTTCCTCAGCGCAAAGCGCCACCGAGAGCTTGCCGCCCGTGCAGGATTCCGCGGTGGTTAAGCGGAGCCCGAGATCGGTTAATTTGCTCGCCAGCTTTTTTGTCAGTTCACCCACGGTATTATTACTGTCGTGAAAAAGATTGCTCATCTTGCCGCCTCTTATTTCTCGAAAGGAATGATTGAAATATGACCATTGCGCTCAAGTATGGCATATTTAATGTCGCTTATTTTCGTAATGCCATTATTTTGACGCGCTGACACCAGAATATCATCACAGGACACGTCAACTTTTTTCAGTTTATCGGCTAACGGCACGCCGTTCTCGACAAGAATAACAGGCGTACCATCCAGAATATTCTCCACCGGCGAGAAATATTTCTTCATCAACCCGAATATAATATCCACTACCACCAGCGTGGTAATGGTAATCATCGCGCCGGTGACGGAAAAATCTTGTCCGAGAAGCGCCTGCTGTGTGGCTTCACTAATTATCAAGAGCAGAATGAGATCGAAGCTGGTCATCTGCAGCAGCGCACGACGCCCGGCCACTTTAAATACCACCACGAGGAACAGATAAATAGCCAGCGCGCGAAAGACCATATCCATATCAGCCTCCTACGGGTAAACAAATTGCCAGATGTTAATCTCCGGCTCGCTGTTGACGCGGATGACGGTGTTCCATTTACCGGCTCTGGAAGGTGTCGTGAAGAGTAACACGGAGAAGCGGTCGGATTCTTTCAGGTTGTTATAGACAAAAAAGAGGGTCTTTCCGCGGCTGAACATACTGTCCGGCTGCGGCCAGACGCTGCCGGGCTCATACGCATCGCTGCTCTCGCTGGCCATGCTGAGGACATACTTCCCCTCGGCCTGCACCGGAAACGCGAGCTCCATCCGCGTCTCTGTCTCCCGCCGTCCAAAGCGTTCATAGTTTATGGTCAGTGATTTAGCGGAATTCGTTTTAACCGTGTCGCTGACCATTCCGCTGGAAAACAGACCGGCAATCGCCGCGACGATAATACCCAGCAGAACAATAAACCCCACCTGACGAAACACGTATTCAAACGTCAGCAAGCGATAACTCTCGTCTATCCCGGGTAACTTTTCATTTTCACGCTTCATGGCCATCGTCACCGTTTCGCTTATTATCCGATAATTTTGATTTCTAACGCGAATGTTTTTAGGACTTATCACATTTGCCACATAAAGGAATAGCAACAATACTTAATAAGTCAAGACACCCAAAATGAAGGATATCGGATGAAATTATCACTTGTTTCCGCTTTATTGATATTTCTGGTTCCGGCCGCATGGGCAGATAATAACGGGGGTTTACAAAAAGGCGAAGCACCACCGCCTCCCCACGCGCTTGATAGCGGATATCGCGGAACCGACGACGCGCGTATTATGACCATCAAGCAGGCAAAAGAATTGCACGATGGTGCGACAATTTCATTACGCGGTAATCTTATTGACGGTAGCGGCGATAAGTTTGTATTTCAGGATAAAACCGGAAAAATCGACGTTATTATTCCCCAGGCAGTCTTCGACGGCAGAACGGTAAAACCCGACCAGATGATCAGTATCAACGGTTCGCTTGATAAAAAATCCTCTCCTGCCGTCGTCCGTGTTGATCGTTTGCAGAAATAATTCAGCGAAGCGTTAACGCTGCAGTTATCCATCAAATCTCACCCCTTGGCTTAAGGAGTCAGCTATGAGTGATACTAAACAACGTACGAACGCTTACCCGCAGCCCCCGTTCCCGGAACAGCCGCAGACGCCGCCGGGACTGGCATCAGAAATGCAGCCCGTACCCGACCACGGGGAAAAAAGCTACAAAGGACATGGCCGCCTTGCCGGCAAAAAAGCGCTAATTACCGGCGGAGACTCCGGTATTGGTCGCGCGGTCGCTATCGCCTATGCGCGTGAAGGCGCTGACGTTGCCATCAACTATCTGCCTGAAGAAGAAAAAGATGCCTCCGAGGTCATCGAGCTGATTGAAGCCGAAGGTCGCAAGGCTATCGCGCTGCCTGGTGATGTCCGGGACGAAACGTTCTGTCAGAATCTGGTCGAAGAAGCCGTCTCGAAGCTGGGCGGGCTGGACATTCTGGTCAACAACGCGGGGCGTCAGCAGTTCCGTGAATCGCTTGAAGAACTGACCACCGAGGATTTTGACGCGACGTTTAAAACCAACGTCTACGCCCCTTTCTGGATCACCAAGGCGGCCCTGCGCCACCTGAAAGCCTCGTCCGTTATCATTAATACCTCCTCCGTTCAGGCGGTGAAGCCCAGCCCCGTTTTGCTGGACTATGCCCAAACGAAAGCCTGTCTGGCGGTGTTTACCAAATCCTTAGCCAAACAGCTGGGTCCGAAAGGGATCCGCGTCAACGCGGTTGCCCCTGGCCCTTACTGGACGGTACTGCAGTCCAGCGGCGGTCAGCCGATGGAAAAAGTGAAGGAGTTCGGTGGCGACACGCCGCTGGGACGTCCCGGCCAGCCCGTCGAGATTGCCCCGCTGTACGTCACGCTGGCCTCGGATGAATGTTCCTTTACGTCCGGCCAGGTGTGGTGCTCTGACGGCGGTGACGGCGTGATCTAAACCGGTAAACGACCCTCCTCCGCAATGAGCAATAAATGAACAAGGACGTTCGCTTATCGCCCCCTCCCGAAAAACATGTTGTAACTCAAACAGATCAAATGTTAAAAATATTTTGCTATCAGGTTATCAAAATTAAACAACTTAACTTGTCACCCGCATCGCTCTGTTTTTAACATCGCCTATGGAAAAAAATGGTCTGTTCAGTCAGCGCATACGCTTGCGCCATTTGCATACATTTGTGGCCGTCGCTCAACAGGGAACGCTGGGGCGTGCGGCTGAAACCCTTAACCTGAGCCAGCCTGCGCTCTCGAAAACCCTCAACGAGCTGGAACAGCTGACCGGTGCCCGTCTTTTTGACCGCGGGCGGCTGGGGGCGCAGCTTACCATCGTGGGCGAACAGTTCCTCACGCACGCCGTTAAAGTGCTGGATGCGCTCAATACCGCAGGCCAGTCCCTGCATCGAAAAGAAGAGCAAACCAGTGAGGTGGTGCGCGTGGGTGCTTTGCCTACCGCGGCGCTGGGTATTCTTCCGCCGGTTATCGGCCAGTTCCACAAGCAGCAGCGGCATACCACGATTCAGGTCGCCACCATGAATAACACCATGCTGCTCGCGGGGCTGAAATCGGGTGAACTGGATCTCGGAATCGGTCGCATGTCCGACCCTGAGCTGATGGGCGGTCTCAATTACGAACTGCTGTTCCTGGAGTCCCTGAAGCTGGTGGTTCGTCCCAATCACCCCCTGCTGCAGGACACGGTGACGCTTAGCCGCGTGATGGAGTGGCCGGTAGTGGTTTGCCCAAAAGGGACCGTTCCCCGCCAGACCGCCGAAACCTTGCTGCAAATGCAGGGGTGTACGCTGCCCTCAGGATGTATCGAAACGCTGTCGGCCTCGCTTTCGCGCCAGCTTACGCTGGATTATGACTACGTCTGGTTCGTGCCCTCCGGCGCGGTGAAAGATGATTTACGTCAGGGAACGCTGATCGCCCTGCCGATTACTTCCCCCGGCCCCGGTGAACCTATCGGCATTTTGACCCGCGTAGACACGCCGCTATCAACGGGCGCACAGACGCTGCTGAGCGCTATCCGTAAATCAATGCCGGTATAAAACCTTTTTCACCCCTCACCCTAACCCTCTCCCCTTAGGGGCGAGGGGACTAGCCCATGCGTTAATCAAATAATGCGGAATAATCCATTAACAATTGCGTAAAACAATTTAACAGTTTTATCATAGCGTCGAATTCACCAAATGGTTCGTAAATCATTTTGTAACTCCGAATTCACCCGTATTAATCATTCTTCCCTCCGCATTTATTACCCAACTGGTACACACCCAGCTCGACGGGGGGATCTTAAGGAGACAGAAATGGCATTTGGCAGCGCGCCACGTGGGATACCGCGTATCCTGCAGTGGCTTCTTGCCGGACTGATGTTGCTCATCGGTCTGGCAGTCGGCGGGCTGGGCTTTAAGCTCGTCACCGTAGGCGGAAGTGGATTCTTCCTGATAATGGGCGTGGTGATGGTGATTGCCGCGATCCTGATTTTCCTCAATCGCAGCAGCGGGATCGTGCTTTACGGCATCGCCTTTATTGCCTCGCTGTTCTGGGCGGTAAGCGATGCGGGCTGGGATTTCTGGCCGCTTTTCTCTCGCCTGTTTACCTTTGCCGTACTGGCCTTCCTCTGCGCCATCGTCTGGCCTTTCCTGCGCGCGGCAAACCACAGCGTTGCGAACAAGGCGCCCGCTTTTGGCGTCGCGGCCGTGCTCGCGGTGGCGATGCTGGTCAGCCTGGGCTGGATGTTTAAGCCGCAGACCCTCGTGGCAGCGAACGAGCCCGTTCCGGTGAAACCCGTCGCCCCAGGCGAGCAGCAAAAGAACTGGGAGCACTGGGGCAATACCACCCACGGCGACCGTTTCGCCGCGCTGGATCAGATTAACAAGCAAAACGTCCGCGATCTAAAAGTCGCCTGGGTTGCGCACACCGGCGATATTCCGCAGAGCAACGGCTCCGGCGCGGAAGATCAGAATACCCCCTTACAGGTTGGCGACACGCTGTACGTCTGTACTCCATACAGTAAAGTGCTGGCGCTGGACGTGGATTCCGGCAAAGAAAAATGGCGCTACGATTCCAAAGCCACAGCGCCTAACTGGCAGCGCTGCCGCGGTCTGGGCTATTTTGAAGACCATTCAAGCGTGACAACGTCACAGACGGAAACAAAGCCTGCGGCATGCCCACGCCGCCTGTTCCTGCCGACCACCGATGCCCGCCTGATTGCCATCAACGCGGATACCGGCAAGGTCTGCGAAGACTTCGGCGACCATGGCACCGTAGATCTGAGCATCGGCATGGGCGAAATCAAGCCCGGGTATTATCAGCAGACCTCCACGCCGCTGGTCGCAGGCAATGTTGTTGTCGTCGGCGGTCGCGTCGCGGATAACTTCTCCACCGGCGAACCGCCGGGCGTAGTTCGCGCCTACGACGTTCACACCGGTAAGCTGGCGTGGGCGTGGGATCCGGGTAATCCGAACCTGACCGGCCTGCCGCCGGAAGGCCAGACCTACACGCGCGGCACGCCGAACGTATGGTCAGCAATGTCTTACGACGCTAAGCTGAACCTGATCTACCTGCCAACCGGCAACGCCACCCCGGACTTCTGGGCGGGCGAACGTACCGCGCTGGACGATAAGTACAGTTCCTCCATCGTCGCCGTGGACGCGACCACCGGTCAGGTGCGCTGGCATTTCCAGACGACACATCACGACCTGTGGGACTTTGACCTGCCTTCCCAGCCGCTGCTGTACGATCTGCCAGACGGTAAAGGCGGCACCACGCCTGTGCTGGTGCAGACCAGCAAGCAGGGCATGATCTTCATGCTTAACCGCGAAACCGGCAAGCCGGTGGCGAAGGTAGAAGAACGTCCTGTCCCGGCGGGTAACGTTGAAGGTGAACGCTACTCTCCGACCCAGCCGTATTCCGTGGGCATGCCGATGATTGGCAACCAGACGCTGACCGAATCCGACATGTGGGGGGCGACGCCTGTCGACCTGCTGCTGTGCCGTATTCAGTTTAAAGAGATGCGTCATCAGGGCGTCTTCACCCCGCCGGGTCTCGACCGTTCCCTGCAGTTCCCCGGCTCTCTCGGCGGGATGAACTGGGGCAGCGTCTCCGTTGACCCGAACAACAGCCTGATGTTCGTCAACGATATGCGCCTGGGCCTGGCAAACTACATGGTGCCGCGCGCTAACGTGGCGAAAAACGCCAGCGGCATCGAGATGGGCATCGTACCGATGGACGGTACGCCGTTCGGCGCGATGCGCGAACGCTTCCTGTCACCGCTGGGCATTCCGTGCCAGAAGCCGCCGTTTGGCACCATGTCGGCCGTTGACCTGAAAACCGGCAAGCTGGTGTGGCAGGTGCCTGTCGGCACGGTGGAAGATACCGGGCCGCTGGGCATTCGCATGCACATGCCAATCCCAATCGGCATGCCGACGCTGGGCGCATCGCTCTCTACCCAGTCCGGCCTGCTGTTCTTCGCCGGCACGCAGGATTTCTACCTGCGCGCGTTTGATACCGCCACCGGGAAAGAGATCTGGAAAGACCGTCTGCCTGTCGGCAGCCAGTCCGGCCCGATGACCTACGTGTCGCCGAAAACCGGTAAGCAGTACATCATCATCAACGCCGGGGGCGCTCGCCAGTCGCCGGATCGCGGTGATTACGTTATCGCGTACGCATTACCCGATAAGCAATAAGATGTGAAAAAGGGACCGAAAGGTCCCTTTTTTTGCACGGTGGCGCTTCGCTTACGCGGGCCTACGGATATACGTAGGTCGGGTTAGCGAAGCCGCCACCCGACAAAACACGCCACTCAGAACGTCTCCCAGTTATCCCCGGAAACCGTCGCCGCCGGGCGCAACGGTGCGTTCTTCGCCACTGGCGCAGACATCACCGCGCGGCCCGACTTTGCACCGCTCAGACGAAACGCCCCGACCGCCTCGGTCAGACGCGCGCCCTGTTCTTCCAGAGACGCGGCGGCCGCAGAGGCTTCTTCCACCAGCGAGGCGTTCTGCTGAGTTACTTTATCCATCTCTGAAATCGCCTGGCTCACCTGCACGATACCGCGGCTCTGCTCATCGGACGCGGCGGCAATCTCCAGCATGATGTCGGTCACGCGCTTAACCGCCTCGACGATTTCATTCATGGTATTACCGGCGGCGACCACCTCACCGGAGCCCTGGTCGATCAGCGAGACCGATTCGTTAATCAGGCTTTCGATCTCTTTTGCGGCATTCGCACTGCGGCTTGCAAGGGTTCGGACTTCGCTTGCCACCACGGCAAACCCGCGCCCCTGCTCGCCCGCACGCGCCGCTTCTACCGCCGCGTTAAGCGCCAGGATATTGGTCTGGAACGCAATGCTGTTGATGACGGCGGTGATCTCAGAGATTTTTTTCGAACTGGTGGAGATATTGCCCATGGTTTTGACCACGCCGGAGACCATCTGGCCGCCGCGGCTGGCTTTCCCGGAGGCATCTTCCGCCAGCTTGCTGGCATGATGGGCGTTATCGGCGTTCTGCTTCACCGTCGCGGTAAGCTGTTCCATGCTTGCAGCGGTCTGCTCAATGGCGGCGGCCTGCTGCTCGGTGCGCGAGGAGAGATCGGTGTTACCGGCAGAAATCTCGCTCGTGCCGCGGTAGATCTCCTCCGCCCCCTGACGTACGGTGCCCACGGTGTTTTCAAGCGAGTGCTGCATGGTTTGCAGATCGCGCGTCAGGCGGCCAATTTCGCTGCGCCCGGCCACGTCGTCCGGCATCGTCAGGTCGCCTTTGGCGATATTCTCGATACGTTTCGCTGCACGCTGCAGCGGATTAATGACCGTGCGGCGGAGCACGACAAAGGTCATCGCCGTCAGCACCAGCGCCAGCGCAAACGCGCCCACCATAAACATCAGGCCCAGCTGCGTGCGGCTGTGCGCCTGCGCCGTCAGCGCATTGGCACGCTCGGTACGGATCTTGATCGCCTTCAGCAGCACGGCGTTGTATGCGTCATCCAGCGGGCGCGCCGTTTCGTTTTCGTGGTTGATAATCGCTTCGAACATGCCGTTTTTGGCAAATTTCACCATCGGCTGCATGCCCGCAATATAGGCGTCGTACCGCGCCTTGAGATCCTCATCCAGCGCTGCCCCCTCAGCGGTACGCACGGCACGATTCATATAGGCGGTAAAGCTCTCCTGGGACTGCTTAATACGCGTTTCCGCCTCGCTGATGTTCTGCTTCATCGCATCCATCTCCGCGATGCGGCTTGCCGCACCGGCGTGGATCAGATTGATACGCGCGGTTCGCAGATGGTTTGAGCTGTTCGACAGCCCCATACGCACCTGAATTTCGGATGTGACATCCTGCTGATCGTTATCGGCCTGCAGCAGGAAATACCCCGCCAGACCAGAGCTCAAGGCGAACAGAAGAATAATGCCACCGAGAATGGAGGAAAACAGCGGAACCAGCCTGATGTGATGCAAGAAGCTCAGCTTGCGCTGCGCCTGCATCGAAGTAGTGTTGTCCATGACCGTCGACTCTCTTGTAGGTAAGATGCGTAAAAACATGCGTGTTAAATAGTCATCGGCACGGTGGGGATTTAGATTACGGCTAAAAACGCCGCACTGGTCACACTTTAGAGAAGATTATTAAAGAAACGCCAGCGGTGAAAAACCGCTGGCAGAAGAGTTACTTGTCGCCGAAATGAATGACGGTACGGATGGATTTTCCTTCGTGCATCAGATCGAAAGCTTCGTTGATCTGCTCCAGCGGTAAACGGTGGGTGATGAACGGGTCGAGCTGAATCTTGCCGGCCATAGCATCTTCAACCATACCCGGAAGCTGGGTACGGCCCTTCACGCCGCCAAAGGCGGAACCGCGCCACACGCGACCGGTGACCAGCTGGAATGGTCGGGTTTTAATCTCCTGGCCCGCGCCGGCCACGCCAATGATAATGCTCTCGCCCCAGCCTTTGTGGCAGCATTCGAGCGCGGAACGCATCACGTTCACGTTGCCGATACATTCGAAGCTGAAGTCAACGCCGCCGTCGGTCAGCACAACGATGACGTCCTGAATCGGTTTTTCGTGATCTTTCGGGTTAACGAAATCGGTCGCGCCCATTTCACCCGCCAGCTTGAATTTCTCCGGGTTGGTGTCGACCGCGATGATACGACCGGCTTTCGCCTGCACCGCGCCCTGAATGACCGCCAGACCAATGCCGCCGAGACCGAACACCGCCACGGTGTCGCCCTCTTTGACTTTTGCCGTGTTATGCACCGCACCAATGCCGGTGGTTACGCCGCAGCCCAGCAGGCAGACTTTATCCAGCGGCGCCTGCGGGTTCACCTTCGCCAGCGAGATCTCCGCGCAAACGGTGTATTCGCTGAAGGTGCTGGTGCCCATGTAGTGATAAACAGGCTCGCCGTTATAGGAGAAACGGGTGGTACCGTCCGGCATCAGCCCTTTCCCCTGAGTGGCGCGAACTGCCTGGCAGAGGTTGGTTTTACCGGATTTACAGAACTTACACTCGCCGCACTCCGCCGTGTACAGCGGGATAACGTGATCGCCCGGCTTCAGGCTGGTCACGCCCTCGCCCACTTCCACGACAATCCCGCCGCCTTCATGACCCAGCACCGCCGGGAAGACGCCTTCCGGATCGTCACCGGAGAGCGTAAACGCATCGGTATGGCACACGCCGGTATGGGTGATTTTGATCAGCACTTCGCCTTTCTTCGGCGGTGCCACGTCGATTTCAACGATTTTCAGCGGCTGGCCGGGACCAAATGCAACTGCAGCGCGAGATTTCATCATGTCTTCCCTTTTTGTCAGGTGTGTGGGTTTATTTTAGATAAGAGCGCAGCAAATGGCCGACTTCTGCCATGCGTACGGCTCGCTGATCCGGCGTGGTTTCCCCCGTCACCAGCTCATCTTTGAGGTGAATTTCAACCATTTCGCCCATCAGGCCATTGGCAGCCCCGCGCACGGCGGCGATTTGCTGCAGAATGGCCAGACAGGGATCGCCCGACTCCAGCGCGCGCTCAAGGGCATCAACCTGGCCCCGAATGCGGCGGACGCGAGTAAGAATACGTTTTTTATCTTCGGGTGAATGCGGCATACGCCCTCCTGATACTATAGGGGGGTATGGTATTTTAGTTATCCGGCGATGTAAACCTTCCATTTTGGGATGTGATGGAAATAACACACCTTCAGGAACTCATCACCCGTGCAAATAAAGTACAGTAAGGTATAACAAACTGAAATATATTGTTTTTCAATAACATTTATTGCCTAAAAGGATGCAAACTCTCGTTGTTTAGTGACGTTTTCATACACAACAGGAGTTAACACATGGCATGGGACAAACATACAGCGGCGGGACATGCTCTGATGCACAACGTTCTCTTGATATGCCTGTTACTAACAGGATGTTCAACACAAATGGATACGCCTGAAAAACGTACACATGACTTTTATATGTTCTACCTCACGGCTTTCGTCACAGACAGTAAAGAAGATAATCTCGATTCACCAAAAATGCGTGGCTATGTTGCGCAAGACACGCTCCTCCGATTGCAGAAAATTTCCTCTCTCTATGAGCAGGAAATTATCGGTTCCGACTATTTTACCTATACGCAGGACTATGCGGCGGAGTGGATCCCTGACCTAAGCGTAAGCAACGCGATAAATTCTGCGTCCGGAAAAGTTGTTAACGTCGACCTGGGTGCAGGTAATGGGCAGAAACAGCGGTTAAACGTATATCTGCGCAATGAAGACGGTAAATGGAAAATTTATCGCGTCACCGATGTGAGCCATCATTTTGAACAGTATATTTTTGACGACAGGGCGATTGCAGCCGCACAACGATATACCGCTAGTATAACGTCGCCCTAATCTCTCCTTTCTTGTGCCATGCCAGGGTGTATGTCCTGGCATTTGTGTTTTCATATTTTACCCGGCATTGACGAGCCCTTGTTCACACCGGCTACGCGATCAAACCAAAACATCAAACACACCTTTAGATAAGAGCCACTTACTCTGACGAGCGTTCCCGGGTAGCCTTCTGTAACACGAAAACAGAGTGGTGAATTAAACATCACAATGATTGTTCTGTAGATAAACCAACCCACGGAGATAAAATGCTGGTACTTTTTACAATGTTTATATTTTCACTGACGCTTTCGTTTTCTCCTGGCCCCGTTAATATGGTGATTATCTCGTCTGGTGCCGTTCACGGTTTTAGAAAGACCTTCTCATTTGTCTCCGGTGCAACATTAGGGTTTACGTTATTACTTATCTTTATATGTTTCGGCTTTTACGCTGCAATCGAAAAATATCCCGTATTTTTCAGGTATCTTAATATTGCCGGTTCTTTATTTATCATGTATCTGGGCTATAAGATAGCGTCGTCACGGTCCGATATATCATTAACAAAAACGGATGCACCCGGTTTTGTTCAGGGTTTTGTCATGCAGTGGATCAACCCAAAAGCATGGACCGCGTGCGCCTCTGGGGCAGCGATGTTTTCCGAACCCTCTACCCCTGTGACAGCTCTCGTCTTTATCACGGTCTATTTTTTAGTCTGTTACCTGTCGCTTTCTGCATGGGCATTGATGGGAGAAAAGGTGTCGACGCTGCTCAGGAGCACGCGGCAGCTCCGTACGTTTAACGTGTTGATGGGCGGACTGTTGCTTATTACGGCGTGTTACATGCTCTTTTTAGCATTTTAAACCCGTTATAACGCGTGAAACTCAATTGCGTTATAAATATCATTAATCAATTTGTAGGCAATACTGCTGGTCGACATATTAGAGGGCCATACGGCATAGACTTTCAGCGGTTCTAATGACCAGTCTGGAAGTATTTCCTGCATTTCTCCACGCTTAACGTCCTCTTCGCTTAAATAGCGAGGAGGTGCTGCAAGGCCAATTTGTTGTCTGGCAAGGGCATAAGCGGCTTCGACATTATCTACATACACCGTGGGCGTATACGTCACGACAGCCACTTCCCCATTTTTATGCCGGAATTCCCGGTTATTCTGCCTCATATTGAGTCCAATCCATGGCAGTCGCACCAGGTCATCAGGATGCGTAATCGTCGGGTAATGGCTGAGTAAATCACGGGAAGCAACTACCTGGCGCGGGAGCACAAAAAGATGGCGCGCTTTAAGTGAACTGTCCGGAAGCTCGCCGATTCGAAATGCCACATCGATACCGTCGGCAATAATATCTCTGCGCGTATCGCTGTAAGAGATATTCAGTAAAAGGCCCGGATGACGTTTTATAAAATCGGCCAGATGGCGAGTAAACGCACTCTTCAGAAAAACGGCAGGAAGAGAAATAGTCATCTTATTGGCCGTTGAGATCGAACGCTGCTTAAATTCAATGACCCCCTGCTCATAAAGCGCCAGCATCGATTTGGCCGTTTCCAGCAAATTGGCGCCATCGTGAGTCAGAGAGAGTTTACGGGTGTTTCTGTAGAGCAATGCGCAGCCAAGATTTTTTTCCAGCTTTGATAAATGCGCGCTTGCCGTTGCAGTTGTAAGCCCTAACGCTTCTGCCCCACCTGAAATGGATCCTGCCTCAGCAATCTTTGCAAACACTATCAGATAACGGATGTCATCAATCATTTATCGTCCTGTTGCGACGGCGTTCCTGCGAACTATGCGTTTAATCATAGAGTTACGATATCGTACTTTCCTCCCCGGCCGCATCTCTTTTTACTGTGTGGACTTTAGCGCCCTACCCATTTTGCGAGGCGCTGCAGCGTCAACCCGGCGACATCCTCTCCTGGGAGCCGGACTGCCCGGAATGACGCGCCTGCGCCAGCGTTTGCAGCTCCTCCTTAAGCCAGCGGGTCGCGCCCCGCTGGCCGCTGCGTTTATGCGAGTAAATTTTCACTTCAAACGTGCGTATCGAAAACGGTAAAGGAAAAATCCTCAGGTCCGCTGCCGCAGCCAGCTTCTCAGCGGCAAACCGGGGGATCGCCATCAGCAGGTCGCTTTCCGCAACGATAAACGGCGCGCTCAGCATCGACGGCGTTTTGATCGCGATTTGTCGGGTATAGCCCAGCTGTTCGAGCCGCACGTCCAGAACGCCCTGCTTTTCATTCCATGGCGTCACCACCAGGTGTCGGGCCGCGAGATAATCCTCCAGCGTGAGACGCGTCCGGCGCGCGTTGCTGATGACCACATACTCATCTTCAAACCAGTCGATCTCTTCCAGCTCCGGGTGCCGGATATCATCCTGAGTGCTGAACCCCAGCGCAAGATCCACTTCGCCCGCCAGCAGTTCCGTCAGCGCCGGGCTGTGCGGCAGATAGCGCAATTCGAAACGCAAACCCGGGGCCGCAAGCTGCAGTTTGTGCATCAGCGCCGGGAAAATGCACAGCGCGGTAAAGTCCGTAATCCCAATTTGTAGGCTTTCGGTACTGCTGGCCGGGTCAAACTCCGGCTGCGGGGTCAGCTCATGATTCAGGAACGACAGTGCGGAAGCAATGGAAGGCGCAAGCTGAGTGGCATACACGCTGGGGGACATGCGATGCCCTTCCCGAAAAAATAGCGGGTCATTAAGGGTGATGCGCAAACGCGACAGCGCATGGCTCAGTGCCGATGTGCTCATCGCCAGCTCATCAGCGGCCAGCCGAACGGAACGGTGGCGGTAAATCGCGTCGAAAACGGGCAGCAGGTTTAAATCAAGACGCCTCAGTACTGGATGCATAATATTCATCATTTGTTGATTTCATTGCACTTAATTCTTCGGACAATACTCCGTATGCTTAACGCCATCAATCGAACACAGGCTAAAACACAGGAAAAACAATGAGCATCACCATTCGTCAGGCCCGCCCCGAAGATGCGGCGGCAATATACGCCATGATCTACGAGCTGGCGGTGTATGAAAAAGCGCCGGAAGAGGTGGTTACCACGCCGGAGGAGATCCGCGAAACGCTCTTTGACGCAGGCACAAAAACCGAAGCGTTGATCGCGGAGTTTGACGGCAAGATAGCCGGGTATGCCGTGTTCTTCACCAGCTATTCGACCTGGCTAGGACGCAACGGGATTTATATGGAAGACCTGTACGTTTCTCCGGATTATCGCGGTAAAGGCGCGGGAAGAGCGCTGCTGAAACATATCGCGCAGCTCGCGGTAAAACGGCAGTGCGGTCGCCTTGAATGGAGCGTCCTGGACTGGAACCAGCCCGCCATTGATTTTTACCTGAGCATAGGCGCGCTGCCGCAGTCCGAATGGGTTCGCTATCGTCTTGATGGCGACGCGCTGCTGAAATTTGCTGAATAGCGACACGTGGTACCGGAGAAGATCCCGCCCCGCGGGATCGCTCTGTCCTGCCTTGATCCCGCCTCAACAGATTCAGAATTTATGCTACCCTTCCATAAATTTCATAAACATATTGCAGAACGCCATGACGACAGCCCCTTTTATCCGCCCACAACTTTCCCTGCCAGACGGTGCCGACAAGCTGCTGTTGCACTCCTGCTGCGCCCCCTGCTCGGGTGAAGTGATGGAGGCTATCCAGGCGTCGGGGATTGACTACACGATTTTCTTCTACAACCCCAATATCCATCCACAAAAGGAATACCTCATTCGGAAGGAGGAGAATATTCGCTTTGCGGAAAAACACGGTGTGCCGTTTGTTGATGCCGATTACGACACCGATAACTGGTTTGAGCGCGCGAAAGGCATGGAATGGGAACCCGAGCGTGGCGTCCGCTGCACCATGTGCTTCGATATGCGTTTCGAGCGTACGGCGCTCTATGCGGCAGAAAATGGATTCAGCGTCATCAGCAGCTCGTTGGGGATCTCCCGCTGGAAAAACATGCAGCAGATAAATGACTGCGGCCAGCGTGCTGCCGCGCGCTATCCGGGTATGGTTTACTGGGACTATAACTGGCGTAAACAGGGCGGCTCTTCTCGCATGATTGAGATCAGCAAGCGGGAGCAGTTTTACCAGCAGGAATACTGCGGGTGCGTTTATTCGCTCAGGGACAGTAACCTGCATCGTAAGTCTCAGGGCCGCCCGCTGATTCGCATCGGGAAACTGTATTATGGTCAGGATGACAATGAGAAATAACGGGTTCCCGGTATAGAGATATATCCGAAAACAGCCCTGACATGTACCGAATTTAGCCTTACGTCTCCCACATCCACAAAGAGCGGCTATCCTTTAATTATCAACAAAAGGAGGCAAAAATGTCTGATTTCGGTACTGATAAAAACACCCAGTTTGCTGAAGATAAAGCAAAGAATAAATTTGACGAGCTTGCAGGTTCAGCGCAGCAGCAGTTTGGCGAATTCGTCGATTCACCAAAGCATCAGGTAAAAGGTGCGGCTAAAAAATATGCCGCACAGGCCAGCGATGCCGTCTCCGACGTCACTGAAGCTGTCAGAAATAATCCCCTCACCGGCCTCGTCGCAGCGGGTGCGGTCGGTATTGTTCTCGGCCTGCTGCTGGGTCGAAAATAATAAAAGGCCCTTCGGGGCTTTATTTTTTCTTAGCTAAAAATCCTGACCATGCGGTCTAACTCTTCCTCTTTCACGGCCCGCGATAAATAATATCCCTGAAAGTTTTTGACGCCCAGCGCGACTAATTTTTCAAACTTTTCTTCACTATCAACCCCCTCGGCAATACAGTCCGTTCCGGTCATGTCGCTGTAAAGCTGTATCGCTTTAATCAGGTTATAGTCATTATCGTTTGCCACAAAATGCTCAACGATGTCGCGATCCAACTTGAGTCCATCAAAATGCACCTGCCGCACCGGGAACATGGTTTGATGATTAGAGAAACAGTCATCCAGAAACAATCGACACCCCGTATTACGTAAATGCCGCATGGTTTCAGGGATCCTCTTGTCCTTCGTCACGTCAATATCTTCTGCGAATTCAAAGACCAGCTTTTCGGCCCACTGAGGTTTGAGCAGCATGTCGATAGCTTTCTTTGCCATATCGGGCAATGCATTTCCGGAGGCCAGACGAGGCGGAATATTCACAGAAAAATAGTATTTACCGTTATACTTATTAATCCCGGACACGGCGGCATGAATGACTAACGCTGTTATTTTCAACCATATCTCATGGTTTGAAATACCCGTGAGAAAACTGGCCGGCTTGACAATTTTACCGTTTTTATTCCAGCGAATCAGTATCTCAAAGCCTACGCCTTTTTTGTCACGATCGGTAATGATCTGATAAGCAGGGAAGATCTCTTTTTTATATAATGCATTAAAAATCTCTGTTTCCTTATCCGTAAACTCCGTGTTTTGACTCCGCCGCTTGATACTTCTTTCCGCATTGAAATTGTGCGAATCGTGTAGCCACCGCTTAATTAAGCGTAATTTCAGCACGCCTTCCTTACGGTGCGTATAAAC
The DNA here is from genome assembly GCF_004362415.1 of Enterobacter sp. AG326. Taxonomy (NCBI): domain Bacteria; kingdom Pseudomonadati; phylum Pseudomonadota; class Gammaproteobacteria; order Enterobacterales; family Enterobacteriaceae; genus Enterobacter; species Enterobacter sp. AG326. The sequence goes on along the minus strand of NZ_SNXG01000001.1, from coordinate 244,566 downwards.
CGTTTTATTAGAAAGCCCCATTTCATCGCACATTTCTTTTACGGACATGCCGCGGTAGAAATTTAATAAAACGTCAATCTCTCTTTTTGTTAACCACTTTACGTTGTCTTGCGAAGAATTATCCTTGTAGCGATCGCGTAATAAATACGAACGATCCTTAAAAACATGATGGTGCGTTTGAAAACCAGTGACGACATCCGAAACGCGGGCTATGCGAATCAAAGATAATTGATAACTATTATTTAAAAGACTGCCCAGGGTGCGATATAGCCAGCCATCCGGTATGTCGCCATACAGGGTAACGCGTCGAATAACGGGAAGTGCATTGAGCACGGATGCCAGTCGCTTCAGGCTCTCCAGGAGGCTGACGATACCTTTTCCGAGAAACACCACAACATGAGCATTCTGATTTATAAGGATATTTTCCAGATTCTGCTGGGATGCCTCATCCCCGTCAAAGTGAATATGCGAAGCCTGTATTCCGTACTGGTTAAGGATCAGACGATATCCCTGGAACGTAAAACCGCAGGCGGAGATGACAAATTTATGTTCATCGCACGCCTCATTTCTGAGAGAAATTTTGTGGGTCATAAACTGCTCCTGGGCACTAAGGCGCCATTTCCATTTGTGAATACGTAAAATTTAACGCACCTGTTATAAACATTAATTTTACAGTACCGCCTCAGGGTAAGAAACAGTTATCAGCTGAACTCACAGGAACATCTTTGCGTTAATCACCGTCATTTAAATATACTTTTCTTTGCAAATAACACCGGCAAACATCTTATTCTCAGGGTATAATGAAAATTCCGAAAAGAAGAGTGGACACTTCATCTATCGGCTCATTCAAATACGAGAAAAATGCTATGGATAATCACATCTCATCCAGGGCCTTGCTACATCGAAGGGATGTTATAAAGAACAATCCGCGATTCGGTGAGGCAATATTAGAGCACTACACAATTAATGACACCATCTACAAAAAACAACCTTTGTTCTACAAGACAATGCTGCAGGAATCACGATTTAACATTATTCTCTCCATGTGTTGTTTTATTTTTGGAAATCAGGCCGAGTCAGTTTCAGAGATTAAAGAGCTATGTTCTCGCTACAAAATAGCCAGCCCCAACAGCGTGATTGCGATCATTACGATACTGAGAACCACCGGGCGCATCAGGACCTGGCGCTGCACGGATGATCGACGCAAAACGAGAATCGCGCCAACTGAAAAAGGACTCAATGAACTTAAGCGTTATATGTCCGGCGCTTTTTTGCCCGTCAGCATTCTTTATCCGGCATTTAATATTAATGTTAACCTGCTGGATAATGATATTTTGAGAAACAACTTCTTCCGCCGCGCGGCTGAATATCTTTTTCGCGGATTAACGTTCAGAAAGGTGTTGCCTGAGGTAGGATTATTTATCGATAAAGATGGCGGCCGTATGATTATGCTTTATATCTATCTGCAGGCCATGAAAAATAAATCCGCTCACGGTGCGGTCATTGACTATTCAGCCAGCACGCTCGCAAAAGAATTTTTTGTTTCACGCATCCACGTCAACCGAATTATCAAATCGGCACAAGAGGCGGGTTATCTTAAAGATCGTGGTGATGGTCGGATGTCGATATACCCGGCGTTTATCGACCTTGTCGAAAATTATGCCGGTTTATATTTTGCGTATGTTACGCATTACATCAACGTTGTGCCTAAAGAGCGACGCCACGCTCACAGCGTGACGTCAACCGTATAATCCAGCAGGCGTTCGGAGTTCCGAACGCCATTCCCCTATCGTTCCCGCAGCGCCTCTTTCGCCTTGTTCAGCGGTTTCAACAGATAATCCAGAATGGTTTTGCTGCCGGTTTTAATATCAACGGTGGCAATCATGCCCGGAAAGACCGGAAATTCCTGACCCTGCTTATTGGTCAGATGGTTACTGTCGGTACGAATATAAACGCGATAGTAATAGACATCCCTTTTCACCTCATCCTGCAGGGTGTCCGGCGAAATCATGGTCACTTCCCCTTCCAGCCCGCCGTAAATGGAGTAGTCATAGGCCGTAATTTTCACCAGCGCTTTCTGGCCGGGATGGATAAACGCCACATCGCGCGGCGAGATTTTCGCTTCGACCACCATCTGATCGTCAAGCGGGACAAGGCTCATCAGCTTGCCGTTCGGCGGGATAACGCCTCCCACGGTAGTGACGTCAATATCCTTCACAATCCCGCGAACCGGGGCATTAAAGGTCAGCCGGGTCAGGGAGTCCTCACGCCCTTTCATCACCGAACGCTGCGCTTCAATCTCCGCATTGGCTTTTGCCAGCTCCTCACGGGCACGAACGTAATACTGGTTTTTCATCTCGGTGATTTTATTCTCAAGCTCATTTTTTTGACGCTCAAGACGTAACACCTCAACCTTGCTGGCCGCTCCCTGAGTCACCAGTGGACGAGTTAACGACAGCTCGCGCTGCACCAGTTCGGCACCCTGACGCAACCCGGCCAGCCCTTTTTCGAGACTTTCACGGCGGGACTGGTAGAGCGCCGTTTCCTGTTTGACCAGCTCAACGTCGTCATCCAGCTCGTCCGGAAACGCGAGCTCCGTGTCGTTCACCTCGGCCTTGAGGCGCGCAGCGGTTGCCAGCGCCGCATTCAGGCGAGACTCGCTCTCCAGCACGCTCGACTCGGTTTTTGTCCGGTCAAGCTGCGCGAGCTGCTGCCCGCGTTCCACGATGTCGCCTTCGCGCACCATCAGGCTGTGGATGATGCCGCCTTCCAGGGACTGGATGACCTGCTCATGCGAAGACGGTATCACCTTGCCGCTGCCGGTCGTCACTTCATCAAGATGGAACAGGCTTGCCCAGGCGATAAACACCGCCAGCAGGGCGAACAGGGACCATGCCACCAGCGACGAGCGCGGCAGGCGCGGCTCCTTCAGTCGGCTATTGAAACGAGAGAAATCATTCATGCCGCGCCCTCCTCTGCAACCGCCGCCGGCTTCATGGTCACCGTACGCTGCGCGGCTTTCTGCGGCGCCATGCCGTGCTGATGCAGGATCGCATCGCGCGGGCCGTCCATCACCACCTTACCGTTTTCCAGCACGATGATGCGGTCGACCAGGTCCAGAATCGGCAGGCGATGCGTCGCCACGACCAGCGTCCGGCGTTTACCCAGCCATTTGTGAAGATGCTGAATAAACTGCTTCTCACTCATTTCGTCCAGCCAGGCGGTAGGCTCATCCAGCAGCAGGATATTCGGGGAAGTGATCAGCGCGCGCGCCAGCAGCAGCGCCTGACGCTGGCCGCCTGAGAGGCCAGCCCCGCCCTCGTTGATGATGTAGTTCAGCCCCATTTTCTGCTTGCGCACAAACTCCAGCGCGCCGCTGTTAACCAGCGCCTGATGAATCTCATCATCGGTGGCTAACGGGTTCCCCATCAGGATGTTGTCCCGCACGGAGCCAAAGAACAGCCGGGCCTGCTGGCTGAGCAGCTGCATGTCGCGGCGCACGTCGGCCGGGTCCAGATGATTGAGGGCAATATCGTCGAGCAGGATGCTGCCCTGCTGCGGCTCCTGCATGCCCGCCAGAAGCTGTAACAGCGTGCTTTTACCGGAGCCATTGCGCCCGAGCACCGCCACGCGCTCTCCGGCGCGGATCTGCAGCTTGCTGATGTTGAGCACGGTGAGTTTTTCTTCCTCGTCGTAATAAAACCCGACGTCCTCAAGCGCATAGTCGCCGCGCAGGTGGGCTTTGTGCACCTTCTTGCCGTGCTGCGGATCGTCAATCGGGCGCTGCATCAGGTCGTCCAGCCCCTTGCGGGCCACTTTTGCCGACTGCCAGCGCGAAAGCACGCCTGAGATCTGCGACAGCGGCGCGATGGTGCGCGACGCCAGAATCGAGGTTCCCACCAGCGCACCGGTAGTCATGTCGCCGCTGATGACCAGGTAACAGCCCACCAGCAGTACCACCGCGTAGACGATGGACTGCACCTCCTGAGTCCATGTCAGCAGTAACCCCGTCAGCCAGCGCTGCTTCATGCCGACGCTGGCGGCAACGTCGTTGGTATTATTCCACTGGTTCTGGAAACGCTGCTCGGCGCGCATCAGCTTGATGTCTTCAATGCCCTGCACCGCTTCCACCAGGGTGGCGTTACGGATGGCGGATTCACGCATCCCTTCGCTGGAGAGTTTCCCCAGCGGGCGCTGCACCAGCAGGCCGGGGATGAGCAGCAGCGGCACGGCGAGCAGGACCACCAGCACCAGCGGGCCGCCAATCATCCACAGAATAAAGACGAACAGCAGGAAGAACGGCAGATCGGAAATCGCCGCAATGGTGGTCGAGGTGATCAGCTCGCGCACCGACTCCAGCTCGCGGATCTGGGCGATAAAGGATCCGGTGGATTTGGATCGCGCGCCGTTTTTAATCCGCAGCGCGTGGGCAAACACGCGTTCAGAGATACGCAGGTCGGCGCGCTTCCCCACCACGTCAGAAATATGCACGCGCAGCATGCGCATGATGAATTCGAACACGATAGCGATCATCACGCCGCCAAACAGGACCCACAGAGTGGCTTCCGACTGCGACGGTACTACCCTGTCGTACACCTGCATGGAGAAGACCATGCCGGAGAGCGCCAGCACGTTGGCCACCAGCGCCACCAGCATAATATCGCTGTAGCGTCGCCAGTCCTTCAGCGCCAGCTGCCAGAACCAGTTTTTCTCATAGGGTTTGATGTAGTCGTCCACGCGGGCATCCGGCGTGGATTCGAGCGGGCGCAACACCATCAGCCCTTTTAACCGCGCCCCGAGTTCGTCACGCGTCAGCGTGGTCTCCAGGCCGCCGTCGCCGCTAAACTGTAGGCTGACGTTGCCTTCGCTGTCCATGCGGTTAATGACCGCGATTTGTCCGCCGGTGAATTCCGCCAGCAGCGGCAGGCGCCACGGATCGAGGGATACCGCTTCAGCCGCCACCATACGCATCCCCAGCCCAAGCTGGCGCGCCATCTCTTCCAGCACCAGCTGGCGCGGAGACTGGCTTTCGTGGTTAATCGTGACCCGAACATGCTCCGCTGAGAAATCCAGCCGGTAGTGTTTAGCGATGATAAGCATGCCCTGCAGCCAGGGTTCGTACTGTGGATGTGTCTTCATAATGCTACGTCCTGTCCAGAGCGGTAATTTCGCACTGAAATGATACCTTTACGGAATGATTAAAAATCGAACACTTTCTAAACGAGCCCGCAAAATAATCATGTGAAATATAGGGTTATCGCTATTCATGTAAAGAAACGCAAAAGGCCGCGGGGATCGCTCCCCGCGGCGTTGGTTTACGCAATTAACAGCTGATGGTTCGCCAGCAGCGTCGCCAGATCCGTCTGCACGCCGTTCAGGGTCACCAGAGTGGTCGGCGAGAACTGACCGCCTGTACCGTCCAGGTCAACCTGGATCTCGGTATTGCTGCCGTTCTGCACCACGCGGATGTAATCGCTGATATTGCCCGCGCTGCTGTCCAGCGTGGCCACGCCGTTCACGTAGCTCGCCGAGCCCGTGCCGGTATAGCCGCTGTCAGAGAGCAGATCGCGCAGGTCAATACGATCCGTGTCCGCGGTCCCTTCCCAAGTGCCGACCGTAAAGCCGTTCACCACGTCGTGACCGTTACCGCCCGTTGCATCCGACGCGTTGATCAGCTTGTAGAGCAACGTATCGTGACCGCCGCTGCCGATGTTGAAGGTGTCGTTCCCGCCGCGGCCTTCGAACTGGTTATCACCGCTGTTGCCGGTAATGACGTCGTCGAAGTCCGAGCCGTTGATCCCCTCAATGTTGAGCAGTCGTGACGTACCGAACCCGGTGTCCTGCGCGGTAGAGAGGCGCAAATCAACGGTCACGCCGGAGGTCGCATTGCGGTAATCCACCACGTCCATCCCGCCGGTGTTGCTCCAGGTGTCGTAGTCGGAATGGGTATTCCAGCCGCCGGAGCCGTTGTAGGTATAGGTGCCATCCTCTGCGATAAAGGTGTCGTTATACCCGGTCCCGGTGAGGGTCCCGCTGTGGCCGCCGGTGGCGGCTTCGGCAGTCAGGACGTACCCCTCTTTGCCGTTGCCCGCTTCCAGACCGCTCCAGGTGACGTTATCCGACACGCCGTTGGTGATCTTCAGGATCTCAGCCGAATAGGTTTCATTCGGATCCAGACCGTAGAAGCTCACCAGCGCGGAGGTATCGTTCGACCCGATACCGGACTGGGCGTTGATGATCTGCGACGCCACCAGCACGCCCGCGGCGTTGTACAGATTGACCGTGTTGCCGTAGTAGGCATTGATGCCCTCGCTGTCGACAATGTGCAGGTGCATCGCGGTGCCGTCAGCAATGGTTTTGCTGTTTTGCACCAGCACCACCTTGCCGTTCTGCTGAGAGACCAGCAGATCCTGCGCGCCGTCCCAGTTGTAGTCGACTGCGGCCACACCGGTAACGTTCGCCAGGCCGGAAGCCAGCTGGCTAGAGGTCCAGGTGGAACCGTAGCCGTTGTTGGTGAACAGGGTCGCCGTCTGCGAGCCGCCGTAGCTGCTGAGCTTGATGATGTCCATCTGCCCGTCACCGTTCCAGTCCACCGCCACCGACAGATAGCCCGCCGTGGCGTTAGAGGCTTCCACCGCGCTCTTGGTAGCAGAGAGCTGCCCTGCGCCGTTGTTGTAGTAAATCACCCCGCCGTTGTTGTTGTAGCTGCTGCCCAGGTACAGATCCATGTAGCCATCGCCGTTGAAGTCCGCCCACGTCATGGACGCCGCCGTGGTGGTATTCGAGGCGTTGGCCACAAACACGTTGGTCAGGTTCTGACCGATAGAGAGCGTGCCGTTACCGTTGTTGTTGATCACGGTTAACGAGTACGCGCCGCTGCGGTTGGTGTGCTGAACCACGTCCACGGTGCCGTCATTGTTAATGTCGACGCCGGAGATTTCACGCATGGTGGTGAACTGTCCCCAGAAACCCGCGCCGCCGTAGGTGCCGTCAGGCGAGAGTACTCCGTTGTTGTTGATCAGATAGGTGATGGAGTCCGCGCCGGAGTCACCGTACGCCAGATCCAGATAGCCATCGCCGGTTTTATCGTACGCAATCACGCCGCCGTACCAGATGGTGGTCCCCATCGCCAGCTGGCTGGCGTTATAGGTGCTGCCATCGTAGGTCCACATCACCTGCGTGGAGCCCGAGTAGGTGGTCTCCGTCGCGAAGATATCCTGCGTGCCGTTACGGTCAAAGTCGGCGGCGGTCTGGCTCACCACGTAGTAGCTGCGGGTGTTGGTCAGCGTATTTCCGGCATAGGTCGAGCTATCGCTGCTGGAGTAGGACTGGCCGTTAGCAATGATATTCCACAGACCGCTGCTGTTCATGCCGAGGGTCATGGTGGAGTTGTTGCTGTTCCCCGCCGTGGTTGCCCAGTCGGTATTCACCGAGGTGGTGTCAATTACCAGGCTGCCGGTCGCCGTACCGGTGGTATTGCCGTTACCCGCGCTGCTCTTCACTTGCGCCGTCACGCTGTAGCTCGACACGCTCAGCGCATCTCCGTCCGGGATCTGCAGATACCAGGTGTTGTGATCCGGGTCGACCACCACCGCGCCGCCGGTCTGGGAGGTGTAGGTTTTTCCATTCACCGTCACCACCAGGTATTCACCGTTCACCAGGTCAGCGGAGACGGTACCGCTGACGATCGGCGTGGTGTCCGACGTGGTCTGCGCGGTAATCGCCGCCGTGGTGGTCGGGATGCTGGTATCGACGTTCAGCACAAAACCGTCGGATTCCGTGTAGTTACCGGCCTTATCGGTGACGCGCACAATGTAGGTGTGGTTGCCGTCGCTCAGGCCGTTGTCCTGGAAGGACCAGCTTGCGCTGCCGTTCATGGTCACCTGGCCGAGCAGGACTCCGTCACGATAGAGCTGCACGATTTCACCGTCGTCCGGGGCGCGGTTAAGCGTACCGTTGATCAGCGGCGAGTTATCGTCCGTCGCTACCGCACTGCCAAAGGTGCCCTGACGCTCGCCTTCGCCGTCGGTATAGCTCACTACCGTGCCTACCGTGGTTGGCGGCGTGGTGTCCACCGTTACCACCTGAGAGGCGGTAGAGCCGACGTTGCCCGCCTGGTCGATAATCCGCACCTGGTAGGTGTAGTCTCCGTCAGGCAGATCGCGGGTATCGGTGTAGCTCCAGCGCTGGTTATTAACGGTGGCGTCTACCCATTGATTACCGCCGTCGAGGCTTATCTGCACGCGTTCATCGCTTGCCAGCGCGCTGCCCAGCGAGCCGTTGATCGTCAGCGTGGTGTCCATGGTGATGAAGTCACTGCTGGACTGCCCGGTATCTTCACTGATGCTGTCGATGGTGACGCCGTACTGCGGCGCCTGCGTATCCACCGTCACCGCCTGCGAGGTGGTCGCCCCGACGTTCCCCGCCTGGTCGACGACCCGCACCTGGTAGTTATGGCTGCCGTCGGTCAGGGTACGCGTGTCGCTGTAGCTCCACTGCGTACCGTTCACCGTGGCGTAAACCCAGTCGGCGCCGCCGTTCAGACTCACCTGAACGTATTCCCCCGCCCCCAGTGGAGCCCCGAGCGTACCGTTAAGCGTGTACGAGGTCGAACTGGTCAGGAAGTCGTTGTTATCGAAGCCGGTATCCACGGTGATGTTATCCACGGTCACCGTAATTGCCGCATCCGGCGGCACCGTATCAACGGTCACCTGCTGATGAGCGCTCGCCCCCACGTTGCCCGCCGCGTCTACCACGCGAACGTAGTAGTCATAGATCTGGTTACCCAGCGTGCGGCCGTCCACGTAGTACCAGCTGTTGCCGGTGACGATGACGTTCTGCCAGGTGACCCCGCCGTTGATGCTGATCTGGGCATACTCGCCGTCGGCCAACGTCGCCCCGAGCGAGCCGTGCAGCGTCAGGGACGTATCGTTGGTGATAAAGTCGCTGCCGCTCAGGCCGGTATCGTCGCTGATGCTGTCGATGGCGATCGTTTTACTGGCGTCCGGTGCAACCGTATCAATGGTCACCACCTGGCTGGCGGTGGCGCTGATATTGCCCGCGTCGTCAATCACGCGCAGCTGGTAGTTGTAATCCCCGTCGGCCAGCGTGCGGCCATCGACGTACGTCCAGCTCAGGCCGCTGACGCTGACGTCGATCCATTTAACGCCGCCGTCGAGGCTGATCTGCGCGTGGTCGCCGCTGCCCAGCGCCGCACCGAGCGTCCCTTTCAGGCTGATCTGGTTGTCGCTGGTAATAAAGTCGCTGCCGGACAGGCCGGTATCCTGGGTGATGGAATCGACCGTAATTGTCGTAGCCGCAGGCTTCGTCAGATCAATCACTACGTCCTGGCTGTCCGTTGCCCCCACGTTGCCCGCGCTATCGATAACGCGTACCTGATACTGATACGTACCGTCCGTCAGGATGCGGCCATCGGTGTAGCGCCAGGTGGTGCCGGTCACCGTCAGGTCAATCCAGTTTGACCCGCCGTCCAGGCTAATCTGCGCCTTCTCGTTATTGCCAAGCTGCGCGCTCAGGGAGCCGTTGACCACGACCTGAGCGTCGTTGGTGATGAAATCCGTCGCGCTCAGGCCGGTGTCGTTTTGCAGCGAATCAATGCTAATACCCATCGACGGCGCGGTGAGATCCACGGTGACGCTGTGGTTATCGCTGCCGCTGTTGCCGATGGTGTTGCTGACCTGCGCGTTAATCACGTACGAACCGCCGTCCGCCAGCGCGGTCACGTCTGCGCTGCCGACCGTATAGCTCCAGGTGCCGTCATTCTGGACGGTCGCCGTATAGGTTTTACCGTTCAGCGTGATGGTCACCGTCTGGCCCGCCGGGGCGTCGGTGGTGCCGCTGACAGTCAGCGGCGTGCCGTGCTCGGCGGCGTTGACGATATCGTCCTGCGCAAAGGTGTTGATGGTGATGGTCGGGACATCGCCGTTCAGCGTCACGTCGTGCGTTGCGCTGCCCGGGTTGCCCGCCCTGTCGCTTACCGACGCGGTGATGGTGTAATCCCCGTCGCTCAGGCCGAGGAAATCACGGCCCGGCACGAAGACCGACCAGGATCCGTCCGCCCCGACGGTCGCCTGATAGCTGTGCCCGTTAAAGGAGACGGTCACCGTCTGGCCCTGTTCCGCCGTGGTGGTGCCGCTGATGGTCTGACCCGCCAGCTGCTCCGCGTTGTTGACGATATCGTCATCGGCCACGGTGCTGATAGTCACGGTTGGCGCGACGGTATCGACCGTTAAGGTGTGCGTGGTCTGGCCGCTGTTGCCGGCCTTGTCGTTGACCGAAGCGGTGACCGTCAGCGCGCCCTGGCTCAGCGCGGCCAGATCGGCTGCCGGAACATCCAGCGTCCACGTCCCGTCGTTCGCGACGGTTGCGGTGTAGGTTTTGCCGCCCAGCGTTACGGTGACGGTCTGACCGGCCTCCGCGCTGGAAGAGCCGCGCACGGTCAGCGGCTGCTGCGCTTCCGCCGCGTTCAGCATATCGTCAGCCGACAGCGTCGCAATGCTCACGACCGGCGCAGTGGTATCCACGCTGATGCCGTGGGTCGCCGACGCGCTGTTGCCCGCGCTGTCCTGCGCCGACACGGACACCTGATAGCTCGCGCCATCGGCCAGGGCGCCCACGTCTGCGGCCGGAACGGTGGTCGTCCAGCTGCCGTCGCTCTGGATGGTGGCCGTATAGCTCTTGCCGTTCAGCGTCACGGTGACCTGCGTACCGCTGGCGAACTGGGCGCTGGAGCCGTTAATCACCAGGGACGAACCGGCTTCCGCCGCGTTGATGACGTCGTCACCGCTAACGGTGTTCACCGTCAGCGCCACGGAGGCGGTGTTCACTACCACATCGTGGGTCTGGGTGCTGCTGTTGCCCGCGCTGTCGGTAATCGTCGCGCTGAGGGTCACGGTGCCGTCGTTCAGCGCGGAAATCACGCTGGCCGGCACGCCCACGCTCCAGTTACCGCTGGCGTCAACGGTGGTGGTGTACTGGTTCGAACCGATGGTGATGACCAGCTTATCGCCGACGCTCGCGCCGGTTGCCGTGCCGCTGACGATCTGCGCCTGCCCGTGCTCCACGCTGTTGATGACGTCATCGCCCGCGACGGCGTTAAAGCTGACGGTCGGCGGCGTGGTATCAAGCGTAATCGCCTTGCCCGCGCTGCCCGGGTTACCCGCGGCGTCGCTCACGCTGACCTGCACGGTGTAGCCGTTATCCGCCAGCGCGGACAGGTCGGCGCCCGGCACGTTCACGCTCCAGATACCGCCCTGCTGCACCTGCGCGGTATAGCTCTTACCGCCCAGCGTCACGGTGACCGTCTGCCCGACTTCCGCCGTGGTGGTGCCGGAGATGGCCACGCCCGCAGCCGCTTCGCTGGCGTTAATCACGTTATCGCCAGCGACCGTATCGATGCTCACGGCTGGCGCGGTGGCGTCCACGCTGTACTCCCGGCCCGCCGAGGCGCTGTTGCCATGCGCGTTGGTGACGCTCACCTGCACGCTGGCATCGCCGTCCTTCAGGCCCGCGAGATCGGCGAAAGGCACGGTGGCCGTCCAGTTACCGTCGGCATCGACTTTCGTAGTGTACGTCTTGCCGCCGAAGGTGATGGTAACAGTCTGGTTTTCCTCCACGTTCGAGGTGCTGCCGGACAGCACCAGATCCGCGCCTTTCTCCGCCGCGTTAATCACGTCGTCGGTGGCAATCGCATCGATGCTGATAGCCACTGCTGACAAATCGACGGTCACGTCATGGCTGATGCTCACCGGGTTGCTCGCCGCGCTCTGGCCTGCAGCGGTCACGGTGACCGTGCCCGCAGCCAGGGCCCCGACGTCTGCCGCCGGGATCGCCGCGCTCCAGGTGCCGTCTGCAAGCACGGAGGCCGCATAGGTTTTGCCGTTGACGGTCACGGTAAGCGTGGTGCCTGCCGCCAGCCCGTCGCTGGAGCCGGTGACAATCAGATTCTGCCCGTGCTCGATGCTGTTGATCACATCGTCGCCCGCCACGGTATCAATGCGCAGACCCGGCAGGCTGGCGTCGATAGTGATTTCGCGCTCGCCCGCGCCGGTGTTGCCGTGGCCGTTGGTGACGGTCGCCGACACGGTCAAATCGCCGTTGCCCAGCGCGGTCAGGACGGATTCCGGCACGTTCACGGACCAGGTCAGATCGCTCTGCACCGTTGCGGTGTAGCTGCTGCCGCCAAGGGTGACGGTGACGGTATTGCCCGCTTCCGCGTTCGCTACCTTACCGCTGATGGTCTGACCCGCGGCCACTTCCGCCGCGTTGATGATGTTATCGCCCGCCACGGTATTGATGGTGACGGTCGGCAGCGCGGTGTCGACCAGCAGGGTCGCCGTATTACTGACGCTGTTGCCCACGCCGTTGGTCGCGGCGGCGTTCAGGGTGTAATTCGCTTCACCCAGCCCCGCCAGATCCGCAGCCGGAACGGTCAGGCTCCAGGTGCCGTCCGCCGCCGTCGTGGCCGCGTAGTTTTTACCGTTGAGGGTTACGGTCACCACGGTGCCTTCCGCCAGGTTGGCGCTGGTGCCGCTGACGCTCAGGTCCTGACCTTTCTCCATCGCGTTCAGCACGTTGTCGCCGCTGATGGCGTTGAAGGCCACGGACGGCAGGCCGGTATCGACGGTCACGTTATGGCTGCCGGTACCGGTGTTGCCCGCCGCGTCGGTAACTGACACAGTCACGGTTACGGTGCCGTCGCTGAGGCCGGAAATGACGCTGGCCGGGACGCCCACGCTCCAGTTACCCGCCGCGTCCAGCACGGTGGTGTAGGTCTGGCCGCCGATGGTGACGGTGACCTTATCCCCCGCTGCCGCGCCGGTGGCGGTGCCGCTAATGATGTGTGCCTGAGCGTGCTCAGCGATGTTAATGACATCGTCGCCCGCTACGGTGTTGATGGTTACCGCAGGAACGGTCACGTCGACCGTCAGAGTGTGATCAACCGACGCCGGGTTGCCCGCCTTGTCGCTGACGCTCGCCGTCACGGTGACGCTGCCGTCGCCGAGTGCCGCCAGATCCGCCGCCGGAACGTTCAGCGTCCAGCTGCCGTCCGCGCCTGCGGTTGTGGTGTAGTCTTTGCCGTTCAGCGTCACGGTCACGGTCTGGCCCGCTTCGGCGGTGGTGGTGCCGGACACGGTCAGATCGGACTGCGCTTCAGCGGCATTCAGAATATCGTCGGTCGCCAGAGTATTGATGGTCACGGACGGCGCGGTTGCATCCACGCTGTACTCGCGGCCCGCCGAGGCGCTGTTGCCGTTGACGTTGGTGACGCTCACCTGCACGCTGGCGTCGCCATCCTTAAGGTGTGCCAGATCCGCAGACGGCACGGTGTAGGTCCAGTTGCCGCTGTCGTCTACTGTCGCGCTATAGATTTTGCCGTTCAGGCTGATGGTCACGGTCTGCCCGGCTTCCACGTTGGTGGTCGCACCGGACAGCACCAGATCCGCGCCCTTCTCCGCCGCGTTAATCACGTCGTCGGTGGCAATCGCATCAATGCTGATGGCAACGGTCGCCAGATCGACCGTCACGTCGTGGCTGATGGTAATCGGGTTGCCCGCAGAGCTGTCGCCGGTAACGCTGATTTTGACGGTGCCTTCCGGCCACGCGCTCACGTCGGTGGACGGGATCGCCGCGCTCCAGGTGCCGTCCGCCAGTACGGTGGCCGCATAGGTTTTGCCGTTGACGGTGACGTTCAGCGCCGTGCCCGCCGCCAGCCCGTCGCTGGAACCGGTGACGATCAGATTCTGCGCGTGCTCGATGGTGTTGATCACGTCATCACCCGCGACGGTGTCGACGCGCAGTCCCGGCAGGTTAGCGTCTATAGCGATATCGCGCTCGCCGGTGCCGGTATTGCCGTGGCCGTTGGTGACGGTCGCCGTCACGCTCAGGCTGCCGTTGCCCAGCGCGGTCAGCACGTCAGACGGCACGTTTACGGACCAGGTCAGATCGTTCTGCACCGTTGCGGTGTAGCTGTTGCCGCCAAGGGTGACGGTAACGGTATTGCCCGCTTCGGCGTTCGCCACGGTGCCGCTCAGGGTCTGGCCTGCCGCCACTTCCGCCGCGTTGATGACGTTATCGCCCGCCACGGTGTTGATGGTGACGGTCGGCAGCGCGGTGTCCACCAGCAGGTTCGCGGTGTTGCTCACGCTGTTGCCCACGCCGTTGGTGGCGGTCGCATTCAGGGTGTAATTGGCCTGGCCGAGACCAGCCAGATCCGCTGCCGGAACCGTCAGGCTCCAGGTGCCGTCTGCCGAGGTCGTCGCCGTGTAGTTTTTACCGTTGAGGGTCACGGTCACCACGGTGCCTTCCGCGAGGTTAGCGCTGGTGCCGCTGACGCTCAGATCCTGACCTTTTTCTACCGCGTTCAGCACGTTGTCATCGCTGATGGCGTTGAAGGCCACCGATGGCAGACCGGTATCGACGGTCACGTTATGCGTGCCGGTGCCGGTGTTGCCCGCTGCGTCGGTAACTGACGCAGTGACGGTTACGGTACCGTCACTGAGGCCCGAAATCACATTCGCCGGTACGCCCACGCTCCAGTTCCCCGCCGCGTCCAGCACGGTGGTGTAGGTCTGGCCACCAATCGTGACGGTGACCTTATCGCCCGCCGCCGCGCCGGTGGCGGTGCCGCTGATGATTTGCGCCTGGCCGTGTTCTGCGATGTTAATGACATCGTCGCCCGCCACGGTGTTGATGGTCACCGCAGGCGCGGTGATATCTACCGCCAGGTTGTGATCCACGGACGCCGGGTTACCCGCTTTATCGCTGACCGATGCGGTGACGGTCACGCTGCCGTCGGTTAATCCAGCCAGATCGGCGGCCGGGACGTTCAGCGTCCAGCTGCCGTCCGCGCTGACGGTTGTGGTGTAGTCTTTACCGTTCAGCGATACGGTCACGGTCTGGCCCGCTTCGGCGGTGGTGGTGCCGGATACGGTCAGATCGGACTGCGCTTCAGCGGCGTTCAGAATGTCGTCGTTCGCCAGGGTATTGATGGTCACGGACGGTGCGGTCGCATCCACGCTGTACTCGCGGCCCGCCGAGGCGCTGTTGCCGTTCACGTTGGTGACGCTCACCTGCACGCTGGCGTCGCCGTCTTTGAGACCCGCCAGATCGGCCGCTGGCACCGTGGCGGTCCATTTGCCGTCGGCGTCCACCGTCGCGGTGTAGCTCTTGCCGCCGAAGGTGATGGTGACGGTCTGGTTTTCCTCAACGTTCGAGGTCGCCCCCGAGAGCACCAGATCCGCGCCCTTCTCGGCCGCGTTAATCACGTCATCGGTGGCAACGGCGTCGATGCTGATGGCAACGTTCGCCAGATCCACCGTCACATCGTGGCTGATGGAGACCGGATTACCGGCGCTGCTCTGGCCCGCAACGGTTACGGTAACCGTACCTGCTGCCAGGGCTCCGACGTCCGCCGCCGGGATCGCCGCGTTCCAGGTGCCGTCCGCCAGCACGGTCGCCGGATAGGTTTTGCCGTTGACGGTCACGGTCAGCGCCGCGCCCGCCGCCAGCCCGTCGCTGGAGCCGGTGATAATCAGGTTCTGTACGTGTTCGATGCTGTTGATCACGTCGTCACCCGCCACGGTATCCACGCGCAGGCCCGGCAGGTTAGCGTCTATCACGATGTCGCGCTCGCCCGTTCCGCTATTGCCCACGCCGTTCGTGACGCTGGCTGACACCGTCAAATCGCCGTTACCCAGCGCGGTCAGCACGTCGGACGGCACGTTCACGGACCAGGTGAGATCGCTCTGCACCGTTGCGGTGTAGCTGTTACCGCCAATGGTCACGGTCACGGTGTTGCCCGCTTCGGCATTCACCACCTTACCGCTGATGGTCTGCCCGGCTGCCAGCTCCGCCGCGTTAATGACGTCGTCACCTGCAATGGTGTTGACGATCACCCCCGGCAGAACGGATTCCACGTTCACGGTGTGCGACGTACTGGTATTGTTGCCGACACTGTCCGTTGCTGAGGCGGTGACGGTATAAAGCGCCTCGCCCAGCTGACCGACCTCGTTCGCCGGAACGGTAGTCGTCCATTTTCCGTTATCGTCCACCTGCGCGCTGTACGCTTTGCCGTTCAGCATCACGGTTACCACCGCGCCTGCCGCCAGGCCGGAAGCCGTACCGGAGATCGTCAGATCCTGGGTTTTCTCGGCGTTGTTGATCACATCGTCACCGGAAACGGTGTCAATGGTCAGCACCGGCGCGGTCAGGTTCACCTCCACGCCGTGCGTGGCGCTGTTGCTGTTGCCCGCTTTATCGGTCAGCGCCGCGGTAATGGTGTAATCCCCGGCGGCCAGGGCGGTGACGTCCGCCGCAGGCACGCCCACGCTCCAGTTGCCTGAGGCATCCAGGGTGGCGGTATACGATTTGCCGTTGAGGGTAACGGTGACCACGTCGCCCGCCGCCGCGCCGGTCACGGAGCCCGTGACAATCAGAGCCTGCGCATGCTCGGCGCTGTTGATCACGTCGTCGTCGGAAACGGTGTTAATGGTCAGCTGCGGAACGGTGGTATCCACCAGCACGTCGCGATCCGCAGAGGCCGGGTTGCCCGCCTTATCAGACACGGCGGCGCTGATGGTGTAGTTGCCGTCGGTAATACCGCTCAGATCCGCGGACGGCACGGTCACGCTCCAGCTGCCGTTTGCCTGCACGGTAGTGGTGTAGTCCACGCCGTTCAGCGTCACGGTGACGGTCTGGCCCGCTTCGGCGTTGGTCACGCCGTTAACAACCAGATCCTGCTGCGCTTCGGCCGCATTGATGATGTTGTTGTCGCTGACGATCTCGATAGACACCGTCGGCGCGGTGGCGTCCACGCTGTACTCGCGGCCTGCCGACGCGCTGTTGCCGTTCACGTTGGTGACGCTCACCTGCACGCTGGCATCGCCGTCCTTCAGGCTGCCCAAATCGGCGGACGGTACGGTCGCCGTCCAGTTGCCGCTGGCATCGACCGTCGCGGTGTACGATTTGCCGCCGAAGGTGATGGTGACGGTCTGGTTTTCTTCCACGTTAGAGGTAGAGCCGGACAGCACCAGGTCCGCGCCTTTCTCAGCCGCGTTGATTACGTCGTCCGAGGCAATCGGGTTAATGCTGATGGCGACTGCCGCCAGATCCACCTTCACGTCGTGGCTGATGGAAACCGGATTGCCCGCCGCGCTCTGGCCTTCTACGGTCACGGCAATCGTGCCCGCATTCAGCGCGCTGACGTCTGCCGCCGGAATGGCCGCCGTCCAGGTGCCGTCCGCCAGCACGGTTGCGGCGTAGGTTTTACCGTTGACGGTCACCGTTAACGCCGCGCCCGTTGCCAGGCCTTCGCTGGAGCCGGTGATAATCAGGTTCTGAGCGTGCTCAATGCTGTTGATCACATCGTCGCCCGCCACGGTATCGACGCGCAGGCCCGGCAGGTTGGCATCAATGGTGATGTCGCGCTCGCCGGTGCCGGTGTTGCCGTGGCCGTTGGTGACGCTGGCTGACACGGTCAGATCGCCGTTACCGATGGCGGTTAAGACCGTGGACGGCACGTTGACCGACCAGCTCAGATCGTCCTGAACCGTCGCGGTATAGGTATTGCCGCCAACTGAAATAGTGACAGTGTCACCGCTCGCCGCGCCGCTCACTTTGCCGCTCAGGGTCTGCCCGGCAGCCACTTCCGCTGCGTTAATGACATCGTCCGTGGCGACAGGGTTGATGGTGAC
The DNA here is from genome assembly GCF_004362415.1 of Enterobacter sp. AG326. NCBI lineage: Bacteria > Pseudomonadati > Pseudomonadota > Gammaproteobacteria > Enterobacterales > Enterobacteriaceae > Enterobacter > Enterobacter sp. AG326. The sequence goes on along the minus strand of NZ_SNXG01000001.1, from coordinate 226,852 downwards.
CTGCGGCAGCGCGCTGTCAACCAGCACGCTGTGGCCGGTGCTTGCGCTGTTGCCCGCCGCGTCGGTTACGCTCGCCGTCACGACGTAGCTTGCTTCGCCGAGCGCAGAAACGTTTGCCGCCGGAACGGTGATGCTCCAGCTGCCGCTGGCGTCGGTGGTGGCCGTATAGCTGATGCCATTCAGGGTCACCGTAATGGTGGTTCCGTCCGGCTGGTTGCTGGTGCCGGACACCAGCAGATCCTGGCCTTTCTCGGTCGCGTTGATCACGTCGTCAGCCGCCAGGGTGTTGATGGCAATCACCGGCGCGGTCAGGGAAACGTCAAACGCGTGCGTCGCGCTGGTGCTGTTACCGGCTTTATCGGTGAGGGTCGCGGAAATCGTCTGGTCGCCGTTTGCCAGCGCGCCCACGTCCGCCGCCGGAACGCCCACGCTCCAGCTGCCGGACGCGTCCAGCATCGCAGTGTAGTCTTTCCCGTTCAGGGTCACAGTAATCACGTCACCCGCCTGCGCGCCCGTGACCTTGCCGGAGACGATCAGCGCCTGGCCGTGCTCGGCAATATTCACGACGTCGTCGCCCGCGACGATGTTGAACGAAATCTGCGGTACGGTGGTGTCGACCAGCACCGAGGAGCCCGCGCTGGCCGGGTTGCCTGCCTTATCGGACACGGTCGCCGTGACCGCCGCGCTGCCGTCGGCGATGCCTGCCATATCCGCCGCCGGAACGTCGAGCGTCCAGCTGCCGTCCGCCTGCACCTGCGCGGTGTACTGATTGCCGTTGAAGGTCACGGTGACCGTCTGGCCCGCTTCGGCAGTAGAGGTGCCGCTCAGGGTCAGATCCTGCGCCGCCTCTGCCGCGTTCAGCATATTGTCACTGCTGATGGTGTTGATGGTCACCGTCGGCGCGGTGGTATCAACGCTGAATTCCTGCGCCGAAGACGCCGCGTTGCCGTTCACGTTGGTGACGGTTACCTGCACGCTTGCGTCGCCGTCTTTCAGGCCGCTCAGATCGGCTGCCGGAACGGTCCAGGTCCAGTCGCCGTTGGCATCCACCGTGGTGGTATAGGTTTTACCCGCGAAGGTGATGGTTACGGTCTGACCCGCTTCCACGTTGGAGGTGGTGCCGGAAAGCACCAGGTCCTGACCTTTTTCCGCCGCGTTGAGCACGTTATCGTCGGTCACGCTGCTGATGGTGATGGCGACAGGCGCGAGATCGACGTCCACGACGGTGCCGATAGTCACCGGGTTGCCGGAAGCATCCTGCGCGCTGGCCTTGATATCCAGCGAACCGTCCGCCCACTGGGACACATCGGCCGCCGGTACCGCCGCCTGCCAGGTGCCGTCCGCCAGTACCGTTGCCGAATAGGTTTTGCCGTTGATGGTCACGGTCACGGTGCTGCCCGCCGTCAGATCGGTGCTGGTGCCGGACACAATCAGGTTCTGAGCGTGTTCAATCACGTTGATCACGTCATCACCCGCCACGGTATCAATACGCAGTCCCGGGAGCTGGGCGTCGATGGTGAAGTCGAGAGAAGAAGAGCCGGTATTGCCGTGCGCGTTGGTCACGCTGGCGGAGACGGTGAGGTCGCCGTTGCCGAGTGCGGTAAGCTGGCTCTCGCTTAACGGCAGGCTCCAGGTCAGATCGTCCTGCACGGTAGCGGTGTACGTCTGGCCGCCAAGGATAATGGTGACAGTGTCACCTGAAGCCGCGTTCGTCACCTTACCGGTCAGGGTTTGCCCTGCCGCCACTTCCGCTGCGTTAACGATATTGTCGCCCGCCAGCGTGTTAATCGTCACCACCGGCAGCGAGCTGTCCACCAGCACATCGTGCGAGGTTGACGCGCTGTTGCCTACGCTATCCGTGACGCTCGCCGTCACGGTGTAATGGGCTTCTCCCAGCGCGCTGACGGCCGAGGCCGGTACGGTGACGCTCCAGCTGCCGCTGGCGTCGGTGGTGGCGGTGTAGTTGATGCCGTTCAGGTTAACGGTGATGCTGGTCCCTTCCGGCTGGTTGCTGGTGCCGGAGAGAAGCAGATCTTCGCCCTTCTCGGTCGCGTTAATCACGTCGTCCGCCGCCAGGGTGCTGATACCAATAACAGGCGTCACGGTATTCACCACCACATCCAGCGAACTGCTTCCGGTATTACCGGATCGGTCGGTCACGGAGACGTCGATTGTCCAGGTGCCGTCAGTCAGCCCCTGCACGACGGACGCCGGCAGGCCGAGGCTCCAGTTACCCGCCGCATCCACCACGGTGGTGTAGTCGACGCTGTTAATGGTGATGGTGACCAGGTCGCCCGCTGCCGCACCGGTGACGGAGCCGCTCAGGATTTGCGCCTGTGAATGGGCGAGCTGGTTAATGGTGTTGGTGTCGGTGACAAAGTCGTTAATGGTCACCTGCGGTACGGTTGCGTCCACCAGACCCACGCGGTCCGCGCTGCTGGCGTTGCCCGCCACGTCGCTCACGGTGGCCGTCACGGTCACAATGCCGTCCGTCAGGGCACCCACGTCAGCCGCAGGCACGCTCAGCTGCCACGTACCGTCCGTCTGAACCGTGGTTTGATACGATTTGCCGTTCAGCGTTACGGTGACCGTCTGGCCCGCTTCCGCAGTGCTGGTACCGCTTAAGGCTAAATCCTGCTGCGCTTCAGCCGCATTGATGATGTTGTCAGCGGTCAGGTTATCGAGCGTAATCGCCGGTGGCTGCGTATCCACCGTGACCACGCGCGCGGCGTCCGCGCTGTTGCCGCTGACGTTAGTGACGCTGACGCTCACCTGCGCGCGCCCGTCGATCAGGGTTTCCATCGCGCTGGCCGGTACGGTCAGGCTCCAGGAGCCGTCCTGCTGCACCTGCGCGGTGAAGGTCTGGTCGGCGAATTTCACCACCACGGTCTGCCCCGCCTCCACGCCCTGCGTCTGGCCGGAAAGGGTTAAATCACCGCCTTTTTCTGCCGCATTGAGCAGGTCGTCGCCGGAGACGGTATCAATGGTGACCGCCACGGCGTTCAGATCGAGCTCAATCGGGTGTTCAGCCGAAACGGGATTGCCCCAGGCATCTACCGCGCTGACGCTAACCGTCATGCCGCCCGCCGTCCAGGCCTGCAGGTCCGCCGCCGGAACGCCGATCTGCCAGCTGCCGCTGGCGTTAACCGCGGTGACGTACTCCACGCTGTTGATGGTGACGACAATCTGCGTGCCCGCGGCCAGATGGCTGCTGGAGCCGGTGACGCTCAAATCCTGCTGCTGTTCGATGGCGTTGATCACGTCATCGCCGGAAATGGTGTTCACGCGCAGGCCCGGCAGCTCCGCGTTGATGTTGATATCACGCTCGCCGGTGCCGGTATTGCCGTGCCCGTTAGTGACGGAGGCGGTAAAGGTTAAATCCCCGTCGCCGAACGCCTGAAGATCCGCTGACGGGATTTTCACGCTCCAGGTCAGATCGCTGCCAACCGTCACGGTGTAGCTCTTGCCGCCTGCGGTGATGGAGACGGTATCGCCCGTCGCCGCGCCGGTAACGCGACCGCTGAGGGTTTGATCGACGCCCGCTTCGGCGTTATTGACCAGGTTGTCGCCCGCAAACGTATTGATAATGACCTGCGGAAGGACGGTATCCACCAGCAGATTTGCTTCGGCAGAACCGCTGTTACCCACGCTGTCGGTACCGCTGACGCTGACGGTGTAAAGCGTGTTCGCCAGATTCAGGACGTCGGAAACCGGCACCTGGACCGCCCAGATACCGTTTTCTACGGTGGCCTGATAGCTGACGTTGTTCAGCGTCACGGTGACGGTAGTGCCGTCCGGCAGGTTGCTGGTGCCGGTCAGGCTCAGCGGCTGCATCGCCTCCTGGGCATTCAGGACGTTATCCTGGCTGATGGCGTCAATCGTAAATTCCGGCGGGTGTCCGCTCAGCGTAATGCCGTGCGTGGCGCTGCCGGTGTTGCCTGCCGCGTCAGTGACGGAAACCGAAAGCGTGTGGTTGCCTTCACCCAGCGCGCCCAGCACGGACGCCGGAACGCCCACGCTCCAGCTGCCGTCCGCCAGCACCACGCCGGTGAAGGTCTGGCCGCCAAGGGTCACGGTGACCACATCGCCCGCGGCGGCACCGCTCGCCTGGCCGGAAATAATGTGCGCCTGGCCCTGCTCGCTGATGTTGAGAATATCGTCGCCCGCCACGGTATGGATGGTGACGACCGGCGCGGCGGTATCCACCGTGAAATCTGCCGTCACGGACGAGCCGTTGCCCGCTTTGTCGCTCACGTTAACCGTCAGGGTGTGGTTACCCTCATTGAGCGCCTGCACGTCGCTCGCGGCAAGCGTGACGGACCAGGTGCCGTCGCTGCCCACCGTGGCGTTATAGTTTTTACCGTTCAGGGTGACCGTGACGATCTGACCGGTTTCCGCATTCGTTTTACCGGTCAGGGTCAGCGGCTGATTGTGCTCAGCCGCATTAATGATGTTGTCCTGTGCGAGGGTATCGACAGAGAGGGTTGGCGCGGTGGTATCCACCCCAATCGTCTGGCTTCCGCTGACGGTGTTACCCGCCGCGTCTTTACCGCTCACGCTAACCGTCCAGGTACCGTCGCCCAGCGCCTGCGCGTCTGCCGCAGGTACGTTAACACTCCACGCGCCGTCTGCCCCGACTTCAGCCGCGTAGGTTTTGCCGTTCAGCGTCACGGTGAGTTCGGTACCCTGCGCCAGGTTTTTGCTGGCACCGGAAAGCGTAAAGCCCGCAGATTGCTCGCTGGCGTTCAGCACGTTATCGCCCGCCGTGGTGGCAAGCGTTATGGCGGCATCGGCGGTAGAGACCGTCACGGTGATACTGCCCGCAGAGGTGGTTTTACTGCCGTCGATCTGCACGACCGACCAGGTGTGCTCCCCGTCCGTCTGGTTCGGTAATATTACCGTCCACGTGCCGTCTGTACCGACCATGGTGCTGGCAATGGTGCTGCCGCTGCTGTCTTTGATCTGGATGGTCGCGCCCGGCTGACCGGTGCCGCTAAAGGTTGGGTTGCTGTCGTCCGTGATCTCGTTTGCGCTCAGCACGCCCTGCTTGTCACCCGCTTTATCCGACAGCAAGAAGGTCGGCGTGGCGCTTTCAACTTCTTTTGTATTATCAATGACTTTTGTTTTAGTTTCGCCGTCACCGCCGTTTGCCAGCAGTGCCCCAATGGCACCGCCGCCTAACGCAGCCCCCGCAATCCAGCCCCACGGCGCGTCGCTTAAAACGCTTTCCTGCTCGAGGAAAGGTTGAATGCTGCTAATCGGTGTGGCCTGCGCGGTTAACTCGGTCACCGCAACGCCTGACGCTTCCCCGGCATCGGCAAAAGAAATATGTGTGAGTTCCTGACGGTCGTTGAACACCAGCTCTGACTGATTATGCGTCTCTGGATCTTCGACAAAATAGTTATTGCAGCGAATAACGCTGCCATCTTTCATATAAATGAGGAGGTCTTTCCCCTGACGGACATAACGCGCCACATCCTGAGCGGAGCCCTGAATTTCAATCACGCTCGGGGATGAAATAGAGACCGACAGATTTCCTTCGCCGGTTAATTTGGTTTTCTCCGCCGTTTTGCGAATGATGACATCAACAACTTTTATGTTACTCATATTCTTCTCCTTGCAGGTGTACGGATTCCTGTGGATATGTCCACCAGACGGATGTAGCTATCCCTGGGAAAAAACACCCATTATTTTCAGTCTTACTTTGCGCAACACTGCGCGTCTTTTATTAACTCAAGTCGGGTAATTTTGCGGCAGCGTTTTTCTCTATTCCAATAAGCGGCATTAAATTATCAACCGCGGAAGCATAATTAATTGCCGAACTCCAGCCGTCATACTCAGCGATTATTTTCGCTGAGGTGGCCTGCCAGACATCCTGCTCAACGCTGAGCAGATCGTTAATGCTCCGCTTGCTCAGGGTGTATTCATTTTTATAAACATCCCGGGCGCGCAGCGCATTTTCCAGCTGCTGCTTTCCGGCCTCCATTCTTCCCCGTGCGCCGGTCCAGTCAGCCTGCGCGACGGAGGCTTTTTGCAGGACATCGAAACGCGCCTGATCGACCTGAGAGGAGGCCATGGCCCGTGCGCCTTCCGCCTGCCGAACGCGAGCTGAAACCGCGCCCCCCTGATACAGCGGTGCGTCGATATTGAGCTGTATCTGGTCGTCCCAGTAGGAACGGTTGTCCGATTCGTAACGGGTGCGCCCCCCCTTCAGGCTTAACGTCGGCCAGTGCTGGGACTTCGCCGTTTCCACGCCATACTGGGCCGAACGTTCCATGTTCTGCGCGGCCATCACCGCCGGTATTAACGAATAATCAATACGATTGAGCGAATCTGGCTCAACCGCGAGGTTCGCAGGCACCGGGGAATACGCTTCTGCCTGCATCCCGGTTAATACCGCAAGCCTGGCGCGCGCGCTGTTTAAGGCGGCGTGATACTGCGCGACCGTCGCCTGCATGCCGGCAATGCGCGTGCGGGTCTGAAGCTCATCGGAGGTGGAACTCACGCCCGCGTCTGCGCGCAGCTTTGCCAGCTGCTCGACGTTTTTGAGCGCCTGAACGTTTTCGATTGCCGCCTGCAGCAGATCGGAATAGCGTTTGACCTCGACATAGCTCAGCGCCGTTTTTTCCGCCACGTCCGAAAGCGTGCCCATCAGCTGATAGCGGTAGCTATCGCGCTGGGCGGAGGACTGGCTGATGCTGTTATTGGTCTTGCCAAAATCGTACAGCAGCTGCGTCAGGCTCAGCCCCCAGGCGGCTGAATTCTTCAGCGACCCGCTGGAATCGGTGGTCTGGCTGTGCCCTGTACTCCCGTTCAATGATATTTGCGGCATCCAGCCGCTGCGCGCTTCATCTATTTGTGCCTGGCCAATACCTAATTGCGCGGCCTGCTGGCTAATTGACGGATCGCGATCGATTGCAAAAAGAATACTTTCTTTTAAGGTTGTGGTTGCCACCGGGGCAATACCTACCTGATTACTATTGGCGAAAGCCGTATTTATGGCTAATGAAATGAATGCCAGTGCTGCTGTAAATCGGCGTAACATAGGCTTTCGTAATATCGTCATGTTATCTCCCTGACTCTGAGTGATACTCAAGCAAATACCCAAAAAGAGGTACAGATAATTAGACAAATATCTTATTTAGCTACCTTGCTGAATTTAAGGTAATACTCCCCATACCCATTTCCATTGGAGATGAGATCTGCCTGCGTTTTATTTCAATTAAGAATTTACTTATTTCTTAAACTGGTTAGCAGCATAACAAAATGCGTTATAGCCCACTACACCCACAATGTTAATGTGGTGTTACAATTAAGAAAAAATATGGGGTTTCTGGACAAAACCCTAAAAGTGTCCTTTCAGATGAAACATATAAAGCCTCTGTTATCTAAGGAAAATTCTGAATTCTTTCCATGCACATTTTTGCGTTAATTTCAGAGCGAGTCAGACACAAAGATTTTCAAAGAAGTGTCAGTTTTAGTAACTCGAGGGGTTTGATTGGAATTAAAAACCATTAAAAAACTAATGTAAGAAATTAAGTTCCGCACAGGATGAAAATATCAGATTTTAAATCCACATAAGAGTAAAGCACTGGTTACATAATCCAAATCGTTAAATAAAACATAACAATAACATTGTGATTAACATTCAAAACGGCTTCCTTATACCTGCTTAATAAAATTTTAATAATCACCCATGTGAATCATCACGCCGATGTACATCGTCATGACCACAACCCCCTTCTCTCTGCGTCAAAATGCTGTATTATGCAAACTATTGCGACATTTTGCAGGAATTTGCTCCCATGCACAAAACCGCTCGTCAACGCTATGTCCTGGATATCCTCAGCGAGCAAGGCCAGGCCAGCATCACTGAACTGGCCGAAAAGCTGCAGGTTTCAGCGGATACTATCCGTCGGGATCTGGCCGATCTTGAAAACCAGGGCCTTGCGCAGAAGAACCACGGCGGAGCCATCGCGCTCAACCTCTCCGCCATGAACCGTCAGGGCCGCAACACGCTGCTGCCGGAGACCAAACAGCGCCTGGGTAAACAGGTTGCGCAGCAGGTTCCACCGGGCTCCACCCTGTTTCTGGATGCCGGAAGCACGGTGATGGCCGTCGCCACCTTTCTTCAGGGGCCGCTCACCGTCATTACTCCCTCGCTGGATATCGCCCAGCATTTTAGCGACCGGGAAGACGTTGAGCTGATCCTGCTCGGCGGGAAATGGGACCACAAGCAGCGACTGTTTGCCGGCAGCGCCACGCTGTCCTTGCTGTCCCGTTATCGGGCGGATATCGCCATTCTTGGGGCCTGCGCCATTCATGCCGAGCTCGGGTTGAGCGCAGGTAAAGAAGCGGATGCCGAGGTTAAACGCGCGATGCTCGACGCAAGCCAGGCGCACTGGATTGTCGCCGACCACCTGAAAATTAACCGCTGCGAGCCGTATCTGGTTTCCGGGTTATCCAGCATTCAACAACTCTTTTTAGATCGTCCCTGGCCTGAGCTTGGGGACCATAGCGCACTGCAGGTTACGGTGTGCGCGAATTAACGTGGAGAAGGTCATGAGTAAAGTTCAAACAATCAACATTGCGCTGATCGGGTATGGATTTGTCGGTAAAACCTTCCATGCCCCGCTGATCCAGTCGGTGGACGGGATTAAGCTGGCCGTGGTCTCTTCTCGTGATGAAGAGAAAGTTAAACGCGATTTGCCGGACGTACAGGTGGTGGCGACACCGGAGGAGGCTATTCAGCATCCTGATATCGATCTGGTGGTGATTGCCTCCCCCAACGCCACGCACGCCCCGCTGGCGACGCTGGCCCTGAACTCGGGTAAGCACGTGGTCGTGGATAAGCCTTTTACCCTCGACATGCAGGAAGCCCGCGACCTGATTGCGCTGGCGGATGAAAAGCAGCTGCTGCTCTCCGTCTTCCACAACCGCCGCTGGGACAGCGATTTCCTCGGCATTAAGCAGATTATCGAGCAAGGCACGCTCGGCAAGGTTAAACACCTGGAATCGCACATTGACCGCTTCCGCCCGGAAGTGCGCGTGCGCTGGCGCGAGCAGAACGTCCCCGGGAGCGGTCTGTGGTTTGATCTGGGTCCTCACCTGATTGACCAGACGCTACAGCTCTTTGGCCTGCCGGAGTCGGTTCAGGGGAATATCGCGACGCTGCGCGACGGCGCAGAAATTAACGACTGGGCGCACGTGGTCTTAAACTACCCGGAGCATAAGGTCATTCTGCACGCCAGCATGCTGGTTGCTGGCGGTACGGCACGCTTTACCGCGCACGGGGACAAGGGCAGCGTGGTGAAAGCCAGAATCGACCAGCAGGAAGCGCAGCTGCTCGCAGGGGTGATCCCCGGCAGTGAAACCTGGGGCGAAGACGGCGACAGCATGGTGTTCTTTGGGGCCGACGGCGCACCGCAGACGATTCCTACCCCGAAAGGCGATCAGCGCCAGTATTACGTCAACGTACGCGATGCGCTGCTCGGGAAAATCACCAATCCTGTCCACCCTGTTGAAGCACTGGCGGTCATGGCCGTGCTGGAAGCGGCGGTGAAGTCGTCGGAGACGGGGTCAACGCAGGCTCTGGCGTTAACTGCTGAAGAGCGTGCGCTGCTGGGTTAAAAAACAAGCCGGGTGGCGCTACGCTTACCCGGCAAGAGTTAAAGACTACTGACGCTTTTTCGGCATCATGCGCAGAAGAGTATTATCTTTCCAGAAATAGTGATGCATCAGCGCCGCCACCGCGTGCAGGCCAATCACAAAATAGCCCAGGTTCGCCAGCGTCTCGTGCCATTCTTTCAGCACATCAACCAGGTCAAAATTTGACTCCGCCGCATGCGGCATCACCATGCCAAACGCAAACCAGTCGCTGCCCCGGTTATACATCATCACAATGCCAATCAGCGGCAGCGCAATAAACAGCAGATACACCACAAGGTGCCCCAGATGGGACATCCCCGTCACCATCGCTTTTGGCTTTGGCTGAATCGGCGGCGCGCGGAATTTCAGGCGAACCAGCAGACGCGTCACCATCAGCACCAGGATACTGATACCGCACGAGACGTGGATCATATTGATTACTGGACGCGCGGTGCGCGGGAAGAAACCTTTGAACTCCATGGCGCAGTAGGCAACGATGATTAACAGAAACACCAGCCAGTGGATGCCGATTTGCAGGCTTGTATATTTAGTGCGCATGTGATTTCCCGATTAAAAACAGTTACCGCGCCAACATAATCCCCTTTCCTTAAAAATTCATTAACTTTTCTGTATGGTTTTTCAAATACTTCCTCCCGCATGAAGCATCTTCAATTGCCGCCCTGCCCGTGATGGTCTAAGCCTGGATGAGTTCAAACTGTCGCATCGACACGTTTACAGGAGAACACCATGAGTAAAATTGGCATTAACGGCTTTGGACGCATTGGGCGCCTTGTACTGCGTCGCCTTCTTGAAACCCAGGACAGCAATACCGTCGTCGCCATCAACGACCTCACCTCACCGAAAGTGCTGGCCTACCTGCTCAGGCATGATTCCAACTACGGTGGCTTCCCGTGGAGCGTCGATTTCACCGAGGATGCGCTGATTGTTGATGGCAAAACCATTGCGGTGTACGCCGAAAAAGAGGCGAAGCACATTCCATGGAAAGCCGCAGGCGTAGATATCGTCGTGGAGTGCACCGGCTTTTATACCTCTGAAGAGAAATCACGGGCGCACCTGGACGCCGGCGCGAAGAAAGTGCTGATCTCCGCGCCTGCGGGTGAGATGAAAACCATCGTCTACAGCGTGAATGACGACACCATTGACGCCAGTGACACCATTATTTCCGTCGCATCCTGCACCACCAACTGCCTCGCCCCGCTGGCGAAAGCCCTGAACGATGCGTTTGAAATAAAAGTGGGCACCATGACCACCATTCATGCCTATACCGGTACGCAGGCGCTGGTGGATGGCCCGCGCGGGAAAGACCTTCGCGCCTCGCGAGCGGCGGCAGAGAATATTATTCCCCACACCACCGGTGCCGCAAAGGCCATCGGTCTGGTGATCCCGGCGCTCAGCGGCAAGCTCAAGGGTCACGCGCAGCGCGTGCCGGTAAAAACGGGTTCGGTCACCGAGCTAGTGGCGATTCTCGGCAAGAAAGTGACCGTCGAGGAGATCAACGCCGCGCTGAAAAAGGCGACGCAGGGCAATAAATCGTTCGGGTATACCGACGAAGAGATTGTCTCGTCCGATGTGATTGGCTCGCATTACGGTTCGGTGTTTGACGCCACGCAGACGGAAGTGTCAGAAGCGGGAGAGCTGCAGCTGGTGAAAGCGGTAGCGTGGTATGACAACGAGTACGGTTTCGTGACGCAGCTGGTGCGGACGCTGGATAAGTTTGCGGCGCTGTGATTTTCCCCTCACCCTAACCCTCTCCCCAATGGGGCGAGGGAATGGTTCCGTGCTTAGATTATCTTACGCGCCCCCTTCAGGACCGGATCCTGCTGCAGCTGTTTCCACGCGGCAATCACCCCCTCAGGAAAGTCAACGTGCGTGATAAAATCCCGCCCGGCCGGGCCATAGCCGTTAACGTCATCATACAAACGCGGCAGCTCCCCCAAAACCAGTGACAGATAGCGGTCAACGGGCCACAGTCCGCTATTGACCTCGCTAAACTCCACGCCCTCTTTGCCGTTGTGCAGCGCTGGCGTAAACCCAGGATGGCTTATCCACTGCGGTGACGCGGGCTCATCCCGACAAACGCGGGCAAACGTCGCCATCGTACGGCGCTGCATCGTCGGGTCCTGCACCACCAGCACCCGCCCGGTCGCGCGCTGATGCTGTTTCAGCATGTTCCAGCTAAAACGCGCGTTCTCACCGCAGTTGGTAGATTGATCCTCAATCCACAGGCGCGCATCGGGAATCTGCCAGAACTCCCGCGCAATGTCGGCAAGAATGCTCGCTTCAGCCCGCCCTTCGACCTGTAAGGTGTGATAACGCGGATGACTGCCGATAGCTGAATATAAAAACGCGGTTGAATGGCCAATACCGCCGCTAATCAGGAGAGGGATTTTTCTCTGCGCGGCAATACGGCAGGCTGCCTCAATGGTCGGGATCACCGCGTTCCCTGCCAGGATGACCGCATCGACGTCCGGGGGCTGGCGGCTGCCGCTCAGGTCATCCTGCGCCAGCCATTCACCGACAGTATTGATGGCCGCCAGCGTGGCATCCGGCAGGATGGGAAAATGGGGCTGAACCATGGTGAACTCCTCATTTATGTCTCTTCAGGGTAGCGGCTTCTTACCGATAACGCAGAGGCGGACTCTGAAACCAGACGTTGTTTTATCGCCCAAATTGTCATTTTTCTGAAATAACCAGAAACATCCAAAAACAATCGGGTTGCACCTGCATATTATGCTTTTGGTTTTCCATCATACAAAACATCCTGTTGCACATACTCTCTGCAAAAGCACCCAACGCTGCTTATTTCACCGTGATCTGACCAGTTTCATCCCCCATGAGCTTGCCAAATACAACATCCAACCCTAAGTTGCTTAACAATTTTACAACCCTTTTTCATCATCACGGGTTGCACCTGAAGCGCGCCAGGTGACACCTCATACATCATCAACGTGGCGGGGTTTCAGGTCATGACAGAACATGAAAGTACGACGACGGTATTACGAAAAAATAAGAAGGTATTAATCGCCAGCCTTACCGGGAGCGCCATTGAATGGTTTGACTATTTTCTCTACGGCACGGCGGCCGCGCTGGTCTTCAATAAGATCTTTTTCCCGATGGTCGACCCGGTTATCGGGCTCATCCTCTCTTATCTCTCTTTCTCATTAACCTTTTTTATTCGTCCCATTGGCGGGGTACTTTTCGCCCATATCGGCGACCGCATCGGACGTAAAAAAACTCTCGTTCTTACCCTCTCCTTGATGGGAGGTGCAACCGTCATGATCGGTCTGCTGCCCACGTATGAGATGATTGGCCTCTGGGCGCCCGCTCTGCTGATCCTGATGCGTATCATTCAGGGGATGGGCATTGGCGGTGAATGGGGCGGCGCGCTGCTGCTGGCCTACGAATACGCGCCCGAAAAACGTAAAGGCTTCTTCGGCAGTATTCCGCAGGCGGGCGTCACCATCGGCATGCTGATGGCGACCTTTATCGTCTCGCTGATGACCCTGTTCAGCGAGGAGGATTTCCTCTCCTGGGGCTGGCGCATCCCGTTCCTGCTGAGTTCGATTCTGGTGTTGCTCGGCCTGTGGATCCGTAAGGACATCGACGAGACGCCTGATTTCAAGAAGGTAAAACAATCGGGCCAGGTGGCGAAAGCGCCTCTGCGCGATACCCTGAAACACCACTGGCGCGAAGTATTGATTGCCGCCGGTCTGAAGGTGGTAGAAACCGCACCGTTCTACATCTTCTCGACGTTTGTCGTGAGCTATGCCACCACGACGCTGACGTATCAAAAGTCTCAGGCGCTGGAAGCCGTGACGCTGGGAGCCCTGGTGGCCACGGTTATGATCCCGTTAATGGGGCTACTCTCGGATAAAATTGGCCGTCAACGCATGTATGCCGCGAGCGTCATCATCCTGGGTTTGTTTATCGTGCCGTGGTTTATGCTGCTCAATACCGGTACAACCTGGGGCATTGTGCTCGCGACGGTCATCGCCTTTGGCGTGCTGTGGGCACCGGTAACGGCGGTACTCGGCACGCTGTGCTCTGAAATTTTTAGTGCAAACGTACGCTACACAGGCATTACGCTCGGTTATCAGCTGGGTGCCGCGCTGGCAGGCGGTACCGCGCCGCTGATTGCCACCGGACTGCTGGCAAAATATGACGGCGACTGGGTTCCGGTGGCCTGGTATCTTGCCGTCACGGTAGCCATTTCCCTAATCGCGATTTTCTTCGCCAGCCGCGTCAAGCGAGCATCCCTTCTGCAGGCGCAGCCCGAACATCTCTGATCGTTGTCGGCCCGACTTTCGGGCCGCTCTTTTTCCTTAAACTTCCCTTCTACATTTGATTAACATGCGTAAATCATATTCACTTGAATTATCATTTGCGGCAGACGTAGAATCGCTAGCCCGCTAATTATTCAATTATTTCTAAGGTAAACGACGTTATGCGCCTGCCCGAACGCGACCCTTATGCTCCTCGCGAGTGGCAGCCACATGAGAAACCCGCCCTGCTGGGTTCGCCTTCCACACCCGAGCACACTACGCCAAAACGAATTGCCTACGGCGTCGTTGGCCTGCTGGTGTGCCTGACGGGGGCGCTGGGAAATGCGGTGGTGACCGCCAACCTGCAAAATCTGCAGGGGACCTTCGGGGCCTGGTCGACCGAAATCGCCTGGCTGCCCGCGGTCTACGTCATGACCAACATCTCTATCAACCTGCTGCTGGTCAAGTTCCGCCAGCAGTACGGTCTGCGCGCCTTCACGGAAGGTTTTCTGGTGCTGTACGTGCTGGTGACCTTTTTCCACCTGTTCGTTAACGATCTCAGCTCGGCGCTGATGGTGCGCGCCGCGCACGGGATGGTGGCCGCCGCGCTCAGCTCGCTGGGGATTTACTATCAGATCCAGGCCTGGCCTGCGAAGCACCGCCTGAAGGCGCTCACCATCGGGATTACCGGGTCCTCGCTCGCTATCCCTCTGGCCCGCCTGTTTTCGACCGAACTGCTGCAGCTGGACGAGTGGCGCGGGCTCTATTTCTTCGAGCTCGGGCTGGCGCTGATCTCTCTGGCCTGCGTGATAGCCTTAAAGCTGCCGCCGGGCGATCGGCGCAAGGTCTTTGAGAAGAAAGACTTCATCACCTTCTTTTTAATGGCCCCCGGAATGGCCCTGCTCTGCGCCGTGCTCTCGTTGGGCCGCCTTGACTGGTGGTTCGAGGCGCCGTGGATCGGCTGGTCGCTGGCGCTATCGCTGGTGCTGATTGTAGCTGCCATCGTCTTTGAACATAACCGCGCCAACCCGCTGCTGAACACCCGCTGGCTGTCGAGCGGCAGCATCGTCCGTCTGGGGCTGATCATGCTGCTGATCCGTATCGTGCTGGCGGAGCAAAACACCGGCGTCATCGGCTGGCTGCAGTACGTGGGGTTACAGAATGAGCAGATGACCCACCTGGCGTGGTCCATTTTCGCCGGGATCGTCTGCGGGATTGTCACCAGCTGCCTCACGATTAAGCCGACCAAACTGGCGTGGCCAATCATCACCTCTCTGGCGCTGATGATTGTTGCCTCGCTGCTGGACAGCCAGTCCAACAACCTGACCCGGCCGGATCAGCTGATGCTAAGCCAGTTTCTGCTGGGTTTCGGCAGCGCCTTCTTCCTGGCACCCGCCATGCTGGCCGCCATTGGCGGGGTGATTGCAGATCCGCGTAACCTGGTCAGCTTCTCGGTGATGTTCGGCATGAGTCAGAACCTCGGCGGCCTGCTGGGCTCCGCGATCCTCGGAACCTTCCAGACCTGGCGCGAGAAGTACCACTCCAGCCTGCTGGCGGACCAGCTCACCACGCTCAATCCGCTGGTCAACGAGCGTATCCAGATTTATACCCAGATGTACCGAAGCCTGATTGGCGACAGTTCGCTGCTGGGAACGCAGGCGATAACGCAGCTGCAAACGGTCACCACGCTGGAGGCGAATATTCTGGCCTACAACGATACTTATCTGCTGACGGCGAGCATCGCTGCCGCCACGCTGGTCTGGATTTTATGGCGCTTGCTGCGCCTGCGCATCACTGCCCGTATGGCGCTTAAGAACGCCACCGGCAATAAATAATTGAAATATTTCTGGAGAGTTTATGAGTCAGCAGGATGCCGCTAAAGAGCAGGCCAACACCCGCAAAAATGTGCGCATTGTTTCCGTTTTCACCGCCGCCGCCATCGGTATTGTCGGCGTGCTGGTGATCCTTTATGCGTGGCAGCTGCCGCCGTTCACCCGCCACGCGCAGTTTACCGACAACGCCTACGTGCGCGGTCAGACGACGTTCATCAGCCCCCAGGTGAATGGCTATATCACCGAGGTGAAGGTTCAGGACTTTGTACAGGTTAAAAAAGGCGACCTGCTGCTGCAGATTGATGACCGTATCTATCGTCAGCGCGTGCATCAGGCCGAGGCGCAGCTGGCGATGAAAATTGCCGCGCTCAATAACAACCTGCAGCAGCGTAAAAGCGCCGAAGCGACGATCGCCAAAAACGACGCGGCGCTGAAAAATGCCCGCGCCCAGAGCCTGAAAACCCAGGCGGATTTAAAGCGGGTGAAGGATTTGACGGCTGACGGATCGCTTTCCATTCGCGAGCGCGACGCGGCGCTGGCCAGCGCGGCCCAGGGCAGCGCCGATATCGAGCAGGCCAAAGCCTCGCTTGAGATGTCGCGTCAGGATCTGCAGACGGTAATTGTGAACCGCGGCGCGCTGGAGGCGGATGTCGAAAATGCGAAAGCGGCGCTGGAGCTGGCGCAAATTGACCTGCAAAACACCCGAATTACCGCCCCGCGCGACGGCCAGCTCGGCCAGATTGCCGTGCGTCTCGGGGCGTATGTAACCGCAGGGACCCATCTCACCACCCTCGTCCCGCCTCAGCACTGGGTCATTGCCAATATTAAAGAGACCCAGCTCGCGGAGCTGCGCGTTGGTCAGCCTGTCAAATTCACCGTCGATGCGCTAAACAACAAAGCGTATCAGGGCCGCGTGGAGAGCATTTCGCCGGCAACCGGGGTTGAATTCAGCGCCATCACGCCGGACAACGCCACCGGCAATTTTGTCAAAATCGCCCAGCGTATTCCGGTGCGCATCGAGGTCCTCGGCAAGCCTGAGGAGTCCGCCCTGCTGCGTCCAGGCATGTCGGTGCAGGTGACCATTGATACGCGGGAGGGCAAACAATGACCCTTCGTCCGATAGCCGGT
Source organism: Enterobacter sp. AG326 (assembly GCF_004362415.1). Classification (NCBI taxonomy): domain Bacteria; kingdom Pseudomonadati; phylum Pseudomonadota; class Gammaproteobacteria; order Enterobacterales; family Enterobacteriaceae; genus Enterobacter; species Enterobacter sp. AG326. The sequence goes on along the minus strand of NZ_SNXG01000001.1, from coordinate 209,961 downwards.
CTGGTGCTGGCGGTAATGCTCGCCGGATGCCAGTCCGTCGACGTAAAACCGGCGCAGCCGACGCTGCACATCCCCACCCAGTGGCGTGCTGACGCCGGTCCTGCCAGCCTGGCAGAGCAGCTCTGGTGGCGCAATTTTCACGACAACAACCTCAACCGCTACGTGGATCGGGCGCTAAAGAACAACAGCGACGTGCTGATCGCCCGCGAACGGATTAACGAGTATCAGGCGCGGGTATTTGCGGCCGACGGCAGCCTGTTTCCGTCGCTTGACGCGGGCGTAACGGGGACGCGCGCCCGTTCGCAATCTGCCGCGACCGGGCTGCCGGTCTACGGCACGCTGTACAGAGGTAGCCTGACGGCGAGCTACGACGTGGATATCTGGGGCGTCAACCGCAGCACGGCCAATGCCGCCGAAGCCTCGCTGGAGGCGCAAAAAGCCGCCGCCGCCGCCGCGGATTTGACCGTCGCGTCTTCCGTTGCGTCCGGGTATGTCACCCTGCTCTCGCTTGACGAACAGCTGCGCGTGACCGAATCCACGCTGAAATCACGCGAAGAGGCATTTAAGCTCGCGAAACGTCAGTTTGAGACGGGCTACAGCTCGCGTCTGGAGCTAATGCAGTCTGATTCCGAACTCCGCTCAACGCGAGCGCAGGTTCCCGTGCTGCAGCATCAGATTGCACAGCAGGAGAACGCCCTGAGCCTGCTGCTGGGAAGCAATCCCGGCGCGGTAGCGCGCAGCGAAAGCTTTGAGGCGCTGACGCCGCTGACGCTGCCGTCACAGCTGCCTTCTACGCTCCTGAACCGTCGGCCGGATATCGTTCAGGCCGAACGACAGCTGGTTGCGGCAGACGCCTCGCTTGCCGCGTCGCGCGCCAGCCTGCTGCCGTCGATCAACCTGACTGCGACAGGATCGATACAGGATCGCACCCTGTCCGGCCTGCTGGACAACCCGCTTCAGCTCTGGAGCGTCGGGGGCAGTATTCTCGCCCCGCTGCTGAACCGCCAGGCGCTGAATGCGCAGGTGGATATTTCCCAGTCCCAGCGTAACCAGGCGCTGTACGCCTATGAAAAAACCGTGCGTAACGCGTTTGCCGAAGTGAACAACAGCCTTGATGCTATTACGCGCTATCAGGAACAGCTGACGGAGCTGCTTGCCCAGCAGGAGGTGGCGCAGGAGACGCTGCGCATTGCGCAGAATCGTAATCGCAACGGCTACTCCTCCTATCTGGACGTGCTGGACGCGCAGCGCACGCTGTACTCGGTGCAGACCAGCGTGGTGCAGGTAAAAAATAATCTGCTGCTGGCGCAGATCGATTTGTACAGGGCGCTGGGCGGCGGCTGGAAGAACGCATGAACCGCCTTGCGCGCTGATGCCCTCACCCCGCCCCTCTCCCACAGGGAGAGGGAGAAAAATCCAAGGAGTCAATCTATGCAACAACAATGGTCTGCAGTAGATAATTACATGATTTCTTCGCTTATCCCTGACGATGACGTGCTGAGTCAGGTACTGGAAAACAACAAGCGCGCCGGGCTACCCGAACACGATGTTGCGGCCAATCAGGGGCAGCTGCTGGCGCTGTTCGTGCGCATGACCCAGGCAAGACGCATTCTTGAGATCGGTACGCTGGGCGCCTATAGCTCAATCTGGATGGCGCGCGCCCTGCCGCCGGACGGAAAGCTGGTTACGCTTGAGGCTGACCAGACGCATGCCGATGTTGCCCGCCAGAATATTCGCCTCGCGGGGCTGAACGATCGCATTGAACTGATTGAAGGCCCGGCGCTGAGCTCGCTGGAGAATTTCGGTGACGTTCCGCCGTTCGACCTGATCTTTATCGATGCCGATAAGCCAAACAATCCCGGCTATCTGGAGTGGGCGCTTCACTACTCCCGCCCGGGTACGGTGATTATCGGCGATAACGTGGTGCGCGATGGCGAAGTGATTAACGGGCAAAGCGACGACGCGCGCGTGCTGGGCGTGCGCCGTTTTATCGAGATGATTGGGGATAACCCGCGCTTAACCGCCACCGCGCTGCAAACGGTGGGGGTTAAGGGATGGGATGGGTTTACGCTGGCAATGGTGAACGGGTGAAAATTGTGCGGCCTGATGCCCTCACCCCAACCCTCTCCCACAGGGAGAGGGAGAAAACCGGGCAAGGGTTTTAACCGGAAATCTGCTCCATTGCCTGCAGAATACGCTTATCCGAAATCGGATACGGCGTACCGAGCTGCTGGGCAAAGAAGCTGACGCGCAGCTCCTCAATCATCCAGCGGATCGCCTGCACGTCTTCATCGTCGCGGCGCGCCGGCGGCAGCTTGTTAAGCCACTGCTGCCACGCCTGCTGCACGCTTTCCACTTTCAGCATCTGCGCGCGATCGCGGTGCGGGTCGATAGCCATCTTCTCCAGACGTTTTTCGATCGCCTGCAGGTAGCGCAGCGTATCGCCCAGACGCTTAAAGCCGTTGCCGGTGACAAAGCCGCGATAGACCAGCCCCGCCATCTGCGCCTTCACGTCCGAGAGCCCCAGCGCCATGGTCATATCCACGCGCCCCTTCAGGCGCTTGTTGATATTGAACACGGCGGTAAGGATCTGCTCGACCTGTTTGGCTATCTCCACCACGGTGTCGTTCAGCTCCGCGCGCACCTTTTCATGAAGCTGAGCAAAGCCCTCTTCCGTCCAGACCGGACCGCCCGCCTCGTGGATCAGCTTGTCCACGCCGCAGGAGATGCAGTCGTCAATCAGATCCAGCACCTTGCCGTACGGGTTAAAGTACAGCCCCAGCTTGGCTTTGTTCGGCAGCTTCTCGTGCAGATACTTAATCGGCGACGGGATGTTGAGCAGCAGCAGACGACGCAGCCCGCGCCACATCATCTGCTGCTGTTCCTGCGGATTATCAAACAGTTTGATCGCCACGCTGTCGCGCTCGTCCACCAGCGCAGGCCAGGCTTTGACCTTATAGTTACCGCGCTTCTGTTCGTAGCTTTCCGGAAGCTGACCAAAGCTCCAGATATGCAGCCCGTTCTGCTCGATACCGTCGTCCGCCACCGCAGAAAGCGTCTCCTGAACTTTCCCCTTCAGCGCCTCTTTCAGCTCGCTCAGCGAACGTCCTTCCAGCAGCTTTTTGTTTTTATCATCCACCACGCGGAAGCTGATTTTCAGGTGATCGGGCACCTGATCCCAGTTCCAGTCCTCGCGTTCGATGGTGGTGCCAGTCATGCGGCGGAATTCACGCTCCAGCGCGTCCAGCAGCGGCTGCTCCAGCGGCGTGACGCGGCCTAAAAAAGCTTCCGCATAGTTTGGCGCAGGCACAAAGTTGCGGCGCACCGGTTTCGGCAGGGATTTGATCAGCGCAATCACCAGCTCGCGGCGCAGGCCGGGGATTTGCCACTCAAACCCGCCCTCATCGACCTGGTTTAACAGCGGCAGCGGAATATGAACGGTCACGCCATCCGCGTCCGTGCCCGGTTCAAACTGATAGGTCAGACGCAGCTTGAGGTTGCCCTGATGCCAGAAGTTCGGGTAGTCGAGCTTGCTGACCGACTCCGCCCCCTCTTTAATCAGCATGCTCTTTTCGAAGTTGAGCAGGTCCGGCGTCTCTTTGCTGGCTTTCTTCCACCAGCTGTCAAAATGGCGAGCGGAAATCACCTCGTGGCTGATGCGCTGGTCGTAAAACTCAAACAGCGCCTCATCGTCCACCAGAATGTCGCGGCGGCGGGACTTGTGCTCAAGCTCCTCCACTTCGGCGCGCAGCTTCAGGTTTTCGCGGAAGAAGGCGTGACGCGTCTGCCAGTCACCCTCCACCAGCGCGTGGCGGATAAACAGTTCGCGGCTGAGCGCCGGGTCAATCTGGCTGTAGTTGACCTTACGCGCGGCGACCACCGGCAGGCCGTAAACGGTCACTTTCTCGGTCGCCATTACCGCGCCCTGCGCGCGCTCCCAGTGCGGTTCGCTGTACGAGCGTTTCAGCAGGTGCTGAGCCACCGGCTCCACCCATTCCGGATCGATACGCGCGGCAATGCGTCCCCACAGGCGGCTGGTTTCCACCAGCTCCGCGACCATGGTCCATTTCGGCGGCTTCTTGAACAGGCCGGAACCCGGGAAGATGGAGAAACGGGCGTTGCGCGCGCCGGTATACTCCTGCTTTTCGGCATCCTTCATCCCAATGTGGGACAGCAGGCCGGTCAGCAACGCGATATGAATCTCGCGGTACTCCGCCGGCTCGCTGTTGACCGGAATGCCAAGCTCTTTCACCACCTGGCGCAACTGGGTGTAGATATCCTGCCACTCGCGCACGCGCAGGTAGTTGAGGAAATCCACGCGGCACTGGCGGCGGAACTGGTTCGAGGAGAGCGCTTTCTGCTGCTCGCCGAGATAGTTCCACAGGTTTACGAAGGCGAGGAAGTCGGACTCTTTGTCGTGGAAGCGACGGTGCTTTTCGTCAGACGCCTGCTGTTTGTCCATCGGACGCTCGCGCGGGTCCTGAATGGAGAGCGCCGAGGTAATGATCATCGCCTCGCGCACGCAGCCGTGCTTTTGCGCTTCCAGCACCATACGGGCCAGGCGCGGATCCACCGGCAGCTGGCTGAGTTGACGGCCCAGCGGCGTCAGCTTGTAGACCGTCGCCTGCTCGTCGGTGGTAATGGCGCCGAGCTCTTCCAGCAAACGTACGCCGTCCTGAATGTTGCGTTTGTCCGGCGCTTCGACGAACGGGAACGCCGCGATGTCGCCCAGCCCCAGCGCGGTCATCTGCAGGATAACGGACGCCAGGTTGGTACGCAGAATTTCCGGATCGGTAAATTCCGGACGCGACAGGAAATCATCTTCGGAATAGAGACGAATACAGATCCCTTCCGACACTCGCCCGCAGCGGCCTTTACGCTGGTTGGCGGAAGCCTGAGAGACCGGCTCAATCGGCAGCCGCTGAACCTTCGTGCGGTAGCTGTAGCGGCTGATGCGCGCCGTGCCCGGGTCGATAACGTATTTAATCCCCGGCACGGTCAGCGAGGTTTCCGCCACGTTGGTCGCCAGAACGATACGTCGCCCGCCGTGCGGCTGGAATACGCGGTTCTGCTCGCTGTTTGACAGGCGCGCGTAAAGCGGCAGGATCTCCGTGTGGCGCAGGTCGCGCTTGCTGAGCGCATCGGCGGTGTCGCGGATTTCGCGCTCGCCGCTCATGAAGATCAGGATGTCGCCCGCGCTTTCGTTGCCCAGCTCGTCAACGGCGTCGAAGATAGCCTGCAGCTGGTCGCGCTCGGTATCATCCGCCTCTTCCACAATCGGGCGATAGCGCACTTCAACCGGATACGTGCGTCCTGACACCTCGATAATCGGCGCATTGTTGAAATGCTTTGAGAAGCGCTCAGGGTCGATGGTCGCGGAGGTGATGATGATTTTCAGATCCGGACGACGCGGCAGCAGCTCTTTCAGGTAGCCGAGCAGGAAGTCGATGTTCAGGCTGCGCTCGTGCGCTTCGTCAATGATGATGGTGTCGTACTGCATCAGCAGGCGATCCTGCTGGATTTCCGCCAGCAGAATACCGTCGGTCATCAGCTTGACCATGGTGTTATCGCTAACGTGGTCGCTGAATCGCACCTTGTAACCGATGCAGCCACCCGGCTCCGTCTGCAGCTCTTCGGCAATACGGTTCGCCACGGTGCGCGCCGCCAGTCGACGCGGCTGCGTATGGCCAATCAGCCCTTTTAGACCGCGTCCCAGCTCCATACAGATTTTCGGCAGCTGGGTGGTTTTCCCCGAGCCGGTTTCCCCCGCAACAATCACCACCTGGTGGTCGCGAACGGCCTCAAGGATGTCCTGTTTTTTCTGGCTGACGGGGAGATTTTCCGGGTAGGTAATCGCCGGACGTGCGGCTTCGCGCAGCACAACTTTCCCTGCCGCCTGTTCAATCTCTTTCGCCATCTCCTGGTAAATGGCCTGTTGTGCATCAGGATTTTTAACCTTCTTCACGCCGTGCAGACGGCGGGCAAAGCGCTGTTTATCGCGCAGCATCAGAGAATCAAGCTGTTGCAGGAGCATCGGGAAGGTTAATTTTTGTTGTTCTGTCATAGCGTTAAAGGGCAGTACACGCCCTGATAAACTCTCTTTTTAATGATTGCTATAGAGTACCACATTGACGTCTTTCGCGCCTTATTCAAAAAATTCGAACATAGGCTTCGATATATTGCGCTATCTCTGTGGCAGGATTGTGAATAGAGTGTCAACAAGCAACGGGGCAACCCCCTTCAATCAAATGCAACAACAGGAATCACCCATGAGCAAAGTATTAGTTTTGAAATCCAGTATTCTGGCAGGGTACTCTCAGTCTGGTCAGCTGTCTGATTACTTCGTTGAACAGTGGCGTGAACAGCATTCCGCTGACGAAATCATCGTGCGTGACCTGGCTGCAAACCCAATTCCTGTGCTGGACGGCGAGCTGGTTGGCGCGCTGCGCCCAAGCGATGCACCGCTGTCTCCACGTCAGCAGGAAGCGCTGGCCCTGTCCGACGAGCTGATTGCTGAGCTGCAGGCGCACGACGTTATCGTCATCAACGCCCCAATGTACAACTTCAACATTCCTACCCAGCTGAAGAACTACTTCGACCTGGTGGCGCGCGCTGGCGTAACCTTCCGTTACACCGAGAACGGCCCTGAAGGTCTGGTGAAAGGTAAACGTGCGATCGTACTGACCAGCCGTGGCGGCATCCATAAAGACACCCCAACCGACCTGGTTGCGCCGTACCTGAGCCTGTTCCTGGGCTTCATCGGTATCACTGACGTGAACTTCGTGTTCGCTGAAGGTATCGCTTACGGTCCGGAAGTGGCGACCAAAGCGCAGACCGATGCGAAAGCCGCCATCGACAGCCTGGTAGCAGCCTAAGATTTTGCCCTCTCACCGCCTGGTGGGAGGGTTTTTCTTTTCTCCCGCATTTCGTTATCATCCGCTCCCACTCTCCAGCCGGGCGGCCTGATGTCTGCGATTATTGATTCTTTTATTGCCCCACCGTGTCACGACGACATTCAGATCCTCTGGCAGGATGAACATCTGCTGCTGATCGATAAGCCTTCCGGTCTGCTCAGCCTCTCGGGCAAAAATCCGCAAAACCTTGATTCCGTCCATTATCGTCTGGTCCAGACGTTCCCCGGCTGCACGCTGGTACACCGTCTGGATTTTGGCACGTCCGGGCTGATGGTGGTTGCACTCAATAAGGCCATCAATGCGGCGCTGTGCCAGCAGTTTAGCCAGCGCAGCGTGGAGAAAGCCTACAGCGCCCTGCTTTGCGGCCATGTGGAAAACGACGAGGGAGTCATAGACGCGCCGATTGCCAAAGACCCGGCGCTGTTTCCGCTGATGTCGATCTGCGCCCTCAACGGAAAACCCGCCCGCTCCCGCTATCGGGTGGTGGAACGGTTTTATCAGAGTACAGGACTGCCGTTAACGCGGGTGAAACTGATACCGGAGACCGGGCGAACCCATCAGCTGCGTATTCACTGCCAGCAGCTGGGGCACCCGATTCTGGGCTGCGATCTGTATGGCGGTCTTGAAGCGCCGGGGGCTGAGGAAACGCCCCGGCTGATGCTGCATGCCAGCGAGTTGAATTTTATTCATCCCGTGAGCGGAGAGCCGGTTAACGCCCGTCACGCCGCCCCGTTCTGAATGCGTTTTACCACATCAAATCGTCAGGGATTTTGAAGTCCGCGTACGGATCGTCTTCGTCCTGTTCTTCCTTGCTGAGCGCGCTGTTTAACACGATGCTGTCGGCATCGCGCTGGGCAATTTTATCGGCCACCACCGCCGGAATAATCGCGTATTCACAGTCGCCGCTGGCGTTGATGACCAGACGGGCAATCGCCAGACGGCCGTTGATCAGCTGAGCCTGGGTTTGCTTGTCGACCTCGATTTTTTTGATCAGATTGCCGTCGGTGAAGTTAAAGGTGATGTTGCCTCTCGCCACGGTGATGCGGTTCATCTCAATCAGCTGCTTCACCTGCGCTTTAAACTCTTTCGCCAGCACGGCCTGCTTCTGCTGCTCGCTCAGCTGCTTGTCGCGCTCGATCTGCGCTTTCTTGTTCTCTTCTACCGCTTCCCGAGCCTCGCGCGCCTGAACGCGTGATTTCTTCGCCGTGCGCTGCACTTTCGCCGCTTTTTTGCTGCTGACTAAGCCCGCTTTCAGCATCTGCTCTTGTAAGGTGAGTTTTGTCATGATTGTTTCTAAACCGGTTGGAAATTTTGGGGATTATAGCGGGAATTGAACGGAAATAAAAAATCTCTCTCCCCCGCAGCCGGTTAACGACGAGGGCAAGTGCATATCACAGACATATTACGAGCTTCGCCCGGCGGCGCTGTGCTTGCAAGGGCCTACAAACGACGCTGAACCGTAGGCCGGGTAAGCGCAGCGCCACCCGGCATGAAGGCAGCGACACCTCGAGCATTACACTTCATGAACTTCGCTCATGTTGCATTGAAATTAAGTCACTTCCCCTGCGCCACGGGCTCAGGCATAAATTATGCATCGGTAACTTCTTGGCAACATGAACTTAGGATGCATAACCACAATGAGCAAAGCTTTCACATATACCCTTAAGCGCAGTTGCTTCGATGAGAATTACAACCCGTCAGAAAATACGCGTACGACCACCAACTTTGCCAACCTGGCGCGCGGGGAAAAACGACAGGAAAACCTGCGCAATACGCTGGTGATGATCAACAACCGCTTTAACGCCCTGGCGCGCTGGGATAACCCAAACGCCGATCGCTACGCGGTTGAGCTGGAAATCATCTCTGTCGATTTGAACATTGGCGCGGAAAAACCATTCCCGGCCATTGAGATATTGCAAACCACGATTGTCGACAAAAAAAATAACAAGCGTATCCCTGGCATCGTCGGAAATAACTTCTCTTCTTACGTGCGGGACTATGATTTCAGCGTGCGCCTGCTGGAACACAACAAGAACCAGCAGCACTTCAGCATTCCGGAAAAGTTTGGCGAACTGCACGGCAATATTTTCCGCCACTTTGTGAATTCGCCGGAATACAAAGAGAACTTCAGCAAGGGTCCGGTGATCTGCCTGAGCGTCTCCAGCAAAGACACCTACCGCCGCACCGGCAACCAGCACCCGGTACTGGGCACTGAATATCAGCCGGATGGCGAGTCGCTAACGGAACAGTACTTCGCGAAGATGGGCCTGCAGGTTCGCTATTTCATGCCGGAAAACAGCGTGGCGCCTTTCGCGTTCTTCTTTACCGGGGATTTGCTGAGTGATTACACCGATCTGGAGCTGATTGCCACCATCAGCACGATGGAGACGTTCCAGAAAATCTATCGCCCGGAAATTTATAACGCAAACTCGGCGGCGGGACTGTACTACCGACCGGATCTGAACCAGCAGGATCATTCATTAACCAAAATTGTTTATGACCGGGAAGAGCGTAGCCGACTGGCGATTGAACAGGGTCGCTTTACCGAAGCGTACTTTATTAAGCCTTACCAACACATTCTTGAGCAGTGGTCTGATAACTACACGCTTTAATTCATCAAAAAAGGTCTTTTATTATGAAAACATTGCTCCCGACTTCTACGGCTGGCAGCCTGCCTAAGCCGACCTGGCTTGCACAACCTGAAACGCTGTGGTCACCCTGGAAATTACAGGATCAGGAACTGCTGGCAGGTAAACAGGACGCGCTGCGCCTGTCTCTGGATGAGCAGATCCGCGCGGGTATCGATATCGTCAGCGACGGAGAACAGACTCGCCAGCACTTCGTCACCACCTTTATTGAACACCTGAGCGGCGTGGATTTTGAAAATCGCCAGACGGTGCGCATTCGTAACCGCTACGACGCCAGCGTGCCGACCGTGGTTTCAGCCGTTGCGCGTCAGAAGCCGGTATTCGTGGACGATGCGAAGTACCTGCGCCAGCTCACGGACAAGCCGATCAAATGGGCCCTGCCCGGGCCGATGACCATGATCGACACCCTTTACGACGCGCACTATAAAAGCCGCGAAAAGCTGGCCTGGGAATTCGCCAAAATCCTCAATCAGGAGGCGCGTGAGTTAGAGGCCGCAGGCGTGGATATTATCCAGTTTGATGAACCGGCATTTAACGTCTTTTTTGACGAGGTGAACGACTGGGGTATCGCCGCGCTGGGACGCGCCATTGAAGGGCTGAAGTGCGAAACCGCGGTACACATCTGCTACGGCTACGGCATCAAAGCCAATACCGACTGGAAAAAGACGCTCGGCTCAGAGTGGCGCCAGTACGAAGAGGCCTTCCCTAAGCTGCAGACCTCTAATATCGACATTATCTCCCTGGAGTGCCACAACTCCCGCGTGCCGATGGATCTGCTGGAGCTGATCCGCGGTAAAAAGGTGATGGTCGGCGCGATTGATGTGGCAACCAACGCCGTTGAAACGCCCGAGGAAGTCGCCGATACGCTGCGTAAAGCGCTGCGGTTCGTCGATGCCGACAAGCTTTACCCGTCAACCAACTGCGGCATGGCCCCGCTTTCACGCCAGGTGGCTAACGGCAAGCTGAAAGCGCTTAGCGCCGGCGCAGAGATCATCCGCAAGGAGCTCGGCGCGTAATTGCCTTACGTTTGCCAGTAGAGCGGCGTGCCGAAAAACGCCACGTAATAATCAATCACCGCCCTGACGTTCAGGGGCGGATGACGTGCGTTAGGATAGATCGCCGCAATATTGAGTTGCTCCGTGTTGATGGCGCACGTCATTTCCGGCATAAGGGCGATCAGCTCGCCCCGCAGCAGCCTGTCGCCAATCAGCCAGTCCGGAAACAGGACGACCCCCATCCCGCCCAGCGCGGCAATGAGCAGCGACTCCGCATTATTGGACGTCATCAGCGGCGCGACGGGATAATGCACCCAATTCTCCCCTGTGCGACGCACGAGCCAGCGGTTAGGCCCGGACGAACCGCGATAGACCAGACACTTGTGCTGGCTCAGTTCGGTCGGGTCGGCCGGGACGCCGTGTTGACGCAGATACGCGGGCGACGCGGCGAGGTGGTAGCGCTGCTGCCCAAAGACACGGGCGTGGAACGTCGAATCCGTCAGCGTGCCGATGCGGAAAATGAGATCGGCGGCGTCCCGGTGCGGGTCGATAAAGTCATCGGTCAGCGTCAGCTCTATGGTTAACCGTGGATAACGCTCGGCCAGACCTGCCAGTCCGGGTGCAACGTGTCTCTGTCCAAAAAATACCGGCCCGTTTATGCGGACCGTGCCGGAGGGTTCGGTCGAACGTTCATCCAGCTCCCGCCGCGCCTCTTCGAAGTTATCGACCATCGCCCGGGCATAGCGGATAAACAGATGCCCGCTTTCCGTAGGGATCACCGCCCGGGTATTGCGATAGAACAGCTGCTGGCCGAGCGCGTCCTCAAGCTGATGAACAATGCGCGACACCTGCGAGGCGGATATTCCCTCTCGTCGCGCGACGACGGAAAAGTTCTGCGTTTCATAGACGGCAATAAACAGCAGCAGTGAGCGAAGGTTCATGCTTCCGGCATCTGACATTAATGCATTTCCTGCAAAGGTGTTTCCTGCATTATGGCATTTTTCTCACGGGTCTACCGACGTAATCTTCTTCGCCTGAAAACGGAGGAAGCGTAATGCAGTTTGTTTTGATTTTACTGGTGATTGCCGGCGGGATGGGCCTTTCCGTCGAGGCTGGGCTGCTGGGGCCATTAGGGGGAGAAGTGGGCGATTTATGGGCGACGTTCAGCATTTTTGGCGTCGGTGCCGCGCTGACGTTTCTGCTGATGCTGTTTTTCAGCCCGCGCAGCAGCCCGTCGTTTTTCGCCCAGCCCGGCTGGCAGCTGCTCGGCGGCGTGCTTGGCCCTGTTTACGTGGTCATTCTGACGATTGCCACGCCGACCATCGGCATCGCTCTGACGATGATTGGCATTCTGGCTGGTCAGGTTTTTAAAAGCCTGCTCATTGACCACTTTGGCCTGCTGGGTACGCCGCACAGGAAGATAAACGCAAAACGTATCGTGGCGCTGGTTTTTATTATTGCGGCACTGATTCTGGTCGCACAGGGGTGATGATATGACGCTGATAATGATTCTTCTCGCCGTCTGCGGCGGCGCAACGCTGAGCATTCAGGCCGCGATTAACGGGCAGCTCGGCAGCAGCGTGGGCGTTTTCAAAAGCGCGTTTCTGACGTTTTCCGTCGGCGCGCTGGTGACCGCCCTGCTGATTTTCTTCTTTGAGCCTAAGCAGGCGGTCACGCTGCTGGACGTGCCGAAATGGCAGCTCCTCGGGGCGATGTTCGGCGTGCCTTACATTGTGATCATGGTCGTGGCGGTGCAGCGCATCGGCACCGCCGTCGCCACGGTGGCGGTGATCTTCGGCCAGCTCGCCATGAGTATGTTGATTGATAACTTTGGCTGGCTGGGCAATCCCGCCATTCCGTTTTCACCGAGCCGTCTGAGCGCGGTAGTGTGCCTGGGGATTGCCCTGTACTTCATCTACTCCAGCAGCAAAACCGGCAGCGTCCGAGACTAAGCTGAGGTATTACGGGTAAAGAACAGCGTCACCGTGGCGACGGTGACGCCAAATTTCTTCATCTCGGTTTTATTAAACAGATGGGTCTCATCCTGCAGGTACATCCAGTCGTCGAAGTTCAGTAGCCAGGTGCTGCCGTTGGCCTTCACGTTCATGCTGTAATGCCAGTTAAAGGCGTTGCCTGCGGCCTGACCCGTTGCAACCCCTTCAATATCCCCTGCCGTTCCCTCGTAGCGATCGTTCCCCACGCGGCGTATATGCCAGACCCGCTGCTGCTTCTCGCCATCGTCGTAGACGAAGTGCTCGTTGAGCGTCAGCGTATCGCCGATAACATCCCCGGCAATCTCAACGTGAAAACGGCGGATCTGCTTGCCGCTGCGATCCTGCACCATCCCCCACGCTTCGGTTTTGCCCTGGAAGTAGTGGAAGATATCAAGCCGCGGCTGCTGCTGGCGATACTCGGCCACCTCAGTGCTACAGCCCGCCAGCAGCATCGTGAATGCCAGCGCCATCATCAGGATACGTTTCATTTTTGGCCTCCGATTAACTGCTGACGCAGCTCAGGATATTGCGTGCGGGGATCGAGCCAGATGGCCAGAAAACGGGTGCTGAACGCTTCCGACTGGCGCGGTCCGAGTGGAATAAAGGATGTTTGTGCCGCTGACGCGCGATACCAGAACTGCCCCTGCTTATCGTTGAGAACAAACGCCAGCTGTGAGCCCGGGCGAACATCCGGCCACAGCGACCGGAGCATCCGCAGCCAGGCTTCGCTTTGCGGCTCCTGCGCCAGGATCCCCTGCGCCTGCCACTGGTCGCGGGTCGCCTCAATCAGTTCATCGCGATCGATGTCCCGCGCATAGGTAATAATGAGCGCCTGATTCTGATTATCCCGGCTATAACGCCCGTCCGGGGTACGTAGCTGGGAGGTATAGACGGTGAACGGTCCCCAGGTGAGCGTGGCGTCCCCCACCTTCCGCCAGGCCAGCCAGTCGGCGGCCTGGGCAACAGGCACAACCAGCGTCAGCCAAAGCAGCAAAACCACAGTTCTCATTTTTGTCTCCCCATCAGCAGGTGGAAAAACAGCATCAATACCAGCCAGCCCGGCGCCATCCAGCCCACGACGATAAAGGTCGGCTCCAGAAACGTGATGCCCCCCAGCCGCTCGCCAAACAGGTAGGCCACCGGTCCACCCACGGCGGCCAGCAGGGTCAGCAGCCAGCCGGGTAACGTGGTGGTGCGCGTCAGCTGCGTCCAGACGGTGGCGAACATCAGCCACAGTGCCACCATCCATAACGGCATCAGGGACTCGCCCGTAAAGGCAATCAGCCCGGTCAGGGCCCAGAGTGCGTCCAGCAGACTGCCCGCCGCGGCCAGCCCAATGGCATAAAAACGGTAAGCAGGCGGCAAGAGCAGGCACGCCAGGATCGCCAGCGCGAGCCAGATAATCAGGCCCTGTTCGCGAAAGAGCACCACCAGCGCCCAGTAGAGGTCGAACGCGACGGCCAGCAGGAAGACCTGAAGGTAACGCCTCATACGCGCTCGGCGGTCAGCTGCACCACGCTGATGGTGCGGGCGTTAAACCCGGCTTCGCAGTAGCCAAAGTAGTACAGCCACATGCGGCGGAACCGTTCATCGAAGCCGAGCTTTTCAATCTCCTGCCAGGCATGGACAAACCGCTGCCGCCAGTGGGCAAGCGTGCGGGCGTAGTCGGGGCCCATGTCGAAAAGATTGCGCACCACGAAATCGGTGTGGCGCGTCATCAGCTCGTTCATCGCGGTGATGCTCGGCAAGAAGCCGCCGGGAAAAATGTAGCGCTGGATAAAATCGACGCTTTTGCTGTAGTCGCGATAGCGCTGGTCCTGAATGGTAATGGCCTGAATCGCCATCCGTCCTCCGGGGCGCAGACGCGCCTGGCAGGTGCGGAAAAACGTGGGCAGATAGCGTTGCCCGACGGCTTCAATCATCTCAATTGAGACCAGCTTGTCGTACTGTCCGGTGAGGTCGCGATAGTCGCAGAGCAGTACCTCAACGCGATCCTGCAACCCGGCGCGGGCGATCCGCTCGGTCGCCCAGCTATATTGCTCCTGCGACAGCGTGGTGGTGGTCACCCGACAGCCGTAATGACGGGCCGCGTATTCCGCCATCGCGCCCCAGCCGGTGCCAATTTCCAGCAGGTGGTCACCCCGGTTTAGCGCCAGCTGGTCACACAGGCGCGCCATTTTGGCCCGCTGAGCCGCCGTCAGATCCTGCTCGTCAGCGGTAAACAGCGCGCTGGAATAGAGCAGCTCTTTATCCAGAAAATGGGCATAGAAGGTATTGCCCAGATCGTAATGGGCGGCAATATTTTCGCGCGCCTGCATGCGAGAGTTACGCCGCGTCCAGTGGCGTATCCGCTCCAGCGGCCTGCCGAGCAGACGAAAGCCGTTTTCCAGACGACCGAGCACCTCGCCGTTGAGCGCCAGCAGCTCCAGAAGCGGCGTGAGGTGTGCGGTTTCCCATTCGCCGTCCATCCAGGCTTCTGCCGCAGCAAGGCTCCCGCCCGTTAAGACGCGCCAGTAGACGCCGGGCGTGAGGATCTGCACGTCGGCATGCAGCGCGGAGGACGTCTCGCCAAAATGAAAGGTCTGTGCCCCTTCACGCAGCGTGAGCGAACCGCCGCGGATGCCGCTTAACAGACGAAACAGCAGCCATCGCGCGAGGCGGACGTTACGCGGGATATCGGGTTCTAACGCAAAGACGGGATCGGTCATGAGCGTTCACTCCTGCTGACGGGATGGTTATACAGCGGCACGCGCTTGAGCCACAGGCGCAGCGCCTGCCAGTAAATGGCAAAAACGGTTTTCAGGGTCATGAGCGGAATGCGCAGCAACAGCGAGCGCAGCGCGGGGCGCGTCAAAGGCTCCCGGCGCAGCGCGAGCGTGGCGTCAAAGACCTTCGCTTCCTGATGATTTTCAATGTGCATATGCAGCGTGTTATCCGGGTCGTTAAAGCGCCAGTGGTAAATCATGTCCATCGGGTTGAAGGGGGAAACGTGAAACGCTTTTTCCGTGGGCTGCGCATCCTGTCCGTTGACGGCATAGTAATGACGTTCATTCCACGGCGTGTTGCGGACCTCCGCCAGCACCCAGCGCAGCGTTCCCTTTTCGTCGTAGCAGTAGTAAAAATTGACCGGATTGAAATGAAAGCCGAAATAGCGCAGCTGCGTCAGGAGCATCACCCGACCGTCCGGACGTTCCCCGGTCAGGCTCTCCAGCCTGCTGAGCACGTTCTCTTTGAGCGGCGTGCCGAGCGGATAGTCCGCGTCGTGGAACGAGGCGGCGGCAAAGCGATTGCGCCGCACGCCGACGGACGAAAGCTGCGGTAGTTCATCGAGATCCAGCCAGGCCATAAAGACGCTGTAGCTAAATTCGTGGGTTTTCGGCTGAAGGCGGCGGTGGCGTAACACGCCGTGGTAGAGGCAGCTGTTCATCTCAGTTCCCCTCTCCGGCCGCTATCGCATTGACCACGTCCAGCGCGCTGCGCACGCCATCTTCATGAAAACCGTTGTACCACCAGGCCCCGCAGTACCAGCTCCGGTTATGACCGTTGATCTCGCCGCGCCGCGCCTGCGCCCGCCAGCTTTGCGGGTTAAACAGCGGATGTTCATAGACAAAGCGTTGCAGAACGAAGCGCTCATCCACCGGCGCGTCCGGGTTGAGGGTGACGCAGAACAGCGGACTGCCCGCAGGCAGCCCCTGCAGGATGTTCATGTTGTAGGTGACGCAGGCGCTGGCCTGTTCCTGCGCGCTCAGGCGGTAGTTCCAGCTGGCCCACGCGCGCTGCCGCACCGGCAGCCAGCGCGGATCGCTGTGTAAAACGACCTCGTTGCGCTGCCAGCCGATATCGCCCAGCACCTCGCGCTCTGCGAGCGTTGGGTCATCAAGCATCGCCAGGGCGCTGGCGGAGTGGCAGGCAAAAATTACCCTATCGAAGGTATGGCTGCCGTTTTCAAGCTGGAGCGTAACCCCGTGCTCGTGGCGGCTCACCCGCTGCACCGGTGAATTGAGGTGCAGATTCAGACGGTCGCCCAGTTTGTCGAGCATGGCGCGGATATACTCTCGCGAGCCGCCCGGCACCACGTACCACTGCGGGCGCTGGGTGATATCCAGCAGGCCGTGGTGGTGGAAGAAGCGTAAAAAGAGCGGCAGCGGAAAACGCTTGATCTCCTGCAGCGACGAGGACCAGATGGCGGCCCCCATCGGCAGAATGTAGTGGCGCGCAAAAAACGGCGTGAAGCCGTGCTGTTCCAGAAACGTCTGCAGCGTGGCGTTCGGGTCCACCTCCCCGTCCAGCGCCTGTTTTGCCAGACGATTGAAGCGGACGATCTCCCCGAGCAGCCGCCAGAATGCCGGATTCACCAGGTTTCGGCGCTGGGCAAACATCGACGTCAGGGTGTGTCCGTTGTATTCAAGCCCCGTCGCCGGGTTGTGCACCGAAAAGCTCATCTGCGTTTTTTGCCCGCTGATGCCCAGCTCGCTGAGCAGGCCCATAAAGCGCGGATAGGTGCGATCGTTGTAAACGATAAACCCGGTATCGATCGCGTATGTGCCCTGTGGCGTCGTCACGTCAACCGTTGCGGTATGGCCGCCGGGCGTGGCGCCCGCTTCAAATAAGGTCACCTGATGGTGCCCGGCCAGGCGCCAGGCGCAGGTCAGCCCGGCGATGCCGCTGCCGATAATCGCAATGTTCATGAACGCACCATCCTGCGCAGCAGCGCGCGCTGTAAAAACGCGGGCAGCCCGGAGAGCAACCGCAAAATAAAGCCGAACCCGTCAGGAAACGCGATATGCATTTTTCCTGCCGCCAGCCCGGTACGGATCGCCTTGACCGCCTCCTCGACGCTCACCCTGCCCGGCATGGCAAAATCGTTTTTGCGCGTCAGCGGCGTGTCGACAAAGCCCGGGGAGACCACCGTGACGGCAATCCCTTTTGGCTCCCAGTCCAGCCGCAGGCTCTCGGCAAACCAGCTCAGGGCCGCTTTGGACGCGCCGTAGGCCTCTGCCCGTGGGAAAGGCAGCCAGTGGGCCATCGAACTCACCAGCACCACGCGGTTGCCAGCCGTCAGCTGCGGCTGCAGCGCGTCAAGACAGTTCACCGGGCCGAGGAAATTTGTCGCCATAACCCGCTCCACCAGCGCCGCATCCACCACGCCTCCATCGAGATATTCGCAGGTACCGGCGCAGAGAATAATCAGATCGGCGTAGCTGCCGGTCAGCGCCTGGCGACAGGCGTCCCTGTCTGTCATATCGAACAGGCGAACGGTGAGATTGGGGCAGGTCTGATGCAGCGCTTCGAGACGCGCCGGATCGCGTCCGCAGGCAATCACGTGGTAGCCGTCTGCAGCAAAAGATTTCGCCAGCCCGGCACCAATGCCCGAGCTTGCGCCGGTGATCAGGACCGTTTTCATGATTTGACCCTCCGCTTCACGCCGCGTACCGCCCAGCCCAGCAGAGGAAGGTGTTCGTAGATCATCTCTCCCGCATCGTAGTAGTCGCGCTGGTGCGTGATGAGATCGCTTTCCGTGTCCACCACCGAACATCCCGGCAGTTCGAGCGGCTCTCCCCCGGCAATGCGCGGATGCGACCAGTGCATTACCCAGGTCACAGCAAACCGGTTCCCGCTGCATAGCGGCGTATCGATGGAAAAACGGCAATGCTCGACGTTGGCCAGCAGATGGGTGAAGTAGCGCTGAAGCGCGAAAATCCCGTCATGCTCGCCAAACGGATCGATAAGCGTGGCATTCGAATGGTAAAGCCCCACCAGCGCGGACGGCGGCTGGCTATCCAGTGCGGCGTAGTACTCAACAAACCGACTCACGACAGAGGGCAAAGTGCTCATGGGTCACATCCTGGCTGTAAACAACGTGGCGTAATCGCATAATTAAAACTTACACAATTAACGTTATTTGTCCAAGTTTGTGGTGATTTATTTTTTATTTTAGATATATATCAATGACTTATATATAGCCAGAAGAGTGGGCTTTGTAGTCCAGGTAAGGCGTAGCCGCCACCCGGCTTTAACTTTCAGGATATCCTTAAGGCAAATTCGCCGGTCTTCTTCCAGGCTTATTCTTTTTATTCATAAGGATGCCCGCATGAAACGTTTCTTTCTCTCCCTTTTCTCCAGCCCGGAATCCTTACTGCAGGTGATGAGCCAGCAGGAAATCATTGAAGCCGTCGAAGATGGCGATCGCATCATTATCGACCAGGACGGGAACGCCTCGGTGAACTACAAAAGCAACGAGGTGCGGCAGGATTTTTTGCGTCACGTCAACATGCTGAAGAGGGCCTGATATGGGAACGGCGATATTTATGGTGCTGATGGTATGCGGGTACTGGTACACCAGCCGCGACCTGTCGACCCGCTTTAAAATCAAGCGCTCCTTTGGCTGGGACGTCTATTTTCTTGTGGCGCTGTACGGCTGTATTTTCGTTCTGCAGGGCGTAATTGCCACCGGTCTGCTCTGGCTGCTCCTGCTCGCCCTTTCTGCGGCCAACAACGCTTTTCACTTTGCCTCGCCGAAATATACCGACTGGCAAATCGACTTTATGAACTGGAGCTTTTTAGGCATTCAGGCGCCGGTGGTCGTGATGCTGGCGTTTGCCATCCTGTTTTGCCTCTACCGCTCTAACTGGGCCGGCAGCGCCAGGCTGGACGGCGAAAGCCGGAAAAAGCTCTACAAACGTCTGGCGCAGTCGAGCGGTATTGAACAACTGCTGTATCAGTGTATGGAGCAAGGGGAACTGGCGCAGGTCACGCTCCGGTCGAGGCGGATTTACGTCGGCATGATCCACACCGCGACGCTGGAATATGAAAAAACGGCCAATATCGTGCTGATCCCGATGTTAAGCGGGTACAGAGACGCGAAGACGATGAACTTTCGCATCGAGAATAACTACAGCAAGTGGTATGCGGAGCATGACATCACGCTCGACTCTGAACCCCGCAGCGCCATGTCATTCCGAAAGGTGATTTTACTCAATCAGATTGAGAGCCTCTCGCTGTTCGATCCCGCCAGCGCCAGCGCGCTATCGCTGGCACAGCGCGACGAAAGCTCTCGCCCTAAAGAGACATCCCCATAATTCTGAGAATGCTCTGCTGTGAAGCGGTTTCGAAAAGGACGTTCTTAACGCAGAGCATGCCCTGCTTCTGGTAGAACCGGTACGCTCCCGCGTTCTGCTCAAGCATTTCCAGCCAGAGATAGTCTTTTCCCCTGCTCCGGGCCATGTCGGTAATGTTGTTGAACATCGCCTGGCCATAGTTCTTGCCGGTCTCGGCGGGATCGAGGTAGAGCTTGTTGAGGAGAACGCCCTTCTTGTCCGTTTCCGGGAGCAGGGCTTCCCATGTCACTTTCATAAATCCCACGGGCCGATCGGTCTCGGCAACATACCAGGAAACAGCGTTCTCTTTCAGGCTCTGTTCAAGTACGGAAAGCGCGTACTCGCCGTGCAGAAAATCCTTCATCTCTGCGTCTGACACCCACAGATGCTGAAAATGGGCGGGATAGATTCGGTATCCCAGCTCGCTTAAAAGCGTTGAATCGGCCCCGGTGGCCTGCCTAATTCGAAGAGTCATGAAAAGTATCCCTGGTAATCACCCACGTTGGGCATTTTGGTAGAGATCCCAGCGGTTGCCGTAAATATCTTCAAACACCACCACCGTACCGTACTCTTCCTCACGAGGTTCTTCGCAGAAATGAACGCCTTTATCTTTCATGGCACGGTAATCGCGCCAAAAATCGTCCGTCTGAAGGAACAGGAAAACTCTGCCGCCGCATTGATTGCCGATAAAGCTTTCCTGCCTCTCGTTAGAAGCACGAGCCAGCAAAATATTGCAGTCGCTTTCCGGGTTGGGTGAGACGACCACCCAGCGTTTACCCGGTTGAGGCGTATCCTCTACGAGGGTAAACCCCAGCTTGTCGGTGTAGTATTCAATAGCGCGATCGTAGTCATCAACCACAACAGCCACGCAGCCAAGGCATCGTTTCTGTGTTCTCATTTTTCGTTTCCTTTACCCTAAATGATTATGCTCAGCGCTTTCTCACAGAATACGCGCGCATGAAAATATTTTACAGACTGATAGGTCTGCTAAGTACGCTCCAGGTTCAGACACACTAAAACGGGTGGGTGAAAAACCTCATCCGATCGCGCTACTCTGCCGCTGATGAAGGGATGATGGGTGATAAAAACATATGGAAATTATTTTGATGCGGCATGGAGAACCTCAGCACAGGGGTGAGCCAAAAGTATCGTACAGGCAAATGGCTGAATGGATCGACAGCTATAACCGCTCTTCAACGGGCAGCGACAGACCTTCGGAGATAGCTCAAATCCTCGCGTACCGCGCGCTCACGTTTCTCAGCAGCCCTCTCCCGCGAGCCCTTTCATCGTTGAAAACGCTGGGGTGTCAACCGGGTTTAATTGATGAGGTTTTTCGGGAAGCGGAACTGCCGATATTTCGTATCCCAGGGTTACGGTTGTCGCCTTTTTACTGGGCGGCACTGTTTCGCGTTCTTTGGCTCTGCGGGCTGTCTGGTGAAGCAGAGTGCGTAAGCGTCGTAAAAAAACGTGCCGCTAAAGCGGCTGAGATCCTCGTAACGGCGGCTAAGGACTCCGATGGCCCCGTCTTGCTCATGGGGCATGGGATCATCAATCGGTTTATTGCAAAAGAACTGATCGCATCAGGCTGGAAAGAACAGACTCGTCAGGGTAAGGGTTACTGGGGAGCGGGTGTTTACAGCCTTATGTAACGGCACCAACTGACGCCGAGGATTTTTCAACCTCAGCAATTGGGTCATAACGTCTGGCCAAGAATAACGCAATCAAACAGACGCGCATGCGGATGAGCATCCCGGCATGCTTGCCGACTGCATAGCATGTACGCGGATGAGGACTTTTCCAGCTTATATCGAGGGCGAAAGTGCGGTTATAGGCCATTTGCTCATTCCCGGTGTGAAGGTTATTAAACGCTAAGTGTTGTTGTCTTGCGGGCATTTGTCAGTCGTCGCAGGGGTAAACATTATTTGCCCACTAATAACGCTGCGGCTAATGCCCTCTTCAACGGAGTGATGACCTCATCCGTACCCATGCCCATTTGCGCATGAATAATTGCACCGTCAATGAGCAGCATGATTTCATTGACGACGCGCTCATCAGCACTCTTCGTCAGCAAGGAAATAATTTTCTTTGTTTCCGACTTATGACTGCGGCATATCTCTTTAATTTCGCTTTCAATATCTTCCGATTTCGCCTCTGCGCTGGCGTTAATAAACGCGCAGCCGTGGAATTCGGGCGAAATAAACCATTCGTAAAGCGTTGCGGATATCGCATCAGAAGGTATTTCGCCTTCATCGAGATGTCGACGCAGCGTGGTCTCAAACCAGTTAATCCATATTTCATGCCGATAGTGTAGATAGGCGAGAATAAGCAAGCTCTTACTCGGAAAATGGCGATAGAAAGTCACCTTGGTCACTTTAGACGCTTTAATCAGCGTATCCACCCCCGTCGCCCTGAAGCCCGTGGAATAAAACAGATCGTGCGCCGTGAGTAATATCTTATCTCTGACGCTGATTTTTGTATCGTTGCCTGCGGGTTCTGTTTTCACTTTTGGGTAGCCTCAAAAAGAATGTTGACAGCGTTATTTTACAGGCATAGATTACCGCAGGTAGACAGATCTGTCTACTTAATATAACGCTGAGGTAATCGCAATGAACACACGTCCTCCTTTACCGCCCTTCACTCGTGAAAGCGCCATCGAAAAAGTCAGACTGGCAGAAGATGGCTGGAACAGCCGCGACCCGGCGAAAGTCGCGCTTGCCTATACGCTGGATACCCAATGGCGTAACCGCGCAGAGTTCGCCACCAACCGTGAAGAAGCCCAGGCGTTTCTGGAGCGGAAATGGAAAAAAGAGCTGGACTATCGTCTGATTAAAGAACTCTGGGCATTTACGGAGAACCGGATCGCGGTGCGCTATGCCTATGAATGGCATGATGATTCCGGCAACTGGTTCCGCTCTTACGGTAATGAAAACTGGGAGTTTGAGCCGGACGGACTGATGAAGCGTCGCTTTGCCTGCGTAAACGATATGCCGATCAAAGCCTCTGAGAGGCTGTTCCACTGGCCGCTGGGCAGACGCCCGGACGATCACCCTTCGCTGAGCGATCTTGGCTTATAGGATTTTCGCATCACTCCGGGCCGCCCCGGAGTGATGACTTTACAGCGCGCCCAGCTGTTTCATCAGCGTCAGGTTGTCCTCAATATGCCAGTTAGCCACAATCTTACCGTCACCAATCTCATAAATATCCGTGGCGATAAAATCTATTTTCTGCCCCTTTCCTTTCAGCTTGCCAAATGTCCCGGTGAAGGTACCATGAAAATGTAAATGCGAAACCACGCGATTGCCTGAAATAATCATTTGCTCAACGTCACAGCGCAAATCAGGCACGGCTGCACGAAACGCACGGGAAGCTAAAATAGCGCCTTCCGGCCCCTGCTTACGCCCCTCCGGAGGCGTTTTATCAATAAAGCTTACCGCCAGGGCATTACGCGCCAGGGTTTCATTACCCGTATTCCAGAATGAGGCATATTCTCTGGCGAGTGCTTCATTCGCCTTTAATTTCGCCTGCGGCAGGCTGTTGTCCACTATAAGCTGTTTTGGCTGCAGCCATTCCCCCTGCGCGGAAATCGCATTACCCGAAAGACCTGCAAAAATAACTATCGCTACAGCCGAATGAAAATACGTCGTATATTTCATGATATCTCTCAATAGAGTATTACATTACCCGCAGACGATTCCCTGCGGTTCAAATCAGAGCGGGTCAGTTAATTAACGCCCCGCCTTCAATATCAATGACCGATCCCGTGACAAAGGGATTATCAATGGCGAAAAGATATCCTTGCGCGACGTCCTCCGCCCTTCCCCAGGCTTTGGCTGGCAGGCTTTCCGCCGCGCCAGCGAGCATTTTTTCCCGCGCGGCGGCGTCCATGCCCGCGTACGCTTCCGTGTCGGTCAGCCCCGGACTCACGACGTTGACGCGCAGCGGTGAAAGCTCTTTCGCCAGCACTTTTGTCGCGGCCTCGATGGCGGCATTCATCGTCGTTTTAACTATGGCGCCCGCCACGGTGCGACGCGCCACGAACCCGCTGGTGAACGTCAGCGTACCGCGAGGGGCGATGTTCCCGCTGAGATAGCGGGCGACATTGATGCTTCCCCAGAATTTTGTATCAAAGGCCAGCCTTGCCGCGCGGAGATCCAGCCCGGAAAGAAGCCCTCCCGGAGCCTGTGAACCCGCCGTAACGACGATATTATTCACCTCACCCAGCGTTTCACCGAGTGCAACCAACTCTGCCTCACGGCTGATATCCAGCACGAGGGTGTGAACAGATGCGGCGTGGGCGCTCAGCCGCTGCCGCGCAGCGTCCAGCTTCGCGCCGTCTCGGCCCGCAAGAATAATTTCCTCGCCGCGCCCGGCAAGCAGGCTGCCCACGGCGAAACCGATGCCGGAAGCGCCGCCGATAATTAAGGTTTTATGGGTCATAACGTTTCCTCCTGCAGGCTGTAAATGGGGTAATCGGTATATCCCGTCGCGGTGCCGCCAAACAGCGTGGCGGGGTCGCGCACCTGGGCCAGAGGCAGCTGGTGCGCCAGCCGGTGGGGTAAATCCGGGTTGGCAATAAACGGCCGTCCGAAGGCAATCAAATCGGCATAGCCGGCAGCAAGGATCTTTTCCGCTTTTTCAAGGTCATAGTTCCCCGCGACGATAAGGGTTCCGCTAAACGTCTCGCGTAGCGATTGACGGAACTGTTCAGGTACCTGCGGCGCATCGTCCCAGTCGGCTTCCGCCAGGTGGATGAACGCAATCCCTTTTTGTTCACACCAGGCCGCGAGAGCGAGTATGGCTTCCGTCACCTGCGGATCGTTCATCCCGCGCTGGGTAATAAACGGGGAAAGGCGAATGCCCGTACGCTCGTGGCCAATGGCCTCGGCAATGGCGCTTAGCACCTCCTGAGCAAAGCGGATCCGGTTCGCCAGCGTGCCGCCGTACTCGTCCGTGCGTTTGTTGGAGGTTTGACGCAGAAACTGGTCGATCAGATAGCCGTTTCCACCGTGAACCTCCACGCCGTCAAACCCGGCCTGAACGGCATTCAGTGCCGCCTGACGATAGTCCGCGATGATGCTGTGGATGTCCTTGAGCGAGAGGGTTCTCGGCTGCGGGCAGTCAACCATTTGGCCTTCCCCCTTTTCATTCACCACCCACACCTGCGCGTCCGGCGCCAGTGCTGATGGGGCGACGGGCTGACCATCCTGATGAAAACTGGCGTGCGACATTCGCCCGACGTGCCAGAGCTGCGAAAAAATCACCCCGCCCGCCTGATGCACGGCGCCCGTCGTGAGTTGCCATCCTGAAACCTGCTCAGGCGAATGGATGCCGGGCGTCCATGAGTATCCCTGGCCCTGAGGCGAAATCTGGGTGGCTTCCGTGATAATTAATCCGGCGCTGGCCCGCTGCCGGTAATACTCCGCCATCAGCGCCGAGGGAATATTTCCCGGCTGCAGGGAGCGCGCGCGGGTCATCGGCGCCATGACGATACTGTTTTTCAGGTCCTGCTGACCCAGCCTGTAGCGTTCAAAAAGTGAGATACGTTGCATGTTTTCATCCCTTATGGTTTGGATGAAATCACTTTACAGTCGGCATCTGATTTTGATAATTACGCTAAAAGTAGATGCACTTTTCGGAAAATATGAATAATGGGTAAACTCGAAGACATGGCGTTACTGGTGGAAGTTGCCGAGGCCGGCGGTCTTTCTGCCGCCGGGCGACGCCTGTCGCTTTCTCCCGCCACCATGACGGCCAGGCTGAAGGCGATTGAGGAGCGTTACCAGACGCGCCTGTTTCACCGCTCAACGCGATCGATCACGCTGACCCGCGCCGGGGAAGAGTTTTACCATGCCGCGCTGCGCGTGCTGGAAGAAGTGCATCACGCCGAGTCGTTACTGACGCAAAAGGAAGGCGTGCTCAGCGGCAACATTCGCCTTTCTGCGCCCTCGGACTTTGGCAGACAGTATCTTAGCCCCGCCGTCGTGGAATTCTCCCGACGCCATCCCGACGTTAAATTTTTCATCTCGTTAAGAGAACACGTTGAGGACCTGGTCGCTAACCGGCTGGATATGAGCGTGCGTTTTGGCAACCTGCCGGACAGCAGCCTTGTCGTCAGAAACATCCGTCCGAACCATCGGGTGCTGGTCGCCTCCGGGGAGTATCTTAACGAACGCGGTATTCCCTCCACGTTTGCCGATTTAGCCCAGCACCGGTGCCTGGCGCTTGAGTCTCAGGGCGTGGTGATGAACGAATGGCGCTTTGAAAAAGATGGCGAGGAAAGCGTCGTTCGCGTAGAGCCTGCCATGGTGTGCGACGACGGGGCTTTGCTTCGTCAGTGGGCACTCAGCGGGGCTGGCATCGCGGGGAAATCGTGGTGGGACGTCAAAGACGATGTTGAAACCGGAAGGCTCACGGTACTGTTTGCCGACAGCTTCACCGGCTTTAGCCGATACGATCGCAAAGATGTCGGCCTGCAGCTTGTTTACCCGCAGCGCAAACTGCAGCCGCTTCAGGTCACGGCGTTTAGCCAGTTTTTTCTCGACTGGCTAAAAAAACATTAACGCAATAAACAGTGATACACTCGCCCTATACAATTCATTATCCCGTCCAAACGGCTTATGACTGCAAATATTGCTTTTTTCGATTTCGATGGAACGATAACGTTTTCCGACACCTTCACCCCGTTTATTTATCGTTCCGTTGATGAAAAAACGCTACGGCGCGGAAAGCTGCGCCTTCTTCCCTACATCCTCGCCTATAAACTGGGCGCGTTATCGGGATCGGTTTTACGAAAAAAAGTGGTAAGAATAGCGTTAGCAGGCAAATCTGAAGCAGAATTAAAAAACGCCGGGCTTTTCTACAGTAAAACAGAAATTCCTGCCCTGTTGCGGGAGAATGCCATGAAGAAAATCAGCTGGCATAAGTCTCAGGGGGATACGGTGGTGGTGGTTTCAGCCTCGCTTGATTTATACCTTAAACCCTGGTGCGAGCAGAATGGGCTTGAACTCTTATGCAGTGAAGTGGCATTTGCAGATGGAAAAGCAACCGGAGAATACAAAAAGGGTGACTGCAGCGCTCGCCTAAAAAAAACGAAGATAACTGATCATTATGATTTATCTTCCTACAACGTCATCTTTGCCTATGGCGATACGAAGGAAGATTTAGACATGCTCTCTCTTGCCTCGAAGAAATTTTATCAGTGGAAAGAAATGGCCTGATCCCGACATGAGATATCAGAAAAACATCAAAATAAGAGGCCTCAGGCGGCACTAATTAATTTCTCGCCAAAATAAGAGATGGCGCGCATTTCGCTGACAACCTCAGGACTACTCTGTGAGCGGTTTTCAGGAGGTACAAAATATGAAAAAGCTTCTGATCTGTTGTTTGTTTGGTAATACCGCAAACTCTCTCGCCAAAAAGATGCAGTCTCTGGCGGAACGCGAAGGCTATCCGCTGATGATTAGCGCCGTTGGGCTGGATAACTTCGCCAGCGTCGCCCCCGCTTTCGATGGTTTCCTCATCGCGCCGCACATTCAGTACAAACTCGATGAGATAAAAGAAACGGTGGGTAATACGCGCTCAATCGCCATTATTGAGAGCCTGCCCTATGCATCTCTCGACGCGAGGAACGTATTGAATTTCGTGAAGGAACAGATGCCTGAACTGGTTGCCTGACAGATAAGGCCGCTTCGGTTTTGCGGCCTCCTCTCACCCGGCGATCAAAACGTGTCGACGCAAGGCTGGCCGACCTTATTAAGGGCGTTTTGCAACCTGGCTCTGAGTTCAATTAACGCTGCTTCTTTCTCTTCAAGCTGCTGCAGCTTGCGGCGCAGAGAAGCCTGTTTTTGCTCAGCGGTAAAGTTGTCGTCAACCCAGACAGCTAAAACCTCTGAAATCTCGGCTAAGGTAAAGCCCAGCATTTTGGCATGCTTGATCATGTTTAAACGCTGTAAATCGACGGCGGAATAGACTTTGTAGTTATTGCTGCGATTGGGCTGCGGGATATTCTCTAATAGCCCCTGTCGCTCATAGTAACGCACCGTCTCTTTCGACAATCCCGTTTTCGCACACAGTTCACCAATTCGCATCGCGTCGCCCTCACCTTGTAAAAATCACGCTTGACCGTGTACCTAAGTGCACGGTTTATCCTGTGCGGCATACATTAGGGAAACGGGATTAAAGATATGAACTCTTTTGATTATACAGGAAAAACAGCGCTGGTTACCGGAGCATCTTCGGGCATCGGTCGTGATTTTGCCCGGCAGCTCGCCGCCCGCGGCGTGGCCTTGATCCTCGTCGCCCGCAGCGAGCCAAAGCTGCAGGCGCTTGCCGCAGAGTTGGTCAGAAAGCACGGCGTCTCCATCACGATTATCGTGCAGGACTTAGTGAAACCGGAAGCCATTCCCCACATTGTGGAACGGCTTGAAACCTTAAGACGCGTCCCCGACATTCTGATCAACTGCGCCGGGTTCGCCACCTACGGGCCATTCGAAAAGCTGTCGATCGACAGGCAGCGTGATGAGATAAACGTAAACTGCGTGGCCCCCGTGGAGCTGACTCACGCCCTGCTGCCGGGAATGCTGCAGCAGGGATCCGGGGTGATTATTAACGTTGCCTCAACGGCCGCGATGCAACCGGATCCCTATATGGCGATTTATGGCGCAACCAAAGCCTTCCTTCTCTCGTTTTCGAACGCGCTGTGGGGAGAATATCGCTCAAAGGGCATCCGCGTCCTGGCGCTTTGCCCCGGCGCAACGGATACGGCCTTTTTTGATGTGGTGAATGCTGAGGAAGCTTCGGTAGGGAAAAGAATGCCCGCTCACAAGGTGGTCACCCTGGCGCTGAAGGGCGTGGAGAGTAACCGTAGCTACCTGATTACCGGATGCGGTAACTGGCTTCTGGGGCAGCTACACCGGTTCGTGACGCGCAGGCGTCTGGTGCTTATTGTTGAAAAAATATTGCGCCCGCGCTCGGCTTAAGCAAAAACGGCTCTGTTCAGCGCAAGGGAGTTGCGCTGAAATCCTCGCTTATCGCCGACAGATAGATGCCATAGTGCACGAAAAACAGTGATACACTTACCCCACCTGGTTGATCGTCCCGTCTGAATGGCGCATGATGAATGATGGTAACCAAAATACGAAATGGTCACTCGTTGTTAATCATAGCCTGTCACGCTAAGCTTAAATAATGACTAAAAATATGAACCCCCCATCATCACGTGGTCCACTTGACCACGCTGTCAGAGAGCAAATCGTCGAAGCGGCTTTTGAGCACTTCGGTCACTACGGCTATGAAAAAACCACCGTCGCCGAGCTGGCTAAATCCATTGGTTTTTCAAAGTCCTACATTTATAAATTTTTCGATTCCAAACAGGCTATCGGCGAGGTGATCTGCGCTAACCGCCTGGAGCTGATCATGGCGGCAGTGCTTTCCGCCATCGAGGATGCGCCGTCAGCAAGCGAAAAATTACGCCGCCTTTTCAAAGCGCTCACCGAGGCGGGAAGCGAGCTGTTTTTCCATGACCGTAAGCTATACGACATTGCCGCCGTCGCCGCGCAGGAGCAGTGGCCGTCAACCCAAAAGTATAGTGAAAGCCTGATGAAGCTGATTGAGAGCATCATTATCGAAGGCAGGCAGGCCGGCGAGTTTGAAAGAAAAACGCCGCTGGATGAGGTCACCGGTGCCGTCTACATGGTGATGTGCCCTTACATTAATCCCGTTCAGCTGCAGTACAACCTCGAAATGGCCCCCACGGCGGCAGTGCTGCTCTCTTCACTGATTTTAAGAAGCCTGGCCCCCTAATTTGTGACCATTGACAATTTTGGTCACTAGTCAGAGAATGCGGATACCGTCCTGTTACATCAAAAAGGTTTCCCATGCTCAGGCTCACTTCAGCCCGCGTTGCCGTTTGTCTCCTGCCGTTTGCCCTGGTGGCGTGCGGCGATATTTCCGCGAGTGACGATCCGCGCACACAGCCACCGCTCGTCAGATCCGCATCCGTCGAGCTTGCGGACAATACCGCCCGCGCCTTCACGGGCGTGGTGGTCGCAAGAACGCAAAGCGATTTGGGCTTCAGGGTTCAGGGAAAAATCCTTGAGCGGCTGGTTGATACGGGTCAGACCGTCAAACAGGGCCAGCCCTTGCTGCGCCTGGATCCGGTTGACCTGAAATTACAGGCCCAGGCGCAGCAGCGCGCGGTGGATGCGGCTCAGGCGCGCGCGCGAAAAGCCTCCAGCGATGAGGCGCGCTATCGCGGTCTCGTGGCGTCCGGCGCCGTATCCGCCTCGGAGTATGACCAGATCAAAGCGGCGGCCGATACGGCCAGGGCCGATCTCAGCGCCGCCCGGGCGCAGGCCAGCGTGGCGCAAAACGCCACGGGCTATGCCGTGCTGCTGGCGGATTCAGACGGCGTGGTCATGGAGACGCTCGCCGAGCCGGGTCAGGTCGTCAGTGCCGGACAGGTGACGATCAGGCTCGCCAGAGCGGGGCAGCGTGAAGCGCTCGTCCAGCTTCCGGAAACGCTGCGCCCTGCCGTCGGCAGCGAAGCGCAGGCCACGCTGTATGGCAATGAAAAACATCCGGTCACCGCAACGCTGCGCCTGCTGTCTGACTCGGCCGATGCCGCGACCCGCACTTATGAAGCCCGCTACGTGCTGGATGGCCTGCTGGCAGACGCGCCGCTGGGGGCAACCGTCACGCTGAACATTCAGGACAATAAAGCGGAAGGTCAGGTCATGCAGGTCCCGCTGGCTTCACTCTATGATGCAGGAAAAGGTCCCGGCGTCTGGCGTATTTCCGCCCAGCCGGCAAAGGTTGCATGGACGCCCGTCAAGGTGCTGAGCGTGGGTGAAGATGCGGCGCAGGTCATGGGCGGCGTGAAGCCCGGTGAGAAGATTGTTGCGTTAGGTGCCCATCTTCTGCACGAAGGTGAAGTCGTCAGGCTTGCCGAGCAACGCAATGCCGCCCTGGCGGAGAACACACCATGAGCGGAAGCCGCTTCAACCTGTCGGCGCTGGCCGTCCGCGAACGTTCCATTACGCTGTTTCTGATCGTTCTGGTCACGATTGCCGGAATTTACGCCTTCTTTGGGCTCGGGCGCGCGGAAGATCCGCCCTTCACTGTCAAGCAAATGACGGTGATAACCGTCTGGCCGGGCGCCACCGCGCAGGAAATTCAGGATCAGGTCGCCGAGCCGCTGGAAAAGCGCCTGCAGGAACTCAAATGGTATGACCGTACCGAAACCTATACCCGTCCCGGCATGGCGTTTATCACGTTGTCATTGCAGGACAAGACCCCGCCTGCCGAAGTGCAGGAGGAGTTCTATCAGGCGCGTAAGAAGCTTGGAGATGAATCTCAGCGACTTCCGGCGGGCGTCATCGGCCCGATGATCAATGACGAATTCTCGGATGTCACCTTTGCCCTCTTTGCCCTGAAAGCGAAAGGCGAACCGCAGCGTCAGCTGGTCCGCGATGCCGAAGGCCTGCGCCAGCAGCTTCTGCACGTTCCCGGCGTGAAGAAAGTGAACATTATCGGCGAACAGGCCGAGCGGATTTACATCTCCTTCTCCCATGACCGTCTGGCGACGATAGGACTCTCACCCCAGGATATTTTCAATGCCCTCAACAGCCAGAACGCGCTAGCCGCGGCGGGTTCCATTGAGACCCGAGGCGCGCAGATTTTTATCCGTCTGGACGGCGCGTTCGATGAACTGCAGAAAATCCGCGATACGCCTTTTGTGGCTCAGGGCAAAACGCTCAAGCTGTCCGATGTGGCAACGGTTGAGCGAGGCTACGAAGATCCCCCGACGATGCTGATACGCAATCAGCATGAGCCCGCCCTTCTGCTGGGCATCGTGATGCGCGAAGGCTGGAACGGTCTGGCGCTGGGTAAAGCGCTGGATGCGGAAACGGCGAAAATAAATGATAGCCTGCCGCTGGGCATGTCCCTGACCAAGGTTACCGACCAGTCCGTGAATATTCGCTCGTCGGTCGATGAGTTCATGATCAAATTCTTCGTCGCCCTGCTTGTGGTCATGGTGGTTTGTTTTGTCAGCATGGGCTGGCGCGTGGGTGTTGTCGTTGCGGCGGCGGTACCGCTGACGCTGGCGGTCGTGTTCGTGGTGATGGAAGCCGCGGGGATAAACTTTGACCGCGTTACGCTGGGCTCCCTGATCCTCGCCCTCGGCCTGCTGGTTGATGATGCCATCATCGCCATCGAAATGATGGTGGTGAAAATGGAGGAAGGTTACGACAGAATCAAAGCCTCGGCCTTCGCCTGGAGCCATACCGCCGCGCCCATGCTGGCCGGTACCCTGGTGACGGCAATTGGCTTTATGCCGAATGGCTTTGCCCAGTCGACCGCCGGGGAATACACCAGCAACATGTTCTGGATTGTCGGCCTCGCCCTGATTGCATCGTGGTTTGTCGCGGTGGTGTTCACGCCCTATCTTGGAGTGAAGATCCTGCCGGCGATCCCTAAAGTAGAAGGGGGTCATGCCGCCATCTATAACACGCCTCGCTATAACCGTTTTCGCCAGCTGCTTGCCCGCGTTATCGCCAGAAAATGGCGGGTGGCCGGGTCGGTGGTCGCCATTTTCATTCTGGCCGTGCTCGGCATGGGGCTGGTTAAAAAACAATTCTTCCCGACCTCCGATCGCCCGGAAGTACTGGTTGAGGTGCAGATGCCCTACGGTACCTCGATTGAGCAAACCAGCGCCGCAGCGGCAAAAATCGAAGCGTGGCTGAGCCAGCAGCCCGAAGCCAAAATTGTCACGGCCTATATTGGTCAGGGTTCGCCCCGCTTTTATCTGGCGATGGCGCCTGAACTGCCCGATCCGTCTTTTGCGAAAATCGTGATCCTGACGGACAGCGAAACGTCACGCGAGGCGCTCAAGCTCCGGCTGAGGGACGCTGTCGCCAACGGCCTTGCCCCCGAAGCCCGCGTGCGGGTAACGCAGCTGGTGTTTGGCCCGTACTCGCCCTTCCCGGTTGCCTGGCGCGTGTCGGGGCCGGATGTCGAACAGGTGCATGACATCGCTGACAGGGTGAAAGCCGTGCTCCAGGCGAGCCCGATGATGAGAACCGTCAACACCGACTGGGGGTCGCGCGTTCCCGTCCTGCATTTCACCCTCGATCAAAACCGCCTGCAGGCGACCGGCTTAACCTCCAGTGCCGTTGCCGATCAGCTTCAGTTCCTGCTGTCTGGCGTGCCAGTCACCTCCGTGCGGGAGGATATTCGCTCGGTGGATGTCATTGGCCGCGCGGCGGGAGATATCCGTCTTGATCCGGCAAAAATAGAGGGCTTTACCCTTGTCGGCAATGCGGGACAGCGCGTTCCGCTGTCTCAAATCGGCAAGATTGAGATCGGTATGGAAGATCCGATCCTGCGCCGTCGCGATCGCACCCCGACGATAACCGTTCGGGGCGACATCGCTAACAATCTTCAGCCACCGGATGTGTCGGTCGCCGTCATGAAGCAGCTCCAGCCGATTGTTGACGCGCTGCCGCCCGGGTACCGAATAGACATGGCGGGTTCGATTGAGGAATCAGGCAAAGCCACGCAGGCAATGATTCCGCTGTTCCCGATCATGATTGCCCTGACGCTGCTGATCATCATTTTGCAGGTGCGCTCAATCTCGGCGATGGTGATGGTGTTCTTAACCGCGCCGCTGGGGCTGATTGGCGTGGTGCCCGTGCTGTTGATTTTCAATCAGCCGTTTGGCATCAACGCGCTGGTCGGCTTGATCGCCCTTTCCGGCATTCTTATGCGCAATACGCTGATCCTGATCGGTCAAATCGATCATAACCAGAAGGAGGGCCTCGAGCCGTTCCAGGCGGTGGTTGAAGCGACGGTCCAGCGCGCACGCCCGGTCCTTCTGACCGCCATGGCCGCCGTGCTGGCGTTCATTCCCCTGACGCATTCGGTGTTCTGGGGCACGCTGGCCTACACGCTGATAGGCGGAACGCTGGGCGGGACGATCGTCACGCTCGTCTTCCTGCCCGCGATGTATGCGATCTGGTTCCGGATCCGACCATCGGAACAACGCGTGCAGCACCGTGCAGAAAACGTGTAAACTACCATGAGTAGATAACACTTCTGAGGAAAGCATGGTTGTTAAGCGCTTAAGAAAAGAGGACCGCCGCGTGCAGCTGCTGGAGGTTGCGCGCGGAATCGTTCGTCAGCAAGGCACGGAGGCGCTTACTCTTGGCTACCTGGCCGAACGAGCCAACGTGACCAAGCCTATCCCCTACGATCACTTTGGCGATCGTGAAGGGCTGCTGATGGCGCTGTACCGGGACTATAGCGATCGGCAGCTGGCGAAATTCCGCGAGACGCTGGCGGTCGACAGCAAAACGCTGGAAAAGACGATCCGCTTTTTCAGCGCCGCCTATATCGACTGCGCCATAAGTGCCGGGCCTGAAACCGGGCCAATCGCCGCGGCGCTGTCCGGATCTCACGCGTTGCAGACGTTTCGTGAGGCATGCGTGGCCGAATGTGCCGACTGCCTGCGTACCGCGCTTTCCCCGTTCGTCGCGCTGAAAGGCGTTCAGGGGGAAGCGGTACTGACGGCGATCATCGGCGCGGCGGACGCGCTCAGCACCGCCGCAGGTAACGGCGTGCTCGCCCGTAACGTGGCGGAAGATACGCTCAGCGGCGCCATGACCGGCGTGCTGGAGACCTACGTGAATAGCACAAAATGATCGCTGGGGGCGGATTGACACCTAAGTTACCAATAGTAATATAGACGTCAATTCTCACCCATCCGAGGTCGCTATGTCTGCTACAAATGCCATTAATAACGCACTGATCGTGACGGCTCACCCTGTCGACAATTCGTTATCCCATTCGCTGGCAGCCCATATTGCCGGAAAATTACGCGAGCAGGGTACGCAGGTTGAGATCGCCGATCTGCATGCTGAAGGGTTTAATCCGGCAATGACCCGCGCCGATCTCGATTTATATCACGGCGATCCGAGCGCCCTTCCCGACGATATTCTGCACGAGCAGCAGCGCGTCGAGCGAGCGGATATGCTGGTGTTTGTCTTCCCCGTGTACTGGTGGTCGGTCCCCGCGCTGTTGAAAGGCTGGTTCGATCGCGTATTAACCCTGAACTGGGCGTATAAGGTGGCCGATGACGGCCGGATTGTGGGCAGCTTACGCGATGTTCCCGTCCGCCTGATTGCCACCGGCGGCAGCGATCTCACCGGATTCGACAAACACGGCTATTCGACGGCGATTCAGACGCAGATAATCGAAGGCGTGTTTGGCTTCTGCGGGTTGAAGAACGTTAAGCTCGATATCCTTTACCAGGCAGACACGGCGACGCCTGAGCAGGTGGAGGAGTTCCTGAAGGGGCTAGAGGGCCTTAAATAATCCCGGCTATTCAGTCAGCAAAGGCGACCACAGCAGGTTACGAGCCTTTGCTGACAGCTTCCTGCCGCTGCATCGGCCCCCTACCCAAGTTGGTGTCTTGAAGCAAAGAGTTAAGCAACGCTATAACTAACGTGATAATTCCGCATATAGCGTAATGAATAAACAAAGGTCATTTCATGTATCAGTCAGTTCAGCCAACAACCACCCTCACCACCACCGGCACTTTCGGCGGCGTGAGCGTATCTGTAGCGAACTACTGACAAACAGAACCTCAATCCCCGCCAGCCTGGACGGGGAAATACCTCTCCGTTCACCACCCTCTGAATGGAGAAAGAAAATGATTTCTGACAATGCTCTCTTAATTATCGACATGCAGCAGGGTCTCTTCCGGGGCCCGGTCTCCCCCTGTTCCGCCGATGCCGTTCTGGCAAATATCCGTTTGTTAATAGCCAACGCGCGGCACGCGCAGGTGCCCGTCTTTTTTGCCCGCCATGTTGGACCAGACGACTCGCCCTTTTCAGAGAAGGGGCCGTTGACGCAGCTGATACCCGAGCTGGACGTAAAGGAGCAGGATGTTGTTTTCACCAAGCGCTATCCCAGCTGTTTTCGGGATACCGAATTGCTGCGTGAACTTAATCACAGAGGCATCAAACAGCTGATCATTGCCGGAATGAAAACAGAATTTTGTGTCGACACCACCTGCCGGGCCGCGCCGGAGCTGGGTTTCAGGACGGTATTGATTTCAGATGCGCATACCACAATGGATAATGCACATTTATCCGCCAGTGACATCATTGCGCATCACAACAGCACGCTGGCCGGCCCGTTCGTGACGCTGTCGACTGCCAGCGGCTGGCATTTTAATACGGTAAGTTGAGTTGGCGGGATCGTCTCTCTCTATCCCGGCGCGCCTTTCCACGCGTCGGGCACATCAGAAAATAATTACAGGGTAAAACCACCGTCACCCACCTGTGCCTGGGCGTACCATTTCATCAGCTCCGCGCTACCGGGCGCGTTCTCAGCCGGTGACCACGAGGCGGTATCGTGCTCCGGAACAGGCTGATAGCCGCCGTGTTTTACCTCAAAAATGACGCCGCCTTTATCCAGCGACAGCACGGCATGCCAGGTACCGGCATCCATCTCCAGCACTTTGCAGTCTTCACCTAACACCACGCGCTGGGTCACGTTACCGCTGTCATCAAAATTCAACACCAGAAAGCGACCGCTCAGAGCCGTCAGCAGTTCAAACGTGTGCGGGTGGCGATGAGGGCGAACATAGGTACCAGGCTCCATCGCGATAGCCAGGCGTTGTACCGGGTCGCTCAGCTCAGGATGTAAATTGCGGTGCGCGCGTAAGCGAGGAGAATTGGCAGCCTGCTCGCTTTGTTGCTGCAGGTCACTGAACGTAATTTGTTTCATATACACCTTTGTGAATGGAGTCAGCGGGCGGCAACCCGATTGCCGCAAGACGTTATACCATTCGGAACGGTCGATGAGCGATGGCATTTGTGAAACAAATCGCTGCAGCGTGAGGAGGTGCGTGATTGCGCTTCAAAGCGCAACGTTGAGTAAAACTCACATTAATTCCCACTATTTATCGTTTTTCAACAGTGACGCCCCTGAAATACCATCCATTCATCCCTGGGATAGAAAAAATAAATATTACCAAGCCTGTATGGAGCACCTATGACACTCGATGTTTTATTCCATGTAATGAATATTATCTCGCCTAATAAATTTAGCGCCCAGGCAAATGTGCATGAGTTGATAACGTTACTTTCTACAGAAAAGGAAAGCTCAGAAGCGCTATCCCCTTTCATCCATCGACTGCGCCTCCTCTCTTTCGCTCAAAGCAATCCGGGTAACGCCGAAGAGCTGCTCTCAGCACATTTACCAAAAGAGGATGGGACCCTCCCGCTGCTTGACTTTGCCGACTGGCCAAAGGTGCGTTACGCCACGTCAGGCGAAGCTCAGACGCGTGAGTCTGAGGAGTATTTCCGTGAAATGAC
Organism: Enterobacter sp. AG326; assembly: GCF_004362415.1. Taxonomy (NCBI): domain Bacteria; kingdom Pseudomonadati; phylum Pseudomonadota; class Gammaproteobacteria; order Enterobacterales; family Enterobacteriaceae; genus Enterobacter; species Enterobacter sp. AG326. The sequence continues at coordinate 172,932 of NZ_SNXG01000001.1, read as the reverse complement.
GTCGGCTGCCAATCTGTTACGCACGGCGCTGATCGATGCTGAACGCGCAAGGGGGACGCCTGCGCTTTATATTCTGGATAAATTGCTCAACCTGAACAGCGCCCTGCCAGAGCGATATAAACAGATGGCGAATATTCCCTACGCATAATTTAATTCATTATGCAGGATATGCCGTCCGGAATATCCTGCATTTATATTTATTAAAAACGTTTCTCATCGTCATCGAGACAAACAATATCCAGAGGGGGAAAAACCGGCCTATTGAGATTGAGCCAGGCCAGCAGACGTTCAATACTCTCTCTTCTGAGCGAATTTTTCGGCCAGACGAGGTAGTAGCCATCGCCGGTTGCGATAGCTTCCCTGAAGGGCAGCGCGAGAAGCCCACTCTCAAGCGCTTCAAGCGTAAGGCGAAGATCGGCCATAGCAACACCATGTCCGTTCATGGCGGCCAGGCTTCCCTGCTCCAGGGTGTCGAACACTATTCCACGACTCACGTCGAGCCCGGGGAATAATCCGGTTTTTTTCAGCCAGCGCTTCCAGTCCCGTCTGTCCGCCGAGGGATGAATAAGCTCGCACTGCGCAAGCTGATGCCGGGCAGACTCAAGCAACGACGGGGTACAAACCGGAATGAGCCATTCACTGAAGATCAGCCTGCTTTCCGTTGACTCGCCGAAATAGCCATTACCGAGGAGGATCGCACAATCATAGGGCTCACGGCTGAAGTCAACGGTGTCGAAGTCCATCCAGACGCTGGCAATTTCAATTTTTGGCTTCGCGTGGTTCTCACGAAAGGATTTAAGCACATTCAGAAGCCACCGCATCGTCAGGGTGCTGGGAGCTTTGAGGCGCAGAAAGTGGTTTTCACTTCTGAATGCGCGGCAGGCCCACTCAATATTCGAGAAACTTTCGCTGAGCTGTCCGGCCAGAATACGTCCGGCATCACTGACCTCCACTCTCGGCCCTTGACGTTTAAAGAGCTCACAGTCGAACCACATTTCAAGCGTCCGGACATGCCTGCTGACCGCGCCCGGCGTGATATTCAGTGCTTCAGCCGCTTTGCTGAAGGAGTTCAGCCGCGCGGCAACTTCAAAAGCGCGCAGCGCATACAGTGGCGGTAAAGACATACGTTCCCTTTCAGTGAGGTTTAGCTATGCAGTGTTTGTATTATCGGCACTCGGTGACTTGTTGCTCAGATCCTCGGGCGGAAACGTCAGCAGCAGCTCCCTGAGCAGGGACTCAAGCTGCGCGCGCTGCGGCTCAGACAAGCTGCTCAGCAGCCCATTTTGCGTTTGCGTATGGACGATCAGCGCCTGTTCGATACGCTCCTGCCCGTGCGGCGTCAGGCTTACGAGGGTACTGCGCTTGTCATCCGGATCGGCAATTCGCCTGATAAGCCCTTGCTGTTCGAGATGGCTGAGCCGGTTCGTCATCGCCCCTGAGGTTACCAACAGTGATTTATACAGCTGCGTGGGCGAAAGGCAGTACGGCTCGCCGGCGCGGCGCAGCGTGGCGAGCACGTCAAACTCGCCCTCGCGAAAACCGAACTGCGCCATGGCCTGCGCCCGTTCTCTTGCCAGATGCTTCATCAGCCGGAGCATTCGGCCAAAAATCTTCATCGACGAGGCGTCCAGCTCCGGCATGGCGCGGCTCCACTGGCCGACAACAAAGTCTACATGGTCTTTCATTTTCACCCCTGATGGCGTGGGTATTTATCCTGTTGTGCGGTACATCTTACGCAAAAACAGATTTTATCTTAACGTTAAGATAAATGCTCGTAGCAATTTGCCGGGCCATTCACAACCGAAAAGGACTCCATGTTGAAACGCACGTCGCCTTTACTCTTCGCCGTTATCGCTTTTATCGTCGGGCTGAACCTGCGCCCCATTCTGGCTTCTGTCGGACCTCTGTTCTCCGTGCTGCAGCGCGAAGCGGGGCTAACCGCTACGCAATTCAGTCTGTTGACCACCCTACCGGTCGCGATGATGGGGCTGGCCGCCCTGTGTGGCCCCTGGCTTTTAGCCAGAGTCGGCGCCGTACGGGGCATTATGCTCGGGCTTTTCATCCTGCTTGTTGCCTGCTTATTACGCGGTTTTAGCGCCTCGCCGGAGAGTCTTATGGGCACCGCGTTACTGGGCGGGGCCAGCATAGGCACGATCCAGGCGTTAATGCCTGCCCTGATAAAAAAGGAATATACGCAAACGGCCAGCACGGTGATGTCGCTCTTCAGCACGGGCATTATGGCCGGAGCGGCAATCGCCGCCGCCAGCGCCGAGCCGTTGTTTTCATGGCTCACGCTGAAGCCCGCGCTGGCAATGGCCGGGCTGTTAGCGCTGCTGGCGCTAATACTGTGGTTAACCCTGGTTAAGCATCCTCAGGAGGAAAAAACAGCACACGAAACCGTCACGCTCTCGTCCTCTCGTACAGCACAACTGCTGCTCTTTTTCGGCGTGGGTACGGGAGCCTACACGCTGGTATTGGCCTGGCTGCCCCCGCTTTACATTCAGGCGGGATGGTCCGCACGCAGCAGCGGCTACATGCTGGCCTGGCTGACGTTAACCGAGGTTGTCGCCGGGTTTGCCGTCTCCGCGCTGATCGGTAAGTTTCCCGATCGTCGCGTGCCGCTGATTGCCGTTTTGTTGCTGCTGCTGGCGGGATTACTGTGTCTGGTCTTTTCGCCGGGTACAACGCCGGTGTTATCCACGCTGCTGCTTGGCACCGGGATCGGCGCCCTCTTCCCGCTGTCGCTCATCGTCACGTTCGATCATGCGCGAACGCCCGCCCAGGCCGGGAAGTTACTGTCTAAAGTTCAGGGCGGCGGATACATGATTGCCGCGCTTATGCCGCTAATAGCGGGGATCGTTCGCGACAGTTCGGTCTCGCTGACCAGCGCATGGCTGATCATGAGTGCGGGAGTCGTGCTGCTGATCCTCATCGCGCTGAATTTTAAACCCATCGTGGACGTGCAGGCACGTTGAATGCAACACCAGAATTGAGGGTCGTATTTCCGCCGATCGTAAGATAAATTCAGGGTGAATTTCACCTCATTCAGGAGTGGGTATGTCGCAAACGCTACCAGAAATTGATGTCTTGTTCGTCGCCGGGTTCGGGCCCATTTCGCGGGATACGGAGTCCAGCACCGCGTTTTATGTCCAGACACTCGGCCTTCCGCTGAAGCCGATGGAGGGGAACAGCGAATATCTGCTCACTGAGGATGGCCAGCTGGAAGGCGTGAAGCATTTCGCCGTCTGGCCGCTCGCACAGGCGGCTGCATCCTGTTTTGGCGAGGAAAAGTGGCCAGTTGAGCACCCGATACCGCAGGGTTGGGTTGAGTACGAGGTGCAGGATCTGGACTCGGCTACCCGCGTTCTGCGTGAAAAAGGCTATCGGCTGCTGGTAGCTAACCGTTTGGAACCGTGGGGGCAAACCGTCACTCGCCTGCTCAGCCCGGAAGGCTTGCTTACCGGGCTGACCATTACGCCGTGGCTGCGGGGGTAATGGGGTTTTGGAAAGCAGCCTGGTAGTGGGAAACGCCTGCTTTGAGCGAACAGTGGGCGTACCATTATGCTATTTTCACCAACAGTGTGAGTCTATTTCTGGGTACTTCAGCCGGCACTGCGGGCAAGCTCATCTATTTTTGTGCCAAAAACCCGATGATAGTTAACACTCTTGATAACCTGAGCACCGAAAGACTCATAAAACTTTTGTGCCAATGGGTCTGCTGCCACAGATAACCAATCGAGTTGTAAACATCCCCGCTCTTGAGCCCGACTGGCTATAAAACTCATCAGCTTTCTACCCACTCCAGCCCTCCTGAAAGGTGCTGAAACAAAAAGCTCTTTGATAAACATTTGCCCGCTGAAACGTGGTGAAGGGTACATCACTGAGACGCATGAAAACGCTGCTATTACTCCTTCACAAACCACTTTGTGAACTTCAGTATGAGAGTCGACTGCAAGGACCTTATCCCTCAGATATGCGGTCATGTCACTCCTGGACAAGCAAAGATCCTGATTATAATAGTTTTCCATCTCGATAAAAATATCAACCAAATCAGTATATTCGTCTGGTTTGCAGATGGTGATGTTCACGCATGTCTCCTTAAGCAAATAGTACCAATTTAAATTAACACAAAAGCAATAAAGCTATATTAATAAAGGTTTCTACCGCAAATTGTTAAATAACACAGTTGTTTCATAGTTGCTGAAGCAGTTTTGAGCGCGAAGCAGACACTCAATTTATAAGTGAAATAATTGCTGATTTTGCATTCAGGCCCTGTTAAGTTGAATGACGATGAAAACACACTCAGTCCTAACCTATTCAATGATTATTATAACCTGTCTGACTCAGGTGGGATAACGTTCGCCATTTTCCCGCCGGTAAGGCGGGCCTTACCGGTAACAATCCAGTGAGGTAAAGAATGGACACAAATGCAGTAACGACGCCTGAAAAACCTGTCTTGCACTTGTTATGTGGAAAAATTGCATCAGGAAAATCCACATTGTCAGCAAAATTAGGATCATCACCTGGGACTGTAATTGTCAGCGAGGATCGCTGGCTGGCTGCCCTCTTTACCAATGAAATGCAATCCATATCTGATTATGTGCAGTATTCATTAAGACTAAGAAATGCCATGAAGCCTCATCTGGTGTCACTACTCAAAGCTGGTTTATCAGTAGTTCTTGATTTCCCGGCAAACACACAAAAAAATCGTGAATGGATGATGAGCATTATTAAGGAGTCAGGTGCCAGTAATCAGCTGCACTATCTGAAAGTTTCTGATGAAGTATGTAAATCCCGCTTGCGCGCCCGTAATGCAGAAGGCGTGCATGAATTTTCTGCCTCAGATCAACAATTTGACATCATAACGCGCTATTTCGAAGAGCCAACGACTGATGAAGGGTTTGATATTACCGAATACTGCTAAATTTACCTTCCTGCACAAAAGCCGCCAGTTGGCGGCTTCATTATTTTCCATCTCATACGGTTATAAACGGTACTATAGCGAACTAAAAGTCCGCTCCAGGCACAAAGTGGACATCGGGTATTCCGGAAGTGCCCGACTCATGGTTAATTCCATTCACCAAAACTCTCACCTCCCCAAAGCCTCCACAATCGCCCTCTCCATTTTCTCTGGCGTCGTCATCGGAGCAAAACGCTTGAGTGGTTTACCGTCGCGGCCGATCAGAAACTTAGTAAAATTCCATTTGATCCGCCCTCCCAGCACGCCTGGCAATTCGTTTTTCAGATAACGAAACAGCGGGTGCGCTGCGCTACCGTTAACCTCAACCTTCTCAAACATCGGGAAACTCACGCCGTAGTTGATGTAACAGGTTTTCGAGATTTCGTCGGCACCGCCGGGTTCCTGTTTGCCGAACTGGTTACAGGGGAAGCCCAGCACCACTAATCCTTGATCGGCGTATTTCTTGTATAGCGCTTCAAGACCAGCATATTGCGGCGTGAAGCCACACTGGCTGGCGGTATTGACGACCAAAACTACCTTTCCCGCATAGTCGGCCATTGAGATAAGGCGGCCATCCAGGCTGGTGGCGGTAAGTTGATGAAAGTTCGTCATATTAGTGATGATGATCTCTTAGAAAAACGGTTAGCACATCCTTGGGAGGGGTTACACCCGTTTCTGAAAGCATCCAGCCCACAGCGCCGCGATGATAGGTACCGTGAAACAACACATGGTTGAGCATATCCGCCGCTTTCATTTCGCCATTTCCGCCATCGACGAAACGGAATTTGATGATTTCGGAAAGTCCGGGGATGTCCATTGAACCTGCGTGCGTAATATACCAGTCAGTGCATTCACTCATCTTTTTCAGAAGCTCGTCTGCAGACGGCGTTTCCGGCGTATTTAACGCGGTGTATTGATGCGTTTGACCAGTAATATTTGCCCTGAAAATCATATCCACAACATAAATATGGTTCATAAGCCTGAGCATCAGATGGTGCTTTTCAGCATTTGCTGAGCTATCGACCCTCTGTATTGCCTGTAAGGTTTCCGTATCTGCCCAGCGTTTGAATTTGAATAACGTGACAATCGTGCCTGCGTCCATCGCCCCTCCGGATTAACAAAAAATTATCATATCAGCAACTTTGTCAGGCCGGTAACACTTCCACTTCAGGCACCAAACAGACGGTAATTCGGCCATCCGAAAAATTCCCTCATCGCAGGCTAAGTGTGATACATTCCTGGCGCGTCAATGACCACCACACTCGCTATCAGGTATGCAGAACATAACAAAAAATATTCGCTGGCTTCTGCTTACTCTCCCACTCCTCAGCGGTTGTGGCACGCTCTCACAGATGTCCTCCCCGGAAGGTACTCAGGAACTTCTCACCCATGATTCGCTGGATGGCGACGTTGACAGCGTGGTGCGTCACTATATGGCGCAAAAATCCGTTCCCGGGATGACGGTCGCGGTGATCCATAATCACGGCTCGCCGCAGTTTTACACCTGGGGCGTAACCGATGCGGTCAATCGCTATCCGGTCAGGCCCAACACCCTGTTTGCGCTCGGCTCGCTCAGCAAAGGGATCACGGCGGAAGTGGTGGCTTGTCTGGTAAATGAAGGGCAACTGAACTGGAACGATAACCTGGCAACATTGCTACCTCCAGGGACGCCGCTTAGCGCGGATGCACAAAAAATTACCCTGCTTGAACTGGTAACCCACACCTCCGGCCTGCCGCGTCAGAATATGGATGTTCCGATGCTTGGAAAATTCATCAGCTACTTAAGTACCGGCGATAATTTCTATAGCGAGCTGGATAGCGATAACGTGCTGCGCTCTCTCGCCGACTGGCGGGCGCCAAAAAATAAAGTGCCGCAATACTCTAATACCGGCTACGCCCTGATCGGCTATATCCTGAAACACAAAACCGGCGAAGATATCCAGAGTTTAGCCTCGCGCTATATTTTCCATCCGCTGCAAATGGCTAACAGCAGCTTTATTCCCCGGCAGCTAAAAGGATACCCTCAGCGTGCGCTCGGCCACGCGGGCGATCAGCCGAAATTTATCCCGCGCGGGCAGCTCACCCCGGACTGGCATTTTTCCAACAACATGGTGGCGGCAGCGAGCTTATACAGCAACGCCGAAGATCTGGCGACCTATGCCCGCTATCACGTCTCAACGACCCACAATCCCCTGCTGGACAATGTCTTTGCCGAAGTGAGAAATACCGATATTCAACGTCCCGACGGGGTACAGGGTATTGCCTGGACCACCGACTTTATCGGTCTGGAAAAAATCACCTATCAGGTCGGCTATATCGGCGGTTACTCCAGCTTTATCGGCTATGACAAAGAAAAAGGCAATGCGGTGGTGGTGCTGCAAAATACCTTTAACTGGAGTAATTACATTGGCATCGCGCTATTAATGGATATGGCGAAAAAAGACAGCCAGAGCCCTACACCGCCGACTTCGGCCTTAAATTCTCATCAAACGTCAGCCGTTTTCGGTCAGGCTCAGCCTCGCGCAGCGGCTCCACCTGGTGCATAGTGAGCTTGCAGCGCTCCACCAGCACCTGATACTCCCGCGTGCCCTGCTGCTTCCACGCCAGCTCCTGCTCGCTGAGTTCGCGAATCGCTTTGGCCGGGCTGCCGATGATCAAATGGTTGGCGGGCATCTCCGCTTTCGCCTTCACGAACGCCGCCGCGCCGACGATGCTGTTTTCACCGATGACCGCGCCGTCCATTACCACCGCGTTCATGCCCACCAGCGCATTGCGGCGGATCACGCAGCCGTGGAGAATGGCACTGTGGCCGATATGCCCGTCCTCTTCCACCACCGTGTCCTGCTCCGGGAAGCCGTGCATTACGCAGTTATCCTGAATATTGGCGCCGTCTTTCACCACGATACGGCCAAAATCACCGCGCAGGCTGGCGTTGGGACCAACATAAACGCCTTTGCCCAGAATCACGTCGCCAATCAGCACCGCCGTCGGGTGAACATAGCTCTCGTCCGGCACGACCGGCGTCAGACCGTCAATTTGATAAACTGGCATCTTCGCTCCTTATGCGCTTGTAAGACCACCAAAGCGTTGATAGTAAAGCGTGCCGGGCACGGGCAGCTCGCCCACGGAGGTTTCGCCCTTCTCGCTGACAAACGCCAGCGCCCCCGGCGCGACACGCTGATAGATATTAATGCAGAGCTGTCGGGCGCTTTGCCCCGCCCAGTGCGCGGGCAGCAACTCTTCCGGCAGCAGCGGGTCTTTCAGCACCACGCGACGATAAAAGTGAATCAGCAGCAGCTGGATCTGGAAACAGCGTTCCGGCGTCAGCTCCTCCGGCGCGGCCTCTTTCAGCAGCGGCAGCAGCGGCCGGAACGAGTTGATAAAGGACTCGTACATCGCGTTTTGCTCGGTTAACTGCCAGCACTCTTCCACCCGCGAACGCAGCGCGGCGCGGGAGAGCGCCAGCGGCGAGTGGGCTTCAAAAAAAATCACGTTTTCCGCCACGCCAGCATCGTGAAGCAGAGACTGCACGTCCGCCAGATGCTGCGACGGCGAGGCCATCAGGCTCGGCGCCAGCGTGCCAAAACCCTGCCAGATCAGCTGTTTTTTGACGTCGGCAAGGGTGGTTTTATCCAGACCTTCGGAGAGCAGCAACAGCCATTTTCCGTCCCAGGCGGGCAGTTCCGCGCGGTAAATCTTATTCTCCGCGCGACGCGTCAGGCGCAGCCCCTTATCGCTCAGGCGGTAAAAGCTGCGACGCCCGATGCGGGAAACGTCCAGCCAGCCCTCTTTGTTGAGGCGAAACAGCGCGGTGCGCACGAAGCGCTCGCCAAACCCCATGCCTTCCAGCAGGGCGGCCAGGCTGCCGAGCCAAATCTCACCGCCGCGATGGGAAAGCGCGTCACCGTATAACGAGGAGATAAGCGAGGTCCCACTGACGGGAACGGAGCTGACCGCGTGCTGGATGAAGGCGTCGAGTTTATTCATGTGATTCATTCTGTTGTTATTTTTGTCCTGGATGAATCATAGCATAGGATTCTGGGGTTTCCCCCTCACCCTAACCCTCTCCCAAAGGGAGAGGGTACTTTTTACACCCTCTCCCTTTGGGAGAGGGCTGGGGTGAGGGAAACTCAACCGTTGGCCGCAACTTTACGTAAGTCAAACACCCGACAGGCTTTCCCCTCCGAGCGCGGGATGCTGCCGCAGTTCACGATCGTCACGTCGGTGGAAATCCCCACCATCGACTTAATGCGGTGGCGCAGCTGGTGGCACACCTGACAGCGCTGCTCGTGCGTCAGGGTTAAGCTGCTCTCTTTCAGCTCCACCTTCACGGAAAGTGAATCAAGATGCCCGCGACGGTTCACCTCCAGCTGGTAGTGCGGAGAAAGGTGTTCGAACTTCACGATCTCCTCTTCCAGCTGCGACGGGAAGACGTTGACGCCGCGGATGATCAGCATGTCGTCACTGCGCCCGCTGATCCGGTCCATACGACGCATGCTTCGCGCGGTGGCAGGCAGCAGGCGCGTCAGGTCGCGGGTGCGGTAGCGGATCACCGGCAGCGCCTCTTTGGTCAGCGTGGTGAACAGCAGTTCGCCCTGCTGCCCGTCATCCAGCGGCGTGCCGTCGTTCGGGTTAACGATCTCCGGGTAGAAGTGATCTTCCCAGATGGTTGGGCCGTCGACGGTTTCGATACACTCCATCGCCACGCCCGGCCCCATCACTTCGGAAAGACCATAGATATCCAGCGCGGTAATGCCTAAGCGTTTTTCGATTTCGCGACGCATGGCCTGCGTCCACGGCTCGGCGCCGAAGACGCCCACGCGCAGGGAACAGCCGCTGGCATCACCGCCCATCTGGCGCTCCAGCTCCTCAATCAGGTTGAGGCAGTAGGACGGCGTTACCATGATCATATCCGGCTGGAAATCACGGATCAGCTGCGCCTGTTTCTCCGTCTGGCCGCCGGACATCGGGATCACCGTCGCGCCTAAACGCTCGGCACCGTAGTGCGCGCCCAGTCCGCCGGTAAACAGGCCGTAGCCATACGCCACGTGAATTTTGTCCTTAGCGCTGCCGCCCGCCGCGCGCAGGGAGCGGGCCACCAGATTGGCCCAGTTGTCGATGTCGCCCTGCGTGTAGCCGACAACGGTCGGTTTGCCGGTGGTGCCGGATGACGCATGAATACGCACCACCTGCTCCATCGGCACGGCAAAGGTATCGAAAGGATAATTATCCCGCAGGTCCTGCTTGGTGGTGCACGGGAATTTGCGGATATCCGCCAGCTCTTTGAAATCGTCAGGGTGAACGCCCGCGGCGTCAAACTTGCGTTTGTACATCGGAACGTTGTTGTAGGCGTGATGCAGCGTCCATTTCAGACGCTCGGTCTGCAGCGCCTGTAACTCGTCAAGGGAGGCCGTTTCAATCGGATCAAGCTTTGTTGTATTTGTCATTGTAGGGTACTCACATTGTTTTTATGCTCAAACACGCTCAAGGATCATGGCAATGCCCTGACCCACACCGATGCACATCGTACACAGCGCGTAGCGCCCGCCGCGTCGGTGCAGTTCGTTGCTCGCGGCCAGCGCCAGTCTGGCACCGCTCATTCCCAGCGGGTGGCCCAGCGCAATCGCGCCACCGTTCGGGTTGACGTGCGCGGCATCATCCGGCAGGCCCAGCTGACGCAGCACGCCCAGCGCCTGCGAGGCGAAAGCTTCGTTAAGCTCGATCACGTCCATATCGTTAATACTGAGTCCGGCGCGCTCCAGCACCTTACGGGTAGCGGGTACCGGGCCGAGCCCCATCAGACGAGGCTCCACGCCTGCCGTCGCCATCGCTACGATCCGCGTGCGCGGGACTAGCCCCTGCGCCAGCACCATCTTCTCGCTGGCGACGATCAGCGCCGCAGCGCCGTCGTTGACCCCAGAGGCATTTCCCGCCGTAACCACCCCGTTCTTACGAAACGGCGTTTTCAGACCGGCAAGCTGCTCGAGCGTGGTGTCCGCGCGCGGATGTTCATCCACGCAGAACTCAGTGACCGTCCCTTTTTTGCCCGGCACCGGTACCGGCACAATCTCCTGCGCCAGAATGCCGTTCTGCTGCGCCTGCGCGGTACGCTGCTGGCTGCGCAGCGCGAACGCGTCCTGATCGGCACGGCTGATATTTAACAATTCAGCTACATTCTCTGCCGTTTCCGGCATACTGTCAGTTCCGAATTGCTGATGCATGAGCGGATTCACAAATCGCCAGCCGATGGTGGTATCAAAGATTTCCGCCTGACGCTGAAACGCGGCGGTGGCTTTGCCCATCACAAACGGCGCGCGCGACATCGACTCCACGCCGCCCGCGATCAGCAGGTCGCCATCGCCCGCCTTAATGGCGCGCGCCGCAAACCCAATCGCGTCCAGCCCCGACCCGCACAGGCGGTTAATGGTGGTTCCGGACACCGTCTGCGGCAGACCGGCGAGCAGGGACGACATGCGCGCCACGTTGCGGTTATCTTCCCCCGCCTGGTTGGCGCAGCCGAAAATCACGTCGTCGATCCGCTCGAGGTCGAGCTGGGGATAGCGGGCCAGCAGCGCGCGCAGCGGCACGGCACCGAGATCGTCGGTTCGGACTGCGGCAAGCGCGCCGCCGTAGCGCCCCACCGGGGTTCGAACGCCATCACAAATAAATGCGTCACGCATCTGCCTCTCCTGTCACGCTGCCGCCGATGCGGTGAGATTTCCCGCGAAAAAGGGCGACGGTTTTCTGTTGTTGGTTCTGGATTTCAATGTCGTACACGCCGGTCAGCCTACCCTGGTGCATCACCCGCGCGGTGGCGGTGAGCGTGTCCCCGGCAAAGCCCGGACGCAGAAAATCAATCGAGCAGCCAGAGGCTACCGCCGCCAGCCCCTGGCTGTTGCAGGCGTAGGCAAAGGCGGTGTCTGCCAGCGAAAAAAGCTGTCCGCCGTGGCAGGTTTTGTGGCCGTTAAGCATCTGCGGAGTGATGGTCATGGTCACCACCGCGTAGCCTTCATCCATGTCGACAATGTCCATCCCCATCGCCTGCGCGCAGGCGTCCCGTTCGTACATCGCGCGTGCGTTATGCCAGGCGTTATGACTCATAGCTACTCTCCAGAAGCGCGCGCTGGCGCAGCAGTGAACAGGGGCGATAGCGCTCTTCGCCGTAATGACGCTGCAGGTTCTCCAGCAGCGTCAGCAGCCGCTGCCAGCCCAGTCGCTCGCCCCAGGCGATCGGCCCGCTCGGGTAGTTCACGCCCAGGCGCATGGCAGTGTCGATGTCCTTCTCGCTGGCGACCCCTTTTTGCAGGGCATCCAGCGCTTCGTTGGCAATCATCGCCAGCGTGCGCCAGACCAGCAGGCCGGGATAATCGGCAATCTGCACCACCCGGTTACCCTGCTGCTGCAGGTAGCGGATGACCTTTTGCGTCGCGGTGTGCGGGTTGCTGGCGGCCGCTGCAATCACCGCCACGTCGCGCTCAATGCGGTCCACCACCACCACCGCGCCGTTGAGCCGCAGCGCCAGCGCCTGAGCGGTTTCGCCCTGCGTTTCAATCAGATATACATCATCAATTTCGGTGACACCGTCACGTCTTTTTTCCACGCGCATCGGACTGTAGCTGTCGTTGACGGCCAGCATCCACTGCACGGCGGGTTTGTCACCCTGCCAGTCGTAGACGCCCTTCCCGCTCTTTTTGCCCAGCCTTCCTGCCAGCACCAGCTCCTGCTGGACCAGCGAAGGCAGAAAACGACGCTCCTGCCAGAAGGCGTTAAACACCGAGCAGGTCACCGCGAAATTCACGTCCTGACCAATCATGTCGGTCAGCTCCAGCGGCCCCATCGGGAAACCGCCGCCTTCGCGCAGGGCGGCATCAATCACCTCCGGCGGCGCGACCTGCTCTTCCAGCGCGCGCCAGGCTTCGGAATAGAACGGACGGGCGACGCGGTTGACGATGAACCCCGGCGTTGAGTGGCAGCGAACGGGCTGTTTGCCCCAGTTCAGCGCCAGCTCGCACAGCGCGTCGGCCACTTCCGGAGAGGTCGCCAGCCCGCTGACTACCTCTACAAGCTTCATCACCGGCGCCGGGTTGAAGAAATGCAGCCCTGCGACGCGCTCCGGGTGGTGGACGTCCGCCGCAATCGCCGTAACGGAGATGGATGAGGTATTACTGGTCAGCACCGTCTGCGGCGGGCAGATCTCAGCCAGCTGTGCAAACAGCGCCTTTTTCACCTCCAGACGCTCGGAGGCCGCTTCAATGACCAGATCGGCCGCGGAGAGCGCCTCGATATCCGTGACCGAAACCAGCCGGGCGAGGATCTGGCTCCCGGCATCGGCGGAGAGTTTTCCGCGCGTCACCCGGGAGGCCAGACGCTGGCGGATCCCGTCGATGGCGCGCGATATCGCGTCGCTGGAGATGTCGTAGATCAGAACCTGATGACCATGGCTGGCGGCGACTTCGGCAATCCCTGCGCCCATCGTGCCGCTGCCAATCACGGCGACAGTGCGTATGTTCAGCATCTTATTTCCCCGTAAAGTTCGGCGCGCGCTTCGCCAGGAAGGCGCTGACGCCCTCGCGGTAATCGTCGCTGCGTCCGGCCAGACGCTGATAGTCGCGCTCCAGATCGAGCTGGGCGTCCAGAGTATTGGTTTCCGCGGCGTTGATGGCCTGCTTGATCAGTCCCAGCCCGAAGGTCGGCTGAGAGGCAAAATGCAGCGCCATCTGCTGCGCCGTAGTGGAGAGCTGTTCGTCATCCACCACCTGCCAGATCATCCCCCACGCCTGCGCCCGTTCGGCGCTGAGTTTGTCGCCGAGCAGCGCCAGCCCCATGGCGCGGGCGCGTCCGGCCACGCGCGGCAGCAGCCATGTGCCGCCGCAGTCCGGCACCAGGCCGAGCTTGCTGAAGGCCATCACGAAGTTGGCCGAACGCGCGGCAATCACCATGTCGCACCCCAGCGCCAGCGTGGCCCCCGCGCCGGCCGCCACGCCGTTAACGGCGCAAATGACCGGTTTCGGCAGCTTTGCCAGGCGGCGTACCAGCGGGTTATAGAAAGTTTCAACGGACATCCCCAGATCCGGCGCCGGGCCGTTGGGGTCAACGTTGCGGTCGTTCAAATCCTGACCGGCGCAAAAGCCGCGTCCGGCCCCGGTGATCAGCAGGCAGCGAACGGTGTCATCCCGCTCGGCCTGCTTCAGGCACTCGGCAAGCTGCTGGTGCATCACGTCGTTAAAGCTGTTCAGACGCTCCGGACGGTTCAGCGTAATGGTCATTACGCCCTGCTCAACATGACTGAGAATAAATTCCACAATTAGCGTCCTTTAAAGTCGGGGGTGCGTTTTTGTAAGAAGGCGTCGATGCCTTCCCGGCGGTCTTCGGTGGCAGAAAGCAGCGTAAACAGCTGGCGCTCCTGGGCCAGACCGGCCTGGAGCGGCACCTCCTGAGACTGGCGCAGCGCCTGTTTCGCCGCCTGCAGCGCCAGCGGAGAGTGGCGCGCCATCAGCGCCGCCTGCTTCAGGGCATACTCCAGCGTCAGCGCTGCCGGGAACACGTCGCTCACCAGCCCGGCGCTCAGCGCCTGCTGCGCGGAGATACTCTCGCCGGTCAGAACCATTTTGCTGGCAAGGGATTTACCGACGCTGCGGATAAGACGCTGGGTGCCGCCCGCGCCGGGCATAATGCCCAGCGTGATTTCCGGCAGGCCAAAACGGGCGTTATCGCCAGCAATGACCACGTCGCACAGCAGCGCCAGCTCGCAGCCTGCGCCCAGCGCGAAGCCGTTCACGGCGGCGATCAGCGGTTTGCTGAACGCGTTAACGCGCGCCCACAGCTGCGGGCGGATATCATTCAGGGTAGCGGGCAGGTCTTTCTCTGCCATTTCGTTGAGATCGGCCCCGGCGGCAAAGCAGCGCTCGCTGCCGTAAATCACGCAGACGGAAATGTCAGCATCCACGGCGGCGGCCTCAAGCTGCTCAGCAATCTGGGTTAACAGCGCGTTGTTCAGGGCGTTGCGCGCCGCCGGACGGTTCAGCGTCAGCTGCAGCACGCGGCCATGACGGGTAACAATCAGTTCGCTCATGCCATCCCCTTCGCGTCGAAGTCGACGATCACGTCGGCGGTTAACGGCAGCGACTGGCAGCTCAGCACGTACCCGGCGGCCAGCTCGTCCGGCTCCAGGCTGTAGTTGGTCGCCATATCCACCTTCCCGCGCAGCACTTTGCATTTACAGGTGGCGCACACGCCGCCCTTGCAGGCATACGGGAGATCCGCCCCCTGACGCAGGGCGGCATCCAGGATGCTTTCGTCGTCAGCCGTCAGGGTGATTTCGCGGTCGCGCCCGTCCTGGCGCACGGTCACTTTCTGCCCTTCCGCCTGGACGTGCACCGCGCGTTTAGCGGTGGTCCCCGGGGTGTTAAAGCGCTCAAGGTGAATGGATTTGTCCGGCATCCCCAGCGCCTTCAGCGTCGCTTCGGCGTCGTCCATCATCGCCGACGGACCGCAGATAAACGCCTCGTCGTACTGGCGGAAGTTGATCAGGGTTTTCGCCAGCGCCTGCAGCTTTTCCCCGTCAATGCGGCCAAAGAGCAGATCGCTGTCCAGCCGCTCCTGGCTGAAGATAGAGACCAGCTGCAGCCGCTGCGTGTACTTGTCCTTCAGGTCCGCCAGCGCCTGGCGGAACATCATGCTCTGGCTGCTGCGGTTGCCGTAGATCAGGGTGAACTGGCTGTTGGGTTCGGTTGCCAGCGTAGCGGAGATAATCGCCAGCATCGGGGTGATCCCGGAGCCTGCCGCAATCGCCAGATAGTGGCCTTCACGTTCAGCCCGCGGCTGGTAGCCAAACTGACCCTGAGGAACCATTACCTCCAGGGCCATACCCGCTTTGATCTCATCCCGCGCATAGCGGGAAAAGCGGCCGCCGTCGATGGCTTTGACCGCCACGCTGATTTCGCCCGGGGCGGTACTCCGGCAGATGGAGTAGCAGCGGCGCAGCTCGTCCCCGTCAAGCTTCGTTTTTAACGTCAGGTGCTGGCCGGGGCGGAAGCGGTAGGCGTCCTGCAGCGCCTGCGGCACCGCGAACGTGATGGTCACCGCGTCGCGGGTTTCGGGTTCCACTTTTGCCACTGTTAATGAATGAAACGTTGTCATGGCAGCCTCAAATGCATTTGAAATAGTCGAAGGGCTCGCGGCAGGTATTGCAGCGGTAGAGCGCTTTGCAGGCCGTCGAACCAAATTCACTGATAAGCGCGGTGTCGGTGCTGGCGCAGCGCGGGCAGGTCACCTCTGCCGGAACGTGCGCATGGCAGCTATGCCCCACGGGTGGGCTGATGCCGTACGCCCGCAGGCGCTCGCGCGCGTCGGCGGTCATCCAGTCGGTGGTCCAGGCGGGGTCAAGCTGGAGCACAATGTGCACCGGGGTAAAACCGTGAGCGGTCATCGCATCGCGGATCGCCCCCAGCAGGTGTTCCGTTGCCGGACAGCCCGAGTAGGTTGGCGTGAAGCCAATGACCCAGCCTTCCCCCTGCGCCTTCACGCTGCGCACCATGCCTAAATCGGTGATGGTTAACACCGGCACTTCCGGATCGGGGATCTGGCTTAACAGCGCCCAGATCTGCGGAATTTGCGCGGGCGCGATGTCGACGAGGCGTTGCATAGCGTTCTCCTTTACCACTGCTGGCCGGGATACGCGCGCTGGAGATACTGCATCTCCGCCAGCATCGGGCCCAGATGTTCGGTATGCAGCCCCCTCTTGCCCCCGGTGCGGTACGCTACCTCTGCGGGAACCTGCAGGCAGGCTTCATTCAGACCGGCAAACACTTCGCTTTCCCACGGCTGGCGCAGGAGGCGCGGGTCAACCGCCACGCCGGCATCAATCAGCCCCAGCTCGACCTCATCGGCTTCAAACAGCTCCGCCGTAAAACGCCACAGGCTGTCGATAGCCTGCTGCATTTTTTGCGCGGACGTTTCGGTCCCGTCGCCCAGACGCACCAGCCAGCCGCGGCTGAAGCGCAGGTGGTAGCGCGCCTCTTTAATCGCTTTGGCGGCTATGGCCGCAAGCTGACCGTCGCTGCTTTGGGTCAGCCGTTCGTACAGCGCCACGTTCCAGGCATCCATCAGGTACTGGCGGGCAATCGTGTCGGCGAAGCTGCCGTTCGGCTGCTCCACCAGCAGCACGTTGCGGAACTGGCGCTCGTCGCGGCCAAACGCCAGCGTGTCTTCATCGCCCTGGCCTTCCCGCTCCGCGGCATAGCTCAGGAAATTGCGCGCCTGGCCCAGCAGGTCGAGACCGATATTGGCGAGCGCGAGGTCAATTTCCAGCTCCGGCGCGTGGCCGCACCAGGCGCCGAGACGCTGGGAGAGCACCAGACCGTTGTCGCCCAGACGCAGGGCATAGGCAGTCACTGAATTCATTCTTTGCCTCACATATGCTCGATGCCGTCAGGGATGGTGTAGAACGTCGGGTGGCGGTAAACCTTGCTTTCCGCCGGGTCGAAGAATTCGCCGCTCTCTTCCGGCTGGGAGGCGACAATCTCGCTCGCCTTAACCACCCAGATAGAACACCCTTCGCTGCGGCGGGTGTATGCGTCGCGCGCATTTTCCAGCGCCATGCGATCGTCGGCGGCATGCAGACTGCCCACGTGACGGTGAGATAACCCTTGTTTGCTGCGTACGAACACTTCGTACAGCGGCCAGTAGACGTTGCTCATCGTGATTCCTCTTAAGCCACTTTGCGGGCGTGTTGTTTTTCCGCGTGCGCCAGTGCGGCTTCCCGCACCCACGCCCCCTCTTCCCAGGCTTTTCGTTTCGCGGCCAGGCGCTCGTGGTTGCAGATGCCGCGTCCGTTAATCACCTCTTCAAACTCCTGCCAGTCGATCTCGCCGAAGCGGTAGTGACCGCTCTCTTCATCCAAACGCAGGTCGGGATCCGGCACCGTCATGCCCAGCATCTCCACCTGCGGCACCGTGTTGTCGACAAAGCGCTGGCGAAGTTCGTCATTGCCGAAGCGTTTGATTTTCCAGGCCAGGCTGCGGGCGCTGTTCGGCGAGTTGTCGTCGTTCGGCCCGAACATCATCAGCGCGGGCCACCAGAAGCGGTTGATGGCGTCCTGCAGCATCTGACGCTGGGCCTTGCTGCCCTGCGCCAGCGCCATGCAGGCCTCAAAGCCCTGGCGCTGGTGGAAGCTCTCTTCTTTACAGATTTTCACCATCGCCCGGGCATACGGACCGTAGGAGGTCCGGCACAGCGCCACCTGGTTGACGATAGCAGCGCCGTCCACCAGCCAGCCGATCACGCCGATATCGGCCCAGCTCAGGGTCGGATAGTTGAAGATGGAGGAGTATTTCATCCTGCCGTCGAGCATCTTCTGGTAGATGTCTTCCCGCGCGCAGCCCAGCGTTTCCGCCGCGCTGTAGAGGTAGAGCCCGTGCCCGGCTTCGTCCTGCACTTTCGCCAGCAGGATCGCTTTTCGGCGCAGCGTCGGCGCGCGGGCGATCCAGTTCCCCTCCGGCAGCATGCCGACAATTTCGGAATGCGCATGCTGACCAATCTGACGGATCAACGTTTTACGGTAGGCGTCAGGCATCCAGTCCTGAGGCTCAATTGCCGTCTCCTGCGCTATGCGCTGCTCAAACCGTTGTTCTTGCGTCACGTCATCACCTTTATGATTCGTTAGTTTGCAAATTAAAGCGTAATGTTGAATCACTTTGTCTTTTAAAAGTTACACAAAGGTTAAATATAACCCCAAGAATTGTTTCCTGGTTTTGTGATGTTGCTCGCAAGGCTTTTGCTGCACGCCCTGTGCACAGCCGCTTTGCGCGCGGCAATTCATCAGACCGGATCACAATGTTAACAATTCATTAAAACTCAGCTTGATTTTTATGATTCATGATTAAACTATTAATGAGTAAATTACGTAACATTTGGAGATAAGCGATGCAGCAGTTAGCCAGCTTCGTGTCCGGTACCTGGCAGTCTGGCCGGGGCCGCGAACGCACTATTCATCACGCCATCAGTGGCGAAGCGCTGTGGAGCGTGACCAGCGAAGGGCTGGACATGGCGGCCGCCCGTCGCTATGCGATTGAGCGCGGCGGTGAAGCGCTTCACGAGATGACCTTTATCGAACGTGCGGCCATGCTGAAGGCGGTGGCAAAGCACCTGCTTAGCGAGAAAGAGACGTTTTATGCCCTGTCGGCCCAGACGGGCGCGACGAAGGCGGACAGCTGGGTAGATATTGAAGGCGGCATCGGCACCCTCTTCACTTACGCCAGCCTGGGCAGCCGCGAGCTGCCGGATGACACGCTGTGGCCGGAAGATGAGTTAATCCCGCTGTCGAAAGAAGGCGGCTTTGCGGCGCGCCACGTCCTGACCTCAAAATCCGGGGTGGCGGTGCACATCAACGCCTTTAACTTCCCCTGCTGGGGGATGCTGGAAAAGCTGGCGCCGACCTGGCTTGCCGGGATGCCCGCCATCATTAAACCCGCTACCGCTACCGCACAGGTAACGCAGGCGATGGTGAAATCCATCGTCGACAGCGGACTGGTGCCGGACGGTGCCATCAGCCTGATCTGCGGCGGCGCGGGGGATCTGCTCGACCAGCTCGACAGCCAGGACGTCGTGACCTTTACCGGCTCCGCCAGTACAGGGCAAAGCCTGCGCGTGCACCCGAATATCGTGGCGAATTCGATTCCGTTCACCATGGAGGCCGACTCCCTGAACTGCTGCGTGCTGGGGGAAGACGTTACGCCAGACCAGCCGGAGTTTGCGCTGTTCGTCCGGGAAGTCGTCCGCGAGATGACCGCTAAGGCCGGGCAAAAATGTACGGCCATTCGCCGGATTATCGTCCCGCAAAACCAGATTGACGCCGTGAGCCAGGCGCTGATTGCCCGCCTGGAAAAAGTGGTGGTGGGCGACCCGGCGCAGGAAGGGGTGAAGATGGGTGCGCTGGTCAACGCCGAACAGCGCGCGGACGTGCAGGAGAAAGTGGATCAGCTGATCGCTGCAGGCTGCCAGATCCGTCTGGGTGGCAAAGCGGATCTGCAGGCCGCGGGCGCGTTCTTCCCGCCGACCCTGCTGTTCTGCCCGCAGCCGGACGAAAGCCCGGCCGTCCACTCTACCGAAGCCTTCGGCCCGGTGGCAACGCTGATGCCGTATCGCAACGCACGCCACGCGATGCAGCTTGCCCGCGCGGGCGGCGGCAGCCTGGCGGGTACGCTGGTCACCGCAGACCTGGGCATTGCCCGCCAGTTTATTGCCGGTGCGGCGCGCGCCCACGGGCGTATTCAAATCCTTAACGAGGAATCATCCAAAGAGTCTACCGGCCACGGCTCCCCGCTTCCTCAGCTGGTGCACGGCGGCCCGGGCCGCGCGGGCGGCGGCGAAGAGCTGGGCGGCCTGCGCGCGGTGAAGCACTACCTGCAGCGCACCGCTATTCAGGGTAGCCCGACGATGCTGGCGGCCATTGGCAAACAGTGGGTGCGTGGCGCAACGGTGCAGGAAGATCGCGTGCATCCGTTCCGCAAATACTTTGAGGAGCTGCAGCCGGGCGATAGCCTGCTGACGCCGCGCCGCACCCTCACGGAAGCGGACATTGTGAACTTTGCCTGCCTGAGCGGGGACCACTTCTACGCCCATATGGACAAGATCGGCGCGGCAGAGTCGATCTTCGGCGAGCGCGTGGTGCACGGCTACTTCCTGATTTCCGCCGCAGCGGGACTGTTTGTTGATGCGGGCGTCGGGCCAGTCATTGCTAACTACGGCATGGAGAACCTGCGCTTTATCGAGCCGGTTAAGCCGGGCGATACCATTCAGGTGCGTCTGACCTGCAAACGTAAAACGCTGAAGAAACAGCGTACCGCCGAGGAAAAACCGACCGGCGTGGTGGAATGGGCGGTTGAGATCTTCAACCAGCACCAGCAGGCCGTGGCCCTCTACTCCATTCTGACGCTGGTGGCGCGCCAGCAGGGCGAATTCAGCTAACGCCCCTCACCCTGACCCTCTCCCCAAAGGGAGAGGAATCCCAGTAATTTTTTTAACCGGAAGCGATAAATGTTGCTTCAGGAAAATGAATGGCTTACAGCGATGCCCTGGTCCGGCTGTAAATCGCCGAGGCGTTTCCGTAAGGCCGGGGCGAGGCGCAGGGATGCGCCGAGAGGGCGTGGCCTGCAGGGATGCAGGCTCATGCCCGACCCGATAGCCTGAAGGAATAAGCTGAGGGAACCGCGAAGCGGCGATTTACCGCCGGGAGCCCGGGTCGCCAGGGTGGTGGCGACTGAGCCACCCTGGCACGTTCACCGGTCATGTCGTTACAGAGTAGCAAGGAACATAAAGTGAACGGAATGACCACTACAGCCGTATGTTCCCCCTCACCCCAGCCCTCTCCCTCAAGGGAGAGGGGGTCGCCTGTGCTGACATCATTTGTGGGGAGAGGAAATGGCCCGGCATGTGATGTATCCCCGCTCTTTTTTTAACCTGGCAAGACTGACAAATAATCTGGCAGATGCAGGCAAACGCTTTTCTCAGGCGCCTGTCAGGATAAGGCTGTCACAACACAATAAACACAACAAGATGAGGTCTACGATGGGAAGCAATTCTTCTTTTTCTGCCCGTAGAACGGCGCTGGCCATGGCCGTTGCGCTGTGTTGCGCCTGGCAATCCCCTGTTTTCGCCCACGGCAGCGAGGCGCATATGGTCCCGATGGACAAAACGCTGCAGGACTTTGGCGCGGACGTTCAGTGGGATGATTACGCACAGATGTTCACCATTGCAAAAGACGGTGCCTTTGTGAAGGTTAAACCGGGCGCAAAAACCGCCATCGTCAACGGTAAAACCCTCAGGCTTGAGGTGCCGGTGGTGATGAAAGGCAAGAAAGCCTTTATTTCCGATACCTTTATCAACGATGTTTTCCAGTCCGGTCTTGACCAGACCTTCCAGGTAGAAAAACGCCCTCACCCGTTAAACGCGCTAACGGCGGACGAAATTAAGCAGGCCGTTGAGATTGTGAAAACCTCGGCGGACTTTAAACCGAATACCCGCTTTACCCAGATCGCCCTGGCAGAGCCCGAGAAAGCCAAAGTGTGGGACTTTGTGCTTAACGGTACGGCAGTGGATGCCCCTCGCCAGGCGAAGATCGTCATGCTCGATGGCAAGCACGTTATCGAAAGCGTGGTGGACCTGAAGGATAAAAAAATCCTGCGTTGGGAACCGGTGAAAGACGCGCACGGCATGGTGCTGCTGGATGATTTCACCGCGGTTCAGCAGATCATTAACGAAAGTACCGAGTTCGCCGAGGTGCTTAAAAAACACGGCATCACCGACCCGAAAAAAGTGATTACCACGCCGCTGACCGTCGGCTATTTCGACGGTAAAGACGGCCTGAAGCAGGAAGATCGCCTGCTGAAGGTGGTGAGCTATCTGGACGTGGGCGACGGCAACTACTGGGCGCACCCGATTGAAAACCTGGTGGCCGTGGTCGATCTTGAACAGAAAAAGATCCAGAAGATTGAAGAAGGCGCCGTTGTTCCGGTTCCCATGACCCCGCGTCCCTATGATGGCCGCGACCGCGTTGAGACGCCGAAAAAACCGCTCAACATCACCGAGCCGGAAGGCAAGAACTACACCATCACCGGCGATATGGTGCACTGGCAGAACTGGGATTTCCACCTGAGCCTGGACTCCCGCGTCGGCCCGATGATTTCAACCGTCACGTATAACGACAACGGCAAAAAGCGCCAGATTATGTATCAGGGGTCGCTCGGCGGCATGATCGTCCCTTACGGCGATCCGGACGTGGGCTGGTACTTTAAAGCCTATCTCGACTCCGGCGACTACGGTATGGGCACCCTGACCTCACCGCTGGTACGCGGTAAAGACGTGCCGTCCAACGCCGTGATGCTCAATGAAACTATCCCGGATTACACCGGCGCGCCGATGGAGATCCCGCGCGCGATCGCCATTTTCGAACGCTACGCGGGGCCGGAATACAAACATCAGGAGATGGGCCAGCCAAACGTCAGCACCGAGCGCCGCGAGCTGGTGGTGCGCTGGGTGAGTACCGTGGGCAACTACGATTACATCTTCGACTGGGTGTTTCATGAAAATGGCACCATCGGCATTGATGCCGGCGCGACGGGTATCGAAGCGGTGAAAGGCGTTCAGGCGAAAACCATGCACGACGCCACCGCAAAAGACGACACCAAATACGGCACGCTGATCGACCATAACATCGTGGGCACCACCCACCAGCACATCTACAACTTCCGTCTTGATATGGACGTGGACGGCATCAACAACAAGCTGGTGGCGATGGATCCGGAAGTGAAGCCGAATACCGCCGGGGGCCCGCGCACCAGCACCATGCAGATCAATCAGTACGATATTGATACCGAGCAGCAGGCGGCGCAGAAGTTCGACCCGGGCACCATTCGACTGCTGAGCAACACAAGTAAAGAGAACCGCATGGGCAACCCGGTCTCGTACCAGATTATCCCTTACGCGGGGGGGACGCACCCGGTGGCGACCGGGGCGAAATTTGCCCCGGACGAGTGGATTTACCATCGCCTGAGCTTTATGGACAAACAGCTGTGGGTGACCCGTTACCACCCGGATGAGCTCTACCCTGAAGGGAAATTCCCGAACCGCTCCGTACACGACACGGGCCTCGGACAGTACAGCAAGGATAACGAGTCGCTCAACGATCAGGATGACGTGGTCTGGATGACCACCGGCACCACCCACGTCGCCCGCGCGGAGGAGTGGCCGATTATGCCGACGGAATGGGTACATACCCTGCTTAAACCGTGGAACTTCTTCGATGAGACGCCAACGCTCGGGAAGAAGAAAGACGAACAGAAATAAATAACGTACCGGGCGCAATGCCCGGTTTTTCATCCATTTACTTGCTGAATACCACTCCCCGATTATAGTTATTTCTACCTCGTTTATTTCCCTTGCATTTCTTGAACCACTTTCAGCCAGGACGCGAATTTTCCACAAGCGACGTAATACATCACTGAGAGGTTTAGGATGAAATTCAATTTGATCGTCAGGAGTCTTGCTCTGGCTGGACTTGTTATTTCCGTCAGTTCCGCGTATGCCGCAGAAGCCCCGAAGGATGCCACGGCAGCAACGCAACAAGCCAATAACGCCCTCTTTAATCAGCTGCCTTTCTCCGACAACACCGATTTTACGAACGCCCACAAAGGCTTTATTGCACCGATTCCTCAGGAAATTATCAAATGGGAACAAGGGAATATCATCTGGGATCCACAGTAATATTCGTTTATTAAAGAAGGCGATAAAGCACCGGACTCCGTTAATCCCAGCTTATGGCGTCAATCTCAGCTGATTAATATTAGCGGCCTGTTTGAAGTCACCGACGGCGTATATCAGATCCGAAATCTTGACCTGTCAAATATGACCATCATTGAAGGGAAAGAAGGTATTACCGTGGTTGACCCGCTGGTGTCGGCAGAAACGGCGAAGGTCGGGATGGATCTCTATTTTAAAAATCGCGGCAAGAAGCCTGTCGTCGCCATTATTTATACCCACAGCCACGTTGACCACTATGGCGGCGTGCGCGGCGTGGTGGATGAAGCCGACGTGAAGTCCCGCAAAGTGAAGGTCTACGCGCCAGCCGGGTTTATGGAAGCGGCCGTTGCCGAGAATATCATGGCGGGCAACGTGATGAGCCGCCGCGCCAGCTATATGTATGGCAACCTGCTGAAGCCCGATGCCAAAGGTCAGGTGGGTGCCGGTCTTGGAACAACGACCTCCGCCGGGACGGTCACGCTGATTGCCCCGACTAACATCATAGAGAAAGACGGGCAGAAAGAGGTTATCGACGGCCTGACCTATAATTTTATGCTCGCACCGGGATCCGAAGCGCCATCGGAAATGCTCTGGTATATCGAAGAGAAAAAACTGATTGAATCCGCTGAGGACGTGACCCATACCCTGCACAACACCTACTCTCTGCGCGGGGCCAAAATCCGCGAGCCGCTGCCGTGGTCGAAATACATCAACCAGGCGATTGTGCGCTGGGGTGACAAAGCTGAAATCATCATGGCGCAGCACCACTGGCCGACCTGGGGCAACGAAAACGTCGTCAAGCTGCTGAAAAGCCAGCGCGATCTCTATCGTTACATCAACGACCAGACGCTGCGTATGGCGAACGAAGGGCTGACGCGCGACGAAATCGCCGCTAACTTTAAGCTCCCGGATTCACTGGCGCATACCTGGGCTAACCGCGGCTATTACGGTTCGGTGAGCCATGACGTAAAAGCCACCTATGTGCTGTATCTGGGCTGGTTTGACGGCAACCCGGCAACGCTGGATGAACTCCCGCCTGAAGAAGGCGCGAAGAAATTCGTGGAGTATATGGGCGGCGCGGATGCCATCCTGAACAAGGCGAAAACCGACTTCGACCAGGGGAACTACCGCTGGGTGGCGCAGGTGGTGAGCAAAGTTGTCTTTGCCGATCCAAACAACCAGGCGGCACGCAACCTGGAAGCGGATGCGCTGGAACAGCTTGGCTATCAGGCTGAATCCGGGCCGTGGCGTAACTTCTACCTGACCGGCGCGCAGGAGCTGCGTAACGGCGTGGTGAAAGGGCCAACGCCGAACACCGCCAGCCCGGATACGGTGCGCGCGATGACGCCGGAGATGTTCTTTGACTATCTGGCTGTCCATATCAACGGACAAAAAGGGGGTGACGCCAAATCGGTGTTTAACATCGATCTGGGCAGCGATGGCGGGAAGTACAAACTCGAGCTGGAAAACGGCGTGCTGAACCACACGGCGAACGCAGAAGCAAAAGATGCGGACGCGACGCTGACGCTTAACCGTGACACCCTGAATAAAATCATCCTCAAGGAGGTGACGCTGAAACAGGCTCAGGACAACGGAAATATTAAAATTACTGGCGACAGCGCGAAACTTGATGCCATGCTTAGCTATATGGACAAGTTTGATTTCTGGTTTAACATTGTGACACCGTAACGGTGCACGCAAAAGGGCGGTTCGTCCGCCCTTTCCTGCTTCACGTGTTAGCCAGAAAGGGTAAAAGCGTCAATGGAAAAAAGAAAAAAACCGACACTTGAACGGGCAACCTGGCCAACGCGCCATGCTATGGTCATGCACGGGCTGGCGATGAACCTGCCGTGGCTGGCCTTCGTGAATATCAGCTTCGCGGTGATGATCCTGCTTCGCCACGTCCTGCTTAATACCAGCGATCCCCTTTATCCCCACTCGCCGCAGCTGACGAGAATAGTCGATGCCTCCATGCTCGGCATTATCATCCTCTCCGCTGCGCTGATCCTCATGGCCTGGCGACGCATCGCCGGCATCAGCGTGGTGCTGTTTATCTGTAGCGCCATCTGGTCGGTCTCCTGCTTCTGGTTTATCACCCAGCTGCTGCTCCCGCACGTCTGGCCGCTGTGCGTTATTTTATTACTCGCCGGCTTAACGGCGCTCTATTTTTATCCTGAAGGGCTACTCGCCTTTGTGCTCCCGCTCTGGATCACCCTGCCGGTAGCAAGCTGGATACGGAACGATGGCCTCAACCTTCACTTTTTTGTTATCTGGAGCGTCTTTACGCTGATCCTGATCTGCGGGCGTTTCATCCTGCTAAGCTGGTTTGACGAGGCCTGGCGACGTAACCAGCAAAATCAGCTGTTGATCTCCAGACTGGATGCGCTGGCGCATCAGGATCCGTTAACCAAAACCGCCAATCGCCGGAAAATGGAAGTGGTGCTGGAGAACGCGGTTGAGCAGAAAAAAATCTTCTCGGTGATTATGCTGGATATCGACTATTTCAAACGCTACAACGACACCTACGGGCACCAGGCGGGTGACGACTGCCTGACGCGCGTGGCGCGGGTGCTGAAGCAGTCGGTGCGCACGCCTGACGATGTGGTGTCACGCTACGGCGGCGAGGAGTTTGTGGTGATCCTGTTTAACTGTCCGGAAAACATCGCTGAAAAGGTGGCCTTACGCATTCAGGACGGCCTGCGCGCGGAGTCCATACCGCACAGCGCCTCAACCGTTAGCGACCATGTCACCGCGAGCATGGGGATTGCGAGCATGGCGGAAGGGTTAGCGGGCACCGAGATCATCGCCCGCGCCGATACGGCGCTGTATCGGGCGAAGGAGGCCGGGCGGGATCGAGTATGCCGCTGAGAACGGGGGCTATTCCGTTTGACGCCCGGCGATCCACCTGCGGTACTGTCCGGGCGACATTCCCGTCACGCCAGTGAAAGCGCGCCTGAATGCCGTGTCGTCAGCGTAACCGCAAGCGCCGGCAATCTGCGCGATGACGTACCCCGGCTGTTCCAGGAGACGCATCGCCTTTTCAACGCGCATGCGGGTCAAAAAGTTTTTAGGGCTTTCATTCATCTCCTCCGCCATTTTTCGGTGAAGGGTTCGAGTGGTCATATTCAGCGCCCGGGCAAGCTGCTCTACGGTAATCGCCGGATTTACATATCGGACGAGATGTTCCGCTTTCATTATCATCGGATGTACTGAATTTAAAAAACCTGCTGGCGCGTAAACCTGCTGAGACAAAGGCTGGCTGTCAGCCACGGCCATATCGGCCGTCAGACGCGCCAGCGTCTGCCCCGCGTGCAGACGGATGATATGCAGCGCCAGGTCAACCCACGAGAGCGGGCCGCCGGATGTGATAACCCGCGCGTCCTGCACCAGCGCTTTCCCCCAGACGGGTTTGCTGAGCGGATAACGCTGGCGGAAAGTATGGTAAAGCCACCATGTCGTCGTGCATGCCCGGCCATTGAGTACACCCGCCTCGGCGAGAACCAGCCCACCGGCACAGGCTCCCGCAAGCATCGCGCCTTTATCATACTGGTCGCGCAGCCATGCGCCAGCCTCGTGGACCGTCGCCAGCGAGACCGGGCGTTTCTGCTCGTCAAGCTTCATCCCGCAGGCAATCACGAGGTCGAAGGTTCCCCCGGTGACAAAGCTCCCATCGGCCTCGATCGGCCGACCCTGCGCGTCCGGGACCGGCTTTCCTTCCGCCGTGATGATGACCGCCTCAAATGGCGATATGCCCTCGCCGTCCGGCTGCTGGGCAATCACCTCGTTAGCGAGCCAGAACATGTCGCAGAGCCCAGCCACGGCGGATTTCATACTTCCGGGTAACGCTAAAATGCCAATTCTCATGATTCAGGCCTGAGCAGAATGTCTGATTTCGTATGTTAACCGTCATTTCAGACACTACAAACCTCTTTGTGCCTCTCGTTACACTGTGCTTCAACGTCTCTCAGGAAATTACGTCACGCCTATGAAACCGACACGCTTGCCCGTTCTTCTTTCTTTGCTTTGCATGGCTGCATCCCAACCTGTACAGGCGCGGATTAATAACATCATCCTCGTTCACGGTGCCTTTACCGACGGTTCCGTCTGGCAGGAAGTGATAGACCGTTTGCAGACCCGGGGCTACCGCGTCACGGCAGTGCAAAACCCTCTAACCTCGCTGAAGGATGACGTCGCCGCCACGGAGCGTGTCATTGACCGTCAGCAAGGGAACGTGGTCCTTGTCGGCCACTCCTGGGCTGGCGCGGTCATCGCTCAGGCAGGCAATAACCCGAAGGTGAAAAAGCTGGTTTTTCTCTCCGCCCTTGCCCCCGACAGCGGTGAATCGGTCACCTCTCTTCTTACCCGCCTTAACGCCCCGATGGCCGATATGCGCCCGGATAATAATGGGCTGATCTGGCTGGACGATCCCGATGCCTATCAGCGCACGATGGCCAATGACCTGCCTCTTAAACGCGTAAAGCTGCTGACGGCAACGCAGCAGCCCATCGCGGCAAACGCCTTTAGCGAGAAGGTCGAACATGCCGCCTGGCGCGAAAAGCCCTCATGGTATCTGATAACCAAAGACGATCGCGCCCTTTCTCCCGGCGTCCAGCAGCAGCTTGCCGGCGCCATGAACGCCACCGTCCTGCGTATTAAGAGCAGCCATATGTCGATGATTTCCCACCCGGACGCCGTCAGCCAGTTTATCGAACAAGCAACCCAGACCGACGCAAAGGAAACAAAAAAATGAATATCCTGCATATAGATTCAAGCATTAACGGCGAGTTCTCACTTTCACGTCAGCTGACGGCAGAGGTGGTTCGCCAGCTCGCGTCAGATAAGGTGGTTTATCGCGACGTCGTTAAAACCCCCATCGCCCATCTCACCGGCACCGTTGCTGCAGGCTTCCGGCCGCTGCGGATAGCCGCGGACGCTACGGCTGAAGACGTCCGCGAACACGAGCTGTCCGAGGCGCTTGTGAACGAATTTCTCAATAGCGACCTCATCGTGATAGGCGCCCCTATGTATAACTTCTCAGTCTCAACGCAGCTTAAAGCCTGGTTAGATCGACTGGCTCAGCCGGGAAAAACCTTTAGCTATACCCCGACGGGCCCGGTGGGGCATGCGACCGGCAAAAGGATTATCGTCGTTTCCACCCGCGGCGGGATCTATCACGGTACGCCAATCGAAGACATGGATTTTCAGGAGCGATACCTGCAGAAATTTTTTGGCTTTCTGGGCATCGACAGGGTGGAATTCGTTCGTGCGGAAGGGGCAACGCGCGGTGAGGAGATCCGGACTAAAGGCGTTGCGCAGGCGTTTGACGCTATTCCATCGGTCATCGCCGCCTCGCTAAAATAGCCATCGGGCGAAAGCATGCCGGGTAAGCGTAACCGCCACCCGGCTTGTTTTTTAGTACCGCACGCATACCGATTTGGTTTCACACCAGCCGTCCAGCCAGTCCGGGCCAAAGTCACGCCCGGTGCCGGACTGCTTCATGCCGCCGAACGGCAGGTTGGCGTCGATCAGCGTATGGCTGTTCACCCAGACGGTGCCCGCCTGCAGCCTGTCGGTATACTCCAGCGCCTTGCTGATATTCTGCGTCCAGACGCTGGCCGTCAGGCCATATTCGCTGTCGTTTGCCAGATGGAGCGCCTCTTCCCCGTCAGCGACGCGCACCAGGTTGACCACCGGGCCAAACACCTCTTCTCGGGTCAGGCGCAGCGAGGCATCCGGGTTCACCACCAGCGTCGGCGCAACATAATAGCCTTTGCCTTCCGGCCCCCTGTTACCGACGATCAGCTCCGCGTTGCGCGACTTGGCTTCATCAAGGAAGGTCTGCACCTTGTCGCAGTGCGCGCGCGACACCAGCGGGTTGATAAACGCTTCCGGCGACATGCCCGGCCCGACGCTGAGGGATTTCACCGCCTGCTCAAACCCGCTGACCAGCGTGTCAAACAGCGGCGCTTCAATATAGATGCGCGAGCTCGCCGCGCACACCTGCCCCTGGTTCAGGAAGCTGCCGGTCATCAGGCCTTCGATCACCCACTCCGGATCCGCGTCTTTCAGTACGATAGCCGGGTTTTTCCCACCCAGCTCCAGGGTCACCCCGGTTAGCGTGTCCGCCGCCGCGCGGGCGATTTGCTTGCCCGTCGCCGTTGAGCCGGTAAAGCTCACCTTTGCAATATGCGGATGCGAAGTCAGCGCTGCGCCGCACACCGCGCCGCTCCCGGTTACCACGTTGAACACCCCGTCCGGAATGCCCGCTTCGCTTGCCAGTTCCGCCACGCGCAGCATCGTCAGCGGCGTGGTCTCTGACGGCTTGATGACAATAGAGCAGCCCGCGGCCAGCGCAGGCATCACTTTCCACATCCCGATCATCAGCGGGAAGTTCCAGGGCACAATCCCGGCCACCACGCCAACCGGCTCTTTACGCGTCCACGCCTGATAGCGGGCGCCCTGCGGCAGCGGAATGGAAAGGTCGAGGGTCTTACCCGAAATTTTGGTGGTCAGCCCGGCGGTATAGCGCATCCAGTTCAGGGTGCAGCTGACTTCAAACATGCGGGAAATGTTGATGGATTTGCCCTGCTCCAGCGTTTCAAGCTGGGCCAGCTCCTCGCTGTGCTGCTCGACCAGATCGGCGAAATGAAGCAGGATCCGCTCGCGCTCCGCCGGCAGTTTTCCGGCCCAGCTGCGGGCGACAAACGCGCGCCAGCCGGACATGACGGCACGATCAACGTCGTCGACGCTGGCATCGGCAGTCGAGGCAATGACCTCGCCCGTGGCCGGGTTGAAGACGTTCAGCCGCTTTTCACTGTCCGACGCGGCCTGACGCCCTTCAATCCACAGGCCATGCTGTCGGTCTAAAAATTGTTGTACGGCAGGCTGAATGGCCACCTGTGATTCAGACATAGGATACTCCTTCGTTATTCTTCGCAGGGTGTCCATCCAGTCTAAGTGGGGTTTTGCGTTCTCGCTTTTGTCTCTGTGACATTCGCTTTGCCACCTGTGACAGGCTCCGCAAATCGCGATAATTGCCGCTTATATCGCTGTTACCGGTGAGTGTTCTTTCCTATAGTCAGCCTCATAGCTCTGACAAAATGCAACACAAATGCAACAATGCGAAAACGTTGACGGTGCAGTGAGAGAAGCGATGGCGTGTGCAAGCGAGCAGGAACAGTATCAGCAGTGGCTGGCGCAAATTAACCAGGTTTGCGGGCGTTTTAACGCGCAGCCCACCGGGGGCAAATTCTTCGGCGAGCTGGAGACCAGCTATGCGCGCAGCCTGAAGCTCAGCACCGTGACCGCAGGCGGCGTTAACCTGTTCCGCTCCCGTCAGGAGATCGCTCAGAGTAATGATGCCTGGTTCTATACCGTGTTCCAGCTCGAAGGCAGCGCGGAAATTGAGCAGGATGACCGTCGCGCGCTGCTCAGAACCGGTGATATTACGCTGATTGACGCGTCGCGTCCCTGCTCGATCAACTGGCGGGAAAAATCCCGTCAGATCTCGCTGCTGGTTCCCCGTCAGATTATTGAGCAGCAGTGTCGTTTCCAGGAGATAAGCTGCGCGACCGCCCTTTCCCGCACCTTGCCTACGGTACAGCTGAGCCATCGCCTGCTGATGGAGAGCATGAGCAATGCCGACCTGAGTGACCGCGAAAGCGAAGCGGCGCTCGAAGCGATGATCTGCCTGCTGCGCCCCGCATTCCAGCAGCGTGAAATCATTCAGCCGCGCAAGGAGCGCCAGTTCCAGCATGTGGTGGCGCTGATTGACGACCATATTCAGTCTGAATCGCTGCGCCCGGAATGGATTGCCGCCGAGAGCGGTATGTCCGTGCGCAGCCTCTACCGCATGTTTGCCGAAAAGGGGCTGGTGGTGGCGCAGTACATCAAAAACCGTCGTCTGGATCTCTGCGCGCAGGCACTGCAATCTACCGGTGATGATGAAAAGCTGGCGGGCATTGGCTACAGCTGGGGGTTCACCGACCATAGCCATTTTTCAACGGCGTTTAAGCAGCGTTTTGGCGTCTCGCCGGGTGAATACCGCAGGCGCTACCGCTAACTACTTTTTGAGCCATTTTCCGTTAATGCCCTTTACGTATTCGCCCGGCTGCGCGCGGGCAACCAGTTTCTGACCGGCCATTTTAGCCACTTCATCGACCGGCAAATTATTGCTGTCAGCCAGCTTCTGATAGTTTTCCGTGCGCGCCGCATTGATACGATTGACCAGCGCCAGCGTTTCCGCGTCCTGTTGAATCGGGGCAAGATAGCCGCTCAGGGTTTCCCCCACGCGCCCCTGCGCCCGGGCATCGTTTAAGGTCAGCGCAGCCGCCTGCACGTTCATCCCCAGCGCCAGTAAAATCAGAGCTAATCGTTTCATGGCATCCTCAGAACAGATCGCTGCGCGATTTCAGCAGGGTTTCAACGTCTTTATCGACCTTAATATGGATTTCATGTTCGATTTTGACATTCATATTGATGGTAATCGGCTCCTTTGGTGCAGCGACTTCAATGCGCGGCGTACAGCCGGTCAGTAGCGCGGCAACGGCAACGGTGAGCACACCAGCCATCTTTTTCATTGTTGTTCCTCACTTTCCTTGCCAGTCAAACTGCGGGGAGCAGGTATCGCCGCATGTTGCTCAAACCAGGTTTGCAGGTTGTCCCCAAAGCGCAGGCTGCGCCAGAGGGTAAAGACATTCTCGTCATGGGTATAGTTCAGGTTGACGGAGCTGCTTTTGCCATCCACCCGGCTGGTCCCCTTGATGGTCGCCTGCATGGTTAATTCACCCAGATTATCTAAATTGATTCTCGTCCACGAACGCGAAATTTCCATATAGCGGAGCCAGTTAATCGCCGCGCCCGCCACCATATTATCTTTCACGATGGCGTCGGCCGTATCTTTGTCGATGCGTAGCGTCATTGGCCCCGGGTTGGTCAGCCAGCCATCTTTAATGATCCATTTTTCATTGTCCAGCCAGAACGGCAGCGCCCCGCTCACCGGCCCTGACATGGCAAACTGTTTCGGATTAACGGCGCTAATCAGCTCGCTGGAGGAGATGTTGTCCACGCGCAGCAGGGCCGGATCGTGCTGTGGCATCCGCAGCTGCTGCATGGTGATCTTCCCGCCGAGGGTCTCCACCTTCACGTTGGTGAGGAGCAGCGGGTTGTCCTCCGTCCAGGGATAATCCCCATGTAGATCGGCGGTTATGTTGCGCGCGGTCACCAGGTTTTCCACTTCGCCAATGCGCAACGTGACCGGGCCGCGCGTGCCGAGAGACCAGGTTCCCTCGCTGAAGCGGAACGGCAGCACAAAATCGACGCCGTTAATCTGGTTATCAGGCATCCAGGCGCTGCCGGATTTCAGCACGCCGTGCCCGCCCGCCTCAAAGCCCTGATCGGCCGCCGCCGAGAAGGCGACCTGCGCGTAAAGCTCTCCGTCGCGCAGCGTCATTTTCCAGTCCGGCGGGATCAGCGGCTGGAAGACGGTGAGGGACTGTTTCGGCCACCAGGCCTGCCCACGAAGACGTACGCCGTCCCAGCGACCGTTCACCTGTACCGGGCCGATTTTGTCCGCATGGAGGTCGCCCTTAAACTGAAAAATGGTTGGGTCGGTGCCGTCGACGCTGAAGGTCAGGACCGAGGGCGGCAGCGCGCTGCCGCCGGAGAAACGGGTTTGCCCTGCGTTGAGCGACAGCGCGCCGCTGAAGGACGGTTTATCGGGGTCACGCAACCAGCGCACCGGTTGATCCAGCACCAGACGCGGCTTGCTGACCTCCATCGTGCCGTACTGGAGCTTGTCAAAACCGGTGGAGAGCGCCGTCAGCTCTATAAGGTTGTCGCGCCACTCGCCTTTCCCGGCGACATCCCAGCGGGCATGCATCGGCGTAAAACCGCCTTTACCCCAGTAGCGCCACTGCCACAGGCCGTTATCAGGTAAAAAGTCGTTGGCCTGGCCGTCCAGGTGGAGTTCAAAATCGCCCATCTGGTTTTCATGGGCGCGCAGAATAGCCTGTAAGCGGCCGTCCACGCCCTTCTGCGTCAGCTTCACGCCCGCCAGCGGCCAGCGGATTTCATCAATATCGAGTGAGTTAATAATGCGCCCGCGCGAGCGGAGCAGCGCGCCCGGCTCAAAGGCCAGCTGCGGTTCATACAGGCTGCCGGTCAGCGTGGCGGGCAATTTGGCGTAAAGAATAAGATCGTTTTGCTTCGCCTCGCCGCTGAGATGCAGGGGCATGTCGCTGTTTTCCATGCCGAGCCTGCCGGGCCCAATGTTCAAGACCGCGTTGCCTTTCCCCGCGTCACCGTGGGTAAGCACATTCAGTCGTCCGGTCAGGGTGGTTTTATCCAGCCCCTGCTGCCAGTTGTCCGCGCGAAGGGACACGCGCCCGCTAAGCGGCATACCGGAAAGATCCCAGTTCCAGCGCCCGTCGCTGATGTTTAGCTGCTCCGCCGTAATCTGCCACGGCAGATCGAGCAGCGGATCGGGGTTGTCCCGCGCCATCACCACCAGCTGTCCCTGATTGTCTTCCCAGTCCAGATCGGCATCGACCAGAGACGTTAACTGTGGCACGTTAAAGGTCGCGACCGCGTGGCCTTTCACCGGCACGCCATCCGGTACCAGCGGCAGGGTAAACTCGCCCACCAGCTTAATCGGCTGCGGCTGGTCCGGGAGCTGTACATCGAACTGGCTGACCGAGAGCGTCTGACCGCGAAGCGTACCTTTAATGCTGACCTGCTCGCCTTTATAGGCGATCTCCTGAATGGACGGCGTCAGCGATGCATGAAGTTCGCCCTGCCACTGCTGCCAGGGCGAAAGCGTCAGACGGTGAACCGTGAGCCAGGTATTCGGTAACACGGCCTGCCATTGCGCCAGCGTTTTGGGGGCGACCGTTGAGGGCGCAGACTGGGGAATTTTGCTCAGACAAATGGAGTTAAGATCCAGCGCGCCGATATCCAGCTTCCAGCGGCTCGGGTGTGACAGCGTCACGTTATCGATACGGGCAATTTCACAGTCTTCAACCAGATAGCGAAGATCGGGGATCACAAGCGCGTGGCGAGTCAGTTTCGGACTTTCTTCGAAAGCGATGCGCGTTCCGACGGGCAGCCAGATCCCGGCGAGCGTCGGTACCCATTGGGCGAGCGTCATCAGCAGCGTCAGCGGCAACAATATGAACAGCAGTAAAAGCGCAAGAGCGGCTTTGTATTTACCCTTCATGGGCAGTTAATATCCTGATTTAGCGAAAGAATTAAGCCGGCAGTGCCGATCATTGTCGCATGTTTAGCGATTGAGTTGAAGTTAACGCTAAGTTAAGAATAGATGCTGTAATAGTAAGCGGTGATTTTTTTGCCATGCGTAACCTAAAGAATATATTTTAGGTTCAATTGGTTACGCATAAATTCAATAATAATCGCAGAGCAGAGTTGCGAAATTAATACCTATTCCGTGGCATTGCCAGCAGGTAAAGCATGGCGAATATCAATGACCCCCAATACACCGAGTCGTACCGCCAGGGATCAAAATCAATACGTAAAAAACCACTAACAAACTCATAGCCGTTGGCAAAAACGTTAATTTGAATGGCTGCAATAGCTATCACAAACAGCGTATAGGCGATGAAGAGAGGATATTTACGAAGCCTGTTGACCTTGAGTTTCCCGAGGTACAATAAGCAAAAAATGGCAATAGATACAATGAAATAGCACACAGCAGGTAGAATCGGTGGGGTTAATGACAACTCGAACTGTTCCGACATAATTAATTCTCTTTAGCTATCTGGTACATCTGCCAACCTGTGACGCTTCCACTGGTTAAATCCAGAGCCATCGCTGTTTTAGAAGCCTCTTGCCATCCTCTGATATAATCAGATTCGATGTTGCGAAACAGACTCCAGGATTTTTCTCTGGGAGCCAGTACTCTCCTGCCCGCGCCATAGGCTGATAAAGAAATATCAACTACACCATAGACAATATCAGCTTCATTATTCCCATAGCCTAGCTTCGCTGCTGCGTAACGATAAGCATCTCTTAGCGTGCCAGAACGATCTTCACGATAAAGAAGATAATACCCATTTTCATACATGTTGTTTAGCCCATGAGTAATCATAGGTGCACCATACGCAGCACAGGCAAGACCAAGCGAACCGACGCATAAACTAGCGCCCCCATACACTTGCGCCCCACCGGCAACGAAACCGATCTGTTTAAGCGCTAAAGTCGTCGTTGTTGTCCGATTTTTTTCAACAACAATGAATAATTTAGCCTTATTGAAGGTAAGTAAGTCATCCTGTTCCTTAAGATGATGTATCTGTTCATCAAGTAATTGAATCCCGCCTGACCAGGTCAAGCAATGCGACTCGATCTCCCTTCTCAGATGAGCAACAAGTTGTTGAGTTTCAAAAAACATGCCAGCGGTACCATAAAGCAAATGCTTTGTGGCAATTCGCTGCGCAAGATTTTCAATCTCTAAGACTTTCTCTTCGAAATGACTTTTATCCCGATTATGGTTGTACATTCGGTCTCCCTGTCATTTTAAATGATAGTAGTAATACTACCTTCAATGTTAGGACATTCAAAGAGCTACGTCATTTTAACAGCTAAAGGTAGTCACATTTTCAAGCATTGGTAAACCACTTCCCCAAACATACGCACTTGTTGTGACTTTAGTATCCCCCATAGCCCCTTAGAGTAAAACAAGCAGACATGTCGCTGGTGTCAGGCCCGCTTAAGAAATCGGTGGATATGAATATCATGGAGTTAGGGTGTACATATGCTCTAGAATAATTGATAGAACTTATTGAATTCAATAATATTTTAGAAATTGTAAGATAATTTTAATCATGCTAACGTGAATGCAAAATCACTGGAGAAAGTCTTATGAAACTCGCGGTATATAGCAC
Source organism: Enterobacter sp. AG326 (assembly GCF_004362415.1). NCBI lineage: Bacteria > Pseudomonadati > Pseudomonadota > Gammaproteobacteria > Enterobacterales > Enterobacteriaceae > Enterobacter > Enterobacter sp. AG326. The sequence goes on along the minus strand of NZ_SNXG01000001.1, from coordinate 135,780 downwards.
AAAGCAGTACGACAAAAAGTATCTGCAACATGTTAACGAGGCTTACGGGTTTGAGCTTGAATTTTTCGACTTTCTGCTGTCCGAAAAAACCGCTAAAACGGCGCACGGCTGTGAAGGCGTCTGCATTTTTGTTAACGACGACGGCAGTCGTCCGGTGCTGGAAGAGTTGAAAAAACAGGGCGTGAAGTATATCGCCCTGCGCTGCGCGGGCTTTAATAACGTGGATCTCGACGCGGCGAAAGAGCTGGGTTTGAGGGTGGTACGCGTCCCGGCGTACTCCCCGGAAGCGGTCGCGGAGCATGCGATTGGCATGATGATGTCGCTCAACCGTCGTATTCACCGCGCTTATCAGCGTACCCGTGACGCCAACTTCTCTCTGGAGGGGCTGACCGGCTTTACCATGTACGGCAAAACCGCGGGCGTGATCGGCACCGGTAAAATCGGCATCGCCGCCCTGCGCATTCTGAAAGGCTTCGGCATGCGTCTGCTGGCGTTCGATCCGTACCCGAGCGCCGCTGCGCTGGAGCTGGGCGTGGAATACGTCGACCTGCCGACCCTGTTCTCCCAGTCTGACGTGATCTCCCTGCACTGCCCGCTGACGCCGGAAAACTACCACCTGCTTAACCAGGCGGCGTTTGACCAGATGAAAGATGGCGTGATGATCATCAACACCAGCCGCGGCGGGCTGGTTGACTCTCAGGCCGCTATCGAAGCGCTGAAAACCCAAAAAATTGGCGCGCTGGGGATGGATGTGTACGAGAACGAACGCGATCTGTTCTTTGAGGACAAGTCGAATGATGTGATCCAGGACGACGTGTTTCGCCGCCTGTCTGCCTGTCACAACGTGCTGTTTACCGGACACCAGGCGTTTCTGACTGCCGAAGCGCTGATCAGCATTTCAGAAACCACGCTGGGTAACCTGCAGCAGCTGGAAAAGGGCGAAGCGTGCCCTAACGAACTGGCATAAGCGTGACGCCGGGTGGTGGCTATGCCCCACCCGGCGTACTGTCTGTTTCCCAGGTTCGGTGCGCAAAGCACCACCATAGCAGAACGGCCACCAGCGCAATCGCGCTCAGGACGCTGAATGCCGTGGCAAATGAGTAATGACCCGCAATCGTGCCGGTTAACGCCGGACTCATGGATGCCCCAACCCCCTGCATCAGCATCACCACGCTCTGCCCGGCATTGACGTGCCCGCTTCCGCGCAACAGCACCACGATAAACGACGGCACCACCACCCCCAGGATCCCTGCGGCCAGCCCGTCGAGGATTTGTACCGGGATCATCATGAGCGGCGCATCCGTCGACGCCGCCAGCGCCGCGCGCACCGGCATCACCAGCAGCGCCAGCATAATTAAGCGCCAGTAGCCGTAGCGGTCTATTCGGTTAGCGACCCAGATGGCGACAGGGATCATCACGGCCTGGGAGATGATAACGGTGCCCGCCGCGTACAACCCGGGGTTGATCGAGGCGGGCGCGGCGGCCACCCTCATGCTCAGCATCGGCAGCAGCGCGGCGTTCGCCAGGTGAAAGAGCAGCAGCGTCAGCCCGGTGACAAACAGCGCCCTGTTTTTAATCAGCATGGCAAAGCCGGGAACCGGCAGGCTCGTGGAAGAGGACAGCCCGCGCGCCGCGTCGTTATCAATATCCCCGTTGCGAATGGCAAGCAGCGCGCAGAGCGTTAACAGCGTGGTACAGGTCATCAGAAGGAAAATCCCGCCGACGCCCCAGCACCACGCAATGCCGCCCGCAATCAGTGCGGTAACAAAGTTGCCGCCGTGATTGAACGCCTCATTTTTGCCCATCTGCGCGCTGAACCCGCCCTGACCGGTCAGCCCCAGGGTAATTCCGGCGATCAGCGGACCGACAAACGCCGCACAGATACCGGAGACAATTTGCGAAACAGCGACAACAGCGCTCTGCTGGCTAAACCAGAGCAGGAGCGTGCTAAGAGTGATGAGCAGGCACACCAGCGCCAGCACGGTCCGCTTGCTGCGTGAGGTGTCGGTGATGAATCCCGCCGGCAGCGTGGCCAGTAATCCCGCCAGACCACCTGCCGTCATCAGGATGCCGATATCATCAGGGGTCCAGTGGCGTTCGGTCAGAAAAATACCGAGAAAAGGACCTAGGCCATCGCGGACATCCGCAATGAAAAAACTTGTCAGGCATAATGCCCGCAGCGAACGAAGAGACATACTGCCTGCCTTTGTCTGTTATCGCCTGTAAAAAAGAAAATGTAGTATACCGGGTATTTTTGAAAATCAGATGACGTCTTAAAAAACATGCTTTCCGAACTTAAACAATTCATAACGGAGTCTGTTTTTTCGCTTTACTCATTACCGGCCCTGACTATACTGGCAATAAATTTTCACAGGAGTCCTTCGTTGGAAAGTTATTTTACAGTCGATACGAAGGTAAGCTAGCGCGATTTTCTCGCTGCTTACCTGAAACGGTGGGCAGCAATCCTCTTTAAGCGATTGTATCCCGACACAGTAAGAACCACTCAATTTGTGGGGCATCGCATGTTCATGTTTACTCATTCACTCTTTCCGCCACCGTTGTCCTGACACGCTTAGCATTTAAACGGCGTTATGATGTGCTTAGCAAAGCACTGACGCTTATTATTTAATAACGTTAACAGGCGACAGGCTGATGTTCCCTTATATCTCTCATCTGCTCGCAGCGATGCTGCTGGGCGCAATTATTGGCGCGGAAAGACAGTGGCGCCAGCGTATGGCCGGGCTTCGTACCAATGCACTGGTTGCCACGGGTGCGGCAGTATTCATTTTAAGTTCGGTATCGACTTCTCCTGATAGCCCGGGGCGTATCGCAGCGCAGATTGTCTCCGGAATCGGCTTTCTTGGCGCTGGCGTCATTATGCGTGAAGGAATGAATATTCGTGGTTTGAATACCGCCGCAACGCTGTGGTGCTCGGCCGGAATTGGCGTACTGTGCGGATTAGGCCAGTTCTGGAATGCCGCCATGGCCAGCCTAATTATTCTCTGCGCTAACATATTGCTTCGCGAAGCCGCGCAGCGAATTAATCAACTGCCCGTGCTTCATGAAGGCGAAAAATGCTATGTCCTTAAAATCACCTGTAATGATGAGCATGAAGATGCGGTGCGGCAAAGCATCGTAGATATGGCGAAAGAGTTGACGTTAAGTCTGAAAGCGATTTATTCCGCTACTGCGCAAACAGAAGGTAAAACTGAAATCCGGGCGGAGGTGATGACCCGGGAGGAATACCGAAAGTTACTCGATCTGATTATGGGGAATATGGGCGGGAATAAAATTATCGCGTCCGTCAGCTGTCACGCAGTATAAGTATATTACCGGGCATGAAGCCCGGTTCTTTTTTCAGCCAAAATGCACACCACTCGCCCAATCCACGAGGCAAAATCGCCTCACGGTTTTTTGCCCGTACTTTTACAGAAGAATGGTTGCGGCAGCATTAAGGATGAGTGCCCTGCTCAGGAGGAGGAACCTCCCGCAGCAAGCGTCCGGTTGTTTAACCTTCCCTGTTCACGCACAGAGCAAACGGCGACTGTAAGTTTCCTATCAACCAGCCATTATTGGAAGGCTCAACTCTCAGCTGGCGGACCGTTCCATCCGGGACATAAAAGAAACTGCTTTTGAAGCTCTCCTCATCAGCCGTGTCGCGGTGAGTTTTCACGTAACGCGTATCCATTATGGAGATCTCGTCAGGCCTGTTCATTTCATAACTGAACAATACGGTTCTTGAAATAATTTTAGACCCTTTTTCGGAGTGTATATTTCCAGACAGGACGGCTTGGCCATCATGGTTTTCGTCTAAACGAAAGACCAGGTCCAGCGTCGCGACGAAATCAGGATCCTGATGGTTATAGCGTAAAATCGTTGAGCAGTTAACTTTTAGAAAATTTTGATTCTGCCGTTTGTGTACATAAAACCAAACAGACAACGCCAGCACAACGAGTAGAAGTAAAGCAATCAACCCTGTTTTTTTAGTGAGTGCGTTCATAACCATTCCAATAGTTATTCAGACATGAAATATATTTGTCGTTTCTCGACGTACATCGACTGATGAAAGCTCGTCCCTTATTGCCGTAAAGATATGACTCAGAAACCTGATACAAAAATGAGGTTCCCTCCAGACAGTCAATTCCATTCTCCTTCGCTAACTCGATGAACAAGTCTTTTTTTTGTTCAGAAAGCGATGCGGAGTTTCTTTGCACAGTGTATACAGGGCACGACCCATAGTTAAAGAGAAAATAAGTCTTCAATTCTCTTACCTGAACCAAATCTTTTGATGGAACCCTAAGCCCTAACGCAATCAAGATCGCGCTTATTAAAAGGACTGCCAGTGCCAGAGCGAACGGTAATCTTCTATATTTAACTCGCACCGGAGAGCGTTCTGTTACTATTTGCGCATCATTTCTTTCATCTTCTAACCGAGACTTACCCTCAATAGTGGGTTGAGTCAGAGTCCTTACATCGACATCACTATTAAACATAAAACCAACGCGAGGCACGGTAGTGATACACTCCTCGACAATCCCAAACTGTACAAAATGCTTTCTAAGCTCCGAGATGTATTTGTTTAGCGTATGACTAGAAGAACGGAGACCATGAGCATCCCAGACGCTATCCAGAAGTTCATTTCGCGTCAGAACCTGACCATGCTTTTCCAGAAGACATGTAAGAAGTCTTTTCATTGTCAGGGTCAGAATGACAGCAGAGTCTTCGTCTCCGGATGGCCATATAGCACCATCTTCCGATCGATAGAAAACCCTATTATCAATCACGAAAACCATCTCTGACTCCTTATCCATGATGGTAATTGAATGGTTTCTCTCGTTTGTCCAACTTACGGAAACCCTTCAGCTTCTTTTTTTCATCCTAGCACAGCCAGGTGCAGCAGCAGCCTTGGCAGTCATATTGCTTGTAAATAGATGCGCTATTAGAACATTGATTTGTAATTTAACAAATCCACGATACATATACCCACACTGCGTTTTTGGTTGATAGGATTATTCGCAGAAGTGAATGAGCAGGTTCTTAATCTTAAGGAGTAGTCATCCGCCCTACCGCCATTCACAGTCCGGGGAAAGAAGAGACAACTCGGGTAGCGAATCCAGTAGATAAGGAGCGACATTATGATAAGCACCAAAGTGCTCATGAAGGCAGAACGTTTCTTCATCAAAGCTCGTACAGTGATTAGAGAAACAATCTTATCAGCGGAACTGACCGGTGCTGAATTTGTTCCCTTCATCCAGCCGATATGTAAGGGCGATAAGATCGTAGGCGGAGAGGTATTACTCAGAGTTCTCAAAGATGGGATTTACCAATCTCCAGAAAAATACCTTTCTGCAATGGAATCGTGTGAGGTGATTAATGATGTCACATGCAGCCTGATGTCTGATGTTAAAGCATTTTTTGAAGACTATGAAGGAATTCTACCTGGTGACTTTTATCTTTCCTTCAATATCTGTGCGAGACAGTTGAACTCTTCAAGAGTTATTGAAGCTGTAACGAACTTTAAGAAAGTATTCGACGGACGCATTGCTGTCACACTAGAAATTGTCGAACGCGGAACAATGAACCTGGACGACTTTGCACTCGATGCTATGCAGCAACTTACTGAGTCAGGTGTGCGATTTGCGATTGATGATTTCGGCAGCGGGAGTTCATGCCTTAAATATATTGAACATGCAGGTTTCTCAACAATCAAGATTGATAAATGCCTCACAATTGCCAGCAATGGATCATTAATCTATTCCGCGGTGATTGATTCAATTATCACTCTCGCAGAGCGGCTGCAAATTCATGTCATTGCTGAAGGCATAGAAAATAAAGAACAACTATCGCTTTTGAAAGATAAAGGGGTAGATATTTTTCAGGGTTATCTATTTTCAAAACCTGTAAGCATGCACGAGTTTTGCACGCACATATAACATTTTCCAAAAGCATAAACACAGCAATTCGCAACCTATCATGGAACAGCATTACTTAAATAACAGTAGTGCACTCGACCTATTTATTACAGATTAAAAATTACCACCGAGGACAAATTATATATGTCAGCTAACTTCCCAAACCCTCCAGAGCTTCCGTCATGCTCAGGGCCGGACGGAATTCTTTATGATTTTAACTATGGCGCGCGCGTTTTGCTTCCGGAAGGAAAATGGCACGTCATCTTAATGGATGACGACAGCGGTAATATTCTTTTCAGCTGTGATTCAGAAGGCGGGTGGGTCACCAGTAATAAAAAATATTACGTCCGCTTCCGCATTCAGGTATTCCACCAGGGATCGGCGAGCCCGGTCCTGGATGAAACGCTGGATATGAAGGACAAGCCCGTCGTCATCTTTTTCCCAACGGGTACGCTGGGCGACATGCTTGGGTGGTTCCATTATGCAGAGCGGTTTCGCCAGCTGCACCGCTGTCAGCTTGAGTGCGTTATGGGGCAGGAAATCATTGAACTACTCAGCGCACAGTATCCCGAAATCACGTTCTCCACCAAGGACAATCTTCAGACGGTAAATCCCTACGCGTCCTGGTATGTAGGCCTCTTCTTTAAGGGTGATACCACACATCAACCCATAGATTTCAGGAAGGTCGGCTTCCACCGCAATGCCGGCTATATCCTCGGGGTCGATCCGCGGGAGTGCCCTCCCCGACTGAAGCTGGATGCGGAACGAAAAATTGCCGAACCGTATGTCTGCATCGCCGCGCAGTCAACCAACCAGGCGAAGTACTGGAACAACGGCCATGGCTGGGCCGAGGTAGTTGCTCACCTCAAATCTCTGGGATATCGGGTGCTGTGCATTGACCGCCATGCACATTACGGCCAGGGCTTCATCTGGAACCACATTCCTCAGGGCGCCGAAGACTTCACGGGGAACATTCCGCTTCAGGAGCGTGTGGACCTGTTAAAGCATGCAAGCTTCTTTATCGGACTGGGTAGCGGGCTGTCATGGCTTGCCTGGGCTTCCGGTATCCCGGTGGTGTTAATCAGCGGATTCAGTCTCCCCAACAGCGAATTTTACACTCCCTGGCGGGTGTTCAGCAGCCATGACTGTAACGGCTGCTGGGATGACACGTCCGTTGATTTTGACCACGTAGATTTTTTGTGGTGTCCGCATCACAAGAACACCCCCCGACAGTACGAGTGCACGAGTCTGATAACCGGTAAACAGGTCATCGGAATGGTGGACTGCCTGCATTCAGGATTAGTTGATAAGTAAGGGAAATAAAAATGAACAAGATATATACCACGGTCTGGTGCAAATCGCGCCAGCAGTGGGTGGTAACCTCTGAACTGGCGACCGGGTCCGGTCGTCCGAAGCTGACGCCGAAGAAAAGTGCCCAGGCGCTGCTGCTGGGTGCCATACTACTGCCCTCAGGGCCGGTCATGGCTGCGGATTATGTGGATGTGACGATAGACGGGGGCTCACAAACACTGTATCCAGGAGATACAGCTACCTCCACGACCATCAATAATGGTCAGCAGTATGTCTCTGGCAGCACAGCCACGCATACGACCATCAATGGTGGTGAGCAGTATGTCTCTAGTGGTAGCACAGTCACGCATACGACCATCAATGGTGGCCGTCAGTTTCTCTATTATGGCGCCTCGGCGGCACTTACTACCATCAGTACAGGAACTCAGATGGTCAGTAGTGGTGGCGTGGTCACCTCCACTACCATCAATGGTGGCTATCAGGATGTAAGACGTAGTGGCTCAGCCACCTTTACTACCATCAACAGTAAAGGGCTTCAATTCGCCTCCACTGGCGGATCGGTGACCTCCACCACTATCAACGGTGGTCGCCAGCACATCAGCGGCGGCATTGCTACCACTACAACTATTAACAGTGGTGGTACTCAGCGTGTCTACACTAGCGGTATAGCAGCCTCTACTACCATCAATAGCGGTGGTTTGCAGTACGTCTCAAGTGGAGGCTCGGCCTCTGACACCACAATACACATTGACGGAGAACAGCACGTATTCAATGGTGGTTTGGCCACTTCAACAACCATCAGAGGCGGTACTCAACACGTCTCCAGCGGCGGTTCAGTCACCTTAACTACCATCAGCGCAGGAGGTGGTTATCAGGAGGTCAACCTTGGAGGTTCAGCCATCCACACTACACTTCGCGGCGGCTCGCAGTTCGTACGCAGTGGTGGTTCTGCCACCTCTACTACTATCGCCATAGGTGGCTATCAGGAAGTTGGCGGCTCTGTCACATCCACGACCATTCACAGTGGCCAACAGCGCGTAGACATTGGCGGCTCAGCCACTTCTACAATCATAAACAGTGGTGGTCTGCAGACAATAAGTGGCTCGACCACCTCCACTATCATAAACAGTGGTGGCATGCAGAAAGTCTACAGTAGTGGTATGGCTACAGAATCTACTATCGACAATGGTAAACAGTACGTCTACAACGGCGGTTTGGCCACTGATACCACTATCCACAGCTATGGGGAGCAGTACGTTTCCAATGGCGGATTGGCAACCGGAACTACCATCGGCAACTTTGGCAGACAGTCCATCTCCAGTGGTGGTTCGGCCACTGACACCACTATTAACATCGGTGGCGAACAGATCATTTTCGACGGTGGCTCGGCTACCTCAATAATCATCAACAGCGGTGGTTCCCAAGTAGTCTCCAGTGGCGGTTCGGCCACCTCCACGACTATCTACAGCCGGGGAGAACAGGTCATATTCAATGGTGGCTCGGCTACATCTACCACCATCAATGACTTTGGTTATCAGCATGTTTACAGTGGTGGCACGGCAACCTCGACAATTGTCAATGAAGGTGGTTATCAGCACATTTCCAGTGGCGGTGCGGCCATTTCTACGACCATCATCAGCGGCAGTCAGGTTGTCTCCGGTGGCGGTTCGGCCACCGCCACGACCTTTTACGCTGGCGGTCTTGGCGGTCAGACCGTTGATGGTGGCTCTGTAACCTCCACAACCCTCAATGACGCCGCTCAGATTGTCATAAATGGTGGTACAGCAACGGATACCATCTTAAACGATAGCACTCAGATTATCTCCAAGGGAGGAACGGCAACATCTACAACCATCAACGGTGGTGTTCAGTACGTTGAGAACTCTGGCTCTGCCATCTCAACCATCATTAGCAGTGGCAGTCAACGTGTCTCCAGAGGAGGGACTGTCATCTCGACAACCGTCAATAGCGGTGGTTCTCAGCAAATATCCTATTCAGGCTCGGCCACCTCTACTGACATTTATAGCGGTGGTGAACAGCTCATTTTCAATGGAGGCTCAGCTACTTCTACTACCATCTTCAATGGCGGCAAACAACATATATCCAGTGGCGGTTCGGCAACCTCAACTACAATCAATAACGGGGGAAATCAATATGTTTCCGGTGGCGGCACAACCACAGACACCACTATAAGAGGTGGCCAGTCCTGGCTGATGACCGGGGCGTTGGCCGACGGTGAAACCAGAGTGAACGTCGGTGGCGAACTGCTGATGAATGCCGGCTCTCTCGCAACGGACGTAAACATCCAGGGAGGCACCCTCTCTGTTAACGACCTTGAAGCCCCATCGGGCCCGGAAACGGCTCAGGTCGGTAAGCTCACCATGGATGGCGGTAACGTCAACTTCCTGCGCAACAGCGATGGTGAATTTGCGAAGCTAACGATTACAGAGCTGAACGGCACCGGAAACTTCCTCCTGAACACCTCTCTCGCCGATCGTAAAGCCAACTTCGTTACTATCGAACAGGGCACTGGTCATTTTGGTATTGCCGTGGCTGACTCAGGTAAAGAGATATCAGATCACACTGATTTGACGCTGAACCTCATCCATGAGAAAGGCGGTGACATTGATTTTGAAATGGTCACTGCTTCAGGGCGAAGCACCAGAGTGGTTGACGGCGGTACGTACATGTACACCCTTTACAGCCAGCAGAACAAGGACGGTCTTAACGGCGGTAATGTCTGGTACCTCGGCGCGATGGACGGTGGTGAAAACCCTGGCGGCGGCGAAAACCCGGGCGGTGGCGAAAACCCAGGCGGCGGTGAGAACCCAGGCGGTGGTGAAAACCCTGGCGGCGGTGAGAACCCAGGCGGTGGTGAAAACCCTGGCGGCGGCGAGAACCCTGGCGGTGGTGAGAACCCAGGCGGCGGTGAGAACCCAGGCGGTGGTGAAAACCCTGGCGGCGGTGAGAACCCAGGCGGTGGTGAAAACCCTGGCGGCGGCGAGAACCCTGGCGGTGGTGAGAACCCTGGCGGTGGTGAGAACCCTGGCGGCGGTGAAAATCCTGGCGGTGGTGAGAACCCTGGCGGCGGTGATAACGGCAATGCAGGCGGGAACGGCGGCAAGAAGCCGATGACCACCCCTGCAACCGATGCCATTCTGGCCATGTCCAATGCAGGTCTGAACGTCATCCACTCTGAGCTGGATGGCCTGCGCACATATCGCGCGAGTCTGGATAAAACCGGACCAGAAAGCAACGTATGGGGACACTACCTCGGCAGTAAAAGTGACATTGATACAAGCAATGGCACGGCCTATAAGTTGAGCCAGAACGGACTTGAGATCGGCGCTGACACCAGGACAGACTTTGCGGGCGGCAGCCTCGTCGCCGGCGCATTCATGTCCTTTAGCGATAACAAAGTGAAACATGCCCGAGGCGGTACAAGCAAAATCGACAGCTACGGTCTCGGTCTGTATGCAACCTGGTACGACGCAAGTGGGTTCTACGCTGACGGTGTAGTCAAAGGTAACCGTCTTAACAACAAACTGAGAGCAGTTATGACTAATGGAGGTAGAACCGGCGGTGACTGGACTCAATATGCACTCAGCACAGCTATTGAAGGTGGTTATCAGTTTGATCTCAAAGATGACGTAAGCATCACGCCTTATGCGCGCCTGGCGTTTGTTCAGATGACAAGTGAGGATGTGAAACTCAGCAACGGCATGAAAGGTAATACGGGTTCCCCGCGTTCTGTCACGGGTGAAGCCGGTGCGAAGATTGCCGGGAAGTTCAATATTGGCTCAACTGAGTTCAAACCTTATCTGTCAGCTGCGGTGCTGCAGGAGTTTGCTAACTCCAACGAGGTCACGATCAATGAGCGCAATCGCTTTGATAACAACGTTAAAGGCACATCAGGCAAATACGGTCTGGGCGCGTCGGTTAACGTTGGTAAAGACGTAACCCTGTACGGTGAGGCTAATTACCGTCAGGGCAGCCAAATCGAAACACCAATTCAGGGTGTGGCAGGTATCCGTATCGGATTCTGATGTTACCGGAGGGGCCTAAGGGCCCCTTTTCTCTTTGTTCTGAGATGTTCAGGTTATGTTTATGCCTCACATGATTTTAACGAAAGATGTTTTTTTGAATAAAGCGTTGTCTGTCATCCTTCAGCAGACGCCCCTCAACAGAAAGGTTTGCATCGTTGACATTGAATCATTCCGAAGCCTGGGAGCCATTTTTAATCTTCTGAAAAGGAAGAAACTGACGGAAAAACACCAGGTGATCTTCATCGGTGGAAAGGACGTCAGCTCAAGGGTCCTGGAACCACTTGTGACGATCTACAGGAAATCATGCTTTGTGGAGTTTCGAAAACAACTCACTAGCGGGCGGATGCATTCTCCGGAGTATGTGTTGAACCACATATCGCGGTGCAGGAGCCTCAGTATGCTGTCAGCCCAGGAAAAAAAGACCCTTTTCGCCCTGCTTGATACTGATGATACTTACGCTGCAGCGAGAAAAATTTACTTGTCACCCAAAACTATCTATACCTACACCAATAATATCGGGCACAAACTTAACCTCAATTCGATCCTTCAAGTCAGGCAATTTATTCATTCTGAATTCGAATAGTCATTGCGGGATAAAAAACAAAAAACCGGGCGCGGAGCTCGGTTCTGTTATTTGCTTACGGTGACTTTACGCAATCAACTTGCGATTCTCCAGCATCGGTTCAATCTTCAGTTCGTGCCCGCGCCAGTTGCGATACGGTTCAGCTAAATCCGTGCTGTTATCACGGGACAAAATCGCCTCGCGGAATTTTTGCCCGTTTTCACGAGATAAGCCGCCCTGTTCGACAAACCACTGTATAGGCAAATAGCTGCTGCGGTAACATGGCGCAGTTCATAAAGAGGTGCTGGTTTTAGCCAGCTGTCTCATCATCTCCGTCGTCAGGCTAAGCTCTTCGCTGCCCAACAGATGGGACAATTTCTCCTTAGCTGACTGCCATACCGGGATGACCTCTTCAAGCAGACGCCAGCCTTCACCTGTCAGCGTGAGTCGTTTTCCTGCACGTCCACGGCCTCCAGCCGAATCGATAATGCCGCGCGATTCCAGACTGCGGATATTTCGACTCAGCGTGGTCGCATCCACCCCGGCTCTGGCGGCGAGTTCCGCAACGGTTTCATTTGGGGAACCCCCGATGCCAACCAAAAGGCTGAACTGCTCGGCGGTCAGCTCAAACGGTCTGAAGCAGGCATTGTAATAGCGCGTAATAGCCCTTGCGGCAGCGCGCGCCTGAAACCCCGGGCAGACTTCCGGGATCGCCTTCAACAGCGCAACATCAATGTTGTTCATCATTTCATCTCGACAATCAATGCTAAAGTTAATACTGTATATGCATTATTTATCATGTTAAGGAACGACTATGCCAGCCTTTGTTCATATCAACTTACGCGTTATTGATCCAGCCAGACAGGCCAGCCTTGCCCCCCGCTTCACGTCTGCATTAGAAGAGGCAGGAGGTAAAATCGTTCATTTTGGTGCTGTCGCACAGCTCCTGGAAGGGGAAGTGGAGCCGTTACCCTATGCGGGCATTTTTGAATTCCCTACCCTGGAGCAGGCCCTTGCCTTCTATCATTCGGAAAAATATGCACCGATTAAGGCTGAACGCCAGCTCGCCCAGGAGGCGAGAATGTTCATTGTCTCGACGGAATGACAGCCAGGTTCGACTGTACGCATATCACATAACCGAAATTTGTCCCCGTTATGACAGCTTGCTCTCTGTTTTCCTGAAATTAACGGTCTACCCTGAGTTGTGTGAAAAACACTCAGGAGGGACAAATGTATAACTCAATTTTGGTTCCAATTGACATTTCTGAGGATAGCCTGACGCACATGGTTATCCCCTTCGTTCAGGCACATACAGCACTTAACACAGCTAAAGTTCACTTTCTTACTGTCATTCCATCGCTACCGTATTATTCATCATTAGGCCTGGCCTATTCGGTAGAAATGCCGAAGCTGAAAGAGTTCCAGCACGCGGCCTTAGCGAAGCTGGATGAAATCGTTAAGCAATTCAAAATCCCTCCCGACAAGATACAGACTCATGCCTTGACGGGATCTCCAAAAGATCAAATCCTTAAGCTCGCTGACACGATCGATGCCGACCTGATTATCATCGCTTCCCACAAACCTGACATATCGACATATCTGTTGGGTTCGAACGCTGCGGCAGTGGTTCGGCATGCGAAATGCCCTGTCCTGGTCGTGAGATAGAAAATGGCGTTTACGCCCGTGGATACGAACGGATAGCGGATAACAAAAACCGGGCGCGATGCCCGGTTTTTCATTTACGCAGCCCTGAGTGAAAGCGCGATTTAGAGATTTACTCTGTTGGCGTTTAAATTTAAGTCCGTAATGGCGGCCGGTTTTCCAAGCAAGTAGCCCTGGACTTCATCACATTTATTTTTTTTCAGAAAAGACAGCTGTTCCGCGGTCTCCACCCCTTCTGCGGTTACCGCCATGGAATAGGCTTTCCCCAGGTCGATAATTTTCTCCACGACTGACTGGTTCTGCGGCGAGTCACCGAGGGTAAAAATAAAGCTCTTGTCGAGCTTAAGCCCGTCAAACTGAAACTTCCGCAGATAGCTCAGTGAGGCGTAGCCGGTACCGAAATCGTCAATCAGAATGCGGACGCCCATTTTTTTGAGAGACTTCATGGTCTGCAAGGTTTTTTCAGGATCGGAAAGCGTAACGTTTTCAGTGACTTCAATTTCCAGCCGGTTAGGTTCAAGCCCCGTTTCGCGAAGGATCTCTTTTATCCTTTCGGCAAGATCGCTTGCCTGGAATTCGATAGCAGAAATATTGACGGAGACCGATAATCCCGGCAATTTATCTTTTGTCTCCGCACAGGCTTTGCGTATGACCCAGTTGCTCAGGCTAATAATCAGCCCGGTTTCTTCTGCCAGCGGAATAAACTGATCGGGCATTATGGTCCCCCGAGCCGGGTGCTGCCAGCGTACCAGCGCTTCGACGGCATCAATAGTAGAATACCGGAGGTTATAACGCGGCTGGTAAACCAGGTAGAGCTGTTCTTCGCGAATTGCGGTCTTGAGTTCTAATTCCAGTTTCCTGCGTTCGGTCAACTTTTCCGACATATCCGGGCGATAATAGACCCATCGGTTTCTGCCGGATTGTTTCGCCTGATACAGCGCAATATCCGCATAGCGTAGAAGATCGTTTGCGCTGCTGCTATCCCGGGGAGCCAGCGCAATGCCCATGCTTACGCCTATCGCCACATCATTGCCCTCAATGGCGAAAGGACGGTTAAGTTCTTGCACGATGCGACGACACACCTCCTCAATCTGGTCTTGCTGGCTGGTGTTGCCGAGGAGAAGCATAAATTCATCCCCTCCCTGCCGTGCGACAAAGTCACCTCGACGAACGCAATTTTTAAGACGTGAAGCGACCTCACCAAGCAGTGCATCGCCGGTGGAGTGCCCGAAAATATCATTGACGGGTTTAAACTTGTCTAAATCAAGGCAAATCATGGCAAAGGGATAATGGTTAAGGTCTTCTTTCGCTAACTTGCCAGCCAGAAATTCCTTAATATGATACCGGTTCGGCAGACCGGTTAATTCATCATGGCGTGACAGGAACTCCACGCGTTTTGTTGCTTCAACTTCCTGAGAGACGTCGGTTGCCGCGCCTCGCAACACCACCGTTCCATCAGGCTGAGCAGAAAATTTTGCCAGAAGCGTGCAATATGACGTGGTTTGTTGCGCGTGAGTATATGGGCAGTTTTTAAATTCAAAGCGTTCGGTTAAGTCCCGCTGCCTGGCGCAGTCATGTGATAATTCGCTTGTCGACGGAAAGAGTTCATCCAACCTGCGGCCTATCCATTTGCTATTTTCATATCCCGTTATTGTAGAAAAACGCCCCGATAGCCACGTTATCCTTAACGATAAATCTGTTTCCCAGAACCAGTCGCTGGTTGTTTCACTGACGTCCCGAAAACGTTTTTCACTCGTAATAAGATTCAACCGCGCCTGCTCGAGGAGAAACGTATTTTCATCAAGCATTCTCGCCTTTTGCATAATATGGCGCATTAATATCACCGTCATCGATACCGTCAGAACGACGGAGAGAATGAGTAATGGCAAAAAATAAATTATTAACGCCTGCCCGGGATTTTCACCGTCCCAGATAATTTTCACATCCCCATTCTGGGTGCTTAAGGTAAATTCTGTCTGATTATTTATTTGAGAAGTGACTGTAGCGGGAGAAGTACGAACGTTCTGGATACCGGCATCCTGCCCAATCGTGAGGAGTTTTCTAGCCGTTAACTTGTCTATAAACACCATTGTCGAAGGTTTTCCGGGTAGGGTTTGTACGCTCGAATCATCACCCGTTGTTATCCATTGCGCAGAAACAATGGCCGGAACGGAATCGATAAGCGTCAGCACAGAAACCGGCGATCCACTTTTGATGCTCGTTTCACGCAGTAAACGGTCTTTTGTTGATTTATCTAACCAGCGCTCCAGATCCTGAAGCTTCAGTTTCCCGTCAACCACGCTGTATCGCGTGCTCCCTTCCGGGGAGAGAACAAACACCCCTTCGTAGCCAAAGTTGTCATACAGGGACTTACCCAGGTTCTGCTTATCCCATGCCCAGTGAACGTCAGTGTTCAGATGAAGATGTTTATAGGCATCTCCCCACTCGGCATTGTCTTTCAAATGACTTCGCATGCTTTCCTGGCGAGTATCCAGGGCTTTCCTTAACAGAAATTCATCGTGCGTGTCGCTGATTTCATTCACATTATCTTTTATTATTAGCAGGGAAATTATTGCCGCAATAAAAATACTTATCAACAACGTTACAATATAGGTAAAGGTTTTATTTATCAGGCCTTTAGAAGGCTCGGTATCGGTGAAGCCCGGATTGTTCAGAGGTAGGGTCATCTTTCGCCTTCTTAACTGCTACTACGTCGATTTTTATGCCATCAACATTTATCGGCAAAAAATAATAAAATTTTATAGCTAAAAAACTGAACGCCAGCTCATCAGGAAGCGAGAATGCTTTTCGTCACGATGGAATAGAAGGCTCATAGACTCAGCCAGTAATATCTTGCTTACTTTTAATTGTCAGACGTGCTTTATATTTTTCCGCCAGCTAAGTTTGTCAACTAAATAATAATTACATTTTTTAACTTCAAATAAATTAATCATTTATATATGATAAGTAAATAATCTTTTGAGTTTGTAACGTTTACGATATGTTTAATTTATTTGTTATATCTTCTTTCGCCAATCATTGGAATTCTTAAAGGATAAATGATAATGCTAAGTAAAGTCAGCACAGTTAACTGTATGGGATGTAGTTTTAACTGCTCACTTGATCCGGAAAATAAAATGGAAGAATTTTTATGCGAAGAGAGACAACTTGCAGTCTGGCCTGATTTGAACTATTACTTTAAACGTGCCATTCATGATCTCGTTTTTAAGGAATTAACGTGTTATTTATCTCAAGGTATAATCGTGGTTGATTTCTCAGTGGATAATATCTTGTTTTTTATTAATGAAAAATGGACGAAGAAACTTCATGACTCTGGACTGAAGATAGTCTTATTATCCGAAAAAAATATGCTCCCCATGGCTAATTTCTGGATGGCACATTCAGGATTTACATGGTCTGTTGTAGAAGTCGAAAACAGCTTACCTAATGTAATCGATAAAATTAAACGCATCATGCAGGGACGGCAGCTTCACTGCCGGCGCACTCCATCACTCACCGAACATGAAATGGTTACGCTGCGTCTGCTCGCCCAGGGCAAATCCAGTCAGGATATTGCATGTATAATGTCCTGTGATACCCGCAGCGTTTACCGCTTCCAGACTTCTCTCTGTAAAAAGTTTGGAGGGCTGAATCGGCTACGGGATTTGCGTCTAATGCATGCTATCTATGCTATTGACTGAGTATACTAAGGTTGTTGACTGGAGAAACAACCATTACCTAAATGATGGTATTTACCTAATGCGACAATAAATTTCTTATTTCCATTTTTTGCCTCAGTACCCTTCCAGGTTTCGCCTGGCAGCATATAAAACTGGGTTGAACTTTCATCATCACCATTGCACCCTTTCTGCAGGATGACTCTAAAAAATGTGTTGCCCGTATTTTTTATTATGCCGCTTTGCTCATCTATCTCATAGCTCAGATGAGTTTTGCGGGGGCGGACAATGAGAATAGTACTCATCGAAACGACAGGGATAAAATCCATTCTCTTTTGCTCAGCACGCCACGGGAAAAGCGTAACCGGCGTTTCTCTAAAGATCACCCGATAGTATCTCTCGACGTCATCTTTAGGTCCACGGTAATAGAGCTTAAAATATTCGCGTCCGTTTGGCTGCACGGTGAATTTTAAAGGGGACCAGACCAAATCTTTGGCTATGTCATTCACAGGCGGCTCCAGACCGTTACCAGGGCGAGGGATTTTATAAGCCGATAGCGTATATAAATTCGTTTTAGTGGTGTCATTAATGACGGGACGTGCAATAAACTCTTTACTGGCATCCATATCATAAATAATTGAGTTGAAATACACGGCATAAGCAGGCAGCGTACAAAACCCGCTTAAGACGATTAAAAGGATATATTTCATCATAGTATCTAGCGGTCTACACCGATCCATTTGGCTGTCACTTTTAACTCACCGCTTGCGCTAACGGTTCCAATCCAGTCGCGACCGTCTAACGTGAGTTTTGAACGTGAATCATCCATTGGAAACAGGAGTCGCAATGTCGTGGAGAAAAAATAGCCATCGTCGTTGTTAGCATTCCACGAAGTCTGAGTCCACGCGGCGTTTGTCATATCGACGGCATTTTCATTACAGCTGTTACGAGCACGCTCAACGCCTCCGGATGAGGAAGTCCATTCAAGATAGGCCGGGACAGGAACTTTTAAGTCATTATCTGTTGAGGTAAACAGGCAGTAAGGCACGCCGCTTAAGGTAGTGGAATCACCAATTACTTGTGCAGTAATGCTGTCGGCCTGCCTTGCTGCAGACGTCATGACTTTATACTCAAAGGAGATCGGCTCTTCGCTGCCAATCATTCCCGATGCTTTTGGATCTGAGTTTCCGTCACTGGACATAATGCTGATGCCATATTCACGAGGAACGATGTTAACCAGCGTCGATGGTGTAAATTGATAATAACCCGATTGCGGAGTCACTGAATTATCAAAATAAAACGTGAAAAGCGAATCCTTGTTAGTCAGGTCGGTACCAGCGGTCAGGACCTTTTTAAAAAAGGCGTTAGACAGAAAGACGTACACGTATTCCCCAGAGGTGGTGAACGTTTTTGTGTAGGTACTGGCCGTGCCGAAGTTGGTCCAGCTTGCACCATCACCACTGTATTTTACATCCGATGTTCCGGGCGAAAATCCCAACAACGCCGTATCAATGACCATGCGAAAATCAAGCGAGGTGGTCAGGGTTTTCGTCTGCTGAAGGTTGTAAGAAACCATCTTACATATAACCCCGGTTACGTTTGATACCACGCCAATCTGGCACAAATCTGAACCCATATTAATACTCGGGGTTCCATCGCTTGCTACCCACACTTCTGCCATGGACCCTGTGCTGTTCAATGTCAAATGAGCGACCTTTTCGAGGCTCATCGTGTAATAGCGCCACGTACCTCCGCTTGCGAGGTCTTTACAGCGTGTACCAGAGGCAAAATCGTAATCCGTATTGGAATTCAAATAACAGAGATTAAGTTGGAATGTATCCGTTGCTCCAACGGGCTGATTTCGGAAATACTCATAGGCTGCCGGACTTAGCGTCCCGGCACCATAGCTGCCGTTTTCTACGCTGTTACCGGACATGACATGATAAAAGCCATCTTTATCAATGACGTCAGGAGAGATATATCCTGAGGCTGGGCAATTCGCCCCCGTACTCATACAGCGAAGCCCTAAAAAAGGTTGATTAATCGGGGAGTTGTCGATCCACAAATCATAATAACGGCTAAGATAACTCCAGCCTGAATTGCCCATATATCCTAAACTACGCTGATTAGTCTTGTATCTCGTCCAGACGTTGGCGCCGCTGAAACGCGGGGATAATGAGCCTGTCGTGATGAAATATTCATGATCGACGGTATTATTAATAAACATATAAGTGTTACTGCCGCTGCCGCTACTGCTTGCCGTCAGGGCCTGTGCAGGCGATGCGAGCAGCCAGCACATCAGCAGCATGACGCGACGAGTTTTAATAAACATGCTTACCCTCTCCAGTCAGTGATGCTGTCTGTTGCTGGATCTCGCAAGGGATCTCCCCCACCCACACGGCGCCTTTAGCTTCTTTCAGATCAAGATCCACTTCGCAAATTCCACCGAATTTATCCATGAGTGTGATCACCGGATACCGTTTATCGACATCCATGGCGAACTCGCCGAGTTCATCCGTTCTCGTTTTACCAATGTGATTGTGAATATCGGCGTTAGCGTAGTAACCGCCACGTTTATCCTTCACCCGACCAAAGACGGTAACGAGCTGTTTTATTTCCGGATTGAGCACGCTAACGTTACCCGGGTAGAGCACGACATTGCTGCGACGGCCGCTCACAATATCAACACTGTCTTCCGAATTTTTATCATTCATCAGCTCAACCTTATATTCCGCGTAAGGCGGTAGGCTGATGAAATTGCTTTTTCCGGTTAGCGGATAATTTTGGCCATTGATTTTAGCCATCACCCTTCCCTGTTCACTGAAACCGGTATTAACAACCAGACCCGCAGTCTGGTTGCCTTTTCCGGCATAGAGTTTATTTTGCGTCCAGGCCACGCTGCCCTGCGAGCTAAGACTGTAATTGGAACTGCGCTGTGCCGAACGACTGACTGAAACGGTGCCAGCGTTATATTTCGTGTCATAGCTGACGAAACCATTAGTGGCATAGTCATCGGAACGATAGCTGCTGGCGCTATCGTTTTTTTGTTTTAACTGCTTTGATACAGAGGCACCGACCTGAGTAATGGCATTATTTTCAAAGCGCTTTCGAAGCGTTGCGTTAGCCAGCATATTACCGTTCTGGCTCGAAACACCCGTGCTGAACCAGGTTGCAAAGGGAACAGAAACGTCAATGTTAATGTACTTATCGCGCAGGTTTTCACCGTTGTCGTACTGATAATTTTGAATACCGGCGCGCAGGGACACCGTCGCATATCTGTTTGCTAACAGTGACTGGTCGTAATCGACATTGGTATATGTGTTACGGGTATATTTGTTGTTGGTCCGGCTAACGGTTAGCGTGCCGAGAAATGGGGCGATTTTACGCAGGTTCGCGGTTGCCCCTACGGTAACGTAGTCATTGTTCTGAAGCGGTAGCGCGTTTCCGATAGCGCTATACTGACGCGATCCCCACACATTGCCATACCCTTCCGGTAAACTCAGACTGAACGTGGAAATACTTTGCCACGTGCTATCGGTGCCAATAAGGGCCTGCTGGTTAAAGCTAAATGCGTTATTGAAAATAACATTGGCTTCCGTCTCATTGACGCCATTTTGGTCAAAACCGTACAGCGTGGTTTTAAGGTTCACGCCTGACAGCCAGGGTTGGTTAGTCGCGGCGGCAATACCGGCAATCCATGTATTCTGCTGACCGTAATTGCGGTTTTTGTGATTACGGTAATCCATCTTATTATATTCGAGGCTGCCCCCAAACATTTGCCATGAAAGATCGCCGGTATTGCTGGATTTTCGCGAAAACGTTTTATTGATATTCGCCGTACGGCTGCTCACTATGCGTCCGTTAACAATGACCTTGATATCGACGTTGTAGATGCCAAACGGCAGGCGCGACGTGTCCAGCTCGTAGCTTCCCATCGAGAAATTTTGAATGCTGAGCAATTTACCGTCACGGTAAACGTGAACCTCACCTGCGGCGGGCAGAAACACCGTGACAGGCACCAGGGACAGCGTGTTGTCCTCAATTTGTGTGCTGCTTTTATTGCCATAGCTCATGCCATAAATACGGCTTGAATTCAGGGCGCTCATGCTGGCAATGGATTGCAGGTTCCATGTGTCGACCATCCCCATTGCCAGGCGGCGTCCCTGATAATCACGTTCATACATGGAGCGATACAGTTCTGCCTGTTGGTTTGCGGTACCAATGCCATAGAGAGAACCGTTTATATTCAGGTGATGCTCCCGCAGGGACCAGGTATTATCGAGCGTGAGGTAGCTACTGGCGCTATCGGTATTCTCGTACTTATTGTAATAGCTTCCGATAGAGTAATTCAGCACGCTGGACAGATCCTGTGCGGAGGAATCACCGAGGATATTAGTACGTGGCAAAACGGCAGCCTGCAGAGCCGATCGGTTAACCCTTAGCTCAAGATAGAATGAGCGAGTGTCAAGCGAGAGAGAGGCATCTTTATTGATCATAACGCGCTGCCCATCGCCTATGCTTTTGTCCTGCAAACCCGCGAGCAGCGTTTTTATTTGTGGTGACAGTTCCGTTCGCTTCGGCAGATCGCTTAACGCTATCTGGTTTAAGCGGAACTCATCATCCTTAATGGTAAGGATTGCATCGGCTATCTTTTGCTGGCTACGTTGCATACTATCGTCACCTTCATAACGAATGAACACAGGGACAGTCATGCCCTGATATAACGCATTAGCAAACACTGAAGGGATAACATAGTGGCTCACTCTGACTGGCGTCGATGTATTGGCTGACCACCCTTGGTTAATTGTTAATAATAACCCAGCGAATAACGTTCCTTTGACATAACCGATATTATCCATAATGTTACTCAGTTTACATTTATATATTGCTCACCGTGCCATATACCAATTCGTGTCTTTTTACTGGTGAGATCGGTGTACTTAATTTTGACGCTCATACCGGGCATGACATAATAGCGCTCACGACAGCCTTGCCCTATGTCTTTGGCTTTATCCCGACAGGGTCCATAGGAAATAACGCGGAAAGACGCATTCCCGGTATTTGTAACGGTGTCACCACTACGATGGTAATCAAATTTTTCTTCACGTGGTGCAACCACCAGAATGGTACCAATAATAGCAGAGGTGGTAGCCTCTCCCTGTTTCTTCTTTTTACTGGCATCAAACTCCGTCACCGGCTCATCAGTCCATGACAGCCGATAATATCGTTCTTTATTATCCTGAGGTCCCTTATAGAAAAAGCGAAAATTTTCTTTCGCACTTCCGGGAAGGATAAGACTCGCTGGCGTTGACAATAACTCCGTTCGGGTCTCCATCGGAATAATAACGCCCCCCGCCATTGGAGAAGACAGACGTTCTACATTGACGCTGACGTAACGTGCAGTATTGGTGGTGTTAATAATTTCCTTAGCAAGACTGGATGCTTCAGGGCCCATTATTGAGGTTACCTCTCCGACATGAATCGCCAGAGATGGCGACGTAACGCTCAGTAAAAAGAGAGAGAGTAATAGTGGTTTCAGCTTCATGGTTCATCCTTAGAAGGAGGCCTAAGCCTCCTTGTCATTCCTGCCAGGTATTGGCCAGACGTAAATTAAACGGTCCAGACAGCGGTAAACTGAACGCGAACATCACCGCTCCAGTAACCATCAGTTAAAGCACTGAACTCGGCAGCGGTACTACCATCAGAGGTGGCGGAATCAATCGAGAAGTCGAAAAGACCCTGAGTGCTCACGCGGTCGCTACCGGCATAGGCGGTGCTAACCGCCAGCGCATCAAGACCGGCTGAGATGTTATTAGCGGTATCGATCATCGTTACTGGCGTTGTTTTGCTCAGAGCCGTGCCGTTCCAGTTCACACCAACGTCCAGCGTTGACGCATCTGTTGTTCTGCTCAGCGTATTGCTGACAATTTGTGAGGTCAGGGTAAAGTCAGTCGCCCCAGACTGGCCTTCGATGGTGATATCAAAAGCGCCTTTTTGGTTGTTAAAGGCTTTGATCCCTTCGGCGTACTGGAACGTCAGTGACTTCAGCGGGGTAACGACCAGAACGCTGGATGTATCTTTGGTTGCGCTGGCATCCCAACTCGCAGTGGCAGAAGCAGTGATATCAGCCATCGCGCTGGTAGATACAAGAGCGGCCGCCGCAATACCAGCTAATACGATTTTTTTCATTTTTAATTTCCTGTAAATAATTAAATTAGTTCCATTTATGGATTTATTACTTAAATGACGAATGATTGTTTCTATCAAGATAAAATAATATTTAACTTACCTCTGCCCCCCATCTTATTTTGCAAGCTGAGTTTTGTTGCGTAGACTTTCTTTTCCGGAAAAGACAATTCATCAGCAATTTGCCTTACTGTTTTTTCCTCAACCAATAGTTCAAAAACCCGGACCTCATTATCGCTTAGTGTTGGCAGGTAAACCCGTCCGTCCCTTTTCCCTAAAAAATGCAGATGTATTTTCTTTTCAATCTCTTTTCCAGTATCACTGGCGTAAATAACTGACACGATATGCTTGCTGCGCTTTTTCCAGTACAGCGCCAGTGGTTGCGTGAGCCTGTCAGCGATCAATACCAGGCGCAAACCCGTTTTGGCCAAATACTCAATCCATTTGTTATTGGTAAACAATCGTATGTTGTAACGAGAAAAATCAACAAAAATAAGGCCGTTATGCAGAAGCTTGTAACGCGCATTCATTAGCAATAGCTGCGTTCCACATTTCAAGTACATGTTCTTGTCGGGCCATAAGCAATATTTGGATTCTGTGCAACCCATCATTTTTATTGTCGCTTGCGGATATAGTTCACATTGAAAATGACAACTCATGCACTGTACTTTCTCATATTTTTTCAATGCCATATATTGTTTGATTTCCCTATATTGTTTTTACCTCATTGCTTAACGATATGGTCATATTATGGCTAGCCCGAAGATGTGACAACGTTTAATTTCAAAATGTGTATCCGAGTGAATTCGTGTAAATTCCTAATAAAAATAACGTTCCTGTAGAGATGTAAATTATTCTTTTAACTAAGAATAGTCTCAAGGCGTAAAGAACAGAGCGGATAAATTTATTAGGAATAATCCATAGGCTATTAGGAATATTCATCAATTAATCATGTGGGTTGATTAAAAAATAACAGCACGTTTTGTCAAAAACCAAGCGTCACACCCTTTACCTTGTTAACTAAATGTTTTAATTATGTTTGCACGCTGTTTTTTTCAGCGTTTTTATGGGAGTTTTTATACGTTCAGTTTGAATAGTTTGTAATGGTGCGGGTTAAGTGAAAGAAGGCGTTTTAGCGCGTATTGATCCAAATCATTTCTTCTCTTTTAAGACAATCACGGGGAAGATAAGGTAGAAAAAGAACCGGGCGCAAAGCCCGGTTCTTTTGTCTGTCGTGACTGACTCTATTCGCTCAACCCGCGATTCTCCAGCATCGGTTCAATCTTCGGATCGTGCCCGCGCCAGCTGCGATAAAGTTCAGCCAGATCCGTGCTGTTACCGCGGGACAAAATTGCCTCGCGGAATTTTTGCCCGTTTTCACGGGTCAGGCCGCCCTGTTCGACAAACCACTGATAGCCATCGTCCGCCAGCATTTGCGTCCACAGGTAAGCGTAATATCCCGCCGCGTAGCCGCCGCCAAAAATATGGGCAAAATAGCTGCTCCGGTAGCGCGGCGGTACAGCGGGCAGATCCAGCCCCTCTTTTATCAGCGCTGCCGCTTCAAATTCCTCTACGCTCGAAACGGCCTCACCGATGCCGTGCCAGTTCATGTCCAGCAGCGCGGCAGCCAGCAGTTCCGTCATGTCATATCCCTTGTTGAAATGGGTCGCGTTGAGCATGCTTTCCCGCAGCGCGTCCGGCATCGGTTCACCGGTTTCGTAATGGCGGGCGTAGTGGGTAAACACCTGTGGGTGGCTGGCCCAGTGCTCGTTAATTTGTGACGGGAATTCAACGAAATCACGCGGCGTATTGGTGCCGGAAAGCGTAGCGAAACGCTGGCTGGCAAACAGGCCGTGCAGCGTATGGCCAAACTCGTGGAACAGGGTGATCACGTCATCCCAGGAGAGAAGCGCGACGCCGCCGTTAGCCGGTTTTTGGTAGTTACAGACGTTGTAGATCACCGGGCGGGCAGCAAACTCGAAGGATTGCTCGACAAAATTCCCCATCCAGGCCCCGCCCTGCTTGGAATCGCGGGCAAAGAAGTCGCCGTAAAACAGCGCCATGCCCTCACCGGTGTGGTCGAAAATTTCCCAGACCCGGACGTCCGGGTGATACACCGGAATATCGAAGCGCTCCACAAAGCGGATGCCAAACAGCTGGCTTGCGGCCCAGAATACGCCATCGTGCAATACGGTATTGAGCGCAAAATAGGGTTTGATTTGCGATTCATCGAGGGCATATTTCGCCTGACGCACGCGCTCGGCGTAATAAGCCCAGTCCCAGGCCTGCACGGTGAAACCGCCCTGCTCGTCATCAATGACGTTCTGTATATCGGCTTGCTCGCGCTCTGCCCGGGCGCGGGCGGCGGGCACAATGCCGCGCATAAAGGCCAGCGCGGCGTCCGGGGTTTTCGCCATCTGGTCGGCGATACTCCAGCTGGCGTAATCCTCAAAGCCCAGCAGGCGGGCCTGCCGCGCACGTAGCGCCGTAAGGCGGAGGATCAGCTCGCGAGTGTCGTTTTGATCCACTTTCTGGGTGCGCGTCCAGCCTGCATTGAAAAGGTTTTCGCGGGTCTGACGATTGCGCAGCGCGGAAAGCGCGGGCTGCTGGGTCGTGTTCAGAAGCGGGATCAGCCAGCGATCGTTTAGCCCTCGCTCTGCGGCAGCCTGCGCCGCGTCGGCAATCTCGCTGGCGCTGAGCCCGTCAAGCTGATGCGCGTAATCCACTACCAGGCCGCCCGTCTTGTCGGCAGCCAGCAGACGCTGGTTGAACTGGCTGGTCAGGGTGGCCGCCTCGGTATTCAGCGCCTTCAGCTCAGCTTTTTCCGTTTCATTGAGGCGCGCGCCGGCCAGAATAAACCGCTGATACGTCTCCTCGACCAGCCGGCGGGATTCGGCGTCCAGCGCGGCACGGTCCTGCCAGACGCTCTCCACGCGGGCGAAAAGCGTGTCATTCAGCCAGATATCGTTCGCCAGCGCGGCAAGCTCGGTGGAGAACTGCTCCTCAAGCTCCTGCAGGTACGCATTGGTGTGTGCCGAGGTCATGGCGAAGAACACGCTGCTGACGCGCGCGAGCATGGCGCCGCTTTTCTCCAGCGCCAGCACGGTGTTGGTGAAGTCCGGCGCAGCGGTTTGAGACACAATGGCGTCAACGTCCGCCCGCTTCTGGCGAAGCGCTGCATCGAAGGCCGGGCGATAGTGGCCGTCGTTGATTTCATCAAAATGGGGGGCCTGATAGGGCAGCAGGCTGATTTCAAAAAAGGGATTTGCGGCCGTCATCTTTCACTCCTGAGTACGGGTATCCTCCCAGAGTAGGCCAGGCCGCCATCCCCTGCAACGCCGTCATACAAATGTTGCCTTAACGCACCCTCTGCGGCCGTGCTATGTTAGTACAACACAAAAAGCGTTGAGGAACAGTGAGATGATTATTTTAGTTACCGGGGCAACGGCAGGTTTTGGTGAAAGCATCACGCGTCGCTTCGTCGCCAACGGGCACAAGGTTATTGCCACGGGCCGTCGTCAGGAGCGCCTGCAGGAGCTGAAAGACGAATTAGGCGACAGCATCCTGACCGCGCAGCTGGACGTGCGTAACCGCGCGGCCATTGAAGAGATGATTGCCAACCTGCCTGCCGAGTGGCGCGCCATCGACGTGCTGGTCAACAATGCCGGTCTGGCGCTGGGCATGGAGCCCGCACACAAAGCCAGCGTGGAAGACTGGGAAAACATGATCGACACCAATAACAAAGGGCTGGTCTATATGACCCGCGCGGTGCTGCCTGGCATGGTCGAGCGCAACCGCGGCCACATTATCAATATTGGCTCCACCGCCGGGAGCTGGCCTTACGCGGGCGGCAACGTCTATGGTGCGACGAAGGCGTTTGTGCGCCAGTTCAGCCTTAACCTGCGTACCGATCTGCACGGCACCGCCATTCGCGTCACCGATATCGAGCCGGGTCTGGTGGGCGGCACCGAGTTTTCCAACGTGCGTTTCAAAGGCGATGACGCGAAAGCGGGCAAAACCTACGAAAATGCTAACGCGCTGACGCCGGAAGATGTGACCGAAACGGTCTGGTGGGTGGCGACGCTGCCAAAACACGTCAACATCAATACTGTAGAAATGATGCCAGTCAGCCAGAGTTTTGCCGGACTTAGCGTCCATCGTGGCTAAATCTGCCCTTCCCGGCCTGCGGGCCGGGTCTGTTTCGGGTTAGAAAAGAATGGTAGTATGTTCAGGCTAACTCTCTGAGAAATGACAACTCATGGCCGCTGAATCGCAACTCAATCCCACCCAGCCCGTTAACCAGCAAATCTATCGCATTTTGCGACGTGATATTGTCCATTGCCTGATCCCACCGGGAACGCCGCTTTCTGAAAAAGAGGTGTCCGTGCGTTTTGACGTTTCCCGTCAGCCGGTACGTGAAGCGTTTATTAAGCTTGCTGAAAACGGACTGATTCAGATCCGCCCGCAGCGCGGCAGCTACGTGAACAAAATTTCACTCTCTCAGGTACGCAACGGCTGTTTCGTTCGCCAGGCCATTGAATGTGCGGTGGCGCGCCGTGCCGCAACGCTTATCAACGACAACCAGTGTTACCAGCTTGAGCAGAACCTTCATCAGCAGCGTATTGCGATTGACCGTAAGCAGCTCAATGATTTCTTCCAGCTTGATGACGAGTTTCACCAGAAGCTGGCGCAGATCGCGGATTGTCAGCTGGCCTGGGACACCATCGAGAACATCAAGGCCACCATTGACCGCGTGCGCTACATGAGCCTCGATCACGTCTCCCCGCCGGAAATGCTGCTCCGACAGCATCATGATATTTTCAGCGCGCTGGAAAAACGCGACCCGGACGGTGTGGAAAAAGCGATGACGCTGCATCTGCAGGAGATCAGCGAATCCGTGCAGCTTATTCGTCAGGAAAATAGCGAGTGGTTTAGCGAAGAGTAATATTCGCCGCCCCTTTCAGGTGCGGCGACCTGATTAACGAACGACTAACACCGGGATCGTGGCGTAGCGCAGAATAGATTCCGCATTTGAACCCAGCAGATGAGTGGTGATGCTCGGGTTTTTCGACCCGATCACAATCGCATCATATTCCCCCTCCTTGCTCAGCTTGATAATTTCATCCCGGACGTTGCCAAAACGCACCATGCTGTGAATATTCTCAGGGGCAATATCGAACAGTCTTTTTAACTCGTTCATTTTCTTCCCGGACTCTGCGGTCATATACTCTTCAAACTTTTTAATATCGGCGTTGAACCCGCGCAGCAGAGACCGACTGCTGGCAGGCAGAATGTTGACCAGGGTAATCGACGCGCCCTCTGTCTTCGCCAGGTTTGCCGCGTGGCGAACCGCTTTGTCGCTCAAATCCATTTCAAACACGTCTACAGGCATCAAAATGCTCTTATACATAAGCCTGACTCCTTATTCCGATGAAGGGTTATTTCCTGCTCCCAGAATGACATCGGGAATATAAACCAACCCTAAACGCTTCCCTGTCGAAACTATCAGTTAATGAAAATAACGGTCTGCTTTGTAAATTACCGTCCTGAACCGTCAGCGCCCGACGAAATAAAGAAAAAAGTGTGAGTTTGATCAAAAACAAAAACATGAAGCGCGGACAGGCGTATTTATATGCCCCGTGAACGGCAAACCTGAAATAGGGCCATAACGAACAGGTTAGAGAGGAGAATATACCATGATGACATACGACCGTAACCGCAATGCAATCACCACCGGCAGCCGCGTCATGATTAGCGGCACGGGCAAAACTGGCGTGATAAAAGCGATCCACAGCGACGGGCTGGATGCCGCGCAGGTGCGCCGCAGCAAAACGGTTGAAGTGGAAGGATGCGAAGGTAAGTTCGAGCCGATTGAGCTGATTCGCCTGGGGATGCACTAAGCTGTGCGCAGACATGCCGCCGCGCACGGCGGCATGTGCTGAATTACCGTTGGGACGCGTACTGCGCCACGGTCGCTTTCGCCCCCTTTTGCAGCAACGACCGGTACGCGGTCATCACCGCAGCAACGAAGCGCGGCTCCTGCGGTAACTCTTTACCAAATATGGCTTCAATGCCGAGCAGCGCGTTAACCCGACTTTCCCCTTCCGCACTTCCCTTTACCGCCGCCTGAATCACCGCCAGCTGTGGATCGCTCACGTCGATGGCGTTACCCTGCTCGTCCACGCCGCCGACATAACGCATCCAGCCTGCCACGCCCAGCGCCAGCAGTGGGAAAGGTTTCTGGTGCACCAGGTGCCAGCGCACGGAGTCCAGCATACGCTGCGGGAGCTTCTGGCTGCCGTCCATCGCGATTTGCCAAGTCCGATGGCGCAGGGCCGGGTTGCTGTAGCGGGCAATCAGGAGATCGGCATAGCGGCCTAAATCAACGCCCTTCACTTTCAGCGTCGGGGCCTGCTCGTTAAGCATCAGCGTATGCGCGGCGAGGCGGTAGTTCTCATCTTCCATACAGTCGTTGATATGCGGGTATCCGGCCAGATAGCCCAGGTAAGCCAGGAAAGAGTGGCTGCCGTTGAGCATGCGCAGCTTCATCTCTTCAAACGGGATCACGTCTGACACCAGCTCGGCACCGGCTTTTTCCCACTCGGGACGTCCTGCAACAAAGTTGTCTTCGATTACCCACTGGCGGAACGGTTCACAGGCTACTGCCGCCGGGTCACGCACGCCCGTCAGCTGTTCGATTTTATCCAGCGTATCGGGCGTAACCGCGGGCACGATGCGATCCACCATGGTTGACGGGAAGGTGACGTTAGCCTCGATCCAGTCCGCCAGCTCGCCGTCTACCGCCCGGGCGTAAGCGCAGGTCACATTGCGCATCACGTGGCCGTTCTCCGGCATGTTGTCGCAGGACATCACGCTAAACGCGGGCAGACCCGCCGCTTTGCGTCGCGCCAGCGCTTCCACCACCACGCCCGGCGCGGATTTCGGCTGGTGCGGGTTTTGCAGGTCGGCGACGATAAATGGGTGATCGAGCATCAGTTGCCCCGTCGCCGGTGAGTGGCAGTACCCTTTCTCGGTGATGGTCAGCGAGACAATCGCCACCTGCGGTTCACACATCGCTGCCAGCACGCTTTCCAGCCCGTCGACCTGTGCATGCAGCGCTTTTTTGACCACGCCAACCACGCGGGATGTCCATGCGTCGGCAGACATCTCCGCCACGGTGTAGAGGTTATCCTGCGCGTTCAGATCGGCAATCTGCTGCTCGCCGCCAATCAGGTTAACCTCACAGTAGCCCCAGTCGCTGCCGTGCTCAGCCGCGAGAATGTCGGCGTACACCGCCTGATGCGCGCGGTGAAATGCGCCGAAGCCTAAATGTACAGTGCGTGCTTTAAGGCTTTCGCGATCGTAATGAGGCAGCGTCGCGTTGGCCTGTAATAAGGTGTTTTCCATGATTAAGACTCGTTAATTAGAAAGCCGTGGACCGCTGCCGCTCCTTCTGAAGCGGCAGCGCCTGCTGACTACACCAACTAGAATGGCAGTTGGGGTAAAAAAGTAACTGCCATCAACCATACTGATACTGCCGTTTGAAATTTTGATTTATATTAACTTTTGCTCATGTGGTGTGACATAAAGATAAAGTTATGTGACAGGTAACGTAAGTTATGAACCACTAGCGCCGGGAGGAGACCGCGCCGTAACCCACGCTCTCTTCTGGTGCGGACTCCGCTGCGTCTTGCGCCGCGCTCAAATCACGGTCGCGCACTTCCGGCATCAGGATCGCCGAGGCCAGCCCAATCACGGAATAGGCCACCAGCATGGCGACAATCGGCCACCAGGAGCCGGTCATATTGCAGAAGATCCCCGCCAGTACCGGACCAAAACCCACCGCCACCAGACCGCCCGCCTCTTTCGAGATAGCCATACGGGTAAAGCGATTTCGCGAGCCAAACATCTCCGCCATGGTGATATTTTCCAGCGCAAACAGCCCCAGCACGGCGAAGTTATGGATAACGATGATCGAGAGCATGATTGTCCCCGGCGCATAGCTCTTATCGACGATGATCGACAGCATCGGATACGCGAGAAGAATGGCGGAGATATTGAGGATAATGTACGGCAGACGGCGCCCTACTTTATCGGAAAGCCAGCCCAGCAGCGGAATGGAGATAAACCCGAGAATGGAGCTGATCATCAGCGCATCGGTCGGGATGGCTTTATCGAACAGCAGCGTCTGGACCAGATACCCGGCGAGGAACGTCTGGATCAGACCCGAGTTGCCCGCCTGGCCAAACCGCAGGCCGGTCGCCAGCCAGAAGGATTTACTTTTCACCATTGAACCCAGCGAGGTGTCCGGCTGCGCGGTTTGTGCATCGTTCACTTTCTCAAACACCGGGCTCTCTTTCAGGTTCATACGCAGCCAGATGGCGAAGATCATCACCACGACGCTGGCAAGGAACGGCACGCGCCAGCCCCAGGCAATCAGCTCTTCACGATCGAGGGCAAAGAACATCACCGCCCAGATCGCCGTGGCGCTCAGAGTTCCGCAGTTAGTACCCATCGCCACCAGCGAGGAGATGATGCCGCGTTTGCCTTTCGGCGCGTACTCCGCCAGCATGGTCCCGGCTCCGGAAATCTCCGCCCCGGCCCCCAGGCCCTGGATGATACGCAGCGTCACCAGCAGAACGGGAGCAAAAATCCCAATCTGCGCGTAGGTCGGCAGGACGCCAATCAGCGTGGTGCAGATCCCCATCATGGTGATGGTGATAAACAGCACCTTCTTACGACCAATGCTGTCGCCCATTCTGCCGAAGATAAAGGCGCCGACAATACGTGCTATGTAGCCTGCGCCGTAGGTCCCCATCGCGAGGATCAGCGCCATCGCGGCTGACTGTTCCGGGAAGAAGATCTCGTGAAAGACCAGGGCAGCCCCCAGCGAGTAAAGCTGAAAGTCCATAAACTCCAGGGCGGTGCCCAGCCAGCCGGAAACGGCGGCTTTCACCAGATCGGAGGTAGTTCTTTGAGGTTGTGCTTGCGTCATAATGGCTATCTCTGAAGGGTAAGATGCGTACCACATAGAGCCTGTCTGCGCAGGCTCTTAACCGCGTAAATGATTATTGCCCGAACGTGAGCAAGACTTTGCAGCACTGCCGCTGGTCTTTCTCAAACAGTTCAATGGCGTCTGTTACATGGTGATAGTCAAAGGCATGAGTGATCAGTTTTTCCGGGTCGATCAGCCCCTTCTTCAGCCAGTCGATGACGACCGGGAATTTGTTGGCATTGAGGCGCGATGAGAAGATCGCCAGCTCTTTGCCGGTGATGCCCTGCTGGACAATCTGGCTCGGCTCGCTGGAGACCCCCATCAGCACGATACGCGCCGCCGGCGAGGCCAGGGTAATCGCTTCCTGCAAAATCGCCGGATGACAGGCGGCATCAATGATTAACGTCGGTTTGATGCCCCTTTCGTCCAGCGCGGCCTGCAGCGACTGCTCGCCGTTGTTCAACACCCAGTCCGCGCCGCTGCGCTGGGCCATTTTCAGGCGTTCATCAATGCGGTCAACCACGATAACCTGCTTCACCTTATAGACGCCCTTCAGCGCCTGCACGGTGACCAGCCCCATCGGCCCTGCGCCGTAAACCAGCGCAACGTCCTGCTCGGTAGGGTTGGCCTGCCCCGTCACGTTGGCGGCGATGGTGAAGGGCTCAACCATGACGGCGTGTTTATCCGGAATGTCATCCGGGATAGGCCAGGCATTTTTAGCGGGCACTGCCGCATATTCGCTGAAGCCCCCGTCGCGGTGGACGCCCAGCACCACCAGCGAGGTGCAGACGTTCGGTTTTCCGACGGAACACGGGTAGCAGTGTCCGCAGCTGATCACCGGATCAACCGAGACGCGCTGGCCCAGACGGGCGCTGTCTACGCCCTCGCCCACGGCGTCAATGACGCCAAAGAACTCGTGGCCGATCGTGCGTGGATACTTCGCAAACGGGTTATGGCCGCGATAGATGTGGCTGTCCGAACCGCAGATCCCCGCCAGCGTGATTTTGACGCGAACTTCGCCTGCACCTGGCGCCGGGCGTGGCCGCTCTTCAATCACCAGTTCGTTCGGCTGTTGAATCACTACGCTTTTCATCGTTCGCTCCTCGTTTACCAGTTCCACAGCGTGCCGTCTTCAAGACGGGCCACCGGCAGATAGGCCGGATCGTAGGGGTATTTCGCCGCCAGTTTTTCATCAAACTCGATGCCCAGTCCCGGCTTGTCGCCCGGATGCATATAGCCGTTATCAAAGCGCCAGCTGTGCGGGAAGACTTCCAGCATCTGTTCGGAATAGCCCATATATTCCTGTACACCAAAGTTTGGCACCCACAGGTCGAAATGCAGCGCGGCGGCGTGGCATACGGGCGAGAGATCCGACGGGCCGTGCGAGCCGGTGCGCACCTGGTAGAGCGAGGCAAAGTCCGCGATGCGACGCATCCCGGTGATCCCGCCCGCGTGGGTAATGGTGGTGCGAATATAGTCGATGAGCTGCTCTTCGATGAGCTGCTTGCAGTCCCAGATGCTGTTGAATACTTCGCCCACGGCAATCGGCGTGACGGTATGCTGACGGATCAGGCGGAAGCAGGCCTGGTTTTCCGCAGGCGTTGGATCTTCCATCCAGAACATGCGGAATTCTTCAATGCTCTTGCCGAAGCGCGCCGCTTCGATTGGCGTCAGGCGGTGGTGCATGTCATGCAGAAGATGTTCATTGAAGCCGAATTTACTGCGCACCGCGTCAAACAGCTTCGGTGTGAAATCGAGGTATTTTTCGGTGGACCACAGCTGCTCTTCCGGCCAGTCGCCTTTGGTCGCAGGCTCGTAGGCAAGCCCCTTCCCTTTGGCCATGCCGTAGGTGGTTTTCATGCCCGGCACGCCGCACTGGACGCGGATCGCCTTGAAGCCCATCTCTTTATGGCGGGCGTAATCTTCCAGCACGTCGTTAATCGTGTGTCCGGTGGTGTGGCAGTAGACCATCACCCCTTCACGGGATGCGCCGCCCAGCAGCTGGTAGAGCGGCATGTTGGCCGCTTTGGCCTTGATGTCCCACAGCGCCATGTCCACGGCGGAGATGGCCGACATGGTGACCGGGCCGCGACGCCAGTAGGCACCCTTATAGAAGAACTGCCAGACGTCTTCGATGCGGTGTGCATCGCGGCCAATCAGCTGCGGGCAGAGGTGGTCTTTCAGATAGGAAGCAACGGAGAGCTCACGCCCGTTCAGCGTAGCGTCACCGAGGCCGACAATCCCCTCGTCGGTGGTGATTTTAAGGGTGACAAAGTTCCGCCCCGGGCAGGTAACAAACACGTCAGCCGCGACAATCTTCATAATTCCTTTCCTTACATCATTCGTTGTGATGCTGGAAATTTACCCATCAACCCTACTACCATACAAGTATAATGATCATAAAATCGGCTAACGATCACAAAACAGGGGGCTCAGGCCCGCCCCCATCCCGCCACAATAATCAGCATGCCGCACAGGGCAATCAGCGCGCCGGCCCAGTCGTAGGCGCTGAGCTTGACGCCGTCCACCACGCGTAGCCACAGCAGCGCTGTACAGACATAGACACCACCGTAAGCGGCGTAGACGCGGCCGCTGGCAGCCGGATGCAGCGTTAGCAGCCAGACAAAGAGGGCCAGCGCGACGCTTGCCGGGATGAGCAGCAATACGGACCCTCCCTTCTTCAGCCAGAGCCAGGGCAGGAAGCAGCCGATGATTTCGCATAGCGCGGTAGCAAAAAAAAGCAGCGTCGTTTTGAGCATATTTAACGTCAGGTGAGGATCTATTTAGACATCATACCCGATAATGTCCTTTACTTTTCCATACTTGCTCCGCGGGTATGCCGTCATTTCTCTTTGGTGTAGAATCTGTTCGGGGTAACTTGATTATCTGCACCCATTTAAAAGGAAACGCTATGACCACATTAAGCAAACGCCTTTGTCTGACAGCCCTGCTGGCGCTGTCATCGTTCGCCTTTGCCGCCTCTGCGACAGCGGAAACCAGCAAGCTCATTATTGAGTCTGGTGACAGCGCGCAAAGCCGCCAGAACGCCGCCATGGACAAAGAACAATGGAATGACACCCGCAGCCTTCGTCAGAAGGTCAACAAACGTGCTGAAAAAGAGTGGGACAAAGAAGATGTCGCTTTTGACGCGCGCGATAAGTGTCAGCAAAGTGCAAACGTCAATGCCTACTGGGAGCCAAACACCCTGCGCTGCCTGGATCGCCGCACTGGCCGCACGGTAGCCCCGTAATGTCGGCGCCCTGCGACATTAAACTCCGTCCGCTGGAGCGTGAAGACCTGCGCTTCGTCCACCAGCTCGACAATAACGCCAGCGTGATGCGCTACTGGTTCGAAGAGCCTTACGAGGCCTTTGTTGAGCTGTCCGATCTCTACGATAAGCACATTCACGATCAGAGTGAACGTCGTTTTGTGGTGGAGTGTGAAGGCGAAAAAGCCGGACTTGTGGAGCTGGTTGAAATCAACCATGTTCACCGTCGGGCGGAGTTTCAGATCATTATTTCCCCTGAGCATCAGGGAAAAGGCCTTGCCTCACGGGCAGCGAAGCTGGCGATGGATTACGGGTTCAACGTTCTGAATCTCTACAAGCTTTACCTGATTGTGGATAAAGAGAACGAGAAAGCGATCCATATCTACCGCAAGCTGGGCTTTATGGTGGAAGGCGAGCTGGTTCACGAGTTCTTTATCAACGGCGAATACCGCAATACCATTCGCATGTGCATCTTCCAGCATCAGCACCTGGCCGGACACAAGCCGTCAGGCGCCAGCCTGCTGAAGCCGACCGCGCAGTAACCTGCGCGGTTTTATTCTCAGTAGTATTCAATCGTGTTTTTGATGGTGTATTTGTGCTCAACGGCAGGTTTGACGCTATCGTCCGTGATCGTCAGGTCACAGCTCACCGGATTATTGTGTCGATCGTAATCGCAGCTCTGCTTCACGTTGCCCAGCGGCTTGTCATTCAACATGCTCACTGCCGAGTAATCCATCCTTTTGCGAACGTCTTTAGACGGCGTCGACTGGACGGACAGGTGCTGATCGCCGGAGACGGTGGTTTTGCCCAGCGGGTAGCCATCCGCATCGTAGCGATACTTCACTTCCATCTCTTTGCCGTGCGCCGCCACCACAAAACCGTTGTCGTCGGTATCCCACGTTATCCCGGCTGACGGCAGTTCGGCCAGCTGGCATTTCCCCTGCAGCTTCACTTTGCGCTGCTGGGTTTCCGCATCAAGGTAGTAATTGGCATCCAGCACCAGCGCCACGCCGGTATTGGCCTCCAGGTCGTGCAGCTCCAGGGTATCGAAACACCCTTCCATCGACACGGTGCCGGTGACCCGTTTGGACACTTCGCCCTTCTCGTTGAGCAGCGTCTGGGTGAAGTCTTTGACCGGGCCGCGCAGCGGGTCAAAGTCAAATTCGTTCGAGAAACTCGCCATTTCGGGCGTAAACGACAGCGGCGCGGAGCTGTTGTCGCACCCCACCAGTGTTGCTGCCAGTAGCGTTATCGCTGCGTATTTCTTCACATTTATTACCGTATAGGGAGATTATTCCCAATCATATTAGCAAATACAGTTGTTTACACGAAGCCTGCTAAAATTAATCTCTACACAGAGAAAAGGAGCTACAGATGAAACGGTTACCCTGGATTACCGCCCTGCTGTTAATGAGTGCCTCAACGGCCGCGCTGGCGGCACCGGATTCCTGCGAGCGCGTTAAAAGCGACATTCAGCAGAAAATTATCAACAACGGTGTGCCTGAATCAGGTTTTACGCTGAGCATTGTGCCGAACGATCAGGCCGACCAGGCGGGCACACAGGTGGTAGGCCACTGCGCCAACGACACCTTTAAAATTTTGTACACCCGTACAGGCAGCGGGGCTGCTGAAGCTCAGTAATTTATCGACAATCCCCTTTGATTTGATGAGGATTAAGATCTAATACCCCCAAATCAGTAACACTCACCCCATCATTAGCCCGGTTATGATTTCGGGAAAAATAATACGTAATTATAATGATGGGGTGAGCCATGTCCGATACTGAACATCACGGCGGAATTAGCCGTCGAACTCTCGTGAAATCTACGGCTATAGGTTCTCTGGCGCTTGCCGCTGGCGGGATCTCGCTTCCTTTTGGTTTAAAAAGCGCCGCCGCCGCGGTGAAGGATGCCGTCCAACCTGCTGAAGATAAAGTGGTGTGGGGCGCCTGCTCGGTCAACTGCGGCAGCCGCTGCGCGCTGCGTCTGCACGTCCGCGACGACGAAGTGTACTGGGTCGAAACGGATAACACCGGTGAAGATATTTACGGTAACCATCAGGTGCGCGCCTGCCTGCGCGGGCGTTCTATTCGCCGTAGGATCAATCACCCTGACCGACTCAACTACCCGATGAAACGCGTGGGCAAACGCGGTGAGGGCAAGTTCGAGCGCATCTCGTGGGACGAAGCGCTGGACGCTATCACCGCCAGCCTGAAAAACGTGGTCAGCAAATACGGCAACGAAGCGGTGTATATCAACTACTCCTCCGGGATTGTCGGCGGCAATATCACCCGCTCCTCCCCTTACGCTTCGCTGGTGGCGCGCCTGATGAACTGCTACGGCGGTTTCCTGAGCCACTACGGCACCTACAGCACGGCGCAAATCGCCTGCGCCATGCCCTACACCTACGGCAGCAACGACGGCAACAGCACCTCGGATATTGAAAACACCAGGCTGGTGGTGATGTTCGGCAATAATCCGGCGGAAACCCGCATGAGCGGCGGCGGGATTACGTATTATCTGGAGCAGGCTCGCGAGCGGTCCAACGCGCGAATGATCGTTATCGACCCGCGCTATACCGATACGGCAGCCGGACGCGAAGATGAGTGGATCCCTATCCGTCCGGGTACCGATGCCGCACTGGTGGCGGGTATTGCCTGGGTATTAATCGACGAAAACCTGGTCGACCAACCTTTTCTCGATAAATACTGCGTCGGCTACGACGAAAAAACGCTGCCGGAAGGCGCGCCCGCTAACGGCCATTACAAAGCGTACATTCTCGGCCAGGGCGATGACCGCACGGCGAAAACGCCTGAGTGGGCCTCACGCATCACCGGCATTCCGGCAGATCGTATCGTCAAGCTGGCCCGCGAAATCGGCTCCGCGAAACCGGCCTACATCTGCCAGGGCTGGGGACCGCAGCGCCAGGCGAACGGCGAGCTGACGTCCCGCGCCATCGCCATGCTGCCTATCCTGACTGGAAACGTGGGGATCAACGGCGGCAACAGCGGCGCGCGTGAGTCAACCTACACCATCACCATTGAACGTATGCCGATACCGGATAATCCGGTCAAAACGCAAATCTCCTGCTTCAGCTGGACGGACGCCATCGCCCGCGGGCCGGAGATGACCGCCCTTCGCGACGGCGTGCGCGGGAAAGATAAGCTGGACGTGCCGATTAAGTTCATCTGGAACTACGCGGGCAATACCATCATCAACCAGCACTCCGATATCAATAAAACTCACGATATCCTGCAGGATGAAAGCAAGTGCGAAATGATTGTCGTCATCGACAACTTCATGACCTCGTCAGCGAAGTACGCCGATATCGTGCTGCCGGACCTGATGACCGTCGAGCAGGAAGACATCATTCCAAACGATTATGCGGGCAACATGGGCTACCTGATTTTCCTTCAGCCCGTGACCGCACCGAAGTTCGAGCGTAAGCCTATCTACTGGATCATGAGCGAAGTGGCGAAACGCCTCGGGCCGGATATCCATCAGAAATTCACCGAAGGACGCACGCAGGAACAGTGGCTCCAGTTCCTGTACGCCAAAATGCTCGCAAAAGATCCTCAGCTTCCGTCCTATGACGAGCTGAAAAAAATGGGCATTTATAAGCGCAAAGATCCGAACGGACATTTTGTGGCCTATAAAAAATTCCGCGAGAACCCGGAAGCCAATCCGCTGAAAACGCCATCGGGCAAGATTGAAATTTACTCCAGCAAGCTGGCAGAGATTGCGGCCACCTGGGAGCTGGAAAAAGATGAAACCATCAGCCCTCTGTCCGTCTACGCCTCGACCTTTGACGGCTGGGATGCGCCCGAGCGCGCGCAGTTCCCGCTGCAGCTGTTTGGCTTCCACTTCAAAGCCCGTACGCACTCGAGCTACGGTAACGTCGACGTGCTGAAAGCGGCCTGCCGCCAGGAAGTCTGGCTCAATCCTGTCGATGCCGAAAAACGCGGCATTAAGAACGGCGATACGGTGCGCGTCTTTAATAGCCGCGGCGAGGTACGAATTGAAGCGAAGGTCACGCCGCGCATCATGCCCGGCGTGAGCGCCATGGGCCAGGGCGCCTGGCACGATGCCAATATGAGTGGCGATCGTATCGACCACGGCTCCTGCATCAACACGCTGACGACCCATCGACCTTCTCCGCTGGCAAAAGGTAACCCGCAGCACACCAATCTGGTGCAGATTGAGAAGGTGTAGAGGGTGAAACACGAGACCCTGGTTTATTCTATGGTCAGTATCATCGGTTAACACAGTCGCGCGGGCGTCATCCGCGCGAGCAAGGAAGGTTTAATGAAAGACGTCTCACATAGTGAATCGTTCGCGTTCAGCGCCCGGGTGCTGGGCGCGCTGTTTTATTTCGCTCCCGACAGCGAACAGGCCGCGCCGCTGGTGAAAGCGCTCACCGCTGGCGAATGGGTTCAGGACTGGCCCCTGCCTGCAGAAACGCTGCAGCCCGTTGCCGATACGTTTGCCTCATCTTCCGATGAGCCGCTGGCGGACGCCTGGCAACGGCTGTTTATTGGTCCGTATGCCCTGCCCGCTCCGCCGTGGGGTTCCGTCTGGCTGGACCGTGAATCCGTGCTGTTTGGCGACTCGACCCTCGCGCTGCGCCAGTGGATGCGTGAGAACAATATCGCGTTTGAGATGCAGCAGAATGAGCCGGAAGATCA
This sequence comes from Enterobacter sp. AG326, assembly GCF_004362415.1. Classification (NCBI taxonomy): domain Bacteria; kingdom Pseudomonadati; phylum Pseudomonadota; class Gammaproteobacteria; order Enterobacterales; family Enterobacteriaceae; genus Enterobacter; species Enterobacter sp. AG326. Next base: position 95,477 of record NZ_SNXG01000001.1, on the reverse strand, counting down.
TTTCGGTACTTTGCTGCTGCTCGCGGCGTGGCTGGCCGAAAATGGCCGCGAAGCGGAGTGCGAGCAGCTTCTGGCGTGGCACCTGCTGCCGTGGAGCACCCGCTTCCTGTCGGTGTTTGTCGACAACGCCGGGCATCCGTTTTATGCCGCGCTGGGCAGGCTTGCGCAGCTAACGCTCGCGGACTGGCGATCCGGGCTGCTTATTCCGGTTGCGGAAAAAACGCTGTATCGCTAAGGGATGTGGCTTGCTCGCGGGTGGCGGGCAAGCCTTTAACTTATACCTCGCCACCTGATTCACTCGCACTCTCTTTGCTTTGAATAAACCGAAGTGCCAGATAGAGGTCTGGCGCCAGAATCATGTCATCATCATTCATTGTTGGCCGGCTATCTTTAAACCAGCGCGTTAATTCCGTTTTTCTGCCCGCAAGGATTAACGTAATCTGTCGACTTTTCAGATCGCGCTTTAACTCATTTATGGTTGCCAGAACGCTGATGTCTGAATAGGTGAAGCAAGCAACGGCGTCAATGACCACCCATTTGGGTTGTAATGCTGCACCATCAACCAGGTTCAATACCCGACGTTTAAAATAAGCCACGTTAAAATAGGTCAGCGGTGAGTTAAATCGATACATCAGCACGCCCGGGACCATTTTAATATCGGTCGTATTACCTAATGAGTGAATCATTCCATCTTCGTCAGTTCCCAGTAAGTGCTCAGAGGGACGAAACACCGTACGCAGAAACTGTAACAGGCCAAGCAACACCGCAAGGCCGATCCCCTGGATAACGCCGATAATTAACACACAGCCAAACGTGAAAAAGGCCAGGCGAAATGCCTGTTTATTTCTTCGCCTCAGATTCCATAACCCGCGCAGATCAATTAATGACCAGGATGCGTACATCAAAACAATACCTAATGCAGAAACCGGAATAAATTGTAATGGCTGAGTGAAAAACACCACTACGATACCGATGAGTAAAGCTGCGACTACGGAAACCAGCTGACTTTTCCCACCCACTGAATCATTAACCGCGGTCCGGGAATCGGCTCCACTGATAGCAAACCCCTGAGATAACCCAGACATAATGTTCGCAATCCCCAGCGCTCTGAACTCTGCATCAGCATTAATTTCATAGCCATTTTTCGCGGCGAAACTGCGGGCGGTCAGCATCAGGCTGACAAAGCTGACCAGCGCCAGGTTCAAAGCCGGGATCACTAAATCACGCATCGGACCGGGCTGAAACGCGCCCCAGTTAACGACGGGTAAACCAGGCTGGAAGCCTTCCCCTCCAATAGTGGCAATACCATACTGTTGTGCAGATGTCGCCCATACCAGTAGCGTTGTCATCACAATGGCAATCAACGGTGCTGGCCAGTGGCTGCGATACGTTTTAATAACTATTAAAATAATTAACGTTAAAAGCGATATTCCAACGGTTAATAAATGGCTGTCTGAAAGACGTCCCGGCAAGGCCATTATTTTCTCAATAACCTGCGCTTCGTCGAGTTTTATCCCCAACACCTTGCCTAATTGCCCGACAATAATCGTCACGGCAACGCCATTAAGCAAACCCGTAAGGATGGGATGAGAAAGCAGATCGGCAAGTGCGCCCAGGCGGAATTTACTGGCAAGCAGGCACCACCCGCCCATCATCAACGTCATGATAATGGTCAGCTGCCAGTGCAGTTCGGGATTACCTGCAGAAAGAGGAAACACGACGGCCGCAATCACCGCGCAGGTCGTGGCATCAGGGCCCACAATAAGCTGACGTGAAGAACCAAACAGTGCATACGCTATCATCGGTAAAACGCAGGAATAGAGCCCCACTATTGCCCCAACACCTGCCAATTCAGCATAGGCAATGGCCACGGGTAGCGCGACAGCCGCAACGGATAAGCCGGCTTTAATATCATGTTTTAGCCAGCTTTTATCGTAGGCTAACAAAGTTTGTAAACCTGGCATGTAGTTTAATAATTGTTTTCCGAACACGTTGTTCTCCGGATAGGGATATTAGCCACGTCATGCTGGCACACTTCTCAGTGAGGTTCTGGCTTTCGAATGCTCCGGATTAAGGCGCCACTGTTCAGAATCTAATAACAGTTCAACTCTTTATTATTCTGACTGATGTTAAACATAGTTCAAAAACGACCGCTTGTGACTATTCTTCGTCTGGGAACGTATCGGCTTCAGGAGAATAATGCTGACAAACGCATGCCAGCTTATGCCCGTCAGGATCGCGCAGATAGGCAACATAAAAATCGGGGCCGTACGCGGTTCGTGTCCCTGGCATGCCTTCACTCTTCCCTCCCGCAAGAAGGCCTACGGCATGGAAACGTCTGACAAGCTCCGCGTTATCTGCACGGAATGCGAACATTGTTCCGTTTCCCGCCGTTGCAGGATGCCCGTCAAAAGGAGGGCAAATACAGAAGCTGAACCCCTCATCCGGATTATTTTCATCTCCCCACATTGCCCAGTCCTCGGTCCAGGCAGGCAAACGTGAATAGCCAAGCACGTTAAAAATCGCGTCATAAAACGCCGCGGCGCGCTGAAGATCATTTGTACCTATAGTGATATAAGTCAGCATCTTGTCACATCCTCTTTGCCGTTTTCTGAACAGCGATTATACCTCAGAGCCTATGATTTTAGCGGCGGCAAAAAGGCTGATTTTCACTCCTGTAAGCGCGTGGGGTAAGGGTTTGCAGAACATGTTCTATCGTAATTTCGGCCCCCATCCGCGACGTGAATATCTCGAGTTTTCGTATGTATGCTAAAATTTATCCAGCTGAAGACCGAAAACAGTCCTTATAATTTCAGTACGTTAGCCAAAGTGAGCGAATATGGATAATATTCCACATAAGCAGACAGATCGGAAAAGATGGCCCACATGGTTGTGGTGCGGAAGTTTTTATCTTTTTACGTTGCATTGCTCTGCAGATGAAATAAATCTGTATTCAATAAACACCGGCTCATACGTTTATCATCTGACGCATAATCGAGGACAATACACGGAGAACTTTGAAAATAAGTTCATATCCGTGGAGAGGAAATTCTCAGATACGTCGAAATACAGTCTTGTGCTAGGGACAATGAAAAACAGCTTTAATGACAGATGCCTGGCTGCCGGCGTAAGAAGAGACTGGGCTGGTTGGGATAACGGTTGGGTTTTTAAAGGAATCTATGGATATGTAGGTGAATTTTTCTTTGATACTTTCGATGATTGTGGTGACCATGGTTCATACCATGATTTTAAAAAAGCAACGGGGATAGGATTTTCTCCCTATATATATCATGGGTTCCAGTATAATTTTACGTCTTATTTTGGAATGGATGTGGGTATTATCATACCTTCCGTGTTTGTCATTACGGCACAATGGAGCTTTAGATAAATCCTTCAGCCGCGTGTGCAGTGCTGTAACTGTCTGCAAAGGGAACCGCCCCGCCATCTCAACCGGAGCGGCTTTAATTACCGCTGGTGCGTGCTCAAAACGTTAAGCCACCGCAGCCAACAATCAAAAACTGTACGTCACCTTCAAACTCCCCGTGGGCGACGTTTTACGCTGCACAATGGGGCTATCACCCGCATCCCCCGTCAGCTGCGTCACGCCCGCTGAGGCAAGGACGCTCCAGCGCGAGGTGAGCTTGTGGGTCCAGTCCAGATTCATCGACCAGGCATAAATCCCTGCCCCGGCGTCATGTCGGGCAAATCCCGATGCGCTCGACTGAGCGGCGCTGACGCCGTAGTAGGTCTGCATATACTTGTCGGATCCCCAGCTGCCGGTCAGCGCCAGGGTCACCTCATTTTTTGGTGAGGTATAGAACGGGCTGGAAATGCCGAAATGAACCGCCTCACCGTTGTCCCTCTCAGAAACTGGTACCTCAGCCTGCAGCTGCAGGTGAAGCCAGTCGGTCACCCTGTACTCAAGCCCTGGCACAACGATTGCAGAGCCTTTTATCTCGCCCATCCCCCGCAGCTCGTCGCTGCCGGAGCTGATCGAATCGCTGCTCACGTCTTTATCTTTCCGGCCAATTCGATAGCTCAGCGCGGCGCTGTAGTCCAGGTTGCCGATGTTGTTGCCGTAACCGATCCCTCGCGTGGTGCCGATAAAAAAGCCGTTTGCCATGGCGTAATCCACCACCTGAGCCGCGCTGACGCGGGTTTTATCGGAACCCGAGTAGCGCGGCGCGACGTCCACGCCGCCCCCCAGGGTTATGACGTTACCCTGGCTCTGTTCTGCCGCCAGTACGGGCGTGGCCAGTAACGCCATAACGACGCCCGGCACGATGTTTTTCAGGCTGCGGCCCGAGAGTAAATGAGGGAACGTATGACGAAGTTCGATGTTTCTCATTAAAGAAGCCCTTTTGGATTCAAATGATGACGATGCATGCGGTTAACCGCCAGAACGCCCATTTTGAATACCGACCCTAAGGTTCTTATGAGCCGAACATGAAGAAACACTGAAGCGCGAGCCGGTGCTGTAAACCGGGCAGGTTTCCTGATACCGTTTTTTTCTTAAGATGTTCTTCATTCACGGTTGATACAGTTACCAGTGTGAAAATTCTACTAATCGAAGACGACCTGGATCTCGGCAACGGCGTACGTATCGCCCTCTCGGATCAAGGATTTGACGTCATATGGGTACGCCGCAAAGAGGATGCGCTGCATCAGCTGAACGTCTGCGTGCCGGAACTTATTTTGCTTGACCTGGGGCTGCCCGACGGCGACGGCATGAGCCTGATGACGCGTTTGCGTCAGCAGCTCAAAGGGATCCCGGTCATCATCCTGACGGCGCGAGGCACGCTGCAGGACCGGCTGTGCGGGCTGGATGCCGGTGCGGACGACTATCTCGTCAAACCTTTTATTCTCGCAGAGCTGCTGGCGCGAGTCAGAGCCCTGGCGCGGCGCAGCTACGGTTTCGAGAATGAGGCGATAGAAATTCGAGGCCTATCGCTTCATGTCCCGACGCGTCGCGTGACGGTGAGCGCGCGCCATGTAGACCTGACGGCGAGTGAATATGCGCTGCTGGAAACGCTGATGCTGCGCGCGGACCGCGTGATTACGCGACGGTTTCTGGAAGAACGGATATTCGGCAACAAAGAGAACCTCAGCAATGCGCTCGACGTGCATATGGGAAATTTGCGGCGAAAAATCGGCGACGGCTATGTGCGAACGGTGCGGGGCGTCGGGTATGTCATTGATACCGTTTCAGTCCAGAAGGTGACCGGTTAATGCGAAACGTCTGGTATCACCTGAGGCGCCCAACCCTGGTACGGCGAATTATCATCGCCCAGATGCTGCTACTTACCCTGCTGTGGTGTCTTTTCGTAACCTTCATCCTGTGGGAGGACCTGCGCAGTCCTCCCATTATCACGGGCAGTAATACCTACGAAACCCTTTTTACCCTGGTTGAGAGGATGGACGGACGCCCGCAGGATCGCACCGCAGTGCTGGAAGCCTTCAGCAAGGCGCTGCGTGAGGGCTATGGCGGCGGGGAAGATCCCGTGCTGTCGATTAACCTCATCGTTCGCAAGAATAATGCCGTTATTTTTTCGTCAGAGGGTGCCCCTGCAGGGGTAATAAATACCCGGCTGGGGGAAATGGAGCACGTGCAGAGTGAAGGTCGCGTCTGGACCAGCCGCACCCTCAAATCCGCCCACTCCGATGTGGAAGTTACCCTCTTCACCCCTGCCAGCGGCTGGAACTTCTTTATCTACCTGAACTCGCGTGGCTACTACATCCTGCCGCTGCTGGTCTGCTTCCCTTTTCTTCTGTTTCCCGCGTGGCTGTCAATCCGCATTGCGATGCGCCCCTGGAACAAGGTGGTCAATGAAATTACGTTACGCGCACCTGACGATCTCTCCCCTTTAAAAGCCGTTCCCGGACACAGGGAGCTTCGCCAGATGGTGGATGCGATCAATGACTTCCTTGCCAGAGTGCGCGAAAGCGCGGAAAGGGAACGGGTTTTCATTGCGGATGCCGCGCACGAGCTGCGTACCCCCCTCGCGGCGATGCGCATCAACGTGGAAGCGCTGCAGTCCTGGGTCATTAGCGAGAGCCAGCAGGAGCTGCTTGCGGGGGTGATTCGCAGCAATAGCCGGGCAGCGCGTCTCGTCAACCAGCTGCTGCTGATGATGCACAGCGAAGCGCGCATTGATACAGAGATGGAGCCCGTGCCGCTGACGACGCTCATTCAGGAGCGAATGGCCGAGCTGGAACCGCTGGCCTCTGCGCGCAGAATTGAGCTGGAATTCTTCGCTGAGGATGACATCTGGATCGCTGGCGTCAGGGAACGCCTGGTGTCGCTTATTGATAACCTCATTGAGAACGCCGTGAAGTACAATCCCGAGGGCGGGCGGATTCAGGTCGACGTCTGCACATCAGATGGCTTCGCGCGGCTTCGCGTTTCAGATGCAGGGCCCGGTATTCCGGTTGAACTGCGCGAACGCGTGTTCGACCGGTTTTTCCGCGACCCCAATCAGGTGCAAAGCGGGAGCGGGCTGGGGCTTGCCATTGTCAAAGCGGTGGCGCAGCAACACAACAGCAGCGTAAACCTGAGTACTTCCGCTGAAGGAGGCCTGATGGTGACGGTTGACTTCCCGAACCGCACGTTTAGCTAAATCAGAACAGGGGGTTCGATCGCAAATGCCGCAGATTGCTTCAAAATAATTACCGTATTTGTTATATTGTTGTTTATTGCTTATTCACCTCTGCGGTGCCAAAAAGAACAAGATTCACCGCAACCCAGGACAGAGAAATGTTAGATTACCGCTTCCCGACAGCTTTGCAGATGGTTCTCAGCGTAGCGATGGCGGAGCAATTGGGTGAACGTTCCACGAGTGCGATTCTGGCCTACGGCCTGGAAGCGAACCCGAGCTTCATCCGCAAATTGATGGTTCCGCTGACGCGTGACGGCATTATCGTCTCAACGCTTGGCCGTAACGGCTCAATTCATCTTGGTCGCCCGCCGGAAGAGATCACCCTGCGCGACATCTACCTTTCGGTTATCGAAGATAAAAAGCTCTGGGCGTCGCGCCCTGACGTACCGGCCCGCTGCGTGGTCAGCGCTAACGCCTGCTGGTACTTCAAATCGATATCCGAAGAAGCCGAGGAGGCTTCGTTAGCGGTACTGGCCCGCCATACCGTGGCAAGCGCCCTGGAAGCGGTCAAAAACGCAGATAGCAGCGGATGGGATCCGCTCCCGGACCTTATTGCCCAGTATCAAAAAACGTCTTAACGATCTTGCCGGGTGCGCTGCGCTTACCCGGCCCACATTCTGATGTAAAAAAACCGCCTTCATAATGAAGGCGGTTTTTTATTATCTGCAGCATTCCTACGCGGGCAGAACGTCCCTTTCTTCTTTTTTCCCGCGCGTCACAAACTTACGCAGCGTTACGTAAAACACCGGCGTCAGGAACAGACCAAACAGCGTCACGCCCAGCATCCCGGAGAAGACCGTGATCCCGGTAACGCCGCGCACTTCTGCGCCCGCCCCATGGCCGAGGATCAGCGGAATGGTCCCGGCAATAAAGGCGATGGAGGTCATTACAATCGGGCGTAAACGCAGGCGGCACGCCTCCAGCGCGGCTTCCATAATGCCTTTGCCCTGAATTTCCAGCTCGCGGGCAAATTCCACGATAAGAATCGCGTTTTTACAGGCCAGCCCCATCAGCACCACCAGCCCCACCTGCACGAAGACGTTGTTATCGCCACCGGTCAGCCAGACGCCAAACAGCGCGGAGAGCATGGTCATCGGTACGATAAGGATCACCGCCAGCGGCAGCGTCCAGCTTTCATACAGCGCCGCCAGGACCAGGAACGCCAGCAGCACCGCGACCGGGAAGACGATCAGCGCCGTGTTGCCCTGCGTCGCCTGCTGGAAGCTCAGATCCGTCCATTCAATGTTCATCCCGTTCGGCAGGATCTGCTTAGACATGGCGTCCAGCTGCGTCATCGCCTGCGCAGACGAAAGCACGCGCGGGTCGGCATCGCCAATCAGATCTGCCGCCGGGTAGCCGTTGTAGCGAATCACCGGATCAGGACCGTAGGTGGTCGTGATTTTCACCATGCTGCCAATCGGCACCATTTCACCCTGGCTGTTACGGGTGCGCAGATTCGCAATATCTTCCACGCTGTCGCGGAACTGCCCGTCGGCCTGCGCCATCACGCGCCAGGTACGGCCGAACTGGTTGAAGTCGTTCACGTACGACGAGCCCAGATAGGTTTGCAGCGTACCGAAAAGATCGGTCAGCAATACGCCCTGCGCTTTCGCCTTGTCACGGTCGACCTGCACGTCCAGCTGCGGAACGTTAGCCTGGTAGGTTGAGATCGGGAAGTGCATTCCCGGGGTCTGCATAATCGCGCCGGACATGGTGTTCACCGCATTTTGCAGCGCGCCATACCCCAGACCGCCGCGGTCCTGAATATACAGAGAATAGCCCGACCCCTGACCCAGCCCTAAAATCGGCGGCGGCAGGATGGAGAAGCCAAAACCTTCCTGAATTTGCGCGATTTTCGCGTTGATCTCAGCATTAATTTCCGCCGCAGTATGTTTGCGCTGGTCGAACGGCTTCAGGCCAAAGAAGACCGTCCCGGTATTCGGCGTATTGGTGAACTGCAGCGCGTTCAGCCCCGGGAACGCGACCGCGTAGTCCACGCCTTCGGTATTCATCCCGATTTCGCTCATTTTGCGGATCACCGCATCGGTGCGCGCCAGCGACGAACCTTCCGGCATTTTCACGCCGCCAATCAGGTACAGCTTATCCTGCGTCGGAATAAACCCGCCGGGCACCGCTTTAAACATCACGCCTGCGGCACAGAGCAGCAGCAGATACACCACAAATACCGAGCCGCGTCGTCCCAGCGTTTTGCCCACCAGCCCCTGATAGCCGTTCGAGCTGCGGTGGAAAAAGCGGTTAAACGGACGGAAAATCCAGCCGAACAGACGATCGATAAGCCGGGTCGGGAAGTCTTTCGGCGCGCCGTGCGGTTTTAACAGCAGTGCCGCCAGCGCCGGAGAGAGCGTCAGCGAGTTAATGGCGGAGATGACCGTGGAAATCGCGATCGTCACCGCAAACTGCTTGTAGAACTGCCCGGTAACGCCCGAGAGAAACGCCATCGGCACAAACACCGCGCACAGCACCAGCGCAATCGCGATGATCGGCCCCGAGACTTCGCGCATCGCCTGATGCGCCGCCGCAAGCGGAGCAAGCCCCTCTTCAATATTACGCTCGACGTTTTCCACCACCACGATGGCGTCGTCCACCACGATGCCGATGGCCAGCACCAGCCCGAACAAGCTCAGGGTATTCAGCGAGAAGCCCAGCAGGTAGAGAATGCTGAAGGTACCCACCACCGAAACCGGCACCGCGATCAGGGGTATGATCGACGCGCGCCAGGTTTGCAGGAACAGGATCACCACCAGAACCACCAGCACCACCGCTTCCAGCAGCGTTTGCACCACCGCGCGGATGGAGTCGCGCACGAAAACGGTCGGATCGTAAGGTGCCGCCCACTTCATGTCCGCCGGGAAGCGCGTGGACAGCTCGTCCATTTTCGCACGCACCGCGTTAGACAAATCGATGGCGTTCGCCCCCGGAGACTGGAAGATACCAATCCCGACAGCGTCTTTATTGTTCAGTTGGGAACGCAGCGCATAGCTGCCGGAGCCCATTTCGATACGCGCCACGTCGCGCAGGCGGACGACCGTACCGTCCTGCGTCGTTTTCAGGACAATATTGCCGAACTCTTCTTCGGTATGCAGACGGCCCTGGGCGTTAATGGAGATCAGGAAATCGCTCTCTTTCGGCAGCGGCTCGGCGCCAAGCTGCCCGGCGGATACCTGCACGTTCTGCTCCTGCATCGCCGTGACCACGTCCGACGCGGTCAGCCCGCGGGCCGCCACCTTGTTGGGATCCAGCCAGACGCGCATCGCGTATTCACCCGAGCCGAAAATCTGGATCTGGCCGACGCCGGGCAGGCGCGCCAGCTCGTCCTTCACCTTCAGCGTGGCGTAGTTACGCATATACAGGGAGTCGTACTTGCCGTTAGGCGAAAACAGATGCACCACCAGCGTCAGCGTCGGGGACTGTTTCTGGGTGGTAATGCCCAGGCGCCGCACGTCTTCCGGCAGACGCGCTTCGGCCTGCGCGACGCGGTTTTGCACCTGAACCTGCGCCTGGTCCGGATCGGTACCCGGACGGAAGGTGACGGTGGTGACCAGCACGCCATCGGAACCCGCGACGGACTTCATGTACATCATGTTCTCAACGCCGTTGATCGCCTCTTCCAGCGGCGTCGCCACCGTCTCGGCAATCACTTTCGGGTTGGCGCCCGGGTACTCCGCGCGCACCTGCACGCTTGGCGGCACGACGTCAGGGTATTCGCTCACCGGCAGCAGCGGGATGGCGATTAACCCTGTGATAAAAATCAGAATCGACAGCACCGCGGCAAAAATCGGCCTGTCGATGAAAAAGCGGGAAAAGTCCATGGATGGATTCTCAGGTCAAGGGATCAGTTGAGGGCGCTGGTGGCGGTCATGGCAACGGTTTTGGCGTTAACCGGCATCCCCGGCATAAACACTTTTTGTAAACCCTCGACGATGACTTTATCGCCAGGGTTCAGACCCTGCCGCACGATGCGTAAACCGTCTGCCAGACGGCCCGGCGTAATGTCACGACGCTGCGCTTTCCCCTCTTTATCCACGATATAAACGTACTTACGATCCTGATCGGTCAGCACCGCTTTGTCGTCGATAAGCGTGGCTTTGAACTCCGCGCTGCCCGGCAGGCGTACGCGGGCAAAAAGTCCCGGCGTGAACTGACGCTGCGCGTTATCCAGCAGCGCGCGCATGCGGATGGTGCCGGTACTCGGCGTCAGCTGGTTATCCAGGAAGTCCACTTTGCCCTGATGGGGATAGCCCTCCTCGCCCGTCAGGCCAATCTCAACCGGAAGCGCCGTGTGATTGCTGGACGCCCCCTGCCCGCTGCGGGCCAGATTCTGGTAGTGCAGGTAGGTCGACTCGTCCACGTCAAAGTAGACGTAAACCGTCTTCTGCGAGACCAGCGTGGTGAGGACGCTGGCGGTGTCGCCCGCAGTCACCAGGTTTCCGCTGGTGATCAGCGCCCGGCTGGCGCGACCGTCGATAGGCGCGGTGACTTTGGTGAAGTCCAGGTTGAGCTGCGCGGCGTCAACCGCCGCCTGCGCGGCGCGAATATCGGCCTGCGCCTGAGTGGCGGCCGAACGACGCTGCTCCCACTCTTCACGGGAGACAACGTTGGTATTGACCAGCTTATCGGTACGGTTAGCCTCACTTTGCGCCAGGCTGGCCTGCGTTTTGGCTCTCGCCAGGTTCGCCTGCGCCTGTTCCAGCGCCGCGCGATAGGTTCGGTCATCAATCGTGAACAGCACCTCGCCCTTCTTCACTTCCTGGCCGTCGGTGTAATTCACTTTATCAATGTAGCCGGAAACGCGCGGACGGAGCTGAACGCTCTCCACCGCTTCAATCCGGCCGTTAAATCTATCCCACTGGCTAATGGATTTCACCACCACGTCAGCAGCGCTGACGGCGGGCGCAGGCGGCGCGGCGTTTTGCGCGACGCTGTTGTCGCATCCGACGAGCAGCACGGAGAGCAATATGGCCCCCAGCGCGTTCAGATGAAAGTTACCCCAGGTTTTTTGCAGGCTCATTATTTTTATTCCGGTAATTGTCGCCGCCGGGCAAGACGCAGCAGGAGGCACTGCGCCACTTCCTTTGTCCGGTGGCTGTCTCAAGGCCATTTGTGTCGTTCATCGCCACAAAACTGTAACAGTTGCGAATACACTATCGCGGCGATTGTAGGAAGGCGCTTAACTAAGTGCAAGAATAATTGTTGCACTTTATGTGCTATTTGATGAGATGTGAAAAGACCCGTTTCGGTCAGGGATTTAAATGTAACAATAAAACTTGCAATTAATACAAAAACGCGCCACCTTTTAATGCAACAGACAAAGATACCTTTTGACAGGCAGCGTGGGAGTAACCAGATGAACACTGGCGCATTTATGCATGATTTACTCGACTGGATCGACAACAACCTGGATAGCCGTCTGGACATTGAGTCCGTCGCCAGGCGTTCCGGCTACTCAAAATGGCACCTCCAGCGCCTGTTCAAAGAGCATACGGGCTATCCCCTCGCCGGGTATATTCGCGCGCAAAAGCTGCAAAAATCGGTTGAGCGCTTAACCCGCAGCGATGAACCGATTCTGAACGTGGCGATCGCGCTGGGCTTTGACTCACAGCAGTCCTTCAACCGCAGCTTTAAGCGTCAGTATGGTCAGGCGCCCGGGGCATGGCGGCGGAGCATGGCTGGCCCGGAAACGCAGCAGCTACGCTAGCAATGAAATTGTCACGGATGACATCCTCCCTGCCTGCGTCCCAGGCGATGCCCACCTTCCAGCTGATTGACTTCCCCGTTAGCGGAATCATCACCAGCTCCGGCGGCGCGATATGCGTCACGCTGGTGGGCAGAATGGCCACACCGATACCCGCAATCACCATCGCGACGATAGTTTGGATATCGTCAGTCAGCTGAGTCGATGAGACGAAAAGGCCGTTGTCATGCAGGAAGCGGTCTATCTGCGCGTTTAAACCCCGCCCTCGCTCATCATACAGCCGCAACAGAGGGCGTTTCGTCAGCCACTCTGCGGCAGAGAGTGTCGGCGATGCGGCGGGCGCAACCAGAACCAGCCGATCGGTAAATAACGGCAGGTATTCAAGCGCCACGGGGGGAGGAACCCTGACAAAACCGACATGTAGCTCATCATTTTGCAATCGCTCGTACTGCTGGAAGGAAGGCAGATCCGTCAATGACATTTCTACTTCCGGATAGTCCCGACGAAAGTCAGCGATACAGCGTGGCGCCAGATAAAAGCTTGAGAGTCCGAACCCGACGGAAATATGCCCTTCAACCCCTTTCGATACCCGCTCAGCGTGCTGCATAAATTGCCGGATCTGCCTGACCACCTTCTCAGCCTCTGGCAGCAAACGCCTGCCGCTGGCGGTCAGCATTGCGCCGTGACGACCTCGTGTAAACAGAGACATATTCACCTGTGATTCGAGGAGATTGATCTGTTTGGTCAATGCCGGCTGCGAGATAAACAGCGCCCGCGCCGCATCGGCATAATTACCTTTTTCCGCCAGCATCAAAAACGCCTTTAGCAACCGGGTGTTCATTTTCGCATTCCAGATGGTTATCGAATTCAGAAATGTTTTGATTATACAGTTATCGGTAATCGTTATGTAATTCAGTCTCGATGACAACAGGAGACGCATCATGAACGAACTGACATCCTTAAAGGCGGCAACCGTACAGTTTCAGCATCAGGCCAGTAACAAAAAATACAACCTCCTGATAATGGAGAAATTTATTGAACAGGCGGCGCTTGAGCAGGTGAACATTCTCACTTTCCCTGAAATGTGCATCACCGGCTACTGGCATGTCCCTAAGCTCAACGCAGCGGAAGTGTCTGCGCTGGCAGAGCCGATTGCTGACAGCCCTTCCCTGACGCTCATTAGTTCCCTGGCGATAAAACATCAAATGCTTATTGGCGCCGGACTTATTGAACGCGCCGACGATGGTCGCCTCTACAATGCGTATGTTGCCTGTATGCCGGACGGCTCAATGCACACGCATCGTAAGCTCCATGCTTTTGAACATCCGGCCATCAGCAGCGGGGATAGCTTTACCGTTTTTGATACGCCGTGGGGCGTGAAGGTCGGGATCCTGATTTGCTGGGACAATAATCTGGTCGAAAATGTACGCGCGACGGCGCTGCTGGGTGCCGATATTTTTCTCGCGCCGCATCAAACAGGCGGTACCGATTCCCGCAGCCCTCACGGGATGAAGCCTGTTCCGCTGGCGCTCTGGGAAGAGCGGGAAACGCGCAAGGACGAAATTACGGCCGCATTCAAAGGGCCAAGCGGCCGGGAATGGCTTATGCGCTGGCTGCCAGCCCGCGCGCATGACAACGGAGTATTTCTTCTCTTCAGCAACGGTGTCGGTGCGGATGACGACGAGGTGCGCACGGGAAATGCCATGATCCTCGACCCGTATGGAAGGATCGTGAATGAAACCTGGGCGGCTGAAGATGTGATGGTGAGCGCTGAGCTGGATTTAAGCCTGCTTGCTATGAGCACCGGTCGCCGCTGGATCCACGGTCGTCGTCCTGATTTATACCAGATACTGACGCAGCCGCAGGGCTATGAACGTGATGCGATCAGCGCACGATTTTCGAATGTTCCCCCTTCTCGCTAGAAATGTGCTCACTTTTTAGCTGCAAGATAAACCAGGAACTGTTATACTGTATATAATTACAGTATGAGGTGCGCATAATGGCTGTTGAAACAAAATTTGTTGTCGTTAGAAAAGGTGAAGAGAAAATGACATTTGCCAGTAAGAAAGAGGCTGACGCTCACGACAAGCTGCTCGATATGGCAGACGCGTTCACCGACTGGCTGTTGCAAAGCGGAATGCAGATGGATGAAACGCAGGCTGAAAATCTTGGCCTGTATCTCGCCGAGCAGAAAGAGACCGTGCAGCATATTCTTCGTACCAGCAAGCTTCCCGATCTCAATACTCCAGCTGCTGCGGATAAAACAGAATCCGATGCGGCTGACACGAAAAAAATCAGGGCTGTGAAAGCGGCCTGATTGTCAGAAAATCATCACCGATCCGAAAGCCGTGAGCTGATAACCGCTTACGGCTTTTTTAGCTGTCAGCAGGGATCCACAGCTGATTGATGTTAACGATTATATTGACCCTTAACGTTTGTTTGAGCGTTCGTTCGTCCCGCATGTCGGACTCGAAGGCTGCGCTGTAGGTTATAAACCACGCCATTTAATTAGCAGTTCCGGTATGTGTTCTTACAGCCTTTGCCAATCGGTAGGTACAGCATGTCGGATTGGCGCAGCGGTTAGGGTGCCAGCCTTAAACATCTCACTTTCCCGGGTACATAATAATAGATGCTATAATGCGCCCGGTAATAATAGACACCTTTTATTCTATACAGAGCGGTATTTTTCTTTTTATTTTCTTTTTATTAAAGAAAAATCAACATTGCTTTCGTAGTTATAGTGCAATCCTGTTACCAGGCAAAAGCCTGGGTAATAACGTCTAAAAATCTATTCTGCCTGCGGATACATCAGATTGGTTCATTCTTGAACGCGGTTTTGCGATAATAGCGGATAATTAAAAAACGTTAACTCTGTTGTAACAACCAGCACACAATCCTTTTAAGGACATACAAAAAGAGACTTTTCTTAACTTCACCAGTATCATATTTTAATATCTGCAAGACACTCCAGATATTAATTTCACGGGGTCTATTTTAATTATTTATTGTGGAGTCAGGATTGAAAGCCACATTGCGTATATTAAATGACTGGGTTACAACTGCCCTTATTAATAATACCTGCAACACTGCCAATATTGGCGGCATCCGGTTTTTATATGAAGCGGTTAAAAAAGAATTTTCATTAAGCGTGCACAACCCGGACGATAAAGCGAATCTAACGCGCCTTATTATTGCAGGCACACTTTACCAGGATAAAGAGTCGTTGCACAGGCTCTGCGTCAAGGCGATCCCGTCTGCGTCTTGGGAAAATAATACCCAACAGATTGCCGTCTTCACCAGTACCAAACTTATCAATCGTTCTGGCGCGCTTAAGGAAGCCGACTCAGATAAACAGATCGATAAACTCAACTGGCATGCTACAGACGAGCGGCTGGAAGGACTTTTTAATGGGACCTTCAGCGACGGAAAAATGGGGGGTATCGATACTGCCTCAGCAGTTGGCACGCCGACGCTTCAAACCCATACACGCGCTTTGAGTATGGGCGCTGGCGCCACACCCCGTAAAATCAGTCCTGTTATTACCATGTCATCTGCATACCACTAAGGTCAGGCTCAGTACGTAAAACCGCTATCGGCAGGCGGTTTCATATTTGTTTTTCCTCCCCAGGATGTCCAGATGAAGCTAGTACTCCCAACCCAATATTCTGTTCAGCGCCTTATAAACTTCCAGAACGATTGTTCCGATACGTTCTGATTCGGAATTTTTATCATCTTTTCAAAAACTCTTCTATCATAAATTAAGAATTATTATTTTTTGGTAACCATAAGTATGAAACCTGAAACACATTTTAATGCACTGATCAAGGCAGCCTCTGACACCAGGCGGATCCAGAGTGCTAAGCCACGTCAGCTCATTACGCTGGAGAAGCAAACTGAGCCAGTAACGTTTATCCTGCATGAGGGAGTCGTTGCGATATACAGAAGCAGCGATCGGCTTCTAATTAAATATATCAGAGGCCCGATGATTACTGGGATGAACGAATTAATTGACACCAACGCCGGCATTTTTATAAAAGCCTACAAAAGCGTTAGCTATGAGATCTTACCTACAAAAGAGATGCTTGACGTCATCAATACACAGGAGTTATGGAAAGATGCTTCATACTGTTATATGTATGCCGTCCGTCAACTGCTCCTCGCCCACTATTCATCCGTCGGGCTATCAACCTATGAGCTGATACGACTGAATTTGATTGCCCTGATGAATGAAGATGAAGCGCTCAGCGATCATGTCAACGTCAGTGATTATATTCTGGAAAAAACCCGACTTTCACGCAGTCGTGTGATGAAAATACTGGGTGATTTACGTATCGGTGGTTATATCGAGATCAATCGAGGGATTCTTAAAAAAATAAATAAATTACCTGAAAAATATTAAACGCATTAACTGGTAATTAACGCAGGGTCATTATGTCAGACAGCGAATATCATGTAATAAATGACCTGATGGAAGAACAGCTGCCGCATCAATGCGGCGGCTGGAGCTTTTGTATCGCTTTGCGCAGTTCCAGATCATTTTTTACTCCCAGCTTAAACATAATCTTTCGTTTGTGGGTACTGATCGTTTTCTGACTTCGAAACATTTCGCGTGATAATTCAATTCCGGTTTTACCACTTTTCAGGCCACTAAGTACTTTTCTTTCTGCATCGGTAAAAAACATACCGTCGGATATATTATTCTTTTGCTCCCTGAGTCGCAGGAAGTGAGCACTGATATAACGTTGACTTTTCATACTGTGTTTTATCAGCTCACGCAGTTCCAGCAAACGTTCATCCACACAAAGCAGCGAACACCGGTATGACTTCATTAGCTGAAGCGCCAGCTTCTCCTGACACGCAGAGAGCATAACCAGCGCAGTACCTTCACCTGGCCGGCAGAGACCTTCGTACTCCGCGGCGGTGATATCAGTAAGTGCGTCATACGCGGTGAAATCAAGCAAAGTCAGATGTGCATTATCATGCCGTATAAGTTCATAATTCCATTCTGGATTTTGCTCACGAAAAGCCTTTAAGCTGGATAGAAACCCATTCAGTAGAGTCGGATGAACCACGCGAGAATAAATAGTAAAAGTAAACATAGTCCTCCAGATGTTCAGACTGAACAGATCTGATCCAAACGGTTAAGCAGATCCAGCCAACTGGCTGACTTTTGTAGCCCCAGACGCAACCGAATGTTTTGTTTATGGGTGAAGACCGTTTTGTATCCCATATGGCGCAGACTGGCGATTTCATAGGCATTCAGACCTCGGGCGCAGTCGATAAGAATATTCAGCTCCGAGTGTGTGAGCCTGTTTTTTTTATTCATGTTATTTATTAGCGCGGGGCGTAAAGGCAAATATCCTGATCTGAAACTGGTGGATTTCATGCGCTGAGGGAGTTCCTCTTCCAGGTAATTTTCGCAGAGCAGCGTCTGTACACCAAGCTCGTACATCAGTCTGGTAAGAAGAACATCCCGCTTAGCGACCCAGACGATAGTTTCTTTTCCCAGCATTATTAGATGTTGAATCAGCCGTAATAGCGCATATATTTCTTCACCGGCGCCACTAAGGCCTGCAGCGAATAGAGACGTTTGATCGGTAACGGGGGTTACCTCCTCTATCAGCGCGTCTGGTTCAATCACCAGCAGGGAACCGTTGGCGACCTGGATGCTGTTTTTTGCCACATTTCGAAATAGAGGCCGAGGCTCGTAAAGTATTATTTCTGTTATTTTTGGCTGAGGCATCGTATCAATTATAAATATAAATGAATATAGATGATATTAGAGAAACAGGCTGTAATGTAGGAGTTGTTTTGTGTCCAATAAAGGATGTCAATTGCAGAAAATTATTTCCCAGGGATTTCCTGTGCTTACTTTGCAGTTTGCGAGGCGTATTCTCGAAAGACAACACCGCCCTAAATTTTCAGCGTATCAATCACCGCTCTAAGCGCAGGCGACACGTTACGGTGCGGATAATAGAGATACAGTCCGTCCATGCGCAGGCTATAGCGCTGCAACACCCGGATAAGCGTTCCGCGCTCCAGATCGTCAGCCACCAGCTCCACCGGGACATAGGCCAGCCCAAGCCCCAGCCGGGCGGCTTCGGCTTCCATGTAGCTGTCAGACAGCGCCCATTGCCCCTCTGGCCTATGGGTGATTTTTTTCCCGTCCTGCACCAGCTCCCACTGATAGTCACTCCCGTCGGCAAACTGGTAGGCAATGCAGGGGTGCGCCACTAAATCCGCAGGCGTCTGAGGAAAACCGTAGCGTCTGAAGTGTTCCGGGGCAGCCACTGCGGCCATTTCCATATCAGGCGTGATACGTACTGCAATCATTCCCTGCCCCACTTCCGGCCCGAGTCTGACACCCGCATCGAACCGCTCGGCGATAATGTCGACGAAGCGGCTTTCATTCATCAGTTCCAGCCTGATGTCCGGGTAACGCTGTTTAAAAATGGCGAGCTTTGGCAGCAGACATTTGTCGATAGCGTGCTGGCTGGCATTAATACGTACCGTGCCGGACGGCGTCTGACGATAGTGTGCCAGGGTCGCCAGGCCCGTATCGAGCGTATCGAACGCGGACTCGGCGGTCCGGTAAAGCTGTTCCCCCGCGTGGGTTAGCGAGAGCTTGCGCGTGGTGCGGACCAGAAGCTGAACGCCCAACCGCTCTTCCAGCTCGCGAACCGAGCGGCTGATCCCGGATTGCGCCAGCCCAAGCCGCTGCGCAGCCGCCGTGAAGCTCCCCTCCCGTACCACCTGCATGAACAGGTAAAGCTCATTATAGTTTTCCCGTTTCGCCATCATGCTCACCAATTTATAACAATATGATATGAATTCTAGCAGCTTTCGGCCTCTAATCAGCACTATTTCTGCTAACTATAATGACCGCAACACAACAACCCAGGGTCTATTTTCATGAAAACATTCACCCAAAAACTGTCTGTTGCGATGCTGCTATGTGCATCATTAAGTGGAGTGACAACAATGAGCTATGCAGAAACCACCAACCCAAACGCGCCTGTTTCGATGGTGAGCACATGGGATAAAACCTTCGCCGAAAGTGACAAAGTCGATCACCGCAAGGTGTCCTTCCAGAACCGGTACGGGATCACCCTGGTGGGCGATCTGTATCTTCCTAAAAACCTCGGTGACCGCAAGCTGGCGGCGATTGCGGTCAGCGGGCCGTTTGGCGCGGTCAAAGAGCAGTCCAGCGGTCTGTATGCGCAGACCCTGGCGGAAAATGGGTTTGTGACCCTGGCGTTCGATCCGTCCTATACGGGCGAAAGTGGCGGCCAACCGCGCAACGTCGCCTCTCCGGATATCAACACTGAAGACTTTAGCGCGGCGGTGGATTTCCTGGGATTGCAGAAAGAGGTTGATCGTAACCGCATTGGTATTCTCGGCATCTGCGGCTGGGGCGGTATGGCGCTGAATGCGGCCTCCATGGACACCCGCGTGAAAGCGGTCGCCACCAGCGTGATGTACGACATGAGCCGGGCGATGGGTCACGGCGTGGGCGACGGGAAAGATCGCTACTCAACGTCTGAACGCCATGCCGTTCTGCAGTATCTGAACGCACAGCGCTGGAAAGATGCAGAGAACGGGACCTTCGCGCACGGTGGACATGACATTTATGTCGATGAGAACGGCAAAGTGACGGCGGCTGAACGTATTCTGCCAGAGGCGTTGCCAGCAGACCCGCACCCGGTGCTGAAAGAGTTCTATGACTACTACCGCATGCCGCGCGGCTTCCACGCGCGCTCCGTCAACTCCACCGGCGCGTGGACCGCGACCACGCCACTATCCTTTATGAATATGCCGCTGCTGAGCTACGCCGGGGAAATTACTATCCCGACGCTTATCGTCACCGGTGAAAAGGCACACTCCCGCTACTTTGCCGAAGATGCGTTTAAAGCGGTCGGCAGCAAGCAGAAGCAACTGGTGATTGTCCCGGGCGCAAACCATGTCGATCTCTACGACAACGTTGCCGGGAAAATCCCGTTCGGCCAGTTTGAACAGTTCTTCAAAACCAGCCTGAAATAAACCTCTCTGCCGCCCGTTTTCGCGGGCGGCGCTTTGTGAAAGATGACTATGTCCACTCTGAATCCTGCCTCCTCACAGAATGAGGAACGCGCGCACTGGGGCGGTATTTTTGCCATGACCCTGTGCGTATTTGTCCTGATTGCCTCGGAATTTATGCCCGTCAGCCTGCTCACGCCCCTTGCCAGAGATTTGGGCGTTACGGAGGGGCTCGCTGGCCAGGGGATCGCCATTTCCGGCGCGCTGGCGGTTCTGACCAGCTTCTTCCTTTCCAGGCTTGCCGGGAATATGAACCGCAAACACCTTCTGCTGGGCATGACGCTTCTGATGGCGCTCTCGGGGATGATTATCGCTTTCGCCCCAAACTATCTGGTTTACATGACCGGCCGCGCGCTGATCGGTATCGCTATAGGCGGGTTCTGGTCCATGTCTGCCGCAACGGCCATTCGCCTCGTTCCGCAGCATCAGGTATCGCGCGCGCTAGCGATATTCAACGGGGGCAACGCGCTGGCGACGGTAGTCGCCGCCCCGCTCGGGAGCTATCTCGGCGCCACCATTGGCTGGCGCGGCGCCTTCCTGTGCCTGGTTCCCGTGGCGATAGTGGCGTTCCTCTGGCAATGCTTTAGCCTGCCCGATATGAACGGCAATAAAAATACGACGTCACGTGCATCCGCCTTTGGGTTATTCCGCCAGCCGGTGGTTTCCATTGGTCTGCTGGCCTGCGGTCTGTTCTTTATGGGGCAGTTTGCGCTGTTTACCTATGTGCGTCCGTTTCTCGAAACCGTCACGCAGGTGACCCCCTCCGGCCTATCGCTGATTTTACTCACCATCGGCGCCGCGGGTTTTATTGGCACACTGCTCGTTGCCATTGTTCTGAACGCGGCGTTTTACCTGACGTTAATCGCCATTCCCCTGCTGATGGCCGTTATTGCAGGCGTGTTGATACTGACCGGCCACAGCGTGTGGATCGTTTCCCTGCTGTTAGGCTTCTGGGGGATGCTGACGACGGCGGCGCCAACGGGATGGTGGACATGGATTGCGCGAACGCTGCCGGAAGATGCTGAAGCCGGCGGCGGATTAATGGTCGCCGTAATCCAGCTTTCTATTGCGCTGGGTTCAACGGCCGGTGGCCTGGTATTCGACCATAGCGGCTGGCAGAGCACGTTTGCATTGAGCGGCATGTTGCTCCTGGGCGCGGTTGTGCTGACGCTTCTGCTTTCGCGTCTTCACAAATCACTCGCCGGATGATTTGTTGACGCTTTTCTCAACCGCTGGTGTATTGTTTTTAAACGATTCATCACTCTGAAGAGAAGCGGCGACATGATTAACATCCTCGGCAAAACCACCTCCATTAACGTGCGGAAAGTGCTCTGGACCTGCGAAGAGGCGGGCCTCGCGTATCAACAGGAAGATTACGGCAGCGGTTTTGCGTCAACGGAAACGGATGCCTTCCGCGCGCTGAACCCCAACGCCATGGTGCCGGTGCTGGTCGATGACGATTTCGTGCTGTGGGAGTCCAACGCCATCTGCCGTTACCTGGCGCGCAAGGCCGGGCGTCACGATCTGCTGCCCGCAGAACCGCAGGCCTGCGCCAACGTCGAGCGCTGGATGGACTGGCAGGCAACCGAATTTAATAACGCCTGGCGCTATGTCTTCCCGGCGCTGGGGCGTAAAAACCCGGACTTTAACGATCCTGCACGGATTGCGGCGGGAATAAAAGAGTGGAACCACTGCATCACCATTCTGGAAAACCATCTGCAGCAGACCGGCGCCTATGCGGCAGGCGAGACGTTTACCCTTGCGGACGTGGTGCTTGGTCTGTCGGTGAATCGCTGGAAGATGACGCCGTTTGATAAGCCCGACGTGCCGGCGATTGAGGCCTGGTTTGAACGTCTTAACCAGCGCCCGGCGTTTTTGCGTCACGGCAATAACGGCATGATATAAAGTATTTACGCCCCCATGATGAGCAAGGATATTTTATTTAATTACTAAACCCTTAAACGTGTCAGAGGGAATAATAATTAAGCCATATCCTGGACAGCCCGTTGCACCGCTTTGCTAGCCTGACTATTCAGGCAAAGCTCAACCTGGAGGTATTCTTGCTGATTAGACTCAAGAAAGAACGAACGCATAAGGAGGATCGCCGGCTTGCTCTCTGGCTGGCGACCTCGGCAGGTTTGCTGAATGCCATCGCCCTTGGTGCATTTGGTTTTTTCCCCTCACACATGACCGGCAACACCTCACAGTTATCCAGCGAAGTCTCCTCCACCGATCTCAGCGATATTATTTTCTTCGGCTCGATTATTCTCTCCTTTGTCGCAGGCGCTATTCTTGCCCGCATGATTGTAATATGGGGCATTATCCATAACGTCAGGCTGGTTTTTTGCCAGATTCTGTTTGTCGAGGGGATATTGCTGACCGGCGTCTCCTTCTATGAGATGTATTTTCACGCCCTCACCAGCAACCGCGTGATTATTCTTTTTCTGTGCGGCCTGATGGGCATTCACAATTCTACCTCCACGCAGCTTTCCGGCGGACGGGTGAGATCGACGCACATTACCGGCACGCTGACGGACGCGGGGATATCCCTGGCCTCCGTAATGGTGGCGATGCTGCGCAGGGATTACTCCAAAGATACGGCGGCGCAAAAAAGTCAGCTGAAAACCCACTTAACCACCCTGTTCTCGTTTATTACGGGCGGTATCGCGGGGCTGCTGCTGTTCAGGTGGATCGGGTTTAACGCCATGCTGGCGCTCGGGTTGATGCTCGCCGTGGTCGCTATCGTTTCAATTATCACCGTCTCGACGCGGGTTCGACGCGTTCGCGCCTCTCTATGAAAATAATGACCTGTATTGGGCGTAAGAGCTCTTTAGATGTGACGTTGTCACATCTAAAAATTCGCTTTAGGACTATTCTGCCTGCCCCTCAATCAGCCCTTACACCATAAGGCTTAACGCCAGGTTGTCACTGTTTTCATAGGGTTACTGATTTTACCCCTTCGCTGGAACCCTTCCCAAACGCTTGCTATAGGTGAAATACCCCTGCCGAAACATGGCATAACAACAGGCAACCGGTGGTTGCTATAACGCATGCGCACAGGGAGACACACCGCAATGCACCCATTACTCAAACGTTCGCTGCTGTTTGTCGGCGCCATTATCGTGGTTCTCGCCCTCCTCGTCTGGGGTATCGGGATGGAGACGATAAAGGCGCGCCAGGTTGACCTGGTCTATCTCGGGCAACAGCACATGATTCTGGTTTTCTCATCCATGTTTTTTGCCCTGCTGGTGGGCATCCCGGCCGGTATTCTGCTGAGCCGCCCGGCCGCGCGGGGTATCGCCGAATATGTGATGCAAATCTTCAACGTCGGCAACACGCTGCCGCCGCTGGCCGTTCTGGCGCTGGCGATGGTGGTGATTGGCATTGGCGATACGCCCGCCATCATCGCCCTGTTCCTCGCCTCGCTGCTGCCGATCGTGCGTAACACCTACGCCGGGCTGTGCTCGGTCCCGCCGTCGCTGCTGGAAGCGGCAAACGGCATCGGGATGACCAAATGGCAGCGCCTGCGTCAGGTTGAGCTGCCAGCCGCCTGGCCGGTCATGCTGTCGGGGATCCGCATCGCCACAGCCATTAACGTCGGTACCGCGCCGCTGGCGTTCCTGATTGGCGCCAGCAGCTACGGCGAGCTGATTTTCCCCGGTATTTACCTGAACGATTTCCCAACCCTGATCCTCGGCGCGGCGGCCACCGCCCTGATCGCCCTGATCCTCGATACCCTGCTGGCGGCGCTGGGTCGCGCGATGAGTCCACATCTCGCTCGATAACAATAACAAGGAGCTTTTATGAGACTGTTTTCCGGCCTGACGGCGCTGTGTGCCGCGGCGCTGTTCACCAGCCAGACAATGGCGGCCCCGCTGATTCTGGCGACCAAGAGCTTTACCGAGCAGCACATTCTCTCGGCGATGACCGTGCAGTACCTGCAGAAAAAAGGTTTCCAGGTCCAGCCGCAAACCAACATTGCTACGGTCATCTCCCGCAACGCGATGATCAACAAGCAGATTGACATGACCTGGGAGTACACCGGCACGTCGCTGATCATCTTTAACCACATCAACAAGCGCATGTCGCCGCGGGAGTCTTACGAGACGGTGAAACGCCTGGACGCGAAGCACGGTCTGGTCTGGCTCAAACCCGCCGACATGAACAATACCTACGCTTTCGCCATGCAGCGCAAGCGCGCCGAGGCGGAGCATATCAACACCATGTCGGAGATGGTGGCGAAGATTGAGCAGGTCCGTAAAACCAACCCGGACAAAAACTGGCTGCTGGGCTTAGACCTGGAGTTTGCCGGGCGCAGCGACGGCATGAAGCCGCTACAGGCGGCCTACAAGATGGATCTGGACCGTCCGCAAATCCGTCAGATGGACCCCGGTCTGGTCTATAACGCGGTGCGCGACGGCTTCGTTGACGCCGGTCTGATTTACACCACCGACGGGCGCGTGAAAGGCTTCGACCTCAAGGTGCTGGAAGACGATAAAGGCTTCTTCCCGAGCTACGCGGTGACGCCGGTGGTGCGTAAGGACACGCTGGAGGCCAACCCCGGTCTGGAAGAGGCGCTCAACACCCTCTCGGCCCAGCTCAACAACGACGTTATCACCGAGCTGAACAAGAAGGTGGATATCGACCATCAGTCACCGCAGCAGGTCGCCCGCGATTTCCTGCGTAGCAAACAGCTGCTGTAGGAGGCGCTATGGAGACGATTCACTACATTCTGGACAACTGGGATTACCTCTTAACCCTGACGCTGCAGCACCTGTGGCTGGTGGCGCTGGCCGTAGGTTTAGCCATCATCATCGGCGTACCGCTGGGCATTCTGATTGTCCGCCACAAGTGGCTGGCAACGCCGGTGCTGGGGATTGCCACCATCGTGCTGACCATTCCGTCCATCGCCCTGTTTGGCCTGATGATCCCGCTGTTTTCGCTGATCGGTCAGGGTATCGGTGCCCTGCCCGCAATCACGGCGGTGTTTCTCTACTCGCTGCTGCCGATTGTGCGTAACACCCATACGGCGCTCGACAGCCTGCCGCCGGGCCTGCGCGAAGCCGGACGCGGCATCGGCATGACGTTCTGGCAGCGCCTGCGCTGGGTTGAAATTCCGATGGCGCTGCCGGTGATTTTCGGCGGCATCCGCACCGCCGTGGTGATGAATATCGGCGTGATGGCGATTGCCGCCGTGATCGGCGCGGGCGGTCTGGGCCTGCTGCTGCTCAACGGTATCGGCGGAAGCGATATTCGCATGTTGATTGCGGGCGCGCTGATGATTTGTCTTTTAGCGATTGTGCTCGACTGGCTGCTGCACCGTCTGCAGGTGGTTCTGACTCCAAAGGGGATTCGATAATGATAAAACTGGAAAACCTCACTAAACAATTTTCACAGAAGCACGGCCAGACTTTTAAGGCCGTCGACAACGTTAACCTGACCGTGCCCGAAGGGGAAATGTGCGTCCTGCTCGGCCCGTCCGGCTGCGGAAAGACCACCACCCTGAAGATGATTAACCGCCTCATTACCCCAAGCAGCGGGACGATCCTGATCAACGGTGAAGACACCAGCGGAATGGACACCGTCACCCTGCGCCGCAACATTGGCTACGTGATCCAGCAGATTGGCCTGTTCCCGAACATGACCATCGAAGAGAACATCACCGTCGTGCCGCGCATGCTGGGCTGGGATAAAGCGCGCTGCAAAACCCGCGCCGAAGAGCTGATGGATATGGTGGCGATGGATCCGCACAAGTTCCTGAATCGCTACCCGCGCGAAATGTCCGGCGGCCAGCAGCAGCGTATCGGCGTGATCCGAGCCCTGGCGGCGGATCCTCCGGTACTGCTGATGGATGAACCCTTCGGCGCGGTAGACCCGATCAACCGCGAGGTGATTCAGAACCAGTTCCTGGAGATGCAGCGCAAGCTGAAAAAAACCGTCATGCTGGTGAGCCACGATATCGACGAAGCCCTGAAGCTCGGCGACCGTATTGCGGTGTTCCGTCAGGGGAAAATCGTTCAGTGCGCCAGCCCGGATGAACTGCTGGCGAAACCGGCGAATGAGTTTGTCGGCTCGTTTGTCGGTCAGGACCGCACCCTGAAGCGCCTGCTGCTGGTATCAGCGGGCGACGTCACCGACCAGCAGCCGACCATTACGGTGCGGGGCTCTACTCCGCTTCCCGACGCCTTTGCGACCATGGATGATAATGACATTCGTGCCGTTACCGTGGTCGACGAACACGGTAAACCGCTGGGCTTTGTGAAGCGTCGCGAAGCGCGTAACGCCAGCGGTACCTGCGCCGACATCCTGCATCCGTTCCGCATGACCGGCAAGGCGGAAGATAACCTGCGCGTGGTGCTTTCACGTCTGTATGAAAGCAATACCAGCTGGATGCCGATCGTGGATGAGGACGGTCGTTACAACGGCGAGATTTCGCAGGACTATATTGCCGAGTACCTGAGCTCCGGACGCACGCGCCGGGCGCTGAATATTCATAGCGACAGCTAACCTTTCTGGCCGGGCATCGCCCGGCCTTTTCGCACGCAGACCTTTTGCTAACCCCGCGATTTCCCGCCACAATATCGTATCGTCCCCGTTTAATCGCGACCCATGCTACGTCTTCATACCTACCCTGACATCCGCGCGATGTTTCGCCGACTGCTGATTGCCACCGTCACCGGCGTGCTGGCCGCGCTGGCCGTGGCGGTATTCCGCCACAGCATGTACCTGCTGGAGTGGCTGATTCTCAGCAACGACAGCGGCAGCCTGGTGAATGCCGCCGCGTCGCTCTCGCCCTGGCGGCGCGCATTGACGCCAGCGCTGGGCGGGCTGGCTGCCGGGCTGCTGCTCTGGGGATGGCAGCGTCTGACCGCGCAGCGGCCTCATGCTCCCACCGATTACATGGAAGCGCTGGAGACCGGAGACGGCCAGTTTGACTACGGCGCCAGCCTTGTGAAATCCCTTGCCTCGCTGCTGGTCGTGGCCAGCGGAAGCGCCATCGGGCGTGAAGGGGCGATGATCCTGCTTGCCGCCCTCGCCGCCTCTCTTTTCGCCCGGCGCTTTACGCCCAAATCCGAATGGAAATTATGGATTGCCTGCGGTGCCGCCGCCGGGATGGCCAGCGCCTACCATGCTCCGTTAGCAGGAAGTCTGTTCATCGCGGAAATTCTGTTTGGCACGCTGATGCTGGCCTCGCTCGGCCCCGTGGTTATTGCGGCGGTGGTTGCGCTTCTCACCACTCAGCTCCTGGCACCGGGCGCGGGTACGCTCTACGCGGTCCATCTGAGCGGCAACCTCACCGCGCCCGATTATGCTTTTCTCGTCGCGATGGGGCTGGTGGCGGGCCTTAGCGGACCGCTGCTGATGTGGCTGATGGACTTCTGCCACGGGCTTTTCCTGCGCCTCAAGCTTTCGCCGCCGTGGCAGTTGGCGCTGGGCGGTGCGATCGTCGGGCTGCTGTCTCTCCTCACGCCGAAGGTGTGGGGGAATGGCTACAGCGTGGTTCAGGCTTTTCTGCTCGCCCCGCCGCTGCTGTCGGTGATTGCCGGGGTGTTTATCTGCAAGCTGCTGGCGGTACTGGCGAGCAGCGGATCGGGCGCGCCGGGCGGGGTGTTTACGCCCACGCTGTTTGTCGGGATGGCAACGGGGATGCTGTTTGCGCAGCTGTTCGCGCTGTGGCTACCGGGTTCTGAGACGGCGATTCTGCTGGGGCTGGCGGGAATGGCAACGCTACTTGCCGCGACCACGCATGCGCCCATTATGTCGGCGCTGATGGTCTGTGAAATGACCGGGCAGTATTTTTTGCTGCCCGGCCTGCTGGTCGCCTGCGTGGTGGCGTCCGTATTGTCGCGGACGTTACGCCACGACTCGATCTACGGTCAACACGCCACCGAGGGCAGAGAGATCGATGTATTGCGCTAGCTCGCGCTGCTCGGCGCGGGGCAGATAAGGCAGCTCACCCACCAGCGGTCCGGGCAGTTTTTTGCTCAGCACATCGATGATCTCCGCGTAGTGGGCCAGGCCCGGGTTGATGCGGTTTGCTACCCAGCCAATCAGCGGCAGGCCGTCATTGGCGATCGCCTGCGCCGTCAGCAGCGCGTGGTTGATGCACCCTTCCTGGATACCCACCACCATCACTACCGGAAGCTGCTCCTGCACGACCCATTCAGAAAGCGGACGCAGGTCGTTCATCAGGCTGCGCCAGCCGCCCGTCCCTTCCACCACCACGTGGTCAACCTTCTCGCTCAGGTTCGCCAGTCCGTCGGACAACAGGGGATAATTAATCAGGCCGCTGTGCGCTACGCTGCTCTCCTCTTCGCTTAACGCAATGGGATTGACCGCGTGATAAGGCAGTTCCAGTGACGAGACGCTTTGCAGCACCAGGGCGTCTTTATTACGCAATCCCTCTGGCGTCTCTTTACTGCCTTTTGCGACCGGTTTGTACCCTGCCACGCGTTTACCGCTTGCTGCCAGCGCCTGCAGCAATGCGCGGGATACGACGGTCTTGCCGACAGAGGTATCTGTACCAGTAACAAAGAAACGCTTAAGCATGACTCACTCCACCTCTTGGGTATGCTTCGAAAATATAAACCAGGTAAATAATTCAGTGGAGGAAGTCTACGGGATGCGTGCGCTACCCGGCTTGAGATAGCGCAATTTTTCTTACATCTGCGAAAAAGAGTTACCCCTGCAGCAGGCGGATCAACAGCGAGCCGTTATACATGGCGTCTTTGACCAGCGCCGCGCCGGCCATGGTTCCCTGGTTGGAAAACTGGGTGCTTTCTACCGCAATATTTTTGCTGTAGGCGGGAAGCGACTGCTGATGGATACAGGCCGAAATCGCCGGGAAGAGGATCTCCGCCGCCTGGCTCAGCGGTGAGCCAATAAGGATTTTTTGCGGATTAAAGAGATTCACCATGATGGCCAGAATGCGGCCAACGTTATTACCCACCCCGGTAATAATGTCCTTCGCCAGCAGATCGCCCTGGCGCGCGGCGGCGCAGAGGGAATCCACCGTTAAGGGTTGTCCGTGCAGCGAGGAGCTCATGGACTGGCTCAGCCGAACCTGCGCCAGCTCGAGCACGCTTTCGACGCTGGCAATGGTCTCCAGACAGCCGTGGTTTCCGCAGTAGCATCGCTTGCCGTACGGATCGACCTGGGTGTGACCAATTTCCACCAGGCTACTGCTTCCGGCGTGGAGAAGACGTCCGTCGGTGATCACGCCCGCCCCGACGTTATGATCGATGACCACCTGAATCACATCCCGCGCGCCGCGCGACGCGCCAAACAGCGCCTCCGCCATCGTCCAGGCGCTGATGTCATGCTGAATATAGACCGGCACGCCGGTATGATTTTTCAGCACCTCACCAAGCGGCATCTCTTTGACATCGTCGTAAAACGGCATGCGGTGAACAATACCGTTTTCGGTATCAATAATTCCCGGCATGGTGATGGCAATCGCCGTTAAGCGCTCAAGCCGCTGCTGATGGCGGATAAAGAAGTGATCGATATGCGAGACAATCGCGTCGAGGAGCGGTTCCTCCGCGTTGAGCGGCAGTTCAAGCCGGTCTTCCACCACCAGCTTGCTGCTCAGGTCACGCAGCGCAAGGAAGATCTCCCCCCGGCTGATGCGCAGTGACAGGTAGTGCCACGCTTCCGTTTCAACCACCAGCCCGACTGCCGGACGGCCACGGCTGCCCGGCTCCTGAATTTCCGTCTCCTGAACCAGGTGCGCTTCCAGCATCTCGCGGACAATCTTGGTGATACTGGCAGGTGCCAGTTGTGCCAGGCGCGAAAGATCGATACGCGAAACCGGACCAAGCTGATCAATCAGGCGATACACCGCGCCAGCGTTGGTCTGCTTAATCTGATCGATATGCCCTGGCTGACTATCAGCAACCACCTCGTACTCCCTTATTTTCGAGCTTCGAAATAAACTGTTTGCTATGGTGAAGCACTTGCATGGCCGTCGTCAAATATTTACTTAGCCATGTGATTTACCGCACATTTTTACCCTCTTTTCCGTGGAAATGCCGCCCGGCAGAGGCGCTAATTAGCTGCTGTTTGAAGCGCTGTGCGGCATGGCTCTGTTCACGGTGTTTTGACCACACCAGCCACATTTCGGAAACGGCATCCTCTTCGGCAATGGTCACCCAGCGCATTTCGCGCAGCTGCACCCGTTTAAAGGAGGCCGGAAGAATAGACACGCCCAGTCCGGCCGCCACCAGGCCTATAATGGTCATCGCTTCCCCTACCTCCTGGGTGATGACCGGGGCAAGATCGTAGCGGCGCATCAGTCCCAGGATATCGTCATACAGGCCCGTCCCGACCTGCGGGTCAAAAAAGACAAACGGCTCTTTTGCCAGCTCTGCCAGCGAAACGGCCGGACGCGACGCCAGCGGGTGATCGTGCGGGATCATCGCCATCAGCGGCTCGCGCAGGATCACCTCCCACGCCAGCGTGTCCGGCAGCTGGGTGTTACGCATCAGCCCCAGATCCAGCGAACCCTCATTCAGCGGGGCAATCTGCTCGCGGGTGTTGATTTCGCGCGTCTGAATGTGAACATCCGGAAAGTGGCGACGGAATGACGAAAGGGTCTCCGAGACGGCGCTGATAAACGGCGCGGAAGAGGTAAACCCGATTCGCAGCTCTCCGGCCTCCCCGAGATAGAGCCGTTCTGCACGGGCGGCGGCGTCATCAACCATGCTCAGGATTTGTCTGCTGTCGATCAGGAACTGCTTACCCGCCGCCGTCAGGCTCACGCTGCGGTTAGTGCGGGCCAGAAGGCGCGCCCCGACCTGTTGTTCCAGGATCTGAATCTGCTGGCTTAACGGTGGCTGAGAGATATTCAGCCGTGCCGCCGCGCGGCCAAAATGCAGCTCCTCGGCGACGGCGACAAAGTAGCGAAGATGACGCAGCTCGATATTCATATTTTTAAAGTATCATTTGAGATTATTAATATATTAGACAGAATATTTACATTTTCCTACCCTGAACATGTGGTCATACCCGTCACCAGAAATCACGGGGATGTTTAAGCAAGGAAACAGTGTGAGCCGTACAACGACTATTGATATCGATCCGGCAAGAGATATCAATGATTTACCCGCAGCACCGCAGCCGGTCCAGTTCATTAAACGTGGTACTCCCCAATTTATGCGCGTCACGCTGGCGCTCTTTTCCGCCGGTCTGGCCACCTTCGCCCTGCTCTATTGCGTTCAGCCGATCCTGCCCGTTCTCTCTCATGAGTTTGGCGTATCGCCTGCCAGCAGCAGTATTTCACTCTCTATTTCTACCGGCATGCTGGCGATTGGCCTGCTCTTTACCGGGCCGCTGTCCGACGCCATTGGCCGTAAACAGGTGATGGTGACCGCGCTGATGCTGGCGTCGGTCTGCACGTTGCTCTCGACCATGATGACCAGCTGGCACGGTATTCTGGTGATGCGCGCGCTGATTGGGCTCTCGCTCAGCGGCGTGGCGGCGGTGGGGATGACCTACCTCAGCGAGGAGATCCACCCGAGCTTTGTTGCTTTCTCTATGGGGCTTTACATCAGCGGGAACTCGATTGGCGGAATGAGCGGCCGCCTGCTGAGCGGGGTCTTTACGGACTTCTTTAACTGGCGTATTGCGCTGGCGGTCATCGGGTGCTTTGCGCTGGCATCAGCCCTGATGTTCTGGAAAATTCTGCCGGAATCACGTCATTTCCGCCCGACATCGCTGCGCCCAAAAACGCTGTTTATCAACTTCCGCCTGCACTGGCGTGATAAAGGGCTGCCGCGCCTGTTCCTGATGGGATTCCTGCTGATGGGCGCCTTCGTCACGCTGTTTAACTATATAGGCTACCGCCTGATGCTCTCCCCGTGGCATCTGAATCAGGCCGTTGTCGGCTTGCTTTCTGTGGCCTATCTCACCGGCACCTGGAGCTCGCCGAAAGCCGGGGCGATGACCGCACGCTATGGCCGCGGTCCGGTACTGCTGGTATTCACGGGCGTGATGTTACTCGGCCTGCTGCTGACGCTCTTCTCCTCCCTGTGGCTGATTTTTGCCGGAATGCTGCTCTTCTCCGCGGGGTTCTTCGCCGCTCACTCGGTCGCCAGCAGCTGGATTGGCCCGCGCGCGCGTCGCGCCAAAGGTCAGGCATCGTCGCTGTATCTGTTTAGCTATTACCTGGGTTCCAGCATCGCCGGGACCCTCGGCGGCGTGTTCTGGCATAACTACGGCTGGAACGGCGTGGGCGGGTTTATCGCGCTGATGCTGTGCGCGGCGCTGCTGGTGGGGGCAAGTCTTCATAAACGTCTGAGATAGTAAGGGACTGATCTCCGGTAAGACGAACGATCCCGATAAACGGCACCAGCGTACTGGTGCCGTTTCACGTTCAGGAATCCCAGGCCTGCTCTATCTTAGCGGCTTCAAACTGCGGAGGCGGTTTTCGGAATCGGCGCGTTAGCCATGTCAGGTAAAGGATCCCCAGTGCCGCCCAGATGAGGCCAAGCGTCAGGGACGTCGCTTCGAGGTTTATCCACAGCACCCCAACCGTTACGGCACCAATGAGCGGCAGCAGAAGATAGTGGAACCGATCTTTCCACGTTTTGTTCATCCCCTTACGCCGCCAGAAATGGTTGTATACCGAGAGATTTACAAACGTAAACGCCACCAGAGCGCCAAAGTTGATCAGCGCCGTCGCGGTCACGAGGTCAAAGTACAGGGCCGACAGCGCCACTATCCCTACCATAATGACGTTCAGGGCCGGAGTCCGCCATTTCGGATGCACGTAGCCAAACACCCGCTCCGGAAAGACGTTGTCACGCCCCATCACATACAACAAGCGTGAGACGCTGGCGTGCGAGGCCAGGCCTGAAGCGAGCGTATTTACAAACGTGGTACACAGAAACACCGACTGAAAGAGCTTGCCTCCCACGTACAGTGCAATTTCCGGCAGCGCGGCGTCCGGGTTCTTGAAGCGCGCGATCGTCGGGAAAAAGAGCTGCATGAAAAACGAGGCAACAATGAATATCAGCCCGCCATACAGCGCGGTCAGGAAAATGGCTTTGGGAATCACCCGCGCCGCGTTTGGCGTCTCCTCCGACAGCGTGGTGACCGCGTCAAAACCGAGGAAAGAGAAGCAGACGATAGTCGCGCCGGTAATAATAGGGATCAGGTGTGCGTTCTCGCTGATAAACGGCTGTAGCGACCAGACGGTGCCGACGCCCTCACCCTTGTGCAGGCCATGCACCACGAGTATGACAAACACCACCATGATGGCGACCTGCACCAGCACGAACAGGGTGTTAAAGTTGGCGACCAAATTAACGCTCTTCAGATTCGCCAGCGTCAGGATCGTCACAAACCCCACCACCCAGAGCCACGGCGGGACTTCAGGGAACAGCGCGGAAAGGTAGATCTTCGCCAGCAGCACGTTGATCATCGGCAGGAAGAGATAGTCCAGCAGCGATGACCAGCCGACCATAAAACCCAGGTGGGGTCCGATCGATTTCTGCGTGTAGGTGTACGCAGAGCCCGCTTCCGGGAACTGTCGTACCAGCTTGCCGTAGCTGATGGCGGTAAACATGACGCCGGCCAGCGCCAGGAGATACGAGGCGGGCACGTGGCCATTGCTGATACCGGACACAATGCCGAAGGTATCAAACACGGTCATGGGGGTGAGGTAAGCCAGCCCCATCATGACTACCTGCCAGAGCTTGAGGGAACTGCGCAGCCGGGTTCTTCCGGCGATGCCCGGCGAGTCAAGAGAGGTGTTAGTCGCCATAAACCGTCCCCCCCATGCTTACCGTGGTTTGCAATTGCGTTGACCTTGACGCAAACCTGCTTAGCAAAGGGGGAAGTTGTAAAGAACAAACGCGATCGAACCAGCGCACCGTCTCTGGTTCACACTCACAGCAGGAGCCTGACTGGCCCCCTTCGCCCTGCGGATAGTTGAACATCTGCATCATTTCTTACCTCGTCACACTGTGTCGTTAAGAAAATCCCTGTGCCGCCTGCGCTCCATAACGCGACTCCCGGGAGATAGCTGGCGTGCCAGCGAACAGTTAGGCCAGGCTCCGCGCAGGCCGTTGGGTGATACGTATGCGATGAAACAAAGCGGCCCCTTACCGGGGCACGTTATCAGGCGTTTTTCAGCATCCACTCAATTTCAGTTTCGGTAATCAGGCGTTCAAACTGCAGTAATTCATCATTTTTGCAGGCGTGATAGACGTGGCAGAAACGCTCGCCCAGCCGCTCGCGAAGATGATCGTTTTGCATAAATTCCCACAGCGCATCGCTCTGACGGATCGGGAACGGCAGTCCGTCCTGCTCCAGACCATTGCCTTCAACTTCTTCCTGCAGGGGTAAATCGTTATCCAGCCCATGTAGAATGCCGGCAAAAATCGCCGCCATCACCAGATACGGATTCGCGTCTGCTCCCGCCACCCGGTACTCGACCCGATGGTTATGGCGATCGCCGCACGGGATACGCAGGGCAACCGTGCGATTGTTGTGTCCCCATGAGGCCTGCGTCGGCACGTACATTCCCGGCTGGAAACGGCGGTAGGAGTTGACGTTCGGTGCCAGCAGCGCCATGGACGCCGGCATAAGGTCGATCATCCCGGCCAGCGCGCGTTTCAGCAGCGCGGAATCCTCACCGCTGGCGTCTGCGAGCACGTTTTCGCCTCTGTTATTTTGCATGCTGATGTGGATATGCATCCCGCTGCCCGCATGCTCTTCATACGGCTTTGCCATAAACGTGGCGTGCATCTTATGTTTTTCCGCCATCTGCCTGACGAGACGTTTTAGCGCCAGCGCATCATCGCAGGCATCAAGCACGTTTTCCGTATGGTGCAGGTTAATCTCAAACTGGCCCGGGGAGGCCTCGGCCACTGCCCCGTCGGCGGGGATCAGCTGCAGCTGCGCCAGCTCGTCAATGTCATTCAGCACGTCAGCAAAGTGGTTCAGGTTGTCAACCGAGTAGACCTGACTCTGCGTGTTACGCACGTCGGTGCCCGGCGCGCAGGGTGGCTGCAGATAGCCTTCGGCATCGCGTTTACGGTCAAGCAAATAGAACTCCAGCTCTACCGCTACCACGGGGAACAGACCGCGCTGGCGCAGCTGCTGCCAGAGTCGGTTGAGTACGTTCCGCGGCTCAACGTCAAAGGGAGCGCCATCTTCATCGACCATGGTGAGCTGCACCTGACCAATGTATTCCGGGTCGGCGGCGGACGGCGTCAGGGTGCCCGGTACCGGCACGCAGATACAGTCCGGCTCGCCGAGCTCCTGCCCCAGGCCCGCCTCTTCTACGACGTTACCCAAAATGTCCATGGCGAAAACCGATGCCGGGAAATAGCAGCCTTTTTCAAGTTTGCTCAGTCCGGCAACCGGGATACGTTTGCCGCGAAAACAGCCGTTCAGGTCGGTCAGGAGGACATCAATAAACTGGGTGTCAGGATACTTTTCTAAATAGCGCTTCACTTCCTGCGTAAAGGCGCTGCCCCGCCTCTCATCCGTGTGCTGCACAAAGTTCTCAACTTCTACGATATTGGTTTCCATGATTTACCACCGTTTTTGGGATTTGCGTTCGCTGCTGTGGACTGTCAAATATAATGTCCACCCTATCGAATTTGTATGCAAACAAATTGTTTGTCAAATGTTAAATTAAGTTTGCAAAAGGCAGATCCCGTTGCTAGATTGAGAAAATATTGAACGAAAAGGCCGTTCCAGAGGTGAGAATGGCCTAAATTTAGTCCACTTTGTGAGGGCGATCATGGAAAATATAATGAACAAGCCAGTTATTGGCGTGGTGATGTGTAGAAACAGGCTTAAGGGTCATGAGACCCAGACCCTGCAAGAAAAGTACCTGAATGCCGTTATTAACGCGGGGGGCTTACCTATTGCCTTACCGCATGCGCTGGCGGAGCCTGAGCTAATGGCCGCTCTGCTGCCAACCCTGGACGGAATTTACCTGCCGGGCAGCCCAAGTAACGTGCAGCCGCACCTTTATGGTGAAAACGGCGATGAGCCTAACGCCGATCCCGGGCGAGATCTTCTGAGCATGGCGCTGATTGCCGCCGCGCTCGAAAGGCGCATCCCCATTTTCGCCATCTGCCGGGGGCTGCAGGAACTGGTTGTTGCGACGGGAGGGACGCTGTATCGCCGCCTGTTCGAGCAGAACGACCTGCTTGAACACCGGGAGGATGCTGAATTGCCGGTTGAGCTACAATACGCCCCGTCTCATGAAGTTCAGGTTCAGGAGGGAGGACTGCTGTCTCAATTAATTCCAGGCTGTAACAAATTTTGGGTAAACTCGTTACACGGGCAAGGTGCACGAACGTTAGGACCACGGCTCCGCGTGGAGGCCCGTTCGACGGACGGGCTGGTCGAAGCGGTTAGCGTTCATGACCACCCTTTTGCCCTCGGCGTGCAATGGCACCCCGAATGGAACAGCAGCGAGTACGCCCTGTCACGCATGTTGTTTGAAGGTTTTATCACTGCCTGTCAAAGCCACGTTGCCGAGAAGCAACGGCTTTGACCACTATCGTAAAGGAAATGCAACTATGAGCGATGACGGACTGGCGCCAGGGAAACGTCTGTCAGAGATCCGCCAGCAGCTGGGTCTCTCGCAGCGGCGTGCCGCCGAACTGTCTGGGTTAACACACAGTGCCATCAGCACCATTGAGCAGGATAAAGTCAGTCCTGCCATCAGTACGCTGCAAAAGCTGCTGAAAGTTTATGGGCTGTCGCTCTCGGAATTCTTTTCGGAACCGGAAAAACCTGATGAACCGCAGGTGGTTATTAATCAGGAAGATCTTATCGAAATAGGCAGTCAGGGTGTTTCGATGAAGCTGGTTCATAACGGAAATCCGAACCGTACGCTGGCGATGATTTTTGAAACTTACCAGCCTGGAACCACGACCGGAGAGAGGATCAAACATCAGGGTGAGGAGATCGGAACGATACTGGAAGGTGAAATAGTGCTAACCATTAATGGCCAGCCATATCACCTGGTTGCGGGGCAGAGCTATGCCATCAATACCGGCATACCGCACAGCTTCAGCAACACCTCGGCAGGCATCTGCCGCATTATCAGTGCCCACACCCCCACCACGTTCTAATTACCACTCGGTCCCGGCGTAAGCGCGCTTACGCCGGGACAAATAAAAACGATCAATGTCGGCATTCAACGGGTTAATTCCCGGGATGCCTCACGGCTTCGTATTGCCTGAAACGGCCATGCCTTTATTTATCTGATTGCGAAAGAAAGGAGTGAATATGCATTTTAAGCACCTGACTTACTGGCAGGATAAAGCAAAAAACAGCGCCATTGAGACCCGGCTATTTATTAACGGTGCCTATTGTGATGCCGCCGATAACGCCACGTTTGAAACCGTCAATCCCGCTACCCGGCAGGCGCTGGCGAACGTGGCCCAGGGCAAGCAGGCGGACGTGGACCGTGCGGTTCAGGCCGCGCGTGAGGTATTTGAGCGCGGTGACTGGTCGCAGGCGTCTCCGACGCAGCGCAAGGCCGTGCTACATAAGCTCGCCGATTTGATGGAACGCCACGTCGAAGAGCTGGCCTTACTGGAAACGCTGGACACCGGTAAACCCATCCGCCACAGCCTGCGTGACGATATACCCGGCGCGGCGCGCGCCATTCGCTGGTACGCCGAAGCGGCGGATAAAGTCTACGGCGAAGTGGCGCCTACGGGGCCGGGCGAGCTGGCGATGATCGTGCGCGAACCGATCGGGGTTGTCGCGGCCATCGTCCCCTGGAACTTCCCGCTGCTGCTGGCCTGCTGGAAGCTGGGCCCGGCGCTGATCGCGGGCAATAGCGTAGTATTGAAACCGTCAGAGAAATCGCCGCTCACAGCCCTGCGGCTAGCCGGGCTGGCGAAAGAGGCGGGCCTGCCGGACGGCGTGCTGAATGTGATAAGCGGTTACGGCCACGAAGCGGGCCAGGCGCTGGCGCTGCATCCGGAGGTCGAGGTGCTGACGTTTACCGGCTCTACCCGTACCGGCAAGCAGCTGTTGAAGGACGCGGGTGAAAGCAACATGAAGCGGGTCTGGCTGGAGGCTGGCGGCAAGAGCGCCAACATTATCTTTGCCGACTGTCCGGACCTGGACAAGGCCGTGAGCGCGACCGCCGCCGGGATTTTTTATAACCAGGGGCAAGTCTGTATCGCCGGTACCCGCCTGCTGCTCGAAGACAGCATCGCCGATGACTTCCTGGCAAAGCTGAAAGCGCAGGCCCGTCACTGGCAGCCGGGCGATCCGCTCGATCCCGACAGCACGATGGGAATGCTCATCGACGCTGCGCACGCCGATACCGTCCACACGTTTATTCGCGAGGGAACCCGAAAAGGCACGCTGCTGCTGGACGGGCGGGAACAATCATGGCCTTCCGCAGTCGGTCCAACCATTTTTGTCGACATCGACCCCGCCTCCCCGCTGTGCCGGGAAGAGATTTTCGGGCCGGTGCTGGTCGTCACCCGTTTTAAAACCGAAGAGGAAGCCTTAACGCTGGCCAACGACAGTGAATATGGGCTTGGCGCGGCGGTATGGACCCGCGATCTCTCCCGCGCGCACCGCATGAGCCGCCGCCTGAAATCAGGCTCGGTCTTCGTCAATAACTATAACGACGGTGATATGACCGTACCCTTTGGCGGCTATAAGCAGAGCGGCAACGGTCGCGATAAATCCCTGCACGCGCTGGAAAAATTTACCGAACTGAAAACCATCTGGATTGCCCTGGAGCCTCAATCATGACCGAACATACCACCAGCTACTACGCGGCCAGCGCGAACGCTTACGAACCTTTCCCGACGCTTAACGAGTCGATCAGCTGCGACGTGTGCGTGGTGGGCGGCGGCTACACCGGCCTCTCCTCCGCGCTGCATCTCGCCGAAATGGGCTACGACGTGGTGCTCCTTGAAGGGGCGCGCATCGGCTTCGGCGCCAGCGGACGCAACGGCGGCCAGCTGGTTAACTCCTACAGCCGCGATATCGACGTGATTGAGAAAAACTACGGACCCGACGCCGCCAGAGTCCTCGGGAGCATGATGTTTGAAGGCGGAGAGATCATCCGGGAGCGTATCCAGCGCTATCAGATCCAGTGTGACTATCGTCCCGGCGGGCTGTTTGTGGCGTTAAACCATAAGCAAATGGAGACGCTGGAGGAGCAAAAAGCCAACTGGGAACGCTACGGCAACACGCAGCTCGAG
The DNA here is from genome assembly GCF_004362415.1 of Enterobacter sp. AG326. NCBI lineage: Bacteria > Pseudomonadati > Pseudomonadota > Gammaproteobacteria > Enterobacterales > Enterobacteriaceae > Enterobacter > Enterobacter sp. AG326. Next base: position 55,824 of record NZ_SNXG01000001.1, on the reverse strand, counting down.
CTGCTGGACGCCAGCGCCATCCGCCGGGAAGTCGACAGCGAGCGCTATACCGGCGCGCTGCTGGACCGCAGCGGGGGGCACATTCATCCGCTGAACCTGGCGATCGGCGAAGCGGACGCCATTCGCCTGAACGGCGGGCGGGTGTATGAACAGTCCCCAGTGACCGCCATTCAGCACACCAGCCCGGCCGTGGTGAGTACGCAGCATGGCCAGGTGACGGCCCGCTACGTGATCGTCGCCGGGAATGCCTATCTGGGCGATAAGATAGAGCCGGAACTGGCAAAACGCAGCATGCCCTGCGGCACCCAGGTGGTGACCACCGCCCCGCTGCCGGAGGAGGTCGTCCGCACGCTGATCCCCAATAACTACTGCGTGGAAGATTGCAACTACCTGCTGGATTACTATCGCCTCACCGCCGACAACCGCCTGCTCTACGGCGGTGGCGTAGTCTATGGCGCGCGCGATCCGGACGATGTCGAGCGCCTGGTGATGCCAAAGCTGCTGCAAACCTTCCCCCAGCTGGCAGGCGTCAAAATCGACTACCGCTGGACGGGCAACTTCCTGCTGACCCTGTCGCGTATGCCGCAGTTTGGTCGTCTGGATAAAAACATCTATTACATGCAGGGCTACAGCGGCCACGGCGTGACCTGCACCCACCTGGCCGGACGGCTGATCTCTGAACTGTTGCGCGGTGACGCTGAGCGCTTTGATGCGTTTGCCAAACTCCCGCACTACCCCTTCCCGGGCGGTCGCAGCCTGCGGATCCCATTCACGGCGATGGGCGCGGCGTATTACAGCCTGCGCGATCGTCTTGGCGTATGATCGTTCGACAAAAGGGTATCTGACATGAGTAACCAGGAATTTCATCAGCGCAGACTTTCTGCCACCCCGCGCGGCGTAGGCGTAATGTGTGATTTCTTTGCCCGCACGGCGGAGAATGCCACGCTTACCGACGTGGAAGGCAACGGCTATATTGATTTCGCCGCCGGGATCGCGGTACTGAATACCGGCCATCGTCACCCTGAACTGGTGGCCGCAGTGGAAAAACAGCTTCACCAGTTCACCCATACGGCCTATCAGATTGTGCCGTATGAAAGCTACGTTTCATTAGCCGAAAAGCTTAACGAGCTGGCCCCGGTGCAGAGCCCGGCCAAGACGGCGTTCTTCACAACGGGCGCGGAAGCGGTAGAAAATGCGATTAAAATCGCCCGGGCCCACACCGGCAGACCGGGTGTGATTGCCTTCGGGGGAGGCTTTCACGGCCGAACCTATATGACCATGGCGTTAACCGGCAAGGTCGCGCCCTATAAGCTGGGATTTGGCCCTTTCCCAGGGTCGGTTTATCACGTGCCGTATCCCTCCGAGCTGCACGGCATCACGACGCAGGATGCCATCACGGCGATTGAGCGCCTGTTCAAAGCGGATATTGAGGCGAAACAGGTGGCGGCGATTATTTTTGAACCCATTCAGGGTGAAGGCGGATTCAACGTCGCCCCGGCAGAGCTGGTGGCCGCCATCCGCCGTATCTGCGATGAGCACGGGATCGTGATGATTGCCGACGAAGTGCAGAGCGGCTTCGCCCGTACGGGTAAACTGTTTGCCATGGAACACTACGCGGACAAGCCCGACCTGATGACGATGGCTAAAAGCCTGGCAGGCGGAATGCCGCTGTCCGGCGTGGTGGGCCGCGCCGGGATCATGGACGCGCCGGCGCCCGGCGGTCTGGGGGGAACCTATGCAGGCAACCCGCTTGCGGTGGCCGCCGCGCACGCGGTGCTGAATATTATCGACAGCGAGTCACTGTGCGCGCGCGCCCGTCATCTGGGCGATCGACTGACAGCCACGCTGGAGGAGATTCAGGGCAGCTTTCCTGCGCTCGTGGCGATTAGGGGAAGAGGATCGATGATTGCGGCGGAGTTTTTTGATCCCGAGAGCCGTGAACCTTCGGCCGCCATCGCGCAGGCGATCCAGCAAAAGGCGCTCGCCCAGGGCCTGCTGCTGCTGATCTGCGGCCAGTACGGAAACGTGATCCGCTTCCTTTACCCGCTGACCATTCCGGATGCCCAGTTCAACCAGGCGCTGGCGATCCTGCAACAGGTTATGCGTGATAAGGACTAAGTGCCCACCGAAAACCGTCTGCCGGAATGCCGGCGACGGTTTCAACGGAGGAGATCGGTATAGATTTCCTCCGTGTGGGAAATGTTGGGGAATTTGGTCTGTTTCATTGTATGCTCCCTGAAACACATCCCTGGCAAGAGGAAATAAGAATTGCAAAAAACATCAGCCTATCAGTCACTTGTCAAAACCTTCCAGCGTCTCTCCCGCTTCTCGCACCTCTCCTCCATCGCCAGCTGGGACATGTTCACCATGATGCCGCCAGGCGGCAGCGCCGCGCGCGGCGAGGCGCTGGCGGAGATGAGCGTCCTGCAACACCAGATCCTGACAGATAAAAAAGTCGGCGACCTGTTAGCGGCGGCGGCAGATGAAGATCTGAATGACGTCGAACAGGCCAACCTGCGCGAAATGACGCGCCACTATCAGCAGGCGACCCTGCTGCCGGAATCGCTGGTGGAAGCGAAATCCCTGGCAGGCAGCAAGTGTGAACACGCCTGGCGCACGCAGCGCCCCGCCAACGACTGGCAGGGTTTCTCCGCTAACCTGAAAGAGGTGGTCAAACTCAGCCGCGAAGAGGCTCGCCTGCGGGCTGAAGCCAAAGGCTGTACGCCGTACGACGCGCTGCTGGATATTTTTGAGCCCGACATGACCAGTGCGCGTCTGGACGTTCTGTTCGGCGATATGAAGTCCTGGCTACCGGACCTGCTGGCAAACGTGGTTGAAAAACAGGCTCAGCGGTCGTTTATTCCCCCGCAGGGCCCTTTCCCGACGGCAACCCAGCGTGAGCTGGGCCTGGAAGCCATGAAGATGCTTGGCTTCGATTTTAACGGCGGCCGCCTGGACGTGAGCGCGCACCCGTTCTGCGGCGGCGTCCCGGAAGACGTGCGCATCACCACGCGCTATGACGAAGATGAGCTGCTCAGCGCGCTGTTTGGCGTGATCCACGAAACCGGACACGCCCGCTACGAACAAAACCTGCCGCGCGCGTGGGCAGGACAGCCGATTGCCCTGGCGCGCTCAACCGCGATCCATGAGTCACAGAGCCTGTTCTTTGAAATGCAGCTGGGACGCAGTGAAGCTTTCCTCAGGCATCTCCTCCCCGCGGTGCACGCCCGTTTTGGCAGCCAGGCGGCGTTTAGCGAAGAGAACTTTATTGCCTGGAACCAGCGCGTGAAGCCTGGCTATATCCGCGTCGATGCGGACGAAGTGAGCTATCCGGCACACGTGGTGCTGCGCTATGAGATTGAGCGCGCGCTGATCAACGGCGAGATAGAGGTAGACGATATTCCCGCCCTGTGGGATGAGAAAATGCAGGCCTGGCTCGGATTATCCACCAAAGACAACTACCGCAACGGCTGTATGCAGGATATCCACTGGACCGACGGCGGTTTTGGTTACTTCCCGTCATACACGCTTGGCGCCATGTACGCCGCGCAGCTGTTCCATGCCGCCAGAACCGCACTGCCGGGTCTGCAGACCTCCATCGCCGAAGGTGATTTTTCCGCACTCTTTGAGTGGCTGCGTCAGAACATCTGGCAGCACGGCAGCCGCTTCAGCACGTCGCAATTAATCACCCAGGCGACGGGCGAAGATCTGAATATCCGTTACTTCCGCGAACATCTGACCTCCCGTTATCTTTAATCCCTCTGCCGGAGCCTGCTCCGGCACTCTTCTCACCCTTTTCAATAAGAATATGATTTAGCACATGTTGTCATGATTGCGTCGGGTGTATGAATGCGTGTCCTTCCGACACAATTAGACTGCCATCAGGTCAGGATTAAAAAAATAAAGGGATGAATGATGAAAGGCATAATGAAAACGATGTTAGCCATTCTGTGTGCGACCAGTTTAAGTACTTTCGCAGCCACGGATAATACCCCGCAAGACGCGTTCAACGATATTACCCGCTCTCTTGCAGACCTCCAGCCCATCGCGTTTCAGGCTCCTGCTGAAAAATATAAGCTGCTGGTGTTTATTGATAATCAGTGCATTTACTGCAGCAACGTAGTGAAAAACGTTAAGCAATATACGGATGCCGGTTTGACAATGTCGTTTCTGACCGTTGCGCCCAACGCCATTCGCGACTCGGTAATTGAAGATATGGGACGCGTCTGGTGTTCAACCGATAAGGTCAAAAGCCTGCAACAAGCGATGGCGGGATTTTTACCGGATAACGACACCACCACAGCCTGCTCCGATCTGATCGCGCGGCAATCTGCCCTGGCAGAACGTTTGGGCATTAGCATCACCCCGGTAATGGTGGTGATCGAGCCTGAATCACGGTCGATTATAGGCAGTCAGTCTCCGGCGGCTATTCTGGCCACACTGAACAAATAACAGAGGCCCGTACGAGCAGCGGCGTTTGGCCTGTTCGTACACTTTTCTCCCCGCTGTACATTCCGTTACACGCCGATACCAATCACTCACGGAAACCTCGAATTTACAGGGATATAGTTATTTCAACGGCCCCGCAGTGGGGTTAAATGAAAAACCAAATTCGAGGGTATGAGAATGAATAAAGTATTAGCTCTGGTTGTTGCCGCTGCTATGGGTCTGTCTTCTGCTGCATTTGCTGCTGACACTACCGCAACTGCTGCACCGGCTGCCGCGCCTGCTGCAACCACCACCGCTGCGCCAGCAAAAGCGGTTCACCATAAGAAACATCACAAAGCTGCAGCGAAAAAAGAAGCCGCTGCACCAGCAACCGCAGCACCAACCGAGCAGAAAGCTCAGGCTGCCAAAAAGCACCACAAAAAAGCCGCTAAACCAGCTGTAGAGCAGAAAGCGCAGGCTGCTAAAAAGCATCACAAAAAAGCAACCAAACCAGCTGTAGAACAGAAAGCGCAGGCTGCTAAAAAGCACCACAAAAAAGCAACCAAACCAGCTGTAGAACAGAAAGCGCAGGCTGCTAAAAAGCATCACAAAAAAGCAGTAAAACACGAAGCTGCTAAACCAGCTGCACAGCCAGCTGCGTAAGAGTACAAGCTTAACCGTGCCCTTCGGGGCACGTTGGTAAACCGGCGCTGAACCGGAACAGGTTCCGCGCCGTTTTTTTATTTCCGGAGGGCGTATGCTGCGACGCTATCGGTTCGAGCTGATTCTGATCCTGCTTATTTTATGCGCGCTCATCGCCAGCCATTTTTATCTTTCCTGATTGTAGCACGCTGATTTTACTCCCACTTTAGCGCTGTCCCGTCTATAGTATTTTCATAGGGTTCACTTTTAATAATCATAATTACCCCCACCAGAGTGTGATATGCGTAAATCTGTTGTGTTGTTACTGGGAACGTTTGGTCTTTTTTCTGGATTCTCACATGCGGATGATGGCGGTGATGACACCATTAGCGCGAAAGAGCTAAAGACGCTTTTTTTCGGTCATGACGATCGTACGCGCGTCGCCGATCCCACCCAGGCGCCCTGGGATGCTATAGGCCAACTGGAAACCGCCAGCGGTAACTTATGTACTGCGACGCTGATCACCCCACAGCTTGCCCTGACGGCAGGCCACTGCCTGTTAACGCCGCCAAACGGCAAGCCGGATAAAGCGGTTGCCTTGCGGTTTGTGTCGCAAAAAGGGACCTGGCGCTATGAAATCCACGGCATTGAGGGGCGGGTTGATCCGTCTCTCGGCAAACGCCTGAAGCCGGATGGCGACGGCTGGATAGTGCCACCGGCAGCCGCCTCGTGGGATTTTGGCCTGATCATTTTACGCTACCCGCCTTCGGGTATTACGCCGCTGCCGTTATTTGACGGCGACAAGGCCGCCCTCACCGCAGCGCTGAAAGCCGCCGACCGAAAGGTGACGCAGTCAGGCTATCCTGTCGATCATCTGGATACGCTTTATACGCACACCGACTGTATTGTGACGGGCTGGGCGCAAACCAGCGTACTTTCGCATCAGTGCGATACGTTGCCGGGTGACAGTGGTTCACCGCTGATGCTGAAAACCGACAAGGGCTGGCAGTTGATTGGTGTCCAAAGCTCTGCCCCGGCGGCAAAAGACCGGTGGCGCGCCGACAACCGCGCCTTGTCCGTTACCGGTTTCCGCGACCAGCTGGAAGCGCTGGCTACACAGTAAGCCAGCGCGGAGGCCTGAAACTAAGGATCGCAACGTTATCAGGCGAGTTTTATCATGATCATGCCGGCAAGCAGCAAGATGAGCCCCATCCAGCCCTTGTTGTTTAAGCGCTGGCCGAAGAGTACCCAGCCTGCGGCCAGCGTGGCGGCGATACCAAAACCGCCCCACAGCGCATAGGCCACCGACAGATCGATCCCTTTTACCGCCTGGGACAGGGCGCTGAACGCCCCCAGAACCGCGGCAATCGACATCAAGCCGTACAGTTTACGGCGAAAACCATCCGAGAATTTCAGCAGAACGTTCGCCAGGATTTCCAGCACGATGGCGAGCCCCAGCCAGGCCGCATGAACCCACTCAAACTGTTGCATGGTTCTGCTCCTTCTGCTGTTTGCCAGGTTTACGGGTACCCGATTTAATCAGCACAATACCCGCTACCAGCGTCGTTAGTCCGGCGACCTTCATTGTTGTTAATGTTTCGTCAAATATCAGCACGCTGAACAGCGTAATCAACAAAATACCGATCCCTTCCCACAGTGCATACGCGACGCCCAGCGCAATTTTTTTCACCGCAAACGAGAGAAAAATATAGGAAAGCGAAATCATCACCAGCATCAAAATAAAACCAGTGTTGCCATCGCTGACGCTTGCCCATTTCATAGACAGCGTGCCGGTAATTTCAGCGATGATAGCCAGCGCTAATAGGATCCAGTAAAACATGTTTTTCTCCTGCTTGAGAATATAATCCATCGTGGCCCGCTGCGTGCAGCAAACCCAAAAAATACGAATTGAAATCAGACAGCTAAGCGCGTTGCGCCAGCTCAGGCAGAAGAAATGACTATAGTGCGGTGCGCCAGTGTTGCTCACCAGAAAGCAGGCAGAAAGAAGTGGAGTATACAGCGGTATTGTTTGAAGAGTACGTCCTGAACATATTGTCCATAAAATTACAATTATCCGCGTTGTTGCTTCTCGTCTTTGCGGATGAAAATTGTCCTCGGTAGTTAAACACACCAAATTTGTACCATAAGCCAGGATTTTACTCAAAGTCTTTGCAATTCTTTACCCATCCCGTTTGATTTTGGTTAGTTTATTGCAATGCCTTTCACCTTTATTATAAATATAAAGAAAATTTCGGAGTCACCATGGCTAAACCCATTATTACCCTGAACGGGTTAAAAATTGTCATCATGCTGGGCATGCTGGTGATCATACTGACAGGCGTTCGTTTTGCCGCCGACATTATTGTGCCCTTTATTCTGGCCCTGTTTGTTGCGGTGATCCTTAACCCGCTGGTACAGCGCATGACGCGGCTACGCATCCCGCGCGTGCTGGCAATCACGCTGCTTATCAGCATCATCATTGTGGCGATGGTCTTGCTGGTGGCGTATCTGGGGACCTCGCTCAATGAGCTGGCGCGAACGCTGCCCAAGTACCGCTCTTCGCTGGCGATACCGCTGCTCCAGCTGGAACCCTGGCTGCAGCGCGCGGGTATAGAAGTCTCGGTTGAGGAGCTCCTGAAATATATCGACCCCAACGCGGCCATGACGATCGTCACCAGCCTGCTGGCGCAGCTTTCCAATGCCATGACCTCCATTTTCCTGCTGTTTTTAACGGTGGTGTTCATGCTGCTGGAAGTGCCGCAGCTGCCGGCAAAGCTGCAGCAGATGATGGTCCGTCCGGCTGAAGGCATGGGGGCGATTCAACGCGCGCTGGACAGCGTCTCCCGCTATCTGGTGCTGAAAACGGCGATTAGCCTGGTCACGGGCGGTGTCGTCTGGGCGATGCTTCTGGCGCTGGACGTTCGCTTTGCGTTTGTCTGGGGGTTACTGGCGTTTGCGCTTAACTATATTCCCAACATCGGCTCCGTGCTGGCGGCGATCCCCCCTATCCTTCAGGTGCTGGTTTTCAGCGGGCTTTATGACGCGCTGATCCTGCTGGCCGGCTATCTGGTCATTAATCTGGTGTTCGGTAACATTCTTGAGCCACGCATGATGGGACGAGGGCTGGGACTCTCCACGCTGGTGGTCTTTTTGTCCCTGATTTTCTGGGGCTGGCTGCTCGGACCCGTTGGGATGCTGCTCTCCGTCCCGCTGACCATTATCGTCAAGATTGGTCTGGAACAGACGGCGGGCGGACAAACCATCGCCGTGCTGCTGAGCGATATGAGCCATAAATAGCGGTCAGTCCGCCATCGACAGGAGGGGCTTGCGGGTCCTTCCCCCTTCGCGATACGTACCGATCGCCCTCCGCCATTCCGCCAGCGGATACACCGTGACGTCGCTGTATCCGCTGGCGGGCAAATTAAGCCAGATGCGGTCAAACTCGGTGCGCCACGCCTCAGCGCTGAGCGCATCCAGACCGTTTCGGATATGGAACCACGCCACGCGCGGCGCTGGCCGTTGCTGTCTGAACGTTTGCCCGGAGAGCAGCCCGTAGCAGACAAATATGCCCTGCTCGGGCATCGCGCTGAGGATCGCTTCCGCAAGCGGCCCGGCGGTGGCATCGTAGACGACGTCGGTACGCGCGGCGACGGTGCCAATCCGCTGGGCGTCATGCTGCGCGACGGGAATGATCCCCATCGCCTCCAGCCGTTCAGCGTGAACGGCGGAACGGTGAATTCCGTACACCGCCTCCGCCCCCGCCTGACGCGCCCACTGCCCCAGCAGAATGGCGCAATCCGACCCGGCAGCCGTCAGCAGCACCCGCTTTCCTTCAGGCGGATAGCGGGTAAGCATCATTTGCGCCGCCAGCGGGTTAATATAGGCCCGCGCGGCCAGATGTGCGTCAACAGCGTCCGGAACGGGGATAGCATACTCTGCCGGGCAATCAACATAGCGCTGCCAGGTGCCTTGACCGCGCAGCGGCAGGACGCGTTTACCCAGCAGATGCGCAAACGACGCGGGCGCGTCGGTGACAATGCCGACACCTTCATACCCCGCGACCGCCGGTAGCGGAGTTCGGTGGCGGTAGGCGCCGGTGATGGGAATGAGATCGGACGAGTTCACCGGAGAAAACAGCATTCGCACGCGAAGATGACCCGGCGCAAGCGCCCCCAGCGGCGCGGTTTCAGGTTGCAGAACGGTTTCTGGCTCACCAAAACGGCGATACCAGAGGGCCAGATTTTCCATTACGATCTCACGGCTGATAGCGGAACGACTACTCGCGCCAGCCCATTGCCGGTGCGACGTGTTTGAGAATAGACTCAATCACGTGCGCATTGTAATCCACACCGAGCTGGTTCGGCACGGTCAGTAATAACGTATCGGCTTCGGCAATCGCGTCGTCCTTTTTCAGCTGTTCGATCAGCTTGTCCGGCTCCGCCGCATAGCTGCGTCCGAAGATGGCGCGCGTTTTCTCATCAAGGTAGCCCACGCTATCGCTGTCGTTGCGGCTGGCACCGAAATACATCCGGTCGCGGTCGTCCATCAGCGCAAAAATGCTGCGGCTGACCGACACCCGCGGCTCGCGCGTGTGCCCTGCCTCTTTCCAGGCCTGACGGTACGCGCGGATCTGTTTTGCCTGCTGAATATGGAACGGCTCACCGGTTTCATCGTCCTTCAGGGTTGAGCTTTGCAGGTTCATTCCCAGCTTTGCGGCCCATACGGCCGTCGCATTTGAACCGGCGCCCCACCAGATACGCTCGCGCAGCCCTTCAGAATACGGCTCCAGGCGCAGCAGCCCCGGCGGATTCGGGAACATAGGCTGTGGATTGGGTTTTGCAAACCCTTCACCGCGCAGCACCTCAAGCAGCACCTCGGTATGACGGCGCGCCATATCCGATTCGTCTTCCCCTTCCTGCGGGACATAGCCGAAATGACGCCAGCCATCAATGACCTGCTCCGGCGAGCCGCGGCTGATGCCAAGCTGCAAACGACCGCCGGAAATGAGATCCGCCGCGCCCGCATCCTCGGCCATGTACATCGGATTTTCATAGCGCATGTCAATCACGCCGGTCCCGATTTCGATGGTTTTCGTTTTTGCGCCTATTGCCGCCAGCAGAGGGAACGGCGAGCTAAGCTGTCGGGCAAAGTGGTGCACGCGGAAATACGCGCCGTCTGCCCCCAGCTCTTCAGCCGCCACGGCTAAATCGATGGACTGCAGCAGCGTGTCTGCCGCCGAGCGCGTGCCGGACTGCGGAGAAGGCGTCCAGTGACCAAAGGATAAAAACCCGATCTTTTTCATAACGATGTGTCCTGAGAATGCTTTGCGTTGTACCTACTTTACGCATTACCGGGTGAGAATAAACGGCGTTTATTTAACGGAATGATTCAAATAAATTGATTGAATTTTTTTCAGGTCCGTCAGGTAAAAAACGGCTGGTTATCGGTTTGATTTAACGTTACTACTCTATGTCAGGATTTTTACACCGGACAGAAAATGAAGAGACGCTATGTTGTTGCGGATGTTTTCACTGACACCCCGTTTCAGGGTAACCCTGTCGCCGTCGTACTCGATGCGGAGGGTATGAGCAAAGCACAAATGCAGCAGGTCGCCGTTGAATTTGGCTACAGCGAAACCACGTTCGTTCTGCCGCCAGACAATCCCTCCAGTACGGCCCGCGTGCGAATTTTTACGCCCTCGCGCGAGATCCCCTTCGCCGGGCACCCGAATGTTGGAACTGCTTACGTGCTGGCCCATCACGCCGCGATGAATCATCAGCCCCTGCCTGAAACGCTGCACTTCGAGGAAATAGCCGGTCTGGTGCCAGTACGTCTGCTGCGTGACAACGATACCGTGACTGGCGCAGAACTCCTGGTGCCTGAGGCACTCTCCTGCCGCTCTGAAGTTAGCCCGGAAAGCGTGGCTGCCTGCTTATCCCTGAACGCAGAAGATATCCGTACCGAGGTACATATGCCTGTTGTCGCGTCGGTAGGTCTGCCCTTCCTGATAGCCGAGCTGGCTTCTCGCGAGGCGCTTCGTCGGTGCGTGCCGAATTTACAGGGTTTTCGCGCAACGTTACCGCTGGATGGCGCGGTTTCCCTCTATGCCTATACCCTGGATACGGACTCCGATGAACCTCACGATGTACAGGCCCGCATGTTTACTCCCCGCATGACAGAAGATCCGGCAACAGGCAGCGCGACCGCCGCTACAACGGCGCTGCTGGCGTTGCACCGCAATAAAACGACGCTTAACCTTAACGTCAGTCAGGGCGTTGATATGGGACGAGCAAGCGTGCTGTTCGCGGGATACGATGCCTCGTCAGGAAAGGCGGTGGTTCGCGTAGGGGGAAAATGTGTGATTACGCTTGAAGGCGCATTTTCACTCTAACGGTGCAATGGCGTTTACCTTTACGGCACCCGATGGGCTATATTGGCACACTATTTTTATCACAGGTAAAACCGGCAATGGCTTTGATCCCTAAAAACTACGCGCGGCTGGAAAGCGGCTATCGCGAGAAAGCATTAAAAATCTATCCCTGGGTCTGCGGACGCTGCTCGCGGGAGTTCGTCTATTCCAATCTGCGTGAATTGACGGTTCACCATATCGATCACGACCATACCAACAACCCGGAAGATGGCAGCAACTGGGAGCTGTTGTGCCTGTTTTGCCACGACCACGAGCATTCGAAATACACCGAAGCGGATCAGTACGGCACCACCGTGGTGGCCGGGGAAGACGCGCAAAAAGACGTAGGCGTCGCCACGTTTAACCCGTTTGCCGATTTAAAAGCGATGATGGATAAGAAGAAATAATCCCCTCGCCCACATCGCGCTCCGCGAATTTAAAATGTCCAGGTGATAGCGGCGGTTGCAGACCCTTCATTACGCCGCATTACGATCGGGCTGTTATTCGCACGATCGCCAAGCCAGGTATAGTCCGCACTCAGCACCGTCCCCCAGTGAGCATCGAACTGATGGCTCCAGGTCAGGCTGGTGTCGACGCCATAGAATCCACCCGGCGCAGCATAGGGGCGATATCCGGTGCGGCGGCTCTGCTGCTCGCTGACCCCATACCAGGTATTCAGATAACGGCTGTCGCCAAACAGGGCCGCAGACTGAAAGGCAACCGTATCCTGGTTATTTTGCACGGGGATCAGCGTCACGGAGGCCTGATAGCTTGCCCCCTGGCTGTCCGTTAACGGCAGCGTCGCTTTGCCTTCCATACTCAGCCATGGCGCGGCCTGCCAGCCGACGGCAAGTCCGGTATTCAGAGTGGCATCAATGTCCCCCATCCCTTTCAAATTGTTTGCGCCCTCACGCCAGCCAGAATTTTTATCAGCCCTTCCGAAGTCGTAGCCCAGCGTGTGTTCGAAATACCAGCCGCTGTCGTTTTGCAGGTCATATCCCACCCCTTTTTGCGCATCAATAAAGAAAGCGCCTTTGCGTCCCTGCAGCACCGGAACCACCTGCCACACCTGCTTGTCTGAGCCTGAGTAACGCGGGGCATACTGCCCCCCAAGCCCCACGGTGAGGGAATCGGACGCGGTGCCATCATCCGCCTGCACGCCGGAACTCACGGCCATCAGAAGCGGGACGGACATATACAGGACTTTTTTTATCGCTATCATACTGCTCTCCATACGGACGCTGGCACCTCCTGATACGGGGGCGGCCACACAACGTTGGCGCAGTATGATTTGGCTGAATCAATGAATCGTCGGGATAGTGTTAAGAAATGGTCAAGGTGAACGGATGTTGTCCAGAAGAGTGCTGATTATTGAAGATGACGCCGATGCGGCTGGCGTGCTCGAGGCCTATTTACGGCGGGAAAATTACGACGTGACCATTACCGGAGACGGTCATTCCGGGCTGGATATGGCGCAGCGGTGGAAGCCCGACCTCATACTGCTGGACGTGATGCTGCCGGGGCTTAACGGCACCGAGGTGCTGGCTGGCCTGCGTCGTAAAAGCGATGTGCCGGTGATCATGGTCACGGCCATGGGGGATACCCCCGACCGCATTGGTGCCCTGCGGTACGGTGCCGATGATTACGTTGTGAAGCCTTATCATCCGGGCGAAGTGGTGGCTCGGGTGCAGGCGGTGCTGCGGCGCAGCAGTAAAAAAGAGACGGACGAGGCGATCCTTCGCTGGCAAACGCTGGAGGTGAACGTGGCCGCCATTGTGGCGAGCGTGGATAACGGCGGCGACGCGCCCGTGATGCTCGATCTTACGCCAACGGAATTCTCGCTTCTGGCAACGCTGCTGCGTTCTCCGGCGCACCCGTTCTCCCGCCAGTATTTACTGGAGCACTGTTTGCCGGAAAGCGAGGCGCTGGAGCGCGTGGTGGACACCCATATTTATAACCTGCGTAAAAAACTCGAAGCGGCGGGGATCTCCGGCGTGTTGATCAACGTTCGCGGCGTGGGTTACAGGTTCAGACAGCCATGATTAAAAATCAGCACTCCTCTCTGTGGCGCTGGATCTGCGCGCGCATCTTAGCGCTGGCTATCGGCAGCGTGATCGTCATTGCCACCTGCATGTGGCTGCGCTATGCGGTGCAGAACTACTGGATAATGGGCAAAATGCCAGCGGCGGTCCGCCAGGAGTTTCTGGCGCTCAGCCAGAACCCGCAGGCCAATCCGGCCCGCTTCCACTCGATTGTGGATACCTGGTGGGGCCTGAGCTATTCCACGCCGTCTATCGCCTCAGCCGACTGGGCCACGGTGGCCCTTCTGGTGCTGGTGATGATCCCGTTTATTGTGGTGATGGGGCTCAAACACGCCCGGCCGCTGGCGCTGCAGTTCAGCCGCCTTCGCGATGCGGCAAAGGATGTCGCCGACGGGCAGTTTGGCCGTCAGGCGGAACTGATCGAGGATGCGCCGGCTGAAATGGTCAGCTTTGCGACCGACTTTAACTCCATGACGGGACAGCTCGCCCGCTATGAAAAAGAGCTCCGCGCCTCGCACGTCGCGATGGCGCACGAGCTGCGCTCGCCCCTGACGGCCGCCATCGGGCGTCTGCAGGGCATGTTAGACGGCGTGTTTGATGCCAGCCCGGCGCAGCTCGGCATGGTGATGAAACAGCTCCAGCACCTCAACCGCCTCACCGATGAGCTTCACCTTCTCTCGTTGGCCGACGCGGGTAACCTCGTGCTGGAGGACCAGCCGTTCTGTCTGGATGAGCTGATTCAGGAGCGGGCTGCCTGGATCATGCCCGAGGCTGACGCGCATCATTTTCGGATAACGCTTCGCAACCCGCGCACCAGCCCCTTCAGAGGCGATGCGTTCCGTCTTGGACAGGTCGTTACCATCCTCATGGAAAATGCGCTACGTTACGGGCGCGAGGGCGGCCACCTCGAGGTGGCGCTGCGTTACGCCAGCGGTCATTACATCCTCGAATTTACCGATGACGGGCCGGGCGTGTCGCCCCAGTTCTTACCGGAAATGTTTAAACGCTTTAGCCGCGAGGAGCAGTCCCGCGCCCGGCATTCCGGCGGCAGCGGCCTCGGTTTGTCCATCGCCCGGGCGATTTGTGAGGCTCATGGGGGTGAGATTAGCGCGTCATTGCCGGAAACCGGCGGCCTCGCCGTGCGCATTTTATTGCCCTGGCACCCGTCCGGTAATGAAAATCTCCACTCTTGATAAAGCCTTGACAGAACGTCGAATCTTTCTCGACGTAGCGCGCATTTAATAACGCCATTCCCTTTATGGAGCGGCGTTATGTCAGACGAATTTTTTCTCTCCCTCCGCCATTGCCTGCATCATATGTACGGCGTGGCGCGCACCCTTTCCTGGCTGCATTTTCTTCCCCTGGCCCTGCTTGCGCTGGCGATTTTTCCGCTGACCGGCTGCGGTGATAAACACGAAAATAAGCCCGACCCGGCGCGAGCGGTACGCTACGTCGTCGTCGGGGCCGCCCAGACCCTTCCCGCGCTGGAAAGAACCGGTGAGATCCATGCCCACGATGAAACGACCCTGAGCTTTCGGACCGGGGGCCGGATACTGACGCGCAGCGTTGATATTGGCGACCGGGTCACTGCCGGACAGCTGCTGGCCACGCTTGACAACGCGACCGGGCAAAACCAGCTCGACGGCGCGGCGGCCGACTATGAAGGCGCCAAAGCCTCGGCGCAGGTTGCCGCGCTTAACGTCAGCCGAATGCAAAAGCTCATGCCAACGGGTGCGATAGCCCGCACGCAGCTCGACAGCGCCCGTGCGGACTGGCTTGTCGCCCGCGCGCGCTTAAAAAGCAGCGAGGCCGCGTGGCGAAATGCCCGCGAAAGCCTCGGCTGGACGCGCATGATCGCGCCGCAGGCGGGCGTCATCACGGCCGTGAACGCCACTTCGGGACAGGTTGTCAGCGACGGTCAGTCCGTGCTGACGCTGGCGACCGGTGAAGCCCGCGACGTGGCGTTTGATATTGCCACTCCCGATGCGATCCCGCCTCTGGATAAGACAGCTTTGCGGGTTTCCCTCCTCAGCAACCCGTCGGTACAGGCGTCTGCCGCGCTGCGGGATATCACCCCGCAGGCCGATCCTCAGACCCGCACCTGGCGCGTCAGGGCCACCCTGCAAAACCCGCCCGCGGCCATGGCGCTGGGCGCCAGCGTGACCGTCACGTTGCCATCGTCTGCCCCGCGCGGATACACCCTTCCCGCCTCGGCGCTGACCCGCGTCGGCGACAAACCCGCCGTTTTTGTGATTACCCCGCAGTCGCGGGCGCAGCTGCGCGCGGTGGTGCCCGCGAGCTATACGGCCTCCTCCGTCATGATTGCCTCCGGCCTTGAGCCGGGCGACCGGGTGATTACGGCGGGCGTGAGCACATTGCGGTCCGGCGAGCCGGTGGTTGCCGGAGAGGTTCAGCCATGAACACAGGACCGGAAGCCAAATTTAACCTCTCCGCCTGGGCGCTGAAGAACCAGCAGATGGTCAGCTTTTTCATGCTGCTGGTGATTGCGATGGGCGTGTTTTGCTATGAAAAGCTGCCGCGTAACGAAGATCCGGCTTTTACCATTAAAACGGCCGTCGTCTCCGCGCAGTGGCCGGGAGCAACCGTGGCGGATACCACCCGCCTGCTCACCGATACGCTTGAAAAAAAGCTGCAGGAAACGCCCTGGCTGGACTATCTCGAAAGTGAAACCCGGGCCGGACGCACCGTTATCCACGTCAACCTCCGTGACGATACGCCCCCGCAGAGCGTGCCGGACATCTGGTATCAGGTTCGCAAAAAAATGCAGGACATCGCGCCGTCCCTGCCTGATGGGGTGCAGGGTCCTGCCGTGGACGACGAGTTTGACGACACGTTCGGCACAATTTACGCCTTTATTCCCGAGGGCTTCACCCTGCGGGAGGTGCGGGATCGCGTAGAGACAATACGGCGCGAGCTCATGTCCCTGCCGGATATGGGCAAAACCACCCTGCTGGGCGAACAGCAGGAGCAGTGGGTCCTCGCCTTTTCTCCGGCACGCCTGGCCGGGATGGGGCTCGATATTCAGGCGGTCGCCGACGCCCTACGGGCGCAAAACGCGGTTGTCCCGGCAGGAACGATGCGTACCGAAAAAGAGAACATGGCGATCAAGGTCAGCGGGGCGCTCACGACCGAAGAGAGCTTACGCGCCGTCACGCTGCACGTGAACAATCGCTATATTCCGCTGACCGACATTGCCACCATCACCCGGGAAATCGCCGAGCCACCGGCCCCGGCCTACCGGGTGAACGGTAGACCGGCTATCGGACTGGCGGTGTCGATGGCGCCAACGGGCAACATGCTGCGTTTCGGCGCTGCGCTGAACGCCAGAATGGCGGCCCTCAGCGCCGGGCTGCCGCACGGTATCGAGATGGTGAAAGTTGCCGATCAGTCAGCGGTGGTCAGTGACGCGGTAAGCGGGTTTATCCGGGTGCTTATCGAAGCCGTTATTATCGTGCTGGCGGTTTCATTTGTCTCTCTGGGCTTACGGGCCGGACTGGTGGTGGCGACGGCCATCCCGCTGGTGCTCGCCATGACGTTTGCCGGCATGATGCTCGCCGGCATCGGCCTTCAGCGCATCTCGCTCGGGGCGCTGATCATTGCCCTGGGCCTGCTGGTGGATGACGCCATGATCGCCGTTGAAACGATGGTCTCCCGGCTGGAAGCGGGGGATTCCCGTCGGCACGCGGCTACCCATGCATTCAAAACGACGGCCTTCCCGATGCTCACCGGTACTCTGGTAATGATTGCCGGCTTTATTCCCGTTGGTTTTGCGGCCTCCAGCGCCGGTGAATACTGCTTTTCCCTGTTTGCGGTGGTGCTGATTGCCCTGCTCTGTTCCTGGGCTGTCGCGATCCTGTTTTCGCCGCTGACGGGCACGTGGCTGCTGCCGGAAAAAGTCAGACCTCACGCGGCAGGCCCCGGCAGGATCGCGCGCGGGTACGGACGGCTTTTACGTCTGGCACTGCGTCACCGGCTCGCTACCGTGCTGATTGCGCTTTCCGCGCTGGGGCTGTCCGCGTACGGCACGACGTTTATGCAGGGCGAGTTTTTCCCCGCTTCGGACAGGCCTGAGCTGCTGGTCAGCCTGACGCTTCCGGCCAACGCGTCGCAGCCGGAAACGCTAAGAGAGGTGGAAAAGCTGGAAAAGGCGCTGGCCGGCAACGGCAACATCGATCGCTATTCGACGTACGTCGGGTCGGGCGCCATCCGTTTTTACCTGCCGATGGACGTGCTGCTGGAAAATGAAAATATCGCCCAGATGGTCGTGGTGGCTAAGGATCTTGAGGCGCGGGATCGTCTGCATGCGCAGCTCAACAGGATCCTGGCGACGCAGTTTAGCGACATCATCACGCGTGTGTCGCCCCTTGAGCTGGGGCCGCCCGTCGGCTGGCCCATCAAATACCGGGTGAGCGGGCCAGATTATCTGCAGGTTCGGGCGTTTGCGAACCGTCTCACGGACGCGATTGGGCAGTCCCCGTTCTCACGCGACGTTAACCAGACGGCCGGAGAGCCGGAGAGGGTCATAACCCTTGAGGTGAATCAGACGGCGGCCAGGGCGGCGGGAATATCGTCAGAAAGCCTCGCCCGCACGCTGAACACCGTCTGGTCCGGCAGCGTTGTTACCTCCATCAGGGATAACGACCGCCTTGTCGACGTGGTGCTGCGGGCCACGGACGATGCACGTCACAGCACCGCCACCCTCTCCTCGCTCACGATTCAGGGGAATGACGGTAAAAAAATTCCGCTCAGCGCCGTCGCGACGCCGGTCTGGGGCGTGGACGATCCGGTCATCTGGCGTCGCCAGCGCGTGCCCTTTATCACGGTGCAAACGGACCTTGCCCCGGGGCTGAAGGCTGAAGCGGTATCCGCGGCGCTTCGTCCGGCGGTCGACAGGCTGCGCGCGAGCCTGCCCGCAGGTTACAGCATTGAAGAAGGCGGTGCGGTTGCCGAATCGGACAAGGGGAACAGCTCCGTCTTTAGCGTTCTTCCGGTAACGCTGGTCCTCATGCTGTTGCTGCTGATGCTTCAGCTGCGGCGATATTCCCGGATGCTGCTGGCCCTCCTGATGGCCCCGTTTGGCTTGCCGGGGATCGTGCTGGCTATGCTGCCCGGCGGCACGCCGATGGGGTTTGTCGCGCTGCTGGGCGTTATCGCCCTGGCGGGGATGATCGTGCGCAACGCGGTGATATTGATTAGCGAGGTTGACAGCAATCTTGCTCAGGGGATAGCAAACGATGCCGCCATTATGGCGGCCGCGGAGCACCGGGCCAGACCCATCCGCCTGACCGCCTGCGCCGCCATTCTGGGCATGATCCCGATCTCTCATCAGGTCTTCTGGGGGCCAATGGCCTATGCGATTATCGGCGGGCTGCTGGTCGCGACGCTGGTGACGCTGACCGTGTTACCCGCGTCGTTTAGCCTGCTGTTACAGTGGGGAACTCAGCGCAACGCCGCAGAAGACGGGCTGCGCTGAGGCCCTCCTCGTTCCCCGGCAGATTACGCGGCGGTCAGCGCAAAACGGTTTTTCAGGACATGGCGGATTTCATCCTCCGCCAGTTTCCGCGTTTCAGTGCCGTTCGCCGTGATGGTTTTCAGCATATCGCCCAGTAAAATCTGGCGTCCTTCCGGGCTGTGCTGCACCACCACCCGCTTCTGCACAAAGATGGCATCCGGGTGCGTGGAGTTAAGGTAGTTGGCCGGAACGAAGTCAATCCATTCCTGAGGGGTGAGATCAAAGCCGTACTGCCGGGCCCATTCCCCCTCAACCTTCGCCTCAAGCAAATACTCACCCTCCGCGCTGCGGCTCAGTCGGAACGTGTCGAAATCCTGCGTGATATCCACATCAAGCGTGTCCAGCGCCATCGGCGCGCGAATGCCGTAGCTGCCGAACCCGAGGTCGCAAAGCCACTGTCGGCTATCTACCTCAGCGATGAGCGCCATATGGGTTTTCGGCCGCCGCGCGGGGTAGAACATCGGGCGCGCCGCCACGAAGCGGTAAGGGATCCCTAACGCCTCCAGCGCCATGGCAAAAAGCCCGTTTACCTCATAGCAGTAGCCGCCGCGCCCCTGCGTTAACACCTTATCGGCAATATCGTCCGGCGCCAGCGAGACAACTTTGCCCGCCTGCACGTCCAGATTCTCAAAGGGGACTGAAAAGAGCTGATGGCGCATCAGCGCATGCAGGGTGGCCGTATCGACAGCCGCCGGTCCGGTGTAGTTTATGCGGTTGAAATAGGTGGAAATGTTGAAGTTATCGCTGTGCATAATGCCTCCTTGTCCTGATCATGCCGGACACTATAGATGGCGCGCATCAATGGCTGTATAGTCAGTTTTATCGAAAATTAGCCTGAACAGTTACCCATGTCTGCCCCGTCCCAGTCCTCTCCTCACTATCGCCGTATTGCGGATATGCTGCGTCTTACCATTACGTCCGGCGCGCTGCGCGCCGGTGACAGGATGATCTCCGCGCGCAAACTGGCCGAACGCGAGCGCGTTAGCCTTCCGACGGCGCTGGAGGCCCTTCGCTGCCTGGAGGCTGAAGGGCTGATCGTTGCGCGTCCACGTTCAGGCTATTACATCCGCCAGACCAGCCAGCCTCCGCGCGCGGAGCCCGCGCGTTCCTCGCCGGGCCCGGTCCCCGTCACCATGTCCGCCGTGGCCCGGTCGCTGTTCAGCAGTGCAGAAGCCCGGCTGATCCCGCTGGGCGCCGCCCTGCCCGATCCCGCGTGGCTGCCGGGAGATGCGCTGCAGCGGGCGTTGCACTCTGCGGGCCGTCGTCTGGACGCGCATGGACAGAGCTACAGCCTGCCTCCGGGAAGGCGGGATTTGCGAAGCAAGATTGCCGCGCGCTCTGCCCAGTGGGGAGCCCGGTTCGGTGCGGACGATCTCATTATTACCGCAGGCGCGACGCAGGCGCTGCGCCTGGCCCTTCGGGCCGTGTGCCTGCCGGGCGATGTCGTGGCGATTGAGCAGCCCGCCTACTTTGGCACGCTCCTGCTGCTGGAGGATTTAGGCCTGAAGGCTTTAGCGATCCCCACCGACCCTGTGGAAGGCCTGCTGCTGGAACCGCTGGCGGACGCTATTCGCCGCCACCGCCCTGCTGCCGTTCTGGCCTCGCCCACGGTACAAAATCCTTTGGGTGCCAGCATGCCCGTCGCGCGCAAGCAGGAGCTGGTTGCCCTGCTGGAAGAGGCGGGTATTCCCTTGATTGAAGACGATGTTTACGGTGACCTGGTCGGCGAGGGGCAACGCCCTCCGGCCTGCAAGGCGTTCGACCAGAGCGGGAATGTGATTTACTGCAGTTCCCTGTCTAAAACGCTTGCGCCCGGATGGCGAATCGGCTGGATCGCCGCCGGACGCTACTCCCCGCAGGTCTTACAGGCCCGCATGGCCGGAGAATGGGCTGGTGCCCCGCTGCTGGAAGCGGCGACGAGCGAAGTTCTGGCGAGCGGCGACTACGATCGCCATCTGCGGCGGCTGAAGCGCCGGATCGCAGAGGGCGTTCACGCCGTCGTGGCGCAGATCAAGGCGAGCTTTCCACCCGGTACGCGCGTTAACGTGCCCGCTGCAGGTTTCCTGCTGTGGGTTGAACTGCCTCAGCGGGTCAACGCGCTGGAGGTGCACCGTCGCGCGCTGGCGCTGGGCATTGGCGTCAGCCCTGGCCCCCTGTTTTCCCCTGCCGCGGAGTTAACGCACTTTCTGCGGCTGAACTGCGCAAACGAACCCACGCCCCGCCTGCTGAACGCCGTGGAGCAGATTGGCGCGCTGTGTCACGAGCTGGCTGCTTTCACACCAGACTCTCCAGCCATTCGGTAAAGACCCGCACCTTGCGGGAGAGATGGCGGTGTGGATAGAGCAGTGACAGCTTGCGGTCCGGCGAACGATAGTCCGGCAGGACTTCAACCAGAAGACCGCGGTCTATGTAAGGCTGGAGAAAGAGATTCATCCCCTGCATTAACCCCAGCCCGGCAAGGCCTGCCGCGATGTAGGCCTCGGAGTTATCCACGACAAGCTTACCGGGCAGGGTAATTTCCGCGATGCCTTCTGGCGTGGTAAACGTCCACGGATGAATTTGTCTGCTGCTGTTATTAATCCAGTTGATGGCCTGATGCTTGCGTAAATCATCCGGCGTTTCTGGCGTACCGTGTTTTGCCAGCCAGGCCGGGCTGGCGCAGGTCGTGATTTTGATGTTCCCGATTTTACGCGCGATATACTCGCCGTCCTCCAGCTCTCCCACCCGCAGCACGCAGTCCAGGCCATCCCGCAGCATATCCCGACGGCGGTCAGAGCTGCTCAGAATGATGTCGATCTCAGGATGCTGACGATAAAAATCAGGCAGATTGGGTATCACCCGCAGCGTGGCAAAAGAGACCGGCATATCCACACGCAGCTGGCCGTGTATTGCCCGGTCCGTACCAAACGACTCCAGCAATTCGTCCGCCTGCGCCAGCAGGGGTTTACTCCGGCGATAAAAGGCTTCCCCATCCGGCGTCAGGCTAATCCGACGCGTTGTGCGCTGCAGTAGCCGGGTGCCGCTGTGCTGCTCCAGAAGCTGTAACGCTTTGGTAACTGCCGGACGATGGACCTGCAGATTCTCCGCCGCCTGGGTAAGACTGCCTGACTCGACAATTTCAATAAAAATTCGAATAGCTTCAAAGAGGTTTATTTGCATAAGGAACGCTTTTGTCGCGAGCAGGATAAAATGATTGTTATTAATTTTATAACAGTGATGAATCTTTTTGGCTATTTTTCCTAACAATCCTGCGCCCTACACTCTTCCCCATTCAAACGTGAGGGAGAGTCCGCTATGAAAAATAACCGTATTTGCCAGATCCTGGGCATCGAAAAACCTGTTATTCAGGGGCCGTTATCCTGGCTCACCGATGCCCGTTTAGTTGCTGCGGTCAGCAATGCCGGAGGACTCGGCGTGCTGGGGCCCAATGCCGGTTTAACCGCCGACACCGCGGTCTCCACGCCGGAAGAGACCGCCGAAAAAATGCGCGAAGAAATTCGTAAGACCAAACGACTGACCGAGAAACCGTTTGGCGTGAACCTGATCCCCACGGCCGTTAATGACGTCTGGACAGGGCCTATTCTTCAGGTGGTGAAAGACGAAGGCGTCAGGGCCGTGGTGTATACGGGCTATGGGGAAGGCAGCATTATTCCCGCGCTGTTCAGCGAGTTAAGAGAGGCGGGTATCGCCATTATCTACCGCGACATCAACCCAACGCCGGAGAACACCCGCCTCGCGGAAGAAATGGGGGCTGACATTATCGTCGCCACCGGTTTTGATGAGGGCGGGACGTTACCCGCAACGGCGCTTGGCACCTTTTCCATCGTGCCGCTGATTGCCGATGCCGTGAAGCACGTCCCGGTTATGGCCGCGGGCGGCATTACCGATAATCGCACCGCCAGAGCGGCGCATGCATTGGGCGCGGAAGGCGTGTTTGCCGGTTCAGTGTTTATCAGCACGGAAGAAAGCCGCGTGCCGCAGAGCGTCAAAGAGAAAATTGTTGCCGCCAACGGCCTCGATTTGCTGCTTTTCCGCACCGTGCCCCATTACTACCGCTCTCTTCCCGGCAAGCTGGCGGAAAAACTGGCGTCGATGGATAAAGCAGGCGCAAGCAACGAAGCGCTGGGCAAGGCGATGGGAGGATTACGGGGCCTGCGTCTTGGCATGCTCGAAGGCAACACCGACGAGGGCTATATCGCGCTCGGCACGGGGATTGGGAACATCCGCAGCGTGAAAAGCGTGGCCGAGGTTGTGAATGCGTTAACGGTTGAGTAAGCACCCGGCGTCCTGGCCTGCACCAGGACGCCCAGGCTCATCAGGGAATAATCCGCGCGGCTCTCAGCTGCGCGAACAGGCGGAAAAACATCTCATCGGTGGCCTGCATTTGCGTAAAGCCCGCCCTGCGCAGCTTGCTCCCGTCACCGAACATGTCGTAATCCCAGCTAAAGACAAAATCGGCAAACCGCCCGTCGCTCAGCTGCAGAATATCCGCTTCCACCAGCCGCTCTTCGGCAAGCTCTCGCCATACCCCGCGATAGTCGTTAAACAGCTGATGAAATGACAACCTCACCGGCGGCGCAGAGTCCAGTTCAAACCAGCGTGCAATGCGCGGCCACAGCTCGCTCCAGCGCCAGACATCGCCATTGTTCACGTTGAACGCCTGATTCTGTGCCGCAGGTGACGCGGCGGCCCACACCGTGGCCTCGGCCAGCAGCCCGGCGTCGGTATGGTCAACGATGCTGTGCCAGGCCTGTTCCGAACCGGGAAAACGCAGCGGTAACCCCAGCGCCCTGCACAAGGAGGCGTACAGGGCGATGCTCAGTGCGAGGTTCATGGCATTACCCGGTACCGCACTCCCCACCACGCCCGGCCTGATGGCATTCCAGTGCCAGCCTTTCCCCCGCTGAAACTGGCTGAGCCACGCGAGCTGCGCGGCGTTAAATTCGGCACCCGGCACGCCGGGATCGCTTTCCCGCGCCGGGGTTTTAAACGGCCCCAGATGCGCACCATAGACTTTGTACCCCTGCATCAGGCTTACCGTCTGTAAAGGTGCCGTTTTTTCGAGGGTGCTGACCAGATTACGCAGCATGGTAACGTTCGGCTCAACCATGTCCGTCCAGTTCGCCGCGTTCGCCCAGGCGCTGTAAAAAATGTGGGTGACACCATTCAGGGCGTCCAGCGCCCGCGCGGTGTCCTGCGCATCCAGTAAATCGACGTTCACCACGGGAATGCCGTCCGGATGGGTTACCTCGCGGCGACTGAGGCCGATCACCTCCCACTGATGGTGCTGGAGCGTGCTGACCAGCTGTCTGCCGACTATGCCGCTGGAGCCCGCGACCAGGGCGACGTTGTGTTGCTGCATCTTATTCATGGTGTTTCTCCGGAAAGGGTGACAGACGCAGTGTGATATATTATTTTTTCTGGAGATACCCCCTGAAACCGATGGCACTTATAAGCAGAATCATTAAATGAATAATAAGCTCACCGCCATTTCTACCTTTCTACGCGTCGCTGAAGCGGGCTCGTTTTCGGCGGCAGCCCGTCAGACCGGCATTAAGCAGTCCGCCGTCAGTCAACAGATCGCGGCGCTTGAGGATGAGCTTGGCGTGGTGCTGCTGCACCGTACGACGCGTACGATGAAGCTGACCGAACAGGGTGAACGTTACCGGCGTGATATGCAGCTTGTGCTGGACGCAATGGGGGAAGCGGAGAGGCGTCTGCATCCTGTTGACCATAGCATTCAGGGACGCATCCATGTCCAGTTACCGAGCGGCCTGGGGCAGATCGTTTTGCCGCATCTGCTAGCGCTACAGCGCCTGCATCCCGAACTGCAGCTGATGATTTCCCTGGATGACCGCCTTGCCGATCTGGTGACGGAGGGCGTGGATGTCGCGATACGGCTGGGCAGTGAGCCTCCGCAGGCGCACGCGGCTCGCGTGCTGGCGCGTATTGAAGCCGCGCTGTTTGCCGCACCCGGTTTTCAGGCGGTACACGCCGTCAGCGAGCTTACCACGCTGCCACACGTACGGTTCAGCGGTATTCCGCTGGATGCCCCCCTGCGCCTGATTTCTGACGAGGAAACGGTCGAGGTCAACGTGAATACCGTTTTCCGTGCCAACACCAGCGACGCGCTGCTGCAGGCGCTGGAGGCCGGCATCGGTATCGGCGGCATGCAGCGACCGCTCGTGGCCAGGGCGCTGCAGGCGGGCACGCTGGTACCGGTGCTGCCCGACTGGCGCTTGCCCGATCGCTTCCTCTATGCCGTCTATCCTGACGCCCGCTTTATTCCGCAGCGCGTCAGAAAGGTCGTCAGCGTAATCGAGCAGTTACTGCCTGAAATAGTAAAGAAAAACTGATTGTTTCCGCCGTAAATCACGTGCATTTTTTAACCGCAAGGAATAGAGTGTTTTTACCATATCCCTTCTTTCTGGAGCACGTATGCCGGATTACTGTTTTTTCCAAAAAGGCCCGAACCTCATTGCGATCGAGAGCGCAAACACCGATGCGGCCGCTCAGCTCATCGCTCAGGGGTTTGAAAAACAGTTTGAGGAGATCGGCGCCGCGGATGAAAAAGAGGCGCTTACTCGCCTTGCGGATATCCGTAAAAATAATGAGATCGATCGCTATAACTTCCTGGCCGGAGCGGGCGAAATGCCGCTGATCGGCGCGCTGGCGGCTGCGGCAACCTGGTTGGTGCAAAAGAAATAACGCAACCATCCTCTACTTCGCCACCGGCAAATCGGCGTACCGCGTCGTATAGGCCGGTGACAGCATCTCACGCTTCATTGCCCAGGATTTCTCAATACCCTGCCCGGCGAACCATATCTTCCCTTTACCGGAATGATTTACGCTGTCCATCATCTCCATCAGCGCCGCGCTGTTGGCGCTCAGACGATTATCGTCAAACAAATTCAGCTGGGCGACGCCGCTGCTGAAAAAGTCCGCCAGCATGACCCCGGCTTTCATATAGCGATAGCCGTCGAGCCATATACGCCCCAGCGCCTCCGTGGCGGCGCGGATGATATCGCGCGAGTCATTGGTGGGCGTCATCAGGGTGACAGAAGCCTGATTACCGTAATAAATTTCGTTGTCCGCGTGCGGGCTGGTGCGCACAAACACGCTGATAAAACGACAGTATTGATGCTCGCCGCGCAGTTTTTCCGCAGCGCGTTCCGCGTAGGCGCAAATGGCCTGGTGCATCTCCTCGTACTGTGTAATACGGTGTCCAAACGAACGGCTACAGATAATTTGCTGCTTCGTGGGGGTGAACTCTTCCAGGTCAAGGCAGGGCTCACCGCGAAGCTCCCGGGCCGTCCGTTCCAGTACCACGTTGAAATGTTTGCGAATGACCCAGGACGACGCTTCCGCCAGCTCCAGCGCCGTGGTGATCCCCATAGCGTTGAGCTTTTTCGTGATGCGCCGCCCTACTCCCCACACCTCCTCTACCGGAACCTTTTCCAGCAGCTTACGCTGCCGCTCGCGGCCTGAGAGATCGACCACGCCGCCCGTGCTGGCCCAGCGTTTCGCCGCATAGTTGGCCAGCTTCGCCAGCGTTTTGGTCGGGGCAATACCGACGCCAACGGTTAAGCCCGTATTTTTAAAGACCTGCGTGCGCATCTGGTGACCGAACGCTTCCAGTGACAGGCAGTGACTGACCCCTGAAACGTTCACGAACGCCTCATCGATGGAGTAAATCTCTATTGCCGGGGCGAGATCGGTCAGCGTCTGCATGACCCGACTGCTGAGATCGGCATACAGCGCATAGTTCGAGCTAAAGACGTAAACTTTTGACGGGTATAGTTTTTCTTTGAATTTAAAATACGGCTCACCCATTTTTATGCCGAACTGCTTTGCCTCCCGCGACAATGAAATGATGCAGCCGTCGTTATTGGACACCACCACGATGGGTTTCCCCTCCAGATCGGGGCGGAACACCTTCTCGCAGGAGGCGTAAAAGCTATTCACATCAACCAGCGCGAACATGTTTATGCGTTTTGAGGGTGTGGGTGACGACGCCGAAGATCTGCAGCTCCTCTTCGGACTGAAAGGTAATTGGCTGATAGCGGGCATTATGCGGCAGAAGTCTCAGAACCGGACGGGTCTGTAGCTCTTTCACCGTAAACTCACCGGCGACCGACGCCACGACGATATCCCCGTGTTCGGCATTTAACGAACGATCGACCACCAGCAGATCGCCGTCGCCGATCCCCGCCCCAATCATGGAGTCTCCACTCACCTTGATAAAATAGGTCGCACTGGGGTGTCTGACTGCCAGCCGGTTAAGATCGAGACGATCCTCCACATAATCCTGCGCCGGGCTGGGAAAACCACAGGCCACGCGTTCTAAAAACAAAGGTAATTCAATGTCTTGTTTTGGGTGATAAGAAAAGAGAGTGTCCATAATGCCTTTCTCGCCAGATACTGTATATAAATACAGTATTACGGATTATGGACAAGGATCAAGGTCATTTCCAAAGGCGAACCCAAACGCGTTGAAGTTTGAGCGGTTTTAATTTAGCAACGTTGCCCGCCGTTAACAGGCCTGACATCACAAGTCATATAAAAGTCATCTAGTTTATGACTTATAAAAAATAACATCACTATGCAATAACTACACGTTGACTTTAAAGTCAGATAAAAGCATATTTTACCGAACGAATTAACAAGACTTACTGGAGAATATTTTCAATGCCAGCCCGTGACTATCCAGACAAGCGTGTTGCACGCGGTCTGGCAAAGGAGGCCGATCTCAGAATGTTGAGCGCCCGCATCGATCCCGATCTGATGGAGTACATCAGAACCACCGCCTTTGAGACGCGTAAGAGCAAGCAGGAGATTGTGGCGGAAGCGTTAGCGCTTCACAGGCAGAAAAGTCAGACAGGACTCTAAGCGCGCAAAGCCGGAAGCATCCTTCAGGCTTTGCGCGTGTTACCTTTAATCCATCAGCGAATTCAGCGTTTCCAGCGCTTCAGGCGGCAACCGCAGCTCCCCCGCCGCGAGGTTTTGACGCAGATGCGCCACGGAAGAGGTGCCAGGGATCAGCAGAATATTCGGGGAACGTTGCAGCAGCCATGCCAGCGCAACCTGCATTGGCGTTGCGCCCAGTGAATCCGCGACGGCCTGCAGCCCGGAAGATTGCAGTGGCGTAAAGCCTCCCAATGGGAAGAACGGCACATACGCGATCCCCTGCTGCGCCAGCAGATCCACCAGCGCGTCGTCACCCCGATTCACAATGTTGTACATGTTCTGCACGCACACCACCGGGACCATCTTCTGGGCTTCCGCAACCTGGGTGGCCGTGACGTTGCTCAGGCCAATATGACGCACCAGACCCTGCTGCTGTAATTCGGCCAGGGTGGAGAGCGGTTCAGCAATCGACCCTTCCGCCGGCCCGTGCGCGCTAAACATGATCCGCAGATTCACCACGTCCAGCACGTCCAGCTGCAGATTACGCAGGTTGTCATGCACCGCCTGAGTCAGTTCCTGCGCGGAAAAGGCCGGCAGCCAGGCACCTTTTTCGTTGCGACGGGCGCCAATCTTGGTGACGAGCGTCAGATCGTCCCGGTACGGATGAAGCGCCTCGCGGATCAGCTGGTTAGTGACATGAGGACCATAAAAATCACTGGTATCAATGTGGTTCACCCCCGCCGCCACCGCTTCGCGCAGCACGTCCAGCGCGGCCTGCTTATCCTTAGGAGGGCCAAAGACGCCCGGCCCGGCGAGCTGCATCGCACCGTAGCCCAGTCGTTTAACCGTCCGCGTCCCGAGCGCGTACGTCCCGCTTTTATCAATGCTGCTCATGTTAACCTTCCTCATAAAAATGATCCGGATTTACAACAGGTTCCTCACCGGAGCCCTTAGTTAAGCGCGAGTTAAATTAAAGTTTAAATTCTATACGACGATAGTATTGGTGTACCTCTGCATCCTTTCTAACGGACGACCGCTATGCTGAAAAATTTGCACGTGATTACCGGTATTATCTTTGCCCTCACCATATTCTGTCTGTTGCAAGTTGTCACGGGAGGGTTGTTCTACTCTGCCGTCAGCAACGATCGCCATAACTTCCAGAATTCCGGCGTGCTCAATGCCCAGCAGGAAAGCCTGAGCGACAGCGTGAACACGCTGGTGAAAACGCGCGTCACCGTCACCCGCGTGGCGATCCGCTACCTGAAAAACCAGCGCGACCCGGCTTCCCTTGCGGCGATCAATAAGCTGCTTGGCACCGCAGCCGACTCGCTGGCAAAAGCCGAAGCCTTTAACAAAGAGTGGCAGAAGCTGCCGCAGGTTAACGGCCAGGAGGCAGCATTAACCGACGAGATGCAGAAGTCCTGGAACCAGATGCACGAAGTGATGCGCTTATCGATTGAGTATCTGCGTGCCGACAACTACCAGGCCTATGGCGATCTGGACGCGCAGCAGGCGCAGGACGAGATGGAAGCGGTCTATAACCGCTGGCGCGCCGAAAACAACACCCTGCTGAAGGCCGCAACCGAAGAGAACCAGAGCAGCTTCACGCAGATGCAGTGGACGCTGGCGGCTATTCTGCTGGCCGTTATCGCGGTTCTGGTGGTCATCTGGCAGGGTTTACAGCACCTGCTGTTAAAACCCCTCCACTCCATTATGAACCATATTCGCGCCATTGCAGGGGGTGACCTGACGCAGGAGATCGCTATCTCCGGTCGCAACGAGATGGGCCAGCTGGCTGCCGGCCTGCATGAGATGCAGCAGTCGCTGGTGACCACCGTCAGCGCCGTACGTGGAAGTACCGATTCCATCTACACCGGCGCAGGCGAAATTGCTGCGGGGAGCAACGATCTTTCCGCCCGCACCGAGCAGCAGGCCGCCTCGCTCGAAGAGACCGCCGCCAGCATGGAAGAGCTGACCGCGACGGTTAAACAGAACTCCGATAACGCCCGTCAGGCAACGCTGCTGGCGAAAAACGCCTCTGAAACGGCCGCGCGCGGCGGTCACGTCGTGGATAACGTGGTTCGCACCATGAACGAAATCGCCGACAGTTCGCAGCAAATTGCGCATATTACCGGCGTGATCGACAGCATCGCGTTCCAGACCAACATTCTGGCACTTAACGCAGCGGTGGAAGCGGCACGCGCCGGGGAACAGGGTCGTGGTTTTGCGGTTGTTGCAGGTGAAGTCCGTACGCTGGCGAGCCGCAGCGCGCAGGCGGCTAAAGAGATCAAAGGGCTTATTGAGAACTCCGTCAGCCGGGTCAATACCGGTTCTGAGCAGGTCAGCGAGGCTGGCACCACCATGAAGGAAATTGTCGCTGCCGTCACCCGCGTGACCGACATCATGGGTGAGATTTCATCAGCCTCTGACGAGCAGAGCCGCGGTATTGAGCAGGTGAGCCTGGCCGTTTCGCAGATGGACAGCGTGACGCAGCAGAACGCCGCGCTGGTGCAGGAGTCCGCCACGGCGGCTGCGGCACTGGAAGATCAGTCCGAGCAGCTGCGCCAGGCGGTGGCCGCGTTTCGCCTGAACGGCAAAGAAAAAGCGGTCGCCCCACGCCCGGCCAGTCTGAAAACGCCACAGCTGCTGCGCCCGGCGACGACAGCCGCCTCTACCGACAGCAACTGGGAAACGTTCTGAGTCACCGGCGGGCGAGGAGATCGCCCGCTAGCGGCTGCGCTTGGCGTGCCGCTCCCAGTTTTCCTGTTTTGCCTCATCCGATTTTCGCAGTGAAACATAGCATGCCCCGCTGCCGCCGTGATGCGGCAGCGCCACGCAGAAGGCCTGCACTTCCTCAAACTCGGTTAACCAGCGCGCCAGATAGCTGCGCACCACATTGGGATGCGAGTTTTGCTCGCGCCCTTTCCCGTGAATGATAATCAGATTGCGTAACCCGTCGCGTCCGGCCTGGCGAATAAAAGAATAGAGCATCTGACGGCAGCGTTCGGCGGGCTGACGCAGGAGGTTTAAGCTGGCCTGGCGGGCATATTTCCCCGAGCGCAGCTTATCAATAACGCCCTGCTGTACCCCTTCTCGCCGGAACGCCAGCGGCTCTTCCAGGGGAAGCACGTCAAGAAAATCCAGCGTCAGGAAGTTATCCAGCTGTTCGCTATCCACCTCCTCGCGCGTCCGCGTATTGCGGCTGGGCTGCCAGTGAATATCCGCGCAGCGCTTCAGGGGCTGGACATCTTCCATGGCGTCAAGAAAAAATGATTTGTCGTCAGGGTTCATGGACATCCTCCGGCTACATCTGAGGACTGTACTATACCTGCGCCAGAGACCGGCCTCAATCACCGTTACAGGACGATGCGTGGCAATATTATTAACCTGATGAATATATATAGTAATTATTAAATAAACTTAAATCAGACTTAACTAAAATTTCAGCAAAGGTAAAATACGTGATTTATGTTAAAATTTCATTAAATCAATCACTCACCTGCCTTTCATTTTTCTGGAAAAGTGTTATACCTAAATATACCTGCCCCATGGAAATAATACCCAGGATTGGCGAAAGGACGCACTGCTGTGTGTACTATAGGGTCTGTCTGATGTCGGGCAGATCCTGTTTTTTTAATAGGCATTTCACGCTTCGATTAATTTTCTCGCTTCTCTTCTGAATTGCGTAATTAATGATTCCGCCAAGGGCGTCTGACGTGAATCACGGCGCTGAATTAAATAATAGGCCGCTTTAGGAAGCGATTCGACAACCGGCAGCATGACCAGACGGTGCGCCAGCAGCGGATCACAGCCTAGTTCCTGCGGCAATATGCTTAAAAAATCACTTTGCGCGACCAGGCTAATACAGGAAGAAAATGTTTCGCAAACTACACCAATTCGCGGTATTTGCGAGCGATCGCTAAACACCTCTTCTAATTGCTTGTAATAGCTTCCCCGCGGCGTCGGCATTGTCCAGTTATAATGCAGAAGTTCATTAATAGACGTTGCCCCCATTGCCGGATGCCCCTCCCGACAAAATACCGCAAACGGTTTTTCGAAGAGTTTTTCAAACGTAAACTCCTGGTCGTAAGGCCCCTGATAATAGGTATTGATGGTGAAGTCCAGCTCGCCCTGGCGTAATTCATTGATCATCGACACCAGCTGTCCTTCCATAATCCGCACCTTGACCTGCGGATGCTGCGCATGAAAGCGGGTGATAACGGCGGGCATCAGCGTGCGTGAAACGCTGGCCCCCATTCCGATGTTGATCTGCCCGGCCAGCTCACCCTGCCGCTGACGGATGTCATCCTGCGCCGCGCGCAGCTCTTCCAGAATCAGCCTGGCGCGCTGGTAAAAGCCCTCGCCGCATTCGGTCAACGCGACGCCCTTACTCCTGCGCACGAAAAGCTGCGCCGCCATGCCCTCCTCCAGCTCTTTGATGGATTTGGTCAGCGCCGGCTGGGAAAGATTCAGCGTCCTGCTGGCACCGCGAATGCTGCCCTGACGCGCAACCTCAACAAACGCCCGGATTTGATGAAATTTAATCTGGAATGTCATAGCCCGACCGATAACCGTTGTTTATCAGAGTAAAGAAACTGTCATCTACTTTAATGGAAAGGGATGTGCGAGGGTAATTCCTGAACGGTTAAAACTGTGAAAAATCGGTTAGTGATAAGTAAAAACTATCACAGCGTGAAGCAGTTCACATATTTTAATGATGACAGGAACAGATATGGACACACTGGCGCAGTACATCCAGACGTTATCCCCGCAGCTGAGCGCATGGCGTCGTGATTTTCACCATTTTGCGGAATCCGGCTGGGTAGAGTTTCGTACCGCCGCGAAAGTCGCGGAAATCCTCGATTCGCTGGGTTACGAACTGGCGATGGGTCGCGACGTGGTGGACGCCGAAAGCCGGATGGGGCTGCCCGATGCCGCTACCCTGACGCAAGAGTTTGCCCGCGCGCGGGCGCAGGGCGCGCCTGAGAAATGGCTGGCGCCGTTTGAGGGCGGGTTTACCGGCATTGTGGCGACTCTTAACACCGGCCGCCCTGGACCGACCCTGGCGTTTCGCGTCGACATGGATGCCCTTGATTTAAGCGAAGCGCTGGATGAAAGCCATCGCCCGTTCCGCGACGGGTTTGCCTCCTGCAACGCGGGCATGATGCACGCCTGCGCGCACGACGGCCACACCACTATTGGTCTGGGGCTGGCGCGGGTGCTTAAGCAGAATGAAGCGCAGCTCAACGGCACCCTCAAGCTGATCTTCCAGCCTGCCGAAGAAGGCACACGCGGCGCGCGCGCCATGGTTGCCGCCGGCGCGCTGGACGACGTGGACTATTTCACGGCTATTCATATTGGTACCGGCGTCCCTGCCGGAACGGTGATTTGCGGCAGCGATAACTTTATGGCCACCACCAAGTTCGACGTGAACTTTACCGGCGTGGCCGCACACGCGGGCGGTAAACCGGAGGACGGACGTAACGCCCTGCTCGCCGCCGCGCAGGCCGCCCTCGCCCTGCACAGCATAGCCCCGCACAGCGAAGGCGCCTCCCGGGTGAACGTCGGGGTGATGCAGGCGGGCAGCGGACGCAACGTGGTGCCCGCGAATGCCCTGATAAAGGTTGAAACGCGCGGCGAAAGCGAAGCGATTAATCAGTACGTCTTTGAACGCGCGCAGGCGGTCATTACCGGCGCAGCGGCGCTCTACGGCGTGAGCGCCGAGATGCGCCTGATGGGCGCCGCAACCTCCAGCGCGCCGACACCGGCGTGGGTGGATTATCTGCGCGAACAGACGAGCCAGGTTTCCGGGGTTGTTCACGCCATCGATAAGGTGAAGGCGCCAGCGGGTTCCGAAGACGCCACGCTGATGATGGCCCGCGTGCAGGAGAACGGCGGCATGGCGTCGTATATGGTGTTCGGCACGGATTTGAGCGCCGGACATCACAACGAAAAATTCGACTTCGATGAGCAGGTCATGGCCATCGCCATTGAAACGCTGGCGCGAACTGCGCTCAATTTCCCGTGGACGCGAGGTGTGTAATGCAGGAGAACTACGCTTTTATTGCCGATGCGATCGACACGCGATGTCGGACGTTAACCGATATTGCCGACGCGATCTGGGATCGTCCTGAAACCCGCTTTGAAGAGTTCTGGTCCGCCGAGCGGCTCGCCAGCGAGCTGGAGTCAGAAGGATTTACGCTGACGCGCGAGGCAGGCGGTATTCCCAACGCCTTTATCGCCAGCTTCGGCAGCGGGAAACCGGTCATTGCCCTGCTGGGCGAATACGACGCGCTGGCCGGGCTAAGCCAGCAGGCGCACTGCGCAACGGCGCAATCCGCCACGCCGGGAGCCAACGGCCACGGCTGCGGGCATAACCTCTTAGGCACCGCGGCGCTGGCGGGCGCGGTGGCGGTGAAAAGCTGGCTGGAGCAGCACGGCGGCAGCGGAACGGTGCGTTTTTACGGCTGTCCCGGTGAAGAAGGTGGCTCCGGGAAAACCTTTATGGTGCGCGAAGGCCTGTTTAATGACGTCGATGCCGCCGTCACCTGGCACCCGGAAGCGTTCGCCGGGATGTTTAACGTCAGCACGCTGGCGAATATTCAGGCGGCCTGGCGTTTTCACGGCGTGGCGGCGCATGCGGCCAACTCCCCTCATCTGGGGCGCAGCGCGCTGGACGCCGTGACGCTGATGACCACCGGCACCAACTTCCTCAACGAACACATCATTGAGAAAGCGCGCGTCCATTACGCCATTACCGATACCGGCGGGATTTCACCCAACGTGGTGCAGGCGCAGGCTGAGGTGCTGTACCTGATCCGCGCCCCGGAGATGGCCGATGCGCAGCAGATCTACGAACGCATCGAGAAAATCGCCCAGGGCGCGGCGATGATGACCGAAACCACCGTCGAGTGCCGCTTTGATAAAGCCTGCTCCAGCTACCTGCCGAACCGCACGCTCGAGGCGGCGATGTATCGCACCCTGCATCACTACGGCACGCCGCTCTGGACGGAGGAAGAACGCGCCTTCGCCCGCGAGATCCGCGCCACCCTGACGCCCAACGATCTGCAAAACAGCCTGAAAAATATTGCCGCAACGGGGGGAGACGCGGGTAAAGCCTTTGCCCGTCGTCATCAGGAGACGCTGCTGGTGGACGAAGTCGCGCCTTATTCCGTCACCGACAACGTGCTGGCGGGTTCAACCGACGTGGGCGACGTCAGCTGGAAAATGCCGGTTGCCCAGTGCTTCAGCCCCTGCTTTACCGTCGGCACGCCGCTGCACACCTGGCAGCTGGTGGCGCAGGGACGTACCTCCATTGCCCACAAAGGCATGCTGCTGGCCGGAAAAGTAATGGGCGCGACCGCGCTCAATCTGCTGCAGGACGCAGCGCTGCTGAAAAAATGCCGCGAAGAGTTTGAACAACAATTACAAGAAAAACCGTACGTGTGTCCGATCCCGCAGGGCGTGACACCGTCACCTTTAAAATAAAAAAACATAACAACACAACACTCCCGAGGAACGCCCATGAGTATGTCATCCATACCTTCGCATTCCCCATCCGGTAAGCTCTATGGCTGGGTTGAAAGGATCGGCAATAAAGTGCCGCACCCTTTCCTGCTGTTTATCTATCTGATTGTGATTTTAATGGTCGCCACCGCCGTGCTCTCCGCCTTTGACGTGAGCGTGCGCAGCCCGGCTGACGGCAGTCTGGTGGCGGTAAAAAACCTGCTCAGCGTCGACGGGCTGCACTGGTTTTTACCCAACGTCATCAAAAACTTCAGCGGCTTCGCCCCGCTGGGCGCCATTCTGGCGCTGGTGCTGGGCGCCGGGCTGGCTGAACGCGTGGGCTTGCTGCCCGCATTAATGGTGAAGATGGCTTCGCACGTCAGCGCGCGTTACGCCAGCTATATGGTGCTGTTTATCGCCTTCTTCAGCCATATCTCCTCCGACGCCGCGCTGGTGATCATGCCGCCTATGGGGGCGCTGATTTTCCTCGCCGTCGGGCGTCATCCCGTGGCGGGCCTGCTGTCGGCGATTGCGGGCGTGGGCTGTGGATTCACCGCCAACCTGCTGATCGTCACCACCGACGTGCTGCTCTCGGGCATCAGCACGGAGGCGGCGAAGACCATCGATGCGGCAATGCACGTCAGCGTGATCGACAACTGGTACTTTATGGCCAGCTCGGTGATTGTCCTGACGATTGTCGGCGGGCTGATTACCGATAAAATCATCGAGCCGCGGCTGGGTAAATGGGAAGGCCGTAGCGATGAAAAGCTGGAAACCCTGAGCAAAGAGCAGCGCTTCGGCCTGCGCGTGGCGGGCGTTGTCTCGCTGGCCTTTATCGCGCTGGTGGCGCTGATGGTGGTGCCGGAAAACGGCATATTGCGCGATCCGGTTAAACATACCGTCCTGCCGTCGCCGTTTATTCAGGGCATCGTGCCGCTGATTATCCTCTTTTTCTTTGTCGTTTCGCTCGCCTACGGTATCGCTACCGGCAAAATCCGCCGTCAGGGCGATCTGCCGCAGCTGATGATCGAGCCGATGAAGGAGATGGCAGGCTTTATCGTGATGGTGTTCCCGCTGGC
This sequence comes from Enterobacter sp. AG326, assembly GCF_004362415.1. Taxonomy (NCBI): domain Bacteria; kingdom Pseudomonadati; phylum Pseudomonadota; class Gammaproteobacteria; order Enterobacterales; family Enterobacteriaceae; genus Enterobacter; species Enterobacter sp. AG326. The sequence goes on along the minus strand of NZ_SNXG01000001.1, from coordinate 19,278 downwards.
GCAGTTTGTGGCGATGTTTAACTGGAGCAACATGGGTAAGTTTATGGCCGTGGGCCTGACCGACGCGCTGGAGGCGGCCGGATTAAGCGGCGTACCGGCGTTTGTCGGCCTGGCGCTGCTGTCATCCCTGCTGTGCATGTTTATCGCCAGCGGCTCCGCCATCTGGTCGATTCTGGCCCCGATCTTCGTGCCGATGTTTATGATGCTGGGTTTTCATCCTGCGTTTGCCCAGATCCTGTTCCGCATCGCGGACTCCTCGGTGATTCCGCTGGCGCCGGTTTCGCCGTTTGTTCCGCTGTTCTTAGGCTTCCTGCAGCGCTATAAACCCGAGGCCAAACTGGGTACCTACTATTCGCTGGTTTTACCCTACCCGCTTATCTTTTTAGGGGTATGGCTGGTGATGCTGGTGGCATGGTATCTTGTCGGCCTGCCGATTGGGCCGGGGATATACCCGAGGCTGAACTAAAGGAATGAGGATGCTGAGATTACTCGAAGATAAGATCGCGACGCCGCTCGGGCCGCTGTGGGTGATCGCGGACGAGCAGTTCTGCCTGCGCGCCGTCGAATGGGAAGAGCACAGCGACCGGATGGAAGAACTGCTCCATGTTCACTACCGCGCGCAGGGATATGAACGTATTCGTGCCACCAACCCGGGCGGGCTGAGCGACAAGCTTGCGGCCTACTTCGAAGGCGATCTCAGCATCATCGATACTCTGCCAACAGCCACGGCAGGCACGCCTTTTCAGCGCGAAGTGTGGCAGGCGCTGCGGTCCATTCCCTGCGGGCAGGTCATGCATTACGGCCAGCTCGCGGAACAGCTAGGCCGCGCAGGCGCCGCACGCGCGGTGGGTGCCGCGAACGGCTCTAACCCGGTCAGCATCGTGGTGCCGTGCCATCGCGTCATTGGCCGCAACGGCACCATGACAGGCTATGCCGGCGGCGTGCAGCGCAAAGAGTGGTTGCTGCGTCACGAAGGGTATCTCCTGCTCTAGCTTCCAGGCTTTTTGTGCTTAATTTTCTTCCGGTTAGGCTAAAAATCCATAATCAAGCTGTGGAATTTCAAGAAGATGGCGACACGTTGCCGTCTCTTGTCCTTATTGAGGGTTTGTCAGGCTTACGTACTTACCAAAAAGATGTTAAAATTGACCAATATCAATTAAGGCTTGAGCAAACCTATGATCCCGGAAAAGCGAATTATACGACGCATTCAGTCTGGCGGTTGTGCTATCCATTGCCAGGATTGCAGCATCAGCCAGCTCTGTATCCCGTTTACCCTGAATGAGCATGAACTCGATCAGCTTGATAATATCATCGAGCGCAAAAAGCCTATTCAGAAAGGGCAGACGCTGTTTAAAGCGGGAGACGAACTGAAATCGCTCTATGCTATCCGTTCTGGCACCATCAAGAGCTACACCATCACCGAACAGGGTGATGAGCAGATCACCGGCTTCCATCTGGCGGGCGACCTGGTGGGCTTTGATGCCATCGGCACGGGCCATCATCCGAGCTTTGCCCAGGCACTCGAAACCTCGATGGTTTGCGAAATCCCGTTTGAAACCCTGGACGATCTGTCCGGCAAGATGCCTAACCTGCGTCAGCAGATGATGCGTCTGATGAGCGGTGAGATCAAAGGCGATCAGGATATGATCCTGCTGCTTTCCAAAAAGAATGCGGAAGAGCGCCTGGCCGCGTTTATCTACAACCTCTCCCGCCGCTTCGCCGAGCGTGGCTTCTCGCCGCGTGAATTCCGTCTGACGATGACGCGTGGCGATATCGGTAACTACCTGGGTCTAACCGTGGAAACCATCAGCCGTCTGCTGGGCCGTTTCCAGAAAAGCGGGATGCTGGCCGTTAAGGGTAAATACATCACTATCGAAAACGGTGAAGCGCTTGCCGTTCTTGCCGGGCACGCCCGCAACGTGGCGTAACTCTCCGCATGTTGATGACCAGACTGATAAATTCTTGTGATTTATTGGTCTGGTATAATCACTTCCGTTTCAAGATATTTTCACCGCAGCACGTCCCCACACAGCGCCCTAAAGGTTCTCGTTGAGGTTATGAATTGAGAGAAAGTTTGTTTTTCGTTTCAGTCGTGATTGCCTCTGTGACCTTTATCTTCATCTGGATCATGCTTGTCGGCCCGATGAAGGGGGAGGAAAAAACCTACGTCCAGGACTCCACGACCTTTGCGATAGCGGTGATGGTGCTGCTGTTTATTGCGTTTATCGCGGTGACGACCACGGTACTTTTCCTCTGATAATTTTTCATGAATTATTGATCTGGTAAAACCTCCCCTCTGTTTCATTCAGGATATATAGGTTACTCTTTTAATTACAGACTGTGGTGACAGTAGTAAGGAGACCTGTATGGCCAAGTATCAAAACATGCTGGTAGCTATCGATCCGAATCAGGACGATCAGCCGGCATTACGACGTGCTGTGTATTTGCATCAACGGATTGGTGGCAAAATCAAAGCGTTTTTGCCGATCTATGACTTCTCGTATGAGATGACCACCCTTCTGTCGCCTGACGAGCGCACCGCTATGCGTCAGGGCGTCATCAGCCAGCGTACCGCGTGGATCCGTGAACAGGCGAAGTATTACCTGGAAGCGGGCGTGCCCATTGATATTAAAGTGGTCTGGCATAACCGACCTTTCGAAGCCATTATCCAGGAGATTGTCGCCGGTGGGCACGACCTGCTGCTGAAGATGGCGCACCAGCACGACAAGCTGGAATCCGTGATTTTCACCCCGACCGACTGGCACCTGCTGCGTAAATGCCCTTGCCCGGTCTGGATGGTGAAAGACCAGCCGTGGCCTGAAGGCGGGAAAGCCGTTGTGGCGGTAAACCTCGCGAGCGAAGAGGATTACCACAATTCGCTGAACGAGAAGCTGGTGAAGGAGACCATCCAGCTTGCCGATCAGGTGAATCATACCGAAGTGCATCTGGTTGGCGCCTATCCGGTCACCCCGATTAACATTGCCATTGAGCTGCCTGAATTTGACCCGAGCGTGTACAACGACGCGATCCGCGGCCAGCACCTGCTGGCCATGAAAGCGCTGCGCCAGAAATTCAGCATCGATGAGAAAATGACCCACGTGGAAAAAGGGCTGCCTGAAGAGGTGATCCCGGACCTGGCGGAACACCTGCAGGCGGGGATTGTGGTGCTGGGCACCATTGGCCGAACCGGTATTTCTGCCGCGTTCCTCGGCAATACCGCCGAACAGGTGATCGACCATCTGCGCTGCGACCTGCTGGTCATTAAGCCGGATGAGTACCAGACGCCAGTTGAGCTGGACGATCCGGAAGACGATTAACGCCTGACGCCCGGCAGCGCCACCCGGCAATAAAAAAACCGCCGAATTCGGCGGTTTATTCGTTTCAGCGCAACTTACAGCGCTTTCAGAATCGCATCCACGCTGGCTTTAGCATCGCCAAACAGCATGTGGGTGTTCTCTTTGAAGAACAGCGGGTTCTGAACCCCGGCATAGCCGGTATTCATGGAGCGTTTAAACACAATGACGTTCTGCGCCTTCCACACTTCGAGAACAGGCATACCGGCGATTGGGCTACCCGGGTCGTCCTGCGCCGCCGGGTTAACGGTATCGTTGGCGCCAATGACCAGCACGGTGTCGGTGTCGGCGAAATCATCGTTGATCTCATCCATTTCCAGCACGATGTCGTAAGGCACTTTCGCTTCCGCCAGCAGCACGTTCATGTGGCCAGGCAGACGCCCTGCCACCGGGTGAATACCAAAGCGAACCTTGATGCCACGCGCGCGCAGCTTCTCGGTGATTTCCGCAACCGGATACTGCGCCTGCGCCACCGCCATGCCGTAGCCCGGGGTGATGATCACGGAGTGCGAGTTTTTCAGCATGTCTGCGGTATCTTCCGCAGAAATTTCACGGTGCTCACCCACTTCTTCATCCGCACTGGAAGAAGACCCATCGGTCCCGAAACCACCGGCGATAACGCTGATGAACGAGCGGTTCATCGCCTTACACATGATGTAAGACAGGATCGCACCGGAAGAGCCCACCAGCGCACCGGTGACGATCAGCAGGTCGTTGCTCAGCATAAAACCTGCCGCCGCTGCCGCCCAACCGGAGTAGGAGTTCAGCATCGAGACAACCACCGGCATATCCGCACCGCCGATGGACGCCACCAGGTGCCAGCCGAACGCCAGCGCGATGATGGTCATTACCAGCAACGCCAGCACCTGCAGACCGACGCTTTCGTTACGCACGAAGACCACCAGCAGTACAAACGACACCACCAGCGCCGCGAGGTTCAGCTTGTGACGGTTTGGCAGCATCAGCGGCTTAGAGGAGATCTTCCCGCGCAGCTTGCCGAACGCGACAATGGAGCCGGTGAAGGTCACCGCACCGATGAAGATACCGAGGAACACTTCCGTCAGGTGGATGTTCACCAGAATCGGTTCCAGACCCGGTTCGTGATACAGGTAGCTGTTGAAGCCCACCAGCACCGCCGCCAGACCCACGAAGCTGTGCAGAATGGCAACCAGCTCCGGCATCTCGGTCATTTCAACGCGTTTTGCCAGGCGAATACCAATCGCGCCGCCGATGATCATCGCCACCAGGATCCACGCCACGTTGCCGGTATCCGGCCCGAAGATGGTGGCAATCAGCGCAATCGCCATCCCGGCGATACCAAAGTTATTCCCCTGCTGAGACGTTTCGTGTTTGGAAAGCCCCGCCAGACTGAAAATAAACAGGATTGCAGCAACAATGTATGCGGCTGTCACTAATCCTCCAGACATATGCTACCCCTTAGCCTTTACGAAACATTTTCAGCATGCGCTGAGTCACGGTGAAACCACCGAAAATATTGATACTGGCGATCAGCACCGCGATAAAGCTCAGGAAGCTGATCCAGCCGCCGTGACCAATCTGCAGTAACGCCCCCACCACGATGATCCCGGAGATGGCGTTGGTTACCGACATCAGCGGCGTATGCAGCGCATGGGAGACGTTCCACACCACGTAGTAGCCCACGACGCAGGAGAGCGCGAAGACGGTAAAGTGGCCGAGGAACTCTTTTGGTGCGACGTCAGCCAGCCAGCCGAACAGAATAATCACCAGCGCCATGATCGCGTATTTGCGCCACGGAGAAGCCGGTTTGGCGGGTTCTTTTGGCTCAGGTGCCGCTTTCGTTGCCGCCTGAGGCTGAGCAGAAACCTGAATAGGCGGTGCAGGCCAGGTAATTTCACCTTCACGGACCACCGTGACGCCGCGCACAACAACATCGTCGAAATCAACGGTGACGTTGCCGTCTTTCTCTTTGCAGAGCAGCTTCAGCAGGTTGACAAGGTTAGTGCCGTAGAGCTGGGAAGACTGCGTTGGCAGACGGCCCGGCAGATCGGTATAGCCGATCACCTTCACGCCGTTAGCGGTCGTGGTTACCTGATTTGGAACGGTATATTCACAGTTACCGCCGTTTTGGGCGGCCAGGTCGACAATCACGCTGCCCGGCTTCATGGAGTCAACCATCTCACGGGTAATCAGCTTCGGCGCCGGTTTACCCGGGATAAGCGCGGTGGTGACAATAATGTCGACGTCTTTCGCCTGGGCGGCGAAGAGTTCCATTTCGGCTTTGATAAACGCTTCGGACATCACCTTCGCGTAACCGTCGCCGCTGCCTGCCTCTTCCTTGAAGTCCAGCTCAAGGAATTCGGCACCCATACTCTGGACCTGTTCCTTTACTTCAGGACGGGTGTCAAAGGCGCGTACGATAGCGCCCAGGCTGTTTGCCGCACCGATTGCGGCAAGGCCCGCCACGCCCGCGCCAATCACCATCACTTTCGCCGGAGGGACTTTACCCGCGGCGGTGATTTGACCGGTAAAGAAGCGACCAAATTCGTGGGCTGCTTCAACGATGGCGCGATAGCCGGCAATGTTTGCCATGGAGCTTAAGGCATCCAGCGACTGCGCGCGCGAAATGCGCGGCACGGAGTCCATCGCCATCACGGTCACGCCGCGGGCCGCCAGCTTCTCCATCAGCTCCGGGTTTTGCGCAGGCCAGATGAAGCTCACCAGGGTCGTCCCCGGATTGAGCAGCGCAATCTCATTCTCTTCCGGTGCGTTGACCTTCAGAATCACCGGCGACTGCCAGACGTCAGCACCGTCGACCACTTCCGCGCCGGCCTGGATAAAGGCCTCGTCATCGAAACTCGCCAGTTTGCCCGCGCCGCTTTCAACCGCGACCGTAAAACCCAGTTTAAGCAGTTGCTCCACCGTTTTCGGTGTTGCCGCTACGCGGGTTTCATTGGCTAACCGTTCTTTTGGTACCCCAATACGCATAGTTTTCCCTTCCATCGGTTTTTGATGATGGTTTATCGATAAATGCCCGCGGTTTGTATCAATTTTCGCCATCGCGCGAGCGACGAGAGATGATTAACCCCGGAAAATAAAACAGTAACAAACTGTCTATAACCTACTGAAAATAGCGCCCGTGATCTACCGCCAGAAAACACTATTTCTTACTTTATCTGTGAAAAATAAGCGATCGGCGTCACTGACAGTGATATTTACCTTAAATTCACTGCCAGAACCGATAAAACGCGCAAGCGAAGCGGTAAAAACATGATATAGCGCCATAAGAGAACAACTTGTTAACATTAAATTAACTTGTAAAAGTCATATGCTTTATCAGTTTTACTTGTCAAACGCGTGTTTTTTCAACATATCACTAAATGTTATCGAATTCGGTGATTCAGTAAGCACAGGCAGTGAAAAATGGCGCAGACAGCGACGGGTTTTAAATGCAATAATCGGGACCGTCTCAAATTAACAACAATACCAGTACATGGTTTGCGCAAGGCGAAGGATCATTTTTATGAAGCTTAAGAACACACTCCTGGCGTCCGCACTTCTTTCCGCGACCGCCCTGTCTGCGAATGCCGCAACAGAGTTAACGCCGGAGCAAGCGGCAGCGTTAAAACCTTTTGACCATACGGTCATTGTGGGTCGTTATAATTCTATTGGCGACGCCGTCGCCGCTGCATCAAAAGCCGCAGATAAAAACGGGGCGGCCTCGTTTTATGTCGTTGACCAGTCCGATTACGGCAACAGCGGTAACCAGCGCGTGACCATTGCGCTGTTCAAAGACAATGCGCCAAAAGCTGACGCACCAAAAAACCGCGTGATCAACGGTGTTGTTGAACTGCCGAAAGATCAGGCGATTGAGCTGGAACCTTACGACACCGTCACCGTTCAGGGCTTCTATCGCAGCCAGCCTGAAGTGAACGATGCCATCACCAAAGCCGCGAAAGAGAAAGGGGCCTACTCTTTCTTCATCGTGCGTCAGGTCGATGCTAACCAGGGTGGCAACCAGCGTATTACCGCGTTCATCTATAAAAAAGATGCGAAAAAACGTGTTCTGCAGAGCCCGGATGCCATCCCGGCGAATTCAGAAGCAGGTCGCGCGGCGATAGCTAAAGGCGGCGAAGAAGCGAAGAAAGTTGAAATTCCAGGCGTAGCAACGACGGCTGCTCCAAGCGCTGAAGTGGGCCGTTTCTTCGAAACGCAGTCCACGAAAGGTGGCCGTTATTCCGTTACGCTGCCGGACGGTACCAAAATTGAAGAGTTGAACAACGCCACTGCAGCGCAGATGGTGCCGTTCGACAGCATCAAGTTCACCGGCAACTATGGCAACATGACGGAAGTCTCTTACCAGGTCGCGAAGCGTGCGGCGAAGAAAGGGGCGAAGTACTACCACATCACCCGCCAGTGGCAGGAACGTGGTAACAACGTGACCATCAGCGCCGATCTGTACAAGTAACAACATCGTTTACGAAAGGCGGCGCAATGCCGCCTTTTTTTGTTACTTTTTTTGAATTTCTGCCTCACGTCATTGCATGCATTCGTTACACTCCGTAAAATCCCGCGCCTTAGTGTGATCCACCATTTTTATGCGCCTGAGCGAAATAATTATTCTGGATTTTGACCTTTCATAACAGGAAGCCAATGGAAAAGAAACTTGGCCTGAGTGCTCTGACTGCACTCGTTTTAAGCTCAATGCTGGGTGCAGGCGTATTCAGTTTGCCGCAAAATATGGCGGCCGTCGCCAGCCCTTCCGCGCTCATCATTGGCTGGGGCATTACGGGTGTCGGCATACTGCTGCTGGCCTTCGCGATGCTGCTGCTCACCCGCATTCGCCCGGATCTGGACGGCGGCATTTTCACCTATGCGCGTGAAGGTTTCGGCGAGCTGATTGGCTTCTGTTCCGCGTGGGGATACTGGCTGTGTGCCGTTATCGCCAACGTCTCCTACCTGGTGATCGTCTTTTCGGCGCTCAGTTTCTTTACCGATACGCCTGAGCTGCGTCTTTTTGGCGACGGGAATACCTGGCAGTCTATTGTGGGCGCCTCGGTGTTGCTGTGGTTCGTCCACTGGCTGGTGTTACGTGGCGTACAAACGGCCGCCAGCATCAACCTGGTGGCGACGCTGGCAAAACTGGTTCCGCTCGGCCTGTTTATCGTTCTGGCCTTTATTGCGTTCCGTATGGACGTTTTCAAGCTTGATTTCAGCGGCGTTGCGCTGGGCGTTCCCGTCTGGGAGCAGGTGAAAAATACGATGCTGATTACCCTGTGGGTGTTCATCGGCGTTGAAGGCGCGGTCGTGGTTTCTGCCCGGGCCAGGAATAAACGCGATGTAGGCCGCGCCACGCTGCTGGCCGTACTGGCCGCGCTCGGGGTCTATCTGCTGGTGACGCTGCTGTCGCTGGGCGTGGTGGCGCGTCCTGAGCTGGCTGAAATGCGTAACCCGTCAATGGCAGGCCTGATGGTGAAAATGCTCGGCCCCTGGGGCGATGTGGTGATTGCCGCAGGGCTGATCGTCTCCGTCTGCGGCGCTTACCTTAGCTGGACCATCATGGCGGCTGAAGTGCCGTTCCTGGCCGCGACGCACAAGGCGTTTCCACGCCTGTTCGCCCGTCAAAACCAAAACAGCGCGCCGTCGGCATCGCTCTGGCTGACCAACATCAGCATTCAGGTCTGTCTGGTGCTGATCTGGCTCACAGGTTCAGACTATAACACCCTGCTGACCATCGCCTCGGAGATGATTCTGGTACCCTATTTCTTAGTGGGTGCGTATCTGTTAAAAATTGCCACACGCCCGGCGCATTATGTCGTGGGTGTCGGAGCCTGTATTTACGGCCTGTGGTTGTTGTATGCTTCCGGGCCTATGCATCTGCTGCTGTCGGTGGTGCTGTACGCACCGGGTCTGCTGGTGTTTATCTATGCCCGCCGCACGCATCAGCTGGAGAACGCGCTGAAACGCCGTGAAATGGCATTAATTGGACTGTTACTGGTTGCTGCCCTGCCGGCAACCTGGATGTTAATGGGTTAGCATCGCCTTTCCCATTGTTGAACTGTAAAGGAGAATACGATGGGAAATGCACCGCTTCGCCCAATACTGATTACCGGTGGAGGCCGCCGTATCGGCCTCGCCCTCGCCCATCACTTTCTCAACCTTCGCCATCCGGTCATTGTCAGCTACCGTACGGAATATCCGTCTATTGAAGGGTTACGCAAAGCCGGGGCGGTCTGCATTCAGGCTGATTTTTCGACCGATGAAGGCATTCTGACTTTCGCGGAAAAGGTAAAAGCCACCACAGCGGGACTGCGCGCCGTGATCCATAACGCCAGCGCATGGCGAGCCGAAAAAACCGGTACGTCACTCAGCGAAACGCTCTCCGCCATGCTGCAGATCCACGTCAATGCGCCTTATCTGCTTAACCACGCTTTGCAGGACCTGCTGCGCGGCCATGGACACGCGGCGGGCGATATTATTCACTTCACCGATTATGTGGTGGAGCGCGGCAGCGACAAGCACATCGCCTACGCGGCCAGTAAAGCCGCACTGGATAATATGACGCGCTCGTTCGCCCGCAAGCTCGCGCCCGAGGTGAAGGTGAATGCCATCGCCCCGGCGATGATTTTGTTTAACGAAAACGATGATGCGGAGTATCGCCAGCAGGCGCTGAATAAGTCGCTCATGAAAATCGCCCCGGGCGAGAAAGAGGTGATCGACCTTGTGGATTACCTGCTCACGAGCTGCTACGTCACGGGCAGAACCTTTGCCGTGGACGGCGGACGACCGCTGCGCTAGTGAAAGCGGCTCCAGAAGAAAATTAACACCCAGGCGCTGAGTCCCCAGCAGGCCACCGCCCCGCTCAGCGCCAGGGGAAGACGCAGAAAACCGGTGAAATACCACAGCGAAAGCAGGTAGAGAAAATACGGAATGATAGACCACATGCCAAACACGATGGTCGTACGTAACGCTTCCGTACCCCGCTCAGAAGCCACGATATAGTGGGCAATCAGCGCAAAGGTCGGGAACAGCGGGATTAGCCCGGCAATATAGTAGTTTTTCGTTTTTGCCAGAATGCCAATCAGTAACACCACCAGCGCGCCCAGTGCGGCTTTAATCACCAGCCCCATACTTTTCCCTATAACAATCAAGTAACAATAAGAGCCAGAATAACGGAACCGGCGTTAATTTTGAAAGATTAATGGAAGGTTAAGGTTTCGCGGTGTATGTTGGCTTTTTTCACGAAAACAGACGCTGTATGAATAAGATTGTTTATGTTGAAGACGAACCCGAGGTCGGGCAACTGATCGCCGCCTATCTGGGTAAACATGATATGGACGTCATTGTTGAACCTCGCGGCGATCGTGCCGAAGAGGTGGTCGTCCGTGAAAACCCGGATCTGGTGCTGCTGGATATCATGTTGCCAGGCAAAGACGGCATGACGCTCTGCCGTGACCTGCGCGCCCGTTGGGAGGGCCCTATCGTCCTGCTCACCTCACTGGACAGCGATATGAACCACATTTTGTCGCTGGAGATGGGCGCCAATGACTACATTCTGAAAACCACACCGCCTGCCGTCCTGCTTGCCCGCCTGCGCCTGCATTTGCGCCAGCACGCCAGCATCGAACGCGAAGCGCCCGCGCCGTCTCTGACGCCGCACAAAGCGATGCGCTTCGGTACGCTGTCTATTGACCCCATTAACCGCCAGGTGCTGCTTTCCGGCGAGCTTATCGCCCTCTCCACCGCAGATTTTGACCTGCTGTGGGAGCTGGCAACGCACGCCGGGCAAATCATGGACCGCGACGCGTTGCTGAAAAACCTGCGTGGCGTGAGCTATGACGGCATGGACCGCAGCGTTGACGTAGCAATTTCGCGTCTGCGCAAAAAGCTGCAGGATAACGCTACCGAGCCCTACCGCATTAAAACCGTACGTAACAAGGGTTATCTGTTTGCCCCGCACGCCTGGGAAACCTGATTCCGTTATCTGGCTAGCATAACGTGCGCGAAATGAAGGCGTTACACAGCGATGTCCTCTCTTTCGCGCGTTTATTTTTACGTTTGCGCAACAATTAACTTGCTAAGCACGCGAACTATCCCATAATTAAATCTTCATCCATCCTTTCTACAGCCAGCACTGCCCCGGCGACATGCAGACTCTTTTTTCACCGTGAAGCTCTCACGATACCTTTCCCATAAAATCTTGAAATGAGGATTTAAGCCCATGAAATATGTATAGCTACAGTCAGATAGAAGCCATCAAGACCAATCTTGAATGGATTGTTAATCAGGCTGCGCTTAGCCATTCCTCCCCCTCACGCGCCGATCAAAAAGCGCTCTTTGATCTCCTTGAACTCATCCAGACTTACGAAATTCTCCTGGATTTAATTAACGAATTTGGGACCGATGTGATTGATATGCACATTGCGGAAGGACTGGCCGTAACGGAAACACTCATCGCCAAGGTAAAAAACAGCGCAATTGCCATATAACGCGCTTCACAGACATGAAAATATCGACGGGTTTTCATGTATATTCTGCACAAAGCGTTTTTTCGGTGAGACCCAATGAAAAAGCTGTTTGTGCAGTTTTAGTGCGCAGAAAATTCGCAATCCTTTGAAATGGCTATATTTATTATACTATCAACGAGTTAGCCCAAAACGTTTTACGGACATCTACGGACATACACGGTCTTTTTTGTGCCCCTATCGGTGTCCCTTCATTCAAAATGCCCCCAAATTTGCCCCCAAAATTCTGATTCGACTAGCTGATTTGCGAGCACGTTTCAACGTTTTTAAACCTCCTGCTTTACTGCCCCCAACTCCCAACCGCATAATCACCGTGAATGAGTTGTATGACTTAATCGGCGCGCGCTATTTTTTTGATTACTGCGTGTTTGCATGGCATTACTTCACTCCCCTTATGACATTTGAGAAGGACTTCTATGAAACAATTATTCTCTCGCCTTCCGGAGGAATTCCTCCACACTCACCTCGGTAAATTCAGATTTGGATCCTTTAACGACATCCCAAAAGACGATGAACCGTTTGTCTACCCTAAGTTCAGCGACATTCGTTTCATTCTACCTCCTGTGTTTGCTCAAGAGGGTGGATGCATCATTTTTGCCGATGGGTTAAAAATTCTGGAAAGCATGGGGGATGAGGCATTTAACATCGACCCAATTCGCTGGCACAAAGTTAAAAGCTACATTGCCAACGGTATGGTCGAGTATCCGGAGATGACCTCGCCATTCCGAATTATGGATGGTCGGCACAGAACCCTCGCTCTTACTCAACTTTATCCTGGTATAAAAATTCCAGTTATCGTCCCTCACAGCCTTCACAGTGAAGTTATTGAAACAGGAATTTTAAATAAAGCGATCGTTGAACCCATGCTTTAACTGCAGGTAGATAGGCAGGCAATACATTGGTCCCCATTTAGCGTGCTTATCTGTGCCTATACTTTCAGTCTGACAACTGGAGGTGCCCGATGTGTGGCCGTTTTGCACAAGCTCAAACGCGTGAAGAATATCTGGCTTACCTGGCCGATGAAGCCGATCGTGACATTGCCTATGACCCGGAACCTATTGGCCGGTACAACGTCGCGCCTGGAACCAAAGTTCTGCTGTTGAGCGAACGCGACGAACAACTGCACCTCGATCCGGTATTCTGGGGCTACGCGCCCGGGTGGTGGGATAAGCCGCCATTGATTAACGCGCGCGTCGAAACTGCGGCCACCAGCAGAATGTTCAAACCTCTCTGGCAACATGGCCGGGCGATCTGCTTCGCCGATGGCTGGTTCGAATGGAAAAAGGAAGGCGACAAGAAACAGCCCTACTTTATTCATCGCGCTGACGGTCAACCCATTTTTATGGCGGCGATCGGCAGCACGACGTTCGAGCGTGGACATGAAGCAGAAGGTTTTCTCATCGTGACGTCCGCAGCTGATAAAGGTCTGGTCGATATTCATGACCGCCGGCCACTGGTTCTATCTCCTGAGGCGGCCCGGGAGTGGATGCGCCAAGTTATAGGCGGGAAAGAAGCGGAAGAGATAGCAGCCGACGGTGCTGTACCCTCAGACAAGTTTATATGGCACGCTGTGACGCGTGCCGTGGGTAATGTGAAGAATCAGGGACCGGAGCTAATCGAGGCAGCAAGATAAAAAGTAAAAGATACTTGGCACGTCCGAAATGAGCGATAAGCGGATCACACTATCTTAAGAAAGGCATCACTGATAATGTCGATACAGTCATGCTAAAAAAATGTATAAATTTTGTTTTTCATCGACGATAAAGAAGGGATTTCAATGGTTGAGGTTGAGGAATTAAAAATGAAGTATCCAGGTGCAGATGCCTGGCAAATGGGTGACAGCCCGGAACTCGCCAGCGAGCTTGCGGACCTGGTCAAAAAAGGGATCAAAACGGCCTCTTGCGGATCTTTTGCCTCTTTCCAGCAAGAGGATTCTGCCCTGAGGATTGGGAGTTATAACATTATTCTTGATGGCCAGAATGTTCCGGTCTGCGTGATCAGACTGGTTTCATTGCGACTAGTGCGTTTTTGTGATGTGACCGAGGCGTTCGCCCGCAAAGAAGGTGAAGGCGATTTAAGCCTTGAATACTGGCAGAAAGAGCATCAGAGATTTTTCACCCGCGATGGTCATTTTTCTGAAGATATGGAGTTGATCGCAGAAGAGTTTGAAGTGGTTGAGATCCTCTAGGACAAAGTAAACGGGCTGACGTTTGATCAATCGCCATTTATATCAATGTCCGCTTTTGGCACAAAGCGGACCAAGACATCAAGAATTCTATCGGATCCTTAGCAGGTCTGAATATCTCGTCGTATATCGCGGCGACAACATATCACGTTTCATCTGCCACTGCTGCTGAATGCCCTGTCCGGCAAAGTAAAGAGTTCCTTTACCGTCTTTCGCATTCAGGTGATCGAGCACCTCCATCAACTTATCGCTTCCGGCCCGCGGCGCGTTCTCATCGAACAGGTTGAGCTGGGCCACACCCTGGCTGAAGAAGTCTCCCAGCATGATTCCAGCCTTTTGATAGCGGTGCCCATCCTTCCAGATTTTGTCCAGGCACTTTACCGCAGCGTTGATAATGTCACGGGAATCCTGAGTGGGGGTGAGAAGCTTCATTGAAGCACTATTGCCGTAATATGGCTCGTTCAAGGCAAACGGGGATGTTTTAACGAACGCAGAAATAAAGCGGCAATACTGATGCTCACCCCGAAGCTTTTCAGCACCTCTTGCCGCATAACTGCAGATAGCCTGACGCATCTGTTCGTACTTGGTAACGCGTTCACCGAATGACCTGCTACAGACGATTTCTTGCTTTGCAGGTGCAAACTCCTCCAGATCGAGGCATGGCTCGCCGCGTAACTCCCTGACCGTTCGCTCGAGTACCACGTTAAAATGTTTACGGATAATCCATGTGCTTTGTTCTGAGAGGTCCAGAGCCGTTTTGATGCCCATGGCGTTCAGCCTCTTGCTGATGCGCCTGCCGACGCCCCATACATCCTCCACAGGCACGATAGCCAACAACCGACGCTGGCGATCGATATTTGACAAATCAACAACTCCGCCCGTCTGTCTCTGCCATTTCTTGGCGGCGTGGTTTGCCAGCTTAGCGAGTGTTTTTGTCTGCGCTACACCAACACCGACTGTCAGGTGCGTACGCTTCAGAACTGTAGCGCGGATCTCTTTCCCGAAGTCAGTCAGGTCCCGGCAGTTGCGAACGCCAGTCAGGTCGCAAAAAGCTTCATCGATACTGTAAATTTCGACGCGGGGGCTCATTTCCTCAAGCGTTGTCATTACCCGATTAGACATATCAGCATACAGCTCATAGTTGCTGCTGAAACAAACAACGCCAGCTCGCCGGAAAAGCTCTTTTTGCTTGAAGAATGGCTCTCCCATTGTAATTCCAGCGGCCTTGGCCTCGGCACTGCGTGCGATTACACAGCCATCGTTATTCGAGAGAACAACCACTGGCCGCCCTTTTAAGTCGGGCCGAAACACCGTCTCGCATGATGCATAGAACGAATTCACATCACAGAGCGCAAACATGTTCAGCTCGCCGATTTCACGATGAAAGTAACAACGCCGAAAACGTCCAGCGTATCTTCGCTGCCTACAACAATCGGACTGTAGGCGCTATTCATTGGGATGAGTTGGACTGTCGGGCGTAGCTGCAGGCGTTTAACAGTAAATTCCCCTTCCACCGCGGCAATGACAATGTCACCGTGCTCAGCTGTGCGCGAGCTGTCCACCACCAGCAGATCACCATCACTGATCCCGGCTTCGATCATTGAATCACCTGCGGCTTTAACGAAATAGGTGGAGCTCGGATGAGCGACAAGTAACTCATTGAGATCGATACGCTGTTCAACGTAATCAGCTGCGGGGCTTGGGAAACCACACTGAACTAAGTCACTGAAAAGCGGGAGAGCGATAATTTCTCGCAGTTCTGTTGGCCTAATGAATTTCATTGCACACACCTCAAACACTGTTTTTATATACAGTAGTTTTATTTGTAAGTGTCCGCAAGATACAGGCCCTATCGTCACTGCTTAAAGCTTCGCCGTTTCGTTTCTAAGTTTCTCTCTCGTTTCGAATTATCTCTTTTGTAAATTTTTCGATAATGGCAGAGTTTAAGCAGACCTGAGTGAGACAAAGCCAGTTGAGTACCGGCACGGGCGGCGGCTGAAAGCTAAGACTTCATGATTCCGCTATTTTTAGCTTAAGCTCCCGGAGCTCTTTCTGTGTTGTCTCCAGCTGTTTAATGACGTAGTTCAATGCCAGCACGGTATCAAGCATGATAACGTTGTTATCCAGTGCCAACGTATCATCAGCATCAACTCTGTTTCCTTCGCTATCAAACTTTGGCGCAGCAGGGACCAACGTTACGTACTCACTGTCGATCTTCATGACATCCTGAGCGATTACACCTCGGCGAACTCTCTCACGAGGGTCATCGTTGTAGACATAAGTTGCTGGCAGGAATTTCTTGATGTTCTCGTATGACTGATAACCATCATCGTATTTCACGCTATGTTTCAGTTCGATATCACAGTTTGGTTGTTTAGAGAAAATATAATTCCCCCCGAAACCACCACTGCCTGAAACTGAAATATCCGCGGTAACGGTGTTAAACGAGAAAATACGTGTCCCTGCAGATCCGCTATCACCAATGGTTACAAGTTCAATAGATGGCCAGTTGCTTTTCCCCTGGGAAATAGATCCAAGAGCAGTAACGGCGTGATACCCCCCTGAGCAATAGGTATGCCACCTGCCAAATGGTACAAATCCACCATCGTTCGGAGTGGTAATATTCGGGCGTGAAAATGATGTGTTGGTACTGTAGCCATTCACAACATCCTGATAGCCACCACCGTAATTTTCGCCAGGGCCAATGTGGGTTTTTGACTGAAAGGCACCATAGGGATACCAGCGAAAATCAGCGTTTGAAGAGACGCCGTCGTAAACGTTCATTTGAACGCGCGCAAGGTCCGTCCCTGAACCGCGAATGGCTCCAATTCGCCATGCCCCAGAATAATAGTTACCCGCCATCCAGTTTACATAGTTTTCTGCGGGCCCATCGGAGTTAACATTTGACAGTGAGATAGACTTATTACCACCTGACCCCGTCGCAACGCCAACTTCGCTTCCGGAGGTAGCAATAACACTGCCGGAAACCGTGCCGCCTGTTTTTCCGTTCAACGTAGATGTCTGGCTGATAACATATTGCCAGGAGGGTCCCTTAAAAGTTGTACCGTCTGGTAACTTCACAGTTATATTGCCTGCTGTGCTGAATACCTGCTGCCAGTTCTGTTTATCGTAGTTCAGCCCGCGCAAAGCTTCGGCACTTTGGGCAACCAGCGCCGCAGTGACCATATTCAGGGCCACACGCGGCACTGCGGACCAGGCCGCACCGGATTGTGTCGGACCGGTGAAGCTGATTACAAGCGTCAGCTGGGTATCACTGTCTACCGTTTTTACTGGCAATGTGTACGGAACGCCGCCCACAGTAGAAACAATGAAGTCACCTGCAGAGAGTTCAGTTGAAAAAGCAGTTCCGGAACCGCCAACAATAGCGGACCCGTTTGTCAGGGTGATGGTACCTGCCGACATAAAGGACTCCTGAATTCAGATAATAAAAAACCCGCCGGAGCGGGTTTTCGTGTTGTTCATTTTGAACAGGTCGACCTGGTGAAGTTGTTTTTGCTCACCCATCGCCAATTGAAGGGGAAGCCTGCCCTATATTCTGTCTGATTAGCTACTTTACGCACGCCGTAAATCTGCACCGATACTTCATTTCCCCCGTTCAATGTGGTGGCTTCGCAAACGGGAGTTTGTTTCTCGATTAGGGGTGACGAGCAAGCGGAAAGAAAACAGCATATAAGTGCACAGCCAATTAAAGGTTTCATCATTCATCCCTGAGCTAAATAAACGCTCTAAAACGTTAACCTGAAGGAAAAAACAATGAAAATAGATTTTATAGATCAATATCTTTAGATTGATCGTTTTGAACGATCGTTTAATCGTAAGCAGATGTATTGATGGCGGTCAAAGACGTCCCCGTATTGGTACCTCCGCCTGGTGATCCTGTCCCGGTTGATGTCCCACCTGCGTTTATTCTTGTACTGCCTCCGTTAAATCTGCACGATGAATACGCGTTGATCGTATAAATGGTCGGAGGCTTGGTCGCGTTATTAGTGATAATTGTCTGACCAAGCTGTGCAGGAGCTACAGCCCAAGATCCAGACAGTGTCTGGTCTATGTTTATGCCTCCGTTTGCACCAGCATCGCCCACTGTTTGCAGATCAGAAAGTACCCTTGATTCGTTTGTCAGAACAAGTTTTCCCGTAGCATCCCAGATTGCAAATCCCCACGCGGGTAATGTTTGCGGGAATATTGCAAAGACATAGGCAGTAAGCGAAAAGCTCTGGTTATAAGGGTTCACACCACCAATATATACATTTCCTCCGAGTCGATATGACATGACTGGTGTCGGCTGCGCCGTATCAGTAGTTTTGATAAACACCATTACCGGATAATCTGCGGGTACAGAAAGATATTGCGTTACCTGCTGTGAACTGCCGTTAGGTGAGGAGTTAAACGTGTATTTACCGTAGAGACAGAATGGGGTTGATTGCGGCGTAACAAAGGGATTTCCATTATCCATCAATATCATCGCACCATAATCAGCCATTATGCTTTCTCCATAAAAATAATCAGCTCGCATTTAGATGCCGGATAATTGCCCAAGCCCGTTTCTGATGCGGGTGTCACAGTAATGGTGTTCCCGCTCGCAACAATTCTCCGTCCGACACTGTTTCCCCCCTCGTCAAGAGAAACAACAAACCCCACTTTAAACCCCTGAGGTAGGCTAAAGCTCCATGCCCCTGAGTTCTGCCCTGCTGCTAGTGGAATACGTCCAACAACCGAAACTGGCTTAATGCCATAGTTATTTGGACTTCCAGTGGCATCCCATGTTTGTATACCCCATGACATCAGAACACTCCTGTCAGTTTGCCAATCTGTACGCGGAGAACACCGTTCGCATCCCTGATGCTGTCAGTAACGTTCGTGGTCTTTCTTGCACCCTGGCCGTCACTACCGTAGTTTTCCCAGGTACCACCTTTATCCAGTTTCCATCCGGATTGTCCGGCAACGTAATTGTTGGACTGGATGACATTGCCAATTTTGGCATTGGTGATCGTGCCATCCTGAATAAATGCTGAGCTCATAAAGACCTGACCATTAACCACCGAGAACGGTGAATGCTGGGCGTCATCACTGCCACTCATCAGTACAAACTGATTAGCGTTGAACCCAATACGCGTAACTGAATCGCCACGGATAATCTAGACACTTCTGAGCCGTTGATAATATAGGTTTTCATATTCAGCCGGTGGCATCTGCTCGCTCGAACCATGCCGAC